>CAVXRP010000024.1:0-127623 GCA_963764105.1 Bryobacterales bacterium
GCGCCCATGCGCTAACTCCAATCAATTCAGATGCTTTGCATTGGCGAAACGCGTGCACTACGGTTACCGTCCGAGCTTACGAGGGATACATGCAAGCACTCAAATCCAACATCATGCCGCGCGCTACCAGCCTTGTGCTCAGCGCGTTGCTCGCATTTCCGGCTTTCGCCGTAGCGCAAGATCCGCAGCCGCAGGCTGCCCCGGCGCCAAGCGATAATTCGCAGCCCGCGCCAGCAGCGGCTCCCAGCGGTGGCTGGAAGCGCGTCGGCGATCAATCCGCGCAGGCGGCGACCAGCCCCGATTATTCGGCGCAGCAGCCTGTACCGGCGCCCCCGCCGCCCTCCGGTGATCCGAACGTTAACGCCCAGCCTGGCTATGGTCAACCTGCCTATGGCCAGCAACCGAATCAAGGACCGCCGCAAGGTTATCCGCCGCAGCAACCAAATCAGGTTCCGCCGCAGGGTTATCCGCAACAAGGTTATCCGGCACAACAACCGAACTATCAACAGCAGCAGAACTATCCGCCGATACCAGCCGCTCTTAACGTGCCTGCCGGTGTGTATCTTACCGTGCGCATCAATCAAGTGCTGTCTTCCGATAGAAACCAGCAGGGGGATGCGTTCTCAGCCAGTCTCGTGAAACCACTCGTTATCAACGGCGTGGTGGTGGCTGAACCGGGCCAAACGGTGGGCGGTCACGTGACGGAAGCCGTTAAGGCCGGCCGTGTGGAAGGCGTGGCGAAGCTCGGCGTGCAACTCACGGATCTGACTTTAGTCGATGGCCAGCAGATTCCGATTCACTCCTCCCTCATCAGCCGGTCTGGGCCGACCTCGGTAGGCCGCGATGCCGGTGCTATCGCCGGTACAACTGCTCTCGGCGCAGCGGTTGGCGCAGCAGCCGATTGGGGACGCGGGGCGGCCATTGGGGCGGGCGCAGGCGCGGCCGTCGGTATTATCGGAGTGCTCGTGACACGCGGTCACCCGAGCGTTTTATATCCTGAACAGATTTTGACGTTCCGCCTTGAAGCGCCTCTCACCATTTCGACCGTGAACTCGCCACAAGCGTTTCGCTACGTGCAGCCGGGCGAATATGATCGCCCTGAATACGGCCAACAACCGCCCCCGCAGATGGGCTACTATGCCGGCGCGCCCTATCCTGCTGTGGCTCCCGCTCCTTATTACTACGGTTATCCTTATCCGTACTACGCATATGGCTGGGGCTATCCCTACTATTGGGGCGGCGGGTTCTCGCTCTTCTTAGGAGGTCGTTATTACGGTGGCTACGGCCGCTATTATGGTGGCCCGGTTGGACATTACGGCGTCGGTGGCTACGGGCATGCTACGGGTGGCGCCCGCGGCGGTGGTGGCCGCCGCTAAAGGAAGCCGTTCTCAATTTCGGTGAATCTTCTGGCCCTGTCGTCTCGAATTATTCGAGCGGCAGGGCGATTTTTTTGCGAGGGCGCCAAAGGGGAAGCAAGGCGATCATTACGAGCAACGCAGCCGCCGACGGTTCCGGAACGGTTGTGAGAGTGGCCGGTCCGAGCAAGTTTCCGTTGGCGTCGTAAAGCAGCAACGGAGCGGCGGCCGAAAAACCGAGTGCTCCATCTTCTCCAAAACCCTCCGTGGCAGATTTCGAACAGCTGATCGATGCGGTTTCTACCACCAAAATGGGCCGGCCGAAGGTAATGGGAATGGAGAAATCCGTCGGGTGCGGCGACGTTACGCCATTCACACTCAAGCTGGCGTTCTCGGAGCATGCGCCGCTGCCGGTGCCGTCGTCAATCACATGATAGGGGTCGATAAAAGTGGTGGCGTAGCCTGTAGCGGTGGTAGAGGCCACCGGCGGCGTTAACAGATACTGCTGTGTGACCTGAAGCGTGGTGTCGAAATTCGCGAATACGCCGTAACCGGCCGGGGCACCGCCCTCGACTGTGGCGTGCGCCAGTGAGTAGATGTCACCGGCCTGCAGCGTGCTCGCATTGATAAAAGAACCACCGGGCAGAAAGCCTGTGCAGAAAGTGCCATCGCCGGTGAACGGCTGGCTATAGACGATGTTGGCAGAGGTACCAACGTAGAAGCCGCAGGTTCCTGAAATGCTTGCGTTAATGGTGGAGGCGGAAGCGGAGCATGCGAGGACAAGAGCGACGAGCGGAATTTTGGAACGAAATATTTTTGAACTCAACATCGATGGGCCTACTTCTTGGAAGCCGCTGCCAGTTTGCCAAGTTGTGGCCGTGAGAGTCAAGTCAGTACAATAACCGCGGTAAGTGTACTTAGTCCGAGAGAGCCGCGCTTCCGCATTCGGAGGTTCAACGTACACTGGCGGGGGAGAGAAGATGATTGCCATCCTTTTTTTGCTGGCTGTGACGGGTGCCGAGCCATCTGCCAATCAACGAGCTTGGGCGATGCTCAAAGAGGGCGTAGCCGACAAGAGCGCCACGAAACGCGCGAAAGCCGTACATGCGCTGGGTTTGCTAAAAGACGATGAGGCGGAAAGAATGGCGGAGAAGGCGCTGGGCGATTTGGATAAGGACGTCCGGTCGGAGGCTGCCGCTGTTCTGGGCAAGATGAACCGGGCGGAAGCCCGACCTAAACTGCGCGCTTGCCTGAACGACAAAGAAATCCAAGTGGTACTGGCTTGCACGAATTCGTTATACCTGCTCAAAGATCCCAAGGCGCAGGAGATCTATTACGCGCTGCTGACAGAGACCCGCAAAAGTTCGAAAGGGTTGATGCAATCACAACTCGATACCCTGCGCGACCGCAAGCAAGTGGAAAAGCTGGCTTTTGAAACTGGTATCGGCTTTGTGCCTTACGGAGGCATGGGATGGGAGGCGATCAAAACGATCAGGCAGGACGACGCTTCGCCGGTGCGAGCGCTGGCTGCACAACGGCTAGCCACCGATCCGGATCCGAAGAGCGCAACCGCGCTGGCCGAATTTACCAACGACAAGAAACCGCAAGTGCGTGTGGCGGTGATTGAGGCGATTGCCAAGCGGGGCGATCCTGCGCTAATGAGCGACGTGGTCGCGCGATTCGACGACGGGGATGAGAGCGTGCGTTACACTGCGGCCGCAGCGGTTATTTCTCTTTCGGAACGGCGGGCGGCACCGAACGTTGGAAAGGTAACACGCCCTCCGAAGTAGCGGCGGGTCCGGAAAGCGCAAAGGGCGCGGCTGCGCGCCACCGCTAGAGAACAAACACTTCCGCGCTGTTGCGGCGGCCGCCTGACAGCGCGCCCGTTTTGCGCGTGTTCCTCGGAGCGATACGCTATAGCCATGCGCGCTTTCCTTCTGCTTAGCGTTTTGGCCATGGCGCCGGGCCACGCTTTCGGGCAGGGCACGATGCACCGCCCGACGGCGGAAACCGAAACGCGCGATTCAGAAGGGCATCTCAAGCTCGGCGGCTCGCGTGGAGCGCGGATGGTGCGTGGCAGTGTTGTGTTGGCCGACGGTACGGCTCCGAAGGAACTCGTTACGCTCTATGGCGAGTGCGAGGGGGCGCGGATTTTCGTGGGGATCGCCGATTCAAAAGGAGCGTTTAGCTTCAATCCGGACAGTTTGGCGGCAGTGACGAAGGGAAAGACAGGTGCCGTGCGGGCGTTTTTGGAAGGCTACGACTCCGAAAGCAAAGCTTTAACGCCGGTGGATGCGAAGTCCGACATTAAGGTTGGCAAGCTGGTTCTGCAACCATTGGCGGCGACTTCGGGAGGACTGCTGAGCAGCGCAGACGAGCAAGCAGGCAAGGGACAGAAGGACTTCGACAAAGCTTTGGATCAGGCGGCCAACGGCGACTTGCCGAGTGCCATCGCTTGGTTGCACAAAGCCACCTTGCGAGATGCGGATTACAGTTCGGCCTGGCTGACATTAGGCGTTCTCGAATGGCGCAGAGGAAACCGCACTGAGGCACGCAAAGCATTGTTGGAAGCGATCCGCGCGGATGGGAGCTTTGCGCTTCCATTGATTCAGATGGCCTCGCTCGAAGCAGCGGAGGGCGATTGGCAGAAGGTACTCGAGCATTCTCAAAAGGCGATCGAACTAAATCCGGCGGCTTTTCCCAGCGCTTACGCGCTGAATGCGATGGCACATGTGACCCTGCAACAAGTGGATGCGGCAGAGAAGAGCGCGCGGGAGGGCCTGAGACTCGACAAGGGGCATGAATACCCGGAATTAGAGTTTTCGCTGGGAGTCGTATTGTTCAGCAAGAACCAGATGGAAGAGGGCACGAAACATCTGTTGGCCTATCTGCAACAAGCGCCGGACGGACCTAATGCCGAAGCCGCCCGCAAGGAACTGGCGGATTTAGCCAAGCCTGCGCGTGCGGACGAAGCATCAGTACCGGCGGCCGCCGCCATATGGCCGGACTGGAAGCAACTACCGGCGGCAGCGGGGCCGGCGATTGCTTTAGTGCAAAAAGAGAACATCCCTCTCCTTGAGAAGACACCGGCGCACACTTGTCTCGAGAGTATTTCGCGTTTACAAATCGATACGCGCGGGAAACAGCATGACGCAGAGCTGATCCGGGTAGATGTCGGGATCTCAGGGGACAAAGAGATCTACGGTTATGTGGACGGGAAGCGATTTTCGAATGACGGGCTGGCTGAGATGTTGGGTTATACGTTCAGCACAACCGGGCTGTTTAGTTCCATCGCTCGCGGGCTGATGGCCGGCAATGATACGAAGGTGCGGTTTGCCGGTGAAGAAGTGCTGCAGGGCCAGACGGTTTATCGGTACGCTTTTCGCAGTTCGCCGGGTGAGGCTGGCTGGTCGCTACGCCACGGCAAAGAGTCGGGGCGAGCGGAGGTGGAGGGATGGTTCCTGGTAGACCACGCGAACCTGCTTTTGCGCAGAGTGGTTGTCCATGCTTTTGACATACCCCGCAATCTTAAGTTGAAGGCGGTGGACGCAATCATCGACTATGAAGCTGAGACGATGGCGGACCGGCGAGTGCTGTTGCCGCAAGTGGCCGAGGTGCATGTTGCGGAGGGCGCAGGGACGCAGCGGCTGAGCCGTATGTTTTTCAATCATTGCCGGACGTTTGCGGTGGAATCGAGCGTTACCTTCGGCGCGGATGCGGCGCGAGCTGAGGACAGCGCGCTTGCCGGAAAGTCTGGGTTGCCCGCCGATCTGGAGGTGATTGTCTCGCTGCGCTCTGCGATCAGTTCGGCAAGTGAGCCAACGAGCGATGTTTTGACGGCGAGCATAGCGGAGCCCGTGTTCTTGAAGGGGCATGAGATTATTGCGCGCGGCGCGACAGTGGAGGGACATGTTTTTCTCGAGCGTGACGGGAAGGGAGTGGTGATTGAGTTCGACAGGGTGCAAACGCACGCCGGGTGGGCGCCTTTTTATGCACGGCTCGTTGCGGTCTCCGGGGCCGCTAGTAGAGAACACTTGACAGATCCTGCCATTCCGGGTATGGCCAAGATCGATGTGGCCGGGGAGTTGGCTGCTGGGACGCGGCTCATTTGGAAGACTGAGTTGCTGGCCGCGCCTAAGGAAGCGGGGTCGCCGCAATTGGGAACATCGATGGAGATGCGGTGAGGGGTTCGGGGTGAAGGGATCGCCGCCGTCACTCATTCAGCAAGTTGCTGCGTACGTGCGTCAAGAAGAGATGTTGGCGGCGGGGCAGCGGGTGGGGGTGGCGGTTTCCGGCGGGGCGGATTCGCTGGTTCTGCTGCATTTGCTGCGGCGGCTGCGCAGCCAGTTTGCTTGCGACCTGTGCGTGCTGCATGTGAACCATCACTTGCGTGCGGCGGAATCCGACGCCGACGAAGCGTTTGTGCGTGAGGTTGCACGCGAACTGGGGCTACCTGTGTTTGTGGAGCATGCGGCGGCACCGGGGAACGACATTGAACAACAAGCGCGCAACCAACGGCGGGCGTTTTTTGAACGCGCCATCAGTGAACACGGCGTGGAGCGGATTGCCTTGGGCCACACACGCAGCGATCAAGCGGAAACGGTGCTATTCCGCTTGCTGCGCGGCGCGGGACTGGCGGGCTTGGCGGGGATGCGTCCGGTGACGAGCAACCATTTGATTCGCCCACTTCTCACGTGTAGCCGCGAAGAGGTGCGACGCTGGGCCAGCGAGGAAGGTATTCAGTGGCGCGAGGATTCTTCAAATCTCGATCCATCCTTTACGCGCAACCGGCTGCGCCTGGAGACGCTGCCAGTTCTGCGCGCCGCGTATAACCCTAATCTGGAGACTTTGCTTGCGCAGTGCGCGGACCGGGCGCGAGCGGAAGAAGATTATTGGCAACGGGAAATCGAAATAGGGTATGCGGGGCTAGTTAGGCATACGCCATTTGGTCTGCAATTTGACGCTGAAACCGTCGCTTCGCTCCACCCGGCCGTTCGGCGCCGATTCATTCGGCGCGCCATCTGCGACGTTCGAGGCGATTTACGGACTATAGAATTTGAGCATGTGGAGGCGGTGATCCAGTTGTGTGACAGTCTGGAAGGGCACGACCGGGTGATTATTCCGGGCGTGGATGCCTGGCGGTCCTTTGGACAGCTTCTGCTCAGCCTGCATGGCGTACGGGCGTCTCAGGCACGGGATTATCAAATCGATTTGAAAATCGGCGAAGTATGCGAATTGCCTTTCCAGGCGGGTCGGATCTGGCTGAGTTTGTTAAATTCCAGTGAAGCAGGGTCTGTTTGTGCTAGTTTCAAGAAAGAAGAAGGACAGAGGCTGGAGATTTGCGACTGGGACGGGGACCTTCTCTCCGGATGCGGGAGCTTAGCTTCACTGACGGTGCGAAACTGGCGACCCGGTGACGTTTTTCAACGAGTTGGCCACTCCGGGGAAAAGATTAAAGCGCTTTTCCAATCGGGCAGGGTTCTGCTTTGGGAGCGAAAACATTGGCCATTAGTCACAATAGGGGCGCAAATTATCTGGGTCCGGCAATTTGGGGGCGCAGCAGCAGTGAGCGCGCGGGCCGGGAGCCGCAACATCATGCGCTTGACCTATTGCCAGACTTGAGTACAGCTAGCTCATATCATCTATGAATCAAAAGCTACGATTGTTACGTCTTCTATACAGTGGGTATGCGGTTTCGTTAGAGTGGTTCTAGGCCTTTTGTTTTTTGAGACACGCTGGCCAGTAAGAAAGTAGATTTTCATGAGTTCAAACGTTAAAACGGCAGTCTTTTGGGTGGTTATCATCTGCGCTGTGGTTTTGGTTTACATGGCGGTGAAAACCGGCAAGGGACCGACGCCTACGATGCTGAAATCGGGCGATTTTGTCAGTCTGATTGAGGCGGGGAAAATTAATGATGCCGATATCACGGGAACGGATGTCACCGGCACCTATGACGACGGCAGCGGGAAGAAGTCACAACCTTATCACACGGTGATTCCCGCCAATTATCCAAAGATTTACGACTTGATGTCTGAGAAGGGCGTCAAGTACACGGTTGAGAAGGAAACGAGCAGCGGCTGGATTGGCGTGCTGTTCAATTTCGTGCCGATCTTAATCCTGCTGGGGTTGTGGATCTTCATGATGCGCCAGATGCAGAGCGGCGGCAACAAGGCGTTGAGCTTCGGCAAGAGCCGGGCCAGACTGCATTCTTCGCAACAGAAGAAAGTCACCTTTAAAGATGTTGCGGGCGTGGACGAAGCCAAGGAAGAACTGCAAGAGATTATCGAGTTCCTGCGCGAACCCCAGAAATTTCAGAAACTGGGCGGCCGCATCCCGAAGGGCGTGCTGCTGATCGGCCCTCCCGGCACAGGTAAGACTTTGCTGGCGCGCGCGATTGCGGGCGAGGCGAATGTGCCGTTCTTCTCGATCTCGGGCTCGGACTTCGTCGAGATGTTTGTGGGCGTGGGCGCGAGCCGCGTACGCGATTTATTTGAGCAGGGTAAGAAGAACGCGCCTTGCATCATTTTCATCGATGAAATTGACGCCGTCGGCCGGCACCGCGGTGCGGGTTTGGGCGGCGGTCATGATGAGCGCGAGCAGACGCTCAACCAATTGCTGGTGGAAATGGATGGCTTTGAATCGAACGAAGGCGTGATTCTGGTGGCAGCGACGAACCGGCCCGATGTTCTGGATCCGGCCTTGCTCCGGCCAGGTCGTTTTGACCGGCGGGTAGTGGTGGACCGACCAGACGTGCGGGGACGCGAGAGCATCCTGAAGGTGCACACCAAGAAATCGCCTTTGGCAGATGACGTAGATTTGAGCGTGATTGCCCGCGGCACGCCTGGATTCGCCGGTGCGGATTTAGCGAATCTGGTGAACGAAGCGGCACTGGTAGCCGCGCGGCAGAATCGCAAGGTAGTGACGCAGTGGGATTTCGAACTTGCTAAGGACAAAGTGCTCATGGGTGTGGAACGCAAGAGCATGGTGATTAGCGACAAAGAAAAGAAGATGACGGCTTACCATGAAGCCGGCCACGCCTTGGTTGCCGCCGTGATTGAGCATTCCGACCCGTTGCATAAAGTGACGATCATTCCGCGGGGCATGGCGCTGGGTTTGACGATGCAACTGCCGATAGACGATAAACTTTCGCACGACAAGAAGTATCTGGAAGCGCGGCTGGCGATATTAATGGCCGGGCGCATCACCGAAGAGATTTTTCTAGACCAGATGACGACAGGCGCGGGCAACGACATCGAGCGGGCCACCGAAATGGCGCATAAGATGGTATGCGAATGGGGCATGAGCGAGTTGGGGCCGCTTAGTTTCGGTAAGAAGGATGAGCAGATCTTCCTCGGTCGGGAGATCAACCAGCATCGCGATTACAGCGAAGAGACGGCGATTAAGATCGATCAGCAAGTGCGCAAGCTGGTGGAAGACGGCTACGACCGAGCGAAACGAATCATATCCGACAGATCGGACGCGGTTGTGCGAATTGCCGAGGCCTTGCTAGACCGCGAGGTGTTGGACGGCGCTGAAGTGTTGGCGTTGATTGACGGCAAAATTCTGCCGAAGCTGGCGCCTACCAATCAGAAGCCCAACAGCCCGGACGGCGGGACGATCGCGCCTACTCCTATTTCCAATCCGCTGCCCGGGTTGATGGGGGGCGAGAGTCCGCAACCTGCTTGATTCCGGCATTTCGAGTTTATCTTTTTGACGTAGACGGCACCCTGGTTGATTCCGCAGTGGATATTTGCGGAGCCATCCAGGGTGTTTTGGCGTCTACGTCTCAGAACAACGTGCCATTCGATTTTCTGAAGGGATACATCGGCCGCCATTTAATTGATTTGTTTCAGGAGCTGTTCCCTAACGACACTCCAGAACAGATTGATGCCTTGGTGATGGAGTACCGCCGCCTTTATCCGCTACGCGACCACAATGCGACGAAGGCTTATCCTGGCGTGGCGGAGGCGCTGGCGAAACTGGGCGGCCGCAAGTCCACTGCGACCACGAAAGGCACGCCGACCACGCGGCTGGTGCTGGAGCGATTTGGATTGCTGCCTTACTTCGACCACGTGCAAGGCACGGATGGTTTCCCTGCCAAACCAAATCCTGATGTCATCTTCAAAGCGCTGGAAGGTTTGGGCGCCTCTGCCGAAGATTGCATGTTTGTAGGCGATTCTCCCGCGGACATTGAAGCGGCGCACCGTGCGGGTGTGAAGAGTTGTGCCGTCACTTACGGTTATGGGAAGCGTGAAGAGCTTGCCCTGTGGCAGCCTGACTACTGGGCCGATAACCTTGCGGAGCTACTATGACGACTACGCTTCCCGAGTTGATCAAGAAGCAACGATGGTTTGGGGCAAAATCACGCACAATCAGCGACGTGGAGATTCTTGACTCGGGCGAGCTGCCTGGCACTGGGTCTCTTCTTACTCTACTCTCCGTGCAATACGCCGATGGCCCCGCAGACACTTATTTCGTTCCGCTGCTGGGAATCTCCGACGGTGTCTCCGACCCAGCCACGTGCGCGGCGCTACTCTCGCTCATCGAGAAAGAGACGCGCTTGCCTACGCAGCGCGGCTATATCGAGGGGCGGCGGAGCACGGGCTATATAAAGAGTGACGCGCCTTTGCCGGCGCGGCTGGTGAAAGCGGAACAGAGCAACTCTTCGATTATCTTCGGAGACCTTCTGATCATGAAGCTGTTCCGGCGCCAGCAACCGGGTGAAAATCCGGATTGTGAGATTTCCCGTTATCTCACGGAACATACCGAGTTCCGCCGGATTCCGCCGTTTGCCGGATGGATCGGTTATTACGACGGCAACGGCGAGACCCATACGCTGGCGATGCTGCAGGGGTTGGTGCGGAATGAGGGGGATGGGTGGGAGTGGACTCTGCAACAAATAGGAGCGGGGGACAAAGCGCGGATTTCCATGCTGCAGGCTGCGGATACACTGGGGCGACGCACGGCTGAGATGCATGCGGCGCTGGCCACGTGCGCTCCCGAACCGCTGGAACCGGCGGATCTTTTAAAGCTCAGTGGTGAGATGACGCAGCGCGCCACTGCGACCTTGGCGCGTCTTGATCGTCCGTTGCCGAATCAGCAAGCGCTTGCGACTTATGATCGTTTGAAAAATCTCGATCCCCGCTCGCTGCGCATTCGCATTCACGGCGATTATCATCTGGGGCAAGTGCTGCGCGTGCCGGATGACTTCGTAATTCTGGACTTCGAAGGTGAGCCAACGACTTCCTTGGCCGCGCGCCGTGCCAAGCATTGCCCGTTGAAAGACGTAGCGGGGATGCTGCGGTCGTTCAGTTATGCCTCCTATACAGGCCTACCGGACAATGACAAGCGGCGCCGCGAATGGGAACAATCCGTCTCCGGCGCTTTTCTGGAGGCCTATCGCAAGGAGGCGGGCAAAGCGTCTTTTCTGCCGGCGGACGAGGACGCGTTCCAAACGCTACTCGAAGCCTACGTTTTCGATAAGGCGTTCTATGAACTGAACTACGAGATGGATAACCGCCCCGAGTGGCTGCGCATTCCGCTTGCGGCCATCACCGAGGGAGCGCGCGCCACGCGAGCATAGGTTATCTTCCTAACATCGGGAAGATTTGTTTTAGCCGAGTATCATCGGGCTGAGTGCCGTACTCACAGATTTCGAAAGCTTCGGCGTGTTGCACGGCATTTCCCCCTGCTGGCCCGTACCACTTCACCAAAGCGGCGCGGACGTCGGGAGCGATGGGCCGCTCCAACCAAGTCTGCCTAAGCCACTCTTTGCGAGCCGCCGCATCAATCGGAACGTCCCCCAGCTTGCCATCTACCCACGGCAGCCATTCGTAGACCTGGGAGACATGAGAATCGAGGGCAGCAAGCTTTAGATCGATGACGGAGTCAATGTCAACGGCCACATCAGGACGGAAGGGATTGGGGCGCTGAAAATTGTCCTGATAATACAGGAACACCGGATTCTTTTTTAGCGCCGGAGTATCAGGCGCAACATTCGGCACAACCACCATGTAGGCGGCATCCTGCATCAGAACTCCCGTGTAGCGATGATCGGGGTGGTAATCGTTGGGTCGAGGGCCGATGACGACGTCGGCATTCCACTTGCGAATCTGGCGTATGATTTGCCCGCGGACTTCGAGGGTGGGCAGAAGTTCGCCATCGTGGTTATCGAGCACTTCATATTCAATGCCGAGGCGGTGGGCCGACTCTTTCGCTTCGGCCAGGCGACGCTTGGCCAATTCGACGCCGCGCATGGTTTGATGACCGGCATCGCCATTGGTGACGGACACAAACTTCACGGCGAAACCCATCTTGGCCCAGAGAGCGGCTGTGCCAGAAGAGCGGATGTCGCAATCGTCGGGATGAGCGCCGAAAGCGATGATGCGCAAGGGCGTGGGTTGTGCGGCGAGGATAGCGGTGGAGGCGAAAAGCAATAAAAGCAGGACTAACTTCATGTCAGAATCATACCTTGACGGTATGGTATGTTGCGAAGAGTGGCGCGGTAGCCAAGCGGTAAGGCAGAGGTCTGCAAAACCTTTATTCGGCGGTTCGATTCCGCCCCGCGCCTCCAACAAAATCAATTCAGGATCGCCGCCCCTGTCTTGAATAATGTTATTTAAATGTTTTGGCGCATAGGGGCCCAATCGCCGCGCGCTTCAAGGCACCGACAGCCGTTCTGGAGCCGTCAAGGAGAGCAATGGGCGCAATTTCCAGGGCGGCGTTACAGGTGTTATGCTAAATGACGCGTCCGCAAGGCGCAATTCATAAAGGCAAATTCGAGGAGACTAGTCATGGGTTTCATGGAAGAAGCAGAGAAAATCGCGGGAGCAGTGGCGGCGGTGGAGGGCATGAAGAAACTGGATCCGAATGCAGGCATGTTGACCGAGGCTGCTGCTGCAATCACGGGATTCGAGGGCGCGGGTGCGATTGCCGAGCACTTCGAAAAGAAAGAAGACGGTAGCGAACCACAAAGCTAGTTGCTCATGGTTATGTTGAGCTCAGCATAGCCGGCTTCATCTCAGTCGTGCTTTGTTGATGAATGAACCCTGCAAGTGTTGTGCCAGGGACTGGCTCGTCCGTTTGCGTCAAATCGCTTGACATAGTCTCTCTGCCACTCGCTTTTCCCGCCAGCCATCGGACTAGGGGGGTGGCGGGGGAGTAGGTTCCATGACGCGTCGCTTGTTTTGCCGGCGGCTGAACGTATGAATCGAGGGAAACTGGTGGACAAGCAGACCCGCTTCCAAGGCGCTCGATGGGCGGCTCGCTGTCCATGACGAGAGGCGTTTCCGGCGCCGAACGGACCATTCAATCAAGGTCGGGCTGTTGAAAGAGGCGGATGCCGGCGATGCCGGTGGCGCCGGCTTGCATGCAAGCGGCGGCGTTTTCCCAAGTGACGCCGCCGAGAGCGTAAACCGACTTAGCGGTTCGGCAAGCTTCGGCCAACAAGATTAAGCCGGTAGGTCGGCTCTTGTCCGGTGAAGAGAAAACGGGGCCGAAGGTGACGATGTCGGCGTTCACCTTGTGGACCTCTTCCACTGTGTGACAGGAACGGCCGATCAATAAGCCTGGCAAGGTTTCACGTGGGGCGGTTGACGGGAGATGGACGCCGTCGGCGCCAGTCGCGCGAGCGACGTCGGCGCGGGAGTTGATTAAAATTTTCGGGTGGGCGTGAGGATTGATTTCGCGCGCGCGGACCTCGAGCACGGCAAGGGTGAAGTTGAACAATTCGCGGGCGGCTAAATCCTTTTCCCTGATCTGAATGAAATCGACACCGAGATGCATCTGATCACGAATGACGTCGAGTAGTGGCCGGAAGCCGCCGACGGCCTTGCGGTCGGTAATGTAATACCGTTTCATTTTGCAATGAAGTATACAGCAGAGGGCGGAACTTCGAGCTTGAGAGTATTTTCACCGCGCAGCAATTCGTACTGCGCTTCGCTGACCATGGTGGCAGCGCCGTGTTCGAGTAGTACTCTGACGCCTTGCGCCGATGGCGTGACGCCCTGCACGCGGAGGACAATCTGGTTTAAATCTCTGCGCCCGAGGTTGGGCAGCAGACGCGCCTCGGTTTTGCGGATGCACAGATAGCCTTGATCGCCGATAAGGCGGCCTTTGAGATAGCGGCCTTGCACGTCGGAACCGGCGACATCGAGCAGACAGGTATCGCGGCTGGGGTCGAGCGCGGTGACGGTGGCCGGGAGGAGATTGTAGATACCGAGAGTGCGCGCGACGTCGGCGTTGGCGGGCAGCGCGAAGACTTGCTCACGAGGTCCGCTCTGCACAAAGTGCCCAGCCTCCATAAGGCAAACGAAATCGGCCAACTGCATGCATTCTTCGAGATCGTGAGTGACGAGCACGATCGGCGCTTGCGTCCGTTCGCGGGTGGTGCGCAGCACTTCATAGAATTCTTGGCGAAGACGGGCATCGAAGCCGCGGGTGGGTTCATCGAGGAGAAGAAGACGAGGATCGCCAACCAGCATGCGCGCGAGAGCCGCACGCTGTTTCTCACCAGCGGAGAGTTGCGCGGGTTTGCGAGCGGCGAGAGCGGAAAGCTCAAAGGCTTCCAGAAGTTCGGTCATTCGACGGTGCTTATTGAGGCGGGAGTTATTGCGGGCGGCCGCGGCGGCGAACTTGAGATTTTCGCGCACGGTCATATGGGGAAAGAGGGCGTGATCCTGAAACAGGTAGCCGCAGCGGCGCGCCCGTGGGGGAAGATTGACGGCGGTAGCGGCGTCGAAGAATAATTCGTCGTTGACCAGAATGCGGCCTTCGTCCGGCTTGGCGAACCCGCTCAGACAATGCAAGGCGAGCGTTTTACCAGCGCCGCTCGCGCCCCAGAGAACAGTGACAGCGGCATCGCTCTTGAGATGGATGTTGAGCTCAAACGCAGCCGTATCGCCGGCGGCGGGCCAGCGTTTGAGCAAGCGGGCATCAATCTTTATGGGGCCGTTCATTCTTTGAGAGTGCTGTTGTGACTGGGGCGCTCCGATTGGCGGGAGACGCGAGCGGCCACCCAAAGAAGAAGCAGCGCGCTGACTGACATAACGAGCACCAGCATGCGCGCCCTTTGGCCGTTGCCGGATTCGACCGCATCGAAAATGGCGACGGAGAGCGTTTGCGTTCGTCCAGAGATATTGCCCGCAATCATCAGGGTCACGCCGAAATCTCCCAAGGAGCGGGCAAAGCAGAGGGATGCAAGCGAACTCAGGCCACGCCATGCGAGCGGCAGCGTGATGCGGAAGAATGTACGCGCTGCGGATGCGCCCAGACTGCTCGCCACCCATTCGTAGCGGTAATCAACGCTTTCGAAAACGGTGCGCGCACCTTTGATATAGATGGGCGCGGAATGCAGAAAGGCTGCGACCACTGCGGCCTGCCAGGTGAACAGCAGGGGCTGGCCAAAGACGGCTTCATACAAATGGCCGAGGCCGGAAGTGCGGCCTAACAGCACTAAGAGATAGTAACCGAGGACAGTGGGTGGCAGAATCAAGGGAAGCGTAATGAGAGAATCGAGAGCTTGCTTGCCGCGGAAGTTTTTGTGCGAGAGAAGATAGGAGACGCCGCTCCCAATTGTCAGTACGAATAGCGTGGCAAGCGTGGCGACCCGCAGGCTGAGCCATAAAGGGAACCAATCAATCGAGGGCGGGGCGCTCATGCATGTGTACGGAAACCTGATTATAGCGGCCCAGACTTACGAAATGAATACGCCGCAGATGAATACAGATCAACTCTGTTAAGAAGCCTACTGCGCAGATGGCAATCGGTGGACTTCGTTGAGGTGTAACGCGAGCTTTTGACTCACTTCCTGGTACGCGGCGATGACTTGTGAAGGCGGCGTGCGGTCGGCGCTTTCCAAAGCCGCTAAAATCCCGTTTAGCGAACGGGCGAGGCTTTCTAGGCCGGCGAGAATGGCTTTGGCGCGCGGCTGCGATGCGAGCGGGGTGAGACCGGCGATAGCCTTGTCGGCTTCGCTGAGCGATTTGTAGAGCTTTCTGGGCCCAGGTGAATTGTTGGTTTAGTTCGGCGGGTGTGGCGACGGAACGGGGGTCCATTCTCACGGTTAGCGGTTGGGTGAACTCTTTGCCATCGGCGGTCAGTTTCACTTGATAGTTTCCGGGCAAAACGAAAGGACCGGCGGCTTGGCACAGTGTCGTCATCGTCGCCGGCCGAGTTCATATCGGCGCCGCGGCCGTAGCGAAGATCCCAAATCCAGCGATGCGTGCCTGCTGCTGCCGCTCAGGACGGGAGTGGCATGAAGCCAGCGGGGCGCGATCGGCAAATTGGATGGAACGGGCGGTGGCTTGTCTTTGCTGCTGAAACGGCGGACCACGTTGCCTTGGGCGTTGAGAATGGTCAGGGTAACGGTGGCATCGTGAGCTAGATAGTAATCTATATAGGCGCCCGCAGGCGGATTTTGGGCTTGCGGTTCGTCGGGCGGCAGCGGGGTTCCGGAAAATAAATCGTTGTTGATGCGGACGGCGGGGGCGGGATGGAAGAGGTGAGTCTCCGTGATTCGCGTATTGAGCTGCCGCAAGGGCGAGATGTTATCGAGAACCCAGAACGAGCGGCCATGCGTGGCCACGACAAGATCGTCATCGTGGATGACCAAATCGCGAATGGATGTGATGGGCAGATTCAGCTGCAGCGGCTGCCAGTGTGCGCCATCATCGAAAGAAACGTAGACACCAAATTCAGTGCCGGCATAAAGGAGACCCTGCTTCTTCGGGTCTTCGCGAATGCAGTTGAGGAAGGCGGGCGCGGCAATGCCGTCGACAATGAGGCTCCAGGTTTTGCCGAAATCGTTTGTCTTATATAGGTAGGGACGCTGGTCGTCGAGACGATGGCGATCGACGGCCGCATAGGCTTCACCGGGTTTAAAGTGTGAAACCTCGATATGGGTTACTTTGCTCCACGGGCTGATTTCGGGTGTGACATTTTGCCAATGCTTGCCGCCGTCGCGCGTGAGTTGAATGACGCCGCTGTCAGTGCCGGCCCAAATTTCGGCGGCGCTCAATGGTGAGGGTGCGATGGAATAGACGGTGCCGTAGCCGAGTTGTTTGGCATTATCGACGGTGACGGCAGTCCCGCTTGCTGACCGGCGCGCTTCCGTAGGCGCCGGTGAGATCGGGGCTGATGGTTTGCCAGTGCAAACCGCCGTCGAGAGTCTTCATCACGTACTGCGTGCCGAAATACAAAGCGCCGCGTTCGCTCGGTGAGAAAAGTAGCACGGGTGTCCAGGTGGCGCGGTATTTGCGGTCGGCGATGGAACTGCCGAACGATCCGAAAGGCGAAGGGGCGACGTTTTGGCTTTGTCCGGTGCGGCGGTCGAAGCGGTCAATGGTGCCGTAAGTGCCGCTCGAAAAAATGATGTTGGGGTCGCGCGGATCGATGGCCACCCAACCGCTCTCACTTGCGCCGAAACTGAAACGGTTACGAGCGTCGAGTTGTCCATAGTCGGAACGCACGGCAGTTCCCGCAGTACTGCTGTCTTGTTGCGCGCCGTACACGTGATAAGGAAATTGATTGTCGGTGATAACGTGATAAAACTGCGCGGTGGGTTGGTTGTACCAGGAACTCCAGGTGGCGCCGCCGTTCAGCGTGATGGTTGTTCCCTGATCGGTAGCCAGGCCCATGCGTTGCGAGTTGGCTGGATCGATCCACAACTGGTGATAATCGTCACCGCCGGGAGCGCCGCGCACGATGCTGAGGGTTTTGCCGCCATCGCTCAGTTTGTAGAGGCAGACGTTGGGAATATAAACAACGTCGGGGTCGTGCGGATCGGCGGTGATGGAGCTGAAATACCAGGCGCGGCCGGTGATGCGTGGATCGGCATTGACGCGGGTCCACTTAGCGCCGCCGTCGTCGCTGCGGTATAGGCCGGACTGGTCGCCTTGTGCTTCGACTGTGGCGTAAATGCGTCGGCCGTTTGTAGCCGCGGGCGATGGCGACGCCAATTCGACCGACGTGATTATCGGGAAACCCGCCGCCTTTGATTTGCTCCCAAGTGGTACCGCCATCCATGGAGCGATAAAGGCCGCTGCCGTCACCCGCGAGCGGCGCGTAGGTGCTCCAAGGTGGACGATGCGCTTCCCACAGGGCGGCAAAAATAATTTCGGGCGCATCGGCAGCCAGCGCTAAATCGGCCGCGCCGATGCTTGGGCCCTTGAAGAGAACTTTTTGCCAAGTGACGCCGCCGTCGGTCGAGCGAAACACGCCGCGTTCTTCGTTGGGTCCGTAAGCGTGACCGAGCGCGGCGACAAAAACAATATTGGGATCGTGCGGATTCACGGCCACGCGCGAAATTTGCCGGGTCTCTTTTAGGCCGACGTTCTGCCAAGTCTTACCGGCATCGCTCGATTTATAGACGCCGTCGCCCGAAGCGAGATCGGAGCGAATATCGGACTCACCGGTGCCGGCATAAAGAATGTTGGGATCGGAAGGCGCGACTTCCAATGCACCGATGGACGCGACGTGCTCGCGATCGAAGATGGGTGTCCACGTCATCCCGGCGTCATCTGTTCGCCAAATGCCTCCGTCAACACCGCCAAAATAAAAAGTCGAGCCACTTCCCACAACGCCGGAGACGGCCACGGAACGGCCCGCGCGAAACGGTCCGATCAAGCGCCACTTCAATCCGTCGAACATCTGCGGAGCAATTGTTTGAGCGACGAGTGCAAAAGAAAAGCTCAACAGGAGGACGGCGCGTGAAAGAATTCGCATATCGATCAACAATAGCGCATGTTCTGGAACAAAGGTGCGTAATTTGCTTGCCATAGTTGTCTAGAGTAGGGGCAATTTTCGAAGTCGCGATTGCAATCTGGTTTCGATACAATAGCAGGGTATGACAATCAGCAGTAGCTATGCGCGATTCGCTTGCCGCACTTGCGGAGAAACGGTGTACTCTCCGATTCTCATGGAAGAATTAGAAGGAGGATTCTCCAAGAGCAAGACGCTTGAGCTGTCATGCTCGAGCGGGCATTCGGATCAATATCGAATTGATGAAGTTGTACTTAGTTCCCAAACGACCAGAAGGTAGCTTAAGAATGCGCTACGCGATGGTCGTCGGCGGTTAACAAGATGTTATTGCATGGGCGAGACCCCCGGCTCGCCTTTTTCTCCTGCCGAAATTTAGCTTTCTCCCTCTCTTCACCGCTTGCGTCCCAGCTAAAACAACATTGAGAATATTGTCATGTTTAATAGAACCATGCCCATCAATCGGCGTTGGACTGCTTTCTTCGTTTTCGCATTTCTAAGCGCGGCGCTCTTTACGCTTTTGCGGAACGGGGTCGCGTTCGCGAGAAGAACCGAATCCGTCAAATCAAATTTGCTTCCCACAGGAAAGAGGATCACGCCGCTGGCGGTGCGTGGAGCGCATTTTGAGACGTTGAATCCGGAGTCTGGCCGATTTCCCACACTACTTGGCTGGGCAAGCGATGAGCACGATCGTTGATCCGGCTGGAAATACACTGCTCATTTTGACCACCGGTTTCAATCGCATCAAAGACAAAAACGATAAGCAGATCGACGATGCATCCGAAGAGTATGTATTTGTGTACGACGTCTCCGGACGTGAGCCGCGCAAAAAACAAGTGCTGAAAGTGCCGAATACGTTTGCGGGTATTTCGTTCGCGCCAGATGGAAAACACTTTTATGTTGCAGGCGGCAAGGACGACAATCTGCATGTATTCGAAAAGAACGCGGGTGGCTGGTGGGCGGAAGAAGGCAACCCGATTCAACTAGGGCACACGAGCGGCGGTCTGGGACTCGATCCTGGAAAAGAAGCGCTGGCCAGCGCGGGCGTTGCGGTGACCGGCGATGGACGGTTTGCGGTGGTCGCGAATCTATATAACGATTCTGTGACGCAAGTCGATTTGCAGACGCGGCGCGTGGTGGCGGAAATTGAATTGCGGCCTGGCAAAATCGACGCTGCGCAAGCCGGCGTGGCAGGTGGCGAATATCCTTATTGGGTCACAGCGAAAGGGAACGATTCGGTTTACGTTTCCAGTGTGCGGGATCGCGAAGTTGTGGAGGTGCGACTCGGCGTACATCCGGCGGTGGCGCAGCGGATTCGAGTGCATGGCAATCCGAACAAAATGGTTTTGAATCGCGATCAATCGCGTCTCTACGTGGCGGCGGACAACAGCGATACCGTGACGGTGATCGATACGAAGCGCAACGCGATTGTGGAAGAGATTCCGACAACTGCGCCCGATTGGCTGCTAAAGAATGTGAAAGGGTATACCGGCAGCGCGCCGAATGCACTGGCGCTTTCGCATGATGAGAAAACGCTTTATGTTACCAATGGCGGGTCGAATTCTGTTGCGGTCATTCAGTTGGGCGAGCATTCAGCGGTGGTTGGCTTGATACCAACGGGGTGGTCGCCGAATGCGGTGAGTGTGAGCCGCGACGATGACCGGCTTTACGTCGTGAACGGCAAGACTGTGCCGGGACCGAATCCTGGACTGCACTTGACGAGCACTGCAAGCGATAACAAGCCGGGAATGGATGTGCAGTTGAGCGGCAAGAATCAATACATTTTTCAGTTGGAGAAAGCGGGATTTCTGAGCGCGCCGATTCCCAGCGGTTCGGAGTTGGAGCATTTGACGCGCATGGTGGGCGCAAATAACGATTTTGCGATGCGCGCCAATCCGCAGGATGAAAAAATGATGGCGGAATTGCACAAGCGCATCAAGCATGTGATTTACATCATTAAGGAGAATCGCACCTACGATCAGATTTTGGGCGATTTGCCGCGCGGCAATGGTGATAAATCGCTGACCGAATTTGGCGAGCGAATTACGCCGAATTTCCATCGCATCGCTAGTGAGTTTGTAGATCTGGATAATTTTTACAATTCGGGCGAAGTGAGCGGCGATGGGTGGCCGTGGAGCACTTCCGGGCGGGAATCGGATTTTGGCGTGAAGGCGAATGCGGTGAACTATGCCGGGCGCGGGTTGCAATACGAGTTTGAAGGAACCAATCGCGATATCAATATAGGCTTAGCGACATTGAAGGAACGGCGCGAAGCGAATCCGAAAATGCCGGACGATCCGGATTTGCTTCCGGGCACGGCGAATGTGGCTGAACCCGACGGGCCGGAAGGAGCGAGGGCAGGGCAAAGGTTATATTTGGGACGCGGTGCTGCGGGCTGATTTGACATTCCGCGAATATGGAGCGATGAGCGATATGGCGGCGGATGCGCCGCGCGAACCGTATCCTTTTAAGGCGAAGGTTAAGATGCAGCGGCCGTCGAATCCCGAGTTGTATAAATTCGGCGATCATTATTTCCGCGGATTCGATCCGGGTTATCCGGATTTTTATCGGGAGGCGGAATGGGAGCGCGAGTTTGACGGTTTTGTGAGCAACGGTCAATTCCCGGCCTTCGAATTAGTTCAGCTTTGCACCGATCATATGGGAAATTTCGACACGGCCATTTCCGGCGTGAATACGCCGGAGCGGCAGCAAGCCGATAACGATTATGCGGTGGGGCGGCTGATTGAACGTGTGGCGAAGAGCCGCTATGCGGCGGACACGTTGATTTTTGTGATTGAGGACGATTCGCAAGATGGACCGGACCATGTGGATGCGCACCGGACGACGGCGTATGTGGTGGGGCCGTATGTGAAGCATGCTGCGGTGGTTTCGAATTACTACACGACGGTCTCAATGATTCGAACGATGGAAGATGTGTTGGGGTTGGAGCATCTCAATTTGAATACCGCGACGACGCGGCCGATGACGGAGATTTTCGATTTGAATCAGAAAGAGTGGGGATTTGAAGCGAAGCCATCGGCGGTGCTGGCGGATACCAAGCTGCCGCTGAATGAATCGGCACGGCGGATGGCGCAGGCGGCGGCACCCGTGAAGATTTCGCATTCGGCGGCGTATTGGGCGGCGAAGACAAAGGGCTTCGATTTTAGGGGCGAGGACCGAGTGGATGCGGATGCGTTTAACCGGATCGTTTGGGAAGGATTGATGAGATCGCCCTATCCGGCGAGATAGGCGGCAGCGCGATGAAGAAGGTGTTTCACTTCGATGCTCCGCGAGCAAAATATCACTGCGATGCGGCGATCATCTGGTGCTTTGACAATCGGTTCCAACTCGGGTTTACCAAATTTCTGAAGCGGATTGGGATCGCAAATTCGGACCCAATCAAGATTGCCGGGGGCGCCAAGTGCCTGGCGTCGCCGGAACATGAGACTGACCGTGAGTTTGTGCTGGAGCAAATTCGCAAATCGATGCGTCTGCACGGCACAAAGCTGGTGATTTTGATGGTGCATTCCGATTGCGGGGCTTACGGCGGACTGGTTGGCGGATTCGGCGGCGACGCTCGCGCGGAAGCGTTGCACCACGAGAAAGAACTGCAGCGTGCCGCCGAATTTCTGCAGCCGTCGATCCCTGGCGTGGAGATCCAAGCGTACTTCGTGGATTTCGAAGGCATTTGGGCCGTAGAAATCAAACGCGAACTTGCCGCGAGTGTGAGCGATCGATAGAATCGCCCGTGAAGGTTTTTCGGCCGCGCAAAACGAGGGCGGCAACGATTCCGGCGACGACGAACCCAGCGATTTCAATTGCCATATAGCTAGCGGTGTAGCTGCCGGGGAAACCATACCAGTTCCAATAGGAAACGTTGGTGGGCAGCGCCGCCAAAACGCCGGCGGTTGCCACAAAACCGATGCGTCCCCCGATACTGGTAATCGCAGTCTGGGCAAGAAGCCAGACGGCGAGCAGGGCTTCCAACAACTCAACAAGGAATTCTGTAAGCAGTAATTCCGGAGTGAGAGATTTGGCGCCGGGTGGATGGTAAATCAAAAGACCCGATGGATTGGTGACCAGCTTCGCGTCGTAATTCTTCATGGCGTCACTTCTTGAAGTGACCGAGTTAAATCCGAAAGACGGGAACATGTAAAGCCCCGACGCGTTGCCGAGCGAGTGATGCATGGAATCGAGGAGCGCCGTTTCGTTACTCGATATTTCGCCGATGCCGGCGCCGCCGAGAGGTAAAACCATGTGCGCGAGCGATGACCACAGGAACATCGCCACTCCGCCGGCTAAACCGGCCAATATTACTCTGCCTCTTGTCATTGGGTTGCCTCCAATCCCGATCAGCGTATCAGGTGAGGACCGTACAGCGCAATCTACTTGCTGAGACCGAGAGACTTGTTCGTCGCCCACGGCTTGGCGTGGTACGTCCAATTGCGGCTGCTGTAATCGCTGAAGGTGATCAGGAGCAGAATACTGAGAAACACCAGACCCGCGACGCAGAACAATTTTGTGAGTTGGGAGGTGAAACGCACGCCCATAAAAATCCAGGCGACCAAGGTGGCCTTAGTGCAGGCAATCGCCAGCGCAATGACGATGTTCCATTCGCCGAGATCGAATGTCGCCACTTCCGCCGTGACAAATGTCCCTACCAGCAGCGCGATCCAGACTTTCACCAAGGTGCTTACCTTCGGGATGTGTATGTGAGAGTGCGATTTTGCGTCGGTGGCCATATTTTACCAGTGCCAGTGTCCAATCAAATAAAGTAGCGGGAACAGGAAAATCCAAACGATATCAACAAAGTGCCAGTACAAGCCGATCATTTCCACCGGCGCAAAGTAATGCGCGTGGAAAACATTGCGGTACGCCTGGATCAGCAGGAACGTCAAGAGCCCGACACCGACTACCATGTGAACGGCGTGCATGCCGGTCATACAGAAGTAGAGGAAGAAAAGAATCTGCGCATTATGCTGGAACTGCGGCGCCAGTTCCGTAGGATGGAAATTCGGCCCGGGAATCAGGTGCTCCACGTATTTAGCGTGATATTCAAAACCCTTCACCACAAGAAAGGTCATGCCAAAAACAAGCGTGCCGATCAAATACTTGATCAGATCTCCGCGCTTGCTTAACTGGGCAGCGCGCACGGCCATCGCCATGGTCAAGCTGCTGCAGATGAGCACGGCCGTGTTCGCCGCGCCAATCTCCACGTTCATAAATTCGCTGGTAGCGGCGAAGGCAGCCGGGTACATTTCGCGGTAGACCGCGTAGGCGGCAAACATGCCGCCGAAGAAAAGCACTTCAGTAATCAGGAAGGTCCACATGCCGAGCGTGGACGCATCCATCTGCTGCTCGGCATTGGCGAAATGGTGCCTGACGTGGAATTCGGATTCCACCGCGTCGTCGGGAACGTGAGCAATCGTGTCAGCCAACTTCTTCCTCCACTGGACCGTAGTTGTACGCTTCTTCGGTCACGGTCGGTGTCTCATCGAAATTAAATGTCGTGGGTGGGGATTGAATTTCCCACTCCAGCCCTTTGGCGTTCCACGGATTGTTTCCTACTCTCGGGCCGTATTTCCAGGACCAAGTTAAATAAACCATCGGGATGAAAAACGCGATTCCCAGGATGGACGCACCTGCGGAAGAGAGTACGTTCAGAACCTGGAATTCAGGCGGATAGGCAGCGTAACGCCGGGGCATGCCCAGATAGCCCAGCACGAATTGCGGCAGAAACGTCAGGTTGAAGCCGGCGAAAATCAGTAGCGCGGCAAACTTCGACCACGGCTCGGAGTACATGCGCCCCGTCATTTTCGGCCACCAGAAATGTATACCGGCCAGGAACGCCACCACCATTCCTCCCACCATCACAAAGTGAAAGTGCGCAACCACGAAGTAGGTGCCGTGGAGCGCCACGTCGGTGGCCATGGTTGAGAGATAGAGTCCTGTCAAACCGCCAATGGTGAACAAGCCGATAAAGGCGAATGCGTAGAGCATGGGGCTTTCAAAGGTGACCGAACCTTTGTACATGGTGGCGGTCCAATTGAAAACCTTCACGGCAGAGGGCACGGCGACAAAAAATGTAAGGAACGAGAAAACGATGCCGGTATAAACGCTCTGGCCGGTCACGAACATATGATGTCCCCAGACTAGGAAGCCGAGGATAGCGATCCCCATACTAGAAGCGGCGATAAATTCGTAGCCAAAGGGCCTCTTTCTTGAAAAGCAGGCGATGACTTCGCTGATTACGCCCATACCCGGCAAAATCATGATGTAGACGGCGGGGTGGGAGTAAAACCAGAAAATGTGTTGGAACAAAATCGGATCGCCACCTACGTTCGGGTCGAAGATGCCGACGTGCATCACTCTTTCGACAGCGACAAGAACCAACGCGATGGCCACCACAGGCGTGCCCAGAATTTGAATCAGGCCGGTAGCGTAATTCGCCCAGATGAACAGAGGCAACCGCATCCAGGTCATGCCCGGTGCGCGCATTTTGTGCACTGTGACGATAAAGTTTAAACCGGTTGTGATCGACGAAAAACCAGCGAAGAACGCGCCCGTAGCCGCCGACAAGACATACGAGTTTGAATACGTTGTACTGTATGGAGCGTAGAAGGTCCAACCAGTGTCGACGCCACCCCTCAGCACCGCATAGATCGCAAACAACGCGCCGATGATGTAGACGTACCAGCTCAAAAGATTGACTCTAGGGAACGCTAAATCTTTAGCGCCAATCATGATGGGCAGAAAAAAGTTGCCCAGCGTAGCTGGAATGGAGGGCACCAGGAAAAAAAGATCATCACCACGCCATGCATGGTGAAGAGCCGGTTGTACGTTTCAGGCGCGAACAAGCCCTCTGGCCGCAGCAGATGAATCCGCACCAGGATTGCGAAGGCTCCGCCGGTTATGAACATGACGGTGATGGAGAACAGATACAGCAACGCGATGCGTTTATGGTCGGTAGTAAAGAGCCAGCTTTTCCAGCCATGCTCGACGTTTAGATAGTTGACCGGCTCTTCGGCCGCCGCTTCGGGTGTGATTGGGTATGTAGTCGCCATAGTTGGGATCTCTTACTGCTGCGGCGCGGGTGTTACGGCCGTAGCCTTGGTAGCAGCGCTTTGCTTCTTTCCAGGCGCCGGCACTTGAGGCCCCTTGGTGGGTAGCACGCCTACTTGCGATGGCGTCACTGCCGGCGACAACGATTTGATATAGGCAATCAACTGAATGACGTTCTCTTCGCTTAGCTGCCCCTGGAAATTGGGCATGACATTCGCCTCAAAGCCATTCACGATTTTGGCGTTGGGCTGCAAGATCGATTCTCGCAAGTACGCGTCGTCGGCGATGACCGTGCGCCCGTCGTTTAATTCTACTGGCTTGTTATATAGGTTTTTAAGGATCGGACAACGGCCTTGCTCGTTCAACAAGTGGCAGGTCGAACAGCCGTTTTGGGTAAATAATTGCTGGCCCTGTTCGGCCAGAGTTCCGCCCGATCCGCCGCCGCTCGCCCATCTTTCGTAGTCGGTTTCATTCATCACATCCACCCAGCCGATCATTTGCGAGTGCCGGTCACCGCAATATTCGGTGCAGAAGAGGTGATAATGGCCGGGCACGGTTGCGCGAAACCAAAGCGCGTCGTAATGACCAGGAACTACGTCATGCCGCACGCGAAGAGCCGGAATGGAGAAGCTATGGATCACATCTTCGGAAGCCATGGTGAGCTTGACCGGCTGACCAACCGGAACATGCAACGCGTTAATTTCGCGATTGCCGTCCGGATATTGCACTTTCCACATCCACTGCTTGCCAACGACGAAAATCTCCATGGCGTCTTTGGGCGGATTTTCCGCTGCAAAGAAGAGATCCGTTCCCCACCAGAACATGACCAACATGACGAGGAAGGGAATGATAGACCAAGTCACCTCGAGCGCGGTAGAACCGTGCACCTGCACCGGGGTGACGCCTGGTTTCGCGCGATACTTGATGGCGAATCCGATCACGCCCACGAAGATGAGCACCGTCATGACTAGTGAGACGGCACATAAAAACCACCACAAAAGATCGATATCACCGGCCTCCTTTGAGGCGACGGGCGCTACAAACGGCAGGTCGGCAAGAAAAGTGTAGCTAGCCCACATGAGGCACCCTCTTCCACTTCATCTCTGATTCCGCTTTCCTCTCATTTCGCAAAAACATAAAAATCGTTCCGCCTAACAGCAAAACGGTTAAGGCGGCGGCCAGTTTCATGATGTTGGTGATGGCCAGCGTGTATT
Organism: Bryobacterales bacterium; assembly: GCA_963764105.1. Taxonomy (GTDB): domain Bacteria; phylum Acidobacteriota; class Terriglobia; order Bryobacterales; family Bryobacteraceae; genus Bog-105. Next base: position 26,387 of record CAVXRP010000024.1, read on the forward strand.
TACCCTGCTGCTCGTCCCAGTGAAAACAGAACAAGAGGATGTAATCGGCGGGCGAACCGATCTTGTGCTGGGCTGCCTCCACTAATGCCATGCGGATATCTTGTGAGGCGTAGGCGATGCCGTAGATATAGCGCGAGAGCTTGCCCTCGGGCGTGGCAATCATAATTCCAGCGGCATGCGCGAACTGTTTTGTGCGTTCGTCCCAAACATATTTCCAACCAACAGCGTCGGTTAGCTTACTGATGGCATCCTGGTTGCCGGTGAGGAAATGGAAACCCTCGCCAAAACCTGCTTTGTGGAAATCGTCGGCATATTTGAGTTTCTGTTCTGCGGCGATGGCCGGCGTATCTTGCGGATCGAAACTCACGATCAGCACGTTGTAATCGGTTCCGGGCTTGAGCGGCAGGCGGGTGAGAGAACGGGTTGTCTCACGCATGCTCATGGGGCAGACGCTGGCGCACTTGAAATAGACCAGCGACAGAAGAACGGGCTTATCGCCGAAGTAAGTCCTGAGCGGCAGGGCTTGGCCGCTTTCATCTTTGAACACAAGGTCCAAGGGGATTTGCGCATTCAGCTTCTGCTTGAGATCGACCCCGCGCGCGATGGCGGGCCGCGCGTATTGCGCCTGACCCAGTGACGCGCTCAACAATCCTGCGAATAACAACACCCGGTGCTGACAACTACTGAACATTCTTGCGAACTTCTCCTTGGATCTGCGGGCGGGAAGCGCCCGGAATTTCCGTTACACTCCGTGAATACTCGAGACCCTGGCCACCGGGCGTAGTGAGTCCGCGGGGGGCATTCGGCTCAATTTTGAGCCGCGAGAGAACCTCGGTCATCGCACTCTCGATGGGAATATGCATGCGGCCGGCCTTGTCGCGTCCGGTCGTCTCCAGCTCTTTTTGTTGATCGGCCCGCATATCCGGATATTCTTCCCAGGGATGAACCTGCAGTTGAGGCGCCGGGGGAAGCACGCGATCTGGAGATAATGGGCTGGCCAGTTCGCCCGGCGGGTGCGTTTTTTCCATGTACCTTTGGACGCCGAGCATGAGGGCGAATCCCATCAAAGCCAAAGCCGCCACAATAACGAGAGACCAAATAACCACCCCCGCATGCACATCCAGCCCTTCATAGGCAGTTCCACCGTGGCCCAAAATGGGCTCGGAAAGAGGCGCGGAATGTTTTTCTTCGCTCATGCGATCACCTCCTGCGGCAGCGAGGGACTCACGCGCGGATCTTTCAATGGCAGCAGCGGGCGGCGTCTGAGTTGGCCGATGAAGTAGTAAACCCAAATCCCCCCAATACCGAAGAAGGCTGCGATATCCGTCCAATAAATGTTGAACCCGGGGCTGGTGTGCAGCGGGGTGCTCGCGCTGGTACTGCGAAATGTGGGCTCAACCAGCCAGAACATATAGATCGCATTCACCACCAGCACCCAAACCGCTACGCGGCGCAAACGTCGGGGATCTTTTTTGCGCGCTTGCGACAGCAAAGCGAGAAATGGAATCGCGAACATGGTCAGGCCAACGAATGTGGCCAGCGCTTTCCAGAAACCTTGCGTGCGGTCCAGATACCAGGTTAGTTCTTGTGGCAGGTTCGCCGGCCAAATGATGATCAATTGGGAAGCCGAAAGATAGGTCCAGAAAATTGTGAACGCGAACAAAAGCTTTCCCAAATCGTGCAAGATCGGCGCGTTGACGCGGCTTTGAAAGCGATCTTCACCTGATGTAAGGATGAGCGCCAGAATGGCCAAGGCAAACGTCTGTTGCACGTTCGCTATCAATACCAATCCGCCGAAAACTGTGGAATAGAACTGAGTATCGGCGGAGAGCAGCCAATCGATATAGGAGACGGTGATGGCCAGCACAAAGACCAGTAGGGCCGGGGCGCTGAACTTACGCATCTTCTCTCTTATCGCGGGATCGCCCGTCCGGTCCTGTTCGTCGGTCCATTTGTTGAGACGCCAGACGAAGAACAAGTAAAGGGCGAGACAGAACACCGCTCGCCCGATGAAGGCGGGAATATTGAGATATGCTTCTTTATGCTTGAGGAATTCGTTAGCCGCCACGTTCGCAGGAGTCGCCCAGGCGTATATGTATTTTAGGCCCAGCAAAATGCCCAGGAAGAAAATCGCCATCAAAGGCATGGTGCGCGCACTGGCTTCCAGATAGCGGCGAATGGTGACACCCCACTTGCCACCCACCACATTGTTAAGGAGCAAGATGCCAAGTCCACCCACCGGGAAGCCGACCCAATACAGAAAGGCGAACAAATAACTCTGAAAGAATCTCAGTGGATCGGTGAAATAGCCTGCCACGCAAAGAAACAGGCCCGCCACGCCGATGATGCCGGCAATGCGCTCCACGCCGGCGGCTTTCGATCCCAGCGTGATTTCGGGAACGGCCACCTCAGCCGCATGTCCGTGATTACTCACTGATCTCCTCCAGCCGGGCCCGCGCCGGTTTTCATTTCATAGCGTGCCGCCACGTCCGCGGGAGCGTTCTGGCTCAACTGCAGTGCGCGGATATAGGCCGCAATCCGCCAGCGGTCGTCTACCGCCACGCGCGAGGCGTAGCTGTACATCGAGCCGTAGCCGTTGCTCATCACATCGAAAAAGTGTCCGATCGGTGCGTTCAACAGACGCTCCTCGTGATAACTCGGCGGTTGGCGCAAGCCACGGGCGACAATCATTCCGTGTCCGTTGCCTACGCGGCCGTGACACGGAGAGCAATATATATTGAAACGTTCCTGGCCGCGCAGCAGATCTTCTTTGGTAATTTGAATGGGAATCGTTTCCACATCTTTGCCGTTTACTTTGCCGGTGTAACGGGCTTCGTCAATATGCAACTGGCCGCGCGCCACGGTGTCTTCAATGGTGGGCCGTTCGGATCGGCTATCGCCGAAAAAGTTCGTCTTGCCATAAGTGTCATAGCGCGGTTGAATGTGCATGTCGATGCGGCAGGCTGTCGAAAACAACATCGCTGCGCCCAGCCCCGCGAAGCTCATGAAGCGGCCACCGGTTTTATTCAGGAACAAAGTTCACCTCCCTGCCACCCAGGGTCTCGAGAAAGCTCACCGTGCTTTCGGGTTCGAACTTCGGATCCCGCGCTTCGATGCACAGGAAAAACTTATCTACCGATGCCCGTTCAAAAGCCGGTACATTGAACAATGCGTGATAGGGCCGCGGCAAGCCATTCATGAACAACATGCTAAACAGAGCGGTTAACGAGGCCAGCAAAATCATGCACTCAAAAGTAATAGGGATAAACGCCGGCCAGCTGTTCAAGGGTCTGCCGCCCACATTATGCGGGTAGGCGATAACGCAAATCCATTCCAAAAAGCCGAAGCCGGCGCAGACACCGGTAATTCCGCCAATCAAAACGCACAGCGCCACCTTGTTTCGCTTGTATCCTACTGCTTCCGCCAAGCCATCCACCGGCATCGGCGCGAACGCGTCCATCTTCCGATAGCCTTCGGCGTAAGCCTTCTCGCAGGCTTCAATCAAATCTTCCGGCGTGTCGAATTCCACCAGCGCGCCATGGAGCCCTTCGTATCGATTTGTACTCACCGCGTGGCTCATACGTGTTCCTCCACCGGTTTCTCATGTAAATCGTGATGCACCTGCTCACGCACCTCAAAAATCGAAATGGAGGGCAGGAAGCGCACAAACAGGAAGATTAAAAGCATAAAGAACCCGAGAGTTCCAGCGTACGTGGCCCAGTCCCATTTCGTTGGGATATAAATGCCCCAGGAAGAAGGCAGGAAGTCGCGATGCAAACTGGTGACTACAATTTCAAAACGTTCCAGCCACATCCCAATGTTGATGACCAGCGAGAGAGCCCACACAATTCCAAGATTGTGCCGGACTTTCTGCGACCACAGCAGTTGCGGAAGAAGAATATTGCAAAGAATCAACAGCCAGTAAGTGAACCAGTAGGGACCGGTCATGCGGTTCCAATACATGAATTGTTCGTATTTGTCGCCGCTATACCAGGCAAAAAAAGCTTCCGACGCATAGCCATAAGCCACAATCAATCCCACGCCCAACATCAGTTTGCAAGCTGCTTCAATGGTGCGCAACGTGATGAGGTCCCGCATGTTGTACCAGGCGCGCAACGGAATGATGAGCGTCAGCACCATGGCAAACCCGGAGTAAACCGCACCCGCCACGAAATACGGCGGGAAGATGGTGGTGTGCCAGCCCGGCAACTGGCTCACCGCAAAGTCGAAGCTCACAATGGTATGCACCGAAAGCACCAGCGGCGTCGAAAGACCCGCGAGCAGTAAATAAGCTTTCTGATAACGATGCCAGTGAATCGCCGAGCCACGCCAACCAAGCGACATGATGCCGTAAATGCGGCGCTGCAATAGAGAGGGCGCGGTATCGCGCAAGCTAGCTAGATCAGGCAGCAAACCGGTGTACCAGAAAACCAGGGAAACAGTTCCATAGGTGGACACCGCGAAAACGTCCCATTCGAGCGGACTACGCGGCTGCGGCCAAAGCCACATGGAATTGGGGTAGGGAAGCAGCCAATAGAACAACCAGGGACGCCCGAGGTGCAGAATGGGAAACATGCCGGCGCAAGCAACCGCGAAGAGGGTCATGGCTTCGGAGAACCGGTTAATCGAAGTTCGCCAATCCTGTTTCAGCAAAAATAAAATCGCTGAAATCAACGTTCCGGCGTGCCCGATGCCGATCCACCAAACGAAATTGATGATGGCGAATCCCCAAGCGATGGGAATGTTGATGCCCCAAATGCCGACGCCCCTGGTGAACAGGATGTAAACCGCTAACATCAGCAGGTTTACGAAGCAGAATGCAATGAATGCGCCGACGAGCCATTTCTTCGGCGAATTCTTCAGGGGCAGATAAACAACGCCGGCAATGCGCTCCGTGACCGAGTTGTAGTCCTGCGGACCGCCCAGCACGGTACCTGTGCCAGGGTCGGGAATGATCTCGCTAGGGAGCCGGTAGTTGTTAGGTTTATCCTTGATTAGATCCACGCTGACCTCTTAGCGCCTCGTTGGAATTTCGCACATAACCCAAATAAGTCGTCCGCGGACGGTTGTTCAAATCGTCCAGCAAACTGTAGTTGCGTTTGGATGCCGCCTGCGCCGCCACTTTGCTGTTCGCGTCGTTCAGATCGCCGAAAGTAATGGCTTGCGTTGGACAGACTTGCTGGCAAGCGGTGAGAATTTCGCCATCGGCAATCGGGCGGTTGTTTTCTTTCTCGGCCTTGATCTTCACTTCCTGGATGCGTTGAATGCAATAGGAACATTTTTCCATCACGCCGCGGCTGCGCACCGTGACATCGGGATTGCGCATGCCCTTCAAACTCTCGGTATCCCAATCGGAAAACAAGTAAAAGTTGAAGCGGCGAACTTTGTAGGGACAGTTATTGGAGCAATAGCGGGTGCCGACGCAGCGGTTGTAAACCATTTGGTTGATCCCCTCACTGCTGTGGGTTGTTGCCGCCACCGGGCAAACCACTTCGCACGGCGCATTCTCGCAATGCATGCAAGGCACCGGTTGGTTGTATGTGTCCGGCTCATCCAGACTGCTGTTCCCTGAGTAGTAGCGGTCGATGCGAATCCAGTGCATGTGGCGGCCGCGCGATACCTGATCTTTGCCCACCACCGCAATGTTGTTTTCTGCTTGGCAGGCGATGGAACAGGCGCTGCAGCCGGTGCAGATATTAAGATCGATAGTCATGCCCCATTTGTGATTGGGGTAATGCCATTCATTCGGGTAAAGCGTGAGGGCCTTGGGGACAGGTTTTTCTTCCAGCGTTGGGAAATCGGGATGTTCCTTGAACTCGGCGAAATCGGCGGCGCGAACGGGCGCCCGATCTTCCATCGTTTGCGTATCTTGGGTGTTTGAAATCGGGTAAACGCCGGGTGCCTTGCCTACCGCGCCAGCCGCTGTGTAGGGCATGGAAGCATCCTGAATTGCGTACGCGTTGTAACCGATTCTGTTGCCCACCCGCCCCGACGCCGTGCGCCCGTAGCCGAAAAATACCGCCACCGAACCTTGCGCCTGGTTGGGAGTGATCCAAACCGGCCCTATGACGCTCTTATCCTTGACTGTCACCTTCAGCAGATCGCCTTTATGCACGCCCATCTTTTCGGCGTCGCTCGGCCGGATATAGATCAGGTTGTCCCAAGTTGTTTTGGTCTGCGGTTTGGGTAATTCCTGCAGCCAACCGTTATTGGCCCAGGCGCCATCGCCGATGGTTGGATCGGGCCGCAGCGTGACTTCCCATTCACTGGATTCGAGCGGTGTCAGCGCTGGCAGCGCTACGCTTCCGGTTGCATTCAGCACAGCCGCACCTGAACCCGCCACCACGCCGTTGTGCAAAGAAGTTTTCCAAAAGTCGTCGAAGCCATTAGGCATAACACTTTGCCAATAGCCTTTCACGAGGTCGTGCGGAGTCGAGTCCGGCTTACCCAGCAGCACGCTGAGTATTTCGTGCGCCGATTTGCCGCGATACAGCGGCTCCACCAGCGGCTGAATGATGGTGGCCGTGCCGTCAAAGGCGCGCGCGTCCGACCAGCTTTCCAGATAATGCACGGCGGGCACATGCCAGTGACTCCAGCGCGACGTTTCGTCGTAATACAAGCCGAGCCTGACCACCATGCGAGCTTTGCGAATGGCCGCTTCAAAGGCGAGCGATGCGGGCGCGCTATAAACCGGATTCGATTCCAGGATGACCAGCATCTCAACGCGCCCATTGTTCAAATCGGCCGTGAGATCCGCCAGGCTTTGCGTTTCGGGCGTTACTGCTTCCAGCAACCGTACCGTTGTGCCCACGTTGCCTAACGCCGCATTGATGGCGTAGGCTGCCAGATGTACGCTTTCCGGCTGATAATCGCCCGGAATCACCACGCAACGGCCTTTGTTCTTGTTGAGATCTTCCGCTACCGCGCCCAGCCACCCGGGCGGCGTACCCGCAACATCGGGGGCCGCGACGCCGGTAGCCTTGGCTAGCTGATAAGCGATCAGCGGAATGGCGCTGCTCTTAACAGAGAAGCGATGATCGGCCACGGAACCGCTGACCGAAGGCGACGATTCAATGGCATAAAAACGAACGGGGGTCTGGCCGCGATCAACCGCGCGTTTGGCGGCAAATTGCCGCGTGTACTTTAACGTGGCCGGCCCGGAGTTAAGAAAATCGCTCTCCAGGCTCACGATCACATCCGCCTGCGACAGATCGTAAACAACGTTCGCGCTTTTGCCGGCTATCTTCTTCGCGGAGCTTGCCACCGCCGGATTCACGGCTGGTTCGTGAACATACCACTTCGCGTTAGGCCATTGCGCCAACAACGCATTCATCTGACTGATCAGCGTGGGTGATGTCGTCACACCAGTGAGAATCGCCAACCCCTCACCCTTGCGGGCGCCGATAGATTGCGCCTCCGTGCTCACCGCGCCGGTGAATTGGCCCCAAGTGCTGAGTCCGCCTCTTTGCACAACCGTTTCCGAACGATCAGGATCGTAAAGATTCAACAGCGAGGCTTGTTCGAAAATCGTGGTGGAACCAAGGCTGGCGGGATGATCGGGATTTCCTTCGATCTTCGTCGGCCGGTTCATATGGCTTTCCACCAGCACGCCGCGCGCATAGCCGGCTGTCGTCATGGCCGTGGCATAAAACAAGGGCAGACCGGGAATCAGATTCTCCGGCTGGCGCACGTACGGCACAATAGATTCCTGCGGCAGTTTGGTGCAAGCAGCCGCGCCCGCCATGGCGAGGGAAGCGCCCATCACTTTCAGCAGGTTGCGCCGGTCGACCCCCTGCGGAATCTGCCCGGAAAGGCCGGGAAACTCTTGTTCCACATACTCTTTGAGGTGTTCGGATTCGGCCGCCTCTTCCAGCGTTCGCCAAAACGCTGGACCACGCCCGGCCGCCAGCTTTTCACGCAGCGCAGTCAAGTCAACATTCTTACGGGGCTTTTCGAGCAGCGATTCTAACTGCACGAGCCCACTCGCCGGATTTTCGTGCTCGGTCATAGTTCCGTTGGATGGAGAAGGCGATAGGTCTTTCATCGGTGGCACGTTACGCAATCGGTGAGCGACTGCACATGATATTCCTTCACAAGTTTGGCGCCGAGTTCGTCTTGATTATCAGGATAAACATAGGAGACGTTGAACACTTCCGCGCGCGGCCGGATGAACTTCGCCGGATTCCGATGGCAATTCACACACCAGTTCATGTTCAGCGTGTTTACCTTGTAGATCAGCGGCATTTCCGATACGTCGCCATGGCAAGCCGAACAGCCAATGCCCTTGTTGACGTGAATGCTGTGGTTGAAATAAACGAAATCTGGCAGCTTGTGTACCCTGTTCCATTCAATCGATTGGCCGCTCGACCAGCTATCGCGAATGAGCTGCGTAGCGGTAGCGTTGTTCCATATCTGCGAATGGCAACTCATGCAGGTTTCAGTCGGCGGCAAACCGGCAAAATGCGACGTCTCCACGCTGGTGTGGCAATAGCGGCAGTCAATGCCATCGTCTTTCACGTGGTGTTTATGGCTAAAAGCGATCGGTTGTTCCGGCGCTTGCCGCACCGAAGTGATCCAACTGCCGCGATCCGTCATATAGGCGATCCCTAAAACGGAAGAAGCTAGCAATACCGCTGCGGCGATGGAGACCTGGGCAATTGTATTCGAACTTGGTCTAAAAAGTTGTGCCATACGGAGATCTACAACTCAAGGAATGGTATCAAACGGCCCGTACCAATTCAGTAGTATAGAACGAGTCAAACAAGAAATTGTGCGCTCTGGCAATAATTCTTCTCGTTCAACAATAAATTTTCGAGCGTGCCCGTCGCGGGACCACCTTGCCCGCAGTAGTTCCTCGTACCGCTTTCGCGCCTTGTTATGGATTGAGGTAATGAGCTTGTCCTGCATTTCAACGATCCCGTCGGTCATTTCAGCCGACGAGCAAAACTGCGCCAGATCCTTATTCTGCGCAGTTCTGATTGCAGTGCCGCACCGAGGGCAGAAACCGAACGAGCTGATGGAGCACGCGATTTGACAGCGATCCTTCCGCATTGGAAAAGGAGTGAAATTGAGGTCAGCGCGCTGCCGACGAGGCTTCGATCCCCTGCAAGAGACGATCCAGAGCTTGCCGATTGAGCCAGAGCGGCCCTGCGTGAAAACTCCAGTTATTCTTTGAGTGTTCCGAATATCTTGCAGCGGATTGGCGTCGAGCAGCACCAAATCAGCGAGCTTGCCAGTCTCGATGGTCCCGAGTGAATTCTGTAGACCAAGAAATCGCACCGTATCCCGGGTGGCGGCCCGCAACGCGTCCGCGGGGGTTAATCCGGCTTTGACTAATAGCAGCAGTTCGTCGTGCAAACTAAACCCTGGGACTACCAGCCATGGCGCATCGCTTCCCGCCATGATTTTCACTCCAGCATGATGCATGCGACCAACTACCTCCAGCATCTTCGGAACGATCTTCACCAGGTCTTGCCGATCCTCTGCACTCAACGGATCCAGGACCTTCTCCAAATGCCACGCCGTCTGCATCGAAGGGGGAATCAACTTCATTCCGCGTTGATGTGAGCATCGGGCGAACCCAGGACACGATCTTGATGAAATCGACGCCGGCCTGCTTCAAAGAAGTCACTTTTGACGTGCTGCCGCTTCGTCCATTTTGGTCCAAAGAACAAAGAAGGAATCAAATCCTCAACGGAGGTTTTCGGCTGGATGTGGCTACTACCTATTACGTAAGCTGAGGAATGTATGCGCAGGTTTACTGAAAAGTCTCTGGCTTGCTCCTTCTGCCGTAAGTCCGAAAAGAATGTGGGAAAACTGATTAGCAGTCCGAGCGATTACGATCGCGTTTATATCTGCGACGAATGCGTCGCTGTTTGCGCTTCGATCATTGAAGACGATCGCATCGAGGCGGCAGAACCATCTTCGGACGCGGCACAGCCATACGCGATGGGCGTAAACCATCCTTTGGCCCCCCACCTAATCATGGCTGTGGAGCGGTGGGTCAGGCGAGAGTCAGCGGGCGAGGATGCGAATGGATTGTTGGAAGAGGTACGTTCGATCGCAAGCGAGATGATTCGCGCGTAGGCAGGCCGCGCGCGACAGCTTATATTTATCGCGTTCTGACAAACTTTGTGTTGCAACTCGCCTTGCGCGAAGCGAATGCGGTGATCGAGGAAGCTGAACGCATTACCTTGTCCAAGCGCGATACGCGGCTTTGGCTCGACTTGTTGGATAACCCGCCCAAGGCCAATCGCCGTCTGATCGCAGCGATAAAGGCCCTGCCAAGGTCATGACGCTACCGGCGTGGCATGAAGAAGCCATCGCCAAGCAGCATGATCGCAAGGCCTTCGATTGCGGGCAGGACGATCTGAACCGATTTTTGCAGCAATACGCGCGGCAGGCGCATGAACACGGCGTCTCGAAGACTTACGTGGCCGTAGATGACGCCGACGAAAAAACTGTGTATGGCTACTACACCCTCGGCCCTGCGCAGGTGGATTTTTTTCGCGTTCCCGAAGTAGTTCGTCTCAATCTTGGGCGGCACGATGTCGGCGGATTCAGGCTCGCGCGACTTGCCGTGAGCAAATCACTGCAAGGGCGGGGCCTTGGCGGCCAGTTCCTCGCAGCCGCAGCCCGGCGCTGCATGAGGGCGTCGCAAGAGGTTGGCGGCACGGCGATGATCATCGATGCCAAAGACGAGAAAGTTGCTCGTTGGTATATCTCTTTTTGGAGCGGTTCCTTTGAACGATGCACCGCTTTCCCTTCTCCTGCCTTACAGCCTGCTCATCGCGGCACTCCGCAATACCCGAAAAGAGGAGGAGTGGATCGGAAAACAGGGAAAGTAAATCATCAGCGCATCGCGAACCCGTTGGCCAAGGCCTTGTCAAGAGATAGCCTGACAGTCACATTCCCATAATTACGAGAGACCACCTGAAAACGCACCGGATTATTTATAGATGATCGTGCTCTCGCCGGAATATTTGTGGTAGTCGCGATAATCGATTTCGTTCTTACTGCAGATTGATGTGCCGCGGCGGCACGCAATGTTCTCCGCATGCACCGGCAGCAGAAACGTCCCCGTACCCAAGCGAATGGCTTCGTAATCAACAGCGGTTTGCACGGAATCGTCCGGGAAATCTTTGGGGATTTTATCCGCCTGGAATTCAATGCGCCGCACCTGCCCGCTGGATTTTTCCAGCCAAACAGAACCACTATATTGTGGCCTCAGCGCTTGGCCACCCACGATAATCGTCCAGCCAGAACGTTGCAGAGGCACCGTGAAATCGTAGATCGCCGCCGGCGTCCCGGTCACGGAAGTGGATTGAAAGAACTTAAACTGCGCCCGGTTATCCAGGAACAACTCGCGCAAATAACCCGCGAATTCACCTTCGGAAGTAGAACCGCCGATTTCCATAATGCTTTTGTTCGTGCGCTTCCCTCCCACCGTAATGTCGCGATAGTTCTCGTGGCCATCTTCATACACAATCTTGGCCGTCACTACATCCATCGCCTGCCAGCCCGCCGATCGCGATTCCTCTAAATAGCGCGTCGTCACCTGCTCGCAAATATAGTTGGGTAATCCTTGCGCGAACGTCTCGGCCCATTCTTTACTGCGCTGAATCTGTTCGTCATCGCCCGGATTCTTCTTGCGCTGCGAATTTTCATCGGTGATGGTGAAATCGTCCGAATTCGATTTATCCTTTGCCGAGGCGGCAAGCGTGTGCGCAGGCTTCGGCGGCGGTGCCGCGGGCGGCGGCTCATCTTCGGGATATTCGTTTTTGCCCGCCGGTCTGCCGCGCCGCAAGATCGGTCTGTCGGGTGCATCCGTGGCCGCCGGTTTGCTCAACTCTGCCGCCAGCTTTGGGTCCATCGGTGGCGCCGCGGCCTTCCCCTCACCCTCCACAGCCTTGGGCGCTTGTACCGGCGCTGGATCTTTCAAGAGAGCCACTTTCACCGCCGTCAAATACGCTTCGTCATCTTCCGCTGCTTCGATATGAACGAACGAACCCTGTTCAATCTTGCTCGCCGGGATGGTTGCGCCATCCTTGGTGAACGCCGTTTTGGTGTCCACGGTCATCGTGATCTGGCGGCCATCGTCGGTGGCGATCACCAATTTCTTTTCATCGCTCGAAACGGTGTAGCCATCTGCCGCAATCGTCGGCATCACATCCGTGTTCTTGTTGTCGTTGGTCTTTTTGTGCCGCCGCGGAATGGAGAGGCCGCCGCCTGGTTGCCCTTGTCCGGGCGGATATTGGCCGGGAGGATATTGTCCCGGTGGATATTGGCCCGGAGGGTATTGCCCGGGATATTGTCCCGGAATTTGCGCGCTTACGGGTAGCAGCACTGCCACCGCCAGCAAACAGCTTCCCCAAAGTAGTTTCATATCGCTATCTTCTACTTTAGATCGATTTCACCGCGCTGTGGGTTTCGCGCAACTACCGGCATGCGTCCACTGCCACCTTCATCTGGCACACCCCACCTACCACTTCAACAAAACCAGCTCCGAGCAGAATCCCGGGCCCATCGCAGCCAGAATTCCATATGTTCCCCGCTCGGGCCGTTTGTTCGTCATGGTTTCTTCCAAAACAAACAACACCGAAGCCGATGACAGATTGCCGGTCTTGCGCAGGCATTTCCACGAGAGGTCAAGCGCGCCTTTAGGCAGGTCCAGCGCCGTTTCCGTCGCATCTAGAACTTTCGGTCCGCCCGTATGAATCACCCAGCTTTTGATATCAGAGCGCTTCAAACCGTTATCCGCCAGAAAGCCATCCGCATCGCGCCCCAAGTTTTCCAGAACCACATTCGGCACTTCCCGCGAAAGGATAATCCGGAAGCCCTTTTCCGAAATGTCCCAGCCCATCACGTCTTCGGTATTGGCATAGAACGTCGAACGCGTCGCCAGCACTTCGGGTCCAGTTTCCCCATCGCACTCGCTCCCGCACAGGATCACTGCTGCTCCACCATCGCCGAACAAACCCGTGCTTATCAGGTTGGCAGCGGATAGATCGTCCGGCTGCGCTGTCAGCGAGCAAAGCTCCACGGAAAGCAAAAGGGCCGCCTGTTTCGGAAAAGCTTTCACATAATCGGCGGCGCGCGCAATTCCGGCCGCCCCAGCCACGCAACCCAATCCGAAAATTGGAATCCGCTTCATATTCGGATTGAGCTTCATCTTATTGATCAAGCGTCCTTCAATGGACGGGCTGCAAACGCCGGTAATGGACACAAAGAAGAACGCGCCGATATCGTTCGGATTCACGTTCGCCTTATTGATGGCCCCGCAAACGGCTCGCTGACCCAGCTCGAGCGTGGCGTCAATCCAATGGTTGTTGGCCTCGCCCCACGTTTTTGCCGGATAAGAATCCAATGGCAGCGCCAGGTAGCGCCCGTCCACCTGCGCGGCCGCATGCAGCTTCTCCAATACTGAGAAGCGTTCCAAACGCTTGCCCCAATGTTTGCGGAACGCTTCAATTAATTCGTGCTGCGGATAGTAGTGGGGTGGAAGCGCGGAGACGGCGCTTGAGATTCTCATAGTGGTTTTGACAACCCGCCGAGGCTTGTATAAGATGCGAAAATGCTACGGCTTAGGCTCATTCATTGGAACGCCGCAGAAGCCGCACCTTATCTAACTGTGCTCAAAGAAGCCGGCCATCGCGTCGAGTACTCTCCCGAGTTTAGCCCACAGCTGATGCGCGAGTGGCGATCGGCGCCGCCCGACGCCTTTATCATCGATCTCTCGCGTCGCGCCTCCCATGGCCGCGAAATCGCCATTGCGTTACGCCAATCCAAGGCCGCCCGCGGCATTCCCCTGCTGTTTTGTGAAGGCGAGGAAGAGAACGTCGCCAAAACCCGCGCTCTTTTGCCCGATGCCGCTTTCTGCAAATTTTCGCGCCTGAAAAGCACTGTGCGCGCGGCCACCCGCTCGGCGCCGAAAGCTCCCACGGTTCCAGTGGCTATGATGGACCGTTATGCTGGCCGAACGACGGCTCAGAAACTTGGCATTCGCAGCGGCGCCACCGTCGCGCTATTGGATGCCGGCCGCGATATGCCGGCGGCGCTAGGCGAATTGCCGGAGGGTGTGACGTTTGTGGAAACGGGCGGCGCGGTGACACTTTGTTTCGTGACCGACGCCCACGAGCTGCGGCGGCAGATTTCGAATCTGCGTTCGCTCGCCGCGCAAACAAAGCTATGGATCTGTTGGAAGAAAGGCAAGTCGGCGGAGGGTGGCGTGACGGAGCGTTTGGTGCGGGAAACAGGTATCGCTTTGGGTTTAGTGGATTACAAGATTTGCTCGGTCAGCGAAGTCTGGAGCGGCTTGCTTTTCGCGGCGAGGCGGCACTAGCTGTAGACTATCCTTTGACCCATTCGACCGCCAACTGGAAAAAACGTTTTCTCGCCATCTTCGCAGCGCTAACCATTGTGTACGCCGGAGTCCTCGGCTTCTTCGACTACGCCATGCACCAACCGCCGGACGAATTTGCGCGCATCATGCAGCATGCCGGCCCGCTGCCATTTTTACTGTTTCCCTTCGAAACCATGTGGAAACAGGCTCGCCGCGGCCATCTGCAAATCGGCTACCAGGCTCCAGATTTTACCCTCCCCTTGCTCGACCACTCAGGCACGGTCGCCCTCTCTTCCTTTCGTGGCAAGCAACCCGTCGTGCTCATCTTTGGCAGCTACACTTGACCACCGTTTCGCCGGGAGGTTCCCGCGCTCAACAAGCTCTACCAGCAGTACCGCCATCATGTCGCTTTCTACGTCGTTTATATCGATGAAGCGCATCCCAGCAACCTTTGGCAAATGCAAAGCAACGTGAAGGAGGGTGTCATTTTTCAAAACCCCACAACCTCCGCCGACCGCGAGCAGGTCGCCTCTTCCTGTGTGCGCAAGCTTCACATCGCCATGCCCGCGTTAATCGATTCCATGGAAAACCGCGTTGAGAAAGACTATACCGGTTGGCCCGACCGTCTGTATCTCATCGACATGAACGGCCGCATCACATTTAAAAGCATGGCCGGACCTTTCGGCTTCGAACCCGCTAACTTGTCAAAGGCCTTGGCCCAAGACCGATCGGCTCTGCGTTCAGCCATTTCACCCGCCACCGCTATTGCACCGTGACGGCAAAATTCCGCCCGTCCCACTTCCCACTTGTCATCCAAAAGAAAGTAAAGTTGATTCGCGTTCCTTTATTCACTGAAATTTCCACGGGTAAATCGACAAAGTCAACTTCTAACGCATTAGCTTTTGATTCACTGTCATTCTGCGTTTTCCAATCATCGTTCGACCAGCGCAGCCGGAACTTTTCTTTGCCCTGAATCCGCAGCCTCGAGCCCTGCGGTATAAAGCGAATCTGCCGGTCCAGCTTCCAAACCTCCATCGGCTCGCGCTTCTGCCTGTCGGTCACATAACGTCGACTGACCTCGGGAATCCAATCGTAAACTCTTCCTTCGGAAGCGGACCGCAGCAACTTGATGTACTCCGCATGCGCCCACAAAAGAGGCATCGCCGAACCAGAAGGCTTGCCACGGAACATGAACGCCTCCGGCTTATCGGCTTCGTCCCAAACCTGCTCTGGCAACAATCCGGTCGTTGAGGCAAACTGCTCCATAGCCTTGATGTAAGTCTCGGCGCTGCGCCCGGCCGCTAGTTCGTAGTGTCCTCGTTCTCCGGTCAGGAGCGGCCACGCCCGTCCTCGGCCGAAACTGCTGAACGGACCCCCATCCTCTTGCTGGCCATAACCATCGTGATTGTAGCGGTGCCATATCGGTCCTGCGTCCGTTTCCAATTTCAAAACGGCATCCACCACTTGAACCGTGTTCCGAATAATGGGGTCATCGGCGGCGCGGATGCCATAACGCACCAGTTCCAGAAATCCGCCATCCACTATATCCTTGGCCGTGAATTGGCTTTGCTGACCGGGCGGCAGGTTCTTGATCGTGAGAATACGTTCTTCTTTATTTTCGGCGGGATTCGCGGCGCCGACCTTTTCGGGCAGTATCCGCATGTAGTACTTTTCGATCCCCGGATGCAGAGATCCCTTGCTGGTCACGGTCCAATCTTCAATATGCGCCTCCAGATAATCCGCATACTGCTCCGTGAATAAGGCCGTATCTTCATCGCCTCTCTCGCGGAAAAACAGCGAGGCACAGATAAGGGCGGCAATATTCGAAGCCAGTGTCGAGGGTGAATAACCGCTCGCCTCCTCCCAACGTTCCTGCTGTGTCACCGGCCCGTGCCGGATCAGGTAAGCCGCTCCTTTCAGTACCGAGAGGTATGGGTCGAAGTCTTCCAGCGCCTTCTCGGACGCGAGTCGCCGCGCCAGCATGATGGGAAAAGCCACCTCGTCCAGTTGGATGCCCGTCCAATAGGGATCGCCATTGACCCAGAAGTTTTGTGCGAAACCTCCGTCATCGTGTTGTGAGACAGCCAGAAAGATCAACGCGCGCAAAGGAGTTGTTTTGTCGCCGGCCGCCAGCAGCGCCGTTGCGCTGTTGACCATGTCGCGCGTCCAGACCAAGTGATAGGCTCCCTGATCTTCGTCTCCCTTCGCTTCTCCCCACGGAATGGCAAGCGAAGCAATGATAGCGCCCGGGAATGCTTTATCTTCATGAGCCAACAGCACGCTATAGCTGCTGTGATATAGGTTTCCCTGGTCAAAAGAGGATTTCTGTAAAGGCTGGCTGTGTGCTGCCGCCGCGGCCCACTGCTGCTTAAACTGTGTGAGATGGTCGTTGAAGGGAACACCCAGCGATTGAAGCAGATTGGTAAAGGCTCGGTGTTCACTGGGTCCGAACGCTACAGCCAGTGTGAATTCCCGAGTCTTGCTGAGATCCAGTTCGCCGGTGAGCGCGATGTTCCCGTTCTTCGCACGCGTGAATTCATAATCCATCCGGAAATTCTCATGCAAGTCCGTCCAGCCGTCGCTCTTTCCCACATAGCCGCAGGACGTTCGGCAAAATGGGATGCTGGCCAGCATCGCCAGCCAGATGCCTTCTTTAAAGGCCACGAGAATGCGCGCTCCGTTCACGGTGGTGACATAGCCGTTGTTTCCGCTGCCGCCTACTTCCACATGCGGCGCACAAAGCGCGAACATGCGAATAGTTTTGAGAAACGCCTCATCCGGACCCGTCAGGTGGGTGTGCTGCAGCACACAGGGCAGATAGGGGTCGCTAATCACTTCTTTGGTGATGGTGTAGCGCCCGCCTGGGTCCGCGTTCGTACATCTAAAACCCAGCGCGTAATCTGAAAGACGTTCGACATCAGACTTCATATCGCGCATCTCTTCATGGAAAAAGCTTTTTCCATCCGTGATCAAATACTGCAGATCGCGCATCTGCGGCCGATCCACCGTAGGAAAATAAACCTCCGTTACGATTCCACCGAATAGCGTGAACCAGATCTTACTCGAAGCTGAATACGCGGTTCCCGCCCCACTCTTGTTGCCGTGGGTCCAGCGCGCTTCCATGCCGGGCGCTCCGAAAGCATTCTCGCCTTGGTCTTGTGTCATTTAAAAAAGTCTCCTTAGTAGATGCTGCGTGTCAGCCGGAATAGCAAAACAGCAAGACACCTCGCGCTACAGAACGCTTTGGGCCGGCCGAACCGCTCAATGAAGCAGTTCCAGTAAGTGATCGCCCACGCGGTATCGATCGTCAACCCCATGCGTGCGGCAATTTTTGTCTAAACCGACTGCTTGGGATCTATGCCAAAGCGGCCAGTACCCCTTTTGCTGCCCTACGCTTTCCAGTGGAATCCGCTTTCTAAAATCGTAAGTATCACCGCGCGGATGCACTTACTTTCTACGCGATCCGCTTCATTCAGCTTCAATCCAGCAGGGCAGGGAAGCGGCTTCAACCCCATCCCCGCCAATTGTTCTGAATCTCATTGCGCACTTAGTAACTGCCCGACTGGCGCAGCATTCCGCCGTCAATGAAGTAAGTAGAGCCGGTGATGTAGGCCGCTTCCTCGGATGCCAAATACACCGCAAGTCCGGCAATCTCTTCCGGTTTGCCCCAGCGGTTCAGCGGAATTTCAGCCATCAACGCCTTTTCCAATTCAGGATTGGCCTGAATGTCGGCGTCAATGGGCGTGTAAACCGCGCCTGGCCCAATATTGTTCACTGTAATCTGGTCCTTCGCCAATTCCACGGCAATCGTGCGCGCCAACATCCGCAAGCCTCCTTTGCTGGCGCAATAGGCCGCGTTTGTGGGCATCGGAAGATCCTCATGAATGGAAGAAATATTGATCAGCCTGCCGCCCTGCCCCTGTTTGATCATCTGTCTAGCTGCCGCTTGGCACATCAGAAACGGGCCGACCAAGTTGACGGCCAAAATCTTTTGGAGTTCTGCCAGCGGATAATCGACAAACGCGACTTTCTTCTCCACGCCCGCATTGTTAACCACAATATCGAGCCTGCCGAATGTCTTCACCGCACTTTCGATCAAATTTTGCACTTGATCCGGCTGCGAAACATCCGCTTCCACCGATATCGTTTTGCCACTGAAGCTCGCGATTTCCTTTTCCGTTTCGCTTGGTGCGTCCAGCTTGCCGACGTAATCGACCACCACGGAAGCGCCTTCTTTCGCAAAGCGAACAGCAATTGCCTGGCCAATGCCAGTAGCCGCGCCAGTCACAATCGCAACTTTGTTCTGTAGCCTCAACCTGATGTTTGTGTCTGCCAGTGGGACGCGTCCCTGCCCCTTGTGTTTCCCGGAATCGTCTGATCTGCTCCCGTAACCTGCGATTTTTCCGAGAGATCGCCCCCTCTCTGCCCACCTATACGACGTGGCCACCGCCGTCATTAGTCAGGAAGAAGTCTTGCACTGGCTCGCCCTGCGGCTGGTACCAGGTCTCGGAACGGTCGGATCGCTCAAACTCCTGGAAAAGCTGAAATCCCCGCAAGCTGTTTTCCGCGCTTCGGCGTCAGAGCTGGAAGGCGCGGGCATGAGTCCCGCTCAAGCGCGGAATATTGCGTCCGGCTGTTCTTTTGAAGACGCCGTCGATCAGCAACAGAAGATGATCAACGCCGGCGCTCAACTCATCTCCATTCACGATCCGCGCTATCCGCGCCGTTTGCGAGAGATTTTCGACCCGCCCATTGTGCTCTTTGCGATCGGCCACACGGAGCTCATGCCCACTCCCTCTATCGGCGTTGTCGGAACCCGCAATCCGACGCCTTACGGAATGGCGGCGGCCGAACGCCTGAGCGCCGATCTATCGCGTGCCGGTTTGACCATCGTCAGTGGCATGGCACGAGGTATTGACACCTGCGCCCACCAGGCAGCGCTAAAGGAGGGCGGCGACACAGTGGCTATCCTTGGCTGCGGTGTCGATGTCATCTACCCCTCTAACAACCGGCGCCTCTACGATGAGATTGCCAACAAAGGACTTCTTCTTTCCGAGTTCCCGATTGGCGCTCCTGCCTTTCCGCAAAATTTTCCGATTCGCAACCGCATTGTGAGCGGGCTTTCCATCGGCGTATTGATTGTGGAGGGTGCGCAACACAGCGGATCGGCCATCACGGCCAGACTGGCCATGGATCAGGGCAGGGAAGTCTTCGCAATTCCCGGCAACGTTACATCAAAGATGAGTTGGGGTCCTAACCTATTAATAAAGGAAGGCGGCGCGAAGCTGGTTCAGGAATGGAGCGACGTTACCAACGAGTTGCCCGCCCCCGTGCGCCGCGAACTGGTGTCAAGGGCTCAGCAAAAAATGTTAATTGAAGGCATCGACCCCCTGCCGGAACCCCGCCGGGCGCCTTCGAAGAACCTCAAAAAACACTAGGCCGCAAACTATTGAACAGCTTGCAAGTTGATGAACCTAAACAACTTGATGCGTTGCTTGAATCTTTTGAGGGAGTTTCCTCATCTGAGTTGATCAGCGCCCTGTTTGAACTGGAAATGAGTGGCTTGGTTCGCCAGCTTCCTGGAAAGAAGTTTGTGAAGGTGTGGTAAAAGGGTAGCGATCTCCTCTGTGGGCCCGCGGGTTGGCCCACAATCGAAACTAGTTTAAATATAGGTTAAAAAAAATCGGTATGGCAAAATCTCTCGTCATCGTTGAATCCCCAGCGAAGGCGAAAACTATTGGGAAATATCTAGGCAAGCAATTCATCGTCAAAGCCTCGTTAGGTCACGTGAAAGACTTGCCCAAAAAAGATTTGTCGGTGGATGTAGAGCACGATTTCACTCCGAAGTACGAAGTGATTGAAGGCAAGAAAAAGCTGATGGCGGAGTTGCGGGCGCGCGTCAAAGACGTCGATAACGTTTATCTGGCGGCTGACCCCGATCGTGAAGGCGAGGCGATTTGCTGTCACCTGCAGGAAGAACTGGAGTCGAAGAAGCCCGGCAAGCCGGCGTTTTTCCGCGTGATGTTTAACGAAATCACGGCCAGCGCGGTGCAGAAGGCGTTTGAAAAACCGCTGCAGGTGAACATGCATCTGGTGGAAGCGCAGCAAGCGCGCCGCGTGCTCGACCGCTTGGTGGGTTACAAAATTTCGCCGCTGTTGTGGGACAAAGTGCGCCGCGGCTTGTCCGCCGGCCGCGTGCAAACGGTGGCGCTGCGGCTGATTGTGGAACGCGAGCGCGAAATTCGCGCGTTCCAAAAAGTTGAATATTGGACCATTGACGTTGCCCTGAACGCCAAGAAACCGCCGGTGCTCACGGCGCGGTTGAATAAGCGCGCCAATGAAACACCGCAGGTCGCCAATGAGACAGACGCGAAGGCGATTGTCGACGATCTGGATAACGCGGAATATATGGTCAAATCGGTCGCCACAAGCGAAAAGAAGCGCAATCCCGTCGCGCCCTTCATCACGTCCACTTTGCAGCAGGAATCTTCTCGCAAGTGCCGCTTCAGCGTTAAGCGCACCATGGGCTGGCGCAAGGATTGTATGAAGGTAAAGAACTCGGCGCCGAAGGCGCGGTCGGTCTTCATCACTTATATGCGTACGGATTCTATGCGCGTCTCCGATGATGCCGTTGCTGAGGTACGCGGCTTCATTACCGAGCGCTATGGCGAACAGTTCGTGCCTAAGTCGCCCAACGTATATCCGACCAAGAAAGCCGCGCAAGACGCGCACGAAGCAATCCGGCCCACTTCGGTTCTGCGCACGCCAGAGTCTCTCGAAAAGCTGCTGGCTGAGGATGAATTGAAGCTGTACCGGCTGATCTGGATGCGCTTCATTGCGTCGCAGATGAACCCGGCGCTTGCTCGATCAAACCACCATTGACATTAACGCCGAAGGCAAGAGCAAAACTCCATATATTTTTCGCGCCACCGGTAGCGTGCTTAAGTTTGAAGGCTTCCTCAAAGTCTACGAAGAAGGCAAAGACCAGAAAGACGAAGAGGACGAAGATCTCAAACACAAACTGCCCGCAGTGACGGAAGGCGAGACTTTGAAGTTCAAGGAACTTCTGCCGGAGCAGCATTTCACCGAACCGCCGCCGCGCTACAACGAAGCGACACTGGTGAAGAAGTTGGAGTCGGACGGCGTGGGACGGCCTTCCACCTATGCTTCGATTCTCTCGACCATTCAAGACCGCGAGTATGTAAAGAAGGAAGGCGGCAAGTTCGTGCCCACGGAACTGGGCATGGTGGTGACGGACCTTCTGCTGGAAAGCTTTAACGATCTGTTCGATGTGACCTATACGGCGCGCATGGAAGAGGAATTAGACGAAATCGAAGACGGCAAGCTGGAATGGCGCGTGGCGATGGCCGAGTTCTACGGCCGCTTCGAAAAGGATCTAGAACACGCCGCGCGCCACATGACCGACATCAAGCGCATGGAGCAGCCCACCGATCTGCTGTGCGACAAGTGCGGCAAGCCAATGGTGATCAAGTGGGGCAAGCATGGCAGCTTCATCGCGTGCACCGGTTATCCGGATTGCACCAATACGCGCGAGTTGACGGTGGATCTGCCGGACATTGAGAAGAAGCGGCGATTTGGGTGAGCAGGACGAGCAGGAATATTGCGAGAACTGCGGCCGCCCGATGGTGCTGAAGAAAGGCCGCTTCGGCACTTTCTTTGCCTGCTCGGGCTATCCGGAATGCAAAACGACCAAGCAGATTGGCGGTGAGCAGCGCAAAGATGTTCCGCTGGAAGAGAAATGCCCGCAGTGCGAAAGCAACCTGGTGCAGAAGTACGGGCGCTATGGTGAGTTCGTGGCGTGCAGCAATTATCCGAAGTGTAAGTTTGTGAAGCAGAAGACCATTGGCGTGCCATGCCCGAATTGCACGCAAGGACAAGTTGTGGAGCGCCGATCAAAGCGCGGACGGACGTTCTTCGGCTGCAACCGTTATCCGGAGTGCGACTTCGTGGCGTGGGGCAAGCCGATCATGGAGAAATGTCCGGAGTGCGGCAGCAGCTACCTGATTGAGAAGTTTCTCAAGGCGGGCCCGGTGGCGCAGTGTCCGAATAAGGAGTGCGGATTTAAGCATCCATTGGAAGTGCCGCGTCGAGAGCAACGTGGCGTAAACTGTAGGGGATATGAAGACCCCTAAATCTCGTACTGCTTTTGACGGCAACCGCGCTGTTGTCGTCGGCTCAAAACAACCCTCTCAGCGCTGGCGAGAAAGTGTTCTATGGAATGGTGTCCGCCAATGTGGTGGCTGCCGCCGAGAAGATGCCGGAAGCCAGCTATTCGTTTAAGCCCACTCCTGAAGTGCGGTCAGTTTGGCGAACTGGTGGGACATGCCGCCGATGCGCAGAATATGTTCTGCTCGGTCGTTGCCGGCGAGAAGGCTCCGATGACGAGCATTGAGAAAACCAAAACCACGAAAGCCGATCTGGTGCAGGCTCTCAAAGACTCGAAAGATTTCTGCGATAAAGCGTATAGCAGCATGACAGACGATCACGCGGCGGAGTTAGTCACGATGATGGGGCGCCAAATGGCGAAGCTGACAGTGTTAACGGTGAACACCGCCCACCTGGACGAGCACTACGGCAACATGGTGACTTACTTGCGCATTCGCGGCTTGGTGCCGCCGAGCAGCCAACCCAGAAAGTAGCATGCGCGCACTCCTCATCGGACTGGCGGCCGCAGGCTGTTTGTGCGCAGCGGATAGCAGGGAACTGGATGTTGGCGCGGATCAAGGTTGGGTTGACACCGGCATCGATTTACAACCGGGCGATAGTGTCACAATCAACGCCACTGGCACGATTCAAATAGATGCGACGCATACCAGCGGTCCGGACGGCATAGCGCGGTTGTGGACCGATCTGCTGATGCAGTATCCGGTAGCGAACTCCGGGCGCGGCGCCTTGATTGGACGGTTCACGGATAACGCAGCAGCACGAGCCTTTCTGATTGGCTCGCACTTGCAACGCAATGTACCGATTGCCGGCCACCTGTTTCTAGGCATCAATCAACAGAGTGGCCGCACGGGCACGGGAAGCTATCACGTCATCATTGAGCGCACCAAGGGTGACCCAGCGGCAGCCAATGCCGCGCTCCACCTCCCAGTGTTCACCCAACAGATGCTGGACAGACTGCCGGGCCGGGTGACTGACGCGTTGGGTAACTTGGGAGATCGAGTGAACTTCATTGTGATTGGATCACAGCGAACGGCTGCAAGAGGCACTCACTGACGCTGGTTGGGTAGTGGTGGATAAGACTAAGCAAGGCGGCGATCCTGCATGGGCTGATCACCAGCCTTTCGAAACAGGGTTATGTGACGATGCCGATGAGTGATCTAATGCTCTTCGGACGAATGCAGGATTTTGGCTATGCGCAGGCCGATCCGTTGAAGGTGGTGGAATCGCGGCATCACTTTCAGAATCTGGAAGGCTCCTTTTACGGCGGATGGTCAGACCGTGTGGGTAGGCGCAGGGACGCATGATATCGGCTTCGATCGAGACAATCGAAACAATGGGGTTACGCATAAGATCGATCCGGCGACTGACGGCGAGCGGGACTACATTGGACAGGGATTAGAGGATACGGGAATGACGGTGAAGGAAGAGTACATGACGGCGACCAATCCGGTGAAAGAGGCGAGGACGGCGACGGGCAGTGGGTTTACCTCGGATGGACGCACGTTGCTGATTTATTTGCAGCCGGAGTGATGGCGCTCGCTGCGTGAGCAGCGCGGTTCAGATAACTTCGGGAGGCGCCGGGGAGACGGTGATGGCAATCTCCTTCTTTGAGAGGTAGGGATGGCGAGCGGTGAGGTGGATGGTTCCGGATTCTGATTTGGTCTTAATCCAGATAGCGCCGGCTCCTCCTACTAAGCCATAGGGGTTTTCACCGACGATCTCACCGGGACCGTCGATGGTGAGTGACACCGCGCCGCTGGCGAACTGTTGGGTATTGCCATATTGATCAGCCACTCGGAGGACAACACGAGTGACATCGCTCCCATCGCCCGTTAAGGCAGTGTCATCGGGCTCGATGAGCAGTTGTGAATCGATGCCTTTGCCGGAGTAAGACTTCGAAATGACCAGTTTCCCGTCGCGATAGCCATCGATGCGCAGATCGCCCCATGGGTCGAGAGGCAGGTCACTGAGTTCAACCATGAAGGGTGGGTATTTAAGATGGGCGAAGGTTTTGCGATCCGGATCGGCCTCGCTGTGGAGTGTCCCGCCGATATAGAGCTTCAGATGATCGCAATTGGAGCATACCGGAACGAGCCCTGGACCACCCGCGCCGGAGTGATCGCCGCTTGACCAGTTGAAGGCAGGTTCGAGGACAATCTCTTCGGCGGGCTCGCACTGGGACTTATAGAAGCCCGCGGCGGCTTTCGGAATGCGGAAAATATCCGAGACGCCGTGATAACAAATGCGATCGCCCGATCCAAAATTACCGTGCGTGTTGTAATCGAAAGCGCACCAGCCGATGCCGCCGGCATAGCCGTCATTTGACGCGAGTTGATCGTGAATACGCGCATGGCGCAGGGTGTGTTCGGCAACGCGCTCCACTTGATCGAAGCGCTTGGTGGAGTACTTATGGCCGACAAACTCGGTATTGAGATACAGCGGATGATTGGGCGGTTGCAGCGGAAAATCGAAGTCGTTCATGGTGAAGACGTCTTCGAGGAGTTCCGAGTGGTAGAGATAGCGGATGCCGCCGGTTTGGCGCGAGGGATCGAGTTCGTGCGCCACTTTGTTGGTGCGCACGTAGAAGTCGTGATTGTCGTGAGATTCGTTAATGCGCACACCCCACAGAATGATGGAGGGATGATTCCAATCGCGCCGTACCATCTCGGAGACGTTGCGAACCGAGATATCCTGCCAATCGTTTTCGCCGATATGCTGCCAGCCGGGGATCTCCTCCAGAACGAGCAGGCCGAGTTCGTCGCAAGCATCGAGGAAGTAGCGCGACTGAGGATAGTGAGAGGTGCGAACGAGGTTGACTTTCAGTTCTTGCTTGAGGATTTGCGCGTCGCGACGTTGAGCGCGCGCGGGCATAGCGCCGCCGACATACGGAAATGTTTGATGTCGATTGAGGCCGCGCAACTTGATGTGTTCGCCGTTCAGCATGAAGCCTTGGGGCGTGAAGCGGGCTTCGCGAAATCCGATGCGAGAGGTTTGTACGTCATTGCCGTATTTGACGATGACCTGATAGAGCTTGGGAGTGGTGAGACTCCAGAGAGTGAGGTCGCCAAGGTTGGAAAGAGTGAGATCGACAGTGCCGGGTTTTCCATCGTGCTGGACAGAGGTGGATTGGAGGACGCGAGCGCCGTCGCGCAATTCAATACTGAGGGGACCGGGGGTGCTTGAAGCACCGGCCAAGTAAGTGCGAACGAGGAGTTTGCGGCTGGAAGTGAGGACGTCTTGCGGCTGGGCGAAGACGTTTTCGATATACGTCTGCGGCACGATGCGGAGGGAGACTTGGCGATAGAGGCCGCCGAAAGTCAGATAGTCGATATTGCCGCCGAATGGAGGGATGTCGGGACGCTCGCTGGAATCGAGTTCGACCGAGAGCAGGTTTTCGCCGGACCAGTTGAGATGAGGCGTGAGATCGAACGAGAATGGCGTGTAGCCGCCGCGATATTCGGCGAACTTGTGGTTGTTGATGGAGACGGTAGAGGCCGTCATGGCGCCTTCAAAATCGACGAAGACACGCTGGCCCTGGGCGGATTCGGGCAGGCGGAACGGGCGCCGGTACACGGAGATGAAGTCGTAGGAGCGGTCGTCAAAGCTGTGCCAGGGAAGAGTGACGTTGCTGTGGGGCAGAATGACTTTGGTGAAGGCGGAATCGGGGGCGCTGCGCGCACGGAAGAGCCAATCGCGGTTCATCGGGTAGATGCGTCGGGTGGAGGCGCCAATGCCGTCTGTGGAGGCGGGTTGCTGGTAAAGGGCTAGGCTGGCCGCGGAGGTGGCGAGGAAGTCGCGTCGATTCATGGCTGAATTCAGCATACAGGAGGGGGTAGAGCGAGGGTTTTTCCCGCGAACTACGCGTCCGAATTTGGCGGTTTCGGTCCCGCGTATAAATAATAGGCGCGGCGCGCGGGAAAACAAGCGGTTTTTGCGGGGCGAGCGGGGCGGGTTTTTGGCGGGAAGTTTGGGGCACTTTGAGTGGGGGTGGGTGGCTTGCGAAAATGCGGGGTTCATGGTGATTCCTTTGTGCGGTGCGAAAAATGCCCTTTCGAGGACAAGGGTAGAATGCGGCGAGTGGAATTGGTCGGGAAATTGCCAGTAAGTAGTTGAAAGGATTGAGGGACAATTATTTGTGGGGGTCTGTGACCGAGAATTTGCCGCTATTTGGAGGCGAGGAAGCGGCTGATTTCATCAAGCGTGAGGATGCGCCAAATGAGGGCGGTGCCGTCCGCGCCTGCGGTGACGACGCGGTCGCCGTCTGGCGAGAAGGCTGAGTTCAGGACCGAGTCGGAGTGACCCTCAAGCTTGGCCATCACTTGCCCGGTCGCGGCGTCCCACACGCGTGCCGTCTTGTCAAAGCTGCCGGTTATCAAGCGCTTCCCATCGGGCGAAAATACGGCACTGAACACGGCGCCGCTCTGGCTTCGCAAAGTTGCGGTCACTTTGCCGTCTGAGGCGTTCCACAGGCGTATTGTGCCATCGTCGCTTGCCGTCACGACCTGGAGGCCATCGGGCGAAAACGCCACGCTCCATACAGGTCCGGAGTGACCGATGAGTTTGGTCAGCAATTTGCCGGTTGTGGCATTCCAGACGCGGGCTTCATGATCGTCGCCGGCGGTCACGAGGCGTTTCCCGTCTCGAGCGAACGACAGGCCCTGAACAGCGCCCGAGTGGCGCAGCCCAAGACCCGCGACCTCCTGACCGGTGGCCGAATTCCACAGGCGAACCGTCCTGTCGCTACTCCCAGTGGCCACGCGTAGTCCATCAGGCGAAAACACGGCGACGTTGACCGCAGCGGAGTGGCCTGCCAGCTGCGTAAGGACCTCGAGCGTGGCGGCGCTCCGCACTTGCGCCAAGTTGTCGCTACTGCCGGTAACAACGCGCCCGTCAGTTGAAAAATCCACAGTATTAACTTCGCCGTTACCTTTCGCCAATACCTGAAGCTCGCCGGTGGCTGCGTTCCAGACACAGGCCGTTTGGTCGCTGCTACCGGTGACCACGCTCTGTCCGTCGGGCGAAAACACGGCGGCATAAACTTTGTCGGAGTGACCGGTCAGCTTTGCGACAACCTCAGCGGCGGCGGCGGTGTTCCAGACGCGCGCCGTCTTGTCGTCGCTTGCGGTCACCACTCGTTGGCCGTCGGGGGAAAACGCCGCGGTGCTGATGTAGCTCGAATGGCCTTGCAGGTTGGCTATGACTTGGCCGGTCGAGAGATCCCAGACTCGCGCCGCTGAGTCGTCGCTCGCGGTAAGGATGCGTCGGCCGTCCGGCGAGAACTCGGCGTCTTCCAGGTAGGCGGAATAGCCCGCCAGATTCTTGATGATCGAAGCGGTGGTGGCATTCCACACTCGCGCCACTCCGTCCGACCCTGCAGTAACCACGAACCGCCCGTCGGCTGAAAAAGAGGCTTTTGACAAACGGCCCGAATGGCTGTCGAACGTTCGGATTTTTCGCCCGGTGGCAGCGTCCCAAAGGCACGCAGTACCGTCCCAGCTCGCCGTCACCACTTGCAGGCCGTTGGGCGAAAACGACGCGCTGTGCACCACGGTGGAATGGCCTTTCAAATTGGCCGTCACATGGCCGGAAGCGGCATCCCACACCTGTGCCACTGCGGCCACACCGTCCCAGCCCGCGGTAACCACGCTTCGCCCGTCGTGGGAAAATTCCACACTGTCGACGTAGCCCCGGCCGCCCTTCAGCGTTCTGATGATCCGCCCAGTGGCGGCATTCCATATGCGAGCCGTTTGGTCGCGGCTCCCGGTGACCACGCGCTGCCCGTCTGGTGAAAACGCGGCGGCGTAAACGTTTCCGCGATGCCCTTGGAGTTTGCGGATCAGTTGGCCGGAGGTGGCGTCCCAGATGCTTGCTGTGTTCCCACTTGTTGTCAATACGCGCTGCCCGTCGGGCGAAAACGCAGCGCTGTACACGGGGTTGGAGTCCTCCAATCTTGTCAGTTCCTGGGGAAAGGCATCGGCGACCGCTTGGCGCGCTTCGGAGCTCTTCGCGATTGAGAAGGCCTGGATCGCCCTATCGAGGCCCACTCCCCGGTTGCCGTAATAGATAAGCTTTTCAGCCTCAGCCGCGAGCTGACGCGAATACGCGAGCCAGCGCTGAGATTTTGCGACCTTCCCCTGTTCACGGGCCAGACCCGTGTACCGCCACGCGACGTATGCGAGAGCGACGGCGCAGAGGAGCAGGGTTGCTAAGACGAAACAGAAGATTTTGAACGTTCGGGCGGACGAGCTTATTGCTTTTTCTTTACGCTCCGCGGTCTCGCGCAACTGCTTTTCGGTGGTTAGTTCGCGTTCGAGGCGCTCGTGTTCGCGCTGCTGGTCGTCTTCAAATTTCTTGTGGCTGGCGGAGAGGAATGACTCGACTTCGTCGATAGCGCCGGGGCCGGCGTAGTGTTCGGCCCACTTGGGAGAGGGGTTGATATGCGACTTCCAGTCCAAGGCGGAAGAGAGATCCAGGCCGACGAGGAGGTCTCGCGTGCCGGCTTGCCAGCCACGGGCGCGGTCGAGGAGTTCGATGAGAGTCTTGGCTTGCTTCTCCTCTTCGGGAAGCCATGTTTCGGCCAGGAGCCGCCAGTGGCGGATGAGGCTTTCGTGGGCGATGTCGATGTAGGTCTCTGCTCTGAGTTCGCCTTCGCGCGGGGCGAGGAAGGTGCCTTCGCCTTGGCGGAAGACGTCGATTACCTCGTTGACGCGCTGACGTTTTTCCGGAGACACTGCAGTGCAAAGTTCCCACAATTCGGAAAGGTGGGCAGGGTCGCGGCGTTCGCGATTACCGCGACCGAGGGCAGTGAGACGCTTGAAAATGATTTCGGCGAATTGGGGGTCGGCGGCGCTTTGTAATAGCTCGTTGGCGTGCTGGTTGAGTGCGCCAGCGAAACCTCCGATGGCTTGGTAATCGTCGGAGTCGATAGACCGCTCGTTTTCGGGCGAAGACTTGCGCCAGTTAGACCAAGTGCGCATGAGGGCGTGCTGGAGGATGGGGAGTTGGTCGGGTTCGTCGCCGGCGTCGTTGAGGATTTGTTCGACGAGGGAAGAGGAGATTTGGACGCGACCGAGGGGGCCTTCGATGGCTTGGCGGCGCTGCTCGCGAGTGAGGCGAGGGACGAGATATTGCGATTCGTTGAGGGCTTCGGGGAATTCGGGAAATTCGGCGCAGTCACCAAGGTAGTCGGTGCGCATGGTGATGACGACGTAGATGGGGAGGGAACTGCGGGACGAGGCGAGAAGGAGGCTGATAAAAGCGGCGGCTTCGGAAGGTGTGGCTGAGTCGCCAGCGATGCGCTCTTTGTAGCGGAAGAGTTCTTCGAATTGATCGATGAGGACGAGTAACGGCTGTTCGTTACCGGCGAGTTGGATTAAAGCGTGGCTGCTCGAGCGGAGGTCGGTGGGCTGGCAGTCTAGAGCTACGGCGAGGTTGGCGAAGGGGGTGCCGGAGGGTCGGGCTTGGGCGATGCGCCAGGTGCGGCCGGGTTCGAGGAGGCGACCGCGTTCAAGAGCGGGAATGAGGCCAGCGCGGACGAGAGAGGATTTGCCGGAACCGGAGAGACCAAGGACGGCAACGAAGCGATTGCGGGTGAGACGGTCACAGAGGTCGAGGACTTGCTGGTCGCGGCCGAAGAAGAGATGGGCTTCGCTGGTTTCGAAGGGCCGGAGGCCAGGGTAGGGGTTGTCGAGTTGGGTGAGGCGTTGAAGGACGGTGGCGAAGGTCATGGGGTGACCTCGGGTGAAGGAGCGCTTGGAGCGCAACGAAAAAGAGGGGACACACTAAAGTGCCTGTAGAGGGGCCAGGATGAGGACTGTGGCGGGATGTCCCCTCTTTTTCTTCGGACGCCGGAAGGCGCAAAAACCCCTGTCATGCGGTGGCTCCTTGGGAGCGGCGGAGGGGGGAGAAGAAGGGTTCGAGGCGGCGTTTGTCAAATGGGCCAAATTGTTCGGCGACGTGAATAGTGTTATCCAGGACGCGGATTTGTTCGGCGAGGGCGAGCTTGGATTCTTTGGGATCGAAGAGACACAGACCGCGGGATTTGGGGCGGGAGGAGAGGCGATATAACTGATTGAATTCCTCGGAACACCAATCTTCGGCGGCATTGCCCCAGACCAAAAGGACACCGTCTGACTGGGTGAGAAAGCTAGTGTGCTGGCGGGGGTTGTCACTATGGTCGAAGTGGAACTCGTCTCTATATTGGAAGGCGATTTTGCCGGCGTTATCGGCCTCGCTGTTTTGGCGAGAGTCGTAGATGAGATAGATGCGAGGCTTGCCACTGGGGTTGGGTGGGATCTTGGCCTTTAGGTTGAGAGTCGTGAAAACGTTCTGCTTGAGTTGTTCGGGAGTAATGAGAGGGCTGAGGAGGGTTTTTCCGGAATTGTTGAGCTCTGTGAGCTCTTTGAGAAAGCCGCGCTGGGTGAGATCGCCGCTCTGTTCGAGGGCGGGTGAAGGCCAAATAACGAACTGCTTTTGGCGGTCCTTGATCTCATCTAGCAGGGTGCGGGTGGTTTCGTCGTAGCGGGGCCCGAGGAGCAGAATGGCCAAATCGGAGGTGGCGACGTGACGGATGGGATTGAGCTCATCTTCGGGCAGGACTCGGTAGCTCTGGGCGTGCAGTTCGCGAGTGAGGGCGGCGTGAGCGTCGGCGATTTCCGGGGTTGGGGAGTGGGGATATACGATAACAGGCGTGCAAAGATTGCGCATGCGGCGCAGGAGGTCGGTTAAGCCGCGCAGCAGGGCGCGGAAGTTTTTTTCGAATCCGTCGGAGGCGATGGGGAAGGGGCTGAGATCGTCGCCGAATAAGATGTCGGTTGCACCGGGGATGAGATCGTTCCAATAGGCGCTGTCGGGCATTTGGAAGATGGGACAGCGGAAGGCGAACAACTCAGCGGAGAATTGCGGGGTTGAGAAACGGCTTTGCCTACGAGTGGCGGTGAGATCAATGAAGCGGCGGCATTCTTTTTGAACGCAGTAAGGGCGCTGGATGTAAATGGGAGAGACGAGGGAGACGAGAACGGCGGACGATTCGAGATTGGCGGGGATTTCCTGGTTGAAGTCGCGAGAGTTACGGAGGTCTGCGGAGTCGATCCAGACATCGGCGCCGGGCAGGAGGTGATTGAGGTCTGTTTTCAAGCGTTCGTAGAAGGCGCTGATCCAGGCGCGGTCGTCACCGTGGGCGTAACTGATGAAGACGTCGTAGTCGAAGGCTGGGACGAAAGCCATGGAAGAACATCAGTCTAACAGTGCGGGGGGGTGCGTGGCGAGTACACAGGAAAATAAAAAGGTGGCGCTGGGGCTGCGGGCGCACTCGGGTTGGGCGGTGATGGTGGCGGTGGCGGGTGGGTCGGCGGTGTTGCGGAGGCGGATTGAGATGACGCTCGGCTCGGGGTTTCGGGCCGGGCAGCCTTACCATACGGCGGCGGAGATGAAGCTGAGGCAAGCTGAAACTTTTCTGCGCCGGACGGAGAAAGTCGCGGTGGAAATGGCGGTGGCGGCGGTGAGAGACGCCGGAGCGTGGTTGGCGAGTGGGGGTTACCGGGTGATGGGAGCGGCGGTGCTGGTTGGGTCGGGCAAGCCGCTGCCGGAACTCGCGAAGATACTGGCGGCGCATCCCTTGATCCATACGGCAGAGGGCGTGTTTTTTCGGGAGGCGCTCAAGAGCGCGTTGGAGGGGTGCGGGTTCGCGGTGGTGGGAATCAAGGAAGGCGAGGTGTTGGAACAATGTGCGACGGCGTTGGACATTCCGGTACTTCAATTGCAAAAGCGACTGGCGGGGATAGGGCAGGCTTTGGGGTCGCCGTGGACGCAGGACGAAAAGCTTTCGGCTGCGGCGGCGCTGACAATTTGCGGGTCACTTTCTGGAACAATTACGGGTTAGACTGATTTCATGTACTGTCCGAATTGCGGAGCAGCCAACGAGGGAGCAGTCCGATTCTGTGCGAACTGCGGAACGCCTTTGGAGGCGGCGGGGGCAGCGCCGATTGTGCCTCCTTATACGCCCAGCGTTACACCCGCCGCGCCGCAGTCGCGCAATGGGTTTTTGCGTTTCCTCGGCATGGGCTGCTTGGTGCTGCTGGCCCTTGTTATTTTGTTCGGATTAGGGTGCACGCGGGCCTGCTTTGGCCGGCGCCGGTTTTTACGAAGAAGGTTTTTGTGATTACAACAAACAGCCCTGCCTCCTTGTCAGAGATTTTAGGCGATAGGCAGGTGGCCAGAGACGGCAATCATCAGTTGGATAGCGGCCAGAAATTGCGCATCCTGGTGGTGGAAGACGAGCGGATTGTGGCGCGCGACCTGCAGATCCGCTTGAGCGGCATGGGCTACGAGGTCACGGAGATCGCATCGTCCAAGGTCGAGGCGCTTGAATCGGCGCTGCGAAAACGGCCCGCCGTCGTGTTGATGGATATCCGGCTGAATGGCGTGCCGGAAGGGATCGCGGCGGCGCGCGAATTGAAACAGGATTTCAATTTGCCGGTCATTTATATAACGGGTCATTCGGACAGCACCACGCTATTAGAAGCGGCGGCCACTGAGCCGTTTGGGTACATTCTCAAACCTTTTGAAAATCGCGAGTTGGCGGCGGCCATTGAGACGGGGGTATACAAGCACCGCGCGGAAACGCGCCTGCGGGAGTTGAATAAGCGGCTGGAGCTGGCGCAGCAGGCGGGTCGAGTGGGCGTGTTCGATTGGAATGGGGAGACGGGTGAATTTCACGTCACGCCGGAATTGGAAAAGCTGCATCGGGCGGCCGCTGGAAGCTTGCGCGACCTTGACGATTTGTGGAGCCGCGGCGCCGACGAGGACGAGCAGCGCGCCATGCAGGAGCGCTTTGAGGAATGGATTCACTCCGCGCAGGAGGAAGCGTGTTGGGAGCATCGCATTCCCTCCGATTCCGGAAGGCCAATCTGGGTGCAAGTGCGCGCGAAAGCCTATCGAGACGCGGATGGACGCTTGCGGCGCATCATCGGAACGGAGGTGGATATCACCGGCCAGAAAGAGATGGAAGAAACGCTGCTGCGCAAGGAAAAAGAGCTGGAACATTCGAACGAGGATTTGCAGGCGTACGCCTATACCATCGCGCATGATTTACAGGAGCCGGTGCGGACGCTGATTTGCGGTGTGGAACTGATTGAGCGCGGGCTGGCCGAGAAGATGCGCGGGGCGGACGAGCGCTTGCTGTTTTATGTGAAGAGTAGCGCGGAGCGCTTGCGAAACATGATTGCCGGGCTTTTGGAATATAGCCGCGTGGGGCAGGAGGATGAGCCTGCGGCGGCGGCCGATTGTAATGCAGTGATGCTGGCGGTGATGCAATTACTGAAGGCGCTGGTGGAAGAGACAGAGGCGCGCATTGAGGTGGGCGCTTTGCCGCTAGTGGCCATATCCGACCATCGCGCGGCGCAGCTGTTTCAGAACCTGATTGGCAATGCTTTGAAATTCCGCCGTAAAGAGGTTAAACCCTGGGTGACCGTTTCGGCCGAAGCGGCGGGTGCGTGGTGGCGGTTCGTGGTGGCGGATAACGGCATGGGTTTCGACATGGCTTACCGCGAACGGATTTTTGGCGTATTCAAACGGCTGCAATCGCGTGAGGTTGAGGGCACGGGCATCGGGCTCTCGGTCTGCCGGCGGATTGTGGAACGGAGCGGCGGCACGATTTACGCCGAATCGGTGGTGGGCGAAGGATCAAGATTCGTGTTCACGCTGCCGGCTGTTGAGAGCGAGCGGTGATTGCCAAAACGCAAGTAAGGCGTTTGGCCGGCCCGTTCGCCACATTCGTTTTGATGGTGGCGTCGGCCAACGTTTTGTGGAATAGTTTTGAGCGCTCAAAAGAAGCGGGCGCGGCAGTAGAGCACACATACCGGGTGTTGGTCTCGTCAGAGCGTTTTCTTTCCATCATTCGCGATACGGAAAGTTCCATGCGCGGCTACGTGATTACGCATAACCGCAATTTTCTGACGCCTTATAACGCCGACCTGCAAGCGCAAGCGCGGATTATGGCCGATTTGGAGACTCTAACCCGCGACAATGTGGCGCAACGCGAACGGCTCCAGGCCATTAAGGCACTCTCGGAACGGCGTCTGGCGGCGCTGGCGGCTGCCGCCCAGCGAGTCGATGAGGGGCAGTTCGCTAGCTTTCCGATCACGCCGTCAGGCGGACACGGTGTCGAGCTCATGAACGAACTCACTTCGCGTTTGCGCGAGTTCGAAGAAAACGAGCACACGATGTTGGCGTCGCGGACGAGCGCGGCCAATGAAGCAGTTGGGCGGACGCGTTTCATGCTGCTGCTGACTTCGGGCCTGCTGGCGCTGGCGTTGTTGTTGGCGGGCGCCATGATGGAGCGGGATGCGCGCACCAAAGCAATGGCCTATGAAGCGCTCGAACGGCAAGCGGATCTGATTGACTTTTCGCACGATGCGATTGTCACGTTGAATCCGGCGGGCGTGATTACCGGCTGGAACGCGGGAGCGACGGAAATCTACGGTTGGAATCATGCCGAGGCGCTGGGCCGTTCGCTCGAAGAGATCGTCAAGACCAACGGCTTTGCGGCGGCTATCGAGGAGGCGCTAGCCAAAACGGGGCGCTGGGATGGGGAACTGGCGCAAGTTTCGAAAGACGGCCAGGCGCGGGTGGTGGAAAGTCGCTACGTCCAGGTGCGCAACCGCGCCGGGGAAACGGTAGGCGTGCTGAATATCAGCCGCGATGCCACCCAGCGCAAGCAGGCTGAGGAATTGTTGAGCCAAGTGGCGGAGCAGCGGCGGCTGGCGCTGGATGCGGCGGAGTTGGGATCGTGGGACTACCACGTGGAACAAGATAGCGTCGTGTGGGACGAGCGCTGCCGCGAAATCATGGGGCTCCCTGGATTGGGGCCCGCTTCGTTTGAACAGGCGCTGAAGGTGGTGCATCCGGCTGAGCGCGAAAGCATGCGCGCGGCGGCGCTGTGTGCCATGTCAAACACGGCTGTCGGGGACGGCCGCTTCTCGCATGAAATGCGGATTGTGTTGCGCGACGGAACAGTGCGCTGGTTAGCCACGTATGGGCGCGTTTACTTCAGGCAGACGAATGGCGCGCCGCGGCCGGTGCGCGTGATCGGCGTGAACAGCGATATTAGCAAGCGGAAGCGGGTGGAAGACGCGCTGCGCGAGAGCGAGGACCGGCTGCGAGTGGCGCTTGAGACCGGGCGCATCGGCATTTTTAACGATCTACCGCTCGAGGGGATGGTGGAACTGAACGAGCGGGCACGCGAGCTGGTGGGCGTGGCCGAGGCGAAAATTACTCCCCAGGATTGTATCGCGCTTGTTCATCCCGAAGACAGAGAAAAGCTGGTGGCGGCCAGGAGCGCCGATTTAGCAGGCTCAAATAGCGGTGAGGGGGAATTGGAGTATCGGATTGTGGCTGCGGACGGCAGCCTGCGCTGGGTGATTATTAGGCGGCGGGTCTATTTTGAAGGCGCCGGTGCGGCGCGCCGGGCGGTGAGGGTGTTGGGCGTGATGATGGACATAACCCGGCAGAAGCGCGCCGAGCAGGAACTGGCGTCAGCCTTGCGCGCGTCGGACCAGGAACGGCGCCGGCTGGCGGCACTGCTCGAAACCATGCCGGCAGGAATCTTACTGGCCGATCGCAGCAATCGCGTATTGGAAGGAAATGCCGAGGCACTGCGTATTTGGGGCGCGGAGAGCGTCGAAACATTGGCGGATCGAGGATTCGATTTGGTAGGATCGCGGGCCGGGTCGGCGGAGCTGTTGCGAGTGGACGAGTGGCCGCGGGCGCGCGCGTTGCGCGGCGAGAAGGTGTTGGGCGAGATTATTGATATCCGGCGCTTTGACGGCAGCCCCGCCACGATTTTCAATTCGGCGTCGCCAGTACGAGACGCCAACGGGAATCTGCAAGGCGCCGTTTCGGTGATGGTGGATGTGACGGAGCAGCGGCAGATTGAGTTGGCCTTGCGTAGCAGCGAGGAAAGGCTTCGGCTGGCCCATCGAGACTTGGAGCGCCTGCTCGAGCAGAAAAACATTTTGTTCAAGGAAGTGCAGCACCGGGTGAAGAATAATCTGCAGGTCGTCTCCAGCCTGCTTTCCCTGGAGGCGCAGCGCTTTGAAGATCGCGAATTTCATAAAGCGATGAACGAGAGCCGCGACCGGGTGCGTTCTATGGCATTAATGCATGAAAAATTTTGTCATCTGGACGATCTGGCGCGGATCGAATTTCGGGATTATGTGAACGAGCTGGCGCGCTATTTCTTTAGCTCGTATATGGCCGAGCCATCCGCCATTGAATTTTCATCCGACGTCGATGTGCGGCTTGGCATGGATGACGCGATTCCGTGCGGGCTGATTTTGCAGGAGCTCTTGTCGAACTCTGTCAAGCATGCGTTTCCGCAGGGAACCGGCCAGATTCGCATCGATTTTCACGCAGTCGATGGGAAATTCCAGATGCGCTACCGCGACGATGGCGTGGGGCTGCCGCAGAAAGTGGATCTGAAGAATCCGGCTACGCTCGGGTTGCAATTGGTGACCGACCTGGCCGGGCAACTACAGGGAGATTTGAGATACGAGTATCAGGATGGCGCGCATTTCACCCTGACGTTTGCTTAGGACTGAGATTTGGAGGGCAGCCAAAAGGGGTTTATTTGTATGCCAATCTCCGACGCCCGCCTCGATGCCAATCGAGCCAATGCCCAACACAGCACTGGCCCTTGCACCGACGAAGGCAAAGCCATATCTTCCATGAACGCCGTCAAAACCGGTCTCACCGGCCGCACCGTCCTGCTAACGGCGGATGACGCCGTCATCTATCAACAACACCTCGACCGCAACTTGGAGGTCCTAACAACCCCCCTTCAAACCAAGTACACCCGTACTCCGTCCACAGTTGTCTTTTTTCTTATCCGTGTTTATCCGCGTTCATCTGTGGCCATTCATTCTTCGCTATACTCAAAATAGCCTTCGGTAATTCCTTCATGAACAGCAACTTAAGATGGACAATTATTGGCAGCTCAACCTGTATTGTGGTGCTGCTTTTGCTCGGTGCGCGCAGCGGCCGTGCGGTGGCGCACGACGATGTCTATGGGCATCTTAAGGTTTATACCGAAGTTTTAGAGCGCATAAAGCTCGAATACGTCGAAGAGCCCGACATGAAGAGCGTCACGCTCGGCGCCATCAATGGGCTACTCGAATCGGTCGATCCTTTCGCCAGCTATCTGAATGCCGATCAATACCGCCAATATGAAAAAGGCTACGATACCGGCAAAGCGGGCGTCGGGCTCGTTCTCGCCAAGCGCTATGGTTATGTCGCGGTGGTTGATGCCATTCCTGGCTCGCCCGGCGATAAAGCGAACATCATCACGGGCGATCTCATCGAGAGTATTAATAATGTTGCTACTCGCGACATGCCGCTGGCTTATGCCGAAGAGTTGTTGCGCGGCGATGCCGGCTCAACCATCAACATCACCGTATTGCGCTTGCGGAATCCGGAACCGGAAAAAATAACGTTAACTCGCACCAATATTGTTCTTCCCGCCGTTATCGCCAAGATGCTGCCGAACGACGTTGGCTATCTGCACCTGGAAAGTCTGGCCGGCAATCGCGTTGAGGAAGCCAAGACCAAACTCGGCGATCTGAAAAAACAAGGCGCCAAGTACATTGTTCTCGATTTGCGGCATTGTTCCACCGGCGATCAGGAAAAGGGCGTTCCGCTAGCCAATCTTTTCCTGGATAAGGGCGAAATCGCTTATCTGGAAGGCCAAAAAACGCCTAAACAGGATTTCAATGCGAAACCGGAAGATGACGTTTGGCAAGGGCCGCTGGTGGTGATCACCGATCACGCCACCGCGGGCGGTTCCGAAATTGCCGCTGCCGCCCTGCTCGACGATAAACGCGCCCAAGTGGTAGGCGAGCGCAGTTATGGCGACGCCAGCCTCCGCAAAACCATTCAAATGGATGATGGCGGCGCGGTCATTCTTTCCGTAGCCAAATATTACTCGCCTTCCGGCAAGGCCATTCAAGACGGCGGCATCACCCCTTCGGTCCAATTGGCCGAGAACGACAACACACCCGATCTTGACCAGGACGGCAATCCGCTACCCGGCGCACCTCCCAAATCCACGGAAGATAACTTACTGAAGCAGTCCATCGAGTTGGTGACCGGCAAGACCACCATTGCTCAGTTGACGAATGAAAACGGCGGCCCTCTAAACCCGGCAGACGATGACGATAGTCATCCCATCGTCCAAAAGAGTCCCAAAGCCGTAAAGCCGGATAAATAACAGTTAGCCACTATGCCTCTTTACGAATATCAGTGCGAAAACTGCGGTAAGGTCTTCGAATTGATACAGAAGTTCAGTGACGAGCCTACTGCAATTCATGAACAATGCGGCGGTAAAGTCCACCGTTTAGTTTCCGCGCCGGCTCTGCATTTCAAGGGTTCCGGCTGGTACGTGACCGATTACGCCAAAGGCGGAAGCAACAACCCCGCCAATGGGGGAAAGCAAGATGGCGAGGCTTCTTCCGGCGGCAAAGACAAAGACGGCGCCAGCGCATCCAAGGATTCCGCCGCCGGTGCCTCGTCATCCGACAGCTCGAAATCGGAAGGCTCTAAGTCGGAGAATTCAAAATCAGAAAGCTCCAAATCCGAAAGCCCGAAGCCCAGTTCTACGCCATCCACCACGACGTCTTCAACCTCATCTGATAAAAAGTAGAGGTGAGTTCTCGACGTGAATTTCTAATCGCCGCCGCCAGTGCGCCGCTACTGGCTGGCCAGATCAAACCTGGCAAAGTCTCCGCTAACGACAAAATCCAAGTCGCCCTCATCGGTTGTGGCGGCATGGGGCAAGGCGATGCGCATTCTTCCGTCTCGACTGGCCTCACCAAATTAGTAGCGGCCTGCGATTGTTATGACGGGCGCCTCACCCACATGAAAGAAGTCCATGGCGCGGATATCTTCACCACCAAGAATTACCAGGAGATCCTCGATCGCAAAGACATCGATGCCGTCATCATCGGCACGCCCGATCACTGGCACCAGAAAATCTCTATTGACGCCATGCACGCCGGCAAAGACGTATACTGCGAAAAACCCATGGTGCAGCATGTTGACGACGGCATGCCGGTTATCGAAGCGCAGCACGCCACTGGTCGCATCATGCAGGTCGGCAGCCAGCGTGTGAGTTCAGTCATCTACAAAAAAGCTCGCGAGCTCTATCAAGCCGGTGCTATCGGCAAGCTCAACATGGTGGAAGCCTGGTGGGATCGCAACTCCGCCACCGGCGCCTGGGAATACGCCGTCCCGCCCGACGCCGATACGCAAACCTGCGATTGGAACACCTTTCAAGGTCGCGCCCCGAAAACCGATTGGGATCCCAACCGCTTCTTCCGTTGGCGCTGCTATCGCGATTACGGCACCGGCGTGGCCGGCGATTTGTTCGTCCACCTCTTTTCCGGTTTGCACTTCATCACCAGCGCCATCGGCCCAACCCGCGTCTTCGCTACCGGTGGCTTGCGCTTTTGGAACGATGGCCGCGACGTGCCAGATCTCTTAATCGGCCTCTACGATTACCCGCAGACCGCTGAACATCCGGCCTTCAACCTGGTGCTGCGCGTCAACTTCGAAAGCGGCGCCAAAGAAAGCTCCGGCTTTCGTTTCACCGGCAGCGAAGGCATCATGACGGTTGACAACACCGTCACCGTGACCGCCGCGCCGCCCCAAACCGAACCCGGCTATACCATCAACACGTTTTCATCCGCTGAGCAGAAGTCCTTCCTGCAGGCCTACCACGCGAAGTATCCTGAAGCCCCGCCTACGCCCGAGAGCATGAAAGCAGCCAAAAAAATGGTCTATCACGCACCTCCCAAATACAGTGACCACGTGGATCATCACCGCAATTTCGCCCTGGCCGTCCGCTCGCGCAAGCCCGTGGTGGAAGATCCCGTCTTCGGCTTCCGTGCCGCCGGCCCCGCGCTGCTTTCCAATCTAAGTTACTTCGAAAACCGTGTCATCGAATGGGACCCGGCCGGCATGAAAATCAAAGGCTAAAGGACGCCACATGTACTCACCGAACGATACCATTCAAATCGCTCTCATCGGCGCGGGTGGCATGGGCCAAGGCGACGCTCGCTTGTCTACCTCTCTCCCCGGCGTGAAGCTTATCGCCGCTTGCGATTGCTATGACGGCCGATTGCAGCACATGAAAGAAGTCTACGGCCCCGATACCTTCATCACGCGCGACTATCGCGAGATCGTGCAGCGCCATGACGTCGACGCCGTCATCATCGCTACGCCCGACCACTGGCATTCGCGTATCTCCATCGATTGCCTCAACGCCGATAAGCATGTCTATTGTGAAAAGCCCATGGTGCATGCCATCGAAGAAGGCCACGCCGTGATTGAAGCTCAGCAGAAAGCCGGCAACGTCTTTCAGGTCGGCAGCCAATACCGCAGTTCCGCCACTTACCTAAAGGCTCGCGATCTGTATCAACAAAACATCATCGGCAAGTTGAACTCCGTCGAAGCGTGGCTTGATCGCAACACCGCTATCGGCGCCTGGGAATATTCCATCCCCACCGATGCCAGTCTCGCCACTTGCGATTGGCAACAGTTCCTTGGCAGCGCTCCCAAACGGGAGTGGGACCCGGCGCGCTTCTTCCGCTGGCGCAATTATCGCGATTACGGCACCGGCGTCGCGGGCGATTTATTCGTGCATCTGCTCACTGGCCTTCACACTGTCACCGGGTCACTAGGCCCGACACGCATCTATGCCACCGGCGGCATCCGTTTCTGGAAAGATCGCGATGTGCCCGACGTCATGCTCGCCGTTCTCGACTATCCCGAAGTCCAGGAGCACCCCGCCTTCAACGTGCTGCTGCGCGTCAACTTCAAAAGTGGTCTGCCCGAAGAATCGTTTGGTGTGAAGTTCATCGGCAGCGAAGGCGTCATGTCTACCGGCTATGACGGCGTGACCATCGAGCGTTCTCCGCAACCCGATCAGTTCGATGGCTCAAGCGGCAGTTTCGCCGACGCCGTCCAAAAAGCCTTGCGCGCCGAATGGGATGCCAAGCACACCACCGCCGATTCGCGCACCTTTCAGGAAACCAAAGAGGCTTATGACACCAGCGGCATGGACGCGCAGTTGGAGCATCACCGCAACTTCTACCGCTCCATTCGCGACGGTCGCCCTTCTGTCGAAGACGCTACCTTCGGCCTACGAGCCGCCGGCCCCGCGCTCCTCACAAACGAGAGCCTATTCCAGCAAAAGATCATGACCTGGGATCCCGAGCACATGCTCCAACCGACCTAATCTGACCTAGTGGGGCAGGATGGCGTCCTGCGCGCCGATTGGCAATCGGCGCAACCCCGCATTCAGCGACCCCTGGCGGTATCCCTCTAAATCCAACGTCACGTAGAGGAATCCCAATTGCTTGAAAATCGCTGAGAACGCGCGCGCATTCTCCGCCGTCATCGCCCTCGGCATCTCGTCTTGCGCAATCTCCAGCCTGACCAAATCTCCATGAAATCGCACGCGAAATTGCCGGAACCCCAAGGCCCGAATTGCTTCCTCGCCCTGCTCAATCGTCTTGATTGTCTCCGGCGTTACCGGCGTTCCATACGGCACGCGTGAGCTCAAGCAAGCCGCCGCCGGACGATCCCAAGTGGACAGCCCCGCGCGCTTCGATAGCTCGCGAATCTCCGCTTTCGTTAATCCGGCTTCCACCAACGGCGCTTTCACCTCATGAATCTTGGCCGCGCGCTGCCCCGGACGGTAATCGCCTAAATCGTCCTTGTTCACGCCGTAGACAATTTGAGCGTAGCCGCGCGTGGCGGCGAACGCTGCCAGTTGCGTGAACAACTCGTCTTTGCAATGGAAGCAGCGGTTCTGGTCATTCTTCACGTACTCCGGATTCTCGAACTCGTGCGTCTCAATGTATTCATGCCGGAATCCGCACTCGCGCGCAAACGCTTCGGCATCGCGCTTATGCGAAGTCGGAATCGATGCCGAATCGGCTGTGATGGCAATCGCGTTATCTCCCAGCGCTTGGTGCGCCGCCCACGCCAAGTAAGCTGAATCGGTGCCGCCCGAATACGCCACGATCACCCGTTCTAACTCCGCCAACAGGCGAAACAGCAGCCGCTCTTTCGCGTCCAGGACTGCCGGATCTAACTGTAAAGACACAAGCGCTGCCACAACTAAAGTATAGAGGGTTTTAGCCGCGAAACAGGCCGAGCACTTTGTCGCGGTTCAAAAACTCGACTGCCTGTATACCCAGCATCTCCGCGCCCTGCACATTCGCAATGCGGTCGTCAAAGAACACTGTCCGCGCTGCTTCGGTCCCCAACCCTTCCAGGCAATGTTCATAAATAGGCGCTTCCGGCTTCACCGAGCGCACTTCATAAGACAACGTGACCTGGTCGAAACGCTGCATGCGGTCCGTCCCGCTCTTGAGAGCCAAACCCATATCGATCGGCATGTTGGAAAGCATGGCTACGCGCTTTCCGGCGCTACGCAGTTCTTCGATCCATTGCCACATCGGCTCGTCGAAGTTCATCCAGCTTACATTGTCGATATCCGTCAGCTCTTCGATCACCGCCGGTGTCAGTATCTTCCCGGCCGCCAACCCGATGGACGCCCAATATTCCGGACCTGAAAGATCGCCCCGGTCGTAATCGAGGCGTTTCACCCAATACAGTTCCGCGAAAGGTTCCAGGGCGATGCCGGCCAACTCCGCCATGCGCGCCAGTTCGGCTTCCGCTTGGTGA
This sequence comes from Bryobacterales bacterium, assembly GCA_963764105.1. GTDB lineage: Bacteria > Acidobacteriota > Terriglobia > Bryobacterales > Bryobacteraceae > Bog-105. The sequence goes on from CAVXRP010000024.1 coordinate 69,660, forward strand.
TGAACAAGAACGCCGCCGTAATCGAAGATGTAGCCGTCAAAAGTCTTAACGGGCGCCATCCACAACCTGTTCCCGGCGGCAGCGCACCTCGCGCACCGCATAAATGCGGCGCCCTTGGCTTTCGAAATAGGTTCGCATCAGAACCTCGCCGATCAGCCCCACACAGAACAACATCAAACCGGCGAACCACAGCATGGCAGCGGCCACCAGCAAAGGCCCGTGTTCGGCAATGATGTCCATACCCATAATCTTTTCAACCAACAGCACCAGCAGCACCACACCGCCTAAGCCAATCCCACCCAAGCCCCATTTGCCGAAAAAGTGCATAGGCCGTGTCAGATAGCGCAGCAGAAAGTTGATGGTCAGAATATCGAAGAACACCCGGAACGTCCGGCTCAACCCGTAATGCGACGCGCCATTGGGCCGTTCAATATTCTTGATAGGCACCTCCACCACCCGCGCGCCATAGAAGCTGGCCAGCGCCGGAATAAAGCGGTGCAGTTCTCCATATAAGTTAACTTCCTTCAGCACCTCTGCACGATAAGCCTTAAACGTGGTGCCGAAATCGTGTATGTCCACGCCCGATGCCCGCTTCATCATCCAATTCGCAATGCGCGACGGAATCTTGCGGGTAATAGCGTTATCCACTCTGTTCTTGCGCCAGCCGCTCGCAATGTCGTAACCGGCATCAATCTTTTCGAGCAACAAAGGAATGTCTTCCGGATCATGTTGTAAGTCGCCATCGAGCGATACGATCACTTCCCCTTGCGCTTCATCGAAACCCGCCGCCAGCGCCGCCGTTTGTCCAAAATTGCGCCGCAAACGAAGGACTTTCAGATGCCCGTCGGTCTCAACTAGATTGGCAAGAAGATCGAAACTCTTATCCGTTGACGCATCGTCCACGAAGATAATCTCGTATTGCCGGTTAAGCTTCTCTAAGACACTACAGAGCCGGTCGTAGAGCGGCAGAATCGCCGGTTCTTCGTTATGAATCGGAATGACGATTGAAAGCATGGGGTCCGCCTTCAGTGTAGCGAACGGGTGTAAGGTGGATAAATGAAACGCCGCGACCTGCTTGCCGGACTCGCTCTCGCCGCTACCGCCGCTGAAAGCCAGCAACCGAGCCCCGAATCGGTTTACATCCCGCCTGTTCAAAAAGTAGAGGATCGCAAATTCCTGCACGATTTCATGGACGAATTCTCGTTCGTCGATCTGGTAACTGCGAATCCGACCATACGCATCACCCACATTCCCGTTCTGCTCGACCGCACGGCCGGTCCCTACGGCACGATCATTGGGCACATCTCCCGGAACAACCCGCAGCAGCAAACGTTTGACGGCAAGTCACAGGCAGTCATCGTGTTTCACGGTCCGGAGTCGTATATCTCGCCGACTTGGTATGCCAAGACGGAAGCGGTGCCCACCTGGAACTTTGCGGTTGTCCATGCCAGCGGCAAACTCAAACCGATCACCGACAAAACCGCCCTGCACGATCTGCTCGCTAAGCTCATTCACAAATACGAAGGCCGCTATCCGCAATCGACTTACGATTTTTCCAAGCTACCCGACGGCTACGTTTATCCCATGATCGAGCACATTATAGGTTTCGAAATGCAGATCGATGAGCTGGAAGGCAAATGCAAAGTCGGCCAGGAACGCAGCGAGGCCGACAAAGAAGGCATTCTCAAAAATCTGCCAACCGCTTGGCGTGAGCCTTCGTTAGCCGAATTCACCGCCGCCTTTTATGAACGGCAGAAGAAGCTGACCCGCCCAGTCGGCTAGAGTTACCGCACGATTACAGTAAGGTTAACCAACGCCCAGAGTGTAAGTATTCTTACTGAGTTAGCACTGTCTCTCCACTTCGCGGTGGCTAACACCAAAGCGCTCATTGTCAAAGTCCGGATATTTGGCTTATTCTATCGGAGTAGCGGGATCAACTATCTTCGCTATCTATGTTGAGTCGGAAAGGAGTTAGTTTGACTATGAAGTGCTTTGGCGAATCCGTTAGGTTTTTGAGGCAGAGCCGACACGCGGCATTGCGTTCGATGAATTTGACGACCTTGTTGATTTTTGTGGCGCTCCTGCCCATTCCGGGGCTGGGAACAGTGCTGAACGTGACTAGCTATTCTATGCCAAATGGCGGAACAGGGGCTTACGTCTACCAGGACACGACTTATAGCAACTGCCCGGCGAGCGACTGCACCACAACAGGCGCCCTGCTGAGCGGAGGTAAGGGCAGGCTGACCAACGGCGTCATCCCTACGACGGATTGGTATATCGACTCGAATTCGGCTGGCTGGGTCGGCTGGAGTATTGGCGAGCCGAACGGGACCAACCCAACAGTGACCTTCAATTTCGCCGGCTCACCTACCATCAACTCAGTGTCGATTTGGTATGACAACGCCTTGGGTAACGGCGGTGTTACCGAACCGGGATCGGTATCGATTGACGGTACCAGTTACGCTTTCACGCCAGACAACGTTGAGGGACCGCAGAACTTTACTGTTTCCGGACTCGACCTAACTGGCGGCAGCGCGAGTCTGCAATTCTTCCAGGGTGCCGAAGAGTGGATCATGATCGGCCAAGTCACTTTCAACGGAACTGTCGGCGGCGGCCCGTCCACCATACCCGAACCTACGACGATCTTTCTGATGGGCGGAGGACTTTTGGCTGCGTCGCTTGCACTCAGGCGTCAGCGATCCGTTAGCTGAGCAGTCGTATGAGAGCGGAGGATGCGAGCAGGCCGTTAGCAAAGGACAGTGAGACTTCCGGCCGAGCTAACCATCCACTCCGGTGAGGTATTCTACGCAGCGGCTCTGGGAAGCTGCGTGGGAACACTCACCTACCGCCCGCCTGCCGCCAAAGTCCCTAGAGGGGAGCTTTTTTCGAGGCCAGTCGCTTGCTTACTTAGTGTAAGAGGACAGGAAAATGATCGAACTCCCTTTTCGCGATCGACACGAGGCCGGCCAACGGCTCGGCAGCTACTTGGCAGAACTCGACCTCAATCTAAAAGAAAATGCAATCGTGTTAGGCCTCGCGCGGGGTGGCGTGACAGTTGCGGCGGAGGTGGCAGCTGCGTTGCGCTTGCCGCTCGACGTAGTAGTGGTGCGCAAGCTCGGTTTTCCGGGCCACGAGGAATTAGCGATAGGCGCGGTAGCGGGTGGCCGCATCCAGGTGCTCGATGAGGAATTGATCGAGGAATACAAGCTTACGCCCACGCAAGTCGAACAAGTTGGCGCGAAAGCAATGGAAGAAGCACTCTGGCGCGAGCATTACTATCGTGCGGAGCGCGGAGCGCCTGATTTACACAATTGGACAGTAATTCTAGTGGACGATGGATTGGCAACCGGCTCCTCGATGCTGGCCGCGGTGTATTACGTCAACAGTTTCCGTGCGAAGAAAGTCATCGCAGCCGCCCCGGTGGGTAGCGAGGAAGCCAGTGCGCGTCTCAAGGGATTCACAGATGGTTGCTTCTGCCTCGCGACACCGGCGGAATTCCGGGCGGTGGGCCAATGGTACGAAAACTTTGGCCAAGTGACAGATGATGAAGTGCGGCAGATTCTCGAGCAGAGTTATAGGAGAGTCGGCCCGCCGGTTACAACGCGGCGGATGGCCTCATAACCTTTAACGGCGAATAGCATAGGAAGCCTACCTATGCGACTCCTCCCGAGTAGCTATCGGATGCCCCATTCACAGGCGGTTTGGCGCCACACTGGCCGGCTGAACCATATATTTTCACCCCTCGAACTGCTAGAATGGGAGCATACGCAATTGATCGGTAAGTTGTCTGATTATCAACAACTTGCCGCCAAATTTACCTATTTGATTTCAGGAGTCCGATTTGGCCGATTCAGAAGGACCCAGCGGCGTACTTTTGCCGCCGGGCGGCGATAACAAAAACATCATTTCGATCAACATTGAAGACGAAATGAAGCGTTCGTACCTCGATTACTCGATGAGTGTAATTGTGGGCCGGGCGCTGCCCGATGTGCGCGACGGCTTGAAGCCGGTTCACCGCCGCATTTTGTACGGGCTGCACGAAATGGGGCTGAGTTTCAACCGGCCCACGCGCAAGTGCGCCAAGATCGTCGGCGAAGTTCTCGGTAAATTCCATCCGCACGGCGATACGCCCGTGTATGACGCGTTGGTCCGCATGGCGCAACTCTTTTCCATGCGCTATCCGCTCATCGATGGCCAAGGCAACTTCGGCTCGGTAGACGGCGATCCGCCGGCGGCCATGCGGTACACCGAAGCGCGCTTATCGAAAATCGCCAGCACGCTGCTCGAAGACATTGACAAGGAAACTGTCGATTTTCGGCCCAACTACGACGACAGCGAAGTGGAGCCGGAAGTTCTGCCCACCCGCGTGCCGAACCTGCTGATCAACGGATCTTCCGGTATCGCCGTCGGCATGGCGACGAACATCCCTCCGCACAATCTCAAAGAAATCATTGACGCCTGTATTGCGCTGCTTGCCGACCCGCACACGCCCATGGCGAAGATTCTGGAGATGGTGCCGGGGCCGGATTTCCCGACGGGCGGCTTCATACTGGGACGGCAAGGAATTCTGGATTACTATTTGAAGGGCCGCGGCAGCTTGAAACTGCGCGCCAAGGCGGCCATGGAGAAGCTAGGCAAAGATCGCGAGTCGATCATCGTCACCGAACTGCCGTTCCAGGTGAACAAAGCCCGGCTGATTGAGCATGTGGCCGCGCTGGTGGGTGAGAAGAAAATCGAAGGCATTTCAGACGCGCGCGATGAAAGCGACCGCGACGGCATGCGCATCGTGTTTGAACTCAAGCGCGGGGAAAATGCCGAAGTCATTTTGAACAACCTCTATAAGCAAACGCAAATGCAGATCAGCTTCGGCGTGATCATGCTGGCGATTGTGAATGGGCAGCCGCGCGAACTGGGAATCATCGATGTCATCAAGCGCTTCCTGGAGCACCGCGTGGATGTGGTGCGGAGGCGAACGGATTACCTGCTGCGCAAAGCGCGGGCCCGCGAGCACATTCTGCTGGGGTTCCAGAAAGCGCTGGACCTGCTGGATGCCATCATTTCGCTGATCCGCGGATCGAAGACTCCCAAAGAAGCGCGTGAAGGATTGGTCGCGCAGTTTACTTTTACCGAGATTCAGGCGCAGGCCATCATCGAGTTGCAATTGCAGCGGCTCACCGGCATGGAGCGCCAGAAGATTTTGGACGAACTGGCCGAGATCCAGCGCATGATTGCGGAATACCTGGAAATTCTGGGTTCGGAAAAAGTCCTCAAAGCGGTAATCGTCAAAGAACTCAAGGATGTGCAAAAAGAGTTCGGGGATGAGCGTCGCACGCAGATTATCGAAGACACGGGCGAGATCAAACTGGAAGATCTAGTGCAGATGGAAGACGTCGCGGTGACGGTATCGCGCGGCGGCTATCTGAAGCGCACATCGGTTGACACCTACCGGCGCCAAACTCGCGGCGGCAAGGGCCGCATCGGGATGGGGACGCGTTCAGAAGACGCGGTGGAGCATCTGGTCATTGCCTCCACGCACGCCTACATGCTGATCTTTACCAACAAAGGCCGCGTCTACTGGCTGAAGATTTACGAGATTCCGGACGCGGGCACGACAGGCAAGGGCAAACACGTTTCAGGCTTGATCGCTTTGCAGCCGGATGAATCGGTGAAGGCGTTCCTGGCCGTGAAGGAGTTTGTGGCCGAGAAGTTCATCGTCATGGTGACGCGCCATGGCGTCATTAAGAAATGCGAGTTGACGGAGTTCGATAATCCTCTTTCGCGCGGCATTATCGCGCTGGCGCTGGACGATGAAGACGAACTGCTAGGCGCCACCATTACCAATGGCAAAAACTATATCTTCCTGGGCAGCCATGAAGGCATGGCGATCCGCTTCAACGAAGACGAAGTGCGCGCCATGGGCCGGCAGGCGCGCGGCGTAAGGGCGATGGATCTGGAAGAGGGCGATTACCTGGTCGGTCTCGAAGTGATCGAGAAGGAAGGCTTGATCCTGTCTATTTCCGAGCACGGGTTCGGCAAGCGGACGCCGTTGGAGGACTACCGGCTCACCGCGCGCGGGCGTAAAGGCGTTATTAACATGAAGACCACACCCAAGGTGGGCAAGGTGGTGGCGGTGCTTTCAGTGAAAGAAAATACCGACCTGATGATTATCACCAAAGACGGCAAAATGATTCGCATTGAATCGGGCGAGATTCGCCAGGCGGGACGTTCTACCCAGGGGGTGCGACTGGTACGCATGGAAGAAGGCGATCTGGTGGCGGCGGCGTCTTGTATCCCGGACACCGGCGATGAGACAAAGAACGGGGAGTTGCCTTTTGAGTAGAGGAGTTCGGGAGTTGAGGTGTCTGACACCGAACTAGAATTCTTTGGGGGCGCGCGACCAATAGGATTCAAAAAGCCCTGCCATGGCTTCGGCGAATCCGTCGTGTTCAAAAACGACGGCGGTCCAGGCAGGCCGCGTCAGCACCGGGTCGAGCAGCGCCACTAATCCGCATTTGCTATCGAATAGTGCCAGCTTCATCGGCAGGCGTTCGGCAAAACGGATTTCGATGCCCACGCCGCGATATTCCAGCAGCCGGTTGCGGTGCTCCTCATCAATGGGACCGGCTTCGATCAGCAATCGGCAACTCACGCCGCGCGTAGCGGAATCCTTTACCATTTGCTCGTCAAGCGGATCGACCGCGAAGGGCGGCCGCGAGAACTCTACGTACTCGCGGCTCGCCAAGGTGAGCATCCGGCGGTAATGAACCGCGGTTTGCATAGGGTCGTTCACCAAACTGAGAAAATCCAGCGTGCCGCGCCCATCCTGGCCTTCCAGGAATGAAGTCCGCAAGTCCTCAATCAACCCACTGGCCAGACGCGATTGTTCCGTCAGTTCGGTTTGCAGCATCTTGCTGCGGCGGCCGAGGTAGGAAGGAATCGCCAGGCTGGGATCGATACCGGAAAAGAGCTTGGTGCGCTCTTGCACCACCTGGGCGAATCCTTTCTCGACGAGGCTGTCGAGTACTTCATAGATTTTCTGCCGAGGCACGTGCGCGCGCGCAGCTAGCTCCAATGCCTTAAAACGTGGGTGCCCCAGTAACACCATATAAGATCGGGCTTCATAAGCGTTTAACCCGACCTGCTGCAACTTCCGCCAGTTTAACTGGTAATCCACTGGCGTGACGTCCCGGCTACTCATCGAACCGAGAACATATCACAAGTGAGGGCTATTTGTCAGGGTCAAACTCTGGCGCCAAATCAAGCGTGCCGCGCTGACATCTTCCACTGCGACGCCCAATGATTTGTAGATCGTTTTGCTTTGTTTCGGCTTGGCTTTAGTTTGTGCCAAAATCTCACCCAATTCGGCATAAGTCGCCGACCCCGAATATATGATTTCGGCCGACTCTCGCTCGGCTGCTTTGCGGTGCTCCACTACGATGGCAGCGCCGTGCATCACCGCATCATCCAATTCGCGTGCCGCCAAACCAACGGCGCCGACTGCATTCACATGCACGCGTTCGTTGAGCCATTCGCCGCGCACGAACGCCTCGCGTGCTTGCGTGACCGAACAAATGACATCGGCGCCGCGAATGGCTTCTTCCAAATCCATGACTCTTGCCCCGATTTCCTGAGCAAAGCGCGCGGCATTTTCGGGCGTTCGACTCCACACGCGGACTTCTGAGAACTCGCGCACCTTACGTAGGGCCGCAAAATGGGTCCGAGCCTGCACACCACTGCCGAGAATAGCGAGCACTTGCGCGTCAGGCGGAGCCAGTTCCTGCGTTGCCAGAGCCGAGACTGCCGCGGTGCGCCAAGCGGTAATCACCCGTCCGTCGAGCGTGGCGAGCGGCTCGCCCGTGCGAGCGCTAAACAGCACAATCAAAGCCTGATGCGTGTGCAAATCTGTGTCGGCGTTGCGCGGAAAGACGGTCACCAGCTTTGCGCCCATGACGTCGCCATGTATCGCCGGCATCACTGCAAACCAACCGGGAGGCTCTTCCGTGGTGAGGACCGACCGAACGGGCTGAACAACTTTTCCAGCCGACAGAGCAATGAGAGCATCTCTCATCTCAGCGATGAGTTCATCCAGATCCAGTAACTTCTCCACCTCTTCCGCGGTGAGATGCATGCAGATATGTTTACACGTGGACCGCAAATGGGGACGGACAGCTCTGTCCACACACTGGGATTTCGGAAGTTTGAGCAAGTTGTGGGTTCGGGACAGAGAAGTCCGTCCCCATTTGCTCGGCTGTTTCGAACCTACACTGCTAGACTTTACTCAGAACCCCGACTGCGAGTCTTCTAAACATGCCTAAAACCGACTTGCCGGTAACGCTGGGCGCTTTGCGCACCAGTCATTTGATCGAACAACTCAGCCCTGAACGAACGCTAAAAGAAGAGTTGCGTTCGAATCTTATATGCAAACTGGAGCGGGGTGAGACGCTGTTTCCAGGCGTTATGGGTTATGAAGACACGGTGATTCCCCAGGTAGTGAACGCTGTCCTCTCACGCCACAACTTCATTCTGTTAGGTCTGCGCGGCCAGGCCAAAACCCGCTTGGCGCGCATGCTGACTACGCTGCTCGACCCGTTTATGGCGTACATTGCGGGTTGCGAAATCAAAGATCACCCTTTGCGGCCGCTGTGCAAACACTGCCGGGACAAAATCGCAACGCTCGGCGATGCAACGCCCATCCAATGGATTTCGGCGGCTGATCGCTATGTTGAGAAGCTGGCCACGCCCGATGTGACCATCGCGGATATGATCGGCGATATCGATCCGATCAAAGCGGCGCGCACCGGCCAGGACATCTCGAACGAACTCACCATCCATTATGGTTTAGTCCCGCGCGCCAATCGCGGTCTCTTCGTCATCAACGAACTGCCTGACTTAGCAGGCAAAGTGCAGGTTGGCTTGTTCAACATCATGCAAGAGGGCGATATACAGATCAAAGGTTATCCGGTGCGATTGCCTCTTGACGTGATGCTTGTGTTTACGGCGAACCCGGAAGACTACACGGCTCGCGGCAAAATCATTACGCCGCTCAAAGACCGTATTGGCAGCGAAATTCGTACGCATTATCCGCTACATATCTCGCAAGGCATAGCAATCACCAAGCAGGAAGCTTGGACGAGGCGGCGATCGCCCGTAGGAATAGAGGTGCCACCTTATATTCATGAAGTGGTCGAACACATCGCCTTTCTGGCGCGTGAGGACAAGCGCGTGGACAAGCGTTCGGGCGTTTCGCAGCGCTTGCCGATATCGGTCTTGGAAAATGTAATATCTAATGCCGAGCGGCGCGCCTTGAAGTCGAAAGACGGTGAGGCGGTGCCGCGCATTCTGGATCTCTATGCAGCGCTGCCATCCATCACCGGCAAGCTGGAACTGGAATACGAGGGCGAACTCAAAGGCGGCGACGCAGTGGCTCGCGAAATTATCAAGAGCGCTGTCGGCAAGGTCTTCACCTCTTATTTCGACGGTACAAATCTGCGCCAAGTGGTGCAGTGGTTTGAATTGGGCGGCAGCTTGCGGCTCGACGAAGATTTGCCGGCCCAGGAGATGATCAACCAGCTTGGCAAGATTCAGGATCTGTTGCACTTTACCCGCAAATTGGGGCTGAGCGAGAACGAAAGCGACGCGCTACGAGCGTCGGCTGCTGAATTTATCCTTGAAGGTTTGTATGCGCATAAGCGCATCAGCCGCAACGAAGAATTGGAATTTGTGGTGGCGGAACGGGCGAATCGCGAAGAGCGGATGCGCGAAGAACAAGATCCGCGGCGCAGCGGCTTTGAACCGCGCAAAGGCGGACCGGGCGGCGGCGGACGCCGAAATCTGAACTAAGGCTGACCACACATGCGGCGCGTCTCTTATTCGAAATTTTCCGAAGAAGACCTTGGCATAGAGCTGGAAGATTTGTTGCGCGCGCTGTCGGACTATCTGCTGGGCAGCGGTTTTCAGGACCCGTACATGCAGTTCTCTGAACTGGGCCAGCACACGCTCGAAGATCTAAGACGCGCGCTCGAGCAGGCTTTGCAGGCCGGCGATCTTTTCAGCCCCGAGCAATTGGAAGAGATGCGCCAGCGGCTCGAGCAAATGTCGGCCGAACAACGCGACCAATTAATTCAGCGGCTGATCGACAAATTGCAAGACGGCGGCTACATTAACATGGATAGCCCGCCTGCGGATTCTGCGACGGGTCCCGGCGGCGAGGGCGACGCGGAAAATCAGATGCATTTCGAGGTGACCGATAAGGCCATCGATTTTCTGGGATTCAAGACGCTCAAAGATCTCTTAGGCTCGCTGGGCAAATCGAGTTTTGGCGCGCATGATACGCGAGACCTATCCACCGGTATTGACTCGAGCGGTGGGGCCAAGCCATATGAGTTCGGCGATGTTCTGAACCTGGATGTGAGCGCTACGCTATTCTCCGCCATGCAGCGCGAAGGAGTGAAGCTGCCGCTGAATCTTGAATATTCCGATCTGAATGTTCATCAATCGGAGTATCAAAGCTCCTGCGCCACGGTGCTGATGCTCGATTGCAGCCATAGCATGATTCTCTACGGCGAAGATCGCTTCACGCCGGCCAAGAAGGTGGCTCTGGCGTTGTCGCACTTGATCAAGACACAATATCCGGGCGATTCCCTGCGCTGCGTGCTATTTCACGATTCGGCTGAGGAAATGCGGATTTCCGATCTGGCGCGCGTGCAAGTAGGGCCCTACTACACGAACACGCGCGATGGTTTAATTCTGTCTCAGCGCCTGCTGGCTCAAGAAAAGAAGGACATGAAGCAGATCATCATGATTACCGACGGTAAACCTTCGGCGTTGACGCTGGAAGACGGCAGGATTTATAAGAATGCCTTTGGTCTTGACCCGCTGGTGATCAGTCAGACGCTGGAAGAAGTGGCGCGTTGCAAAAAGCGCGGCATCTTGATCAACACGTTCATGCTGGCAAGCGATTATGGGTTGGTCCAATTTGTGCAAAAAGTGACGCAGATGTGTAGGGGCAAGGCGTATTTCACTACACCCTACACGCTGGGCAACTATTTGTTGATGGATTACATGAATCGCAAAACGCGCACGATTCATTAGCGGCCTTCAAAACGCTAAGCTGGTGGTCGAAGCTTTGCGCATGATCTTCGAAAGTACCGTTAGGCCTGATCAAGCCTTGTTCTTTCGCCGCGACGAGATCGGCGATCCACGCTGGGGCGAGCGGGTTTCCTTCGCCCCTGCCGACTATGCAAAAGCGAAAATTGTCCTGCTCGGCTGCCCGCAGGACGAAGGCGTGCGCCGCAATGGCGGGCGTATCGGCGCGGCGGCTGCCCCGGCCGCCATACGATCTTGCTTTTATCGCCTCGTGGCCACGGCGGATTCGGGATTGTTCGACTTGGGCGACACCGCCATTCGAGGCAGTCTTGAAGAAACCCACCAAGTTCATGGCGAAGTTGTACAGCAAGTACTAGCGGATGGCAAAAAGCTCGTCGTTCTTGGGGGAGGGAACGATATCTCCTATCCTGATTGCGGCGCGCTTTCCGCGTTTGCAGGAGCGGCGCGCGTGCTCGCGTTCAATGTCGATGCGCATCTCGACGTGCGCCAGCATGCAGTGCGCCATAGCGGCACTCCGTACCGCATGCTTCTCGAGGAAGGGCTAATGACTCCGGCAAACTTCCGCGAAATCGCCTACCAACCTTTTGCGGTCGCCGCTGCTCACCTCGACTATCTCCGGACAATCGGCGCTGGTGCTATAAGCATGCCGGAGGTCCGTCAGAAAGGCATTCTACCGGTCATTGAAAGCATCTTGCGCGCGAGCGAGGCGGCAAGCATCTTCTGGGGTATCGATATGGATTCCGTGTGTGCAGCCGATGCGCCCGGTGTCTCCGCGCCCAATGCGCTGGGATTGTCGGCTGCGGAGTTGTGCGACGTTGCTACGCTTGCCGGCGGCGACCTGCGGACTAGAATCTTCGAAATTACCGAGGTCAACCCGAAATATGACGTTGATCAGCGGACCGCGCGCCTGGCTGCGGTTGCGATTCATCATTTTGTCAGAATGTGTTTGTGATGCGCTCGCCTCGCGGTACCAGTCTCACCTGCCGGAACTGGCAAATTGAAGCCGCTTACCGGATGTTGCAGAACAATCTCGATCCGGAGGTCGCCTCCGATCCGGACAATTTGATTGTCTACGGTGGCCGGGGCAAAGCGGCGCGCAATCACGCTGCCCTTGAAGCAATCTTGGCCACTTTACGGACTCTGGCAGCGGACGAAACTTTGCTTGTGCAATCGGGTAAGCCGGTGGCGGTATTCCGAACGCATGAAGATGCTCCCCGCGTTCTGTTGGCAAATTCCAACATCGTGCCGAAGTGGGCCACGCAGGAGAACTTCGACGCCTGGGAACAAGCGGGACTCATCATGTACGGCCAAATGACCGCCGGTAGTTGGATCTACATCGGCACCCAGGGCATTCTGCAAGGCACCTACGAAACATTCGGCGCCCTGGCGCGAAAGATGGGTTGGCCCAGCCTGCGCGGCAAACTCGTGCTGACGGCTGGTCTGGGCGAAATGGGCGGTGCGCAGCCGCTCTCCATCACCATGAATGAGGGCGTTGGCCTGCTTGTTGAGGTAGACCCATGGCGCGTGGAGCGCCGGCTCAGTCTGCGGCAAGTGGATGTCGCTACTTCGAGCCTCGACGAAGCTCTGCAGTGGGCAGACGCAGCCGTGCGTGCGGGTCAGCCTCAATCGATAGCACTGATTGGTAACGCCGCGGAGATCCTGCCGCAACTGCTGGAGCGCGATGTGAAACCCGACGTAGTCACGGATCAAACCTCCGCACACGACCCGCTTTACGGCTACATCCCCGCCGGGCTTTCGGTAAGAGAAGCCGCCACTTCACGGGAAAGCGATCCTGCGAGTTATCAGCGCCGATCCATGGAATCGATGGCCAACCACGTCCGGGCGATGCTCGAGTTTCAAGCGCGCGGCAGCATTGTTTTCGATTATGGAAACAATCTCCGCCAGCGGGCTTTTGATGCAGGTGTGACAAATGCTTTTGCCTATCCCGGTTTTGTTCCCGCCTACATCCGTCCCCTGTTCTGCGAAGGCAAAGGTCCGTTCCGCTGGGTGGCGCTTTCGGGTGACGCTGCGGACATATACGCCACCGATCGTGCCGTAGCCGAGTTGTTTCCTGAAAATGCCCACCTGAAAAATTGGCTTGAAATGGCCGCTCGACTTGTGCAATTCCAAGGCCTGCCTGCGCGCATCTGCTGGCTTGGCTACGGCGAGCGGCTCAAGGCGGGATTGCGTTTCAATGAAATGGTGGCGCGCGGCGAAGTCTCAGCGCCTATTGTCATTGGCCGCGACCATCTCGACAGCGGCTCAGTAGCGAGTCCGAATCGTGAAACGGAAGCGATGCTCGATGGCTCCGATGCTATCGCCGATTGGCCGCTGCTCAATGCTTTGATCAATGGCGTGGGAGGAGCCACTTGGGTCAGCATCCACCATGGCGGTGGCGTCGGCATTGGGTACAGCATTCACGCCGGTATGGTAATTGTCGCCGATGGCAGCGCGGCGGCCGCGCGCCGGCTGGAACGAGTGCTGACCAGCGATCCCGGCATGGGTGTGGTACGTCACGCGGATGCGGGATATCCGCAAGCGATAGAGTTTGCCAAAGCGCACGGCATCCGCATCCCGATGCGAGACCAGCGCTAGTACATGAGCCATATCGATCTGCTCATTTATAACGCCGCGCAACTTGTCACTTGTGCGGCGCCAAACGGTAGCCCAGTGCAAGGCAAGGCGATGCTCGATCCAGGTATTGTCGCAGACGGCGCCATAGCCATTCACGAAGGGTCCATTATCGCGGTGGGGACCAGCGCCGACATCGTCCCCAACTTCACCGCGGCCATCTCGCTTGACGCGGCAGGGCGGGTGGTCTGTCCTGGATTTGTAGACGCCCACACACACATCGTCTACGCAGGGGATCGGGTGACTGAGTTCGAAATGCGCATTCAAGGCGCGGCCTATCTTGATATTCTTGCCGCCGGCGGTGGCATCATTAGTACGACTCGTCAAGTGCGCCAGGCCTCTGTTGCGGACCTCGTTGCGCAGACGCTGCCTCGCCTGGAAACAATGTTGCGCCACGGTACCACCACCGTGGAAATTAAGACGGGTTATGGACTGGACACCGCCAGCGAACTAAAAATGCTCAAGGCGATAGAGGAACTAGCTCGCTGCCAGCCGCTGACGCTTGTGCCTACGTTCCTGGCAGCACACGCGATTCCGCCGGAATTTATTGGCCGCGCGGACAATTATGTGGATCTGATCGTTTCCGAAATGATTCCGCAAGCTGCCGGTTGGTACCGGTCCTCTTCCTTCGCCGCGCACAAAATTCCATTTTTCATCGATGTGTTTTGCGAGCAAAACGCCTTCTCGCTCGAGCAATCACGCCGGGTGCTCGAGGCCGGCGTAAAACGCGGCATGCGCGTGAAGGCCCACGTTGATGAGTTCGTAAATTTGGGCGGCTCCCTGATGGCGTCCGCACTGGGAGCCGTGAGCATCGATCATCTCGATGCCACAACGCCAGAGCAGATTGGGGAGATCGCGCGGAGTTCAACTGTTTGCGTGGCGATTCCAGGGGTCAACTTCCACCTGGGAAATCCTCACTACGCTAATGCGCGCGCCATGATCGATGCCGGCGCCGCTGTTGCCCTTGCTACCGATTTCAATCCAGGCTCAGCGCCCTGCCCATCTATGCAATTCGTCATGGCGCTTGCTTGCCGGTATCAACGCTTGCTGCCGGCCGAAGCATTGGTTGCCACTACCATCAATGCCGCTTACGCCGTCGGCTTGGGGAATGTTTGCGGTTCACTGGAAGCTGGCAAATGGGCCGATGTCTTGATTGTCGATGCGCCAGATTACCGGCACCTGGCGTATCAATTTGGAGGGAATCAGATTCGCCAAGTCATTCGCCAAGGACGCCTGATTGGATCTCAAAAGAATTCTTAGTGACTCCGCCGGAGGGGGTGGCGTGGGTCAACATCTCACGTGACTGCGCGCTCTGCGCCGCCACTTAACACCCTCACTTTGGTGCACCCTCGGCAAAAGTTGCATTTAAGCGTTCCGTCGGCGCCCTTTATTTCTAATGAGTACCAGCGATGAAAGCCAAGCGCGCAGATTAAATCCTTCAGCCAATTCGATTCATGATTTCGATTCGGCCATAGCCTTGCGAGACTCGCCAAGTCTACAGCGGACGGTGGTGGCTGTTGCTCATCGCGCGGTTCCATTTCTAAAACGTCCTGCGTGTAGCGGCTTCTATAATTTGCCCAAAATGGATTGGGAGTCGAGGGCGCCATCGTGCCGGATACCGTTCACGAACAAACCGGGCGTGCCGTACACGCCGTTGGCCACGCCGCGCTTGAAATCATCGCGCACGCACTGCTCAAAGGTACGGTCTTTGAGGGCTTTGCGAAACGAGTTGAGATCCAGCGCGAGTTGCTGCGCGTAAGCCAAGAGATGCTTTTGTTCGAGTGCGCTCTGATGCTCGAACAGCAAATCATGCATGTCCCAGAATTTGCCCTGGGCACCCGCCGCTTCCGCCGCCTCGGCTGCCATTTGGGCGTGAGGATGACGGCCTGAAAACGGATAGTGGCGATACACAATGCGCACATCGCCGGTAAGTTGCTGATGAAGTTGGCGAATGGTCACGAAAAGGGAGCCACAGGCCGGACACTCATAATCGCCATATTCCACCAGAGTGAGCCGAGCGCTGGCTGGGCCTTGTACGTGATCGTTCGGCTGAATCGGCAGCAGAAGCCTTGATAGCGATAGCCCATCGCCGGTCTCCAACGTGACTTCATCTTGTGGTTGTGTTGACATGATCCTCCGAAATTCCAACGATGGCTTCGGTCGGGAACCCGAGTTCGTTCCACGCTTCAAAGCCGCCCGCCAAAGGACGGACGTTTAACAAACCAGCTTGTTTCAGTTGCAGCGCCACCCGGGCGCTGGTTGCTTCGTTTGGTCAAGTGCAGTACAGGATAATTTCCTGCTCGCGCGGAATTTCGCCCGAGCGCGTACGCAAGTCTTCCGGGCGTAAAACGAGGGCGGAAGGAATCTTGATGCCGGCGCGCTCCACTTCCGCAGGGTGGCGCAGATCGATGATGGTGAGGAGATGACCTTCGGCCAGCAAATCGCGCACCTGTTCCGGGGTGATGCGATTGATGCGCAGATTGCGGAGGAAGCGCCAACGCTGAAAATATTTGTACGCGAAGTAGAGGGCGAGCAGGGCCAGAATGATTAATCCGGCACCGCGGCCATACAAGCCCAAAGCGGCGATAATTTTATCCACTTGTTTGTGGAACAGCCAGCCCATCCCAAGATAGGAGCCGACCCAGAGCGTACAGCCCGCCGCGTCCGCCAGCAGGAAACGGCCAAACGGCATGCCGCTAATGCCCGCCAAGGTCACGGAAACCAGCGTCATGCCGGGAACAAACTTGGCGATCAGGAGAGCGTCCGATCCACGTGTGGAGAAGCTGCTTTCCGTCTTGCGGACGCAGGTGTCGGGTTCCATCGAAAGCTTGCAAAGCAGGCTCAGCACGGAGCGACCGCGATACTTGCCAATGTGGTACCACAGAATGTCGCCGCATAGGGTCGTCGTCATGGAGATCACGACGGACAGGAAGAAAGAATAGCGGTGGTCGCCCGCCTGCGCCCCCATCAATAGAAACAGGGGATCGACGGGAATCGGCACGCCGAGGCTGACAACCAGGACGTAGACAAAGAGCAAAGCGTAGCCGTGGTTGAGGAGAAGGTTGTGAAAAGACAGCAAGACGGGCTCACTCTTAGTTTAGGTCACCACATAGCTTTGAGGCGGACGCAGCGGCTAAAGATTCGGGTGTTTGCCGCTTAGCGATGGAGGCGAGTCAACGATTCGCATGGGCGACCGAACGGTTCGGAATAGCCCAAAGGCTTCAGTCTTTAACCCAGTTGAACCACTTCGGACTGCGACTAAAATGGCACGTCGTCGTCGGAAATTCTCATAGGGTCTATATCGTCTTCCATCGCTGCTGCTCCGCCGGCCACCGGACTGGCTGCTGCGCGTCCCCGCGCCACGCCGCCGCCAGCGGAACCCATGGGGGAAGATTCACCCTCGCCCCGGCCACCCAACAACAAAACTTCATCGGCCACTACTTCAGTCGCGTAGACCTTTTTCCCATCTTTATCGTCGTAGCTACGAGTCTGTAGGCGGCCTTCCACGTATACCTGCTTGCCTTTCAAGAGATAATTGGCCAAATTTTCCGCCCGCCAGAGAACTACGTTCGTCCAATTGGTTTCCTCCTTGAAATCTCCTGTTTGTTGGTCCTTCCAGCGGCGCGACGTGGCCACCGAAAACCGCGTGGCAGCGGCTCCAGACGGGGTGAACTTCGTTTCGGCGTCGCGTCCTAAATGCCCAATCAAGATAACTTTGTTAACGCTGCGGGAGGCCATACTCAATCGAACTTTAGCATAGGGACCGGCACAGCTCGGATTTTTAGGAAGAATTGCGAGAAATGAACCGCCAGCCTGAAGCACTACTGGAGTAACGGGTGGTACTCGTAAATTCTTGCTGATTGAGAATTTGAAATTTTTTTGTCTAATGATTGAGATTGCGCAATAATGGTGGAACCAGCGGCTCTGCAATACGTATTCGCCCGGCATCCGCGCGAGAAAAAAATGGCATCGCGGTTTTCTGGATCGTGTTCGCCCCTTCGTTTTTTCCCGGCGCTCCGCCGTTTGACGGTGCGCGTCGACGTTCGCGTCTGCGGCGTGGTTCTCTCGCTGATTCCCCAACTGGCCTTTTCGCAGATGCTGCTTAAGCCTTCGCAGCCCGGCGAGGCGGTTCACCTTTTGCCATCGGACCTGGCCATTTTAGAGGCTGGAGACGTCCGCAAGGATATTCCTTGCACGGTGACCGATCGTAAGGCTGAACTCGGCTTCGACCTGCGCTTCCACGCCGGTTATGATGTCACCATTCCGCTAAATGAACTATCTGGAAACGGCGAAGTGCTAACCGTCGTGTTTCGCGTCTACCCGCGCGAAACTCCCGCGCGCGCTTCTTATTTTGTGCAGCACTTCACCGTCCCGCCCATCGAAGACGACGCCAAAGGCAACGCCACATTGCAGGGCACGATGGATCTCGGCGAGGGAGCTTATCACGTCGATTGGCTGATGCGCGACCGCGCTGAGCATCTTTGTTCGTCTTCCTGGGATATGGACGCCGAATTGCCTGCTAAAGATAAGCCGATCCCGCTCTTCATCACGGCGGACTACGTCACGGAATCGGTCCCCCAGCCTTTCGTCAACGATGTCATCCGCGATAAAGCCCAACAAGCCGATGACAATCTGACAGTCAAGCTGTTGGTCAATTTTGCCCCACAGCAAGCGAATTCCGCGGCGCTGCAAAGGTCCGATACCGATGCCCTGGTCAGCATTCTGAAAACTATTCAGCGCGACCCTCGCGTGGCCCACCTGTCGTTAGTAGCTTTCAACATTGACGAAGGACGCGTAGTCTACCGCCAGGAAATGGCCGCCAACATTGATTTTCCGGCATTAGGCAAGGCGCTGGAGACCATGAAATTGGGTACCGTAAACCTGCAGCAGCTGGAACAGAAACACAGCGAAACCGACTTTCTGGAAAACCTTATTACCAGCGAGGTGGGTACCAGCACCCATCCAGACGCGGTAATTTTCGCCGGACCGAAAGCCATGCTTAGCGCAGATGTACCCCAAGACAGCTTGCGGCGCATCGGAGATATTGATTGCCCCGTCTTCTACATGAACTATACCTTGAATCCCCAGGCCGTACCCTGGAAGGATTCGATCAGTCATGCGATCCGGACATTCAAGGGAACCGAATACACCATTTCACGCCCACGCGACCTGTGGTTTTCCACCTCGGAAATGGTGGCACGCATCGTCCGTCACAAGCGCGAGAAGGCGTTGGGCGCGTCGGGTGGTGGTGGCGGCGCACATTAATTTTCTTAAATCTTATAGTTCTCAGGTACACTAATGGTACTAGCCTAAGTTCCTCAAGGAGGACCTTTATGCGAACTCGCTTTGCCTTACTCTCGCTCTTGGCGGCTTCTCTCGCTACTGCCTGTCAAGCACAAATCCTCATCGCCTTCGGGCAACAAAGCAGCTTAGACGATTTCCGCCACAACCTCGCTCCCAAAGTGGGCTCACCGGAACACGCTGTTGAGAAAATGCTTGAAGTGGCCAATCTGAAGCCCGGCGAAATCATCTACGACTTGGGTTGCGGGGATGGCCGCATCCTTATCGCCGCCGCTTCCAAATACAAGGTCAAAGGCGTCGGCATCGAAATCTCGGACCATTTAGCCCGCACTGCGGCCGACCAAGTGAAAAAGGCGGGACTACAGGATCAGGTGAAGATTATCCACGGCGATTTTATGAAAACGGACTTAAGCGATGCCAACGTGGTGACGCTCTATCTGGCCACCGCCGCCAATGATATGCTGCGCCCGAATCTGGAACGCTATCTGAAGCCGGCTACCAGGGTCGTATCATATGACTATCCAATTCCAGGATGGAAGCCGATTGAAACGTCCGAGACTGAAGGCCGCTCTAACGCCGTTCATACCATTTATCTGTATCAGGTCCCTGCGTCCATTACCAAAAAGTAGGCGCGGTTGAGCCGGGCCTGCGATGTACTGGGCATCGGCTTAAACGCCACCGACACTCTGCTGCTAGTCAAAGAATTTCCGCCTTACGCTGGGAAAGTGGCGTTCGACCGCGAAATGCTCAGTCCGGGCGGACAAGTGGCCACCGCGATCGTTTCCTGCGCTCGCCTTGGGCTTAGGTCCAAGTACATTGGCACCATCGGCGACGATCTGCGCGGAGACATCCAACGCCAGAGCCTGGAGGGTACGGGCGTCGACACCAGTTCCCTGATTGTCCGTCAAAACTGCCCCAACCAGACGGCTTACATTGTGATCGATGAGCGCACCGGCGAACGGACCGTTCTCTGGCAGCGCGCCGATTGCTTGCGACTAAAGCCTGGCGAGATTAAAACCGAAGATATCGCCTCCGCGCGCCTGCTGCACATTGATGGCTACGATATCGACGCTGCTGCTCACGCGGCCCACGTGGCCCACCAGAACAACGTTCCGGTCTCTATTGATGTGGATACCATTTATCCAGGGTTCGAAGCAGTCTTGAAATATGTCGATTATCTGGTGGCGGGCTCGGGCTGGCCCGCGAAATGGACGAAGGAGCAGGATCCATTCAAAGCTTTGGGCAAAATTCAGAGCGAATACGGCACACGCCTCGCCGCCATGACGCTGGGCGAATTTGGGTCGCTGGCCCGCTATCAAGGCCGCTGGTATTACTCGCCGGCTTTTGAAGTGGTTTGTGCGGACACAACTGGTGCAGGCGACGTATATCATGGCGCGTTCTGCTATGCGATGCTAGCAGGGATGCCGATGGAAAGAGCTTTGGAATTTTCTAACGCCGCCGCCGCCATCAACTGCACGGCGATCGGAGCGCGCGGACACATTCCCGAACTGGCCGAAGTGGAAACATTAATTGCACAAGGGCGCACGGGGGAAGTCCGGCGTTTGGAAGATGCGGAAGTAGCCGGGCGCGTGCGTGCCCAGACCGGCAGAAAATGATTCCCCTTCGCGCACTTCTCCGGCGCAATAATCCGGCCACCATGACGGTGATGATCATCGCCCTGAACACTTTTGTTTTTCTCTGGACGCTGACACAGCCAACGCGCAGCCAGAACCTCTTCATCCAGCATTACGCCATGGTGCCCGATCATCTGCGACTCACCAGCCTGGTCACATCCATGTTCTTGCATGGCGGCTGGTGGCATCTCATCGGCAATATGTGGTTCTTATGGGTTTTTGGATCGCACATCGAAGATGTCATGGGCGCGCCGCGTTTCCTGCTTTTCTATCTGACGTGTGGCGTAGTGTCAGCAGTTGTGCAACTGGCCATGAGCCTGGGCAGTCCGGTGCCCACGCTTGGAGCGAGCGGCGCCATCGCGGGCGTGATGGGAGCTTTTCTGGTGCTCTATCCTCGTGTGCGCGTCACCACGCTCATCTTCATCATCTTCTTCGTTACCACTGTCGAAATCCCCGCCGCCTTCATGCTCATCTATTGGTTCTTAATTCAGCTGGTAAGCGGGCTCTTTTCGTCCGGCTCGTTTAGCGATTCGGGTGGCGTCGCCTGGTTCGCGCACGTCGGCGGATTCCTCGCCGGACTCTTCCTGATTCGCTTGTTCCCTAACACCCGCCGCTATTTCTACTGATCCATGCACGTCCCCAACGAGCCTTTCGAAAACCTGCGCCCTTTAGACATTCTGGCCATCGCGGCACATCCAGACGATGTGGAACAAACCTGCGGCGGGTCGCTCATCCGCATGGTGGAGATGGGCTACCGCGCGGGCGTGCTGGACCTCACGGCCGGCGATATGGGCAGCCGAGGCACGCCGGAACTGCGCATCGAAGAATCGCAAAAAGCTTCGCAGCACTTGCTGCTCGCTTGGCGGCAAAATTTGCGCTGGCCCGACGCGCGTTTGGAAAATACCATTTCAGCTCGCATGACGTTGGCCGGAGTGATTCGCCGCATCCGTCCGCGCACGGTGATTCTTCCCTATTGGACTGGCCGTCATCCCGACCACTATCGCGCCGCTGAAATCGGTTATGAGTCGTGCTTTTTGGCCGGGCTGACGCGCCTGGAAGAAGACGTCCCGCCGCACCGGCCTTTTAAGATTCTTTACGCCTCGCAGTACGCCAACGTGACGCCCTCATTTGTGGTGGATATTTCGCGCCAGTTTGAGCGCCGCATGGCTTCTCTCTTCAGCTATGAATCGCAATATGGCGATGCGGAAACGGCGTCCGATCTGTTTCCCTCACACCAGGAAGTAGAAGAACGGTTGGCCGCTATAGCGCGCTTCTATGGCAATCTGATCGGCGTGAAATATGGTGAGGCCTTCGTGGCGAAAGAATGCCAGCAGGTGGATGACATTGTTACTATGCCGGTGAAGAGTATCTAAATGAAGAAAATAGCCATAACTCTGTTATTGCTGCTTCCTGTTTTTCTGCAGGCGGAAGCCACGCCAAAACGCCTCAATAGCGCGGCGGGCGTTCTGGGCGAAATCATGTCCACGCCCGATAAAGGCATTCCCATGGATCTCATGCGGCACGCGCAATGCATTGTCGTCATCCCAGGCGTGAAGCAGGGCGCTTTTGGAGTGGGCGCGAAATATGGCAAAGGCTTCTTCTCCTGCCGCAAGGGAGTAGGCTGGTCCGCCCCTGGGTCCATACGCATTGAAGGCGGGAGCGTCGGATTCCAAATCGGCGTGAATGACACGGATGTGATTCTTTTGGTGATGAATCGGCGCGGTGCGGACCGGCTCTTGAGCACCCAATTCACCATCGGAGGCGAGGCCGAAGCGGCAGCAGGGCCGGTGGGCCGATCCTCAACCGCGCAAACCGACATAAGCCTGCGTGCGGAAATGCTATCGTGGTCCCGGTCGCGCGGCGTGTTTGCGGGGGTTTCTTTACAGGGCGCGACGCTACGGCAGGACCAAAGCGACAATGCCGACATTTACGGGCGCAAGCTCAGCAACAAGCAGGTGATCAATGGCCCTACGCCCTGGCCGGCGGAAGGCAGTGAGTTGCATGCGGTGCTGATCAAGTACGCGGAGCGCTCCGAGCGGCGCGCACGCAAGAAAAAGTGAAAATCAGATGCACGAACCGTGGCTTTGGTCTACGTTGGCTGCTTTGAGGCCTAACACTTCGGGCTAAGCGGCCGATTCGTTTTCATCCGCCGCCGCGCTGAAGTATGCGCAATCCGGATGGTGAAACACCAGCGCTGAAACACTGGCTTCGGGCTCCATCATGAACCCTTCCGTTAACTCGACGCCGATTTCCTCCGGGCGCAGCAGCTTCCAGAGTTTCACTTGATCTTCCAGGTTCGGACATGCCGGATAGCCGAAGCTATAGCGTTTGCCTCTATATCGGGAAGTGAACCGCTCCTGCATGGTCATTGTGGGCGAGTCGGGAAATCCCCAATCCTCCCTGATGCGCCGGTGCAGCCATTCCGCGCAGGCTTCCGCCGTTTCAATGCCCAGCGCCTGTAAGCCATGCGCCTTGAAGTATTCGCCGCGATGCTTGGCCTCTTCCGACCGGGTTATTACGCCCTCGCCCGACGTCACCACAAACAGCGCGATATGATCCCGATGGCCGTCCTGTTCATCCAGCACGTAGTCGCTAAGGCACAGTCCGTCCGCTTTCGCCTGCCGCCCAAAATGAAAACTTTCAACGGGCGATTCGCCGCCCGGATTGAAAAGATGAAGCGTGTTGCCGTCGCGTTCGGCCTCAAAGAACTGCCACAAGGCACGCGCCTTCATGAACCCCGCGGCTTCGCGCTTCACATCTTCCATGTTGTGGAACAATTCCAGCGCCTTGGCGTCTCGCTCCGCCAGCAATTTTTCAAAGTTCCCCTTGAAACCCAAATGCCGCCCGTACAGCATGAAGGGGTTGATATAGCTCCACAATTCAGGGAGGTTGGGTACCAGGCGAATTTTGCGGTCCAGATAAGGCGCAGGCGGAATTGGAACCGCCGTCCGTACCTTCGGGCTGCGCACTGCTCCGGACGGCACCGCGATTTGTTCGGGTGCGGCGATTTCGGCCGGCACGTCGCGGAATATGTGCGACGCCAGAACCTGTTCGCGCAACGCCGGGTCCATGATTTCGTTCATGAGGCGCAAGCCCGTCATGGCGTCTTTGGCGTAAAGGGTGGGCGCTTCATACGCCGGCGCGATTCTGGTTTTCGTGAACTTCTCCGAAAGTGCAGCTCCGCCCACCAGCAACGGCACAGCGATGCCGGCGTCCTTCAAATCGCCCCCGGTTGTAACCATCTGCTGAGCGCTCTTTACCAGCAAGCCCGATAGGCCAATCGCATCCGGCTTGTGTTTGTGAAACGCTTTGATCAATTCTTCCGGCGGCACTTTGATTCCCAGGTTCACGACCGTGTAACCGTTGTTGCTCAAAATGATTTCGACGAGGTTTTTGCCGATATCATGCACGTCGCCCTTCACTGTGGCGAGAACGATCTTGCCGCGCGCGGCAGAGTCGGACTTCGTCATGAACTGCTCCAGGTGGCTCACGGCCGCCTTCATCGCTTCCGCCGATTGCAACACCTCCGCCACAATCAATTCGTTGTTGTTAAACAGCCGTCCTACTTCGCTCATGCCGCCCATCAGCGGGCCGTTAATGATATCGAGCGGTGCCGCCCCTGCTGCGCGCTTGAGGTCGAGGTCAGCCACCAGCCCATCTTTGGTCCCTTCAATGATGTAGTTCGCCAGCCGTTCGTCCAGCGGCAAATCGGCCGTGACCTTTTTCTGGCGTCCTTTGGCTCCTCGAAAATGTTCCGAGATAGCCGCAATATGGTACTGATTCACCGCCATCTTCTGCTCGCGCGATTGTTCCCGCCAGTCTTCCGGAACTTTTTTCGAAAGATCCTGCAACGAATGATCCTGACTTGGCACTCCTAGCACGGTGGCATTCATATGGTCCGCAGCAACATTTACCGGAGGCGTATTAAAGAGCAGAGCCTCGGCCAAACGGCGTTCCTCTTCCGGAATGCTGGCGAACCGCTCCAATTTCTCCGCGTTTACAATCGCAAGGTCGAGACCAGCCTTGGTGCAGTAATAGAGGAAAACGGAGTTGACGACTTCGCGAGCGGCGGCGGGGAGGCCGAAGGAGATGTTCGAGATGCCGAGGATCGTCTTGACATAAGGGATCTTCTCCTTGATGAGACGGATTGATTCAATCGTCTCCACCGCCCCGCCAATATAGTTCTCGTCGCCCGTGGCGCACGGAAATACCAGCGGATCGATAATAATATCTTCCGCTGGCACATCGTACTTCGTGGTCAGTATGTGGACGGAACGTTCCGCCACAGCCAGCTTCCGTTCACGCGTGAAGGCCTGCGCTTGCAGCGGGTCTTCGTCGATGCAGCCCACCACCAGCGCCGCGCCAAATTTGCGCGCAATCGGGCACACCCGCTCAAACTTCTCCTCGCCATCTTCAAGATTGACGGAATTGATGATGCTTTTTCCTTGGCAATAGGTCAGCGATAGCTCAATAGAGCGCGGATCGGTGGTATCGATCATGACCGGCGCTTTGATCTTGCGAATCAGCTTTTCATAAAACGGTGGAATATCGGCGAACTCGTCGCGCTCGCTGGTCTGCAGGCAGACATCTACGATGTGCGCGCCATTGCGGATCTGCCAGCGCGCAATTTCGGTGGCTTCCTCCCATTTCTCATCGGCGATCATCTGCTTGAATAGACGCGAGCCGATTACGTTGGTGCGCTCACCCACGATGAGCGGGCGGTTGCTATCTTCCGCCTCCACCGTTTCTATCCCGGAGAAGAATGTACGATGGCTCGAAGCGCGCACGTCCCGCGGCTTCTTACCCGTCACCATCTCGGCAATCGCTTTGATGTGATCGGGACGCGTACCACAGCAGCCGCCAATAATGTTCAGCCAGCCGTGATCGACGAATTTCTCCAACTGCGCCGCCAAAGTGGTCGGCGTCTCCAGATACTTCCCCTCTTCGTCCGGCAGGCCCGCATTTGGATAGCAAGAGATGCGCGTGGCCGCCAATTCGTGCAATGAGCGGACATGATCCGTCATGAACTCCGGACCCGTGGCACAATTTAAGCCGATCGATAATAGCGGCGCATGGGAGAGGGAAGTGTAGAGGGAGTCGGCGGTCTGGCCGGCCAGCATGGTGCCGGTCGCCTCAATGGTGCCCGAGACCATGGTGGGGATGGTAAACCCCAACTCGCGTCCAAGTTTATCGATCGCCACCAATCCCGCCTTGATGTTGCGGGTATCCTGACAGGTTTCGAGCAGCAGAATGTCGGCTCCGCCGTCCACCAAGCCCTTCGCTTGTTCGTAATAATTCTCGATCAGCTCGGGAAACGTCACCCCGCCGGTAACGGTAATGGCCTTGGTTGTGGGCCCCATTGAACCCGCCACGAAGAGTGGGCGGCCGAGCCTGGAGAGTTCTCCCGCCGCTTCGCGCGCCAGTTTGGCCGCCACCACATTTGCCTCATATGCCTTCGCCTGCAGCCCATATTCGCCCAAAACAATGCGCGTGCTACCGAAACTGTTCGTTTCAACGATGTCGGACCCGGCTTCGTAATACGCCCGGTGGATGTCGCGGATCACGTCTGGACGCGTGAAAACGAGGTTTTCATTGCAGCCTTCCAGCGCCGCGCCTCCAAAATCGGCCGCCGTCAGATTGCGCTGTTGCAGCATCGTGCCCATGGCTCCGTCGAGCACGAGGACACGAGTCAAAAGGGCATCTTCGAGAGCTTGGCGACGGTTCTGCTGCTCTCCGTTTGCAGGGAATGACATCTATTGGGGGTACCGCTACTATTGTAGCTGTGAGCGCCGTTGCACACAAATTGACCGTGGAGGAGTTCCGGGCGACCTATGGAGAGTGTAAACCTAATTACGAATTGCTGGATGGTGAGGCGGTCCAAAAAGCTTTGGGTACAAAACGACATTCGTACATGCAAGTTATTCTCTCATTGCTATTGGAACAGCTTGGCTTCAATGCCGGGACGGAACTGACGCTGGCTATCAGCGACAGCTGGGAACCGGTACCGGATGTCACCGGTGAGCTCGAATCTGATGACGAAGAGCCGTACCCAACCCAGCCAATCGCAGTGGCCATCGAGATACTCTCCCCGTCCGACCCTTTCACCCGCGTCATTCGGAAATGCCGCCGCTACGCCGAATGGGGTATTGCCGACATTCTTGTCTTCGACCCAATTGGCCGCGAAGCTTGGTATTGGGACAAGTGGCAGACGATCTGGCCCGTATCAAAGAACACTATGCGTTTACGAGCAAGCCTGTCGCCTTGACGCTGGCGGAGGTTTTCCGGCTTGGTTTTGGGATACGGCAACGGAAGACCTGGTGCGCGTCCAGCAAACCTACTCCTTCAAGAGCAAGCCCGTTGAACTAACGCTGGCCGACGTTTTCCAGCGCCTCGACGCGGAACCCGAATCGTGAACGAATCAGGCCCGTAAGTGCAAACTGTTGTGGATCGCGTAGAGCGCTAGTTCCAGCCGGTCCGACACGCCTAACTTGTCGAACACGTTGTGTAGATGATTCTTCACCGTCTGTTCGGTAATAAACATCTTTTCCGCTATTTCTTTGTTCTTATAACCCTGCGCGATCAAAATAATGATCTCGCGTTCGCGCTGGCTTAACTGCGCCCGTTCTCGGGTGGTTTTCCCGTTGCCCGGTCCGTGCACGGCAGGGAAGTCCGTGGGCGAGGCGAATTGCCGGATCACGGCGGCTGTCGTATTCGAATCGAGCCAGATTTCACCTGCAAACACCTTCTGGATGCTCTTCTCAATGAGCGTAATGGACGAGTCTTTCGACAAAATACCCGAGCAGCCGAGTTTCATCGCCTCCACGAACTCTTCCTTATTCTCCGATGAAGAGAAAAGAATGACCTTGGAGCGGCCGGCGCGCGCCTGGATACTACGCAGCACAGTCAAGCCGTCGACGCGCGGCAGCTTGAGTTCCATCAACACCACATCGGGATCCAGGCTAACTGTTTTCTCGATTGCCTCCATACCGTCCGATGCCTCCCCTACAACCTGGAGCGTGGGCTGATGACCTAGAACACTACGCAAACCTTCCAACACGATGGGATGTCCATCGGCGATTAACAAGCGAATTGGTGTGGCTGACATCTACTCTTCCTCGGCTTTTGGTACTTTCGTCCTGTACGGTTTAAAACCTCGATACTTCCATTATGCAAAGCCGTCTAATTGGATTATAATTCTATTCGTCCAAAAGGGAATAGCAAGTTTGGCACCGCAGACCCGGTAAGCATCCGTCTAAAGTACTATTCGGAGTACGGGCTAGGTTTCTACAGTGATTTAGTGACGAGACTTGCTCTTTTGTTACACCCAAACCCGAGCGGAGAGTAATTTAGATAACGTTCGATAACGTTTTGGTGAAAATCCGCACTGCGGGGATAAGGCGAACTACGATATTCATATGAGCAAACTTTCGATCAAAGACCTCGACTTAAACGGCAAAAGCGTCTTTATCCGAGTCGATTTTAATGTTCCACTCTCGGCCGACGGCAAGGAGATTACCAGCGATAAGCGAATTCGCGCCTCGTTACCAACCATTCAGTACGCTCTTGAGCACAATGCCGGGGTAGTCCTGGCTAGTCACCTGGGGCGTCCCAAAGGGAAACCCAGACCGGATATGAGCTTGAAACCCATTGCAACCCGCCTGCAAGAATTATTGGGGCGGCCCGTGGTGATGGCGCCCGATTGCATCGGAGCTGAGACGCTCGCCCTCAAGCCCAAGCCCGGCCAAGTGCTTCTTCTGGAGAACCTCCGTTTTCATCCCCAGGAAGAGGCAAACGATCCGGCTTTTTCCGAGCAATTAGCTGCCCTCGCCGACGTTTATGTGAACGATGCCTTCGGATCGGCTCATCGCGCCCACGCTTCAACGGTGGGTATTGTGTCGTATCTTCCAGTCGCTGCGGCCGGCTTATTGATGGACAAAGAAATTGAGTGGCTAACGCGCGCTACCAAACATCCCGACCGTCCCTGCGTGGCTCTGCTGGGCGGCGCCAAGGTGTCGGACAAGATCGAGGTGATTGCAAATCTCATAAAGGTGGTGGACAAGCTGCTCATTGGCGGGGCAATGGCTTACACATTTATGCGTGCCCAGGGCAAGCCGACCGGCAAATCGCTGGTCGAGGAAGACAAGGTCGAACTGGCGAAGCAGCTTTTGGCCTCCGCCGCCGGCAAGTTGCAGCTTCCGCTGGATCATGTAGTGGTGCGCGAAATCAAGCCGGGGGCAGCCAACGAAGTGACTACGGAAATCGCTTCAGACCAGATTGCTGTGGACATCGGTCCGAAAACCATCGAGGCATACGCCCAAGTGATCGCGGGCGCCAAGACGATCATCTGGAACGGCCCCATGGGCATCTTCGAAATGCCTCCTTTTGATAAAGGCACGGTGGCGCTGGCGAAGGCCGTCGCGAATTCGGGCGCCGTATCGGTAGTTGGCGGCGGCGATTCCGAGAAAGCCATCAAAACTGCCGGCGTTTCCGACAAAATAACTCACGTTTCCACGGGCGGCGGCGCATCCTTAGAATTCTTGTCGGGTTTGGAATTGCCGGGGGTGTCAGCGTTGACGGAGGCTTAAGGACGCCGTTTCAAGAATACAGCGGCCAGCCCGCACGCGCCAAGCCATGGTAGGCGAACGATGCGCAAGGGCAGGGAAGACAGTATGCCAGGAGCGCGGAGCTATTTTAGGCCCCGGCTCGATATTTGAACAGAGTTTCCAGCGGGGTCTTTCGCATTGGCGAACTTAAAATTCCCCGCGGTGTGAATGCTACCTTCGGAATATTCCTCACGTAGAGTATTGCCCTCACAATCGGGATCGTCATAGATTGGATTGCTCCAGCCTACAATGCGTCTGCGTTGCTGGTACGTCGTCGAGCCATGCTACTCGCCGGCAGCGATCAATTCTTCCCATTCCAGGGCATAGCCAATCGCGCGCTTCACTTCGTGGACCCGTCGCTGGGGGATACAGGAAATTTTCTCTACCAGATGGATCTTCGAAATGGTGCGCAAGTTGTCGCAGTTAACCACGCAAGGCTCGAGCATTCCCTCGGCCGAACCGAGCGGTACTTCAATCGGAATGTGGCGAATGGTCGCTGTGATTTCGGCGGCGATGAACTTGTTGAGAATTGGATAGGCGCTATTACGGCTCAGCAATAGAACGGGACGGCGTCCGGCAGGTTTGGGCAGGTCCGCCCACCAGATTTCGTACTGCTTCACGGCTTCCATTCTTCAGCGTTAGACCAGTCATCGGCATCGCCCGGCGCATCCGGCTGGCGGAGATACGCTTCGCGAATCGCTTCGTATTCGCGCTTCCGAATAGCTTCCTTTACAGCCTGCCGGATGAATTCGGCGCGTTGCCGCTTGGCGGCAGGGGCGACCTTGTTCAGCGATCTTAGGAGTGGTTCATCCAGTTGGATCAATATAGAGGGCATTTACCCAAGATAATATCATGGAACCATATAGAAGACCGGCGGCGGTAAAAAGACCGATAACAGATATTATGTAAACTCGCGCAGACGCAATCGTTAACAATGGAAATCGCCGGCGCTGCTTCGTCGGCTTATCCTTAAACTATGACTGTCGTTCTGCCGGACTCTGCCCTACCCGCGAGACTCATCCTAAATCCCGAACTTCCCACGAAATCTCGACATAGCTGCGCAGTTAGGCCTCTGGGCAAAGCGCGACCGTCGCGGCAGAGCGTTCGGTCCAACCGCCGAATTCATTTTGCCTAATGGGCCGCGTACGCGCCGGATGCGGCGTGGGTCTCGAAGGAGCAACTGGCGACTCTCTCGAAGGCGCAGCTTCGAAAATTTGTGAGGCTCGTGCCGGAATTCGTCGTTGAGCTCCTGTCTCCTAGCGATCGGCTGCCTGCCGCCAAGAAGAAAATGGCCGAATGGATGGCCAGTGGCGTGGCCGTTGCCTGGCTGATCGATGCCGACAAGCAAACGGCGTATCTATCGCACAGGCGAGGAATCACCCGAAAAAGTGAAGGAACCGAAAGGTTGGTGGGCGAAGGTCCAGTCGAGGGCCTTGTTCTAGAACTGAACGAAATCTGGGAAGGTCTGCAAAAAAGGGGCCGCCCCGGCTCAGTCAGCAAGCTGGAGCGGCCTAGAGGGAACTTTTATCGGCCGCGGTGTCCGCCACCGCCACCACCGCCGTGCGAATGTCCGCCTTCCGAATGGCCTCCGCCCCCGCCACCACGCGATGACGGCGCAGCTGGCGCTTTATATTTGGGCGCGGCTGGAGCACTGTAATGCGGCGCACTGTAACGAGGAGCCGTCGGCGCGCTATAGCGCTGCGTCGTTGACGGCGCGCGGTAATTGTAATTCGGCGCAGACGGCGCACTATATCGGGGTTGAGAATTCCCGAAGGTATGCCAACCGCTCTCGCCGCTACTCGGACGGCTCGCAAAGTTTTGTTGAGATCGCCCCGGCGCAAAATTACCGGGCGAACCAAAATGCTGCCACCCACTACTACTGGAAGGCGCACTGTTAAACGTTGAGCGCGGCGCGTTAAACTGCTGCGATCGGCTAAAGAACTGCCGCGAGCCCATTTGCGAGAAGCGTGGGTTCGAAGCCACTGTCCGATCGCTCAATCGATAGCTCGACGCGGTGCGGGCAACCGGAACACCGCCTCGATACACCGACGCAGCACTCAGTTGTCCACCGGTCGCCATGCTATAGCGATGCCCCGCCCCGGCAAACGCGCCCACGCTGGCCGTCATCGCTCCGCCGCGAATGGCCGCATTGCGGTAGTAGCGTTGCAAACCGTAGGCGCGGAAGGAATCGTATCCGCCGAAGCCGCGCCCCCACCAGGGATGGAACACTTCATAGGGAGCCAACGCAACCCAGCCCAAGCCGCCGCCGAAGCCAAAGAAGCCCACCAGGGCGGGACTCCAACGGAAACCGAACGTAATGCGCGGGCCCGGCCACCAGCACCAGCCGACGCCGGTATTCCAAAACCACCGTCCATAGTGATACGGCGCCCAGCCCCAAGGTTCGTAGCCGATCCAAGTCCAGCCGTAATAATCGGCCCAAGTCCACTGGCCGTTACTGTAAGGAGACCAATCGGGCGGCGGCGCTTGCGGAGTCCAGACTTGGCCGTATTGCGAAGGCACCCAATTGCCATAGTGGTCCAAATCTTCCGCGCCGGGGACATCCGGACTTACATATTGATAACTGCGCGAAGAAAGTAGATCCGCATCGCGCGACGCGCTCCAATCGTCAAATTGGTCGCGCGGCGCCATCGGCGCAGCTTGAAATTCCGGATCGGACGCATCACCGCGCACCAGCAGCGATTGACCGGCATTCACGGTTTGCGAACCGCGCGGACCCGACATTTCCAGCCGACCCGCTCGGACCGTAACTTGCGAAGTTCCGTTATCAAAAACGGAGATACGATAGTCGCCCTGACTCAGCGGACGAAACGCCACACTGGGCGTATCGATCTCCGCCTGCGATTGTCCATCCCGCACAACCCGCACGATCAGCGTACCTATGCCCAATTGCAACTGCGCGCGTTGATACGCAAGGTTGGCGAAAGCAACATCGGTGTCTGGCGCCAGTCGAACCACCAAGCCGGCGTCAAGTTCCGCCTCGGCCCGCGAACCGGAATTGGTTTCCAGGTGATCGCGTGAAAGCAACGGCGCGTTCAAAATGGCTCCCGTCAACTCTCCGTTGTCACCGCGTTTTACATTCACATCGCCCTGCGCTAAACGAATCCGCGCTACGCCGTGTTGCTGGTCTGCCGTGAAATCCCGCCCTTGCTGATCCTGATTCGGCATGGGCCGATTCCCCGCAGGTGCTTGGCTCGGTGGCGCTTGGTACTGTGGATAATCCGCCGGGTACTGCGGCGCCGCAGTCTGAAACTGCGCCCAAATGGACGAAGCCAACAGCGGCACTAGAGCGGCACGAAACATCATTGACGTAACCCATTCGTACACTTCAGCGGCCAAAGCTCAAGTGGTTGCAACCAAAAGATATTTTCGTAACTGAGCCGCTCCGCACGGTGGTTGAAATGCACCACTACTGTTGGCATTGCACCGTGACTTGCGTCAACATCAACCCGTGCGGGTTTCTTAGGAGGGCGCCGCTTCGAGTTCTGAAATTTGGTTCTAGTACAGTACCGCAGCCGCATAATATTTTTCGGTTCTATTCGCTTCATTCCACTAGGAGTTGTCGACGCAGTTAATAAGGATGCCTCAATAACCTTCTTGACGGCCTACGCTGTACGGTTTATAGTCGGGATTCTCGTACAGCTTCTAGTCAGTCCAAAATGCTTGCCAATACCGCCACTCGATTTGCGTTTTTAAGCCCGTTTTTAAGCGCTATTTTATTGGTGCAGCCGCTCAGCGCCTCCGCTCTGACCGCTTTGCCTGAGACCTCCCCTGGCGTAGCTTTGTTGCCGGCGCCGCATGCGGCTATCGCGCCGGCGCTGGCAGCCGCCCTGCTTCCGGCAAACGACGCGTCCCCTGCCCCGCCCATCAAGAAATCCCATCCTCGCCGTTCTGTGCTACGCTCCTCGCGGGCTTCTTTCTTCCTCGGTGGAGCGGCGCAAGCGGGCACTCCGGCTGATCCAACCGATCCCTATATCGTCGCCGAAGCCACCGCCCTCAGCAACGATCCAAACGCCATTTTCGCCTTCGTCCGCGATAAAGTCGCAAACCAAGTCTATAGCGGTTCGCTGCGCGGTGCGCGCGGCACCCTGTGGACAATGGGCGGTAATTCACTCGATAAAGCCAGTCTTCTGATCGCGTTGCTTGGCGCCGCCGGCATACAGTCGCAATATGCGCAAGGAACGCTCGCTCCCACAGCCGCCAGCAATGCCATTCTGACAATGTTTCCGAGCCCCACCATCGTGGCAGGCTGTATTCCGGCGGGCACTACTCTCGCTTCCCCGCAAACCGATGCCACGCTTCTGGCTACCGCCGCCAGTCATTATTGGGTGCAATACGGCGCAACCAATGCTGCCGCCGATCCCAGCATTCCGAGCGCGCAATTAGGCCAGAGCTTCGCAACCGCTGCGCAAACTTTTACCGCGATCCCTACTGCCTTGAAGCAGATGGTGACAATCACGTTAAACGTGGAAACCTACTCAGCGCTCGGTCAATTTGGCACCACGCCCGAGCTCACGGAAAGCTATGAGACGGACTTGCTCTCCGGCCGCCCCATCTCCTTTGGCACCACACTCGCCGAGACCGTCACTTCTGCAAGTTTGTTCAGCCCGGCCTCTACCGCCTTTACCTATACGCCGTATTTACTCTTAGGGCAGGCCGACAGTGACATTGAGCAAGATCCCGTGGTGCAAGGCACGGCGTTTACCGAAACCTATTCGAATATTCTGTATAGCTCCTATGTGAGTGGCATTTTTCTGCAAATTCAGGCGCCCGATTACACCGGGACCATGCAGACCTATCAGCACACAATCCTCGACCGCGTTGGTTATGCCAATCGACAAGCTACACCCTTCCCGGCTCCTACCATTCCTTCTACACCGGCCCCGGCGATCATTCCCGCGCAGATTGTCACTATGGACATCCTGCCTGGCTTGCAGGCGCAAGACACCACCACTTTTACCAACCAGCAGACTCGCATCCAAAACGAAAAAACGCGCTTGAACAATCTTCAGCCGCAGTTATCGTCTCTCCCCACCACAGGTACCCTGACCACCGCGCAGCAAACACTCGTGAACAGTGTGATCACCGCCGAATCGGACCTGGAAATAGCATTAGGTGAGTTAGTCGCTCTTTCGTTCGCCGCAACCGCCGATCGGATCCTCAGTCAAGCCGAATTGGAGTACCAATCCAGCGCCTTTTACAACTCTCCGCGGCTAATCCTGGCATCCACTTCACCAACGGGTGTCTTTAGTCTCGACCTGCTCAAACGGGATATTGATGTCATCGCCAGCCCTGGCCAGAACTCAAGCGTGCCTATCTGGTTCGAAGAAACTCGCGGATTGATTGAAGCTTCGAGCGAAGCCAAAGTCCTTCTCTCGGCTCTCAACCAGACCTCTGAAGACATCTCGGATGTGTTCGCCGCAGCCTCCGGTAACCTGATCAGTCTCATACCTGGAGTGATCAGCCAACCAATGCCCAGCTTGTCGGCAGATTCCCTGGCTCGTATTCAGACGGCCTTGAACAACGGGAAATTCGTTGTCGCTCCAGCTACCACCCCCGTGATCAACGGCATCCCGCTCGAGGGTTGGCTGGAGATCGACGAAAATACCGGTCAAACCAACAGCACCTTCTCCACTGGATTCCACCAAGGTGCCGGAGAATACGCCGCCTCTCTGCTTACCTCGCTATTCGGCGCAAACTTCAATTTCATCGGCCAAGCCGCAGGCTTTGGTCTGGCCGGCTTCTCATTTATGGCCGGCGTGTTAAATGGCGTAGCAGCCTTCGCAGCGCAGGGCAAATTAGCGAAAGGTTCGGTCGCGGGCGGCGGCTCTAATTCCCCGTTGGCTCCCTTCGTCAAAGCGCAGTTCGACAAATTGCAGATGGCGATCGAGAATCTTGACACCGACAACATCGCACCCGATGGCGACGGGAAAGACCTCCTTGATCAGCTTGCCGACGGTCTGGATAAAGGCGTGGACTTCGCCTCTACCGTGCTGATCGCCGCTCTCCCAGCCGATCCGCAGGTGGTGCCGTTCCTCTCCACCAACATCGCTCCTGCTCCCGCCTCGATCACTCCCGGCAGCACTCCCGGCGTGAATTTGAACATTGCCTTGAACCAATACTTCACCGCGGCCACCACAAACGGCACTGAGGTGCCCACCATTTTCATCGCTAATATTCAAAACACCGGTCCCACCGCCGACACCTTCAATCTGACCTTCGGCAGCGTTCCCGGTTACCTGGTAGAGAGCAGCCTCACTTCAGTAACGGTTCCTCCGGGCCAAACGGCGCAAGTCGGCGTGTGCCTGGTACCAACAGGCGCGACGGCTCCCGCCACCACCTTCACCGCCAGCGTGGGTTCTGCCACCAACAGCTCAGTTACTTCCTCTTCGACCACCGGCGTAAATGGCGGAACGGTGGGCGTGAACGAGACCATCCAGACGTCTCCAGCCGGATTGCAAGTTAGCGTAGACGGTGGCACGCCTCAGACCGCGCCGGTCAGTGTCAACTGGCAAGCAGGCAGCCAGCACCTGATCTCGGCGATGTCGCCGCAAGGCAGTAACGGCACGCAATATACTTTCTCGAAATGGTCAGACGGCGGAACCCTTTCTCATACGGTTACCGCGACATCGACTGTCACATCCTATACCGCCAGCTTCAACACTGCCTATCAACTCACCACGAGCGCCAGTCCCTCCGCCGACGGCACCGTTTCTCCCGCATCCGGCGCCTACTATGCAGCCGGAACAGCCGTGAACCTCACGGCTACGCCGAATTCCGGCTACAAGTTCAGTAGTTGGACCGGCAATGTGGCAAGTTCCACTTCCGCCTCTACCTCCATCACCATGAACGCGCCGCAAACCGTCACGGCCAATTTCGCGGTGAATAATTCGAACATCACCATCAACACCGTTCCCACTGGCTTGCAAGTCAGCGTAGACGGCGGTGCAGCGCAAGTCGCGCCCGTGAGCGTGAACTGGCAGCTAGGTTCGCAGCACACCATCGCCACCACTTCGCCGCAAGGAAGCAGCGGCACGCAGTATACATTCGCCAGTTGGTCCGACGGAGGAACTCTGTCCCACACCGTTACGGTGTCTTCCAACGTCCCTAGTTACACCGCGAGCTTCAACACCTCCTATCAATTGACCACCAGTGCCAGTCCCTCCGCCGACGGCACCGTTTCTCCCGCATCCGGCGCCTACTATGCAGCCGGAACAGCCGTGAACCTCACGGCTACGCCGAATTCCGGCTACAAGTTCAGTAGTTGGACCGGCAACGTGGCAAGTTCCACTTCCGCCTCTACCTCCATCACCATGAACGCGCCGCAAACCGTCACGGCCAATTTCGCGGTGAATAATTCGAACATCACCATCAACACCGTTCCCACTGGCTTGCAAGTCAGCGTAGACGGCGGCACAGCGCAAGTTGCGCCCGTGAGTGTGAACTGGCAGCTAGGTTCGCAGCACACCATCGCCACCACTTCGCCGCAAGGTAGCAGCGGCACGCAATATACTTTCTCGAAATGGTCGGACGGTGGAACCCTTTCTCATACGGTCACCGCGACCTCGACTGTCACGTCTTATACTGCGACGTTTAACACTGCCTATCAACTGACTACCAGTGCCAGTCCCTCCGCCGACGGC
This sequence comes from Bryobacterales bacterium, assembly GCA_963764105.1. Lineage (GTDB taxonomy): Bacteria > Acidobacteriota > Terriglobia > Bryobacterales > Bryobacteraceae > Bog-105. Next base: position 106,596 of record CAVXRP010000024.1, read on the forward strand.
ACCGTTTCTCCCGCATCCGGCGCCTACTATGCAGCCGGAACAGCCGTGAACCTCACGGCTACGCCGAATTCCGGCTACAAGTTCAGTAGTTGGACCGGCAACGTGGCAAGTTCCACTTCCGCCTCTACCTCCATCACCATGAACGCGCCGCAAACCGTCACGGCCAATTTCGCGGTGAATAATTCGAACATCACCATCAACACCGTTCCCTCCGGCTTGCAAGTCAGCGTAGACGGCGGTGCAGCGCAAGTCGCGCCCGTGAGCGTGAACTGGCAGCTAGGTTCGCAGCACACCATCGCCACCACTTCGCCGCAAGGAAGCAGCGGCACGCAGTATACTTTCTCGAAATGGTCGGACGGCGGAACCCTTTCTCATACGGTCACCGCGACCTCGACTGTCACGTCTTATACTGCGACGTTTAACACTGCCTATCAACTGACTACCAGTGCCAGTCCCTCCGCCGACGGCACCGTTTCTCCCGCATCCGGCGCCTACTATGCAGCCGGAACAGCCGTGAACCTCACAGCCACGCCGAATTCCGGCTACAAGTTCAGCAGTTGGACCGGCAACGTGGCAAGTTCCACTTCCGCCTCTACCTCCATCACCATGAACGCGCCGCAAACCGTCACGGCCAATTTCGCGGTGAATAATTCGAACATCACCATCAACACCGTTCCCTCCGGCTTGCAAGTCAGCGTAGATGGCGGTGCAGCGCAAGTCGCGCCCGTGAGTGTGAACTGGCAGTTAGGCTCCCAGCACGCCATCGCCACCACTTCACCGCAAGGCAGCAGCGGCACGCAGTACACATTCGCCAGTTGGTCAGACGGAGGAGCTCTATCCCATACCGTTACGGCGTCTGCCAACGTCCCCAGTTACACCGCGAGCTTCAACACCTCCTATCAACTGACCACCAGTGCCAGTCCCTCCGCCGACGGCACCGTTTCTCCCGCATCCGGCGCCTACTATGCAGCCGGCACAGCCGTGAACCTCACAGCTACGCCGAATTCCGGCTACAAGTTCAGCAGTTGGACCGGCAATGTGGCAAGCTCCACCTCGGCGTCCACCTCCATCACCATGAACGCGCCGCAAACCGTTGTAGCGAACTTCGCCCTCGCCTATACCAACGTAACCAGTTCGATGCAGATTACCGCAACAGCCCTTTTCTATAACCGCTCCACCAAGACCTTCAATAGCACCTACACGGTCACCAACACAGGTTCCCAGACCGTTGCCGGTCCGCTGGAACTTGTTCTAACCGGCCTCAACGCGGCAGTCACGGTTGGCAACTGTACCGGCTCGTTCCAAAACAATCCATACATGGCTCTCTCCAGCACACCTCTTGCTCCGGGAGCGTCGGTCTCTGTTACTGTTGAGTTCACCGATCCAAGCAACACAACGATTGTGGCCACACCTGTCGTCTATTCCGGAGTTTTATAAGATGCGCCTCACACACTTTTTTCGTTTCGCCGTTGTCCTCGCCAGTAGCGTTTTGCCCAGCCATCTGGCGGCTAGCATCACCTACCTGGTCACCGCGAATACCGACGGCGTCTCAGGCCAAAGCGGCTATCTCGACCTGCAACTTGAGCCCGGACCGTCCGCCACAAACCTGGCCACAGCCACTGTGACTCACTTCTCTGGGACGGGCACTTTGAGCGGTTCAGCCACTCTCACCGGCGACGTCACTGGCCAATTGCCCGGCACGCTTTCGTTCGATAACCAGACTGTGTTCAACGATTATTTCCAAGGCATGACCTTTGGCACGACCGAAAGTTTCGACGTCACTCTCAACGGCCCATCACCCGCCGGTGGCGCCGAAAGCGCCTTCTACATTGCCTTCTACGCTTCCGATCAAAGCACGTCTTTGCTCACCGTCTCGCCTGATGGCTATGCCGGTCAAATAAGCATCAACCCCGATGGATCTACCACGCCCTCCACTTACGCTGCCACGGTGAACGGCGCTTCCGCTCTTACTATCACTCCCTTGCAACCCCTCAACACCGTGCCCGAGCCATCTGGATTGGCGTTCCTCGCCCTCGGAGCCGCCTTCGCCATGCTCCGCAATCACCGAAACGGAGCGGGAAGCGTTAGCAACCTAATCCGGCGCTAGCCTCCTATACCGGCAGCGTAAAACTCACAGTCGTGCCGTGAGATCCGTCGCTTTCCACCCAGATCCTCCCATTATGAGCACGCACAATCTTCTCGCAAATGGCAAGCCCAAGACCACTACCGGAAATTTGTCCGGTGTGCAATCGTTTGAACGGTAGCAGAGCGTGCCCGCAAAAACGCGGCTCAATACCCGAGCCGTTATCCCTCACCGTAACAGTGCACTCATCACTTCCCTGCTCCGCCGAGATCAAGATTTCGGGCTCGGCCGCTGAACGAAACTTTAAGGAATTCGCCAGCACATTCTCAAACACTTGGGCGATTTCGCCTTCCTCTGCAAGCGCTTCGGGTAACGGGCTCCTTACAATCCTCGCAGAGCTAGCCTGAATCTCCGGCGCCAGTTTCAACAAGGCTCTTTGCAACGGCACATTCAAACTGATGAAGGTCCGCTGCTTACCCGAACCCGCTCGTGAGTAAGTCAGAATATGCTGCAGCAGATCCTTCATGCGCTGGGCGCCGCCCAGAATAAAAGAGGAATATTCGTGCGCGGCACCGTCAGTCGCAAACTGCCGGTCAAGCAATTCAGCATACGTGAGAATCGCCCGCAACGGCTCCTGCAAGTCATGGCTGGCCGCATAAAGGAACTGCCGCAGTTGCTCACTGGCTGAGTCGTTTTCTCTCTCTACCTTGGCCTCCCGTTCCGTGAGGCGAGCCAGCGACCTGCGCAACTCCTCGTTCTCCCGAACTACCTCAGCAAGGGTCCGTTCGGGCGTCGGATTCGACGGGGAAGCCATGCTATCGCTCTTCAAGCCGCCTTCAGCAGACCCAGCCGCTCCAGCAGCGCATTGGCATCCGGATCGCGCCCCATAAAGCTGCGATAAAGCAGCGCCGGATCTTCGCTATCGCCGCGCTCCAGAATAGCGTGGCGATAATCGGCGCCCGTCTTTGCGTTAAAGATCCCCTCGTGGCGAAAACGCGTGAAGGCGTCCGCATCCAGTACCTCGGCCCATTTGTAGCTATAGTAGCCGGCGCCATAACCCACCGGGCTCGAAAACAAATGCGTAAAGCTGGCGATCATTCCGTAATTTTCCGGTAAGGGTGCCGGCGAGAAAGCCGTGTAGATGTCACGAGCATACGCCATCACATCCGGATTCGCCGCAGGGTCGTATTCGCGATGCAGCTTGAGATCCACCATGCCGAACGCCAATTGTCGCATCTGAAAATTCGCGCTGCGGAAATTGCGCGCGCGCTTCATTTTTTGAAATAGCTCTTCGGGTATCGGTTCGCCGCTTTGATAATGCCGCGCAAACTCGTTCAACGCGTCCCGTTCCATGCACCAGTTCTCCATGATTTGCGAAGGCAACTCCACAAAATCCCAAGGGACATTGGTGCCGGCAAGAGTCTTCACCGGAACCAGGCTCAACGTGTGATGCAGCAGATGGCCAAACTCATGGAAAATGGTTTCCACTTCGCGATGCGTCAGCAGCGACGGTTTCCCCGCAACCGGCGGCGTAAGATTCCCACAAATCAAGCCAACATGCGGCTGCCCGGCCGCTGGATTGCCCGTAAAAAGAGAATCCATCCACGCACCGCCGCGCTTGTTTTCGCGCGGAAACCAATCCGTATAGAAGCCGCCCAGCAGCGTACCGTTCGCTGCATCTTCCACGCGGAAGTATTTCACCGCCTCATCCCAGGCCGGTATGCCCGACTCCTCAATCACCTTGATTCCAAGGAGCCGGCTGAAAATATCGAACATGCCGCTCACCACGCGCTCCAGTTCGAAGTAGGGGCGTAGTTCTTCTTCATCGAACTGATACAGCGCCAGCCGTTGCTTCTCGGCGACGTAAGCGACATCCCACGGTTCAATCGTCTGGTATCCCAGTTCCCTGCCCTGCGCCGCAAGGCTCACATTCTCTTCGCTAAAGAATGGCAAAGTCTTGGCGTGCAGATCTTCCAGAAATTGTTGCGCGCGCTGGCCGGTGTGCGCCATGCGCTCGTCAAGCACAAAATCGGCAAAGTCGCGATAACCCAGGAGTTCTGCTTTCGCGCGCCGCAATCGTAGGATTTCCCCAATCAGCGCACGGTTATCCAGCGGGCCCTCCACTGCCGCCCGCGTATTGGACGCAAACCAAAGATCGCGGCGAATTTCCCGGTTGTCCAGATACGTCATAGCCGCCGTATAGCTCGGCGCCTGCAGAGTAAGTCGCCACCCTTCCCTGCCCTTGCTTTTGGCGCTTTCGCGCGCCGCGTCCACCGCCGATTCCGGCAGCCCGGCCAATTGCGCCTGATCGGTAATGACGCGTTCAAATGCATTGGTGGCGTCCAAAACATTTTCCGAGAATTTTGTCGTAGCTTTCGTCAGCAAGACATCCAACTCTTCCAGCTTCGTCTTACCTGCCGCATCAAGGTCGGCGCCGGCGCGCCGAAAACCCGTGACTGTTTTCTTTAAATAGCGGCGGTCAACCGCCTCCAAAGCGGCCTTATCCACCGATTGATCAACCGCTTTCACCGCGGCCCAAAGCTTTTCATTCAGCGCGATCGACGTGTAGAAGACACTCACGGGTTCCTGCACCGCGTTGTAAGCCGCCCGCAGTTCGGGCGTGGTCGCCACCGCTTCCAGATGACGCACAATTGCCATTGCAAAGTCGAGCGGCTCCGTGGCCGTATCCAGCGCCAGAATAATGTCCCGATAGGTGCGCGGAACCCCTTCGCCGCTGAGCGTAGCGATGCGCTGCTTCACTGTTTCCAGCAGGCGCTCGATGGACGCTTCCACCTCTTCCGCCTTAACCGCTCGAAACTGAATCGGAAAAGAAACCGCTAGCAACGGAATATCGCTCATATCTCAATCTTAGTGGTAGAAAAAGGGGGGACACTCCGGCCTTGATGCGCCATCACGCTTCTAACCAACTCACCAGGCGTGTCCCCTCTTTTTCGCGCTCTCCAAGCTCTACCAAACCCGGCACGCCTTCACCGCGAACATTTTGTCGCCCGCCTTGCAACTAAACGCCTGGCTGAACTCCGGCATATTCGAGACCGTCCCATCCACCCGAAATTCTGGCGCCGCATGCGGATCGGTTTCCACCTGCAGACGCGCAGCTTCCGGCCGTTCGTTCTCACACCAGACCTGGGCGAATCCCAGAAAAAATTGCTGCGCCTGCGTAAAGCCATCTTCTTTTTCCCCCAGCGGTATCGACTTAGCCGCCAAATCGTCCAGCAATGCCAGATAGGCTAGTCGAATGCCGCCGTTATCCGCCGTATTTTCGCCCAGCGTCAGCCGCCCGTTGATCTCCGCTCCCGGCACAGGACTGTAGCCGCCGTACTGGTTGACAAAGCAATCGGCTAGCTTTACAAAACGGTCGCGATCGCTTTTAAGCCACCAATCTTTCAAGTTGCCATCGGCGTCGAACTGCCGTCCTTCATCGTCGAAGCCATGCGTTAGCTCATGGCCGATAACGGAGCCCACCGCCCCATAGTTAACCGCATCGCGCGCCTCGTTTGAATAGAACGGGGGCCGCAGAATGCCCGCCGGAAAGTTGATGTTGTTCTCCGTTGGGCTGTAATACGCGTTCACCGTCGGAGGTGTCATCTCCCATTCGTTCCGGTCGACAAGCTGGCCGATCTTAGCCATATCGCGCCGACTCTCAAATTGGTTGGCTCGATACCAGTTCCCGAAATAATCGCTGCTCACAATTTTGACGGAGGAGTAATCGCGCCAATGATCGGGAAAGCCAATCTTTCTGGTCACCGCGGCCAGCTTGACTTGCGCGCGTTTCTTCGTCGCCGGACTCATCCATGCAATCGAATTGATGTCGCGCTTCATTTGCTCTTCAATCGCCGCCACAATCTGTAGCGTCTTCGCTTTGCCCTCCTGCGCGTTCGTGCGTTCTACAAAAAGCCGGCCCAGCGCCTCGCCCAGTTCGTCGTCCACCGCTGAGACGCAACGTTTCCAGCGCGGCCGCAATTGCGAAGCGCCCGTCAATGTGCGGCTATAGAAATCGAAATTCTCGTCCACAAAAGCCTGCGTTAAGAGGCGCGCGCTCGCACTAATGAAATGCCACGCCAAATAAGCCTTCAAATTCCCCAGCGGTTCATTCGCCAGCACCTCATTCAGCGCCTTCTGAAAGGACGGCACCGCCACGTTCAACGCGCTAAACGATGGCGCTTGCACTGCATGGAAATATTCTTTAAAGGAGAAGGCCGGCCACTCGCTGTCGATTTCGGAAACGGTCATCCGGTGCACCAGCAGCTTTGGGTCGCGGCGGGACGTGATATCCAGCGACCCCTTGGCCAGTGCCGTTTCAATTCGCATGATTTCAGCAGCCCGTTTCGCAGCCAGGGCCGGCGCGCTGCCGCTCAGCTGAAGCATTTTGCCGATATGCGCCACATACTTCTGGCGGATTTCTTCCGAACGGGCATCCGAGCGGAAATAAAAATCTTTTTCCGGCAAACCCAAGCCGCCTTGATCCAGATTGGCAATGTTGCGGCGCGCATTATCCGGATCGGGTGAGGAGGAGAAATCAAAGAACACTTGGACCTGCAACGTATGCAGCCGCGCGATTTCATTGAGCAACTCGGCGCGCGTAGCAATCACGGCAATGCGCTCAAGTTCCGGCCGCAGCGGCGTCGTACCCAGCTTTTGAATCTCGTCTTCCGCCATGCACGATTCATAAAAACCGCCCACCTTTTGATCGGTCGGACTGCGCTCCATATGTGCGGCCGAGTCTTCTAAAATAGAGCGCAGAATCTTCTGGTTGCTCTCGAACAGCACATCAAAGCGTCCCCACGACGCTTCATCCGGCGGAATGGGATTCGCTTTCAGCCAGCCGCCGCAAGCATATTGATAAAAGTTTTTGCACGCGTCGGCCGATTTGTCAATGGCGCTTAGGTCAAGCCCGCTCTGCGATTGCGCGTAGCCGCAAATCGCGGTCAGCAGACATAGAAAAAAGGGCGACACTGCGGGCAGCCAAGAACCTTGCCGCGCGGCCACCGGCGCAGGCGTGTCCCCCTCTTTTCGCCCCCGTCTGTCAACCAGCTTCACAATCGCATTACCATACCCGGCATGCCTTAGCCGACACCATCGGCTGCCCCTCCGAACAACTGAACGCATTCGCGAATTCCGGCATATTCTGCAGCACGCCATCCACCCTGAATTCACCAGGCGAGTGCGGATCGGTGCGCGCCAGCGTCTTAGCAGCCTCTGGCCGTTCGTTCTGACACCAGATCTGCGCATAGCCCAGGAAGAAGCGTTGTTGCGGCGTAAAACCGTCCAGCTTCTCTTTGCTTACGGAACCATCCTCCATCGCGCTCAGCAAAGCCATAAATGCTAAGCGGATGCCCGCATTGTCCGCCCCGTTCTCGCCCAGTGTGAGCCGCCCATTCAAGTTCACGCCTTCCACGGGGCTAAATCCCGAATATTCATCGGCAATACAATCCGCCCGTTTCTTAAACTCCTCGGCATCTTTCGCCGTCCACCAGTCGCGCAGATTACCGTCAGCGTCAAACTGCCGCCCTTGATCGTCAAAGCCATGCGTGAGCTCATGCCCGATCACCGCGCCGATGCCGCCAAAATTTTGTGCCATGTCAGCGCCCGCCGTGTAGAAAGGCGGCTGCAGGATGCCGGCCGGAAAATTGATGTTATTTTGCAGAGGGTTATAGTACGCGTTCACCGTCGGCGGTGTCATGCCGAACTCCGCGCGATCCACCGCTTTGCCAATCTTATTCACCGTGCGGTGAATCTCAAACTCGCGCGCGTCGCGCACATCGGAAACAAGATTGCTGCTGATAGCCACGCCGGAATAGTCTTTCCACTTCTCCGGATAGCCAATCTTATTGGTTACACCTTTCAGTTTGGCCAGCGCTTGTTCTTTAGTGGCGTTGCTCATCCACGTCAGCGAATCTATGTCGGCGGCCATTTCTTTTTCGATGAGGGCCACCAGTTGGCGGGTGCGCTCTTTCGATTGGCCGGGAAAAGCTTTTTCCACATATTTCTGACCTACCGCATCGCCCAGGCTTCGGTCTGTCAGTTGCACGCAGCGCTTCCAGCGCGGCTGCAGTTCTTTTGCCCCGTTGAGATAGCGCTGGTAGAAATCGAAATCCGCTTCCACAAACGGCTTGCTCAACTCGCTGGCGTAGTTGTTGATGTAATGCCACGTGAGATAGCTCTTCAGGTCGTCAAGACTGCTGGAACCGATCACGCTACCGAGGCTCTTGAAGAAATCGGGCACCGAAACATTGAGGGAATCGAAACCGGGTGCGCCGCGATCCTTGAAGTACTGCTTGAAGTCAAACTCCGGCGTCAATGCCGCCAATTGCGCCACGCTCATCATGTTGTGCAGCAACTTTGGATTCCGCCGCGTCGTTCTGTCAAGCGACGCCTTCGCTAAAGACGTCTCAAAGGCCAGCACTGCTTTCGCTTTCGCAGCCGCTTCACTCTCTGAGACGCCAATCAGCTGGAACATTCGCGTCATTAAAGCCAGATACTTCTGGCGTGTCTCTTCATCCTTTTCTTCAAGGTAGTAGCTTTTGTCGGGCATGCCCAATCCGCCTTGGTCGACATCGGCAATCGTCATGCGCGCGTTATCCGGATCGGGCGTGGAAGTAAAACGGAAGAACGCGTCGACACCCTGATTGTGAAATCGCGCGACCTCGGCGGCCAAGGCGCCCTTGTCGGCCAGCGCTTCAATGCGTTCCAGCGCCGGTTTGATGGGCGTGTAGCCCGCCGCGTCAATGGCCGTTTCGTTCATACAAGCGCTGTAGAACGTGCCGATTTTTTGATCCACCGGCGAACGGCTCAGGTGCGCCGCGGAATCGTCCAGAATGTCCCGCAGAATCTTTTGATTGCGCTCCTGCAGTTCATTAAAGCGTCCCCAGCGCGAATACTGCGGCGGAATCGGATTGGCTTTCTTCCAGCTGCCACAAGCATATAAGTAGAAATTCTGGCACGGATTGACCGCTGGATCGATCGATTTAATATCAATGCCGCTCGAGTTCGCGGGATTCTGAGAGAACAACGTTGAACACAACAAAAGCCCAAAAGCGACCGACAGAGAGTAAGCACGCATGTTTCAGGAATAACAGATTTGAAACGGAAGCAGGCGCCAAGCCGCGCCGTTTGGAAATCGGCGCCGCGATTTTCTTATTTTCCCGCTCGGCTGAACCGGGTAGGGAGGCTTCAGCCCGCCCAATATCCCCTACAGCAAGAAGTATGCCGCTCACACCGAAGTCGAAGCAGAAGCCGTAGTCGTCGCCCCGATCTTGCTGAAAAGTCCACTTTGGATCGTTCTCGGACCGATGGTGCGAGCAGCGGAAGCTCCTCAGGAGAAGTTCTTTCCACCCGGCGACGCCCGCAGCTGCGCAGAATTAACTGGCGGCCAAGCGGTGGGCCTCCGCGAAAAGCAACCGGAGGAACGTCTTGCCCAGTTGATTGATGAACTGCGCGCGCGCTATACCATCGGCTACCACCCTTCAGATCCGCAAGCCGCTGGAACATTCCGTAAGATCCGTGTGGATTTAGTTCCGTCGCAAACCCTCCGGACGCAGGAGTGGACCGTTCTCGCACGGCAAGGCTACTACGTCACTTCACGTCCGCCAGATAGCACCCCACCGAATGCGTCCGCGCTTCGGCCACATGCCTACCCTCCAGCGTTGCCGCAATCGCGTTCTCCAAGTCATGCGTCTGCGGAGCGGGTCGTGCCTTCCCAAACGCCACGTACCGGTCGTCAATCCGCCCGCTATAAACCAGTCGCCCTGTGTGATCGAACACCGCAGCCTGCGGCGAAATCGTCGCTTCCGCGCGCTTTACCAGCACATGTCGTGGGTCGCGCAGGGGCGTGCCCGGCAAATGGTATTCCGCCTTGTGCCGCTCAATCGCGGCTTCCGTCTCCGAGCCATCCGGATAAATCAGCCAGAAATCCACACCCTTGCCCGCGAACTCCTCCGCGATTCGTGCCAGTTCCGGCGCGTACCGATTGGTAATTGGGCAATCCGTCCGCACAAACAGCAGCACCCGCGCCCGCGCCGGTTCAGCAAACGGATCTTGCCCCAATAACAATGCGATAAAAGCGCCAGCGCAAAAAAGCAGCCTCATATTCCGTAGCTTAGTACGCCCTTTCATAAATACGCTAACGTATATTGCTGTAGCCACGCCCCCCGCGGTCCTGGTTTCGTGCTGAGCCGCCAGTGCCAACGCGCGGTACCCAATGCCGGGAGGCAGGTGCTTTTCGACGGAGTGCTTACGGACCCGCGCCGATTCGGGGCCGGGAGCGTTAGCGACCTAGTTTGCCCTTCTCCCCCCGCTCGCAGACCCGTTTTTTCAACGGAGCCGCAGCGTATTTTCCGAGCCCCCCGAGTTTGTGTCTCCCGCAACCATCCCCCTTAAGATGGTCAGCCGCTAGCTTCCGTCAGGCGATTGACATAGAATCTTGGTTGGTTGTATCGCAGGATTTGCAAAAGGAAAGGTTATAGACAATGAGCAGATTTGTTTTACCGAGTTTAGCCGCGTGCGGGTTGCTGTTCCTTAGCGCTTGTTCGAGCGACACCAAGACCGCCACCGGCGATGAGAAAGCGGCTCCGGACGCCGCAGCTGCGCCAGCCGGCCCCGTTTCCGGCAAAACCGCCTACTGGGAGATGTATACCGAAGCCCGCAAATGGGCCACCGATTTGATGCCGCTCAAGCTGGAAGCCAAAGAAATTCCCGGCATCGCCAACGCCGACGGCAAGGCCGCCATGTGGGACGCCACCTTCGTTTCCGCCAATCAGAAAGAAATGCGCGTCTTCACGTACGCGATTGCCGCCCATCCGCCCGACATCTACAAAGGCGTCACCATCGGCAAGCCGTTGCCCTGGAACGGTGCCCGAGATGTGATGCCATTCTCCATGTCGCAAGTCCAGATCGACTCCGATGCCGCCCTTAAATCCGCGGACGATGCCGCCGCCGCTTTCTTGAAACAGCATCCGGAAAAAAATCCCGACATCAAGTTGATGGAACTGGCCAAGTACCAGTTGCCCACCTGGGTCGTGATGTTCGGCAACGACAAGCTGGGCTATCGCGCTTTTGTGAGCGGCGTTGACGGCAAGCCCATAGGCGGCAAGTAGCCGTTCCTTGACTTCGGTCTGAATGGTCGCGGCGGAGGAGTGCCGCATGGGCGCTCTCTGACTTAAGATCCGAATGGCATTTTGGGTTGATCGTTGAATCGAGCGTTGGTAAACACGGGGCGACTATTACAGGAGCGATATTTCGAAACTCCCTATTTCGGGTTCGTTTGCCATTTTTCCGTGGTACACCCACCCTTGTACGATTGCCGGACGATACGCTCGGAGCCGACACTTCCCAGATCGCCGTATCTCGGGCGTTTCGAGTTCATAAAGTCTAGAATCGCGTGCGGCTAAGACTGCGTCGGCGAATGGCATTCGACCTGTATTTGCGCGGCGATAGGAAAGTTATGTGGCACAATAGCGGGAAATGTTTAGAACTTCGGCTCTGCTTTTCTCGCTTGCTATCGTGCTCGCCGCGCAACCACAGACCGTCGCTCTCAAATACACGTTCACGTCAAACGGGACTCAATCCGGCAGCGAAGTTGACACTTACAACTCTGACAACACAATCGACACTAGATACGAATACAACGATCGCGGCCGAGGTCCAAAAATCACCGGCCACTACGCAATTGCTCCCAACGGTTGGCCTTCCCGCATCGACCCCACCGGCTTTGACTACCTCAAGGCGCCGGTTAGTGAACATTTCTTCACAGACTCCCAATCGGCACATTGGAAAAGCACATCTGAGGACGGGTCCGCCCCGGTCTCTGCCGGTTTCTACCTCAGCAACAACGGTCCCTCCGCCGAAATGGCCCTGCTAGCTGCAGCGATTTTGAAAGCGCCAAATCGGGAAATTGCGCTCCTCCCCGCCAGCTCTGCACGCATTGAAAAAGTGACGGATCTAATGCTGCGAAGCCATGGCCGCTCCATGCACGTCACAGAATATGCCATCATTGGCCTCACATTCACGCCTCAGGTGGTTTGGCTCGATGACGATCTTCACTTTTTTGGCTCTCCGGGCAAATGGTCGGCTCTCATGAAACAAGGTTGGGAAGATACCAACGACGAACTTTACAATGCTGAGCTCAAAGGCGAGGATGAGCGTTATCACAAAATGGCGAGCAGCCTCGCCCAACATCCTGCACATCCCATTGCCTTTGCGCACGTCCGCACCTTCGATTCTCAAAATGCAGTCATGCATGAAGATCAGACCGTCATTGTTAACAAAGACAGAATCACCGCCGTAGGGCCAACTTCTTCCGTCTCAATCCCCTCTGACGCCCAAGTCATCGACGGCCGTGGCAAAACCATCCTCCCCGGCCTTTTCGATATGCACAGCCATTCAAATAGTCTGAACGGTCCCCTGAATATCGCTAGCGGTGTCACTAGTGTTCGCGATATGGGAAGCAACATCGAAGAACTGCACCACCTGCAAGAACAATGGGATACAGGCTCCACGATCGGTCCGCATAGCTTCAACGCCGGCTTCATTGATGGTCGCGGCCCCTACCAAGCACCTACAGGCCTGTTCGCCGACACCGAAGAAGAAGCGATAGCTGCCGTTAACCGTTACGCCGATCTCGGCTACATCCAAATCAAGCTCTACAGCTCCCTGAAACCCGAGCTCGTTCCCGGCATTATCAAGACAGCCCACGCCCGCGGCTTGCGCGTGAGCGGCCACATTCCAAACGGCCTGATTGCTCGCCAATTTGTTGAGGAAGGCGCCGACGAAATCCAGCACATCAACTTCATTTTTCTCAACTTCCTAGCCGCTCAGGTGAAAGACACCCGTACTTCGGAACGCTTTACCGCCGTGGGCGAGAACGCTGCCAAACTCGATCTCGAGTCTCAGCCCGTTCGCGACTTCATTCAACTCCTTAAAACCCACGGCACCACTGTCGACGTCACGCTGGCCACATTTGAGTCCATGTTTCGTGGTCGGCCGAAACAAGTATCTCCCGATCTAGCGCCCATCCTGTCGCGCATGCCCGCCCAGGTACAGCGCTATGCCTACACTGGGGGTCTTCCCGTTACTCCGGCCACAGATCAGCTCTACAGAGATTCTTACAGCGCCATGCTTCGCATGACAAAGAAGATGTACGACGCGGGGATTCCCATCCTTGCTGGCACCGACGCTCTGGCCGGCTTCATGCTTCATCGGGAGCTTGAACTCGAAGTCGAAGCTGGCGTTCCGCCAGCCAAGGCTCTGCAGATTGCCACTCACAACGCTGCTAGCCTACTTAGGAAGGATGCTGAGCTAGGCTCCATCGCCGCCGGCAAACAAGCCGACCTGCTCCTTGTGGAAGGGAACCCCGCCAACAACATCAGCGACATCCGCCGATGCCGCATAGTCATAAAGAGCGGCACAGTTTACGACAGCAGCGCTGTCTACGCCACACTCGGAATCAAACCTGCTCCATAACCGCAAACCGCTGAAACCTCCATTCTCCCCTTGACCTCATCGTTAGCGCACTCGCCTCCCCTCGGAAGACAGCATGGTGTTGTGGCTGGGTGATCGCCCAGCTGGCCAACCGTATCGGCAACTGCCGCTCGCGAGATGCGCATCTCGCGGATTTGCACCGACGACGTGGGCAACGACACTTATAACCAAACGCTCTTTGAAGCGCGCGCGAAGGCTGTGGCTGCGTGGCTTATTCAACGCGGCGTCTCAGCGGACCGGATCACAGCCAAGGGATACGAAAGACCAAACCCGTCGCCGACATGGCAGCAACGAAGGGCGCGCCAAGAATCGCCAGGTCGAGATCGCCGACCCTCAATGCTCGCCTAAGGGCAATTAGAATCTCCTGAACAGAGCGGATAGCACCTATATGAATCCCGCCGTTGGCCACTAGTCGCATGCTGGGAGATGACGCCGGCGCAACCGCACGTGTCAGCCAGCGCCGTTCCAACGCCAGCATTTTAAGAGTGGCCGACTATACAATCGAGGGCCGGGCCAAGCTTCCCAGAACGCCGTTTCCAGACCGCTTGCTCAATCCCATTTTCGGGAGCCGGCCTTAGACGAGTGGCCGACGATCCGCTCGGAGCGGGACATGGGGGGAGCGTTTGAAACTGGCCAACTTCCGGATGGCCCGTAAAGCGGGGGTTGAGCGGAATGACCAAATGGCTCACTTCGACGATATGACGACTTAGCGGTACTGATCCGCGACGCGGGGTAAGTAGTCCATACGCCGTTTGAACGTCCGCGATTGCTTCCGGCTGCGATGGCGTAATGCGGTGGGCAAAAAAACGCTATTGCGACCTGGACTGAGGGCAGGATGGCGGATGCTTTCACCAGCTTACTTCCGCGTCGGGCCGTAAGCCTTCCACACGGCCTCCGCGCGCGAGTTCACATGAAGTCGGTCATAGATTTTGCGCACATGAAACCGTATCGTATCGAGGCTGATATTCAACGACTCCGCACAACTCTTGTAACTGTGTCCCTGCGCGAGCAATTGCAGAATCTCGCCCTGGCGAGCGGAAAGCACCGACTCACGGGTTCCTCCCGGAATCAGTCCACGCAACGTGATCACCACTCTCCTTGCCACTTCGGGAGACATGGGCGCTCCCCCAGCGCAGACCTCGCGAATGCACTCGAGAAGCCGCGCCGGCTCCGTCTCCTTGAGCAGATATCCGCAGGCGCCCGCACACAGCGCCGCGAATACCGAATCGTCGTCGCCATGCACCGTCAGCATTAGCATGGGAAGCTCCGGAAAGCGCTGGCGAATCCGGCGAACACCTTCCACTCCGGTGATGCCGGGCAGGCCGATGTCCGACAGCAGAACATCCGGCGGCCCTTTCGCGATTGCGCCGATTGCCTCTTCCATTGAGGAGTACTGTCCAACGACCTCGAAACCAGGCGCGTTTCCGATCAGTGCCACAAGTCCTTCCCGAGTGGCGCGCTGGTCTTCAACGAGAGCGACGCGTATCGTGGGCATGCATTTGCAGTTTAGGGCACAGACTGCGTTGCGGCAACTACATCTTTATGCGGCTTCCCGAAGTGGAGCGATGCCTTTAAACTCGACCTTGCGGATTCTTCGTCCAAACGCTTTCATATGTCCCGATTGATCATGTCTCGGTCGTCGCCAACTGCGTTCATCTTTTTCGCAGTTACAATTCTCCTCGCAGCGGTATCAACGGCCGTTGCCGGCGAAATTTCATTCAGCGGAGTGATCAGCCAATCCATGGCGGACGGAACGGGGCCAGCGGCGAACAATCCGCCCCTGAACAACATCGCCGATGGGGATGCCTACACCGTTACCCTGGACTCCCCCTCCTCCATTTCAGGACCGGGCGCGTTTAATCCCGTGTCCGGAGCGACTCTGACTTTTGCAGATGGCACTGCCGGCGCCGCGGAAAACAGCTTCGTGTCCGTGTATCTCACGGTATCTGAGGATTCGAATCCGGCTCTCTACGACATTAGCCTCCTGGGGTGTCTGGCGACGGGCTCACGTTGTGCGGCGGGGAATTATCTGTCCGCGACCTTCTCGGTTGCGGCGGCGAACTTTACGTCCCTCGGCGTACCTGCCGGCTTGATACCCGGACTGTTTCCCTCGTTAGACCTGCTCGAAGACGACGGTGTCACCGATATTCAGGGAAGCGTAACAAGCTTCTCCAACTCGAGCCCTTCGCGAGTGACGCCGGAGCCGTCGAGCGCATCGCTCATTGCTTCATTCGCCGCATTGCTCACCCTGCACTCAATTCAAACCAAAAGAGGAAAGAAATCATGAAAACACTCGCCTGTATCGGCCTTATCCTATTGTTCCGCGTATGTGCATCGGGCGCCGATGGACAGACCCTGATTAATCAGGCCACAGTCACAGCCGCCGGCGGCTTCCCCTATACGATCTCGCAGTCTGGTAGCTACAAGCTTTCGGGCAACCTGGTGAATCCGGTATTCACAAACGGTATCGTCATCGCCGCGTCGAATGTGACGCTCGACCTGAATGGATTTACTATCTCTTGCACCGGTGCACCTGCAAATTTTGAGACCATTGTTTACGGGATCACGGCGCAGAGCAGCGGCCTTTCGGGAATTACAATCCGGAACGGCAGTATACGGGGGTTTTGGTCTCCGATCGGCGCAGCTGTGATCGACCTCAATTACTGGACGCTGGAGGATTTGTCTCTTCTGGCGGACGGACACAGTTTGCTTACACTTACCCTCGGTATTTTTTGCCGGGT
Organism: Bryobacterales bacterium; assembly: GCA_963764105.1. Taxonomy (GTDB): domain Bacteria; phylum Acidobacteriota; class Terriglobia; order Bryobacterales; family Bryobacteraceae; genus Bog-105. Next base: position 122,916 of record CAVXRP010000024.1, read on the forward strand.
CACAAATGTGACAGCGCCAGTCATTGACCTCGCTGTCGCCTGTCCTACAGTAGTGACCGCCAGCGTCCTGCGGGACGTCAGATCGCAGAACGGGCTGTTAGTTCAGAGTACCGGTGCGTGCATGTTCGCAAACAATGCTTTGGCTGCACCTTAAGGGAGAGCTGAAAAACCAGCGCTGGAAAACCGGCACTGAAGGATTCAAAACATGTCCCATCAGGCCCCCGCGGTTCGCCCCGACCCGACTGTGTTTTCGGATCGGCGCTTTGCAAGGTACCTGATCACTGCAGAGTCGAGATGCCCGCTTGCGCAAATTTGCCGGCTGCGTCCGAAAGATTCTACCGCAGCTCAGTGACGGAGGTTTGCTGTGCGGCGGGTGCGAATTGGGTTCCGAGCACCAGCAAGTGTCACCGCCGTCGAGCAGTTCGTTCAGCAGAGGTCGTCGGCGACGTCTGAGGCGTAGCTGGCGGCGACCATAATGTCACCCTCAGCGGCACCCGGAGCCGAATCTCGGTTCCCTTGCCGGGAGCCGCATCGATCGATACACGGCCGCGCATCTCCGCCGCCCTATAGCGCAGACTAGTCAGCCCTCGGCCTTCGGTGGGAAGCTCTGGGTCGAAGCCTCTGCCATCGTCTCGAATCCGCAGGTGGAAGTCACCATTTTCGAGAGAGAGCCCCAGATCGACCTCGCGGGCGTCGGCGTGGCGCGCGACATTAGCCACCGCCTCCTTAAAAAACAGCAGCAGATGCCGGCGCAGATCGGGCGAGAGCTCGGTGCCTTCGAGTTTCGCTTCATCGGGTGCGATGAAACGCACGCGCCTGCCGTCGACCTCAAGCATGTTCAGCGCCGTTTCTCGCATGCGGTGTACGAGAGCGGGCAAGCGGTCCTTGCGCGGATCCACCGTCCAGACGATATCGCCGAGCGTTGCACGTAACGCCCGCGCGCGCTTCGCAACCTGATCGAGCGCATCGTTGGTCTTTGCGGGGCTTTGACGTCCTGCCTCGCTCAGAATCGCAATCTCCGCCAGTCCAGCCCCTAGATCGTCGTGGAGATCGGTCGCCAGCCGAGTACGCACCCTTTCCACAATCAGCGCCTGCGTGAGGCGGTAGCGATGCAGCAAGAAACCGGCTGTCGCGGTGAAGAGGACCCCGAGAGTAAGGAACCACGGGCGAAGCCAGACCGGTGCCGGCAGCCGGAAACGCAGAACCGCGGGATCGCTGACTACCCCACTCTCGGCCACGCTGCGGGCCTCAAAGACATAGCTCCCAGGAGCCAGGCTGGCGAAGTGAACCGTTTGCAAATCGGAGGGCAAACTCCATTGGTCGGAGGCGCCGCGCAGCCGATACTGGAATCGCGGGCGTTCAGTAGCATTAAGATCGATCGGGCGAAACTCGATCTCGACATGGTTATCTTCGGGACTCAGATTCAGGCCCGAGATCTGCCGGGCTCCCAGTGACGGAACAGGATAGTCGCGGCTGCCAATAGTGACGCGCCGCAGAAGGGGCGACGGTGGAGCAAGCAATGACGGCGGCTCGGGGTTGTAACGGGTCAGGCCAAAATTGGAAGCAAACCAGATAGAGCCATTTCGGTCGCGATAAAGGCGCTCCGTCTCGCCGGCAGGCAGTAGAGTGGTTCGGGAAAAGTGCCGGATTGCTCCGGACTTCGGATCGAGGCGATCCACTCCGTGGCCGCCGGCGACGTAGATCCACCCGAAACGGTCTTCGGCAAGGGCAAAAATGTGATTGCTCGACAGCCCCTGATCCATTCCGAGCTTGGAAATGCCTGGGCGAGCCGCGCCCGGATCGTCGATGCGGCCCAATCCCCCCTGGCTGGATCCGATCCACAAACTCCCGGCATGATCTAGCAGCAGTGCGTTCATGTAACCGGCCGGCAGGCCGCTGGAAATATCGTCGGCGACAGCCCCGCGGACCCTCAACAGGTGCGGCCCAGCGAAGCCGGCCCAGACAGAGCCGGTGCGATCCTCCGTGATCGAATGAACGGGCATCGGCACAGACGGGAAAGACGTCCATCGGCCGCCGTTACTCTCGCGCCGTGCGAGGCCAACGGACGTTCCCACCCACAGATCGTCTCGGGAGTCTTCGAATAAACGCAGAACGGCGCCGTCGGGGCACCCGTCGCGCTTCGTATACACAGTCGGCGTCACTCTGGCCAGCATTTTTGCGTCGTCGACGGCCGGATAATGCAGCAGTCCGTACGCGTTGGCTACCCACCATTCTCCGCGGCGGTCCTGCAAAACGACAGAACCTTGTCCCCAGCCCACGTCGACTTCAGAAGACTGACTGCGTCGGCGCGGTTTAAACCGGGTTCCCACCAGTTCGTTGAGCGTATGACGGGAGCCCGTTATCGCGAAGAACTTTCCATTTCGGTCCTCCATCATTCCCACTACAACGGCGGATTCCAGGCCATCGGATTCGGTATAGGTTTCGCCCGGGTCCTTTAGAATGCGCAGCGCGCCCAGGGTACTCACGCCCACCCAAAGATTGCCCGCCTTATCGGAAACCAGCGCCGAGATATCGTAATGAGACAGAATCGGCGAATCCGAAAAGGAGTGAAAACGATCCTGGAGGGCCGCATCGGGACGGAACCGGATCAGTCCCAATCGCCCCATCCAGATATCCCCATTGGCGGGATTCCTGCGCATGGCGGTTATATCCAGCCGATTTCCGTTATAGGTCCGATACCGCGCAACGATGGCCGGACGGTCGGCATTCGCATCCAGTGCGGCGAGTCCTTCGCCGCCGACCCACAAACGTCCTTTGTCGTCAATGATCATGGCGCGGATGGCGAGCGGAATACCCTGCTCGGTTCCGAAATGTTCGCAGCGCCCACTGGGAAACAGCAGAGACACCCCGTGAAGCCCTCCTTCCCAGATGCGATGCCGGGAATCTTCAACAAGTGCGGAGACCCGCTCTTGGGGGCAAGTGCCTTGGGGAACGGGTTCGAAGGAAATGGCGTCGCCACCGCCGGGTGTCCGCGCCCGAAAGAGGCCCGCGCCCGTGCCCAGCCAGAGAACGTGTTGCGAATCTTCAATCAGCGAATCGATCTCATTGGCCTGGCCGGATGCCGCCAGGCGGAAGTTTTTGAAATGGCTGGTGCCGGTTTTTGCGACGACGCGGAAAAGGGAGAGGCCGTCTGCTGTGGCGATCCAGTAGTCGCCGGACCACGACTCCACCACGTCCGTGACCAGCCGGTTGGGAAGCCCGTCGCGCACGGTGAAGTTGGTAAAGTGAGATCCGTCGAACACCGAAATTCCTTCGACTGTGCAAAACCAAAGGTTTCCACGGGAGTCGGTGCGGATATGTTCAATCCAGTTGCGAACTAGACCATCTTCGGTTGTATACAGTCGGAAGAGAGGTTGTGCGGCTTTCGGAAGCTGCAGAGACAGCGAGAACAGGGCAAGGGCCGCAAGGCGCGGCGCTAAAGAGCGCAGGAAACCCCGCATGCAGACGCGATTCTGCGGCCAAGTCTCGCGCATGTTCCTCAAGCAGCAACGACGGGTCATCACAATGAGCGCATCGTACCAGACTTCCGACATCGCTAAGCGGGGGCGCTATTTCGAGGGGGCCGTATTTCGACTGCTGGTTCGTTTTGGGTGGTTGAACCACCTTTGTGCGAGTGGCGGACAATGCACCCGAGGCACTCGGAAGGACACTTGGACGAGCCCGTTGTGAACGACTTACCGCTCGGCAAACTGGAGTGATTCGAGTAGCGTGATGGCGTCAAAAACAATGTTCCAAGCGTCCACGATGCGTGTGCCTGATTCGATTGGAGGCAGTCGGCCGGATCGGTTTGAAGCCACCTCTTGTATTTGGTGTTAATAGCTTCGTCAGCGACGAGCCATGTTGAGTAAGCCCATCCGACGAACGGATTTCCGCAGGTAATGTTTAACTTTGGGTCATTCGCAGCAGTCCTTCACTCGGGCCGCACTCGGCCGAAGATGCAGCATGTTAGCGGTCCGGCAATACATCAAGCTGAACGGTAAGTATTCCAATCAGAAAGAGGGCGAATCTGGAAAACGGCCGACGGTATTGCAACACTGTTCGGCCATAGCGCCGTTTCATACCTCGACCTAAAAGCTAAAGTATGCGACCCCAAGACAAGCGGCGTTAACCATAATTCCAATCCAGTCTGATGGTCCCACTTCGCTCTGCTCTGCGGCGACCACGCTACGAATTGTCCTCACCAAATGGATCAAACCAAGTAGTCCACCTGCCGCCGATAAGACTAAGACGATCAATACTTTCAGAATGGGCGTGATAGTGATCGTGTCCGTCGGTCTCAGCAAACTCGCGATGATGAGTCCGCTTATCCCGCAAAGGGCGCTTAATGTCTGGAGCACCGCACCAGTCGGAGATGGTCTTTTGCTATCTTCTTGCATTTCTTTCCTATCCATCGGCGTGAGGGCGCTTGCATTTCATATTTCCTGCTTCCGGGAGGCAATTCTCGCGCGAAGGACCCTGCGCGACATTGCTCTTCCATTCGGAATAGACGCGCTCTTCGCTGATTCGAAAGTTGCCCTCTATTACCCATGTGTGAAGGCGAAGGGAAGAGCTACAGGTTCAATTTCCGAATGCGCGGTATTCGAAAGTTGGGCTTGAAATATGGCGGTATCAAGACTGGGTTGCGCTCCGGCCCTATTACCCGCCACTCTTACAAAGCTGGAATTAAACGACGCGAGACGTAAGTCCC
>CAVXRP010000025.1:0-836824 GCA_963764105.1 Bryobacterales bacterium
TCCGCGCAAAATGATGCGACTGGATCGACAAGATAGGAAGTGTTGGTGTATCCCGGCAACTCGTACTGCGCCGCATAGTCAGCGGTTCCCTCTGCGTACTGCATGGCTAGTTGTCCGGGTATTTGCATACACTCCTCCCCCAACTGTGAATCTCGGGGCAGAATTGATGAGAGAGAATGTGACTGCATTGCTTGCAGTAAGTTGCGCTCCGAGGTTGCCAGACTGGTGCTCAATAATAAGCACCGCCGCTTGTCGAGTTTTTATTTGCAGCGCCGAACAAACTGGCATCCATGCAGGCGAGCGTGACGGCTGAACCGTTCGTGCATCCGGAGAAGTCCTGCAAGGTCCAAGGGACTGAAGTGGTGGTGCCGTATCCGAGAGCGATACCGAATACCCCGCCCATGCCGTTACCGTTAGCATTCGCCCAAACTGGTGTAGTGGGAGAGGATGTCAGGTTAGCTTGGTAACTTGTCCCAGAAGATCCTTGGCTCGATCCTCCAAGCGCCGCGAAGTTTGTCTTCCACGGCGACCCCACGGAACTGGTGAATCCCGCGGAATCCACCACGAATGCCGTCCGCGCCGCTGATGGTCAACGGAATTTGCGTGAGCGATGTGTCTGTGTTGTCGCCTTGACTGTAAGTTCCGATAGCGTCAAGCGCAGCGGTCCCGGAAGAGTCGGGAACGCGAACCACCCAAATCCTAGGGGTGGTGGCGGAGGCATTAAAATTGACCGTTAGAGTGGCATTGGAGATTGCGCTTGCTGATGCGATGTAGAACGCAGACATCGTACCGCTAGCGAATCCGGAGCCTGCATAAGGACTGGCCCAGAACGGAACATAACCCCAGTCTGCCCGGTGACGCTAGTGATATGTCCACCACTTTGTGAACTAGTGTCGTCGGACATCATCACAACGACGTGATCGCCGGCAGCGAAGGTCACAGATGCCACGGTTCCAGAACTACCTGTTGCATCGCTGGCACTGTAGCGAGTGATCGTTCCACACGATCCGGTGGAAATGACGGTCGGCGCAGTCATAAAGATTTGCTCCATGATCTGAGCATGGAGACATCCGGTCAAAAGAATGACGAAAAATAAGGAGGCATTAGTTTAAGGTCCACGTTCCACCTGTATGTAGGCCCATAAGGCCGTGCTCATTCCGACCACACACATTGCGTCCCCAGCGGCACCGCCAGAACTGATCGTCCCCGTTGCGGATCCCTTTGTTCGTTCTTAATAATGAAATGCGTTCCCGGCGTGGCAACGGCCAACGTGAGGACTCCGGTATCCGCCGCAGAACCGTTATTTATCGAATTCTGATGCAATAATCATTCTTTTTCTTCCGCAATTCACTTTGCCGGGCGTAAGTATTTTGGTCGTCTGCGCTTTCATCACATCTTTGCGCCACGATAACTTGCGCGCTGTCTTGCCACAAGTGGCGTCCGCTTTTCTGGGTGCTTTCTACACATTTGCTCCCTGGCGTTTTGCCATCGATTTGCGAAGCATCAGCGTGCACTTGCTTTTCTTTGCGCTGGCGCTGAATTGGGTGGGCGATAGCGCCGCCTATTACGTGGGACGGCGATTTGGCAAGCACAAGCTGGCGCCCGTGGTCAGTCCGGGCAAGAGCTGGGAAGGCGCCATCGCCTCCGTGGTCGGCGCGGTGCTGTTTGGTGTTTTCTATCAGGACGCTTCGTTCCACAAATCGCTTGGTGGCAAGTCGCCTTAATTGCCATCGTGGCAAGCGCGGCGGGCCAATTAGGCGATCTTGCTGAATCGGCCATGAAGCGTGGTGCTGGCGTCAAGGATAGCGGCAATCTGTTACCCGGCCATGGTGGCATGCTTGACCGCGTAGACAGCAGCCTGTTTGCTTTGCCCGTCGTTTATATCCTGTATCATTTCGCAATATGGAATTGATTTAGGGAGAACTCACAGCTTCGCCGAAACACGTTGAATTACGCAGGAAACAACGTCGTTGTCCGGGCAATCTTCAAGGCATGATGTTGAGAACTCTCGCTCTTTTTTCGCTGGCGGCGAGCGCGCTGCTGGCACAAGGTACAGAAGCCGATCGGCCTCTTACCCTCGGTTTTAAAGTTGGTGTTCCGGTGACGGATATGTTCTCGGCCAACAACACATCCGAGTTCAATGACACGCTTCCGGGGTCGACTTATAACGCTGCTGTGCCGCGCTATATTTTCGGTGTCAGCGGCGAATTCAAGTTACCGGCGCACTTGCGTTTCGAAATCGATGGCCTCTACAAACGTGCCGGCTTTGCCTCATCCAGCGTATACGATCTGGTTGGAGACGCTGGGTATTACCGAACCAGTATGAATGTTTGGGAAGTACCGGGTTTATTCAAAACGAACATTACACTGGGGCATGTTCGGCCGTTTATTGATTTTGGCGCTTCCTGGCGGCACATTTCGACGATTAGAACGGATTCCTTTCTGCCCGATGTGGTATCCGGCCTCATTGACGATAATTCATCAGCACTGCTCAATCGAAACTCCTTTGGCGGTGTAGCCGGCATCGGCATCACTTTTAAAAGGGGTCCTTTCGAGCTTAGCCCAGAAGTGCGTTACACCCGATGGGCGAATGAATCGTTCCAGGCGCCCGGTTTGCGAACGAACTTGGATCAGGGCGACGTCTTGCTCGGCATCAGCTTCTAGCTACCTAATTTCCCCAGAACGGCCAAGCGGCGCCGATGAGGGTTGCGTTCGGACCCAAAAGGGCGCGGGAGATTTTTGTTTGGGCGCGCGCGTGATGGCTGGCAACTTTTCTGAAGCTCTCCTCTAAAGCCTTCATGACTAAGTTGCTAGCCGCCCACAAACCCCCGAGCAATCGCAATTTGATCGGGGAAGAAGATGTGGGCTAAAGACGCGGCGGCGATGCCAAGAGCATGGCCGGCGTCGTATAGTATTTCAATTGCGGCCGGCTTTCCGGCTTCGGCTGCGGTAGTTACATCCCGTAGAGAGGCCACAACGCGGTAGCGCTCCGCCAACGCGGGAGCGGAGAGGATCGCTTCGGCGCAGCCGCGGCCGCCACAACTGCAGGATGGTCCATCAGGGTCGACAATGATGTGACCCGGATCTCCCATGCAGCCGTGTGCGAAGCGGAGAAGATTTCCGTTGATTGTCATGCCCACTCCCATTCCGGTGCCTGCGGTGATGCGTAAAAAGCGGGTCGGAGTCTGGTTGAAACCAAAACGGTATTCGGCGATACAGGCGGCGTTAGAATCGATTTCCAGTTCGATAGGGATAGCGAAGTTTTCGGCGAGACGCTGCTTGAGAGGGAAGTGTTCAAGCCAGGGCAGATTGGGGTTATAGGCGAGGCTAGTGCGATCGGGATCAAGAAAACCGGCAACGGCGATACCGATGCCGCTTGGCGCAACTCTCGCCGCCATTAGAGTTCGTTTGATAAGGCCGCATAAGGAGGATGCAAAGCGATCTCCATCGGGTTGCGTATCGATGGAAGAGAGCGAAGTAAGCCGGCCTTCTTGATCGAGCAAACCTGCCTTGGTGGATGTTCCGCCGATATCCACGCACAGAACGGCAGCGGCCGCTCGGTAGGATTTGGGGTCGACTAGGGGCGTCTCGAGCATGAAGCTAGCGCGCAGGCGGATGTATGCGCTGCTCTGCATCATCGCACGGGGGCGTGAGTCGGTGACGCTCGCGAGTCTGGATGCGATCGGCTATACTGCGAACATTCACGAGCACGGAAAGGAGTGCGATCTTGCCGAACGTTACCGTTGAAACATTGAATGGTGTGGAAGTACGCGGAGAGGTGGGACTGCGCCATCCGCTGGAACCGTTGAATGCGTCAGAGATTGCGCAAGCCGTAGAGTTGCTGAAATCGCATGCTGGCTTTGGCGCAAGCACGCGGATCATCAGCATCATGCTGAAGGAGCCGCCCAAGGGGTTTGTGCATGACTGGCCGGAGGCTGGAACACCCGACCGTTGCGCGCTAGCAGTGCTGTTGGATAACGCCGCGAACGCGACTTCGGAGGTCACGCTTAACTTAAGTCGCGCACAAATTGTGGAGGTGAGGAAGGCGCCACCTGGTTCGCAACCAACGCTCTCAATGGATGAGCAGATTGAGTGCGAGCAAGCGGTTCTGGCGAGTCCGGAGTTTTTAGCGGCTTTGCAAAAGCAGTACGGCCTCACGGATACGTCGCTGGTGATGGTGGACATTTGGAGCGCGGGCAATTATGGGTCGGAAGAAGACCGCACGCGACGGTTAACTCGCCCGCTCTGTTTCTTGCGATCCGATCCGACGGACAACGGCTATGCGCGGCCAATTGAAGGCATTCGCCCGGTTGTCGACCTCAACATCATGAAGGTCATCCGGGTAGAAGAATATGGTCACTGGCCGCTGCCGCCGAATGCGGGCAATTATTCCGCCGAACGAGTTCCCAATCAGCGCACAGATATCAAGCCACTTTCGATCACGCAGCCGCAAGGAGCGAGTTTTTCGTTGGATGGGAATCAAATCGAATGGCAGAAGTGGAAATTTGTGATCGGGTTCAATGCGCGCGAAGGGTTGACGATTCATCACTTGCGATATACGGATCAGGGGCGCGACCGGTCGATCTTATATCGCGGATCGTTGACTGAGATGGTGGTTCCTTACGGCGATCCGCAACCCCAGCAGGTGCGCAAGAATGCCTTCGATGTAGGCGAATATGGCATGGGGATGTGCGCCAACAGCTTACGGCTGGGCTGCGATTGCGTGGGCCACATCGTGTACTTGGATGCGCATTTCTGCGACAGCCGCGGCGGGGCGTTGACGATTCCGAGCGCGATTTGCATTCACGAGGAAGACTACGGCATTCTTTGGAAACATACCGACCGGCGACTGCCTGATACCCCGGAAGTACGGCGGTCGCGGCGCTTGGTGGTTTCTTCGATTTCGACGGTGGAGAATTACGAATACGGCTTCTTTTGGTACTTCTATCAAGACGGCAACGTGCAGTTTGAAATCAAGCTGACGGGATTCTGTCTCTAGGTGCGGTGCGCGACGGCGACAAGCCGAAGCATGGGACAGTGATTGCGCCGCGATTGTACGCCCCGAACCACCAGCACTTCTTCAATGTGCGGCTCGACTTTGACCTGGACGGCGTGCGCAATATGGTGCAGCGATTGGATGTAGCCCCAGATCCGGTGGATGAAACGAACTCGTTGGAAAATGCGTTTCAGGTGCAGGCCACGGACCTTACCAGTGAGAAGCAGGCGCTGGGGCATCTCAAGCTTGAAACGATGCGAACATGGAAGATTGTAAATCCGGCCGTGAAGAACGCGGTGGGAGAGCCGGTGGGTTATAAATTCCTGCCGGGAGATAATTCGTTCCCGATGGCTTCGCCGAATGCGTGGTGGCGTAAACGGGCGCGCTTTGTGGATCATCACGTGTGGGTAACGCCATATCGGGAGGACGAGAAATATGCGGCGGGCGATTACCCGAACCAAAGCAGCGGCGGCGATGGGCTGGCGAAGTGGACGGCGGAGGATCGCGCGATTGCGAATGAAGACGTGGTGTTCTGGTATACGTTCGGGCACACGCATATTCCGCGGAACGAGGATTATCCGGTCATGCCGACTTCGTACATCGGGTTCTTGCTAAAGCCGAATGGATTCTTCGACGCGAATCCGGCGAATGATGTTCCGCCGGAGCGGCGGAAAGCGGAAGGGCAACCAGATGGTTGCTGCCATTGAAGGCAGGTTTGGGCATGAACTATAAGGCTCTTGGCATAACCCCGCTGCTGGCGGCATCCCTGTGTTTGGCGCAGGCTCCGCAAACACATCCTCTCCTGCCGGATGGCGGCACGCGAGAAAGATTAGTCAGCATCTTCATCCCGAATCTTCCCAACGCTCCATTCACTGCCACAGTGAACACCGAATGGGTGCGACTCTTGGGTGATGGCTCACGAATCACTTTGGTCAATCACCGGCTGATCGCGCGAGATTCGGCCGGCCGCATATTTCAGGAGCGACGCATGCTGGTTCCTAAGAATGGAAAGCAAGAGTCGTTTGTGAACCAAACAGAGATCAGCGATCCGATTCTCAAGCAGCAATACATCTGTAGACCCACTGAGAACACTTGCCAGTTGGAGTTTCGACAGCCTCCGCCCACCGCTGTTCAACCTCTCGCCGGTACCAACAAGGCCGACCCTGCCATTCAGTCTCTCGGAACGCAGACTATTGGAGGAGTGGAGACGGTGGGCACGCGCGAGACAATCGTGATTCCGGCCGGCGAAATCGGCAACGACAGTCCTATCAACACGAGCCGTGAATTCTGGTTTTCTCCCAAACTTGGCTTGAATCTCATCAGCGTCAGGGACGACCCGCGCTTCGGTACGCAGCGTTTCGAGTTATCGGACATCCAGCTAGGCGAACCCGATGCCAAGCTGTTTTCTCCTCCAGAGGGCAGCCGCATTATCGATCTCCGCGACCCACCTCAGGCTGAGGCGCCCAAAGCCCAAGACTGACCCGAGGGTAGGCGTGGGGCCGAAGGAGCATGAGGCTGACCGGTAGGTCAGCCGCGGACCGGAAGGTCCGCCCCACATAGGCCAGCTAATTCAATAGGAAGTCGGGGGAGATTTGGGAGAGGCGCGGGCAGCCGGCGAGGCCCATGGTCATTTCGAGTTCGGTGCGGAGGATTTCGACGATGCGGGCGATGCCGAGCGCGCCACCGGCGGCCAAACCATATAAGTAAGGGCGGCCGATCATCACGGCGGTTGCGCCGAGAGCGAGTGCTTTGAACACATCGATGCCGCGGCGGATACCGCCATCGAGGATGAGCGGGACGCGTTTGCCGACACGCTTGTAAATGGCGGGCAAAGCGTCGATGCTGGCGGGCAAGGTATCGAGACTGCGGCCGCCGTGGTTCGAAACGATAATGCCATCGCAGCCGAGATCGACAGCGGCCATGGCGTCGCCGGGATGCAGTACGCCCTTCAAGAGCAGCGGCACGGTGACAAAGGAACGCAGCCACTCGAGGTCTTTCCAGGTAACGTCGGCACCGTGGGTAGCGGAGTAGATATTGCGACCGGCGGGGCGATGGGAGCCGGAGGCGATGGCAGGGCCTAGGCCGGACAGGTTGGCGCGCTCGACTCCAGGAGGAAGTTTGAAACCGGCGCGCAGTTCGCGATCGCGCGGGCCGTTGACGGGGACATCAACGGAGACGCAGATGGCTTCACAGCCCGCCGACAGAACGCGCTGAACCAGATCTTTGGTGAAGCCGCGATCGGTTTGCACATAGAGTTGAAACCAGAGGGGCAGTCTGGATGTTTGGCGCATTTCTTCGTAAGTCACGTTGGAGAAGGCGGCGGCCACGAGCGTGGCTCCGCTGAGATCGGCGCCGAGCACAGTCTCCAATTCGCCTTCCGGATGGACCAGCTTTTGATAGCCGGCGGGAGCGAGCAGGATGGGAAACGGGTGTTCGCGGCGGAGGAGACGAAGCTTGGTGTCGATGCGGCTGACATCCACCATCACACGCTGATTGAGTTTGATGCGGTTGAAGGCGGTACGATTTTCGGCGGCGGTGAGACCCGAACCGGCGCCGCCCGCAATATACTCCAGCGCGGCTGCGGGTATGTGGCTGGGTGCGAGCCGTTCAAAATCGTCAAGCGTCCAAATGGCCGCGAGCTCTTCGGTGGTGAGCACCTATTTGAACTCGAGGATTTCTTTTTCCTTCGCTTTGGCGATCTGGTCGACTTTGGCGATCTGGCTGTCGGTTAGTTTCTGAGTGATCTCCAGCGCCTGCCGTTCCTCGTCTTCGCTGATCACTTTGTCTTTGAACAGCTTTTTGAGATGCTCGTTGGCATCGCGGCGGATGTTGCGCAGACCGACGCGGCGCTCTTCGGCGACGTGGCTTAGTTTCTTGGCCAGTTCGCGGCGGCGCTCTTCAGTGAGGGGTGGGACCGGGACACGGACAATTTTGCCATCGTTTGAAGGATTGAGGCCCAGATCAGAAGTGCGGATGCTTTTCTCAATGGCGCCGATAATCGAGGTGTCATAAGGCTGGACAGTGATCATGGCGGGCTCCGGGACGTGCAGCTGAGCGACCTGATTGAGAGGCGTAGGCGTGCCGTAATAATCTACGCGAACACTGTCGAGGAGACCGATCGTGGCGCGGCCGGTGCGGAAGTGGGCCACTTCATGCTGCATATCGGCCAGCACTTTGTCCATTTTGGTGCGGGCGTTGGCTTCTATTTCCTTAACACTTTTAAAAGGGCTGCCGCTTACAGCAGCGGTAGTTTCGGGTTGTTCTGATTTCATAGATCGCTACCTCTGTCAACGAATCATGGTTCCGATGGATTCGCCCATGGCCATACGCATTATATTGCCAGCGACATTGAGGTCAAAAACCATGATAGGCATATGATTATCACGGCACATGGCGACGGCGGACGCATCCATGACGCCCAAGGCTTTGGACAGAACCTCGATGTAGCTGACTTCCTGGTAGCGAATAGCGTTGGTGTGCTTTTTGGGATCTTTGTCGTAGACGCCATCGACGCTGGTGGCTTTGGCGATGATCTCGGCGTGAATTTCAAGACCGCGGAGGGTGGCGGCGGTATCGGTGGAGAAATAGGGGTTAGAGGTGCCGGCGGCGAAGATGACGGCGCGCCCCTTTTCGAGATGGCGGATGGCGCGGCGGCGGATATAGGGCTCGGCGACCTGGTGCATTTCGATAGCGGTCATGACGCGAGTAGGGATGCCGAGTTGTTCGAGCGCGTCCTGAAAAGCGAGGGCGTTGATGACGGTGGCGAGCATGCCCATATGGTCGCCAGTGACGCGATCCATATTATTAGCGGCAGCGGCGACACCACGAAAGATGTTGCCGCCGCCTAAGACTAGACCAATTTGGACACCGGTGCGAGCGACTTCAGCCACTTCGGCTGCGAGTGACTTGACGCGTTCGGCGTCCAAACCAAAAGACAACGGACCGGCTAACGCCTCACCGCTGATTTTAAGGAGGATGCGTTGGAAGCGTGCCATGTCGGTGGGAGGGTTAGGCGGTAACGGGCAGAGGACTGGCCTCCACGCCGGGCGCATCGCCGGTATCGCCCACTTTGTAGCGGACGAAACGCGCCACCGTGACGGTGTCGCCGATTTTGGCGGCGGCGGTCTTGATGAGATCGGTAACGGTGATGGTGTTCTCGCGAATGAAGGGCTGCTCCAGCAAGCAAACTTCTTCGTAAAACTTGCTCATGCGGCCTTCGGCGATCTTGTCGAGCATCTTTTCGGGCTTACCTTCGGCGCGCACGCGATCGCGCTGGATGTCGAGTTCCTTAGCGACGAGATCGGCGGGCAATTGGTCGCGGCTGACCACTTGCGGATGAGCGGCGGCCAGTTGCAGAGCGAGATCGTGGACCAGCGCCTTGAATTCGTCTTTAGCGTGCGAGTCCGCCTTGGCGGTATTCACTTCGAGCAGAACGCCGATTTGCGCGCCAGTATGAATGTAATGGCCGATGACGCCGCTGCCCGAAACTTCAAAGATGGTGAAGCGGGAGACGACTATATTCTCGCCTAGTTTGGCGATTTTGGTTTTAACCATTTCACCGACGGTGTTGCCGTCTTTCAAGAACTTCTGCTCATAGAGCGTTTCATGCGCAGCGATGTTGGCGCGCTCCGCTTCGGTCACGTCTTCGAGCCGGACATGCTTGGGCTTCGATGCGGCGATATGAGCGGCGATATCGGCCGCCATGGTTTGAAAGTCTTCCGTGCGGGCGACGAAATCCGATTCGCAATTCACTTCGACCAGAACGCCGAGTTTGGCATCAGCGCTCAGGAAAGCGCTGACGAGGCCTTGCTTAGCGGAGCGGGATTCTTTCTTGCTGGCGCTGGCGATGCCTTTCTTGCGCAGGATGATTTCGGCTTCGGCAAGATCGCCATTCGATTCGACGAGAGCCCTCTTGCAATCCATCATGCCCGCGCCGGTACGTTCGCGGAGTTGTTTAACGAGTTGTGCGCTGATGTCAGCCATTTTGTTTTTTCCTTCTATACACACAAGGGGCGACCGAGCCTGTTTGGCCGGTCGCCCGTATTACACCGCCGCGACGATCTAATGTTCGACGAGAGTGGTGGAGGCGACCTCTTCGGGAGTTTCGCTGCTGGGGCCTTTACGCGGCGGCAGATCCGGTTCGAGGCTGGTGGCCAAGCTTTCCGACATCAACTGCTCGGCGTATTTAGGATCGAGATACTGGGTATATTCTTCCGGCGTCTCGGCGGTGGTTTCATCTTCGTGAACGATCTTGTCAGCGGCGAAATCGGTTTCGGTGGCGAGCGAACGGGCTTCAACCACGGAATCGGCGATCTTGGTTGTGAAGAGGCGAATGGCGCGCAGAGCGTCGTCATTGCCTGGGATCACGTAATCGACTTCATCGGGATCGCAATTGGTATCGACCACGGCGACCACCGGGATGCCCAGCTTGCGGGCTTCTTTGACGGCGATGGCTTCCTTATTCGAATCGATGACAAAGAGCAGATCGGGCAGGCCGTTCATGTCTTTGATGCCGGCGAGGTTTTGCTGCAAGTGCTTGCGCTCACGCTCGAGGCGGCCGACTTCTTTTTTGGCGCGCCCTTCGTAGGCGTTTTCGGTGGCCATGGCGTCGAGTTCTTTGAGACGCTTGATGGAGCGCTGAACGGTGGTGATGTTGGTGAGCAAGCCGCCTAGCCAACGCTGGTTGACGTAGAACTGACTGCAGCGGCCGGCTTCTTCGGCGATGGCTTCCTGCGCCTGGCGCTTGGTGCCGACGAAGAGAACGGTTTTGCCTTGCGCGGCCATTTCACCGACGTAGCGCATGGCGTCTTTGAAAAGCTTGAGAGTCTTTTGGAGATCGATAATATAGATCCCGTTACGTTCGCCAAAAATGTACTCTTTCATTTTTGGATTCCAGCGCTTGGTCTGGTGCCCGAAGTGAACGCCTGCTTCGAGCAATTCTTTCATCGAAATCGATGGCAATAGGCCTCCTGTTTAAATTGGCATGCCAGGAATGCGGTTGCGCGGTCCAAAGCGGTATTTGCGCTCAGGCGGACCCGGCATGGTTGGGCGGACCGGGGCAAAAAAAAGCCGCCGCCGGTTCGCGGGTATGTAACTAAGACGAGAAGAAGATTAGCGTTTGGAGAACTGGAAGCGCTTGCGCGCACCCTTTTGACCGTACTTCTTTCGCTCATGTGCGCGCGCGTCGCGCGTGAGAAAACCGAGCTGCTTGAGCTTGCCGCGCAGTTCGATATTGAATTCCAATAAGGCGCGGGCGATGCCGTGGCGAGCTGCCCCGGCCTGACCGCTGACCCCGCCACCTTTGGCGAGGATCAAGACATCGAAACGATCGGCCAACTCGACGGCAAGCAAAGGTTGCTTGACATAGGCGCGGGCGGATTCGTTGACAAAATAATGTTCAAAGGGCCGATTGTTAACGGTAATTTGACCTTTGCCGGGCCGCAGAAAAACGCGGGCGGTGGCGGTCTTCCGGCGACCGGTGGCTAATTGCTGAACTAACTTCGCTGCAGGCACTACAATCCTTTCCTTGGTTGGGCGCTCATTTGTTTAAGCCTTGACGGCGAGCGCAACCGGCTGCTGGGCCTGATGGGGATGGTGCTCACCCGCGTAGACCTTGAGTTTCCGGTACATTTGTTTGCCGAGCTTGGTTTTGGGCAGCATACCCGAAACGGCGAGCTCCAACATTCTTTCCGGACGGGTCGCGCGCATGCGGCGAGCGCCGGTTTCAATCAGCCCGCCGGGGTAACCGGTGTGCCGACGATAGAGTTTTTGATCTTCCTTGTTGCCGGTCATCTTGACCTTGGCAGCGTTAATAATGACGACGTGATCGCCGGTATCAAGCATAGGCGCGTAGGTAGGTTTGTGCTTACCCATGAGGAGCATAGCGGCCTTGCTGGCGATCCTACCCAGGACCGCATCATTGGCGTCAATCACGTGCCAAGAACGAACGATTTCGTGCTTGGACGGAACTTCGGTGCGCATAGACAGACTTATTCTCTTGGTCGAAAGACTCGAACACTTTAGTGTAGCAAAGGCGGGGAGGGGGGTGTCAAATCCAAGGAGAAGAGGAATACAGAAGCTAGGAGATCAGAAGCCAGAAGTGGGGCGAGGATGGGGGCCCAACTGCCGCCCCCAATTCTCCGTGATCAAACTTTGTTGGTTAGAGGCTTACTTTGCACTTCCAAACGCGCAGGAGCCCCAGGCCCAACAGGGCGGACCCCAAAAGGAAGAGGCTTGAGGGTTCCGGAGCCCCGTTGATATCAATTTCACGCTGCTCGGTGACAAACTCGCCGTCTTCGAACTGGTTGATCTGGTTGCCGGTGAAATTGAACGGGGTGATGCTGAAGGTGCTGCCGTTATAATGCACGTCCCACATGGTGCTTCCGCCGAACTCGTCGGTAATGACGGCGTCTCCCAGCAGGCTGGTAAAGTTGCTGGCGGCAGCGAATTGCACATTGCTTGCGTAATTGGAAACATAAAAGCCCTGTAAAGGATCGGAGGCGTTAAGGTTCAACGGTACAAAGCTGACCGTCTCCGCTCCTGGAAACTCGCCGACCGAGCCGAGGACCGTCACCTTCCCGGTGGGGCTAACCAGGCGGAGGGTGCCGCTGCCCTCAGAACCGACCAGCAAATCGCCAGCGTATGATCCCCAAGCCTTGGTAGCGATGTCCATTCCTTCGGTGTCCTCGCCGACGGAAGCCAGGAGATGTACCGAGCCTGCGGAAGTGACGGTATAAATATTTCCCGAGGTGGTGGTCACAATCATGTCGCCGCCGAAAGAGGTTCCGGGATCAAAAAAGACCTGGCGCACGCCGCCGGCCCCGCTCGGGAGAGTAGCGAAAAGGCTCTGCGAACTGCCGTTCGCGCTGTAGTGGAAGATATCGCCGTTGGCGCCTGTGCCCGCATAGATATCGCCGCTGGCGAAGCCAGCTTGTCCCAGCGATGCCGCCAGCACCGGCTCGGCCACCGAACCAGAGGACTGGACGCCAGCCGCGGTACCGGTGCCGAGTGGCGTTCCAAATTTTGTGACGCCGCCGCCCGTGAGGTTCGTTGAATAAAGCTGATTGTTGTAGTAGGTCGACCCGACAAATTCCTTCCCGTTATAGTTGAAGGCGATTGTACTGGTGTTCCCTCCTTCCGCCGCAGCGATGTTGGTGCTCGTGACGAATGTAGTAAAGTTAACACTGTCGGCGCACGCGCCTACCGCACCGGCGGAGATCACGACGGCAACACCCACTAGTAGTTGTTTTCTCATTTTCACAGGCGCCTCCTTTTTGCACCTGATCCTCGAAAGTCGCGGTTCGGCCACTGCTTTGTTTGCTGTCCTCCGACCCTGAGGCCTAAGTAGTATATACCGCTTTTTACCCTGGGTGATATAGCTTTTTTCGAGCGAAAACTGATTCGGTTTATGCGGCGATTGCCTCCGTTTTGAGGTTAGTTTGGTCCGGCTGGGCAAGGTCTGGGGCGGGAACGGGTTGGTGAGGGGCTTGATTGGGCGAAGTTGAAAATTCGAAGCCATTTTGGACGGTTGCGGGTTTGGCTTCAAGTTCTGCGGCGGCGGTTTCGAGGCGTTCTTGTTGCAGTCGGCGGAGTTCGGCGGTGTCCTGTTTAAGTTGATTGCGGAGACGGCGTTCCTGCAAAGCGAGATTGCGCAGGTCCTTTTGATAGGTGCGGAAGATGTGGGCTTCGAGCATGGTGGCGCGGAGCTGGGGGTCGGGTTCATGGGCGCAGTCGGCGGCGAGTTCGTGACGGCCGAGAGCGTATAAGCCAGATTCGAGGGTGGGGATGCGGAGAAGACGCCATTCAGTATCGGCGATGGTTTGGGTGAGGTGCTGTTCGATGTCGTTGGCAGGGGCGAATTTCCGGTTGACGAGGGCGACGAGGGATTGATAGGCGGCGACGTCGTCGGTAGGTAAGACGATGGTGCGGCCGGTAAGACCGGTTTTGAGGGCGTTGTGGGAGGAGGCAAGTTTTCCTTGCTCGGATCTTGGGGCCGGTGGACGATTGGGCGTTGGCTCGGTTGGCGGCGAGTTGGGCTTCGGAAGCTTGGTGCGCGGCGGCACGGCGGGCGGCTCGGTTAGACATTTTGGTTGCTCCTAGAAAATGAAAGAGCCCGCCAAACGAGATGGGAATCTCGGGCGAGCCTGATTTTTTATAGCATGGGACCCCGGGTGAAACGAACTTCGCCTACAGGTGTAGGAGGGAAAAATTGGCTGTAAGCTGCTGGGAGGATGAGAGATAAAAATATTCGCGATTTTTATCGAAATCTGGTGACTGATAAAGATCGCATCAGCTTTTGCGGATTCAGATGTGCGGGAACGGAGGAATGCTGCGCCGCAAAAGGTGATGCGATCGCTCGGTGAGCTAAACCGCTAGGGAGTTTTGAGGAGCGGACTATGGGGTTTGAATGTTGGTGAGAGGGGAAGATGGCCTGCCGCGCAGCGGGTAGGGGCCGAAAAGAGAGCGGCGTAGAGGGGAAAACGAGCGGCGAAACGGAGCCGTAATTGGCCGCCAATGCGAGAGCGGGCACACGTCGAGCGGGGGTGGCCGGAAGCACGGCCGGTCGGGCAATCGAGCGAGCGGGCGAAGCGCTGGCTCATGAGGAATCGGGCGGCGGGATGGCGGGCCAGCGGTAAGCGGGCAGAACCAGAATGCGCAGCATGTGGCCGAGTTTGCATTTGGGACAGAGCGGGAGGAACGGCTGCGCGAGTGCTTCCCGAAGTTGGCGGCAGGCGCTGGCTGGGGGCAACAGATCGCTGCGGACTCCGTGCAGCAGTTGGCGGCAGAGAGCTAGTTTTTCTTGGCGGAGACGATTGGCGAGGAAACCGTAATAACGGATGCGCTGAAAGCCGGGCGGCAGGCTGTGCAGGAGAAAGCGGCGGATGAACTCGTCGGCGGAGACCGTCAGAGTTTTTGATTGTTGTTTGTCGGGTTCGCGGTAATCTTTCCAGTGGAAGGAGACTTGGCCGTCCTCGAGTGCGAGCAGGCGTTGATTGGAGATAGCTACACGGTGTGTGTAGCGGCCGAGATAACGGAGCACTTGCTCGGGGCCGCCGAAGGGTGGCTTGGCGTACACCACCCAATCGCGGTTTTCCATGGTGTACAGGTAATTGTGGAAGAGGCCGGCGTCGCGCAGGTGTTCGACAGAGCCGGGGAACTGTAGACGTTTTTGGTAGAAGGCGTCTTCGAGCGCTTCGAGGAAGAGGCGGCGGAAGAGGCTGGACAACACTTTGACCGGCAGAAAGAAGCGGCGGTGGGGGCACGGCACGAAGCGTTCGGAATCGGCGGAGAGCCCGCCGCCGGGCACTACGATGTGCAGGTGGGGATGACTGCGAAGCAGTCTTCAACCGGTAGACCGGAAACCATGGAACAGCAGGTTTTGTCCCCAGGTGTGCAAGATGGCGAAGAAGCCGAGGTGTGCGCCGAGGTGTTGCGGATCGGCGCCTATAGTGAGCAGGGTTTGCGACGCGGCGCGGAACAGCATGCCATAGAGGACTTCCTGGTTGTAGAAGGCGAGTTCGGCGATCTGCTCGGGCAGCGTGAAGACAACGTGAAAATACTCAACAGGCAACAGTTCGGCCTGCCTGCTTTCAAGCCACTGGGCGCGTGCCAAACCTTGACACTTGGGGCAGTGGCGATTTCTACAGGAGTTATAGGCGTTACGCGTGTATTGGCAATGGTCGCACTGCTCGATATGACCGCCCAGGGTAGCCGTGCGGCAAGTTTCGATGGCGCGCATGACACGGGATTGTGTCAGCGGCAAGGGATTTGCCGCACGGTAGGCTGGGCCGTGCTGTCGAAAAATGTCGGCCACTTCGAGAGCGGCCCCTGGCACCGGAGTTGCTTACTTCTTCGGCGGCGGGGGCGTGCGGCTCTTCGCCGCTGATTTGGCAGGCGGCAGGCGGTCGAGCGGACTGGGTGTGCCGGCGATGACATGCGCCGACACCTGGGTGTAACGCGCCGTGGTTTCGATGCGGGAGTGGCCGAGCAGCGCCTGGATGACGCGCGTGTCGGTGCCCTGTTCGAGCAGGTGCGTGGCAAACGAGTGGCGCAGCGTATGGGGTGTGACCCGTTTGGCGATGCCCGCCCGCTGGGCGGCACTCCGGCAGGCCAACGAGACCGCCGCTGGTTTCATGGGATGGCCTGCGCGCCAGGATGGGAAAAAGTGATCTTTGGGCTGCGTGGCCCGGTAATAGCAGCGCAGAACTTTCAGCAAGCGTTCCGATAGCGTCACGTAGCGGTCTTTGCGCCCTTTGCCTTCTTCGATGCGAATCAGTTTGCGTTGCGAGTCGATGTCGCCGACGCGCACCTTCACTGCTTCCGAGATGCGCAGCCCGGCGCCATAACAGAGCATCAGGACCGCGCGATGTTTGAGCGATCCAACGTGTGAGAAAAACCGGCTGACTTCTTCCGAACTCAACACGACCGGCAGCTTGTGCGCCCGGCGCACGCGCGGAAAGCTTTCTTTGCCCCACGGCATTTCCAGTGTCACCAGATACAAAAACTGTATCGCCGACAAGAATGTATTGACGCTTTCCGGCGACATCTTCTTCTCGTTCAAAAGATGCAGTTCATACTGCCGGACGGCTTCCAGATCCAGTTGCTCCGGGCTGAGGTGATAGAACTTGGCGTATTCGGCCACGTAATGGATGTAACTTCGTTGTGTGGTGGGTGCGAGTCCACGCAATTGCATGTCCTCGATAAACCGTTGTCTTAGCGGTGTCATGTAAAGCTCCTTGATTTTGGTTTTCGGTTACGCCTATAACCGTCTTCCAATCTAGGAAACTCGCACTCACCGCTTCGCTGCCCCCGCCGTCTCTGCCATCCGAGGGCAAACCAATTCCGAACCTATCTTAGTCTTCCGCTTGCGGAGGGTACCGCGGCAGCGGTTTAGTTCACTGAGATTCTATAAACTCAAGGTTGCGACTGTAGCGTTTGGAGTTAGGCAGATATGTCGAGTGATCAAATTTCCATTCCTTCCGGCGGGGAGGAGCAGGAAAAATGCGCAAGACTCCGAGTCAGACGGCGCACCTTGTAAGGGAGTTGAGGCGAGGCATCCTGACGAGTTCTTGGTCGATCAGTACCGGCGGCATCAGAAGGTCGTGGATCACGTGCTACGCGAGCAGGCACTAGCTATCAAATGGGAGCTGGGTGGGCTGTTGACGGCGCAACCAAAGGGGCTGCCGCGATTTGTTGAAGCTGTTGGTGCGAGGTTGGCGCTCGATTGATCGGCCAGAAGTGGTAGGAGACGGCTCTGTCCAGGGAAAAGCACACCGGATGGTTGTGGACCATTCGGTTGGAACCGAACAAGCCGGCGCCGCTGACGCGAAGCAAGTGGGACTTAAACATGGGCCTACTTCTGGTCCTGGTCTTTGATGCCGCTGGCATGGAAGGACGACATCGCTTGGGTCAGCGATTGGGCCGGGGTACCGCTGCTCGAATTAGATGCGCTCAGCATTTCGGCAAAGGAAACCTGCCCGGCGTTAGAGGGCGCGGCGGAACGGTTGCTGGGGTTGGCGCCCTTGGCTGTCATCTCAGAACTGAGGGTGGCTTGCAGATAGTTGCTCGAAGGATTGTTTATGGGGGTTGTACTCATGCCTGGGATATTGCATTTAGATGCCCGTTCTCGCTGGAGGGCAGCGAAAAAGGGGGACTGCAGCGGAGCTGTGGCTGGCCGCGCCAGCCATACGGCTGTTGAATCAGTTCGGCGGCAGTGCGGTGGGAGGCCCGGAGTGTCCCCTTTTTCTTCCGGACGCGGGAAAGGAGTGGCGGGTCAGTCAGATTTTTGACGCTACTTGACAGCTTCCACGCGTAGGCGGCGATAATCGGCGATCCAGCCTTGGTCGGTGTGGAGTTTGGAGCGAAGTTCAGAAACCACTTCGGCGAGAGCGGCTGGGGGCAAATTTTCGAAGTAATAAAGCTTGAATTGCTTAAGCCAG
Source organism: Bryobacterales bacterium (assembly GCA_963764105.1). GTDB lineage: Bacteria > Acidobacteriota > Terriglobia > Bryobacterales > Bryobacteraceae > Bog-105. The sequence continues at coordinate 17,935 of CAVXRP010000025.1, forward strand.
TTTTCCATGCCGGCTTCGCCTTCGAGCGGAGTAGGGCGGTCGAAAAGTTGAGCCATGCGGACTTCAAGGCCGTGAGATTCGAGAATCCCGGTGTATTCGCTGATGGACGGATAATACTGGCGCGAGGCGGGGAGTGGGCCGTTGCGGTATTTGGCGACGACGCGCTGGATGGTTTCCACAATGGTCCGAATGTTTCCTTTGCCGCCCATCTCCAAGACAAAACGGCCGCCGGGGCGGAGGGCGCGGGCGACACCACGCACCACGGCGACAGGGTCGAGCATCCAGTGCAAGGCGGCGTTGGAGAAGACGGCGTCGAATTCGTTTTCGAACGGCATGTTCGCGGCGTCTTGCAAGACGAAACGGAGTTCGGGGTAATTCTGGCGGGCTTGGCCGATCATTTCGGGAGATGCATCGAGGCCGACCACGTCGGCGCCACTCTCGGCGATCTTCTTGGTGAGTTGGCCGGGACCGCAGCCTAAATCAAGAATGCGTTCGCCCGCGCGCGGAGCGAGTAACTCAACCACGCCTTCACCGAGACGCCAGACAAAGTTATGGCGCGCTTCGTAAAGCTCCGGATCCCAGCTCACGTGGTGTAAGCCTTGAGGACGAAGAAAACGATCACGCCCGTGACTGACACATAGAGCCAGATGGGAAATGTAAAGCGGGCAATTTTCTTGTGAAAACGGAACTCACTGCGCAAGGCCCACCAGAGGGTGGCGAGGATGAGTGGGAGGGCCACCATGGACAAGCTAATGTGCGTGATGAGAATGAAAAAGTAGACGGGCCTGATCCAGCCATGGCCGGGAAATTTGGTGTCGCCGTGAAAGTAGTGATAGGTGATGTAGCTGACCAGAAAGAGAGCTGAGAAGACAGTGGCGCTCAACATGAAGCGCATGTGGATGACGCGATTGCGGCGGCGGATGTTCAGGTAGCCGCAGACTAGACAAATGGCGCTGAGCGAATTGAGGAGAGCGTTGAGCGCGGGCAGTTCGCCGATCCATTCGGGACCGACCACTTTGCCTTTGAAGTAAATGAGCCAGATGAGAAACGTGGCGATGATGGCGCTAAGGGCCAGAATAATGGGGGCGGGTTTGAGGTCGAGGTCTGAAGTCGCTTGATGCGCCAACGGATTTAATCCTTTCTTAGTGCGTCCAGATCGTCCAACAAAGCGGGGATGCCTGCGGGATCGATACTCGAATAATAGCCGCGGATGTGGCCGCGCTTATCTACCAGTATGAACTTGGTGCTGTGCTCGATTTTGCCGAGGACGTCGCCGACGTGGAACGTCGTATATGCCAATAGATGCACGGTATCGGGCGAGCCGGTTAAGAAAATCGAATCGTTGGTGGCGCCGCCGTAACGGGCGCCGAACTGTTTGAGGGCGGCGGGCGTGTCGTGCAGGGGATCGACGGAGAAGGAGACGATGCGGACGTCGGGCTGGCCAGCGAGTTGCTTGTGAATGCCGCTCATTTTGGAGCTCATCATGGGGCAGGCGGCGGGGCAGGTGGTGTAGATGAAATCGGCGATCCAGACTTTGCCGGCGAGGGCGCTGCCTGGAAAGGAGCGGCCGTCGGAATCGGTCATGGTGAAGGCGGGAACTGCGCCGTAATCGGGTAGTTTGGCGGCGCGATTAGAGCAGGAGGTGAAGAGAAAGAGAATCGGCAGAAGCCAAACAAGGTAGACGGCTGAAAACAACACTTCTAGTGTACTCCTTGTGCGTACATTACGGATTGCCGTGCGGGGTTGATTGGCGGACAATCAGGACTATGCCACTCCCCAATGACGAGAAGGTAGTTGCGCTGGCGCAGGAACTGATCGAGCAATTTGACGGAATGTTTGGATTGCATCCGGGTTTCCGGCCGGCGCATGCTAAGGGAAGACTGCTGAAAGGCACGTTTACACCCACAGCGGAGGCCGGTGCGCTGTCACGCGCGCCCCATTTCACAAGACCGTCGACACCGGTGACGGTGCGGTTTTCCAATTCGACCGGCGTGCCGATCATTCCGGATAACAATCCGAATGCGAACCCACGCGGGTTGGCGGTGCGCTTCTATTTAGCGGAGCGCGTTCATACCGACATTGTGAGCCATTCAACAGACGGTTTTCCAACGCGCACGGGGCAGGAATTTTTGGAAATGCTGCGCGCGGCGAGCACGAGCGATCCAGCGAACGGATCGCCGACTGCGATTGAAAAGTTTCTGGGAACGCATCCGGCCGCGCTGGCCTTCGTGCAGACGCCGAAGCCAACACCGGCGAGTTTTGCGAAGGAAGAATATTTTGGCGTGACCGCAATGAAGTTCCTAAACGCGAGCGGGGCGAGCCGGTATGGCCGGTATCGCATTGTGCCTGAAGCCGGCGTAGAGCATCTGAGCGAGGCGGAAGCGGCGCAGCGCGGGGGGACTTTCTCTTTCAGGAGATCGGCGAGCGAGTGGGCAAGGGCCCGGTGCGGTTCCGGGTAAAGGTGCAATTGGCGAACGAAGGCGACGCGGTGGACGATGCGACGGTGCATTGGCCGGAAGACCGGACGGTGCAGGAGTTGGGGACGATTGCACTGACTGAGATTGTGGCGGACGATCTGGACGAACAGAAGCACATCATTTTTGATCCCATTCCGCGAGTGGACGGGATTGAGCCTTCCGCCGATCCGCTGTTGGAGTTGCGTGCGGCGGCCTATTTGATCAGCGGGCGGCGCAGGCGCGGGGCGGGGACGTTCAAGGTTGGGACTGCCTGAGTCCCGATGGGAAGCCCGGCTGTACGACATACCATTCTGACTATTGCGACCCGCGGGAAGGGGCTCTATCCTTTCACGCGGGCGGTGGAGGACTGACTCAAGCAACAGGGCGTCGCCGACGGATTGCTTACGGTGTTCATTCAGCACACGTCGGCTTCTCTGGTGATTCAAGAGAATGCCGATTCGGATGTGACGCTCGACCTGCGCGACTTCTTTGATCGGCTGGTTCCGGAATACGTCTCCGAATATCGACACACTGCGGAGGGAGCGGACGACATGACCTCGCATATCCGTTCGGCACTGACGCAAACGAGCTTGACCATTCCACTCATTTCCTCGCGGCTGGCGTTGGGAACATGGCAAGGGCTGTATGTCTTTGAGCACCGCGCCCACCCGCATCAGAGGCGAGTGTTGCTGCATCTCATGAGCCAGTGATGGTGGGATCCAGCTCGCGCGACTAGTTCCGGCGCCGAAGTGGGCTGAGCCGGAGGTCCGCCCCACAAACGCCAGGCCGATCGGCACTCCTTGGCAGTCGCGGCTCTGAAAGGAATCAAGAACGGCGTCTCAGAAAGCCGCGCAGGATTAGCTTAAGACGCGCCGGCGCGCCCAGCACGTGACGGCGCAGGGGCGGCAAGGAGGCGGTCCGCACGTTGTCTTGCATGCGTCTCCAACTGTCCATTACCGTTGCCGGATTGTCGCACGCTCGCAACCAAACAAAGAACTCGTTCTCATTCACCTGGGTATCGAAGTAGCGCGCGCAGGCGAAATCATGCAGACCTAAAGCGGCGGTTTCGGCGAGCAGCCCGGCGAATGAATAAGGAGTGAAGATCCAGGAATGCACATCGTGATAGGCGCCGTTCTCAAGGGCGTCCTTGGCGGGTCCGACGAGAAGATCGTAGGAAAGCTCACCGCGCTGCCAACCCAGCGGTGGTAGATTCGATTCAACGATTTCGCCCGCCCAAGCCTTGACGACATCGACGACGCGAGTGTTGGCAATGTGATCGAGAATTGCTAAAGGAAGCGGCGCTCTGGCGCGCCTGAGGAAAGCATCGAGCACGTCACAAAGCCGCGATTCCCGGCGCAAGTAATCGAAAGAAAACCGCCTGTCGGGAACGGCCAGCCTTACTTCTCCAGCGGGCTTGAGCACAGCCCTGATTTCCTGGAGCCAGGTCAGAAGATCGGGCACGTGCTCAATGACGTGAGAGGCGATTACGTAATCAAGTCTGGCAGCGGAGCCCAAGCATTCCTGCAGCGTGCTGGTTCCCCAAACTGCATCGACATGGGCGATATTGGCGACATTGACATTGGGATCGCGGGCAAACTTCTCGCGCAACGACTCGGTTGCGGCATGGTCGACGTAGACGATGTCGCCTTGATCCTTAGTGACGATGGGATGATCCAGAGGTCCAATTTCGACGCCGGCCATGGCTTTTACATGCAAGCCGTCAATGAGCCGGTCGCGCCGATTCATTTGTTGGCTGCGGTCCCTGTGAGCTTGATGCCCAGCTCACGCAACTGCCGGTCGGGCACGGTGGAAGGCGCTTCGCACATCAAGTCGGTCCCCTTGGCGGTCTTTGGGAACGCAATCACTTCACGAATGGATTGCTCGCCGGCCAACAGCATGACTAACCGGTCCAGCCCAAGCGCGATTCCGCCATGCGGTGGAGCGCCATATTCCAGCGCTTCTAAGAGGAAGCCAAAGCGCCGCTTGGCTTCGTCCTCACTGAAGCCCAAGGCGGCGAATACTTTGGTCTGCACGTCGCGGCGGTGAATACGAATGGAGCCCGAGCCTAGTTCAATGCCGTTGAGCACCAGATCATATGATTTGGCGCGGCAATGCGCCGGATCGCTGGTAAGCTTGTCGAAATCGCCGTCATGCACGGAGGTGAACGGATGATGCGCGGCATTCCAGCGCTGGTCTTCTTCGTCCCACTCGAACATGGGAAACTCCACGACCCAGAGAAAGCGCAGATCTTCAGGATCGAGCAGCTTGTGCCGGTCGTTGTACTTTTGCGCTAATTGCACGCGCAATTGGCCGCAGAGTTCGAGCACTTTGCGATCGGCTAAAGCGCCCTCGAGCGGCGCGGCGGAACCGGCGATGATGACCAGATCGTCTTCCGCCGCTTTCACGCGCTCACGCACCTGCGCCATTGGCGCGGGATAATCGCGCTCCAGACGTTTTAAATCGTCGAACACGCGCAGCCCGCGCTCCTGCCCCAGCACTTTGATTTCGTCGCGCTCCTTGCGGCTCAACTGGCCGGTTTTCGGGATGTGTATTGCCACTAAGGCCAAGCCTTCCGTTTTAAAATCGGTGCCCGCGAACAGATCCTCAACGCAATAAAACGGCGGCAAGCGCAGGTCGGGCTTGTCGCTGCCGTATGAGCGCAGGGCTTCGGCGAAGGTGAGGCGCGGAACTTTCGCCGCCATCTTTTTGCCAGCCGCGGCCACCACACCTTGGATGAGCGGCTCAATCACTTCATAGATCTGCTCTTCCTGCGGGAACGACATTTCCAAATCGATTTGGGTAAATTCCGGCTGCCGGTCGGCGCGCAAATCTTCATCGCGGAAGCAGCGCACAATCTGGAAATAACGCTCGTAGCCACTCACCATGAGCAGCTGCTTAAAGATTTGGGGCGATTGCGGCAGCGCATAAAAACTGCCGGGTTGCACGCGACTGGGCACCAAATAATCGCGCGCGCCTTCTGGTGTGGAGCGCGTCATGAAGGGCGTTTCGATCTCTAGAAAACCCTGGGCGTAGAGCGCCTGCCGTATGGCGAGCGTAACCTTTGAGCGCATGATGATGTTGCGCTGAATGCGCGGACGCCGCAAATCCACATAACGGTATCTCAGGCGCACTTCTTCCTTGACGTCCACATTGTCTTCCAAAGGGAACGGCGGCGTGCGGGATTCGTTCAGGATCCACAGTTGCGCGACCGCGATTTCCACTTCGCCGGTGGCGATGGCGGCGTTGACGGTATCCGGGGAACGCTTCTCCACCAAACCCTCTACGGCGATCACGAACTCCGAACTCAATTCCTGCGCGCGCTTGTGCGCCACGGCATTCTTGCTTTCGTCAAACACCAGTTGCGTAATGCCGTCGCGATCGCGCAGATGAATGAAAATGAGGCCGCCCAAATCGCGGCGGCGGTGAACCCAGCCCATCAGCAGCGCTGTCTTGCCGGTGTCGCTGCTACGCAACTCTCCGCAGCTATTCGTCCGGCGCAGATCGCCCAAGAAATCCAGTTGTACTTCAGCCATTGTTGTTCAATCGATCGAGTAAAGCCTGCCGCGAAAGCGTTTCCTGCTCGCCCGTCGCCATATTCTTCAGGCTATACGCTTGCGAGACAATCTCGTTGTCTCCCAAAATAAGCGTAAAACGCGCTTCCAGTTTGTTCGCCAGTTCCAGCATGCGCTTCAGTTTGCGATCTGTTCCCACTTCCACCGACAAATTCAGTTTCCTTATTTCGCCCGCCAGCACGGCGCAATGCCGTAAGGCGGGATCGCCCATGGGCGCGATATATAGGTCGAGAGGCGCGGCTTTGGTTTTGCCGGCCTCTTCTACGGCCATCACCAGGCGATCTTCACCAATCGAAAAGCCAATTCCCGGCGCGGGCACTTTGGAACCGATGGTTTCGGCGAGGCCATCGTAGCGGCCGCCACCCAGGATGGCGTTTTGCGCGCCTAGAGCGCCATGGGTGATTTCGAACGTTGTGCGCATGTAGTAATCAAGCCCGCGCACCAGCCGCGGCTTCAGAGTATAGGCGATCTGCCGGTCATCTAAAAACTCGCGCACGCGGCGGAAATGCTCTTGATCCGCATCGTCCAGAAAATCGAGAATGGACGGAAGCTTATCGATGATGGGCTGATCGCTGGGCACTTTGCAATCCAGCACGCGCAACGGATTGGTTTCGGCGCGGCGGCGGCAATCCTCGCACATACGCGGAGCAACTTCTTTGAGCTCGGCGCGCAAGGCGTCATTGTATTTGGCGCGCGATTCTTTCGACCCCACTGAGTTGAGCAGCAATTCGAAGCCAGCGATGCCCGCCGCCCGCAAAATTTCCACGGCGAGTTCAATGGCCTCGGCATCCACGGCGGGCGAATCGGCGCCAATCGCTTCGGCGCCGATCTGAAAGAACTGACGGTAGCGGCCTTTCTGCGGACGCTCGCGGCGGAACATCGGGCCGATGTAGTAAAGCTTCTGCAGGCCGGGCTGCTGATCGAGACGGTGCTCGACATAGGCGCGCAGCACGGAAGCGGTATTCTCCGGACGCAAAGTCAGCGAACTGCCGTCGCGATCTTCGAAGGTATACATCTCTTTGCTGACAATGTCGGTTTCTTCGCCGACGCCGCGCGCAAACAAGCTGGTTTCTTCCAGGAGCGGCGTGCGGATTTCGCGGTAATTGAAGCGGTGAAATACCTGGCGCGCGGCACTTTCCACTTCGTTCCAGACTCCGCTGGCCGGCGGAAGAATATCGCGCATGCCCTTTACGGCTTGAATCAAGACGGCTCTTCCTTATATATCGCGGTGATGCGAACGTAGTTCTGACAATTTTGTTTGAAGCGCTCCTGTTCGTCGGCAGTGACCGCGCGTTTTGCTTTGGCAGGCGTGCCCATCACCAGCGTGTTCGCCGGCACGTCCATGCCTTCCGGCACAAGAGAGCCCGCCGCCACAATGGCGCCCGGCCCGATTTTCGCACCATTCAGCACAATGGCGCCAATGCCGATGAGCGCGTCATCTTCCACCACGCAACCATGCAAGACAACGCTATGGCCTACGGTGACGCGATTGCCGACCAGGCATGGATACACGCGATGATCTACGTGCAGGACGCTATTATCCTGAATGCTCGTTTCGTCTCCGATGCGTATGTGATTGACATCGCCGCGAATGGTGACCAGCGGCCAGACGCTGGAGCGCTCGCCCACCACGACATCGCCAATCACTTGCGCGCTGGGATCGATGTAGGCGGACTCGGCGATTTTGGGCGTAACGCCTCGGTAGGGACGAATCATGCGGCTGGGGTCTTCCTGTCATACTAGCAAGGGGTTTGGCATTGGCAGGTTGCTGCGCTAGCCGAAGTTCGTCACGGTTGGGTCGTTTCGAAGGATTTTTGAGCTTACGAGTGAGGCAAGCCTTTTGGCCTCAATGGCGGCGGTCGGAAAGCCGATGTAGTGTAGACCTACCCTCTTGAAGAGAAGCGAAACTCATGACAAGATCGGGCCAGAATGTTTCTGCGTCCAAATCGGCGGCTCAAGGATGGCAAGGACCACAACTACTGGTCGCTGGTGGAGACGGTGCGCACGCCCGACGGGCCACGGCAGAAGACGCTGTGCTATCTGGGTGAGCTGAACAGTTCGGCGCAGGCGCGTTGGCTGAAAACGATCGAAGTCTTCAACGAGCAAGGTGAGTCACAGCAGTTGAAACTGTTTCCGTCGGAGGTGGAGCCGCCGGCGGATGATCCACAAGTGGCGCGCGTGCTGCTGAACAAGGTGCGCCTGGAGCGCACGCGGCAATTCGGAGCCTGCTGGCTGGGTCTGGAGCTTTGGCGGCGTCTGGCACTGGATCAGTTTTTCCAAGAGGCGGTGGACGAGGAAGAGGCCGACGTCGAGTGGTCGCGCGTGGCGGCGGTACTAGCCATCAATCGGCTGTGCGCACCCGGCAGTGAGTTGGCTATCGAACAGCGCTGGTATCCAGCCACAGCGCTCGACGATCTGTTGGGGATTGAGGAAGACAAGATCAACGATACGCGGTTGTATCGCTGCCTGGACAAGATTCTGCCACACAAGACGAAGTTGGAGCGGCATCTGAAGCAACGTTACGGAGAGCTGTTTGGAGCTGAGTTCGACGTGCTGCTCTACGATCTGACGAGCAGCTATGTAGAGGGCGCGGCGGAGAAGAATCCCATGATGCGGCGAGGTTACTCGCGCGATCATCGCCCCGATTGCGAGCAGTTGGTGATCGCACTGATCGTCAACAGTGAAGGCTTTCCATTTAGCTATGAGACGTTCGACGGCAACCGCGCCGACGTTTCGACGATGGAAACGATTCTGCGCATGGTGGAACGCAAGTATGGCCGGGCGCGGCGCATCTGGGTGTTCGATCGCGGCATTGTGAGTGAGGAGAATCTGCAGGCGGTTCGCAAACGTGGCGGCCAATATCTGGTAGGCACACCGCGCAGCCAGATGAAGCAGTTCGAAGAAGAGCTATTAAAGGACGATTGGCTGCAGGTGCGACCCGAAGTTGAGGTAAAGAAAGTAGCGGTTCCCAAAGGCGAGGAGACGTTCATTCTCTGTCGCACCAGCGGACGGAAGGAAAAGGAGAAGGCCATTCGGAATCGATTTTCCAGTCGCATGGAAGACGCACTGAAGCGCTTGGCGAAGACTATTGAGACGGGCCGCTTGAAAGATCGCCACAAAATGGAGCGGCGTTTGGGGCGCATCCAGGCGCAACATTCTCAGGTCAACGATCTTTACGAAATTGCTTTGCGGGACACACCCGAGGGCGTTCGTCTTCAATGGGAGGTTAAGAAAGATCGGCAGGTTTGGCGCGGCCTGCGGGAAGGTGCCTACATGCTGCGCACCAATCTGCAGGCTGGCACCGCTGAAGAACTCTGGGCTCGTTATATGCAGTTAACGGAGGCCGAGGCATCGTTCCGGGCGCTGAAAAGCGAATTGTCTATCCGGCCTCTGTTTCATCAACTGGAGCGCCGAGTCAAGGCCCATGTGATGGTGGCTTTCCTCGGCTACGCGCTTTGGGTCACGCTCAAGCATCTGTTGAAACGCCGGCCCGCGATTGTCCCGCAACCCTCCGTTAGTGGCGTCAACAATGCGCATCCTTTGTCGGCGATGAAGGCGCTCGCTTTGCTGTCCACCCTACAAAGCGCCGACATCGTTTTGCCCACCACCGATGGTCGTGAAATCCGTCTGCGCCGCATCACCGAACTCAACGCCGAGCAGAAATCACTTCTCCATCGGCTCGGCCTCAACCTCCCCGAGCGCTTCGAACTCAATCGCAAATGTAGTGTAGACTCGGCCATTGCCTGAACTGATTCTGAACGACTTAACTGCTTTGCGGCGTTATCCGTGACGAACTTCGGCTAGCCTTAGGGCGCTTGCGGCTCAGGTTCGGAAATGTAGAGCCTTCTGGCAGCTGCGCAATCCGCTGATCTATTCCGACCGAAAGCGCTGCTGAAAAACAGCTCGTAGCTTGACGTCGCCTCGATCCTGCACCGCTTGCTCGACGCGGCTCACCATTTCTTCGGTGCCCTTATTCAACGCCAGCGCGTGCAGGGCGTCTTCGGCAGCGGGTTGGAGCGCTTGCCTGATCAGCTCAATTAGAAATTCGATGGCGTGATCTAAGCGGGACGCGCTCATGGCGCGCAGCAATGCGGTGCCGGGCCGCAGTCCTTGCCAGTTCTCCCACGTTTGGCGGAGCATTTCGAACGCTTCGGGCATGCGTGAACCGCCCAAAGCCAGCGCCGCTTCTTCGGACGTTTCCTCATTCGGGTGCTCGAGAAACTCAGCCACAAAAGGCAGCCCCGCCTTGCCTTCAATTTGCAGCAAGGCTGAAAAAACTTCGCCGGTGACGCGCGGATCTTTATCGCCCAAACGTGCTTTCAGCCGCAAAAGAAGGGCGACTTCGCGGCCATCCATCTGCGCGAGCGCGGCGGCAGCGTCGAGGCGAACCGAAGCAGCGGTCTCCGATAACGCATCCACCAAACAACGGAGCGTTTCGTCGCGTGTAATGTCATTGCATTGCACCAAAGCCAGCGCGCACGCGCCGCGCAAAACGGCCGCGGTATCTTCCTGCCCGCCCCAAACCGGCTCGTTCTGCACATGCCGAACGCCGCGCAAGAAAACGGCGGATTCCTGCACACCCAGATCTTTCAATGCCTTGGCCAGCGCGTTTTTGGCCCAGCACTGCGGGTCTTTCTCTTTTTCGAAAAAACGCTCGAATGCCTTCTGCAAATCAGGGATCAACGCCACTGCCTGCAGATCGCCGCTGATCTGCGCAGCTTTGGCCACGACCACATTGACGCGGTCGGCCAAGGCCTTCTTCAGGGCGGCGTTAACGGCCGCGTTGAGCCCCATGCCACGGAGCGCTCTTAGGCTCTCGAGTTGCTTCTCTACCCGGTCGTTCGCCATCCGCCTCTACCCCCAGCCATCCATCCCCTGAGGACCGCGTGCATCTGTTTCCCTTGCGCTCTCTATACAATATGGATCATGCGCACTGCTTTTCTGTGCGGGCTCTTTCTCGGCATGGGCTGCTTGACTTGCCTGCCGGCAAAAGCACCGTTCACATTCGACGCCCTAGCCAAGATAGCCCGTATCGACGATCCTCAACTGTCGCCCGACGGCAGAACGATCGCCTTTACGGTGCAAACCGTCGATCTTACAGCGAATACGAAGCCCACGCAGATTTTTGTCGTGCCGGTGGATGGCGGCACGCCGCTGCGCCTGACCAACGATGGAAGCAGCAACACGAGGCCGCGTTGGACGCCCGATTCCAGGCGCATTTTTTACGTCTCCGACCGGCCCAGCCCGGCCGGCGTGAACAATGGAACACAAGTCTGGTCAATGAATGCGGATGGCAGCGACCAGCGGCCGGTGACGAGTATTCCCACCGGCGCGGATGGCGTCACGGTTTCTCCCGACGGTAACCTAATCGTCTTTACCAGTGACGTTTACCCCGGCTGCACGCCTTCTAACGCCGTTCCTGGCATAGATTACGATGCCGCCTGCAACAAAGCGAACCTGGATAAAGACGCGGCTTCCAAGATGCACGCGCGCGTTTACACCTCGTTGCTTTATCGCCACTGGAATCAGTATCAAGGCAGCCGCCGGCGGCATCTGCTGATTCAAACTTTGAACGCCGGTAAAGTGCGCGATCTGACTCCTGGCCCGACCGATACACCTCCTTTCTCATTGGGCGGCCCTGAGCCGTATGTCTTTTCGCCTGACAGCGTGCAAATCGCTTACGTCGCCAACGCCGATACCGACCTTTCGACCAGCACGAATTCCGACATCTACCTGGTGCCCGCCGCGGGTGGCGCGCCGAAGCAACTGACAGGCAGCAGGGGCGCCGACGAAGGGCCGCTTTTCTCGCCCGATGGCAAACGCCTCGCCTATCGAACCCAGACGCGCACTGGGTATGAAAGTGATTTGTGGAGGCTGGCCGTGATGGATTTGCAAACCAACGCGATTACCAGCCTTACGGACTCGCTCGACCGCTGGGTTGAATCCTATACTTGGTCGGCCGATTCGAAGCGCTTATTCTTTACGATTGACGATCACGGCTCGCAACCGCTGATGATGATTTCGGCCACAGGCGGACCCATCCGCACCATCGCACAAGGTCCTACCTCTATTACCTCCATGCAGTTCACGCCGGGCGACAAAGTATTGATCTATGCGGAACAGAGCGGCTCCCGTCCAGTGGAGATTTTCAAAGCGACATCCAAGGGCGGCAGCGGTATCGCGCTGACCCATTTGAATGACGACATTGTCAACGGTTATCAACTCACCGCGCTGGAGCGGATGACGGCGGACGGTCCCGACTCCTCCAAAGTGGAGAGCTTTATCGTGAAGCCGCCGGATTTCGATGCCACGAAGAGATATCCCGTTTTATTCCTCATTCACGGAGGTCCAGAGGGGGAGTGGGGAGAGTCTTGGAGTTACCGCTGGAACGCGCAGGTTTTTGCGGCCGCCGGCTATGTGGTAGTGATGCCGAATCCGCAGGGGTCTGTCGGGTATGGGCAAGCGTTCACCGACGCGGTGAATGGCGATTGGGGTGGCCGCGCCTATCAGTCGATTGTGGCCACGATGAATGCGGTGAGTGGATTACCATACGCCGATTCCAATCGCATGGCGGCGGCGGGAGGGTCGTTTGGCGGCTATATGATCGATTGGATACTGGGTCACAATGACAGCTTTAGAGCGCTGGTATCCCATGCGGGCGTTTACGACCTTACGAGCGAGGCCGGCACAACGGAGGAGCTGTGGTTTCCGAAATGGGAGTTTCAAGGCTTTCCATGGGAGAATCAGGCCCTGTACGAAAAATGGTCGCCCAGCAGCTACGTGAAAAACTTCAAAACTCCCACGCTGGTCACTCACGGAGAACTTGATTACCGCGTGCCCATTGGGCAGGGTGAGGAGTTGTTCACAGCTTTGCAACAGATGAAGGTGCCATCTAAGTTGGTGCAGTTTCCCGACGAAGGGCACTGGATCTTGAAGCCGCAGAATAGTGAGTTTTGGTACAAGACGGTGATTGCATGGCTCAATCAATACACCAAACCTCCGGCTTAGTAAGGGCGAATTCATGCTGACGGCCACGGCTTATGATACTCACGTGGAGCGGCTGAGCTGCCGTCCACGGCCGCCTATGCCCGCAGCGGAGTCGGACGATCCGCCGTCCGCGGCCGTTTAGTAAGACGGACATCGGTCGAACCTAAGCGACGCGAAGTTCGGCGGTGCCCCGCCTTCTCGGCTTCACCACAATTTCTACATCGTGCCCCAAGGCCACTAAGAAGCGCATGAGACGTTCAACCGAGTACCCCCGGAACTGGCCAGCCAGCATAGTTGAGACCTTAGGTTGATCAATACCCATGAGCTGTGCCGCCGCCGCTTGGGTCAACTTCCGTCGCCGGATAACCCGACCAATCCTCACAACTAATCCTGCTTTGATCAGGTGTTCTGCAGGGTCGGCCAGGCCGAGGTCGGCGAATACGTTACCTATGCTTGGTTCTTGCTCAAGAGCTTTTCTTTTCAAGATTCTTCACCTCACTGCGCAACTGTTTGAGACGCTGCCGAACGAGCGTCCTTTTGGATTTCGGAGTCGCAATTCCAGTCTTGGACTTCTTCTGAAACGCATAGCCGATGTCGTCTTGGATGCCAGCCGGAAACGACTTCACCTCGAAACGAGAACCGGCAAGCCATATAAGCGCTTTCATACGGCCGCATATGCCTATATCGGCATGACTGTACGGGCTTGTCAAACGCTCCGGATTTATTACTCGTGGCGCAACACGAGCATCGGATCGGTCTCCGCCGCTCGGTAAGCCGGAATAACGGACGCTGAAAATGCGACGGCTAACAGCAGAATGGAAGCAACGATAAAGGTTTCGACATCGTTCGGCGGCAAGCCAAACAGCAGCGTCTCGATCCAACGGCTTCCAAGTCCTGCTAACAGCACGCCCACCAGGATGCCCACTCCGACAACCATCGCTGAATCGCGGAGAATCAGCCCTAAAATCGCCGCCGGCTGGGCTCCCAGCGCCATCCGTATGCCAAGTTCCTGTCTTCTGCGAACCACTGCATAGCTCACGATCGCGTAAAGACCCAGGCCCGCTAGCAACACTGCTAAACCACCCAAAACACTTGAAACATCGGCGAGCAACCGTTCCCGAACCAACGTGTCGTCAATCAATTGCTGCTGCCGGGAGATCTCGCCAATTTTGAACTCCGCCCCCGCCTGCCGGCGCAGCTCCGCGGCAAGCGACGGCGCATTTTGCTGCGCTCGCATTTGAAGAAACATCGAAAACCCCGGATAACTTTCCGGCCTGAGCCAGTTCGTGATTTGACGGTAGGGAATATAAACCATCGGAGGCGCCGCATCGCGAAGACTGTTGACCTTAACCTCGTGCACAACTCCGACGATCTCTGTCCAATCCGGAGCATTCGCCATCTTCGTCAATTTCCGGCCTAGAGGGTTCTCATCTGCGAAGAATTTGCGGGCAAACGCCCGGTTGACTATGGCGACCGGCGGGCCGCTGGGAAGCCCGTCGGCAGCATTGAAATCGCGTCCACTAAGGAATCCAACGCCCAGTGTTGAAAAGTAATCTGTCGAGATAAACGAAACGCTTGTGAGTGGATCGGCGGGAGGAGCCTCAACAGGAGTTGTACGCACTCCCATCATAGGAGCGTCTCCGGCAAATAACGCGGCGAATGACAGGCTCGCATACTCAAGTCCGGGAAACGCTCTCACACGCTGAAGCAATCGACTCCAAGCCCGGAACGGCGCATCTTCGCCGCCAGAGCCAGCGAAGGAAATTCTCGCGATGAGAACACTCTTGGGAGTGAATCCCAGAGAAGACGATAAAAGATTCACCAGAGTACGAGTGAACAGTCCCGCCCCGACGATCAGCACCAGAGAGAGCGCGACTTGCGCAGCCACAAAACCATGTCTCGCCCACTCACCTCGCCCCGCAGTCACTCGCGGGCCGCCCTTCAGAGAGAGATGTGCGTCTGCGTTCGCCAACCGAATGGCCGGAAGCAAGCCGCAAATGACTACTGTCAAAAGCGTCAACAAAAACGTGAATGCGAACAATCGCAGATCGATTGAAGTGACGAGTTGCGCTGGTTCGTTCGACGCCGTGAGCAGTCCGATCAGAATGGGAGTTGCCCAATGCGCAACCAGGAGACCTGCGCCAGCCGATAGACTCGCCAGAAGAAGGCTCTCCGTCAGCAACTGCTGCAACACTCGAACTCGCCCCGCCCCCAACGAAACCCGAACCGCAATCTCGTGTCGCCGAGCGCGACCTCTGGCAATAAGAAGATTCGCAATATTTGAACATGCAGTGAGTAACACGAGGCCGGCCACAACCATCAGGAGTTTGAGTGGCTGCTCGTATTGGCCCCTTAGATATGAGATTCCACCGCCCGCCGGCACTCCCCTGATCCGCATGCCGCCTAAGAAACGATCAATGATCTGCTTCGGCGTTCCCGGCGGAGCGTGCAGCCGAACATCCTCCAGCATGAACCCGCCATCGGGCTGCCGTGAAACCGGCTCTTCCACAAACGATCGCCGATGACTGCAACGGCTTGGCGTCCCGGCTCACGATCGTCTTTCGGAGCAATCACCCGACCTAAGGCTGGCTGCACACCCAGTACTTCGAAGTAGTTACCCGAAACGCTCTGTTGCATCATAGGTTCCGGCTCGGACTGACCGATGGAAATCCTCACCAGATCCGTTGTCTGATAGGCCATCAAATCGGCAAGCGCGCCAGTCCGCTTTTTCGCATCGAGGAACAGCGAGTATGAGATGCCGCTGCTAGCTTCGGAGAGATTCCCATCGGCGCGGACGGTTCGGAACAGAGAGCCGGGATCTTTCACTGGGAGCATTCGCAGCATGATCGCGTCGATAACGCTAAAGGTGGAAAGATTAGCGCCGATGCCGAGAGCCAGAATGAGGATTACAAGTCCCGCAAATCCAGGCGCACGGCGAAGCCCACGGACCGCATACCGCAGATCTTGGAACATGTGGGAGGGCCAACTTAACAGATCGTTCCGGTTCATTTATAGATGCCGTTTTCAGAATGTTATCAACAAACTCGCGGAACGAGCAGACTATATCACTGCCGCCAGATCTTCGGATATCTTGGATTGTGCCGCCGCTTGGCAGATGGCGTCAATCCTCCGGTCCAATGCAGCCGCATCTGCGCTCTCCGCGCCCAGTGCTTTGCGCGCGGATTGCGCCCACCCCTCAGCCGCCAGATAGCCGTTCATATCCAGAAACTGCTCGGCGATAGATGCCATAGCGGCAGCTCGTTCTTGCGGCTTGGACCCGCCAGCCGGCAATGCCGCTATGGCGCGCGCCACTCTTCGCTCTCCGACTCCCCGGCGAGTGGCGTGCAGAATGGCTCGATCCACCGCCAAATGCGTGAGCACATCCGACATCAACACAGCACGCGCCTGCGGATCGATCTCTTCACTCGCGAAGGCGCTCAGCCGCGCCACTACATTCGAGCTGCGCGGATTCCGATCCAAATCATTCAGCAAGTCATCCGGCAGCTGCGCGTTGCTGAGGCTGACAATGCGGATCAGATTTGGATCCAGTGTCCCGGCGCGCGCCAGTTCGTCACTCACTCTCTTGCGCAGCGCCGCTTCTTTATTACGGTCGCGAATTTCACTGTTCGCCAGCGCGTCTGCCTGCATCCCACTCAGGGCGGCCGTTAGAATGTGTCCATTCGCGTAGTTCGGGTAGAGCGTACGAAGTTCCTGAGTTACTTTGAGAGCGGTATCTATCCGTTCGCTTGCGGGGGCTGCGCGGTCGAGTTCAGCTTTGATCTGCGTCATCAGCACCAGCTTGCCCAGAAATGGCGCCTGGGATGCAGTCTTACCGTCCAGAACCGTCTCCTTGTAATGTTGGACAGCAGTGCTGTCAAAGGCGCCTTGCATGTTAGCTCTCACATAAAGAGATGCAGCTCGCAAGTCGGCATTAGCGTTGCTCAGCTCATTGTTTTCAAGAAGGCTGAGTCGCGCAACCAGCTCGTTCACATCTGCCGAATGCTTTTGCGTAAAATCCGCCAACCACAAGTCCGCCTGGTAGGTAAATTGTTTACGGTTGCCATCCCTCTCACCATCAATCGCCAGAACTCTGCGACGCAGCTCGCCAGCCACCTTATATTCGCCGGCCGATTCCAACAGACTCGCCGCTTTCTCCAAACGTGACACGCGCATGGCCTGAGTCGACCGCAAATAAGCTTCGTAACCTCCCACAATCGCAACGGCTATCAGTACGGTAGGTACGACCACCACCGCCGCCTCCTGCGGAAGCGCCCGCCAAAAGCTTTTGAAGCCGTTCTTCAAGATTTGCGGCATGCCTGACGCTCCCTCGCGCGCCTGCTGCAAGTTTTTCCACAAGCTGATTCCTGCCAATCCAAACAGGGCGACGACACAAACAACTACCAGCGCCGCAATCACAAATTGATGAGCCACCTGACTTGCCGCCACCGGCACCTCGTCCTGCAGAGCGGAATCGATCCTATCGAATGCGTCGCTTTCGATATCTTGCAGCCGAGTCAAACTTTTATCGGAGATTGCTTGCACGCGATCCAGTGCATTGTTGGCAATGGTGTTTTCTTGCTTTAAAGCATTGTCAATGATTAAAGCTTCGCGGTTGAGAAGGCCGTTGGCGTCCGTTTCGACTTTCTTAAGATTGTCGCCGATGAGACTGTCCACTTGGCTCAATCGAGTTTGCGTCAGGAGATCGATGCGGGCGACGTTGCGCTGAGCTATCGAGTCGATACTCTCGTTCTCGGTCTTGAGTGACTGGTCAAGCTGATCGGCCGCGCCGTTCACCACATCCGTAAAGCGCGACGCGGCGTTATCCAAAGCGGGCGCAGTGGCAGTTTCCAGCACGCCGCCTAGCTTGACACCAACGGCCGTTCCGATGCCATTCCCAATCGCTTGCTGCTGACGCTTCAAGCCACTGGCAATGTCTCCAAAAACGTTCGATTTCAAAGGTTGACCGGCCAACAACAGAAGCGCCATCAAAGCCGCGCCTGGCAAACCCTTCATATTGGCCTCCTATCAATAGCTAGTGTCTTCGGGGGCCGGTTCGTTTCACCGCGGGCCGAGGCCGGGAGTTGAAACGGAAAAGGATCGAATGACACTATCACTAAGTCAACATGAGCAATGACGTTATCTTCGCGCCGCTGAAGTTCCGGAATTTGACTGTCAAGAACCGTTTATTTCGCTCGAACGTCTCAGGCCGCTTCGATAATTACGATGGATCGGGGACACAGGCGCGGATCAATTGGGAGGAATCGTTTGCGCGCGGCGGCGTGGGAGCCATCATATCGTCGTATGTTCCAATCCACATCCGTGGCCGCATTCTCCCCAACTACGCCATGGTAGATAGCGACGATAAAATCCCATTCTGGCGCGCGGTTGGTGAAGCGGTTCACCGGCACGATTGCAAGTTCATCATGCAATTGAGCCACAGCGGCCGGCAGCGCGACAATCCCGGCGTGGAAAACTTCAGGCAAAAAGGGCTTTCTTCCACCAACAAAAAAGACTCATTTCACGGCCTCCTTTGCGAAGCCATGTCGCTCGAGCAGATCAAGCAGACAATCCGGCATTTCGCCGAGGGAGCGCGCCGCGCGCGCGAGGCCGGATTGGATGGCGTCGAGTTGCATGCCTCACACGGCTATCTCATCACTCAGTTCCTCAGTTCCGCCATCAACGACCGCCAAGACGAGTATGGAGGCGCACTCCGCAACCGCGCAGCGTTTCTGCTCGAAATCATTCAGGCTATCCGCAAGGAAGTGGGCTCCGATTATCACCTGCAGGCCAAGTTGAACGCCGTAGATTTGGGTAACGCGCTCTATCCGTGGGAGAAGAAGGGAAACACACTCGATGAGGGTATTCAAGTTACGAAATGGGCCGAAGAAGCGGGTGTAGATGCCATCCACGTGTCCATCGGGAGCATTTTTCCCCATCCACTTCTGCCGCCGGGCGGTCTGCCGGTTGATGAGTTCAATTGGTGGTACGGAGCTATCATTTCGAGCGGCGTTCGCGGCTACATGAACTACACGGTATTTCATTTCAAACTATTGCGGCCGATCGTCGATTTTCTGTGGAACCGCACCAAGAAGTCTCATCCCGTGGAAGCTGTTTCAGCGGAATACTGTCGCGCAGTAAAAAAGAATGTCGGCGTTCCCATCATCAACACTGGTGGCTATCAAGATGGCAAAGTGATCCGCCGGGTGATTTCGGAGGGCATTACCGACGCCGTTTCCATCGCTCGCCCACTCATCGCCAATCGCGACCTCCCGCAAATCTTACAGTCGGGGCGGGATTTGCCTGCGAAGCCCTGCACGTTCTGTAACCGCTGTTTACTCAACGCACCGGCCAATCCTCTGGGTTGCTACGATGTGCGCCGCTTTAACGGCGACCACGATGCCATGATCGCGGAAATCATGCGGGTCTACTCGCCCTCGCAGTTCTCAGAGCAACATGTATCTGTAGCCGGACCAAGCAAGGAATAACAATGCCAGAGGAGGACAGAATTCGAACCGGCGAAGGAAATCTCAGGGACTATGTTTATTTGAGTCCGGTCGATCAGTACCAACAGTGTTTTCGCCGCTGGCTGCTGCTGATTGTCCTGCTAGTTTTGGCGTCATTCGTGACGGCGGCGCTCTACTACTTCATGTCCGACCGCACTCGCTACTACTCGGACATTCTTGAACATTTCAAGTATGGGTCGATTGGAAGCGAGCCGGGAGGAACAATTTTCACTCAGGTGGGAGGAGTTCTGCCACCCTATTTAGTTTTCAAGACCCTCCCCGCTCTCTGTCCTGATAAGTTGCCGGGCGGGTACGCATCTCTCGGGTTGGTATTCGAACCGGGCCATGAATTGCCCATCGGGGTTTCGCGCCGTTGGCGTCTAGGAGTTGAGCAAGTCGGCTTAAATTGCGCCGTCTGCCACACCGGAACCGTGCGCCAATCCCCTGACAGTAAGCCTCAAATCGTGTTGGGAATGCCCGCTCATCAATTCGATTTGGAGCGCTTCTTCCGCTTTGTTGCCGATGCCAGTCTCGATGATCGCGTTACTGCCGATAGCGTGATCGCCAAAGCGGAGGAGATGGGAGATCACATCAGCATCGTCCAGAGGCTGATTTTTCGCTTCTTTTTGATGCCAAGGTTGAAGCTAGTGACCGTATCGCTCCAAAACCGTATCGGGCCGCTACTCAATGGCCCCTTGCCCGATTGGGGCCGCGGGCGGGTGGATACTTTCAACCCATACAAAGCGGTGCAATTCAACTGGAATTTACGAATGCTGCCGCAAGAGGAACTAATTGGCGCATCTGACTTCCCTTCCCTCTGGAACCAGAAGCCGCGCGAAGGAATGCATCTGCACTGGGATGGAAACAATACTTCGGTGGATGAACGAAACCTAAGTGCGTCGCTAGGCGCAGGCGTTACTCCTGTCACTGCCGACCATGCGAGTTTGCAGCGCGTGCACGATTGGATCTGGACTCTGCCTCCACCCAAATATCCTTTTGTCATTGAGCCGTCACGCGTGGGGCGGGGTAAAACCATTTTTGACCAACAATGTAGCGAGTGTCACAGCTTTGGCGGCCGGAAGACGGGGACAGTAGAGGATATTGCCAGCATCAACACAGATCCCTACCGGCTCAACTCCTACACCTACGCCCTCACGGGAAATCAAGCCGAGCTGTACCCTAACAGCCAGTATCGCTTCACGCATTTTGTGAAGACGAATGGTTATGCCAATCAGCCGCTGGACGGCATATGGGCGCGCGCGCCGTATCTCCACAATGGCTCCGTTCCGACGTTGCTCGATCTGCTCAGCGAGCCGGTTGATCGTCCCAAGCAGTTCGTTCGTGGATACGACGTCTACAATCAGCAAAAAGTAGGATTCGTTTACGACACGCCACAGGCGCGCCAGGAGGGCTTCTGGTATGACACAACCATTCCCGGCAACGGCAACGGGGGGCATCTCTTCGGCACGAAGCTTCCGCCCGACCAAAAACTCAATCTGATCGAGTTCATGAAAACGCTATGAACAACTACTCGGTCTGGTTTGGGCGTGTGGTCTGGCTGGGAATCCTCGCCAATTTGGCCATCGCGATTCCATCGTTGATCATGCCGGGCGAAACTCTGGTGTTATTTTCCTTTCCAGCGGCCTACCCTCTGCTGTGGGTCACGGTATCGGCGCTGTTCCTCATTTTGCTCAGTCTGTTTTACATTCCAGCCGCTCGACACCCATTGCGTTATCCGCCGGTATCGTGGCTTACAGTTTTGGCACGTTTGGTTGGAGTCGTTTTCTTTCTAGGGTTCAATCGCGATTACTATGTTCTGGGATTGTTCGATCTAACGTTTTTCATACCGCAAGCCATTCTGCTTTCGTTGGCAGTGAGAACTCCCGTTTCCCCTTACGTGATTGCGAAAACGAATCCGGGTGTTCGGTTCCGGCTCATAGCGCTCGGCCTGCTCTTGCTAGCGGCCGCCGGCGGAGTGACCTACATTCAATTCTTCCGCACCTTGCCCCCCACTTATTACGCGTCTGACGAAGAACACTTTCTGTATGGATCGATCGGCACCGAGAGCACCTCCGGCGTACCTTATTGGATCTGGCTGGTGCTGCCGCGCATATTTCCCGATAAGCTTCCCCGCCCGGGTGGCTACGCTGCCTTGGGGATGATTTTCGCCGAGGGACGCGAGTTGCCCGTCGGGTTTTCCAAGCAAACCATCGGCATGGATCGCGTGGCCATCAACTGTGCCGTGTGCCACTCCGCTACCTATCGCAAGAGTCCGATGGAGAAGCCAGTTATCGTAGCCGGTGGTCCCGGCTCAACCCAGAATCCCCAGCAATATTTGCAATTCCTCATCGACTGCGCCCGAGATCCTCGTTTCAATTCAACGATCATCATGGCGGAGATCGCCAAAAACTATCGCTTATCTTTCTTGGACCGGCTCACTTATCGATTCGTGTTGATCCCGTTTGTGAAATACACACTGCGCGCACAGCAGAATGAATATGCAAGTTACGGGCTGTTGCGGACTCTGAATACGGCGGGAGGCGGTCGAATTGATCCATTCAATCTGGTGAAGTATCGCTATTTGAAGCAGCCGCCCGATGGCAGCTTGGGCAATTCTGACATGGAGCCACTGTGGAATCTGAACGCGCACGCCGGTTACTCTTTTCATTGGGATGGACTCAATAACTCAATTCAGGAAGTGCTACTGAGTTCGGCCATTGGCGATGGAACTCCGCTGAAATGGGTGGATAGAGACTGGAAAAAGAGTGATAAGGACTCGAGCCTGAAGCGCATTCTAAACTTCATAAGCAATAATCCAGCACCTAAGTATCCATTTCCCATAGATGAATCTCTCGCTGCCAAAGGAAGAAGCATTTATGACCAGCAATGCGCCCAGTGTCACGCGCCGGGAGGCGCACGCACCGGCAAGGTTGAGCCGATTGACAATCCTATGCTAGGCACTGACCGCAATCGCATTGATATGTGGACACAAAGCGCCGCCGCGGCCTATAACCAATACACGTCCCGCTTCGACTGGCGGTTCAGCCACTTTGGGAAGCAACTCGGCTACGTGAATGTGACTCTTGACGGCCTCTGGCTGCGGGCACCCTACTTACACAACGGTTCTGTACCGAGTCTGACCGATCTTTTGAAGGAGCCGACGCAACGGCCGAAGGTCTTTTACCGCAATTACGACGTACTTGATGCGCAAAACGTTGGCTTTATTTCCCAGGGTCCAGAAGCGGAGCGGGTCGGCTCGCGGTTCGATGTAAAAGAGCGCGGCAACAGCAATGCCGGCCATTTGTGGGGTACCACACTCAGCGACGAACAGAAGAAGCAACTAGTGGAGTATTTGAAGTCCCTCTAGCTACTTCCGCTCGATATCCGAAATCTCCGTGAACAGCGTACGATTGGCCGCTTGCAGTTCCAACAACTCGCAGATAATGGCAAAGATGAGCAACGTAATTCCCAGGAGAAAAAGAGGCACCGTCGCCACTGCCAACATTTTGCGCCAGAGAGTCGCGCTGATGATCAAGGCCATGCCGACAAAGCAACCGGACGCTACATATAAAGCGCGAATAGCCCACGACACGAGCCGGACGCGCAATTGGAATACTGGCAACTGTCTGCCGATGCTGGCCAGTCGGGCTTGGCTGGTACCCGAAGCGCGATATTCGGCGGTGAGAGAGCGAATGCGGTCGGCGATGGCCATATAGCGCGCGTTGATGCCGCCGATGAGAATGGCTGTGGCAGAAACCAGTACGACAGGAGTAATCGCCGAAGCGACTACCTCAAGTGGATTATCAATCGGCATAACTGCCCAAGAAGAACCCAACTAATCCGGCGAGAACCATGGCACCAAGATGCCACACTAGCACGTGCAACGAATTCAGAATGGGGCAATGCAGGGCAAGCACGCAAACACCAACAAGACCGGCAAAGAAGCCATACAGCGTAATGGTTTCGCGGGGAGAAACGAGATAGCCGCGTTGCAGCAGGCGCCAGCCCAGAAAACCGCTGATCAAAGCACTAATGACACCAAGCCTGAGGCAAGGAATGCCGTGCGACACGAAATTCTCCGTGCTCCGATTGGCAAAAAGAATAGCGCTGAGGATGCCGAGAACAACGAGCGCGGCGATGGATAGGACAGCGGACGGTACAAGGTATTTCGCGCCCGGAATCATTCTCTCAATAAGCGCGCGTGAAAAAAGCGCGCCGAGTAAGAGCAGAGCGCCGTAATAAGCAACGATTTGACGCGCCGCTGAGTGCATCGATAGCATAGAGCTTCACGACGCTTGCCACGATCACCGCAAGGGTGACAAAGATAGCGAAACTGATGGCCCAGAGCGCTACGTTTGAGGGCAAGGCTCGCACCGTTTTTGCGGAGGCGCTGAACTGAGCGGCGATTTTTTCGAGCATCGCAGCGTCGGGCGGCTCACCTTCTGCAAGCAGTCGTTCGATCTCGTCGTTCATAGCTTTGTCCCCAGCCTTTTGCGAAGGCTTTCGTAAGCACGATGCGCCTTCTGTTTCACCGACCCGATGCTGACGCCTGTCGCTCGCGCCACTTCCTCCAAGCTCATGCCCGATACCTTCAAAAGAAGCAGCACCTCGCGCTGTGAATCGGGCAGCGATTTGAGTAGATCGTTTATTTTCGGACCAGCCGGGCGCGCACCGTGTTGCGCAGCCTTCTCCGGCAATTGCTCCGTGACAATCTCATGCTCTCTCATGCCCTTAGTCTTGCGATAGTGGTCTACTCTCACGCGGCGCGCGATTGCGTAGAGCCACGGCAGCAGCGGTTCACCCGGACGAAAGGTGGCGCGCGCTTTGTGGATTCGCAGCCAGAAATCCTGCAGCAGATCTTCCGCCTCAGCACGGTTGCGCGACTGAGCGAGGAAAAACTGGAAAATTGGCGGCGAGAGCTGGGCCACTAATGCGGTGGCGGCCTGTTGATCGGACTGCTGATAGGCAACCATGAGAGCCTCGACACCTCCGTCACGAATAGGCTCTTTGGATGCCGCCTCCTCGTCAACGGGCACCGCAACGCCTTATTATTAAATTCTTCGCCGGGAGGCGCTCAAAAGTTACGGTCATCCGTTACCAGCTTTGATAATGATAATGGACTGGCACGGGCTCAAAGCCCTCATAAAGATCGGGCGCAGGGCTGGTGGCCGCGGGCTGAAGGCTGGTGTAGCGGCCCAAATGAAAAGCGAGCGGATGCAAAGGTTCTATGCCCTGATGAATGGCCAACACCTGACCCACAACGATCCAATGGTCGCCGCCTTCGTGAATTTGATGGATGGAACAGGCCAGCGATGCGAGACTGCCCTCCAGCCTGGGAACGCCCTCTAGCGGGACAAAGCGATAAGGTGGATCGCTGGTGCCTTTCCAACTACCGGCAAAGAAAGTCGATAACGCTTGCTGGTCTTCCCGCAAAATGTTCACCGAAAAACTGCTGGCGCGATGAATGAGCTGGCCGGTTTTCGTGGTTTTGGCCGGGCAGAAAAGAAGCAAGGGAGGATCGAGCGAAAGAGAGGTAAACGAATTCGCGGTCATCGCTTGCACTCCGGCGCCTACCTCACAGGCGACCACCGTGACGCCGGTGAGAAAACGGCCTACCGTTTGGCGATAGGCCTTGCTGTCAAACGGTATCATTCTTCGATTTCTCCAAAAACGTTCGCACCCGATCCATGTATTTGCCCCGGTCATGGCTCGCAATCAACGCCCCGGCCATTCGTACCGGATCGCCGAAAAAGAAGCGTTCATACAACACTTGGCGGCTCGCGAAGGCGGAGAGACAAGTATCCCAGGCCAGGCGGAACAGCGGTATGCGGTCATGCGCTTCAACGCGCGCGCCCTGGAAGTAACGGCGGATTTCTTCGGCCATCGGACCGCGCACATCCGCTTCCGTCGGCATGGCGACGAGGCCGGAAGCGCCCATCTGCTGCAAAATTTCGATCATGCGCGGATAAAGTTTCGGGAACAGATTGCGGCAGGCGTCGAGTGGGTCCCAAGCGGGCCGCATCATGCCGTATTCATCCAGCGCGGCGTCTTCTTCGGCAACACGCAAGAATGCGCGGACGGTTTCCATGTTGACCCAAACCTCCGCGAGCTTCTCCTGAATGTGCTGGAAACCTTCAATCCCGATTGAATTCGCCAGCAACGACGTGAGGCCCATCAGAAATTCGGCTTTGGCGAGATTTTTCGCGGCCACTTGATGAGACATGCAAGCGAGCGCTCCGGTGCGGCCGTAGGCAGAGTTGCAGCGGTCTACATCGCGATAGAGCATGACGCGGTCCCAGGGCACGAAAACGTCGTCGAATATAACCACGGAATCCAGTTCTTCGAAGCGCGAACTGAGTGGATGGTCGTAATGAGAATGGCCGTAATCAAAACTTTCGCGGACGAGAAATTTCAAGCCCGGCGTGTTGGTAGGAATGCTGAAACCGAAAGCGTAAGGCGCGTCTTCCGGGACGTTCTTGAGCAGGGTGGAGGGAAATACCATGATTTCGTCGGCAATGGGGAGGGTAGCGAGCATCCGGCAGCCGCGAATGACCAAACCCTCGGCGGTCTCTTCCTTCACGCGGGCGGCCAAGTAGGGGTCAGCTTGCTGAGCTGTCCCCACAGAACGGTTGGCTTGCGGAGTGATGAGCGTGTGAGTCATGGAGAGATCGTTCTCACGCAGGTACTCGTAAACCTTCCTAGCATTTTCGCCCAGGCGTGCGTCGTCCTGGCCGAGATAAGCCGCGCCGGAAGCGTAGCCGGTCATAGCGCGATTCAAGTAATCGGGCATGCGGCCCATCATGCCGAAATTCGCATCGGCGCGCAGTTTCATGGTCGCAGTGATGCTTTTGAGTTCGTCCTTGGTACGCGGGATCAGGAAGGTGCGGCTGACTTGCTCGCCGGTGGTGGGCGAGGTGTAAAGGGTCTGCGGGTTCGCCCATTGCAGATCGTAGAGGGCGGCCAGGCTTTCGACGCCATTGCGGAAATGCGGATGGCTGACGGGATCTTCGATCTTCTTGCCGTCGTACCAGATGTTGGGCGGCTGCGTGTGCAGTCTTTCGAGAACTTGCTGGCTGCGGCGAGCGCCGGTGGTTTGACTAACAGTTGTGGGCATTCTTGGCCTCCGTTTTTAGTATCACTCTGTTGACATAATAAGGGCGGATTATGGCACTGGATCAGGCGTTCATTGATGAGGTTCGGAGGAAGCTGGCGGCCACCACGGTGGAGCATTACATTGATGGCAAGTGGCGCGCGGGGGAGCGTGGCGAAACGTTTGAGACTTGCGACCCATCGACTAACGAACCGCTCGCCCAGGTGTGTCGCGGCCGTGCCGAAGACATTGATGCGGCGGCGCAAGCGGCGCATACTGCATTCGCAAAATGGCGCAAGATTAAAGCGAAGGAGCGGAAGGGCTTCTTGTTGAAGATTGCGGCGGCGATTGAGAAGCATGGCGATGAGATCGCGGTGATTGAATGCCTGGACGCGGGGCAGGCCCTGAAAATTGTGCGCGGACAGATTGCGCGGGCGGCGGAGAACTTCAGCTTCTACGCGGAATGGGCGGAGCGGGCGATGGATGGGCGCACGTTCCCGGTGGACAGCGACTGGTTGAATTACAGTATCCGCGTACCGGTGGGTGTGTGCGGGATCATTACGCCTTGGAATGCCCCGCTGATGCTCTCGACGTGGCGGATTGCGCCGGCGCTGACGACGGGCAACACGGTTGTTTTGAAGCCAGCCGAATGGTCGCCACTGACAGCGTGGAAGCTCGGGAAGATTTTTGAAGAGGCGGATCTGCCACCGGGCGTATTCAACGTGGTGCAAGGGTTTGGCGAAGAAGCAGGCGCGCCGTTGGTGGCGCATCCGCTCGTGCCGCTGATTACGCTGACGGGCGAGACGACGACCGGCTCGATGGTGATGAAGAACGCGGCCGATCAGATCAAGCGGCTGTCTTTGGAATTGGGGGGGAAATCGCCGGTGATCGTATTCGCGGACGCCGATTTGGAGCGGGCGCTGGATGCGACGGTGTTCCAGATTTACAGTTTCAATGGCGAGCGCTGCACGGCGAATTCGCGGGCGCTGATTCAGGAGGAGATCTTCGATGAGTTTGTGGAACAAGTGGCGCGGAGAGCGAAGGCGGTGAGAGTGGGCAATCCGCTGGATCCGGAAACGGAGGTGGGGCCGTTGATTCATCCGGAGCACTTTGCCAGAGTGATGGGTTACGTAGAGCTTGGAGAGAAGGAAGGGGCGGCGCTGCGTGCGGGCGGGCAGAGAGTGGGAGATAAAGGCAACTACCTGGCACCGACCTTGTTCACGGGCGACAACCGGATGAGGATTGCGCAAGAGGAGATCTTCGGGCCGGTGTTGACAGCGATCCCATTCAAGGATGAAGCGGATGCACTGGAGAAGGCAAATGACGTGCGCTATGGGTTGGCGTCTTATGTTTGGACGAAGGATGTGGAACGGGCGCACAGAATGGCGTTGAATCTGGAAGCAGGCATGACATGGATTAACAGTCACAATGTTCGTCATCTCCCAACACCGTTTGGCGGGGTGAAGTTTAGTGGAACCCACAGGGAGGGTGGGGATCATTCGTTTGAGTTCTATACCGAACTGAAGCATGTGGCAGTTCCGTTGGGTAAACATGTGATACCGAAGTTTGGGAAGAGTTAGATGAATATCATTCGGATTGGGCAGGCGGTTTTTTATGTGACGGATCTGGCGGCTTCGCGCTATTTCTATGTAGACCTGCTGGGGTTGAATGTGTTGCATGAAGATAGTCAGTCGCTCTATCTGCGAGGATTGGAAGATCGTGAATGGACGCTCAAGCTGGAGGTTGCGCCGAAGGCTGGAGTGAAGCATATCGGCTACAAAGTGGGGTCAGACGACGTGCTGGATGAGCTAGTGGCGTTGGGGCTGCCGCATCGTTGGGAAGAGGAACAGGACCGGCCGAAAATGCTGAGGATGCAAGATCCCTTTGGGTTCCCCGTCGTCTTTTACTATCAGTCAGTCAAGCATAAATGGCTGCTGCAGAGTTATCATTTGCATCGTGGTCCGGGGATACAGCGCATCGATCACAACAATGTACTGACGCCGGAGGTGAGCTCGATGATGAAGTGGTACATGGACCACCTTGGTTTTCGGCTCTCTGAATACTCAGAAGACGATGCCCATCGAATCTGGGCGGCATGGCTCCAGCGGCGTGGATCGGTGCATGATTTGGCGATGACCAATGGCACGGGCCCGCGGCTGCATCACCTAGCTTACTGGCTGCCGGACGGTTCGCGTATTACGCAGCTTTGCGACATTCTGGCGGGCGCGAAACAAGGCGCGGCGATTGAACGAGGACCGGGACGGCATGGCATCTCGAATGCGTTCTATCTGTATGTGCGCGATCCGGATGGACACCGGATCGAGTTGTACACATCGGATTACTTGACAGTGGATCCCGACTTCGAGCCAATACGCTGGCATGTGGACGATCCCACGCGGCAACAGCTCTGGGGCGGGATAGCGCCGCAAAGCTGGTTCACAGAGGGCAGCGAAGTGGAAGCTTTCGGAGGCGGATTCGAGAAACAGCACGAATCGGAGTTGAAAGGACTGCCCGCTTACGTGGGAGGAGCTTTGAATTTTTGAGCCACGCTGCGGACGGCGGCGGAGAGCAAGAGAGAGTCTGCTGCCACCGCGACGAAGCGGCAACCCCAATCGATATAGCGTCTGGCGACGGGTTCATCGAGAGCGAGGATGCCGGGAGGTTTGCCCGCGAGCTTGATACGGCGAATGGCGTCGGCGATGGCAGATTGGACATCGGGGTGGTTGGGATCTCCCAGGTGTCCGAGTGAGGCGGCGAGATCGGCAGGACCGACGAACACGCCATCGACACCATCGACGGCGGCAATGGCGTCGAGATTTTTCAGAGCCTTGTCACTTTCGACTTGAACAAGCAGGCATATGGTGGCGTTGGCATCGTGAAGGTACGAAGGAATGCTGTTATAACGCGAGGCACGACCGAGAGCGGCACCGACGCCGCGGATGCCGGCAGGCGGATAGCGAGTGGCCGCGACGAGCAATGCGGCTTGTTCAGCAGTTTCGACCATGGGAATGAGGAGGGTTTGGACTCCGGTATCGAGCAATTGCTTGATGAGGTTCACATCTCCGACGGGCGGACGAACGATGGGGTGCGAAGGATAGGGAGCAACGGCTTGGAGTTGGGCAAGAGTGGAACGGAGATCGTTGGGGCCGTGTTCGTTATCGATCAAGAGCCAGTCAAAGCCGGCGGTGGCGCAGAGTTCGGCGGTGTAAGGGTTGGCGAGGGCGAGCCAGCAGCCGATGAGAGGGCTCTCCTGCTCTAGTAAAGCGGATTTGAATGGGTTCGTCATGTTTTATTTGAAATAGCAGGAGATAGAGCCATAGGGGCCGTAATCGACGTGGAAGGTATCGCCCGGGCGGGCGTTGACGGGGCGAGTGAAAGAGCCGCCGAGGACGATTTCGCCCGCTTGCGAGCGACACTTCGTGGGGGGCGAGTTTGTTGGCGAGCCAGGCGAGACCGTTGGCGGGATGATTGAGCACGGCGGCGGCGACACCGGACTCCTCGATGGACCCGTTGCGCCAACAGATGGCGGAGATCCAACGGAGGTCGGCGTCGAGAGGTTTGAAGGGACGGCCGCCGATGACGAGCGCAGCGTTGGCAGCGTTATCGGAGATGGTGTCGACGACTTTGCGAGTGACTTTGGTTTCGGGGTCAATTTGATGAATGCGGGCGTCGATGATTTCAATGGCGGGGACGACGTAATCGGTGGCGTTGAGGACGTCGAAGATGGAGCAATCGGGGCCGCGCAGGGTTTTTGAGAGAACAAAGGCGAGTTCGACTTCGACGCGCGGGACGATGAAGCGATTGAAGGGGAGTTCGGCGCCATCGTAGAAGAACATATCATCGAGGAGCGAGCCGTAATCGGGTTCGCTGATATTGGATGAGTATTGCATGGCCTTGGAGGTGAGGCCGATTTTGTGACCTTTGAGACGACGGCCGGCGGAGATTTTGCGAGCGACCCAGGATTGTTGGATGGCGTAGGCGTCGTCGATGGTGAGGTCGGGATAATCGATGGAGAATTGGCGGATTTGGGTGCGGGTTTGTTCGGCGGTGTCGAGGCGGAGGGCGAGGGATTGGAGGAGGGATGGGTCTAGCATGGGTTAGCCCTCGAGGATTGGCCGTGACTCGCCGGAGCGCAAAAGGGGGCGAACCACTCCGTCCACAGAGCGGTGACTCGGACAGCGGCAGATTTGTGGTTTGGGACAGAGAAGTCCGTCCCCTTTTGCTTCCCTTTTGCTTCGGTCATTGGAAGCGGCGGTGGATGTTGTTTTGTTTGTAGGCGCCGGATTCGCTGAATTCATTGAGTTCGAGGGAGAGCGCGAGATAGCGCTTGCCGGAGAGGTCGGCAAAATGGGCTTGGATAGCGGCGAAGAGTTCGTCGCCTACTTTTTTCTTCTGAGCTTCGGTGCGGCCGGCGCCAATTTTGAGATTGCAGTGGACGAAGGCGTAATCGGCTTGGCCGTCGGCGACGCAGTAATCGTGGAGCTCGATGGCGCGGGAGCGAATGCCGCCGATGGGAAAGATGCCGCCTTGGGCTATGAGGATTTCATTGGCTTTGGCGAGGAGCTTGGGGATGTCGCGCTTCGGCTTTGATGTTGGCGGTGTATTCCACGATGAAGTGGGGCATGGCTAGGATCTCCAATCCTCAACGATGGTGGAGATGAGACGACCTACACCGGCGATTTCAGTGACAACTTCATCGCCCGGTTTGACATCTACGAGACCTTCCGGAGTGCCAGTGAGAATGAGGTCGCCGGGTTGGAGCGTCATGAAGGCGGTGAAGTGTTCGATGAGCATGGGGATATCGAAGATCATGTCTTTGGTGCAGCCTTGCTGGGTGACGTGCCCGTTGACAGTGGTGGTGAGGCGGAGGTTCATGGGGTGGGGGATGTCGGCGGCATCGACAAGCCAGGGACCGAGCGGGGTGGCTTCGTCGCGGCTTTTGGCGCGCATGTTGGGCCGGTAGTAGTTTTCGAGATAGTCGCGAATGGCGTAATCGTTGGCGACGGTATAGCCGGCGATGACTGTATGAGCGTGCTGGCGAGTGACGTGACGGGCAGTTTTACCGATGACGATGGCGAGTTCGCATTCGTAATGCATGTGGGCGACTCCGGCGGGGCGGCGCGTCTGACCGAGATGACCGACAAGGGAAGTGTGAGGTTTGAGAAAGGCGAGTGGCTCAGTGGGAGGTTCAAAACTCAACTCCCTGGCGTGATTGGCATAGTTGAGGCCGACGGCGATAATGATGCCGGGAACGACGGGAGGGAGCCAAATCACAGAGGCTGGGGAAACAAAGCGGCCGTCGTCAAAACGCAATTGATCGTTTTCGGAGACAGCGTGATGAACGCTGCCGGCATAGGCTACGCGGGCGTGCTTCATGAGGCGACCACCTTGTTTTCAACGGCGCCGACGCCGGGGATTTCCACACGAACTAGATCGCCCGGCGCGGCGAGGGGAGAGGTTTCGGGCTCGCCCACTAGGAGAATATCACCGGCGAGGAGAGTCATGAATTCCGAGATGTCCTGGATGAGATGGGGGATTGAACGAACAAGGGAGGAGGTATTCGCGACGGAACGCAAAACGTTGTTGATGACGACGCCGATCTCGAAGTGGGTTTGCGAGGAATGGTTGGGTTCGCCAATGGTGCAAAAGCCGTCGGTGCAACGCTGGCGAAGGGCTGGGCGATAGAAAGAATCGGAAGGGAGGCTGATATCGTTGACGACGGTGTAAGCGGCGATGTAGGTATGGGCGTGGGCGGAGGAGACGCGGCAGGCGTTGCGAGCGATGACGACACCGAGGGTGCCAGCCATGCGAAGACGATCGGCACCGGGAGGGCAGTGGATGGGATGGCCGGAGTTGATCCAGGTGTTGGGGGTTTTGAGATAGAGAACAGGCGCTTGGGGCGGATGCTGATAGGGCGGGGCGTGGAACGAAGCGGCCAGGCGATGGACGGTTTCGCGGAAGTTGAGGGCGACGCCGATTACAGAACGGGGAGCATCGGGCATACCCAAAGCATCGCAGATTGGCGGGAGGGTTTTGACGGGAAAAATGGGGGTGGTTTGGAGGCTTTCCGTCCCGCGTATAAATAATAGCGGCGAGCGGCGGGAAATCAGCGTTTTTTTGGCCGGGCGGGAGGGGTATTTTTCCCGTTGAGCGGAGCGCCGATTGCCAATCGGCGCGCAGGATGCCATCCTGCCCCCCAGTGTCGTCAATTTGCTGGTCATAGGAGCCTGCCGGAGGACTGGAAGCCCACGAGGGGGCGGAGTGGGAAGACGTGGGCGATGTAATAGCCCAGGGCATCGCTACAGTGGGTGCGGGCGCGGTCGGATTTATCGAGTTCGCTGGTGGTTCGGCCGGTGGCGTCCAGGGCCCAGGTGACCTGCTCGAGATCGCGGATGAGTTCGCGGCAGCGCGGATCGATGTAGAGGTGGTGTTCGTCAAGAGCGTTGTGGAGACGGCTGTTGACACAGTTGACGCGATCGCGTACGGCGGGATTCGACGAAGTGGCACGAATGGAGGGGCGGTAGAAGGCGTAGAAGCGATTGAAAAATTCGCGAATGAGGGCCCAATCGGTGGAGGTACCGGAAGTGCGGCGCTGATAGCCGCTGGAATCGCCATAGATTTCGACCTCGAAGGGGCGATTGCCGGGTAGGGCCTTGGTGCGCTCGTAGAAGGCTTGGCAGGCAGCCTCGGTATTGGCGTCCGGCTGAATGATGATTTCATCGAAAACATAAACGCCATCGCCGCTGCGCTGCATGAGAAGCATGCACATGGGATTGACGTTGAAATCGAGAGACCAAACGATGGGCAAGTTGGGGGAGAAAGGCACTTCTTCCACATGGGTGGCGCGATTAAAGGCGTAATAGACACGATTTTGGCCGACTCCGGTGAAGACGGCTTCGAATTCCTGACTGAAACATTGGGGATCTACGTGCGCAGCGGCCGATAGGAGTTCTTCCGCGCGGACGTTGCCGCCTTGGGCCGTGGTGAACTGAAAGCCCGCCCAATCCGGGGTGGTTTGCGATTGCTCGTATAGATCGAAAAAGTGATTGCACCCTTGCGGCGTACCGAGAAAGAGAGCGTGGCCCTCGCGATCACTGAGAGCGGGGCGAATGACCTCCGACCAAGTCTCCGGGCGCATGGAGGCGAACTCATCCAGTACGACGAAATCGAGACTGTTGCCACGGAGAGAGTCGGGGCGATCGGCTCCACGGATGGAGATGGTGGAGCCGCTGTCGAGATGGACGCTGAGGTTGGTTTCGGAGGGACGGTCACTCCAATGTTGGCGAGTGTAGTCTTTGAGACGATCCCAGAGGATGCGTTTAGCTTGCGGATAGCTGGGACCGATGTACCAGACGAAACGGCCCTTGCGTGCGGCGGCGCGTAACATTTCCGCGAGCGCGAGATGCGTTTTGCCGAAGCGCCGGCCCGCCACGACGACGCGGAAGCGAGCCGGATAATTAAAGACGAGCAGTTGCTTTTCGCGGAGGGCGAGTGAGCGCGGGTTAAATGTCTCCATTCGGAGCTCCGTCGTTGCAATGCGCAGTGAGGCCTTCGAGAGACGACCTGCGGACTGGTTCGGAGGTGGGAGATGAGTGGGAGGTGCGGCGCATTTTGGGCGGGAGTTTTTCCTCTGGCGTGAAGTCACCACGGGTTTTGGCCCAGAAGATAGTGGCCGCCGAGTTACGGCGAGAGGTGGCCATATCAAAGAGCGAGTGCAGGACTGAGGTTTTGGCGTGGATGAGGCCCTCATCGAGTTCCTTGCGATAGTATTTGCGAAGGGTTTTGGGATCGATGTTCAGGGAGGACGCGATATAGATTTGGCGAAGGCCCCAACCGGCTAAGTTTTTGACTAGTTCGCGTTGGGCTGGGTTGGGTTGGATGACGTTTCGGGCGCGTTTCGGAGAATCAGATTGCGTAGGATCGAGCGGTATGGTTTGCATAGTAATGACCTCGTATGAATTGGTGATTTTTGCGGGCCTTCGGCGACAACGCGCGGAGAAGGCTTACGAGGTCAGGATAGAATTGGGGCGAACGGGGGAGATGAAAAACTTTGGGCAAGTGGTTGAAAAGCGGGGAGATAAAGTTTTTGAAAAAGTTGTGACCGGCACATGGCAAGCCTTCGGGTTGCCACAGGAGGGGATGAAAATCGCTTCGCGACCGCCTCGCGGCGGGGGCTCGCCTCATTCGTTTTTGGGGAAGTTGTGTGGGAGTCAACTCATTGATTTCAAATTGGAAATCGGCGGCCCTTTTCCAAGGAATGGGAAAATGAGCTGCCCCTACCGAGCGTGCCCGGTTGAAAAAATAGGCGGCGGGAGACTTTAATTCCCGAGGCACCCGCTCGCCTCGCAAATCTGTGCTACATTCTATCGGTCAGATGTTAGAAGACTCCGCGTCAGAGCAGGTTTGCTCCGCTGAGCGACGCTTATATCACGATCTGCCAGCCGCTACGATTCTAGCGACCAGCCCCAGGGATCATTCTACCTTCGTGTCGTCGACCGAAACGGCGGCGACGGTTTTGGCGAACATCGCGAAGATCGGAGCCTTGACGTCGCTACCAGTCGGGATTGTACTCGTAACCGCCTATCTGCATAGTGAAGGCGCGCCGCTCCCTGCGGCGGACAGCTCGATCAGCGTCCTATTCTCACTGGTTTGTGTGATCTTCCTATTCATAACGCTCGTTCTGGCCTCGATTTTTCTCCTTCCTGCGGTTGCAGAGATCTCGAGCGGCTCCAAGGCTGGATCTAGTGCCCGTGT
This sequence comes from Bryobacterales bacterium, assembly GCA_963764105.1. Taxonomy (GTDB): domain Bacteria; phylum Acidobacteriota; class Terriglobia; order Bryobacterales; family Bryobacteraceae; genus Bog-105. The sequence goes on from CAVXRP010000025.1 coordinate 53,297, forward strand.
CATTTCGGCGCAAGAGAAGAAGGCGATTGGTAGGGTGAGGTTGGGGCAGGGCGCAAGTGAATACTACCTGCGTTTTGGTCCCTTTCTGTCGTTTGTTCTCTTCTTCTTTCTCCGGGTTATTCTGGTGGGGCACCCTAACTGGAGTTGGGTCGGGGTAACTATTGGTATCGCAAGCTTCGTCGGTTACTGTCGGTTCTACTTCCTTAACCGGCGCCGCCAGGTCGATTACGTCATCGTCCAGAGCAACGCGCAATCGCTGTCTTCTTTCATCGCTCTGTTCTTGTTGATCCTCACCGGAATTCAGTCAGCGGACCCGCGGATGCCTATCTGGGCCGTAGCGTTTCTGTGCGTGGTAGTTCCGGCGGTTGTCCACCTCATGGTGGTCAAGTTGGTTACCAGTTGGAATTGGCCTTCCTGTTGTATTTTATAATTTTGGTTGTTTTGTCCATCGTTTGGCCCGGTTTGGGATTCCTCGGAGGTTCGAGTTTGCGGTGAGTCGGCATAGGCGGAGGTATGCCAGTGTCCATCAGAGTGAAAAGCTATGGACGGACGGGAACGGTTTCCGGCACGGAGGAGATCACCGGCTGCCTTGTACTGATGACCGGAGGCGATGTACTGATCAGGCCCACCTCCAGAATCCTTGATTGCCAGCTGCATCCGCAATTTATGAGTGGGCAATCGCTAATTTCGGTAGCGGCCTATTCACGCATCGAAAGGTATGCGAGAACTGATGTTCTTCGCGTCTCTAAATTCCCTGACCCTTGCGGCACAGTCGACGGTTTACCAGCTTGTTGACTTCTGGCGAGGACACCCGCGCGCCGCTCTGGCTCGTCTAGCGGCCTCGGCGAAACGCCTATCGTTTGGACGGGTTCCGGCCGGGCTCGAGCTTTTGGGCGCTAACATTGGGGATGGAAGGCCAAGCATCCGTGGAGTTGGGGACGCGTCGAAAACATTCAGCAGATGGCTGGCGGGCCGGAGTAGTGCGGCTTGAGCGTTTCGGATCATAGGCCCTCGACAGTGGCATCCCGCGATACGTTCTTGTGTTGTGCGACAGCTGGACGAATGGCTTTTAAGGTGCCCATCCGAAGGGGACTATGAGCCGGAATCGCGAGGCGCTGATGGCCTGGGCGCGGATGTCTCGGCGACGATATGGCTTCCTACCTGATGGGCCCATGCATACTGCCAGCGACGGCAGAGCGCATCGACTAGGCGCTGTCCGGATATGTCGCGAGGGATCTTCACGCTACTGCCAGTACTTCGCCACGTACGAGATGCAAGCGGATTGTTGAAGGGATCTTTCGATCGAAAAAGAAGGCGGCCACGGCCTCGCGAACGTTTTGGCGGAGTTCGTCCCAGGAGTCGGCTTGAGAGAAGATGTTTTCTGTCAGGCACTCGCAGTAGCCGCCGTTCGATTCCTGCACAACTTCGAAGACCAGCTCATCCATATTCAAGATCATAGCGGGTTGAGGGTCGGAGAGGAAGAGCCGAGGCATCAGCGGATATCAAAGAGGAAAACCAGGCCCAGCTCTAATGCGCCCATAGCGTTGTCCGAAAGGCGCCCCATCTTGGGTAACTCGAATCTGTTCGGGTCAAGCACTCGGATGTGGTCGGTGAGAGCTACGCTGTCGGTTAACTGCCGTGTGCAGGCGGCATCCCTGATGATATGAATGGCTGGAATCAAGATGCGATGGGAGTTGGCTTTGTGGAGTCTGGTTGAGAATGGAACGCCAACCACGTTTTTATCGCCTTGGCTGTTTACGTAATCGCTGGAAACGATGACGTAGGGGCGGCTTTTTTCTTGCTCATGGCCCTGGATATCGAGATCTTTGGCGAAGACCCGGTAAATTTCGCCCTGCTTGAACATCTAAATCGTTTCAGTTTCCATATCTCGCATGGAGGAATTGAGCAATTCCTGGTCCTCGTCGTCCCATTCGGTCTTTGAAGGAGCCAGCTCCGGAGATGGAGCCCTGAGGACCAATCCGCGACGGGCTAAGCCGTAGGCGTTGGCGGCGGCGCGGAGACCGTCTTGTATCGCGGCCAAAATGTCAATTTGGATCTTCTTGTCGAACCTGATGGCGCACACCAAACAATCGAGATGGAACTGCGCCCAGGCGGTGGCGGCGGAGAACTCGGAAGCAATTTCGAGATCCTGTTGGCGCAGAGCTTGCGAAACTGGGCCAGCGGCAATGATTTTTGCGATCAAGCTGCTGGTCCTTCTTAGAGTGAAGATTGTGAATATCGCCTGTTCCTTTGCCGGAGCGCCGAATCGAACCAGCCCTTGTTCTTTGAATTCGGCCTCCATTTCGCAAAAGGATTCGGTCAGGAGTTTCTCGATGACCGGCTCCGGTACAACCATACGAATCAGGCCGGACAGCGAGATAACGGCGCGCGCATAATCGCCGAATATTGCTTCCCGCTTTGTCCTGAACTCTTCCGCTGTACGCGCGTCGATCGCGCGAAGGAGTAGCGTGTCGATTAGAGCGGTTACGCCGCTGAATACTTCGAGCACGTGGCCTGACAGCTCACCTTTGGTTCGTTTCGACGGCAAGCCGACCAGTGCCAGCAGGCCGTCGAGTCCGACAGATTCGATTAGGGACGGGGTTGGAGTCGCTAGGTCATTCATAGAAATTTGAACTAATATCCCGTTTTCAAAACGGTGCCGGGGCTATGCAGGTTCCGTGTTTCTGGTTGTGCCGGCCTAAAAACGATTCTAGGCACAAAATGATCATCTACCGTGATGGTACCGCCTCTTGGTTCGTTGACGCAGTCTGGACCACTGCGGAACTAGGAGACAGATAGCGCCGCTGAATGGAGAATTCGGTTTCCTTCTGATTGCCTGCGACCTCGGCGTACATGGCGTCCGGCGCGAGGTCGATCTCTCCAGGTCAGGCGACGGCGCTGCGAAGAAGTCTCGTCGAGTAAGGGTTCCAGTGCCCCGGTCAATTGTTCCTGGCGCAGATGGAGCAGCGCTTCCATCCGTCTCTGAATTGGACGAAGAGGGAGTGGCCGAGTACATCAGTCTTCCTCACGACAACGGCTGAATCTTCGATGGCACTGCGTTCGTGCGACAGAGCGCCCAGGGGCACCTGAAAGGCGGCGGCTGGCAAAAATCGCCGCCTTACGTGCCGGGGGTACGGCGAAGGTCGAGAAAATGTCGAAAGTCCAGTTGGGCTGACCGGGAGGTCAGCCGCAGACCAGGAGGTCTGCCCCACTCTGCACTTCCACAAGTTCCTCTTCCGGCGCCAAGGCAACGACAGTGGCCCGCAGACCTTCGGGCAATTTCTGGAGCAAGATGGTTTCGCCATCGGAGAATCTGAGCGCATCGCGGTAAGCGTAGCTTCGTTCGGAAAGCTGGGTGAACTCCACGCTCTCCAACTCGAGCAAGTCGAACCCAACCCGCGTGTTCTGGGGCACCTCCGATATGAGCAAGCGCGCGCCGGGCGGGACGCACACCGCTGTCACGCCGCATTTCTTGCGCGGATACAACCAGCGCATGAAACTCGACCAGCCGCGAGCGAACGCCCCACGGTTCATTTCCTTCTGGAGTTCCGCTACGGCGCAGAAACCCAGGCTGCCGGTATCGAAACGGTGCAAAACCAGGTCGTCCGACTCGCACGCCAGGCGGTTGTTAACAGTGTAGAGGGAATAATCGCACATCTGAAAGAACACTTGCTCCTTGCTGTTAGAAGTGGCGGACCAGAGCAGGAAGTCTCAGCAGCATGGCCGGAAAATTATATTTGTGGGATGCTGGAAAACGTCACTTTGCAGCAATGTAATCAATCAGCGTGTTGATTTCAGCGGGCGTAAGCCGCCGGCTGAACGCAGGCATCACGGCGCCGCCAAATTTAATGCGTACTTCCACGTAGGCGCGGCTGGGCTTGCCGTGGCTCATGGGTAGCGTCTCATTCTTAAAAAGATGATTCAGACTGGGGCCGAACTTGCGCGAATGGGCCTTATCCTTGTCGATATCGTGACAAACGGCGCAGTTTTCGCGATAGAGATCGCGGCCGATGGCCCAATGCGCGCTCTGCGCCGCAGCGGGAAGGCAGGCGGCGGCGGCAAACAAAATAGTCAGGCCCATCCTCATGCGGCCTTCTCCAATTTGGCGATGTTTTGCGCACCGCTCTGCGTGAGAATGGACGCGGCGGCGGCGTACTGGTCGGGAGCACAGCGGACGCGGAGGCAAATCACTTCGGGCTCGATGGCGGGCACGGGGATGGACTTATCGCGGCGCAGCAAGCCGCTTTCCCAGATGAACCAGCCGAGTGTCGTTAAGATGGCGCCAAGCATGGTGATCTCGTAAAAAACAACCCCAGTGGACCAGAACGAAAAGGTAGGCATGCCGCCAGTGGTGAGCCGGTAGTTGTATTGGGTGAAATAGACAAAGGCGACCACCAGCAGAAAAAATGTAGCTGCGCCGGAAACGACGGCGAGCGACATGTGACTGGGCCGATCGAGCACGCCGCGCGGAAATTCCACCGGTTCATCCGAAAAGACGGTTAGATCCGCAGGGCCATAGCCACTGGCCCTCAGTTGTTTGATGGCCTGGATTGCAGTGTCTTTGGCGGCGAAGGTTCCCGTGAGGTAGAGACTCATTCATCCTCCGGTGGGTGGGGTTCAAACTCCCAGATTGAGACGATAGGGAAGAGCTTGGAGAAGACGAGATAGAGGGCGGCCATGGCGGCAAAGGTGGCGACGGTGATGGAGATCTCCACCCAACTCGGTGAATAGCGCCCCCAAGCTGAGGTTAAGCGCGGCAGGCTGAGAGTGGGAATGATGATTAGATAGCGTTCGAGCCACATGCCCATTAACACGCCGACGGAGGCGATGGTAGCGGTGGTAATGGAGCGCAAACGGCGGATTCCCAAGAGCACGAACGGGATGACGAAGTTGACGAAGACCATGAGCCAAAATTCCGGGGCGAAGCGGCCTCTGACACGTGCGCCGAATACGTTCATCTCCTTAGGTTCATTGCCGTACCAGACTGTGAGGTGCTCGGCAAAAGTGAAATACAGCCAGAGCAGACTCATTAAGAGGAGCAATTTTGCGAGGTTCTGGAAGTGATGCGGCAGTAGATACCGTTCGAGATGCAGCGCGCGGCGGATGATGTTCAAGGCAACGATGAGGCCGGCCAAACCGCTGAAAATGGCGCCGACCACAAAATAAGGAGCGAAGATGGTGCTATGCCACATAGGCGCGATGGCCATGGCAAAATCCCAAGCGACCACGCTATGGACCGAAACGGCGACGGCCAGGATGATGCCCGCCATTAGCTTCATAGCGCGTTCTAATGCGTGCCATTCCTGGTCGCTTCCGCTCCAACCGAGCGCGAGTAATTTGTAGATTCGCAGACGCCAACCAGTGGCTTGTTCGGAGAGTTGCGCCACATCGGGAATGAGTGGCAGATAGAGGAAAATGACGCTGCCGGTGAGATAGGTGGAAATGGCGGTGACATCCCACATGAGTGGAGAGCGGTAGTTCGGCCAGAGGAGGCGAGAGTTTGGATAGGGAAAGAGCCAATAGAAAAGCCAAGCGCGACCCAAGTGAATGAGTGGAAACATGCCGCCGATCATGAGTGCGAAGACGGTGATGGCTTCCGCGGCGCGGGTGACCGGCTTACGCCAATCGGCATCAGTGAGTCGGAGGATGGCGGAGATGAGTGTGCCGGCGTGGGAGATGCCGATCCAGAAGACAAAGTCTACGAGATAGAAGCCCCAGAAGACAGGGCGCTGGATGCCTGCGACGCCAATACCGACATGGATTTGGTAGCCCCAGGCGATGAGTCCCCAAAGCGCGATGGCGCTGAGCAGGGATAGCGTCACAGTGTAGCGTCTACTGGCGCCGGCGAGGGGACGCCAGAGGTCGTTACGGACCTGGTGATAAGGGATGATCGCCTGGGCCAAGCTATTACTTCGCCCTCTCCAAATAAAATACTTTTGGTTTGGTTCCCAGTTCTTCCAACATCTGTGTGGCGCGGCCACTCTTGGCTAACTGGGAGACCTTGCTTTCGGGGTCGTTGAGATCTCCGAAGGTCATGGCTTCGGCTGGGCACGATTGCACGCACGCGGGTTGGATATCGCCATCGCTGAGCGAGCGGTGGTCGGCGCGGGCGTCGTCTTTGGCGCGACTGATGCGTTGGATGCAGAAGGTACACTTCTCCATGACGCCGCCTTCGCGGATGGAGACGTCGGGGTTATGTTGAAGCTGCAAAGGCTCGGCCCAGACGGGATCGAACCAATTAAAAAAGCGCACCGAATAGGGGCAGTTGTTACCGCAATAGCGCGTACCTACGCAGCGGTTGTAGACCTGCACGTTCAAGCCTTCGTCATTGTGGTAAGTCGCGTACACGGGGCAAACCGGCTCACAGGGCGCTTCGTCGCATTGCTGGCAGAGAACGGGACGGTACTTGACACGAATGTCGGGGAATTCGCCCTCGTAATAGCGATCTACGCGAATCCAGTGAACGGCGCGGCCTTTGGCGGCGGAGGCGGGGTCTGAAACCGGCAGATTATTTTCAGCGTGGCAGGCGGCGACACAGGCTTGGCAGCCGGTGCAGCGGTCGAGGTCGATGGCCATGCCCCACCTGTGATTATTCATGATCGACCCCATGGACCTTGGTCGCGGTCTTGCGGCGAGAATTGGATGAGTTCGCCGGTTGCTTGGCCGATGCGCTCCAGGCGAACGCGGGTACCGCCGGTCGCCAGAACTCCGGTGGCTTCCTCCCAAACGGGCGAGAGGATGGATAGTGGGTTCGCGCCTCGACCAGAGGCATAGCGGCCGTAGTGAGTGTGCCCTTCGCCGATGGCCATGCTGAGGACTCCCGGCAGCGCAGCGGGGTGAACGTAAGCGAAGGCTTCCAAGGAGCCTTTGGTAGAGGTGACACGCACGCGGTCGCCATTAGCGATGTTCAGTTTCGCGGCGGTCTTGGGGTCAATCTCGACTGGTAGGTCCCACATGGCGCTGGAGGCGGGATCGGGGAGTTCCTGCATCCAGGGGAGGTTGGCGCCGCGACCATCGTGATATTGCAGTGAAAGATAAGGCTGGAACTCGAAGGGGAATTGGTCGGGAGGGCCGTTTGTTTGAGGAACTCTCGCTTGCAGAGAGAGGTTGGCCGCTTTGGGAGGCGCCGTAGGAGTTGGTGTTAAGTAGGCCTCCGAGAATGCTTGGGCGCTTTGCGGCGAAAACGGCACATTCAGCTTTACGGCTATATCGGCGAGTGTTTGGGTTAGCGCGCGGGTGTTGTACAGAGGTTGGACGCAGGGCTCACTGAGGGCTATGGTTTGGGTGACTGGGGAGATGACGGCCGCCTCTGATTCGAGTGAGTGATGGTCGGGCAGAATGATGTCGGCATAGGCCGTGGAATCGTCAAGGAAGCTGCTGAAACTGACGATCAAATCTTTGCCGGTGAGATTCGCTCCTAATGTGTAGACGGGGTTTTCGCCATCGAGCAGGAGGACGCGAGCCGTCTGTAATGCCTGGGCCGTGTTGCCTGGCGGTGCCGGCATTCCGGCGCCAGGTTTAGCGGAGACTCCGAGGATAAGATTCAGATAGTGAGCGGCAACCAGGCCATCGAATGAGTTGCTGTGAACGGTAGATGCGCCTGCTAACACCAGAGGAACCTCCGATTCAGCTAACTCGCGCGCCACGCGGCGCAGCTTTTTCTCGTCGATACCGGTCACCTGCATGAGGCTGGGTAGGTCGGCCGTTTCGATGGACGCTCGGGTAGCGGCGGGTAAAGCATCGGCATGGCGGGCGAGCTTTGTGTCCAGCAACAAGCGCAGCAAGGCGAGGACGAGTTGGGGCTCGGCTCCGGGCCGCACGGGCAGCCATTCATCGGCGCTGGCGGCTGTTATCGACATGCGGGATTCGGCATGCACTAGTCTCCCGCGAATCTCGGACCTACCTTGGCGGAGGTGGCCGAACTGACGCGCGTAGTAGACGGGGGAAACCCAGCCGCCTAAGAAGTCTGCACCGATGCTGAGGACGTAGTGCGCGGCTGCCACGTCATAGACCGGCATGGCCCGCCAACCAAAAACCATTTCCGCAGCTTGCCGTTCCAGAGCAAAACTATCGAAGGAGGCGGTGCGGGCGGATGGTGCGCCGAGCGCGTTTAGGAAGTCGGCAATGGTTTGAGAGCGCACGCTGAGTTCGGGTCTGCTGAGGAAGAGAATGCCATCACCCGGCTTGGGTAGTTTCTCTGAAACGGCGGCGATCGCCTGCTCCCAAGAGACAGCTTTAAACTCCGCCTTACCGCGTTCGCCGGTGCGCAGCATGGGACCGCGCAACCGATCGGGATGGTAGAGACCTTGCAGCGCCGCTTGGCCGCGCGCACAGAGCCGTCCTCCGCTCACAGCGTCGGCGGGATTGCCTTCGAGTTTTTTTACGCAAGCGAGACGCTCGCGGAATTGTTTACCTTGGCGTTCGACGACTCGCTCGCCCGGCATGACGCGCGCCAGTGTACCGCAGCCGGCTCCGCATTCCGTGCAGACGGCAGGGCGCCATTGCTCCTCGCCCGGCACAATTTCGTGGTCGGAGACGAGCAGCGGAATGAGTTGATTTGATTTACTGCCGCAGGCGCTGGTGGCTACGCCGGCCGAAACGGTGGAAACGATTTTGAAGAAGTTGCGGCGGTCCATTAGTGGAAAACAACTCCTAGTAATGGCATGCGGCGCAATCCTCCGAAGCATGGTTCTGACGGTGGCAGGTGAGGCAACTGCCCATGTTGTGATTCACCACTTTTTCGGCGACAGTCGCGTTCGTCATATCGCCGTGGCAGGTGGCGCAAGCGATGCCGGCTTGATAATGGGGCGCATGCTTAAACCGGACGTGCGCCGACGTTTCAAAAAAGTAAACGCGCTGCCAGGGAATTTCAATTTTCCGATTGGCATATTCGATCACCTTCTTGACTTCCGGTTTATCGCGGCCCAGTTTGGCGTGGCACAACATGCATTTGGTAACCGAAGGGATACCGGCAGCGGCGCGCGTGTCTGCGCCAATGTGGCAATCGACGCAATCCAGACCCATTTTGCTGTGAGTGTTATGCGGAAAAGCGACTGGCTGCTGTGCGTACGCCACAGCGTGAGCAAGCAGCATGCACAAAATCACCCACCCCAATCCATGAGACTGCCCGTCAATCATCGGATTGGACTAACTTATCATGTGACGTGGCTCACAATCAGTTTTTCGGGTGATTTGGGGACCTCCACCACTTCGTGGGAAGTGAACCCAGCGGCGTCCAGCATGCGGAAAAGATCGGATTGAGTAAAGGCGTCCCCGGTGGGCGTTTGCAGGAGCATGCTGAGGGCAAAAGCGGCGGCGCGCGGCGGAGTGACGCGATCTTCATTCGGAATGAATTCCAAAACGGCGAGACGGCCGCCGGAATCGAGCGCGGCGCGCACTTTGCGCAGAAACTTGACGCAAGTGGGTTCGTCGAAGTGATGCAGGAAATTGGTGAGCAGGACGAGATCGAAGCCCGTTCCGAAAGCAACCTCGAACGCGCTGCCGGGCAGGAGTTGATGGCGCTCCGCGAGGCCAGCGGCGCGGGCGTTCTCTTCGGCAACGGCGAGGACTTTGGGCCAGTCTTGCGCGACAATCAGAGCTTCGGGCGCGAGCGAGGCGATGGCGATGCCGTAAAGGCCGTGCCCCGCGGCGATGTCCAAGACGCGTTTCGGCGGCTGGCGGCCGACGATGAGTTGGGCGATGAATTTCGCAGGACCTACGGCCATCGGTTGCATGTGGCGCGCGAACGCCACCCACTCTTCTGCCTCATCGCCGGCAAAACCCTCGCCGGCCGTGGTGGTTCCCCGGCGTACGGTTTCCGTCAGGTGCGCCGCGGCCTCCAATAGACGGGGTGCATTGAGAAAGCGCATCATGCCGCCCATGTAGTGCGGGGAGCGTTCATCGAGAAAAGCGGCGCTATCGGGCGAGAGATGGTAGGTCTGATTTTGTTTGCTAAGAAGGCCTTCGATGGTGAAGTAATCGCACAGGATGCGTATGCCGCGCGGCGATGCCTGGCATTTGGCGGCGATGGTATCGACTGTGGAAGCGCCTTCGCCAATGGCGGTGAAGACGTGCAGATCCACGGCGGCGCGAAGGGCAGCGGTCTTTTGATAACCTACGATGAGGTTGCGGATGTGTTCGGGATCGGGTTCGGAGAGCATTGGCCACTATGATAGCGGCGGGGGCGAGCCGGCTTAGGTGCCGATGGCGAGGGGAATGCCTGTGAGGCTCAGATGGCGATCGGTCGACCAACAAATGGTGTGGCGGAGGTCCTTCATGATCGCCAGTCCGTGGGCGTCAGCCAAGGTAAGATTCTGATCGTTGAAATTGGCGAGCATCCGGCGCACTTTCAACAGTTCACCTTGATCGAACATCTGCACTCTCATCGCCGGCAGCGCCTCGACGAAGGCGAGAAACTCCGTTGCCCGATGCCTGTCATAGCGGCGCAGAAACCAGCCGTGGCCTTCCGCAACGACGAGCGCTGAGGTCACGAGGACGGGCGGCGAGGAGAACAATCGTTTGAATGCCAAGTGGTAGCTATCGGATCGGTCTAGAAAAGCGATGAACGCGGAAGTGTCCACATAGGCTTCGAGGGAGGTTCCCCGGGGGGTACCCCGCTTTCCTGCCGCCCTGTGACGCGGCTGGTCAATCCTTCGAGCCATAGACGATATCGTCGATTGATTGGCTGGATTTTGGATCGCCGGTAGCCACGAAACCCGCGTACTTCATCCATGGCCCTTCGTCTGGAATTGGTAGCAGCTCCCGGATGGCCCGGCGCACGAACTCTGCGACTGAGATGCCCAACGCGGCAGCCTGTTGCTTGGCCAAATCGTATTCAACTTCGTCTAAACTTACTTGTGTCCGGATCATGTTATCATCGTACATAACCATGATAACAGCCTTTCAGCGTAAGCGCGTGGAGGCTCTTCATGGTTCACTAGAAATTGCGAGGCTTGCATTGAATGTCTTTCAAAACGTTAACCCTCGAATTCCAGATTTCCACCGCCATCGTAACGCTGAACCGGCCGGACAAACGCAACGCTCTTTCGCTTGAGCTGATGCAGGAGTTGATTGCTCTCTTGGGCGTGCTCGAACACGACAAAGACGTGCGCTGCATCATTCTGGCGGCGGCGGGAAAGGTGTTTTCGGCAGGCCACGACCTGAGCGAGATGGTGGGTTGTGCGATTGACGAATATCGGACGCTGTTTGACGCGTGCACCGAATTGATGGCGAAGATTCAATCGATTCCGCAACCGGTGATTGCCGAGGTGCAAGGCACGGCGACGGCCGCAGGTTGCCAGTTGGCGGCTACTTGCGATCTGGTGGTGGCGGCTGAGGAAGCCACTTTCGCCACTCCTGGCGTGCGCATTGGCTTGTTCTGTTCCACGCCCATGGTAGCGCTGAGCCGCGCGATCGGCCGCAAGCGCGCATTGCAGATGCTGCTGACCGGTGAGACGATTGACGCGGGAACAGCGGCTGAATGGGGACTGGTCAACTTCATCGTGTCCGCCGAGGAATTGCGCGAAGCCAGCTTGAAACTCGCGGGTCGCATCACGGAAGCGAGTGCGTTGACGGTGGGGATTGGCAAGCACGCCTTCTATTCGCAGATCGAACTGGCGCAGCCGCTGGCGTACTCGTTGACTAAAGAAGTGATGGCGAATAACGCGGTTACGGCGGATGCGCAGGAGGGGATCTCGGCGTTTCTGGAGAAACGCGCGGCGACTTGGGCGGGGGCGTAGTGAGGACGTAGTCGAATAAGCGGTAAACGGAGCGCTGCTGCGCTCAGGGCATTCGTAATAAAAAGGAGGGAATTTAACGTTAGCCGTCATTGTGATGTCCAAGCCACGCATCGTTGAGCGGCGGTCCAGGCACAATAGTCACCATTATCGGCCGCCGTTCGATGAGAATCCACGTCAGTTTGAATCGTTCGCAGAACGGGACCTCCCGCTCGCTTGGCGCCGCAAACCGACAATAGGTCTTGACCGCCTTGACCGGAGAATTGCGACACCTGCCAAATAGAAGATCTCGACCGCCGCGCATAGCCGAGACTCTCGAGCAGCGGGAATGTTTCGCTCCTAAGGCGAAGTCTCCGAAGCTGTCGCTGACCCATAGCGCGGCCTTGTCCTTCGCAGATGCGCTCTTTTTCGCGCCGATTACAACTCAATTCGAGCTATCTACACGCCTTACGGCCAGGAAGAAAATGTCTACGAAGACGCAGCCTCCGCCTTCGATTTTTTGGCACTTTCAGGTCTCCTTTTCAGGTCCTCGGGATTTCGGCTTGGCCAAACCCGATTGATTTCACTGACTGTATGAGAGGGGTGCTGATCCACAACGTATAGCAAGCTTAGTTCAGAGACGGCAAGATCGACTTCGCGCGTAATGAAGGTGAAGATCAGCCGGAATGTCGAGGTTTCGTTGTCATTGAACGGGAGCGAGAGAAGGATTTCGTTAAAGCTATTAATATCCAATCTGTTATAGATCTGCGTGATGATCCATTCCGCTCGTGAAAGAGCTACTATCTCGGGCGGCGTCAAGTCAAGGAAGGTTCTTTTTCCCGGCTGCCGAAGCATAATCTGAAGTTCGTGGACGGCGATCTGGCCGAAAGGCACGTAAACGATGACATGATCGTCCTTCCAGATGCTGAGTCCCGCCGACTCCAGCGCTTCGCAATAACTGCCCAAATAATCCCTCGGCGGGTCTTGCGTCTCATAGGCCAGACAGATTGAGCGAAGATGGTCGGCGAGATTGACCGATTCCGGCGCCATGCCCCAAATTTGCTTGTGAACATGCGTGACGCTAGCACCCGCCGAAGTGCGTGTTCTACGGCCCAGAACGAGATGGCGAATGGACGAATTTAGACCTATCCGAAGACCTGCAGCTCCCCACAATTCATTCCTCTTATATTGGTCTTTGAGGTGCTGGTACGCGAGCCAGTTGATCTCGTAGAGGTGCTGCTCGGAAACTTCGTCCCAAGAATGAACTGGTGCGGTGGGAAATACCACATAGTGGAAATAGGGGCCGAACGGGAAATCATTGGCAATGATTCGGGCCGCTCCATCGAATCTGCAAAATCTGCGTTCTTCGCGGAAGTCGCCTTCGCAAAAAACACATCCTCGTTCTTTCAGATGATCAGGCGCCGAAGGATTGCGCGCAATCATCTTCCTAATAGCCTCATCCTCCTTTTCGTACTTCCAAACATAATCAAGAGCCTGCGGATCGCTAAGCAGTTCGGCGAATACTATTCGCAACCAGCGGTGGCCCGGATCGCGTATGAGGGGGTAGAGTTTTTGCAGTTCCAAGTGATTCGGGACACCCTCGAACGGAACCTCTCGCGGCTCTCTTCCATACCGCAGGGCACGATACTCGCCGATTTGGATCTCGAATGGCCGGACCGGATCGCGAATCAAGTAGATCCAATGATTGACGTCCATCCAACGTTGCTCTCGCTGGTCATGCTGTTCATCCTTGAAATTAGGGTTGGGGACGTGACCGGTGGTGGTCAATATTTTGAGTCTGAGAAATGGCTTTTCAGGATTGTCCGGGCAGAATGAAGAATATAGCCAGGGCGGACCAGTCAACCGCAAGCGATTGTGATTCGTAGGCTCGAGATCTTGAACGCGCACATTGAAATCTTCGACACTGAACGGTTTTTTTACGAGCCGGGAGACCTTGTCGAGAACTATCCTCAGATGTTCGGTGAGCTTTTTGCGCAGGTCATCAATACCGTTGAATGTGCCGTAAAGGCCCTCGCGCGGCAATGAAAACCGGAAATTCATAAGGGCCGCAAACTGTTCGGCATCATCCTTGCTTAGACTAGTGGGCGAGAACGGCACATCGCTGAAATACAACATGATTTGCGGCCTACCCGTGGTGAGCCAGCTGCTGTAAGCGGTCTGAAATTCATGCTCGGTACCGGTCGGTTGGCCAGGCGCGATCGGGCTGCCAAGCCTACGCGAGAACAGAATGATTAGAACATCACTGTCGGCGATATGGGCTAGGGGGTCGATAAGTCCAATCTGGATGGAGTCCCGCGTGAAGTTAGGAGGCACATCCTTATCCCAGCGAAAGGTCTCAAGGGCGTCGACGGAAGCAGACTCCCCCGCAATAGTTTTGACAACGCTAGCCGCAGCTTCGCGCTCTTCACGCACGTCGTTGGGTGATGCGATAACCACCCGCATTTTAGCCACGGGCACCTCCTACCGCTTCTTAAGCTAAGTTGCATTATACTCACGCAGTTAGTAAGCGGGTGCCGTCCGGAACGAGGAAAAGGTTAGCGCGATTCGCTGCGAGGACCGCAGTTATTCACCCGGTTAATTCACATTATCGGTAGGCATTTGTTTTGGCAGCCGACTGGGTCTGATCCAAATTTTGTCCGCTTGCGCCGACACATAAAGGCCGGCGTCCGACGTGCCTCGTCGAGGATTGCCGATAACTAAACTGGAACAGCTCTCACCACAACAGTCAAAGAAAGCTGTCTGCGGCGTGCGGGATAGGGGCCCACGCCCAGGTACACAGATGATCGAGTCAAGGGCGCCACTTGCCACGACGAAGATGGGTTCGGATCTCCTAAGCAGTTTCAATCTGCGCCGCGCTCTCCAACCCCCGCTCCTGAATCTCGCTCTCACGAATTTTGTATTTCTGAATTTTGCCGCTCAGCGTGGTCGGAAACGCCTCCACGAAACGAACCATCTCTGGAACTTTGAAATGCGCAATGCGGCCTTTGCAAAATTCTTTAACCTCTTCCTGAGTCATGCTGTCCCCCGCCTTCAGCTTGATCCAGGCGAGCACCGTTTCACCCAGCCGGTCATCGGGCAGACCGGTCACGTGCACTTCGGCGATTTTTGGGTGGGTGTAAAGGAACTCCTCGATTTCGCGCGGATAAATGTTTTCGCCGCCGCGGATGATCATGTCTTTGGCGCGCCCTGTCACTTTAAAATAGCCGTCTTCGCGCATTACACCTAAATCGCCGGTGCGAAACCAACCGTCACTGTCGATGGCTCGCGCGGTCGCTTCCGGTTCGCCGTCGTAGCCCTTCATCAGCATGTAGCCACGAGTGCAGATCTCACCCTGTACGCCTGGCCCCACTACTTCGCCAGTCAGCATTGACACAATCTTCAATTCAGTACAGGGCATCGCTTTGCCGACGGTGTGCACGCGACGCTCAATTTCGTCGTCAATATCCGACATGGTCACAACGGGCGACGTTTCCGTCAATCCATAGGCGATCGACATCTGGCGGCAATGCATGTCACCGATGACGCGCTTCATAATTTCGACCGGACAAGGAGCGCCGGCCATCACGCCGGTGCGCAGCGTCTTCAACTCGAAGCGCGCGAAATCCGCGTGCTGCAATTCGGCGATGAACATAGTCGGGACACCGTAAATGGCGGTCGCCTTTTCCTCATCGACAGACGCCAGCGCAGCCGCGGGCTCGAAAAAAGCGCTCGGCAAAATGAGCGCCGCCCCGCTCACCAGCGCCGCCATGGTGCCAATCACGCAGCCGAAGCAATGGGCCATGGGCACCGGTACGCAAATGCGGTCTTGCTCGCTGTAGCGGAGGGTGCGGGCAATCAGCAAGCCGTTGTTCAGCAGGTTGCGATGCGTGAGCAGAACGCCTTTGGGCGAACCGGTGGTGCCGGAGGTGTATTGGATATTGAAGACGTCGTTCTGGGCCGCTGCGCTGGAAACGTCCGCCGGCGATTGCCGCATCTGCCGCCAAGCCGGGCTACCGAAACAGATCACCTGCTCCAGCGCGGAGCTTCCGCGCGCCTCTGCCAAGATTTCGAGGTATTGCGCCCGCTGATCGCTTTCATGCAGGAAGAGCGCTTTGATACCCGATTTGCGGAGAATGAAGGCCAGTTCATGGGTGCGGCTGGACGGGTTGACGTTGACCAGCACCAGGCCGGCGCGCGCGCAGGCAAAATGCACAATCACCCATTCCAGACAATTAGTGGCCCAAATACCGACTCGATCGTTTTCTCGAAGACCTGAATCGCGCAAGCCGCGACCCACGCTATCGGCCGCGCGCACCAACTGAGACCAGCTCAAACGCTGCTGCTGATGGCGTGAGACGACGGCATCCTGGTCAGGCCAACGTTGGGCCGTCTGGACGAGTTGTTGCCCGATGGTCAATTCGAGCAGCGGCAGATCGGGACCTTTGGAATAGCTGAGCAATCGGACTCCCCGCGCATTTTATCCCAATGCCCTTCCGTCATACTGTTAGAGAAACGAATGAAAATCATTGTTTCAGTGAAGCAAGTGCCGTCCCGCGACTCCGCGCTCAAAGTGAACGGCAGTGGGACATGGCTGGATGAATCCGACTTGACCTTTGAAATGAACGAACCGGATGCGTATGCGCTGGAAGAGGCTTTGCAGTTGAAGGAAAAGCTGGGCGGCGAGGTGGTGGTGCTCAGCGCCGGCCCTGCTCGGACCACGCAAACGATTCGCGAAGCACTGGCGAAAGGCGCCGATCGCGCCATCCATGTTTCGGTAGAGGAAGAAGGAACACTCGATGCGCTGGCTACAGCCGAAATGTTGGCGAAAGCGCTGGAAGGCGAATCGCCCGATTTGATCCTTACCGGTTTGCAATCGGACGATTTGGGTTACGGCCAAACGGGCGTGGTGCTGGCGGAACTCTTGGGCTTTGCGCACGCCACCATCGTCATGGAAGTGGAGCCGCTGGGGAATACAGTACGTGTGAAACGCGAATTGGAAGATGGCTGGTTTCAAAACGTCGTTCTGCCGCTGCCGGCGATTCTGACAATCCAGTCGGGTATCAAAAAATTACGCTACGCCACGCTGATGGGTATTAAGAAAGCCAAGACGAAAGAAGTGAAGGTGATCCCTGCCGCCGCGGCGAAGCCTGGAGCGCAGATTGAGCAGGTGTACTTGCCGCAGCGAAGCAAGCAATCGCAAATTCTGAGCGGCGATCCAAAGGAAGTGGCGAAACAATTGGTTGAGAAGTTGAAGTTTGAGGCGCGCGTCCTATGAGCGTCCTTGTCGTTCTGGAACAAAACGGCGGCAAGTGGAACCGCATGTCGTTTGAGGCACTGGCGGCGGGCAGGAAGATCGCGGAAGCGCTGAGTGTGCCGTTGCAGGCCGTCGCGATTGGCGCTGACATGAATTCTCTGGCTAAGGAAGCAGCAGCTTATCCGGTTGAGAAAGTCATTGCTATCGATCACGCTTTGCTGGCGCACTACACGCCCGACGGCTATACAGCGGCGCTCGAACAACTGATCAAAGCGTCGAAGCCAGCGGCGGTTGTTTTTCCGCATACCTATCAAGTGCGCGATTACGCTCCGAAGCTGGCCACCCGATTGGGCCAACCGTTTGTGAGCGATGTAGTGGACGTTAAATTCGAAGACGGCCGACTTTCTTTCGTGCGGCAGCTTTTTCAAGGAAAGCTCAGTGCGAACGTGGTGACAACGGGCGAGCCGCGTTTCGTCTCGGTACAAGCGGGCGCGTTTCGCTCGGCTGAAGCAGCGGGCGGCGCAGCCCCTGTTGAGGTTTTCGCTGCCGCTTTAGACGCCGCCAAAATTCGCAGCAAGCCGGAAGATCCGTTCCGCGAAGCGCAGCGTTCGGTGGATCTGAGCGCGGCGGAGCTCATCGTCTCAGTGGGGCGCGGCATTAAGGAAAAAGACAATTTGCACGTGGTGGAAGAGCTGGCGCAGGTGTTAGGCGCCGAACTCGCGGCCTCGCGGCCGATTTGCGATAACGGCTGGCTCCCCATGGAACGCCAGGTGGGCAGCTCGGGGCAAACGGTGGCGCCAAAGGTATACTTCGCGGTAGGTATTTCCGGCGCGATTCAACATCTAGTTGGAATGAAGGGATCGAAAATGGTAGTGGCCATCAATAAGGATGAGAACGCGCCCATTTTCGAAACCGCCGATTACGGCATAGTGGGCGACTTGTTTGAAGTTGTACCGGCCCTCATCGATGCCATCAAGAAGGCGAAAGAATCATAGTTCTGATGAACATATATCGAAAACGCTGCGGATGGGCAGCTCTGGCACTGCTCAGTGTTGCTGCGTTCACCAGTTGTGAAAAGCCGGTTTCGAGCGATGTGGCGGCAACGGTGAATGGCCGGCCTATTTCTTACACGGCGCTGGATCGCGCTATTGCCGTGCAGTTCCCTGCCTCCGCCTTGAAAGTGACCGCCGATCAAACCGTGCAGTTGCGCTTAGAGGTTTTGCGCGCCTTGATCGATCAGGAAATCATGATGCAGCGCGCCGAAAAAGAGGGACTGCTGGCCTCCGATGCGGATGTAGAAGCGAAATTCAACGAATACAAAGCGCCTTACACAAAAGAAGAACTGGAAAAACAGTTTGAGGCGCGCAAAATGACAGAGGCCGATTTCAAGGCCGAGTTGCGCCGCCAATTGACGGTTGAAAAGCTATTTGCCAAAGAGATTGGTTCCCATATCTCTATTTCCGATAACGACGTGGTGAGTTTCTACCGCGCCAATAAATCCAACTTCAACTTGCCGGAAAACAAAATTCGGCTGGCGCAGATTTTGGTCACGTCGGCGCCCGATCCGGGGGTAAACAATCTTAAGAACAGCAAGGCGCAAACCGATCAAGAGGCGAAAGAGAAAATCCAAATGATTGAGGCTAAGCTGCGGCAAGGTGAAGATTTCGGAACGGTGGCTTCGAATTATTCCGAAGACGATACGGCGAGCAACGGCGGTGACACCGGCTTCATTCCGGAATCGATGCTCGATAAGCGGGCGAATCCCGAGTTGCGCCGGCTGATTTTGAATATGACGCCCGGGCAGATCTCGCAAATTGTTCACACGCCGGAAGGGTACCGGATCATCAAACTGATTTCGCGCGAGATGGCTGGGCAGAGGGCTTTGAACGATCCGCGCGTTCAGGAAGAGATCCGGCAAGAGCTCTTCCAGGCTAAACAACAAATGTTGCGCGCGGCGTTTTATGAAGTGGCGCGGAGTGAAGCGAAGATCACCAATTATTACGCTAAGTCTGTACTCGATAGCCGGGACACGAAATAGCGGGCTCCGTTGATGACCAAAGGCGCTAAAACCATTCCCAGGCGGAACCGCCTGCGCCACCTCTGTATGTTATTTGGGTTGGGCGTTTTGAGCGCGCAGACGGCGGTGTGGCAGCCCTCGGCGGGACATACGCAAGTACCGATATGGCCGGGGAAAGCACCGGATGCGCAGCCTGTCAAAGGTGAGGAAATTATGGGGTCGGGCAGCAATCAGGTGGCTGGCCGGGGATGGGTCTATGTGGGTAACGTCACGCGCCCTACTATGACTGTCTATGCGCCGAAAGGAAAGAATACGGGCGCAACGGTGGTCGTCTTCCCTGGTGGAGGTTATCAGGTTCTGGCCATCGATCTGGAAGGCACGGAGGTCTGTGATTGGCTGACGCCTAAAGGGATCACTTGTGTCGTATTGAAATACCGCGTGACGGATGTGGGGCCTTATCCGAAATCGGGGCCCTATCCGGAGTCACCGATGGCGTTGGAAGATGCGCAAAGAACGGTGGGTCTCGTGCGTTCGCACGCGGCAGAGTGGCACATCGATCCGCACAAGATTGGCGTGCTCGGATTTTCGGCGGGCGGCCATCTGGCGGCAGCGATGAGCACGTATTTTGCCAAGCGTTTGTACCCGCTTATCGATGCCGCCGACAAGGAGAGTTGCCGCCCCGATTTTGCGGTGGTTCTTTATCCGGGTCATCTGTCGATAGCCGCGGCGGAATGGGATGCCAAGCAAGGCATCAAGAAGTTTGTGATTCGGCATCCGGGTGGTCTTTCGAACCCCGATGATAGTTTGGCGTTGAACCCCAATCTGCCTATCACCAGCCAGACTCCGCCGACGTTTTTGCTGCAGGCGGAGGATGACCACGTGGACAATGTGAACGACTCGCTGGCTTACTACGTCGCGCTGAAGAAGGCAGGGGTTCCGGTGGAGATGCATTTGTATGCGCAGGGCGGCCACGCGTTTGGACTGCGGCGCACGAAGTTTGCGATAACGGACTGGCCGCAGTTGGTGGAGAGGTGGTTGGCAACGATCGGCATGATTGCGAAATGGAGGTGATGAGTATGGCCGGTGTCGTCGTCTGCGCGGAGTCCGGCAGTTTAGATCCCGCGGGCCGTTTTGCCGCCGAAGTCCTGGGCGGCGCTGAACTCAGGAGCTTCGAGGAGTTGCGGCGCGACAACTCTGTGCATCCCATTCTCGTCTATCTGACCCACCCGAATTATGATCATCTTCGCGCTTTGTTGCGATTTCTGAAACCAGGAATTCCCGACGTTGTGATCTACTACGCGAATCGCCTCGCTCCGGCGCACGCAGCTCAGCTAGGCAAGGTGGTAGGCGAAACGCGACCCACCAACACAAGCGTGGTGTTTGAGGCCAAGACAGCGGCCCGGTCCGTTTTGCAATTTTCGAAATCCGCCGCTCGCAAGAGCGCAGCAGCTTCGGGGACTCGGATCAGTCAATGGCGTGAACGCTTCGGGCTTACGCAGATGGAGCTGGCCCAAGCAATCGGAGTCAGTTTGCGAACGGTGCAGAACTGGGAGAGGGCTGGGGTGGTAAGCAAGCCCCGGCGACTTCGGGACCTTGAGGAGTTATGGACAATTCTCAAAAACCCGATGAAAAGCTCGGAGATTCTGGCGTGGCTGCAGGCGGCGAATGACGCTTTTTCGGGCGCGCGCCCAATCGACCTTCTCAAGGACGGAAAAACGCGCGACATCATTGTCGAGTTTCGCCGGCTTCCGGCCGGGGAGCCCGCCTGAAAATCGGGCGGCAGGCGCGTAACCAGCTTGCGGAATTGATGGCTGCGTTACAACACAGCGGAATCTCAGTCTGGCGGGCAAGCTTCCGCCGGAACTGGCGGCCGTGGTTGGGCAATGCTTGCACAGTGCTTCGTATTCCGCGTCGCAGGAGTTAGCGTCGATCTGGATTGCCAATAGCATTGAGAGTGTGATGTTTCCCTCGGCCACCGGTAGCGGAAATAACATCGTGATCTATCTGGCCAATTCCGGTCGTCGTTGCGTTGTCGTGCGGAATCGCAAAGAAGTATTGGCCGCCCTTCGTCGTCAAGTCTCGGCTGGCAGATAAGCCTTGACAAAATATCACATTAGATATAATCTAAGTTCTTCATGGACGCCGCGGCAATAAAACGGTCGTTGGAAGGCGGCGGCTTGCGGTGCACGCCGCAGCGCTACGCCGTGATGGCATTCTTGATGGAACATAAGATGCATCCCACGGCTGCGGAAATATTCGAAGCGGTGAATCGCATGGATCCGCGCTCGTCCAGGGCTACAACTTATAACAATTTGCGGGACTTAGTGCAGGCGGGTTTGGTGCGTGAAGTGGCCGTGGAGGGCCGCGCCGCGCGCTTCGATGCGAAAGGCATGCGGCATCACCACTTCATCTGCGACCACTGCGGCAATGTTGAGGACATTGACTGGTGCGACGTGCCCAAGCCTGCTGCAGGTTCGTTTGGAAAGCGGATTGTTCGCGAATATGAACTCATTTTCCGGGGGCTTTGCGCGCAGTGCGCTCCGCCGCGCGGCTCGCGTCAACGGCCCAGTAATTTTTGACTCATTCGAAGGAAGGTATACAAACAAATGGAAGACACACTCACCGTCGGAGCTCCGCCGCCGTTCCCCACTGAGAAGGAGAAGAGCATAGCGGGCGAGGCCCAATGCCCGTTCACGGCGGGCGCCCGCAAACACACTTTATCCGGGACCCCATCGAACGCAGAGTGGTGGCCCAATCAACTGAACTTGAAGATCTTGCACCAACGCGCCGCGCTGTCGGACCCCACGGGCGAGGACTTCAACTACGCCGAAGAGTTCAAGACCCTTGACTTGGATGCGGTGATCCAGGACTTGCATGCGTTGATGACACAATCGCAGACTTGGTGGCCGGCGGACTACGGCCACTATGGGCCGCTCTTCATCCGCATGGCGTGGCATAGCGCGGGCACGTACCGTATCGCCGACGGGCGCGGCGGCGCGGGTGCGGGTGCGCAGAGATTTGCGCCGCTGAACAGCTGGCCTGACAATGTGAGCCTTGATAAGGCACGCCGGCTGCTGTGGCCGATCAAGCAGAAGTATGGCCGCAAACTCTCCTGGGCCGATCTGATGATTCTTGCCGGTAATGTGGCACTGGACTCCATGGGTTTGAAGACCTTCGGTTTCGCCGGTGGGCGCGAGGACATCTGGGAGCCGGAAGAAGACATTTATTGGGGACCTGAAACCAAGTGGCTGGGCGATGAACGCTACCGAGGCGATCGTCAGCTCGACAATCCTCTGGCGGCCGTGCAAATGGGTCTTATCTATGTGAATCCGGAAGGGCCCAATGGGAAACCCGATCCGGCTGCGGCGGCTCGAGATATCCGCGAGACATTCGCACGCATGGCGATGAATGATGAGGAGACGGTGGCGCTCATCGCGGGCGGACACACTTTCGGCAAAGCCCATGGCGCTGCCGATCCCAGCAAGTATGTGGGTCCCGACCCGGAAGCCGCCGGCATCGAAGAGCAAGGCTTCGGCTGGAAGAATACGTTTGGCAACGGCCATGGCGCGCAAGCGATCACCAGCGGTTTGGAGGGCGCCTGGACCAGCAACCCGGTGAAATGGGACAACAACTACTTCCAGAACCTATTAGGCTTTGAATGGGAACTCACGAAGAGTCCGGCCGGTGCTTATCAGTGGACTCCCAAGAATGGAGCGGCCGCGGGCACGGTGCCCGATGCCCACGATCCGGCGAAGAAGCACGCCCCGATGATGTTCACGACGGACCTCGCGCTGAAGGTGGACCCGACCTACCTGAAGATTTCCAAGCATTTCCACGAGAACCCGCAGGAACTCGCGGACGCTTTTGCTAAGGCTTGGTACAAGCTGACGCATCGCGACATGGGGCCTATTTCGCGCTGCTTGGGCCCGCTTGTGCCCGCTGAGCCGTTGCTCTGGCAGGACCCGGTTCCCGCAGTGGATCACGAAGTGATTGGCGAGCAGGATATAGCCCAGCTGAAGAGCAAGATTCTGGCATCGGGACTTTCCATCGCGCAACTGGTGACCACGGCCTGGGCGTCGGCTTCCACCTTCCGAGGCACGGACAAGCGCGGCGGGGCAAACGGCGCGCGCATTCGCCTGGCTCCGCAAAAGGATTGGGAGGTCAACCAGCCGGCTGAGTTAGCAAAGGTTCTTGGGACGCTAGAGGGGATCCAGAAGGATTTCAACACTGCGCAGTCTGGTGGGAAGAAAGTCTCCCTCGCCGATTTGATTGTGCTGGGCGGCTGCGCAGCGGTGGAGGCAGCGGCGAAGAAGGCCGGCCACGAGGTGAAAGTGCCGTTCTCGCCGAAGCGCACGGACGCCTCGCAGGAGCAGACAGATGTGCATTCGTTTGCTGTACTGGAGCCGGTGGCGGACGGATTCCGCAACTATCTCCGGAAAGGACTTGAGGGAACGGCGGCTGAACTGCTCGTGGATCGGGCGCACCTGCTGACCTTGACCGCTCCGCAGATGACGGTGTTGATTGGTGGCCTGCGGGCCCTCAATGCGAACTTCGGGCAAACCCAACACGGCGTTTTCACCAAGCGGCCGGGGACGTTGACGAACGATTTCTTCGTGAACCTGCTGGACATGAATACCAAGTGGCAGAAGTCAGCCACAGACGGTGTGTTAGAGGGGCGCGATCGGGCGACGGGCGAGCTCAAATGGACGGGCACCGTTGTCGATCTCGTTTTCGGTTCCAACTCCCAGCTGCGAGCAATTGCGGAATTCTATGCCTGTGACGACTCCAAGGAGGCGTTTGTGAGGGATTTCGTGGCCGCGTGGAACAAGGTGATGAACCTAGATCGCTTCGACCTGGCCTGAGCGGGTTGTTTGGATCGGTAGCAACAGAGGGGGCGCTTTCCTGGTCGCGAGGCCCGGATGGCGCACCCTCAATTTTTTTGGGCCATTGGCGGGTTTACCTGCCGTTTACGCATAGATAATGTAGATCTGTGCGCAAACGCTATTTGTTGACGCTACTATTTCTGCTGGCGAACTCGCTATTCAGCCAGCAGAGGCCCTTCATTTTTGTGCCGGGCGGCCCCAGTAATGTTCAGGTGATTTTTCAAGATCATCTCGGACGGCTATGGGTGGGCGGCCAAAGCGATGTGGCGTGCTTCGATGGAAGCCGCTTCTACTCGCTGCGCGATTTTGGATTTCCGCGGGCGACCGGAGCCAGCGCGATAGCGGAGGATAGCGCGGGCGCGATCTGGATTGCCTCCGAGGTTGGCGTGTACCGGTTCCAGCGAGGAGTGTTAGAGGATGTTGTGCGAGGGTGGGTCACCAGCATTGCGGCTTCCTCGGGAGTAGTAGTGGCGGCGATGGGACCCAGCGGCCAAGGGCGCCCACAGCAGCCTTTTCTTTTTAGAATTCGCTGGAACGAAGGTGGCTGGACGGCTGACAAGATCCTGCAACTGGCGAGCGGCGGCCCGTTCAGCATCGACCACTCGGCCACTCTTTTGATTCCCTACAAGAGTGGTTGGGGAGAGGTGCGGATCAAGGATGTTGCGCAATGGCATCGCGGATCGGAACTTCCCATTGCCGAGCATGAATCCAGCAGCCGGGGGCCCACCAGGTACCTACGAGACCGTTTCGGCTGTCTTTGGGCTCGAGCCGAAGACATCACCACCTTCCAATGCCCAGGCGAACGGGAACCAACAGAGCTGCCGGCATTCGGCGCATCCTTCCTGTTCAGTATCCGGGAGGATGCCGCCGGCACGATGATCTTTGTGAATGATGTGGGCGTTGTCATGGGCCGTCCCGGAAATTTTAGAACGACGGGTGCGGCGCAGGGTCTGCCCGACGTGGACTCTGCGATGATCGCGATGGACGGAACGGTTTGGCTGGGAGGCGCCAGCGGAATCTACCGCTGGCCGCAGCCTCAGCGCTTGGAGTACTGGACGCCAAGAGATGGGTCTGACGGGAATTTCGGAATTTGCCGCTTGGGCAACAAGATGTTTGCGGGAAATGGCCAGGAGGGGATCGAGGTCTTGAGTGATGATCAATCCCGCTGGCTACCACTTGCCAAAACGAAGCCGCTGGGGCAAGTGATGGATCTGATTCCCGATTTAAAAGGAGGGCTATTTGCCGGGTTGCGGCGGGGCGGGGTGGCGCAAGTTCGGGCCGACGGCGCCATAACTGCTACAGCCGGACTGCCTACAGTAACAGCCGCTAAACTCTTGCGGACCTCGGACAGGCAACTCTGGGCGGTGGGGATTGGGGTCCATCGCGTGAAGGAAGCAGGCAACCGACTCACTTTACAGGCTGAGAAGCTGCCGGACGAAAGGCCAATCGTCATGGACATGGACTTCGAACCTAAGACCGGCAAACTCTTCGCGTGTTGGGAGGGTGGCCTCCTTCACAAGGAGTTAGACGGCTGGCAGAAGTTTACAACAAAGGACGGACTGCGCGAGGACAGGTGCCGTACCTTGGCTGTGACTCGGAACGGCGATATATGGGCGGGTTACGCAACCATTCCTTGGTTTGCCCTGATTCGGCTAGGTCCGTCAGGTAAAGTCAGCGTCAGAGATTATGCGTCGAGATGGAAGGGCGGCGCGGCCTCGTTATGTTTTCTGGGCGTCGATTCGCGCGGCTGGCTATGGCGGGGAACCCAGGATGGAATATATGTGGCCGATCCCAGCGACGCTGAAAGAGGTGAGTGGACCCGGCTTGACGAACTAGACGGGTTACCAAACAGCGACGCCAATCAACAGGGGTTCTACAACGATTCGGATGGGTCGGTATGGTGGTTGGCTGCCGATCGCTCGATCACCCATTTCCGGCCCACCAGCGATTTTGTTCGTCCAGCCTTCGCTCCGAAAATATTTGTTGCAAGTTTTTCGTGGAACGGCGAGGCGGCTAAATTTGCGGAAACGATGGACGCCGTCCCTCACGGCGCAACGATCACGGCACACATCGGGTCCTTGCAATTTGACCGCCGTAATGCTTTGCGGCTGCGCTACCGGGTGTTGCCGGAACAAACAGAGTGGCGTGATGGCCGCGACCTGGACCTCCCACTCGGAGTCATGGGATGGGGAGATCACAGGCTCGAGGTGGCCGCGAGCCTGGGGACTGGACCGTGGTCGGGAACCAGCGCGCAGGCGTTCAAAGTCTTGCGCCCGTTCTGGGCAACCTGGCCGTTCTTGCTTGGCTTTGCAGTGGCTGGAATGGCGGCCGGGTTCGGAGGGTATCGCTTGGAACAGCGCAGGAAGGAGATTGAGAGGCGCGCGCTGCCCGATCTGACGGCCTTGCGAGTGGAGGCCGTGGTTCCAGAGGCGCGCTGGTTGATAGGTACCGCGCTAGATGGCCGATTCGTGCCAAAGCAAGTGTTGGCGCGCGGCGGGTTTGCGACGGTTTTCGATGGGCATGACAAGAAGCAAGACTGCCGCTGCGCCATCAAAGTGTTTCATCAGGACGTAGCAGATAAGCAACTGGCGCAACGGTTTGCGCAAGAGGTGGCCGCGCTTGAGACGGTGGTTCATCCGAACGTGGTGCGGATCTATGGCCATGGCGAGGCTCCGACGAGTGTGCCCTATCTAGTCATGGAGTTTATCGAGGGTGCAACCCTTAGGGAGGCCATTCCGCCGGAAGGTTTGCCGCCCAGGAAGGTGGCGAGTTTGTTGCGTCAGGCGGGACAGGCGCTGGCTGCCATCCATTCCCATGGAATTTGCCATCGCGATTTGAAGCCGGAAAATCTGATGATTCGCAACGGGCAGTTAGTGCTCATTGATTTCTCCATTGCGATTGTGAAAACTCCAGATAAGACAGTGCACGGCCTCTCGCGGGCGGCGGGAACGATTCAATACATGGCTCCGGAGCAAGCGGTGGGCTGGGCGGACGCCTCGAGCGATATCTACAGCTTGGCGAAGGTTGCCATCGAAATGCTTACCGGCAAGCGCTTGTCGGAGCTATTGCCTGAGGCGTCGCGGGATCTACCGGAACGCGTGCGAGAGTTCCTCGTGGGGTTGCCGTTGGGACTCTCGGCACAATCGATTGATTTGATCGGCGGGGCGCTCGCCTTCGATCCGGAGCGGAGACCGCAGAGTGCCGTGGCCTTTGCGGAAAAGATTGCGCAGGACTTGGAAGGATAGTCGCTCTCAATCGCGCAGGTGCTTCTTGAGCCAGCCCTCGGCCTTCTTCCAGCGATAGCTGACTTGACGAACATTCAAACCGGTCGTTTCCGCTATTTCCTGCAGAGTGTAGCCCGCGAAATAGTGCATGTCGGCGATGAGCGCACCCAGGCGGTTATTCTCCTCAAGCCGCTCCATCAACCGGCCCATGTTCACGATCTGTTCCAAGCTTTCGGTGGAGGAAACGTTCGCTCCCTCACCTTCGTCGAGCGACGCCGGGATCTGGCCCGAGCCACGGGCGGCCGCCAAACGCTGGCGGGCCAGATCGACGAGTATCCGGCGCATGGCGATGGCCACAATGGCATAGAAATGCTCGCGATTGGTTATGCTCCAACCACCGCGGTTCAGGTTGCGCAGCCAGAGTTCGTTGATCAATTCGGTGGGCGAGACCGGTGCGATGTGGTGTTCGCGGGAAAGCTGGCGAACGGCGAGTTGATGAAGAGTAGGCCAGATTTCACGGAACAGCGAGTCGCCGATGGCGCGGTCGCCGGAGGAGTAGCGCTGGAGAAGTTCGGTTAGAGAACTGCTGGGCGCCATAAACGAGCAGTTTCGAACATAGCACGAAGGTAGAAAATGCCGACTCGGCCCCGGGAACGTCAGCGACCTAGTGTGCCCTTCAGCCATATCTTTCAACGGAGTGCCCATAGCCAAACAAGCCCGAGCCGTGAGTGTCAACGAGCGGTACCCACTGCCGACAGGTGTGATTTCCAAAGGAGTGCTTCGGGCCGTCCCGGCAAACTCGAAGAACCTCGCTCTCGACTCAGTTTCGTTGTCCTAGCACCGATCTTGAGCTTGCGCGAGAACGCCTATGGAGTGACGATTCACCGCAGCAGGATCTAGTGCAGACCATCTCTATTATCGGGCCTGTGATCGGAGGAAGTGGTGGCTACCCTTAATGCGCCTGACGGCGAACCCGAATTTGCCCAGAGCGATCAAAAGTTCAGAGCCGGTGATTCGCGGTCTTCGACTCATGCCGCAATCGTGATGCGCTGGATGCCGATGAACTCGAGGTTATGTCCCGGCGCCCCCTCGACTTCCAGGCACAGTTCGATTGCCTCCCGAATCCGGCGCGTCACCTCATCCAGCGATTGTGCCTGTGTGTGGCAACCGGGAATCTGCGGAACAGAAGCAACATAGTAGCCCTCTTCGTCGCGTTCGATGATAACGTCAAATCGGCGGGCAAATGAAGTCCTTCGATCGCTATTGTAAACGGCAGACGGGCTAAGAACGCCACGGAATAACGCAGCTTCACAGCTCCCGCTCTTTCGACTTCTCAATCAGGAAGCGATACAGTTCCACAGTCTGGCTGGCAATACTGCGCCAACTGAAAGTCTCTTCTACCCGCTTACGGCCGGCCAGGCCGAATTGGCGGCAACGCGCTGGATCAACGAGCAGTTGCGAGAGGCGCGCGGCCAAATCGCGGGCGAATTTCTCGGGATGCACCGCAAAGCCGGTGACATCCTGGTCGAACGGGATCAAATAACCGGTTTGATTATCCACCACCACTTCTTTGATGCCGCCGGTGGCACTGGCCACGACCGGCGCTTCGCAGGCCATCGCTTCCAGGTTGATGATGCCAAACGGCTCATAGACGGAAGGACAACAGAAGACGCGCGCATGGCTATAGAGTTGGATGGCTTCGCGCTTGGTCACCATTTTTTCGATCCAGACAATGTGCTTGTTGTGTTGCCGCGCCGCTTCCACTTTTTGGCGCATTTCGGCGGCGATTTCCGGCGTGTCGGGCGCACCGGCGCACAGCACGATTTGCGTGTCGCGCGGTAAGTACTCAATGGCGTCCACCAGATGCGTGACGCCTTTCTGGCGGGTGATGCGGCCAACGAAAAGAACATAGGGAATTTTTGGATCGACGCCATAAGTGGTCAGAGCGGTGGTGTCGGTGGTTGGGCGGTACTCGTCGAGATCGATGCCGTTGTAAATAACATGAATGCGATCTGGCTTGACGTCGGGATAAGCTCGCACGATGTCTTCCCGGGTGCCCTGTGAGACGGCGATCACAGCGTCGGCGTCCAGGATGGCGGTGCGCTCAATCCAGGCGCTCATGGCGTAGCCGCTCCCCAACTGTTCGGCTTTCCAGGCGCGCAAAGGCTCCAGGCTATGGGTGGTGAGCACGAAAGGCACGCTGTACAGTTTCTTGGCCCAGAACCCGGCCATGGAGGCATACCAGGTGTGCGTGTGCACAATATCGACGCCGGCCAGATCTTTCACCTGCGTCAAGTTCAGGCTCAAAGTTTCCAGCGCAGCCTTGAATTTGCCGCTGGTACCGTTACTGATTTCGGCCCAAGGCAAGGAACCCGTAACCTGCAGTTGACCGCTGTCGGATTTCTGATCGCCCCAACAGTAGACCTCTACTTCAATTTTCCTGGCCAGTTCCCGGCTCAGGTATTCGACATGCACGCCCGCGCCCCCATAGACGTTCGGCGGATATTCACGGGTAAAAATGGCAGCTCGCATGGCACCTCCAGCCAAATGAAACCCTATCACGGAACAAAACTTGAATTTGGCGCGTAACTGGATCAGGATCGTATGATGACCAAACACGCGGGAATTTTTGCAATAGCAATGACTTGTTTGTGGCTGGGGGGATGCGGTTTCGACGATGCCGTTACCGGGCCGGAACGCAACGAACCAATAAGCTTGGATGCGGGGAGCGCGCAGCGCGCGAATATCGAACTGAACATGGGCGCGGGTCAGCTGAACGTCAGCGGCGGCGCGGCGAAGCTGGTGGACGGGCATTTTGAATACAACGTGGATGCCTTGAAGCCGATTGTGACCAGCTCGGTGAATGGTGCTAACGCCACCGTTACGATTAAGCAGCCGAGCGGCGTGCATGGCGGCAGAAAACATTACGTTTGGGATTTGCAGTTGAACGATCAAGTGCTGACAGATCTCTCGGTGAATTGCGGCGCCGGTCAAGCAAAGCTGAATCTTGGCTCGTTGTCCTTGCGCAGCTTAGCTGTCGAGATCGGTGCCGGGCAAATACAGCTCGATTTGCGTGGCCAGCCGAAACACGACTACGAGGTGAAAGTCGACGGCGGCGTAGGTCAGACCGAGATTCGTTTGCCGCAGGGCGTGGGCATTTGGGCGGAAGCGCACAAAGGCATTGGCAGCGTGAATATCACCGGCTTAACGAAAAACGGGGATCATTGGGAGAACGATCTATATAACAAGGCGAAGGTGACCGTGAAGGTGCAGGTAAACGGCGGGATTGGCGAGATACGGATGACGGAGTGATGCTGGGGCTGCATGATGCCGCAGTGGCATACCCGGTGTGATGCGCGCCTGAGACAGCCGAGCCGCTACTGCGAAGGAGCGGTAACGATGGACCTCGCGCTTGTGGGCGGACCTCCCGGTCTGCGGCTGACCTCCTGGTCACCCTCCCGGGGGGCCTCCTTCGGCTTACCAATGAAGATGAAACCAAATTCCGCACCTTCGCGGAATTGATCAGTCACTGGGTTTTCCAAGGGAGCGACACGCGAAGCCCTCGAGTTCTACAGCGACCATATTGGCCTTACCCGAACGAGAAGGCTTTGCGACGTATTTTGCCCTTTTCCGCACGGAGCACTATGAGGGCCCGGAACGCTTTTCTAGCCGCCCTAAGCCCGCCCTGAAGTGCTATTTTCCCCGCAAGATCGGTTGCCCGCTACAAGCCGGCGTTCGGGTCTCTGTTTCTTGGTCCCTTCCCGAAACGCGTGCGTAGCGCGACTGGGTTTACCGCATCTAGAAAACTGGCTGCTCCACATCGCTAACCCGCGACAACCTGTTCGTTCAGACCCACATGCGCGCGCTTTCCTGGCGAGTTGTGAAAACAAAACCCAGCTAAAGTAGAACCTATGGACTGGTCCGAGTGTCCCTGGGCGGAAAAAAAAGTTGGGATGCCGCGAGTGCAGACTGGCTGACCTATTCAAGCGAGCGAGGCGAGGAGTTTAGAATGGTACTCACCCCTCGCTTTGCTCAAAGTTTCGTTTCGGCTTTACTGCTACACTGCTACGTTAAGCACCAGAGTGTCCGCTGTTGGTTGGAAGCACCAGAGGGCGTTGTTGTCAGGTGAGGTCGCACAAAGAACGGCGCCCCCGGCAAAGATCTTACCAGCCGCCGTGGGCCCGACAACGCTCCAAGATTCGGGCTGTCCGTTCCATTGCACCACCTTACTGCCGTCGGGCACCAGGCCGTACAGTTCACCTGAATCGCCAACCGCAAACATTTTCCCCGGGCTGCCGATTTTGGTCCATGATTCGGGCGTCCCGTTGAACTTAAAAATATTCCCTGAAGGGTTATCAATGGCGTAGAGAGCCTCGCCCCCGGCGAGAATCTGTGACGTCTCTTGTGCCCTGATCTTCGTCCAGGAAGTGCCGATGCCGGTGTACATGGATACGGTCGCATCGGGAAGAATCGCGTAGATTGTACTTCTGTCACAGGCGAAGCCAGACGCATTTCCAGGGAGATTCCCCGACGCGGCTGGCGGCGTAATCGGGGTCCAACTGTGCGGTTGGCCGGCGGATCGCATTACGGCGCCGGGGTAGATCATATATAAGAATGGACCGCCGCCGAGAATTCGCGGCGTGCCGCCGTCGGGAACGGCGAACGAGGCCCAATTGTTACCAGCGACGAGGCGGAGTATCTGAAAGTTATCGACCGCGCCATTCGAAATGGCAAACAGTGAGCTGTTTGCGTAAGCCAACCTAGTCGGCTTGGTGCCGTTTCCGACGAATAGATTTTTGGTGAAGGGAGCGCTGCCTGCTTGGTGGCGAATAATATCGCCGTGGGTATTGGTCGCGTAGATCGTGGGGTACGCGCTGGCGAGCACGCTGTCAATGGTCCCGTCGTGTTGCATGATCGGTTGAGTTCCCCAGGTCATTGGCATTGCGATTCCTCCTCTTCTCGGCCGCTTCCGTTTGGCTTGGGGTCGAGTGACAATTTCAATTGGTCGGCGTTGGTAAGCCGGTCACACTTACAGGCGTTGTTTGACGTTTCCATAGATCTCCTTTTTTTAATGGGTTTATCACTGTGGGATTTTTAACCATAGCTGGTTTGTACGTTTCCCTGAGAGGACTGCAATTTACTCATGCAGATCCTTCATTAGTAAGTGCGAAAGAGCGAGGAAAGTTTTGTAAATAACATAAGGAAGTTTTTCAAGTGGAAGCGGGGTGGGCATTCCAAGGAAGGTTAAACAGTGACGCCGGACTGCGGGAGTCCGGCGCAGAGTCTAACAACTGGAGGGCGACTAGAAAGGCTTGCCGACGACGCCGAACAGAATTGCTACACGGCGAGCGCGTAGTTCGTTTTCGTCAGGTACAAGATGTTCGATTTGCTTTACCGTCTCGCTGGAAAGGCCGAGTGGCTGGGCGAGTTGGTGAATCATGGCGCGTTTAATTTCATTGAATTCGCCGCCTGCTGAGCAGACTTTGATGGCGTTACAGATAAAGCGGGGTTTGGATTTCGTTAGCGGTCTCGCGGCTGTCGAGGAGTTGCGTGCGATCGCCGGATGGCACCCAGGTGCGGAGCATGTCGCAAAAGTCGGGAGGAGTGCCGTGAGCGCCGGCGAAACCGACGACCCACTGGCGTTCGGGCGTGGCCAAGCGTCCGCTGGCATTGACAGCGAGGAGATGTGCTTTGGTGAAGATGTCAAAATCGGGGGCTTCCGGCACGGAATCGAAATCGAATTCTTCTTTGAATAGCCATTGGGCTGCTTCGTTATTGGACATGGACGCTACCGTTTCGTTGTTTGCGGCGGGCGGCCCAGCGCACCTAATGCTAAGAGTGCCAGGGCGAACATTCCGCTGGACGCGGGTTCTGGCGCGTTGGCCGAGGGCGTCTCGACCACGCTCAGGTTGCCGAAGGCGAAAGCGTGGTTGCCACCGATGCCGGCCGTGTCAACCGTGACGGAAGTGATATCGAATGTTGGGTCGAGAACACCGAGAAACAGGAGTGTGCCAAGTGGCTGGCTGGCCGATGTGTAGGATGCCAAAAGGGTGGCCCCGTTGTATTCATTGATGGTTCCGGTAAAACCTCCGCCGAAGTCATTATTCAACGTGAGGCCGAAGCCCTGCACTGGGGAGGCAAAGGTGAAGGTGATGGGTCCGCTGGGTTCCTGATCGTATTCGACATAGGTGCCGGTTGGAAAGTTTCCGGCCCAACCGACCGCGCCCTGGATGAGTTGCTTGAAAGTGCTGCTGGGTTCGGAGATGGTTACGTTGTTGACGGTGAAAGACTGCGCACCGACTGGGTGGGTGACGCTCCAATCAATGGTTTCGTTCGCCCCGAGCGCGGCGAGTGTGGTGACGTTCGCCGCTAGCGTGGTTCGAACGAGGCAGGTTGAGACGACCAATGATAGAAATCCTATCCTGGCGAAAGTGCTTTGTTTGCATCTGTTCATTTGGTGAGTTCTCCTTTGAATTGAGATGAGACCTACGGATAAGAAATGGTGTAGCCCGAAATGACGGCAGAACCACTCAAAGCGCCGAACGAAATAAAAGGCGTGTCGCCCGCATCAAAAGATGCCAAAACCTGCTCATTGCAGGCGTATTCGGAAAAGTTGCCGACTTGCCCCGGCAGCAACGTCACGGGCAGATACTGAGATGTTACGTCGTGCAGCGAATGCAGTTCCACGTCTTGGGCGGAAGTTGTGTTTGGCTCAGCGAGTCTAGCGCTTACGTGCTGAATAATCAGCCGCTGTCCTGTGGGAACAGAGGGAAAGTAAAGGCTGCAGTAGGGACCAGGGTCGCAAGTCTGTCGCGCTTGGTAGAAATTGCGCCCCTGCTGATCGACGTCTTTGTTGGGCACAGGATTGGCGGGCGTGTTGGTCACCTGGACGAGGGTGGCGGCCAAGGCATGGGCGGCTTTAGGAAAAGTGAGTGTGAGGATGCCGAGCGCCACAGCGCCCACTCCTACAGATAGGACCGTTTTCGATGGTTTAAACATAAGATCTCCTTTTTGTTACTTGTGTTTTCTTGTTGGAACGAAGGCATGACCCCGCTATGACGAGCGCCAGCCCTAATCCGGAAAGTGCAAATGGAGCAGGCTCGGGCGCCGATGCGGTAGAACTGCCCGGCGTGGTGATGTCGAGTGCCCAGTTCGTTGTGTCTATGTTGCAGTCGCTCGAGTCGTAGCAGGTTTGAAACGGAAGCAAGCCGCCGGTCAGATCTGAGAAGCCATCGCCTAAGTAGCCGGTGGTTTCATATACGGCGTTGGGCACGTAGTTGGCGTCGCTTAGAAGAATGGTGTAAGTTCCCGCTGCCAAGCCGTTGAATTGAAGATTGACGTCGCCACATTGACCGGTCACGCTGCCGATTGTCACTAATCCAGCAGGTCCACAAGCCGCGTTGTTGTAGTTCGTCAAGTTATCGGCGGTGCCGGTTAGCAAGAGCGCCGTGGGTCCGCTGCCGGAAAAGAGGCCGACGAACGGGTCGAACCCGCCAGCCGAGATAGCGTTTCCAGCGTGGTTGGTGCCGCCGCCGAAGCCATAACTTTGTAGTGTGATGCCGCCTGCTGCCGTTAGATTGACGGTTGTGAGGAATGTTCCCTCTGGGCTGGTTAAGGTTCCCGTGTCCGAAACGGTGGCTGCGGAACACAGACCCACAGACAAGATTGCGGACACGATTAGACTGCTCTTCATTGTTCCTCCGACTCACAGATTGGTCGATTGTTGGTTGTGCGCGGGCCAGTCTTCCCCTGCGGAAGAGACGCGCCCGTTCACCGATGGAACCTGCCAGTGCAGATCCCCTCACTCACTCAGTGCGAAAGACGAGGTCTGTTTTTGGACTCAGCGGAAAAGAAATTTCATTTTTCCTGATATGTGGCTTGGCAGAGGCGCAGAGTGCGGTCATTTGCCGAGCTGCGCCTTTGCAAAAACCGGCGTCTCCCAGAACGTGCGAGGATAAGCTGTTGGCCAGCCCCTCCATTACGCTGATCCTGCATGACCTTGCCGGCGGCGACAAGGATGCGCTCAACCGACTGATGCCGCTGGTTTATGCGGAGTTGCGCAGGCTCGCCGACGGCTATCTGCGGAATGAGCGAACGGGCAATACGCTGCAACCGACAGCGCTGGTGCACGAGGCGTACATCCGACTGATTAAGCAGGAGCAACCAGGATTTCGCGGCCGCGCCCACTTCCTGAGCATTGCCAGCCATATCATGCGGCAGATTCTGATTGATCACGCGCGGATTCGCAATGCCAGCAAGCGTGGCGGCGGTGTACCGAAGTGTTCGCTGGACGATACCATGAATGCGGCGATAGAGCGCCCATCGGTGATGCTGGCCATTGACGATGCGTTGTGCGAGTTGGAGCGCAAAGATGAACGCAAGGCGAAGCTGATTGAGATGCGCTTTTTTGGCGGCTTGACGGCGGAGGAATCGGCTGAAATTCTGAATGTGCCGGTGGAGAAAGTGCGCGGGGAGCTGCGCATTGCACAAGCATGGCTGCATAAAGAATTAGGCGGGAAAGAGGGCCTCTGAAAATAAATCACAAATTTCGGCGGCGCTTTGCGCACTTACTAGTGAACTGGTGCTGCCCGACTCGGTTCCTGTAAGGAGACATGCTGCCCGATCAATGGGATCGCATCCAATCCGTTTTCCTTGCGGTCGCGGATAAGCCGGTAGAAGAGCGCGCGGCGCTGCTTGCTGCCGCCTGCGGGGATGACCGCGCGCTGCGTGTGGAGGTGGAGCTACTACTGGCGTCGGACAGGCAAGACACCCACGCGATTTCTGTTGCCATTGCTACGGAAGCAGCGCTGGTTACGCATCACCCTAACCTGCAGACTGAACGGACGCGCGTGGGGCCTTGGCGCCTGATTCGAGAACTTGGACATGGGGGGATGGGCACGGTCTACCTGGCCGCGCGGGACGACCGAGAGTATGAGGCGCAGGCGGCGATCAAGCTGGTCCGAGGCGGGCTCGATATCGATTTTATTCTGCATCGTTTTCGGCGGGAGCGACAGATTCTGGCTGGGCTTGAGCATCCCAACATTGCCCGCCTGTTCGATGGCGGAACGAACGAGGACGGAACTCCTTACTTCGTGATGGAATATGTGGATGGTTTGTGGATTACCAAGTATGCCACGGAACACAAACTGAGCGTGGACGATCGCATACGCCTCTGCATGCCCGTGTGCGCGGCCGTGGCTTATGCGCACCGGCACTTCATAGTGCACCGCGATCTTAAGCCCGCGAACATTCTTATTGGTAGCGACGGCGTTCCCAAACTGCTGGATTTTGGCGTTTCCAAGCTGCTGTATTCGGATCAGAGCGAGGGTGGAGAAGGAGAGATGCTGACGCCGGACTATGCGAGTCCGGAGCAGATTCTGGGAGGTCCGGTTACGCTTGCCTCGGATGTCTACTCGCTGGGCGCGGTGCTGTACGAACTGCTGACACAACGGCGGCCGCGGCGCATTGAGCGCTGCACCCCGAAGGCGATTGAGAGTGCGATTTGTCTAGAACCGGTACCGACGCCGAGTCTGAACGTGGCGGAAGACCGGGCGCTAGGGCAGAAACTAAAGGGCGATCTGGACAGCATCCTGCTCAAGGCTCTGCAGCAGAAACCCGAACGGCGTTATGCCACGGTGGAACTTTTCGCGGAAGACTTGCAGCGCTTCCTCGACCACCGCCCGGTGAGAGCGCGCGCGGATTTTACGGGTTACCGGATGGTCAAGTTTATCCGCAGAAATCGCGCGTCGGTCGCATTGGGCACTCTGGTGGCATTGGCGATTGTTTCCGGAGTGTTGGTAGAAAGGCGCCAGTCCGTCATCAGCCA
Source organism: Bryobacterales bacterium (assembly GCA_963764105.1). Lineage (GTDB taxonomy): Bacteria > Acidobacteriota > Terriglobia > Bryobacterales > Bryobacteraceae > Bog-105. The sequence continues at coordinate 90,215 of CAVXRP010000025.1, forward strand.
ACAGCGTTCGGAGGATGTCCGCAAGCTGGCAACCTCGATTGTTTTTGAGGTGGACGATGCGGTGCGCACTCTGCCTGGATCGACACGAGCGCGGCAACTTATCGCGCGGACAGGCATTGACTATCTCACCAGCTTATCGAGCAACTCGACAGGAGATTGGAATCTCAAACGGGAACTGGCGGGTGCCTGGATTCGCCTCGGCATTGTGCAGGGGGGACTGAACTCCTCCAATCTGGGCGACAGCCGCTCGGCGTTGGCCAGTTTCGGAAACGCGCGCCGTTTGCTGGATGACGTTGAACGGCATGACAATAAGGATGCCAGGACAGCGCTGAGCCGCATGTCGCTGCTGTACGAAACGAGCAACGTTCAGTGGACTCTGGGGCAGTACAAAGAAGCGACGACCAGCGCGCGAGCTGGATTGGCAATTGCTGCGTCTCCGATGGTAGCGGATAAGGAAACGCCCGATCTTGTTCAAAGTGCCGGGCTGCTTCACTTGGCTCTTGCTCGCCTTCGGCAGGTGGCGGGCGACCTAGGCGAAGCTGAGTCGGAAGCGGCCACGGGAGCGCGGCTGTTACGTCCAGCAGCGGAGGCCCAGCCGGAAAACCGCGAGGCGCAACTTGGCCTTTACGGTGTGGATGTCTGCCTAGGGTCGGTGATGGCGTCTTTAGGACGTACGGAGGAGGCCCTCACCAGCTACCGCCATGGCGTGCAAGTGGTGGAAGCGTTGTGCGGCCGATATCCGGCGGATACGCTCGCGCGGCGCACGTTGATGTTTGCCTACGGTTATGTGGGCGATACGTTGGGTAACCCGATTTTTCATAATCTAGGGGATTCGGCGGGTGCGCTTAAGGCTTATGGGAAGATGGCCGAGCAAGCAAAGTTTCTGTATGACTCGGACTCGGCGGATGCTCGCGCGGTGGGCGATTATGGAGGCGCGCTGCTGCGTCTTGGATTAGTGACACCTCGATCCGGATCAGCGCGGACAAAAATACTGGAGAGGTCGCGGGCATTGCTCTACAGCGCCGCGGAGACCAGCCCGCAGAATAGAACAGTGGCCAACAATATTACCTGGGTGGAAACCGAACTTGGACACTATGAGGCAGCGATTGCGCAGGGCGAGAAAACGCTGAGCAGCGCGCCGGACGATTGGAGCGCGCTGCGCGTGATGGAATTGGCGGTCCGCCCGCTAGCGGAAGAGCAAGCGAAAAATAGGCAGCGGCCACAAGCGCTAGCTACGCTTGACCATTCGTTACGCTGGGCTGCCAAGGTGGACAGCACGGTTCCGCGGACGCCGAGGACCGTTCCTTCCATCGCCATTGCCTGGCAGACTGCCGGTTCGGTGTACGCGATCTTGGCAGGCAGCGAAATCGCACAGCAAGCGGCGGAAGACCGAGCCGCATCGCAGGCGTGGTACGGACGCGCGGTGGATGAGTGGCGAAAGATCGACCATGATACGGCTTTTCTTCCTGAATTCGCCGCTTTTCTGAGAGCGGACGAATTCGCGCTCGCGGGACTAGAGAGGAAAAGGCCGATCCACCGATGAACTCTTCGCCGAGTGACCGGGCAGAACTAAGTCTCACGCCACGCCAGAGGCGCTTGGTGCGGGAAAGCTTCGAATCGGTGCGCGAATACTCCGAGTCGGTTGTGACGCTGTTTTACGGACGACTGTTTGAACTGGCACCGCAAGTGCGCCCGCTGTTCAAGATTGAGATTCGGGCGCAGTCGGCAAAACTGTTAGACACGCTTTGCAGCTTGGTAGATGCGCTGGACCGTTTTGAAGAGCTTCGGGGACCGCTGGCGGAACTGGGCCGGCGGCATGCGGAATATAAGGTGGAGGCGGCGCACTACGAGGTGCTGGTGCAAGCGCTAACGTGGGCTTTCGCGCAGGCGTTGGGCCTTGAGTTTGACCGGGAGACACGGGCCGCTTGGGAACAATTGCTGAACGCGGTTTCCGAAGTGATGATCAGTGGGGCTGCGCAAACTAATGGACAGCCGCCTCAACACGGCAGCTAATCAGTAGATTACTTTTTTCACTTTTTTGGCGCGCGGTCTCCAAAATAGGGATGCCGATTCCGCACTTCAAAGCAGGAAGACACGTTCTTTCCAAATCTTTGCTGTGGAGGCATATGCGTTTCACGATTCTAACGGCCGCCCTGAGCGCGGCCTTCTTGATGGGGGCGCTGGTGATGCCAGCGAATGCCCAGACCAAATCTCTCTATGAACGGCTGGGCGGAATGCCCGCTATCCGGGCAGTCGTGGACGACTTTGTGAGCCGCATCTTAGCGGACACTCGGGTGAACGGTTGGTTCGCCCACGCGGCGAACAATCCGGCCAATGCTGCGGCTTATAAAGCAGCACTCGCCGATTTCCTCTGCCAGGCCACAGGAGGCGCCTGTAAGTACGCAGGCCGCGACATGGGGAGCGTTCACAAGGGGCGCCGCATCACCGGCGAGGCGTTCGATGCCGTGATTGATGACTTAGTAAGTACGCTAACGAAACTCAATGTTCCCGAGAAAGAAAAATCAGACGTACTCACCATCTTGAAGGCGATGAAAACCGCGATTGTCGAGTAAGGACGGACTCTCATGAATGACAGAAAGGGTGATGGCCGGCACAGTGCAGCTAGGCTTGTGCGGAAGAAAGGCCCTAGACGGGCGTTTTGGTCGCTCTGGCCGGAATCGCGATTTTCGCGCGAGGAGCGGCTAATTCGAAGGCGTCGAAGTGGACTGCAACCAAGCGCTAGGCTGAGTCTCTTTTTTCAAAATGGCCAGGTGCCTGGGTTCACCCTATTCGGCAGGCACCCACGCTATTTATCAGAAGTAGATATTGTGGCCGTTACGCCGCCGGTGGCGACTGACACCGGGATACAAGCGCTGATGTCGCAAAGCTGATGCAACGGTGTTCCCCCCCTTACCGATAACCTTTTGCGGATTGTCCGACCCCGCGCTTTGGAATTCTCCACTTTCAGATCAAGCAACGTTTACGATTCCGAGCGACGCTCTTCCCGGAACTTATGTAGCGGCGATCAAGGCCCGTCAATTTTGGTGGAGAGGCGCTAAACCGGGGCGCTACTATCGACAACCAAGTCGGTTCTGCGATGTCCACTTCTTACGCGGCTAAAACTGGCCATCGTGACGGCTGCCACAACCAAGCTTTAGCTTCAGTAACTTACTGCCCGGAGTCAGCGATCGGCGGGCCTGCTTTTCGCGTCACCCGGGCTTGTCGTTCAAACCCAATAACCCGCTCGACATCAGCATACATACCATCCATGATCGGTCAAAGCGGTTTCCGGCGGACGTGCATCAGTGTTCGACGTGCCACCTGACAAAGCCAACCGCTCCCGCGCTCGGCTTGTTGCCGTGAGTCCATGTAAGCATGGCTACTATGTGGCTCGCCGATCTTGCTCTCTCTCGCAGACTTGAAAGCGCTGAAGGCTACGCGTGCAAGGAATTTGCAGAGGCCCGGTGCCGGTTGTTGCCGGAAAGCAACTCCGCGTGGTTTTTAGGTGCGCCGGGGCGTACGCTGTTTTCGATGGCATCAACGCTCCCACAACCCAGACTTTCGGGCCGGGCTCTTTGAAGAACTCACAGCATCTTCACTGGATATGATCGAAAGATTCTTCTTCGAGCACGGGTCGAGTGTCAATCATGAAATAGTCCACTTGCGGACATCGCCGCTTTCAACTTGCTTTGTTCGAGCGGCTATAAACCAATCGAGATCAGCGTGTACTGTTTCGAGTCGTAGAAGGCGCCGCGATATCAGATTCGAGTCGGGTAGGAGTGGGCGTTATCCGTCCTGAAGACGCCGAGCTTTGGGCTGATATAGGTTTCCGAGGTTGGTCGCCGCAACAGCCGCAACTTGCCGAATTTCATAAACAATTCAGCACTACTTGTGCTGCGCGGGAGGGATCGTCTTGCTTCCTTGCTGAGTTTGAGGGCACACCAGGTGCGGCGGGGGTGCTCTCCCTACATGAGGGCGTTCCTTTGTTTGCAGGTGCGTCCACAATTCCGGAATTACGGCGTCGTGGGCTGCAGGCCGCGAGGCAGCCGCGTTTCATCCAAGCATTGAAGGTCGTGTCGCGGCGGCGTTGTTAAGCATTCGGCTTTCGCTTCAACTTTGACCGTGCCTACCAACGGAGAGCTATCTGCCTCGACAAGGACCTCGTTTGCGTAAACCGCTGATCTAACATCAGCTTGTGCGATTTTCTGCAGATTAGTACGGGGAAACGCCCTTCACGCCGCCAAAGTCAAGTGAAGCAGTTTGACCAATCCGATGGTCTTGGGAAGTGGTCAAGAAGTGTTTACAACAGTCTCTCTGCGGCCTCGCCAGCCGCAGCGCAGTCTCGACCCGCAGGTGTTCGGCTAGCTGCGAAACCGTCTGAATCTCGCATAACAAAAAATGTGTCGGATTTGATTGGTTGGGGTAATTCGGAAGTACAATGGCGTCAAGAAGCTAAATGGCGGTTGTCTACAGTTCGCTGCTGGCGCGCATCACAACCAATCCTGACGTTCGGTTTGGCAAACCGCATTCGAGGCCAACGGATCACCGTTCAGGAGGTCTTGGAGTGGCTTTCGACTGGGACCTCGCAGGACCAGATCCTGGCCGATTATCCGCAACTCAAGCCAGAGGATCTCCTCGCTGTACACGCGTTGCCGCCGAATTGGCGGGCACCAAAGCCTCTAAAGGCTGAAACCCCTCTTCGACAAAAGCCTGTCGCCACGATCAGCCAAAGTTCGTCACGAACCATTGGGCGCTTTCGAGAAATGACCCACGTCTGCTCGGCAAAACTGACCAATGGAATATTGAGGGGTGATTTCGAGAGGGCCGGCTAGAAACGAAATCTATTTGGCCCGTTCACCAGTTGCGAAGGTGGCGATCACCTTTCCAAGGAAAAGGGCCTCGGGTACCGGCCCGAACTCCCGTGAATCTTCGCTGTCGTCGCGATTGTCACCGAGTACGAAGTACTGCCGGTCCGACAGCCGGACCGGAGGATGATTCCGGTGGTCGCTCTTCCCGGGACTGAATGTTATCCAGTGCCCATCCTCATCTTGCACAACGGAGCCCATCGGATGTGTTTTCGGAACCCATGCAAAGTCAGCGGGATTTAATGTCCTTACGGGCATGGCTTGGCCATTGACGATGACTCGGTTTTCTTGCAGTTCGATAGTCTCACCGGGCAGCCCTATGATCCGTTTGAAGAATGCTGATTTCAGCCGCGGATGGTTGCGCAGTTGCAAAAGAACGAAGTCTCCGCGTTTTGGCAGGCCACTCCGAAGCACCGCTACGTTGGAATAGGGCAACTTCACCCGGTAGGCCGCCCTATTCACGACAACAATGTCGCCGAGCAGAACAGTAGGTATATCGGATGGGCCAGCCAGCTTATAGGCCCAGAGATAAGCGGGCATGAGGCTGAGTGCGGCCAAAGCAAGCAAAAACCAGTGAACGCGCCTCCACAACGAAGCCGGCATAAGGCCACTATAGCCGAAGTCTGGGAACGGAGCCGACTAGGTTGCATCATGGGAACTCCGGCAGAACCGAGTAGCGGAAGCATCGCGACTCGAAGTGCTCGTACTGCTCGAACGGGATGGGCGGGGCATGGAGCGCGCATACCATGCGAACTCTATCCCTCGCTACCCTCACCCGGAGGCTCCACCAGCAGTTCCACATTCACCGAATAAATCGCCGGCTTCCCATCTTCGTCACTCTGGAAATAAACGCGTCGCGCATCCGGTGAGAAGGCCGGAGAAACAGCGCCCGGATGGCTGGAATGATGTTGGCAAAGCGTCAACTCCCGCTTGGCCGAACGTAGCAGCAGAACAACATTCGGCTGAGCTTTGCTGCGGCTCGCGCCGACAAACACCGAACCGTCGAAATTCGTCGAGAAGCTGGCAAACTGGCTGGTGGGCGCGATGCAGCGCTCACCCGTTCCATCGAGTCCCACCTGGTGGATTTCCGCCAAAGTCGCGCTGGGAGTCACGACATCGCGCAGAAAAAGTAGCGATTGCCCATCGGGCGACCAGCAAGGGCTCGAAACGCTACCTTTCGCGAGCAGCACCGGCTTCGCGCCACTCGGGTTACCGGCGGCGTACCAGAACTCGCGCGTAGCCGATGCTCGCACAAATAGGCACCCCGCGCCGCGCGGCTGCGCCAGACACGTTTGTCCGTTTGCTGCCACCGAGTCGGCAAAGGTGGTGGTCTCGCCATTCTCCATACGTTGCAGTTGCCCGCTGCGGATGAGGAAGATCGCGCCGCCTTGCGCGATACTAAAACTGGTCACACCGTCGGCAATCGTTTCCGGCTGCTTCTTCATCTCTTTCTTGCCGACCTCGACCCGCTTGAGACGTCCCCCATCCAAAAAGTAGACCCAGCGTTCTTTCGGATCGAGGCACAGCGAACCCGCCGATAAGTCAACGGCGCTACAGAGCTGATGAACTGTACCCGATCGCAAATCCACCTGAAAGGGAGCGAGCCCTCCGTTGCGATCAGATGAAAAAACCAGATAGCGCTCTTTCACTGAAACGAAGCGGTTTGTGGAAGCAGGTAAAAAGTTAGCGCTTTTGAGACTGGTGAGACGAACCACCAGCGTCTCAGTGGTGGGGTCCACAAAACGCAAAAACTCCCCCACCGTTGGCAGTGGCTTCGCCTTGGGCCGTGGTGCCTGCCCGGCAAGGCACGTCGGAAGGGCAACGAGCATCGCGCGACGCGTCACGCCGCGCACAGCCGAGCCCTTTGCGCTTGTCACTAAAAAAGAGATGCTTAACGGATCAGGCCGGTTGCTATCAAAGGCCGAGGTCGCTATGCGTCTTGCCGCTAGAAGCCATTTCGGTCTTTGAACCATAGCCCAGATATTTGTAGGGATTGACGGGTGTGCCGTGCACGCGGACCTCGTAATGCAGGTGCGGTCCCGTGACGCGGCCGCTGCTGCCGCTCAGCGCGATCACTTCATTGCGGCGCACTTCCTGGCCAACCACCACCAAATATTGAGAAAGATGGCCGTAATACGTTTGCAGTCCACCGCCATGATCGACAACCACCAGCCGTCCGTAACGGCCGTTCGGCCCCACCCACTGAATCACCCCATCGGCAGTCGCATGAACCGGAGTTCCAATCGATGCTGAAAGGTCAATACCGGTGTGGAAGGCGCCCTCGCCGGAGAAGGGATCGGTGCGCGAACCAAACGAACTGCGCAGAACTCCCGAAACTGGCCATAGGCTCGGCTGCACGTGAGATTGGAATTGGTGCGCGTAATGATGGAAGATATGCGAAAAATTGGCGGCCTTTAAAACGTTAAATTCCTGAATGGATTCCTTGGCGGAATTGGCGTCGTCCTCGTCCATCGCCACGTCTTCGGTCGTAGGCGCATTCAAACCATAAGCAACCGAAACCGTTTTAGCCAGATTTTCCAGTGTATTGATTTGTTGGTTGCTGCGCTGCTTGTCTTTCTCGAGAATCTGCACGCGTCCGCGGACCCGATCGAAATCGGCACGGAGGTGATCATACGTTTGCGCCTTCCAGAACATCTGCAGGTAACTTGTGAAAGCACCCGCTGCAATGAGCAGTAATACCAGGACGGAACCGAATATCCACCCAAGGGTTTTATAGCTGATTTTGATATGTCGGTCTGGCTCGTGACCCGATTCATCGAGCTCAACCAACAAGTTCTGATAGTTCGTCATTCTCTCCTCAGAGTTCGCTAAGAGTTGTGTTCTGCCGCTCACGACCGCGCGTCAGCCCCGAGATTCTTATTGTTTGTTAATTCTAACGAATTCCCAGACTAACGCTTCTACTAGACCGTGTCAACCCATTCTTCCGTGAGATAGCCCACATCTAAGGGGTACATCCCGTTTTTTGAAAGGTTGTTTCTGAAAACAGTATATCCTAGATCGCCTTATCAATCCTGTTAATAATACCCAACATGTAGTACGGTGGACATAAACGAAGTGGCCCTTTGAGCGAAACGTTCTCGGGGCCTTCCTTAAACGCTTTTAAGAAATCGACGCGGTAACCCCCTTCTAACCTCACAGAGTCTCATTTAGTACCAGCCTTCTATGCGTAGTTAGCGCAATCAAAGGCTGGAGTTGGAATATGGAATCAAGGAGAACTCCCAAATGACACGAACTTTAAAACTGTTGGTCGCTGGCGGTTTGGCGACGCTAACCATGCTGGCCGCCGACGCCACCGGCAAATGGACGGCGGAGACGCCTGGCCGCGACGGCAACACAATGACGGTCACAATGAACCTGAAGGCAGACGGCGATAAGCTTACCGGCACGGTAAGCGGGCGGCGCGGCGATAGCGACATTTCCAATGGAAAAGTAGACGGCGACAACGTGATGTTTGACGTCGTACGCGAGTTCAACGGAAATACCATGACAACGCATTATGTCGGCAAGCTGGATGGCGATACCATTCACTTCACCATCAAAATGGAAGGCGGCATGGGCGGCGGCAGAGGCGGAAAAGGCGGTCAGGAACGAACGCTGGACGCCCACCGTTCCACCACGTAGGGCGCCCATTCTTGCCTGCGGGGCGGCTTTCGAGCCGCCTCCGGCGATAATTGGAACGTGGCATTTGAACGTGAGGTCGCGCTAGCGGCTGAAATGGCGCAAGAGGCGGGAGCCTTGGCGCTGGAATATCAAGAACGTGGAATAACGGCCGAGACGAAGGACGATGAATCGCCTGTCACGGCGGCCGACCGGGCCTGCGAGAAGCTCATTGCGGAAAGGATCGCCCGCGAGTTTCCCGAGGACGGCGTGCTCGGTGAAGAAGGCGCCAACCGCGAAAGCCGCAATGGCCGGAAATGGATTATCGACCCCATTGACGGCACGCGCGATTTTGTGCGCGGCATACCCCTTTGGGCGGTCCTCATCGGTTTTGAACAAGACGGCCAAGTCGTCGCGGGCGCGGCGCATTGCCCCGCGCAACAGCTTTTGCTGTCGGCGAGCAAAGGAAGTGGCGCCTGGCAAGACGGGAAGCGGCTGCAGGTCTCCAAAATGGCTGGCCCTGACGAAGCGGTGTTGTGCTTCAACGGATTTAATAAAAAGGGCGTGAGTGGCATGCCGAACATTTTGCAGTGGGTTGAGCCGTTTTGGGCGGTCCGTGGCTTAGGCGGCTCCATGGACGCGATTTTAGTGGCGCAGGGCCGGGCCGATGTCTGGATCGAGCCCAATGCCAAGCCTTGGGATTTTGCGCCGCTCAAAATCCTGGTCGAAGAAGCAGGCGGACAATTTGCCGCCTTCGATGGCTCAAACTCCATTTATAAAGGTAATGGTTATGCTTGCACTCCCGGCTTGCAAGCCTATGTTCAGGAATTGCTGAAACCTGGCGCGTAGGGCGGCCATTCTTGGCGGCGAGACGGCTTTCGAGCCGCCTCAGAGTTACTCTAGCAATAACCATGCGTGTAGAGATTAAGCTTGTCCTGGCTTTCAGCGCCTTAGCTGTGCAGGCCGCTGACAAGATGCCGCCGGAGGCCGATCGCCGGCTGGCGCGCGAAATTTACCAAGAGATGGTGGAGAGTAAGTCCGGATTTTCAACGGGCGCCACCACGCCGATCGTAAATAGCGTTGCGGAACGGTTGAAGGCCGCAGGTTTTCGCGAAGTGGATATTTTTGTGGGTGGCCCGCGGCCAGACAAGGCCAATCTGGTGGTGCGTTACCACGGCACGGGCGCGCGCCAGCCTATTCTGCTGTTGGCGCACACCGATGTAGTCGAGGCCAAGCGCGAAGACTGGAGTACCGACCCATTCGAATTGGTCGAGAAAGACGGCTATTTCTACGGCCGTGGCACAGCAGACGATAAAGCGCAGGCCGCGGCCTGGGTAGCCAACTTGATTCGCTACAAGCGTGAAGGATTTCAACCAGACCGCGACTTGATCGTGGCGTTGACTGCCGACGAGGAAGGCGGCGGACCGGCCAACGGAGTGGACTGGCTGCTGAAGAATAAGCGCGCATTGATTGAGGCCGATTTCTGTCTCAACGAAGGCGGCCACGGTGAGATGCTGAACAACCGTCCCATCGCCAACGATATTGGGCTGGCGGAAAAAACATACCTGGACGTGCGCTTCGAAGTCCGCAACAAGGGCGGCCATAGTTCGCGCCCGGTCGCGGACAATGCCATCTACCATTTGGCCGGCGCGCTTTACCGCCTCTCGTCGTTCAGCTTTCCTCTGCAACTGAATGAAGTAACTCGCGTCTACTTTCAGCAGATGGCGAAGGTGGAGAAAGGGGACTTTGCAGCAGATCTCGCCAAAGTCGGCGAAGGCTCAGACGAAGCCATGCAGCGGATCGCGGCCCTTTCCCCTGGCATGAATTCCATGCTGCGCACAACTTGCGTGGCCACCCAGTTGGAGGGTGGACATGCGCCGAATGCCTTGCCTCAGCTGGCGGCGGCCAATGTCAATTGCCGCCTTCTGCCGCAGGATTCGCTCGAAAACGTGCTGAAGAATTTGCAAGCTGTGGTAGCAGACGAACAAGTGCACATAACGGTAAAGCAAGAGGGCGGCCGAGCCCCCGCCTCGCCGTTGCGTGACGATATCATGAAAGCGTTCGCACACGTTACCGATACAATGTGGCCTGGAGTCATTACCGTGCCTACCATGGCTACCGGCGCGTCGGATGGAAAATACCTGCGCGCCGCCGGCATCCCCACCTACGGAGTGCAGGGATTTTTCCTCGACCGCGACGACGTTCGCGCGCACGGCCGAGATGAGCGCATGCCAGTCCGCTCGTTCTATGAAGGACAAACGTTTTTGTACGAGCTTGTAAAAGCACTCGCGACAAAGCCCACCGAATAGATGCCGCGCGTCGCCATCATTGGGGCGGGAAATCTCGGCGCATACCTTGGCACAAAACTCAGGAGCGCGGGGCATCAGGTGTTTTACTGCGTCCGCCGCACGCCGGCCGCCCTGCGCTTTCAAGATTCGCCCGTCTGGCGTTTTCCTTTCTTTTTCCGGCACCCGCCGCCAGCGGACTTAGTGTTGATGACTGTAAAAACTTACGACACTGCGGTTGCTCTGAGTTGGTTGCCGCAGTTGTGCAAAAACAATCAGCCCGTAGCGGTCATTCAGAACGGCGTGGGGCATGCCGAGCGAATTGCGCCCTACCACGCCATACCGGTGCTTTCGTGGGTGTACGTGGAAGCCCAAGCCGGCATTTACCGCGCCTTCTTGCCACAGCACGCGCATTTCACCATCCCCTCGCAGTCCTCTTGCAATGCGTTTGCGGACCTGTTTACCAATACCGACATCCAGATTGAGCGCGAAGGAGCGTTCCACACGGCAGTCTGGCGTAAAATGCTGCACAACTGCGTTTCGAATCCGTTGACGACGATTGCCGGAAAAGGCTTGGAGGTTCTGCAAGAAGAAAAGTATCTGGAACTCGCCGCGTCCATTCTGGCGGAGGCGTTTCCGATCGCCCAGGCCGATGGCGCAAGGGTGCGCGCTACCGAAGTCAATCGAATTCTGACGGTGCTGGGTTCCTATCCACCGGGCACGCGCACTTCCATGCTGCAAGATTTCGAACTCGGCAAACGGCTCGAGCTGGAAACCTTAAATGGGGCATTGATTGAGATGGGCAAGAAATACGATCTGCCCACCCCGGTGAACGAACAAATTGTCGAAATGGTGAACGCGCGGATTAGAGAAGCGCCGGTGAAGAAACGCGCGGCGCCCGGCTAATTAATGGCCAACCGGATACACCGGATCCAAAGTAAAAAATTCAACGATTTTGCGGAATATCCATCTAGAGATCGTACGCATTTTCAAGATCCTCCCGAACGTTCGTTGCTGTTAGAGTACCGCTCCTCTCAAGGATTGGCAATCTTTCCTTGGAAACCCCTCAAAAACCCTCCGAAAACCTCTCGAAAACTCTCAGAAAACCCCTCGAAAACCTCCCGAGAACCCCGCGTTCTAGTACTTCATCGACACTTTATCGACGCGTTTGCAGACTTTCGAGTTCCTCCAATGTCCTCGGCCAATCGGCACCCAAAAGGCGCGAAAGACCGCGATCGGCCAACACTTTGCCGCCTGTCTGGCAGCGCGCGCAGTAGTTGGTTTCATTGTCGGCATAACGAATACGCAGAATTTTCTGGCCACATCTCGGGCAAGCTTCCCCATAGCGCCCATGCACGGCCATATCAGGACGGAAAGCGGTAACCTTCTCTGGAAAGGCCCGCCGGGCTTCGGCGCACAGCTTATCCATCCAACGCGTGAGCGTGGCCTGGGTGGCATGGAAGAGACGTTCCCATTCTTCGGCTTTCAATTTGTGAGTTTGCGCGATCGGCGAAAGCTGTGCCGCATGCAGGATTTCATCGGAATAGGCGTTGCCAATGCCGCTGAGCAGGCGCGGGTCGGTCAGTGCGCGTTTCAGCGTGTGATTGACGGCGCTCAGTGTTTGCTGAAAATCGGCCAGAGTTGCTTGGAAAACGTCAATTCCTCCCGGATCGAGCGCTTGCAATCCTTCTTCACCCATCACTACATGCAAAGAGGCGCGGCGTTTGCTGCCGGCTTCGGAGAGCAGGAGCGTGCCATTGGGAAAATCGAAGGCCGCCAGGTTTTGCCGGCCAGCAAGTTTCCAGTTGGCTGGCTTCCAGTGAAGGCGCCCGGCGATCATCAAATGCAGCACCAGCCAGAAATCGCCCTCCAGGCCAATCGCAATACGCTTGCCTACCCGGCGTAGCGCGCAAACAGGAAGATTTCCTACTGCCGTTAGCGGAGGTTGCAGGCTGCGCAGCAAGAAAGGGTTAGCCAAACGGACTTGCTGCAGCGGCTGCTTCAGAATGCGCTCTTCCAGTGCGCTGAGATAAGCGGCGATATCGGGCAGTTCGGGCATACTTCTTATAAATTGCGCTATCTGGCAGTGGTTAGTTGAGCAAATTCACGCATGTCTGGTGACGGAGATGAATCAAATGATTGATTCTAAAACAGCAAACCAATAGACACACTGGTAAACCGGCTGCACGACCTGAGATGGAAAGGAAGTTCTATGACACAACAGCAGCCAACCGAAAAGCATTCGCGCTTTATGAATTTCTTGTTGTTCGGCGGCTTATCAGCCGCATTGTGGTGGACCCTTTATATCGTATGGGTCGGTTTGGTAAGCATGGCGGGTGAGTTGCGGAAATTCTGACTACTAGGCGATTCCAGCGTTCGCTTTAACCGTCTCAGAAATGGGAGCATCCACGATTGTTTGCAGAGTCCGGCAGAGTTCAGGACTCTTTGTATGCAATTCCCGGAAATGCAGGTCTTTCAACTTTTCCAATATTTCTTCACCCAAAGGTGTGAGTTCAACCAGGACTTCACGGCGGTCTTCCTGGCTTTGGCGTCGGACGGCAACGCCGCGCTCCACTAGTCGATTTACTAGTTCGACTGCACTGTGATGCTTTAAACAAAGCCGCAAGGCGAGGGTAGTAACAGTGGGCCTCGCGCCTTCAGGAAGTCCTTTGATTGCAAGCATTAACTGATGCTGTTGTGGCTCAATGCCATGGGCGCGAGCGGCCTGTTCACTGACATGGAGGAATTGGCGGATCTGATGGCGAAATTCGGCGAGCCTGCGGTAAGCCGCAATGGAAACGTCCATGTAAGAAAGAATACACTACTCTAAAATGAAGCGTTTCAACACCGTAACCCTATTTCAAATACTTTGAATTGCATTTTGCCGCAGAATCAAGCAGAATACCAATAGGCGAACAAATGGCGAATTCATCTGCAGCTGTGCCTTGCGATCCACGCTGGAAAAGGGCCATAGAACTACCGCAAGGAGCTGCGGAAGAAAGCTGTAATTCACTTCAAATACCTGCATTAAAACATTTGCTAATAAACGGTTTAGCTCGTGGCAGCCTAGTCGAAACCAGTGGCGCTAGATCTTCCGGAAAAACTTCCATTTGTGTGCATATTCTGGCCCAAGCCACAAAGCGGGGAGAGGTGTGCGCGGTAGTGGATTTACACAATAGTTTTCACCCGGATTCGGCGGCAGCCAGCGGTGTACACCTGGAGCGGGTGCTATGGGTGCGCTGCAAGTGTAATCCGGAATACACAATGCGAGCTGCCGATCTACTGTTGCATGGGGGTGGATTTGGCGTTGTCTTGCTCGATTTGAGCGAAGCAAAGGCGGCCATTTTGAATCGGATCCCACCCTCGTATTGGTACCGGTTTCAGCGAGTTATACAAAACACCTCGACCATTTTATTGATTTGCGCCGAGACGCCGCAAGCCAAAGCAGCCAGCCGGTATTCGCTTGATTGCCAGGCTAAATCATTTGCCTGGCTAGGCAACCGGCCTTTCGCACGGCTGCGCGGCATCGTGGCTGTGGCCAAGCAAAGAAAGATAACGGCGATTTGTCCAGAACGGCAGCTGCAAATTACGCTGGCATAACATGTACGCTTGCCTGTATGCGCCAGGGAGCAGCGCCGCTGCACTGCTCGACCTGGCATTGGAATTTTCTCCCTATATAGAACAGAGCAGCGGCGATACTGTCATTTTTTGCATTGATCCATTGCGTAAACTGCTGGGCTCGCCCTATCAGATTGCGTCGGAAATTTCGCGCGCAGGTTACGAGCGGAGTTTGCAGGCGAATCTGGCGATTGCTTCTAATCCGGATACAGCAATTCTGCTGGCGCGCCATACCAAAGGAGTAACGCTTGTAGCGCCGGGAGAAGAGCAGCGCAAACTGGCGCCGCTTTCTTTGGCTGAGTTGACAACCAATCAAGCCATATTGGATCTTTTGCTGCGTTGGGGCGTAAAGAGTTGCGAGGATCTGGCCGTCTTGCCGGAGGCGGGAGTGGCGGAACGGTTAGGCCCGGGCGGAGTGTATCTGCGCAATCTTTCGCTGGGGGTGCTGCACCGCCCTTTGCGGATTTCGGCGGAAACCAGCAACTATGAGCGGCGCGTGGTGCTGGAGCACCCCATTGTGTTGTTGGAACCGCTACTTTTTTTGTTCAGCAGCGCGTTGGTGGAGATCTGTTCCCTGCTCCGTTCACAATCGCGCGCGGCGCGTCAGCTTGCAATTTCCATGGATCTGGAGGGCGCAGGGGTGCATCCGCCGGCCTACCGGGCTGTGCTGGAGTTTCCGGTGCCGTTGACGGATCACCGCACCATGTTGAAGTTGCTGCAGCTTCATTTGGAGCGACATCCGCCAGAGGCGCAGATTGTAGCGTTCCAATTGCGCGTCGAGCCGGTAGAACCGCGGCGCGTGCAGAACGGTCTGTTTCTGCCCGCCACGCCGCTGCCCGATAAACTGCAAATCACTTTGGCGCGAATTGCCGGCATGGTAGGCGAGGAGAATGTGGGTTCACCGCAGCGGCTCAATACTCATCGGCCCGATGCGTTTCGCATGGTGGGTTTGAATGTTCAGGGGGAATCGAAGGCGGAAGATGTACCGCAAGGAGAGATGCTGCGGCTCGTGATACGGGTATTTCGCCCCGCGTTAGAAGCGCGCGTCCGGCTGGTAGAACTGGCGCCGAAGGAAGTGCTGGCGGCCGGCGTAAAAGGCACTGTGATGCGCTCGGCCGGGCCTTGGAAGACAGCGGGCGAGTGGTGGGCTGACACAGCGTGGAGCCGGGATGAGTGGGATGTGGCCTTAGATGATGGCGGCCTTTACCGCATTTACCAGGAAGCGCAGACGCGGGGGTGGTTTGTGCAGGGGGTCTATGACTGAAGAGCGCAAAGGGTGTGTTTGACAGCGCGCCCGTCTGGCGCGAGTTCGTCCGAGGAGAGGATCGCCGCAGGAACTTTACTACACGAATGTACGTAACAAGATAGTGACTGCCTGTGGGCCGGGCCGTATCCTATACTCCGATTAGCAACTCGTGAAACACCTTCCCCTTCCGACCAGTACGACTCCAGCAGCGCGGGTTCACGATAGCTTGGCTGGCACGGGCTATGAGGGTCTAGGCAAACGCTATTACCGGCCTACCGCCTCATTTTGGGAATCGGCGCGCATCGCCTTTGATTCCTTGAGCAAGAGCAAACTGCGCAGTTTCCTTACTCTATTGGGCATTATTCTGGCCACGACTACGCTGATTGTCGTGCTCTCGTTCGTGAACGGCATGAATCTCTATATCGCCAATAAACTGTCCGACATGGGATCGGATGGGTTTCGGGTAGTGCGCATTGCTTTTATCGGCAACTGGGACCCGAAAAAGTTTCTTGAAATGGATCGTCACAATCCGCAAGTACGCCCCGAAGAATACGAATTTATTCGCGATCGCGCGCATTTGCTAAGCGCTATTGGCATGGAGAGCAGCCGCGATGTGACGATTGCCTTTAAGGGCGAAACCATGCAGCAGGTGGAATTGGACGGCATCACCGCCGAAATTCCAGCCATCAACAATACGACCGTGGCCATCGGCCGCACGCCTTCGGACACCGAAGTAAGACGCCACATGCCGGTGGCTTTCATCGGCGAGGACGTCAATCAAAAGTTCTTCGCCGGCATTGATCCGATCGGGAAGAAACTTTTGGTGGATGGGGTGCAATACGAAGTCATCGGCGTGGCTAAGGCAAAGGGCAGCGTCTTCGGCCAGTCGCAAGATAAGTTTGTGGCCGTGCCGATTTACTCTTACTTCAAGACGTACGGACTGAATGTGCAAACCCATCTGGCGTTATTTGCGAAGGCAGCCGATTCTTCGCACCTGGAGGAAGCCAAGGACGAAGTCCGTATGCTGCTGCGCTCCTACCGCCATCTGACGCCCAAGGATGACGACACTTTTAGCATTTTTGGTTCCGATACCCTCACCAATGCCTGGCAGAATCTGACAGGCGCCATCACCGGTATGGCCTTCGCCGTGGTTTCGGTTTTCCTGGTGGTGGGCGGAATCGTCATCATGAACATCATGCTGGCGGTGGTGACGGAGCGGACGCGCGAAATCGGCATTCGCAAATCTTTGGGGGCGCGCCGGCGCGACATCCAGAATCAATTCCTAGTGGAGTCGGCAGTGCTGGCCGTGATAGGCGGACTGATCGGCGTGGCGGTCGCTTTCATCGTCACAGTTGTCGTGAGCAATGCCACACCTCTGCCGATGGACATGCCTCTTACCGCCGTAGCGCTGGGCGTGGGCTTGTCGGCGGGCGTAGGACTGTTTTTTGGAATTTATCCAGCACGCCAAGCGGCGAAGCTAGATCCTATCATCGCTTTGCAGGCTGATTAGCCAATGAATTTTTTCCTTTCCTTTCAAAACAACATGCTGCTGGCGTTCGACACCATACGAACGCACAAATTACGCAGCATGCTCACCATGCTCGGAGTGGTGATTGGCACCGGCACGATTATCGGCGTGGGAGCGATTCTCACCGGGTTTGACGGCGCGGTCACGGGCGTTTTGAAGAGCTTCGGGCCGAATTCGATTTACGTCTCGCGCGAGCCCGCTTTTCAGACCACTGATCTCACGCCGGAAGAACGGGCCAGAAAACAGTTTGTCTATGCGAACGTGGCGGCGATCCGCGAACAATGCACGGCCTGCGCCAACGTATCGGCAACGCTCGAGCCAAATCATTTTCCGATTGTTACGAAATACAAGGGCAACGCCGTTTATCAGACCAACCTTTATGGCGTGGAGGAAGCGTTTGCGCAAACCGGCCAAGTGGATATGGATAAAGGCCGCTTCTTTACCGAATTTGAAGACCATCATCGCGCCCCGGTGGCGATTATCGGCGCGGACATCGTGAAGGCGCTCTTCGGCGAGGAAGACCCGATTGGCAAGGAGATTAATGTCGATGGGGAGGAGGCGCAGGTAATTGGCACTCTCCACCGGCCTGTCGCGAGTTTCTTCGATAGCTCCGATAATCGGGTGATTTTGCCTTTCTTTTCCATGGAGAAGATTTACCCGAATGCCAAGGACATGTCGATTACGGTAACCGCCGTTGACAAGATGCTGCCGCAGGCGCTGGATCAGATTCGGACCATTCTGCGCATTGAACGGCGGGTGCCCGTGAACAAAATGGAGGATTTTTCTATCTCGACAGCCGAACAAATGGTGGAACAGTTCCGGCAAATTACCTCAGTGACGTTTCTGGTGATGATCGTGCTCAGTTCCATTGGCTTGCTGGTTGGGGGCATTGGAGTCATGAACATTATGCTGGTTTCTGTGACGGAGCGCACACGCGAGATTGGCGTTCGCAAGGCTATCGGCGCGCGCCGCTCAGACATCGTAGTGCAATTTTTACTCGAAGCCGCCGTGCTTACCGGTTTGGGGGGACTAGTGGGATTGGTGTTTGGCTGGCTGATTTCGCTGGCTAGTAAGTTGGTATTCAGTTCCTTACCTACTGCCGTTCCAGCTTGGGCGGCCATCTCCGGTATTGTGGTTTCGGTAGGAGTTGGCTTATTTTTTGGCATCTGGCCAGCCAGCAAAGCCGCTCGTCTTGACCCCGTAGTGGCATTGCGGCACGAATAGCTACGAGTGTCTGAGTGGCTTCAGTTTTTCCTCCGAATTCTTTTAAAAAATCTTCATCGACAACTCGCGATTTGCTGTATGCTGAACGTGTAGACTGAACGATTCGTCGAGCAGTACAACAACGTGGTAAACATTAAACTTCGCGACAACGCAGACGAATTTCGCGTTGAAATCGCCGGCCGATTCGCAGGCGGCGTCGTTGACGACGTCCTGTATATATGGAAAACCGTACTCTTGGAAAGTGACTCGAGGCGGTTCACCATCGATATTACCCAAATGACCGGCTATGATTACGCGGGCTGCAGCTTGTTATCAGACATGCAGCGGCATGGTACGCACATATCGGCCGGAAGCCCGCTCTCACTCGTTTTCTTGAACGAAATATCGAGTCCCCAGCGTAAATCTGTTCTCTCCTTAGTTCGCAAGAAAGCCCGGCAGGAAGAAGCCCCTGTTAAGGCACGCAAAGAGCAGCAGGTGGTGGCATTCCCCCTCGCTCAGGTGGCCTCCGGCGAGTAGTCGTCTGGCCGCCATCATCACTTAGTTCCCTACTTACATTCAGAGCTGTATCGAACACAGTAAAATCGGTTCGTGGATCAATCCGGCTTAATCAAGACTCACGAGACGTTTTCCTGTTCTGACGGCTTTACCATGCCGGTCTACGTATCGCGTCCGCCAAAAAGCAGGCTCCCAAGCTTGGTTTTTATCTATGAAATTTTCGGCGCGACAGACGAAATGAGACGGGTGGCCGACGATTTTGCCGACAGCGGTTATGCCGTGGCGATGCCCGATCTTTTTAGCCGTGGCACTTGGTTTTCCTGTGTTCGCCAGTTCATGAACGATATCAAAACCGGCCAAGGCCGCAGCGTGCAAGATCTGCTGGATGCCCGTCAATGGCTCAGCACGCGCGAGTTTGCCGATCCTGAGCGCATAGCGGTCATCGGTTTCTGCATGGGAGGCGGCTTCGCGCTGATATTGGCGAAGAGTGGCCTGTTCCGTGTCGCCGCCCCGTTCTATGGCAAAGCACCTGATCGTCTCGACGGAGCTTGCCCCATTGTGGCCAGTTATGGTGCGCGCGATAAGGCTACCGCTCCTGAGATTGGGAAAATAAAGAGCGAAGTAGAGCGCCTGCACATCCCCAACGACTTGAAACTATACCCGAATGCCGGACACAGCTTCATGAATCGTGCGCCGAACGCCCTTCTCGGATTCCTATCGTCCATCTCGCCCATTCATGGTGGATACAACCCGGCAGTGGCCGGCGACGCGAAGGACCGGGTTTTGGCCTTTCTCAAAGCTCACCTATAAGAGAGCCAATTAGCGGTTGGCAATCAAACTTTTGGGCAAGGCCCAGGAAAATAACACGCCGCCGCTGCTGGTGACTACGTGCTGTTGGCCATCCAACTCATAGGTAATCGGGGAACTTTGCATGGGCACTCCGGTGCCCGAATGCCAGAGCGTCTTGCCGTCTTTTGTGTCAAGAGCTAGCACATTGCCCAGGGCATCGCCGGTGAACAGCAAGCCGGAATCGGTGGTCAAAACGCCCGCACCCGCTCCGTTCGGACCCAGTTCATGCGTCCAACGAATTTTGCCCGTTTGATAGTCGATGGCTTCCAGAACGCCTTTGCCCCAGACACCGTAATCTGCACCCGCCCAGCCGAAGGCGCCATCCGCCGGTTTGGCGAAGTAAACGCCATAACTCGGGTGCGCATCCACAATAAACAACCCGGTATTTGGATCGAAGCTGGGTGAACGGTAGTTAGTAAGCCCACCTTCATCGGGCGCGATCAGGCGGCCATCGGGCGCGGGTTCTTTGGCGGGATTCGATTGCGGCCGGCCCTCGGCGTCCACCTGAGTAGCCCAGTTCACCGGACCATAAGGCACCGTCAGCAGGCTCTTGCCATTGGTGCGATCCAGCACGAAAAAATAGCCGTTGCGCGAAGTCTGCATCAGCATTTTGCGCGCTTGTCCGGCAAAAGGTCCATCCACCAGAACGGTGGTCTCCACCGCATCCCAATCATGCGTGTCATGCGGAGAAGGTTGGAACGCCCATTGCAGTTTGCCGGTATCGGGATTGAGAGCGACAATGCTGCAGGTATAAAGGTTGTCACCCGGACGCACTTTGCCATTCAGCACGGGCGTGGGATTACCGGTGCCCCAGTAGAGCAGATTCAGATCGGCATCGTAGGTGCCGGTCATCCAGGTCATGCCGCCGGTGGTTGCGTCGGGCGTGCCGGCGGGAGGAGTGCTATCCCAGCGCCATTGCGTCTTGCCCGTCTCCGGATCGATGGCTTTGAGGAAACCCGCCAGATTGTCGAAATCGCCCGAGACGCCGACAATCACATGATTCCGAATGACCATAGGCGACATGGTCATCCAGTAGCCTTTTTGCGAATCGGCGATGACGACATTCCAGCGGACGGTGCCATCTTTGGCGTTGAGGGAAACCAGGTGGGCGTCGGGCGTGGTGAAAAAGAGCCATTCCTTATACATGGAAACGCCGCGATGCCCAATATGGAAATCCTTTATTCGGCGGATATTTGTAGTGCCACAGTTGATGGCCGGAACGCGCATCCACTGCCCAGACATCGTCGGGCATGGTGATGTACAAAATGCCATTCACCATCAAAGGCGAGCATTTCAATTCTCCGCTTCCGCCCGTTTGAAACGACCAGGCAAGCCCCAGGCTCTCAACGTTCGCCGGGGTGATTTGCGTGAGCGGACTGTGACGGCGGCCGGAATAATCGCCATGATAGCCGGGCCAGCTATCGGTGGGGGGCTTGAGCTGCCAGCTTGGATCGTATTCCTGCGCCGTCATAAAGCCGCTCGCTAGGGCAGCGAGAATGGTGCATTTCAATATGGTCATGATGTTTTTTAGCGAAGGGTTTGGAGATACGCCATCAGGTTATGAATATCGTCGTCGCTATATTTCTCGAGCAGTTCGGCATGGCGGCGGCGGGCGCGTCGATCGTGAACTTTACCGCGCTGACGGGCCATGAATGATACCAGCCATTGGCATCGCGCATGCCAATGTTGAATTCATCCTGGTAAGCAAGCTTGCCGGCCAGTTTTTCACCGTTCGGCAAAGTCACGGTAATGTTTGCCACCGCGCCATGGGGATAGAGCAGCCTTTGCTCCAGTTTGAGACCCTCATAGCGTGAGGCGACGCCAGCCAGATCGCCGGTTGGCGAATGGCAACTCGAGCACTTCCCCGCCCCGTTGAAATATGTCTTGCCGGCTTCGGCATTGCCGGTTTGCAAATCGGCCACTTCCACTCCGCGCCGTCCGCCTTTTTGTGCTTCGGCAATTTTCTTTTCGGCATGAATATAGGCGGCGAGATCTTTGATATCCTGCTCGGCCAATTGAAAGCGCGGCATGCCTTTCTCTTGCCGGCCATTGAGAACGACGGGACCGATCTTATTGCCGCCGACGTCTTCAGCGACGAGCTTTGGAGCGGGTGAGATCGGGACCTTCTTCGCCGCCGCCCGCATCGCGGCCATGGCAAAAGGCACAGTTCTGAACGAATAGGGATTCGCCGTTGGAGGTTCGCGGCGCTTGCCCAGCGAGCAGAACTGTGGCGGGAAAGGCTAAGCAGATGGACGCTCGCAGCAGGCTGAGGGGAAGGGAATCTTCATGGATTGCACTATTTTAGAACGAGAGACTTACTGGCACCAGCCAGCATGCGGCCAGTAGAAACGATTGAATGGCCTTGCGCTGAATTGTTCGTCAGATATCGCGGTGTTCAACGCTGACGTAATCGTGCTGAATGGATTCCGGCCAACGAATGGAAAGTTCTGGAATGTCAGGATGTTCAACCGTCTTCCAGCCAAAAGCCCGGCGCTGCTCCTCTCGACGCTCCCTTATCTGCCTCGCTGTTTTGCTGTAGAATTCGTCGCTCCACTTCGCTGGTTCCCAATAACAGGAAGTCGAACTCTCGATTGGATATTGTCGTCAAGATCAAACTCACATCGCCCGTCCCATAATCTGTATCTTCGGCCATCGGCTCGGGGCACGACGTCTTCGCTCCATTCCACCACCAGTCGGGCACAACAGAGTCCCAAATCGTAACCTTTTGTTCCGGGCTTAATAAAAGAAAAGAATGTCGTACTCGTTGCGGCGGTGTTCGATAATACTCTGTCCACGTCTAACCCTTATAGGGTCCATTTGCTCCTTAACGGCGAATTCGGTTGAGAATGCGCGGTGATTGTTTGAGTAGATTAGTTCACTCTCAAGATCCTCAGATTGATAAATGACCGTGAAGCATATACCGTCGCGCATTACGAAATAATCCGTGGAGGACAATTCATTTAACGATTTGTGAATGGCCCGCCATTCTTCCGGCTTGCCGATCAGTTTGAAGTCTGTAAGGAGCCGACACCAGTCGGGGGCCACGCGAACGTAGTAGGGCCTAAACCTGCGAACGGGCTTAACAACAGCCTTTCCGATGCTGTAGGCCAGCAATGTGAACAACAGAGTAAGCACGATGCTTTGGCGTATGGAGAAGCTAGCCAAGTAGGCGAGGATTAGAAAGCAAAAACCGCCGCTTAACGAGACGGAAACGGTGGCCCAATTCCATTTCATGGGGGAGATTATACATCCCAATCGGCTCGGTTAGTTTGTAGCGCCATTGTTGCGAAGCGGACGAATAGAGGACGCTGACGATGGGGGTTACGGCTCCACGAAATACACGTCGTCTTTCTGTGGCCACGGCTGCGAGCATGTCCCTATTAGGTGTTCATTGTCAGCGCCATCCACGGCGATTAGCGAGAAGCTGGAGCCGAAAGACGGGTCGAAGCCGTCAATTTGGAACTTCAGCCAACCTTCGCGATGATTATGCTTTACCAATGGCGATGAGTTCCACTGACACAAATTTACAAACGGGCCACGATCAAAGACTGTATGGTTTTCGGACGAACGTATCACGCCGGAGATAGGTTCGGTATCGGCTACTTCGCCGCTCAAAAACCCACCGTCTAAGCCGTTCACCTGAAGTCGGCATCTAAAACACCTGATTGTGGGCGAAACATAAGGCGAGTCATTGACGATTGATGCACGGATCATCAAGGTAGCGGTGAACGTTGCCAGGTTAACTTGGTAAACTTCCTCTAGCTTGCCGCGAATCCAAGCCGACTGCCTGTCTATTGGAGGTTCAACTCGTTTGGATGAGATCTTGGCTTCATAGCTTGTTCCTCTGAGCTCACGGAACCGATCAGCTAGCCCTTGGTCAAGCTCCTTATACAGCTCTGACTCGGCATCGTGGACTACCTTGTACTTGGCGACTCGTTCGGCGGGCTCAACCGCACTTCGCCAATTTGGATTCTTCAGTAGTTCGTCGGCTCTGTTTGCAGCGAGCACCTTGTTACGTAATCCCTGAAGATACTCATCCAACTCTCTGGTCAGAAAATGTTGGTATTCGATTCTAGCGGAATCGGCATCGTCTGAAACAGACCTAATATCGCCGACTCCCTCACAGGCAATGCGAAGGAGCTCATGAAACTTAAGGTGAACCTTGCTGAGGCCTTCAACCCGCCGTGGGTCGGTTCCAATAATAGCCGGAGGCGAACTGTAGCTGATGATGTTCTGGGTAACCGTGGAGCCCTTCGCAGCGCTGACGAGTTGTGCAGGACTTTGGTGCCCGCGGGTCACCGGCAGGGTTGGCGGGGCGTCCGCTAGGCCGGGGATTGTCGGTTCATTCGGCTTTTTCTTCCCGAACAGAACGTGCCACAATTTCTTCCACAACCCGAAAAACCAGCCTCCAATTCCGGCGAGCGCCAACGTAACCGCCCAGGAGATCACTTTGCTCCAGACTGGATCCTTCCAGACCTCCTTCAGAGATTCAGGGATATCCATTCGGATATTCTATGAAACTGGGGTTTGACTCTGTCGCACTTTTAGCGGAGCGTTTGCAGATACGCCATCAGGTTGTGAATATCGTCGTCACTATATTTCTCGAGCAGTTCGGCATGGGCGGCGGCGGGCGCGTCGATCGTGAACTTCACCGCGCTGACCGGCCATGAATGATACCAGCCATTGGCATCGCGCATCCCGATGTTGAATTCATCCTGGTAAGCAAGCTTGCCCGCCAGTTTTTCACCGTTCGGCAAAGTCACGCTAATGTTCGCCACCGCGCCATGGGGATAGAGCAGCCTTTGCTCCAGTTTGAGACCCTCATAGCGTGAGGCGACGCCAGCCAGATCGCCTGTAGGAGAATGGCAACTTGAGCACTTCCCCGCCCCGTTGAAGTATGTCTTGCCCGCTTCGGCATCGCCGGTTTGTAAATCGGCCACTTCCACTCCGCGCCGTCCGCCTTTTTGTGCTTCGGCGAGTTTCTTTTCAGCATGAATATAGGCGGCGAGATCTTTAATGTCCTGCTCGGCTAGTTGAAAGCGCGGCATGCCTTTCTCCTGGCGGCCATTGAGAACGACAGGGCCAATCTTGTTGCCACCCACATCTTCAGCGACGAGCTTTGAGCGGGTGAGGTCGGGACCTTCTTCTCCACCGCCCGCATCGCGGCCATGGCAAAAGGCGCAGTTCTGAACAAATAAGGATTCGCCATTGGCGGTTCGTGGCCCTTGCGCAGCCAGTAGGACGGCGCCGCTAAAGACAAAGCAGATGGATGCTTGCAGCAGGCGGGTGAAGGGGATCTTCATGGATTGCCCTATTTTAGAACGAGGGCTTCCTAGAGAGTGCATGACGATGCAAAGCCTCGATGACAAAGTCATACAAAGTATTATCCTTAAATATGGGTACACGAATAAGCAAAATCTATTCCATCACCATGCCACCCGACATGGGCAAGCAAGCAGAGCGCCTCGCGAAAAAGGAGAATCGCACCATGAGCGAGTTGATGCGGGAGGCCTTTCGACGATACCAGGAGACGGCGTCGAAGCCGGCCACTATGGCGGAAGCTCTTCAAATTCTTCGTGCGGATGCCAAGGCGCGGGGTATGGATAAGCTCACAAAACGGGAGATCGAAGCCAAAATCACTGAAGCGAGGCGCGAAATGGCCGGTAACACAGGTGGCCGCTCGAGGAAATGACGAAGGTTGTGGTAGATACCAACGTGATCGTCTCCGGCATCCTCAAAACGGGCGGCAATGAAGCTGCTGTGCTGAACCTGGTTGCAAGCGGAACACTCATCTTGTGATTTTCGCACCGATATTAGCTGAATATCGCTATGTTCTAACCAAGAAGCTGGGGTTTGACGCTGTCGAGGTTCGGTGGTTGTTCGACTTGTTTGAGAGTAGCGTGGTAGCTGCTCTAACTGAATCGCTCAGTATATCCACGCACGAGGCAGACAATCGAATTTATGAATGCGCAGCGGCATGCAAGGCGGATTACATTGTCACGGGCAACAGAAAGCACTTCCCGAAGGGACATCAGAACACGCAGGTGGTGAATGCCCGAGAGCTGCTCGAGCGGTTGGGACGTGCGCAATGAAGGTTCAAGCGCAGCGCATCCTCTTTCCGGCTGAATTTTCCCACACCGAAGCTCTTAGCGAGGGCGCTGTGTTGCTGCGTGGCTTTGCACTCTCGGAGCAAACGGAGCTTTTCGCGCAGGTCAAAGAGATCGCCCGCATATCGCCCTTCCGCCACATGATCACCCCGGCGGCTTCCGCATGTCCATCGCCATCACAAATTGCGGGAAAGTCGGTTGGATCTCCGATCGTAAAGGCTATCGATACGCCGCAATCGACCCGGAAACGGGTCGTAATTGGCCTCCGCTGCCCGCGCTGTTCTCTGACTTAGCGGCCCGCGCCGCGGCGGCGGGCGGTTTCCCCAATTTCACTTCCGATGCTTGCCTGATCAACCGTTATGAACCGGGCGCACGGCTCACCTTGCATCAGGACCGCAATGAACTTGACTTCAACCAACCCATTGTTTCCGTTTCTCTTGGCTTGCCCGCCACCTTTTTGTTTGGCGGCGACACGCGCAAAGAGCGCCCCCGCCGTTATCGTTTGGAAAGTGGCGATGTGGTGGTTTGGGGCGGTCCCGCGCGTCTCGCCTTCCATGGGGTCGCTCCATTGAAAGAGGGCGTTAGCGATCTAACGGGTGCGTGCCGCATCAATCTGACATTCCGCAAAGCCCTTTAGTCCCGCACCACCACCACGACGCTCAACAAAACCAGCGCCGCACCCACTAGCGTGCGAATCCCCAGCGCTTCATTCCCGAACCAGTGTCCCAGCAGCAGCGCCACCACCGGGTTGACATAAGCGTAACTCGTTACCGCCGTGGCGCGCATTCGATGCAATAGCCACATATAAGCCGTAAAGGCCACAATCGAACCCGCGACCGCAAGATAGAGGATCGCAAGCGCTGCGCGCAACGATACAGATGGGAAAGGGCGTAATTCGCCAAACAGAGCAGCGGAAATCAGCAGCATCAATCCACCCAGCAGCATTTGCGCACCAGAGTTGATGAGCATATTCTTCGGTAAGACGAAAACCTTGGACAGAACGGTGCCGGTGGACCATGAGACTTCAGATAGCAGCACCGCCAAACAAGGAGCAAGCGCCAAGCTTGTGCCAGGATCAAACACCAACACAGCCACGCCTGCTAACCCCAGCGCGATGCTTGCGGCCAATGACCAGCGGAACGATTCTTTTCGCAAAACACAAATCTGCAGCAGCGCCGTCCAAATAGGAATTGTTGCGACCAGCACGGAGACGATGCCGGAAGGCATGCTTTTCTCAGCCCAAAACACGCCGGCATAGGCAATCAAGAAGAGGAATACAGCGAGAATCGCCAAGTTGCGCCACTCAATCCGGGAAGGTAGAGCGCCGCCGCGCGCCAGCGCCCAAAAAAAGAGGACCGCGCCGGCAAAAGAAAAGCGCGTTCCGGCTGCGAATAACGGCGGAACCGTGGCAACCGCAATGCGAATGGCCAAATAGGTTGAGCCCCAAAGGAGATAGATAGCGGCAAAGGCGAATATCGTGAGAATGCGGGTGCGAGGCATTCGTCGTTAGATGGAACGGTCGCTTCGCCAGATGCAACCTATAATCGAAGAATGCAGCGTAATGAATGGATTGCGGCTAGACAGAACGATCCGATTCGCACTCAGATCTACTATGCCCGCCAAGGCATGATCACGGGTGAGATGGAGTATGTCGCCCAACGCGAAGGTCTCACGCCTGAATCGATTCGCCAGGAGGTCGCGCGCGGGCGCATGATTATTCCGGCGAATATCAATCACCGCACCCTGGAGCCCATGTGCATTGGCGTCGAGTCCAAATGCAAGATCAACGCCAACATCGGTAATTCGGCCACCACGTCGAACATCGACGAAGAACTGGCTAAGTTGCAATATGCCGTGAAGTATGGCGCGGATACGGTGATGGATCTGTCCACCGGCGGAGATATTCCGCGCATCCGCCAAGCCATCATAGACGCCTCACCAGTTCCTATTGGCACCGTGCCCATCTATGAAGCGCTGAATCGCGTTCGCCGCGTGGAAGATCTGAACATTGAAGTAATGCTCGAAGTAATCGAAGAGCAGGCCCAGCAGGGTGTGGATTACATGACCATTCACGCGGGCGTGCTGGTGCAGTATGTGCCGCTGACCCGCAACCGTATCACCGGGATTGTGAGCCGCGGCGGCGCGATTCTTGCCGAATGGATGGTGAAGAATCACAAGCAGAACATGCTCTATGAAAACTTCGATGCCATCTGCAAGATTTTTCAAAAATATGACGTGAGCTTTTCCCTCGGCGACGGTTTGCGGCCCGGCTGTCTGGCCGATGCCAGCGATGCGGCGCAATTTGCCGAGCTGAAAACTCTCGGCGAGCTGACGAAAAAAGCCTGGCAGTATGATGTGCAGGTGATGATTGAAGGTCCCGGGCATATTCCGCTCGATCAGATCGCGCTGCAGGTGGAGAAAGAGAAAGAGATGTGTTACGAAGCGCCTTTCTATACGCTGGGGCCGCTGGTAACAGATATCGCGCCGGGCTACGATCACATCACTTCCGCCATTGGCGCAGCCATGATCGGCTGGTACGGCGCATCCATGCTCTGTTACGTCACTCCCAAGGAACATTTGGGATTGCCGAACCGCGAAGACGTGAAACAGGGAATCATCGCCTACAAAATAGCGGCGCATGCGGCGGACGTGGCGCGGCATCGGAAGGGCGCGCGCGATCGTGACGATGAATTATCGCGCGCCCGCTTCCAGTTCGATTGGCGGCGACAGTTTGCATTGGCGCTCGATCCGGAAACGGCCGAAGCGATGCACGATGAAACGCTGCCGGAAGAAGGATTTAAGGATGCGGCGTTTTGTTCCATGTGCGGTCCGAAGTTCTGCTCCATGAATCATTCGGCCAAGACGCAGGAATTTACGGAGGCAGACGCGAACGCGGTGCTCGCCTCAACCGCGGAACCGTTTGTCAACCTACCGTGAAGGCGTATCGCGCCGACGATTGTGTTTTACTGTTAGCGATTCCCGCCGAGCAGGAACTGGCTGCCTTGGCGCGCATCTTGATTCGCGGCAGCGTGGTGGCTTTGGGCACGGCGGACGAAGTGGCTGCGGCGCGTTCCCGCTTCGTCGAGTTCGATAACGTCATGCTGCTCGACGCGCCGCCCGATCGCATTCCCTGGCGCGCTGCCGCGTTTACCAAGATCATTGTTCCCCATCAATATGAGCGCATTCTGCCGTATTTGACGCGTGAACTCGACCGGCTTTTGGCGCCGGGTGGCGAAATCATTCACAAAGTTGCCAGCTTGTCGTGAACCGCCTCTTAATTATTTCTCTCCTCGCTGCCCGCCTTTGTTCGGCTTCCCACGATGCCGCGGCGCACTACGTCGGGCCGGAAACGTGCGCCCTCTGCCATAAAGAGATCGCCGCGAAACAAAAGCTAACCGCCATGGCCGATACCTGGCAAGGAAGTTTAGCTCCCTGGCTTCCCGCATCGTTTCGAGCTTCCGTGGCGGACAACCTCGCTTACGAAATCGAGCGTGAGGGCGCAACACTCAACAACGTGGTGGAGTTCCCGGCTGGAACGAAGCTGAGTTTGCCGATCAGCATTGCGCTGGGAGGCCGTCGGCATGGGCTCGGCTTTTTACTCGCTGTCAACCAGATTGACGGGATTCCGCTGGCGAGACCGGCGCTGATTCAGGCGCGCTATGCCTGGAGCCCGGAAAGGGAGAAGCTTTTGATCGCGCCGGGTTGCGTGTCTGGCAAACCACAATCCCTAGAATCCGCGCTTGGCTTAGTCTTGAGTCCCACTTTCGAAGCGCGCTGCTTAAGCTGTCATGGACAGCCTAGCCAATTGGCAAGCGGCAACAATGGCGGTGTACACTGTGAAAGCTGCCATGGGCCCGGTTCGGAGCATCTCGCCGCCATCGGCCGCGGCGCCCCACGGCAAGGCATTATCAATCCCAAACGCTTGTCCGCGGAAGACAGCATGGCCATCTGCGCGCGTTGTCACGTAGGTCTGGCGCGTTTTTCCGATCCTTCTCCAGATGACCTGCTGGTGGCCAACCAGGTTCGCGCCATCCAGAGTTCGGAATGCTTTCTGCAAAGCCGGACGTCTTTTTCCTGCACCGTCTGCCACGACCCGCATAACGATTCGGTGGCGAGGGACACGCGAGCCGTCAGCGCCTGCCTCGGATGCCACAGCAGCAAAACGAATTCGCATGCCGCCATTTGCCCCGTCAACGCGGCCACAGGCTGTATCGGCTGCCACATGCCTTCGGTTGAAATGGGCCCTCTGCATTTGGTTGACCACTTGATCCGCGTTCATCCCGAGCAGAAAATTCATGCTGTTAATGGCAGCTCCGGGCTCAAGACGCAAATCGCACCCATCAGCGAATACTTGCGCATGATTGCCACTAAGACGGCCGAGTCTGCCGCTGGTGCGCGCGATCGTGTCAGCAAAGGCGAATCGTTCTACACGGTGGCGCGCGAGTTGTCAGTCGATTCTAGCGCCGATATTGGCGGCTATCTGGGACGCAAAATGCTAACGCAACTCAGCGCCGACTTGTCCGGCGAAGCTGGCCGTCTGGCGTATGGTGAAGTCAGCCCGGTTGTGCAAAGCGGTGCCCGTTGGGTCATTCTTCAGCGGCTGCCGCGGGATTTCAGGTGGGATGCCGATCAGTTGCAAATCCAAGCCGAAGATTTGGCCGCGCGCGGTGACGCTCGATCCGCCATCCAGAAAGCGCAGCAAGCGTTGATGCTCTACCCGCAATTTCTGCGCGCTATTCGTTTTATCGGCATCACGTTTGCGCAAAGCGGCAATGCCAAGAAAGCCGCTGCCGTGCTCGGGGCCGCCACGCGTCTTTATCCGC
This sequence comes from Bryobacterales bacterium, assembly GCA_963764105.1. Lineage (GTDB taxonomy): Bacteria > Acidobacteriota > Terriglobia > Bryobacterales > Bryobacteraceae > Bog-105. The sequence continues at coordinate 120,873 of CAVXRP010000025.1, forward strand.
AAGATGCCGGCGCTGAGTTTGCGTTGGCTTCCACACTGGACCTGCTCGACGATAAGCCCGCAGCGAGCGCCGCTTACCGGCGGACCATTTTGCTCGACGCCGATTCACCGCCCGCTTACGCCAACCTGGGTATGATCTCCTATTCAGCCGGCGATTGGCCAAGCGCCATCGCAACGTTTCGGCAAGGCCTTCAGATAGACCCACTGTCCGCCGAACTCAATTATGATTTGGGTCTGGCCTTGAGCCGCGGCGGCGAAACGGCAACGGCAAGTCAAGCCCTCGCGCTGGCTCGCCGGCTCGACCCCGCTCTTGTCGAAAGCCGAGAAGCCGGGCGATGAGAGATATCAGGCTGGGTGCGCTCGTCGTCGTCGCTTTTGCCGGCGCAGCGTTTCACACCCAGGAAACCCAAAATCAATTCATCAATTTAACCGAGCGCTCGAAAATTGCATTCGTCAACCACTCCAGCCACACCTCGCACAAATATCTACCGGAAACTATGGTCGGCGGCGTCGCCATGCTCGACTACAACAATGACGGACTGCTGGATCTCTTCTTCGTCAACGGCGCGGAATTGAAAGATCCCATGTCTGCTTCGATCCTCCCTGATAAATCCAATCCAAAATATTGGAACCGTCTTTACCGGAACAATGGCGATGGCACGTTTACCGACGTCACCGAAAAAGCCGGGCTAAAAGGCGCGGGCTACGGCATGGGAGTCGCCGCCGCGGACTACGATAACGACGGATTTACCGATCTCTACGTCACCGCCGTTGGCCACAACGTTCTCTATCACAACAACGGCGACGGCACCTTCACCGACGTAACGAAAAGTGCGGGCGTGGAAGCAGGCGGTTGGTCGGCTGGCGCCATGTTCGTCGATTACGACCGCGACGGCCTCCTCGATCTGTTCGTCTCACGCTACCTCACGTGGGATTTCTCGAAAGACATCTTTTGCGGCCAAACCAAACCCGGCCTTCGCGCGTATTGTCACCCGGATCAATTTTCTCCTATCAGTCATCTGTTGTTCCACAATGAAGGCCATGGGCGCTTTCGCGATGTCTCAGAAGAAAGTGGCATCGCCCAAGCGCCCGGCAAAGGTTTGGGGGTTGCGTTCAACGATTATGATCGCGACGGGTGGCCCGACATTCTCGTCGCCAACGATTCCGTCGCCCAGCAGCTTTTTCACAATCTCAAGAATGGCAAGTTTGAAGAAGTGGCAGTTTCTACCGGACTCGCCTACGACGAAGATGGCAATGCGTTCTCAGGCATGGGCCTCGATTTTGCGGACTTCGATAACGATGGCTGGCCGGACGTCTTCGTGAATGCGCTGGCAAAGCAGAAATACGCTTTGTTTCGGAATCGTTCGGGCGCATTTGAATATATCTCGGGGAGAATGGGCTTGGCCGCGGCAAGCGTGGGCCACTCGGGCTGGGGCGCAAAGTTTGTGGACTACGATAACGACGGCCTTAAAGATATTTTCGTCGCGCAAGGCCACGTGATGGACAACATTGAACTCTCTCAGCCCGATGTTCGCTACCTTGAACCGCCTCTGCTGCTGCGGAACGTGCCGCCTCTCTTCGTAGATGTTTCCAAGCAGAGCGGCCCCATCTTTTCTATACCGCTGGCTGCCCGTGGAGCGGCTTTCGGCTATCTGCGCAATAACGGCTTGCTAGATATCGCTCTGAATTGCAATGAACAGCCCGCCGTGCTGCTGGAGTGGTCGGGCAACTCTAATCATTGGCTGCTGGTCGACACCATTGGAACCCGCAGCAATCGCGATGGCATCGGCGCGCAATTGCATATCGTCACGCAAGATGGCAAACAGCAATACGGCGTGGTGAGCGCCGCCGGCAGTTATTTGTCCGCCAGCGACAAACGGGTGCACTTCGGATTGGGCGGCAACACCATCGTAAAATCGCTAAAGATCGACTGGCCGAGTGGTGCCGTTCAAACACTCACCAACGTGAAGGCCGATCAGTTGTTAGTGGTTCGCGAAAATGCGCAATAAACACGATCTGCGCTGCGTTCAGGTCCTTCTAGCCGCGGCCTTCACAGCGGGCGCCGTGCTGACCGCGCAAGATGCCGATACCATCGTGCTGAAGAATGACGGCCGCAAATTCACGATCCTTTCGCAAATTCAAGATCCGAGTGAAGCGGCGGCATTCGTGACGGTTCTCAATTCCAGGGAGCCCGCGGCGCGTTACAAGTTAGCCAACGATTTCTTGACCGCATATCCGCAATCCTGGCTGCTGCCGCAAGCTTATGACGTGGTAGCGAGAAGCGCCATCGATTTGGCTAAGTACGACGACGCCGTCGCCGCAGGTCGCTTCTCATTGCGTCTCCTTCCGGAAAATCCGTCCCTTCTCATTCTGCTCGCGAACGTTGAAGCGCAGCAAAATTCGTTCAATCAGGCCATCCAGTATGCCGATGACGCGCTCGAATACCTGGACGAAATTGAGCGGCCGCCGAACATGAATCAGAGCGAATGGAACGTTTTGAAGCCGCAATTGAAGGCTTCGGCCTATTTCGCGAAAGGCCGGGCCGAAACCTCACGCGCCCACCCGGGGGATTTAGAAAGCGCGCTGGCCGACCTGAACAAGGCGGCTGCCTGGAACCCGGCAGATGCGGAGGTCTTCTATCTCAGGGCGGTCGTGCAATTGCGCCTTCAGCGGAAAAACGCCGCCGCCTCTGATCTTGCTTTTGTGTTTGCCAGCACGCATCCGTTGCGCGAGAAAGCGAAAAACATTCTAGCGGTCTTGTGCAAGCAGATGTCGCCCAGCAGTACGTCACTCGAGTCCTTCGTCAAAACATTGCCGGCCCGAATCGTCGATAAGAATCTCATCGCCGCCCAGCCGCCGAAGACCTCGCCGCAAATACTGGCGCATGGTTATGCCGGGCCTGAGGCTTGCCGCGGTTGTCACGCAAGCGAATACGCGGCATGGCGCAAAACCGGCATGGCCCGGATGTTTCGGCCTTATCAACCCGCCAATGTGGTCGGAGACTTTTCCTCCGGCAGCGAGTACACCGAGAACCCGGAACTCGGAACCATTCGCATGGGCACCAATGAACGAGATAAGCGGCCGTATTTCGAGTTTTCCACTCACGGGAATGGGCAGCGCTTCTACGTCGATTTCACTATCGGTTCAAAATGGCAGCAGGGATACGCCACCAAACTGGCCGACGGCCGCGTGCAAGTTTTCCCTATCGAATACAACTTGCTGCAGAAAAAATGGATCAATTATTGGAAGATCATCGATCCGCCCGGCAGCCCGCGCGCCGTAATTCAGGATTTTCCAAAGCTGACGCCGGCAACAAATTACCAGCAGAACTGCGCTATCTGCCATACCAGCCAATTGAAGGTGGATGCTGCGGCGAATTCCGACGCCATCGAGCATGCCGTCTACCTGCAACCCGGGATCGATTGCGAAATGTGTCATGGACCCTCCGCCTGGCATGTCAAGAACCCCACCCAGCTGCCTTTCGATTTCCGCAAAGCCGCCAATCGCGACGCCGTGCGCGTATGCGCCCAATGCCACCGGCAGAGCTCTGTGCGCGAAATCGGCGAGGGCGGTGAGATGAACTACTCCACCAAGGAAAATTTCATTCCTGCCACATGGCTTCGTCCCTACGACGCCTTCTCAAGGAAAGCATTTTACAAAGACGGGCGTTTTCGCGAAACCACATTCATCGTCGAGTCATTCACCCGCTCCGCCTGTTATCTGCGCGGCACAGCGCAATGTGCGACCTGCCACTCCCCACATTTAGCGAATTTCGAAAGCAATCTCACCTCTCTGAAATACTGGAACAACCCAAACGAGATGTGTCTTCCCTGTCATTCCCAATACCGCAATCAGATCGCCGAACACTCTCATCACAGTGCGGATAGCGAAGCCAGCCAATGCGTCTCCTGCCACATGCCGCGCATCGTGAATGCCCTCCTCTTTAAAGCGCGCTCACACCAGATAGAAATTCCATCCGCCGATCTGACCGAACGATTTGGCCAGCAGGAGAGCCCGAACGTCTGCCTGACCTGCCACTCAGAGAAAAGCGCTGCTTGGGCAAAGGAACAACTCACTTCATGGCGGCACTAAGATATTGGCCATTTGTGGGGCGGACCTCCTGGTCTGCGGTTGACCTCCCGGTCAGCCTTTCGCATCTGTTATTCCTCATCCTCGCCTCCACATCTCTCAGCGCGCAATCGCCCACCAACTCGTATGTCGGCTCGCAAGCTTGCTACGGCTGCCATTCGGATATTTATCGTTCGTTCCAAAAAACCGATATGGGCCGGTCCATGTCCCCTGCCAGCGAATGGCAGGTTAACCAACTCCCCCCCGAAGCCACCATCTCCCAACCCGGAAGCTCCCACACCTACACTGTCTCTCACAATGAATCCGGCTGGCATCAAACAGAAACTGAGCCCGGCGTCTTTTCCGTTGAACACCAACTCGCATACACTGTGGGCTCCGGCGTGAACGGCTTGACCTTCTTAATCCGCCGCGGCAACTACCTCTTTCAAGCTCCCCTTTCCTACTATTCGCGAACAGGCAAGTGGGATCTCTCTCCAGGTTATGAGCAGGTCGATCTCGGCTTTAGCCGCGTGGTGCCGGAGGAATGCATCAACTGTCACGCCGGCCGCGCAACGCCTTTGCCCAACAGGCCCGGCGCCTACGCGGACCCCGCCTTTCAGCAGCTCGCCGTGGGCTGCGAGAACTGTCACGGACCCGGAGAGTCGCATGTTAAATCCTTGGGAAAGCAAGCCGGGACCATTGTGAATCCGGCTAAGTTGACTCCACGCCTGGCGGAAAATATTTGCCTGAACTGCCATCAGGCAGGTGACGCCCGCGTCTTACAGCCCGGCAAGAGCTATCAGGATTTTCATCCCGGCCAGTGGCTGTTCGATACCGCCGTAATTGTCAAGCAACCGGTGCGCACCGCTGCCCAGCAGGATGCCGATCTTTTAGAACATTACGCAGCTATGCAGGCCAGCCGCTGCTTCCGCGAAAGCAGTGGCAAGCTCAGTTGCCTCACTTGCCACGATCCCCACATCCAACCGCGCGCAGCGGAGACCGTCGCCTACTTCCGCGCCAAGTGTCTCACTTGCCACTCCGAAGAGAGTTGTCGGCTACCGCTCAAGGTCAGAGCTGCGCAAACGCCGGCCGATGACTGCGCCGCTTGCCATATGCCCAAGCGCCTGGTGCAGCAAATTTCTCACTCAGCGCTGACAAACCATCGCATTCCGGCGCGCGCCGGCGAGCCTCTGCCGACTCTCTCACAAAACGAAACGGACGGCATCATCGTCGTAAACCCGCCTGCCGGGCGCCCGGTTCATCTTTCCCAAGTGACTTTGCTGCGCGCCTATCAGGAACTTTCTCTGAAGTACCCGGACTATCAGCAGCGCTACTTAGATCTACTCGGCGAGTTAAGCAAAACGCAGCCTGCCGATCCCTTCGTCGAAGCCGACCTTGGTCATAAAGCATTTACCGAAGATCGCAGCGAAGAGGCTGTGACGCATCTTAAGCTCGCATTGCCACTCAATAACGCCAGCGTCTTTCTTGAGTTAGGCCAAGCGTTGGCAAAACTGGGGCGCGGTGAGGAATCGATAGACTATTTGAAAAAGGGCGTTGCCATGGACCCCTTCAACGCGGTCATTCAAAAAACGTTGATACTCCAATACATCAACGCAAAATCGTACGCTGACGCGCGCATTCTCATGGAACAGTATGTGGCCGCTTTTCCGGAAGATTCATTCATGCGAACCTTGCTGGCACGGGTGAGCAAATGATCACGCGCACCCTGCTCTTAATCGCGCTTCTTATCATGCCCGCCGGCGCCTTTGCTCAATGCACCGGTCCAGCTGAGATAGAAAAGGCGATCAAAAATGCGCCAAACGCCGAGGCTTATGATGCCCTGGGCGCCTACTTTGCTCAAAATAACCGCCTGAATTGCGCCTTTCCAGCATTTGAACACGCCCTCAAACTCAATCCGGCGTCCTGGGAAACGCACTTCAATTTCGGATTAGCCTTGATAAGCGGCAATCAACCCGAAAAAGCAGTGATCCAGTTCCGCCAGGCGGCGAAGTACAAGCCCGATTCCATACAAATTCGCAACGCTCTGGGGCTCGCGCTTCAGGCGGCCGGCCACCTGGATGAAGCCGAGGCCGAGTTCAACAAATCTCTCCAATTAGATCCACGGTCAGCCGACACCCTGGAACGCTTAGGCGCGCTCTATGCAGCGGAACGGCGTTACAACCCCGCCATCGAAAAGCTGCGCCAAGCCAGTTCGTTAGCGCCGGCCGATGCGGATTTGAAAGTTGAACTCGCGGTGGCTTATTCGAACAACGGAGATTCAACGCAAGCCATTGAAATTCTGACAGCTCTCATCACAGCCCAACCCAGCTTCGCAGCGGCTCACTTCAATCTCGCCACCGTCTACGCCAATGACAAACGTTTTCGTGAAGCTGCCGATGAATACACCGCCACACTCAAACTTGAACCTGATAACGACGTCGCTCGTCTCTCGCTGGTAAAAGCCTACGCCACCATCGCCGATTTCCAGAGCGCGCTCCCGCTGGCAACAGAGTACGTGGAACGCCGTCCCAAAGATTATGAAGGCCACTATTTGCTGGGCAACGTTTATCGAGGCTTAGCCCAGTACCCCGATGCGGAGCGCGAGCTAACCCGCGCGGTCGCGGGCATGGATGAATACGGTCCGCAATATGATCTCGGTTTTGTCCTCGCTAAAGAAGGAAAACCCAAAGAAGCGCTGCCCCACTTAAAGCGCGCCATTGAAATTCGCCCCGATTCCGCGGAAGCGCATTTCCAACTCGCCAATGTGCTCAAAGCTCTGAACCTGCCCGCTGAAGCCGGCAAAGAGTTGGGCGAATTCCGCCAGGAGAAGCAGCAGTCGGTAGATGTAAACTTGGCTGCGGCCGCCGGCAACGACGCCAATACCTTGCTAACCAAGGGCGATGCTAAAGCGGCTGCCGAAGACTATCGCAAGGCCTTGAGTCTCGATCCGAAGAATGCCAAAACCTGGTTCAATCTTTCCATTGCGCTCGGCGCGTTAGGGCAGCACGCCGAACAACGCGCTGCCCTCGAAAAGGCCGTGCAATACGATCCCTCTCTGGCCATGGCCTACAATCAGCTCGGACTGCTCGACGCGGCCGCTCACAACGAATCAGCTGCTGAGAAGCAGTTCAAAAAAGCGGTAGATCTCGACCCGCAATCGGCCGAAGCGCAAAGCAATTTGGGGACGCTCTACGGCAGAACGGGGCGCCTGCAACAAGCCGAAGCGCTGCTCAGAAAAGCGGTCGAAAACAATCCTCAACTCATGGAGGCTTCTCTGAACCTGGGCCTCATCTTGGCGAGCCAGGATCGCCTTGCCGAAGCTGAAACCTACTTGCGCGCCGCCCTGGCGTTATCGCCCAAAAATCCGACGGCCGTGAATGCCCTTGGCATGGTGGAAGCCAAAATGAAAAAGTCCGATTCCGCCTTGGCCGACTTCCTAAAGGCGGTGGATCTCGAGCCCAATTCCGCGCAGGCGCATTTGAATCTGGGCATCGCGTTGGCGGATCAATATCAGCTCGCCCAGGCGCTCGCTGAGTTCACCCAGGCGGAGAATTTATCGCCGGAAGCCGCTGCCCCACGCTATAACCGCGGCAGATTGCTGGTAGACCTCAATCGCTATGACGATGCGCTGCCGGAGCTGCAGCTGGCTTGTGAGCGCAGCCCGAAATTCCCCGCGCCCTTCTATCTATTCGGACTGGCCAATACAAAACTCGGAAACTATGAAGCGGCCGTGAACGCGTTTGCCAAATTCATTCAGTTAGACTCACACAATGCCGACGCGTATTTTCTAGCTGGTCAGGATTTGCAGCGGCTCGGCCGCACCTCCGAAGCCATCGATTACTGGAAGAAAGCCGTGGCCGCCGACGCCAATCAGACCGAGGCTTTGTACAACCTTTGGCGCGCTCTCGCCAAAGCGAATTCGCCCGACGCCGCCGCTTACGAAGAGCGTTTCAAACGCGCTCAGCGGGAAAACAGCATCGCCGGCCAGGCCGGCCAGCTCGGCAATTTTGCGCTAGCCTCCGCCAACCGCGGCGATTATCAAGCCGCCATTTCCCAGTTCCAGGAAGCGGTGAAAGAGTGTGGCGATTGCCAGTCGCGCGCCGATCTTTTCAAGGATTTGGGGCTCATTGAGTGCAAAAGCGGCGATTTACAACATGGCGAGGAACACCTTCTTCTCGCCAAATCGCTGAAGCCGGACGATCCCGATATAGCGAAAGCGCTCCTCATCGTCAACCGCATCCGAACCAAGCCCTGAACCTTGTTCTGCTGGCAAGCGCCACGGGCACGTTCGTGCCGCGCCCGCATTTTTCTCGAAACTGGGTATAGTATTGATGAGTCCGGCAGGCTAGCCAAACGCTGGTCAGCCGCCGGCCAAGCTAAACAAGTGAACCTTGACCACGAGTGAGAGTGTTATCTGACAAGCACATGTCAGTTCGGCTAAAGGATATTGCGCGCGATCTCGGCGTGTCTGCCGTCACCGTTTCGAAGGTACTGCATAACCGCCATGACATCGGTAAAGAAACTCGCGAGAGGGTTTTACGCCGCATCAAGGAACTGAATTATCAGCCCAACCAAAATGCCCGCGCGCTGGCCACCGGCAGAACGCACTTGGTTGGTCTTATCGTTCCCGATCTTCTTCATCCGTTCTTCGCGCAGGTCATCAAAGGCGTATCCAGGACACTCAGAAAGCAGGGTTATGGCCTCATCATCGCGTCCTCCGAGGAAAACCCTGAATTCGAGAGGGAAGAAATCGGCCAGATGCTGGCGCGCCATGTGGAAGCGCTGATTGTCGCATCTACCCAGAACACCCTGCAGTCGTTCGGTCTGATTGCCGCGCGCAACGTGCCTTACGTTCTCATTGATCGAAAACTGGCCGGCCTCAAAGCCAATTTCGTCGGCACAGACGATATCAAAGCGGGAACGCTAGCCACAACCCACCTGATCGCCAAAGGCTGCCGGCGCATTGCCCACATCGGCGGCGACTATCTCAGCACCGCCGCTGATCGGCTGGCAGGTTATCGAGCGGCGCTGCTCCAGCACGGTTTTGAGTTGCCGCAAAAGTACATTTGCCTTCGCACGCGGCTTGACGATGGCGCCATGATGACCGGTTATCGCGCCATGCTAAGTCTGCTAAACCTGGAGCCTCGGCCAGACGGCGTTTTCTGTTTCAGTGATCCCATCGCCGCCGGCGCCATGCAGGCGATTCTCGATAGCGGGTTGCGAATTCCCGAAGACGTGGCCATCGTCGGCTGTGGAAACGTGCTTTACGCTTCCGCCCTGCGTGTCCCGCTGAGCAGTGTAAACCAGAAGAGTGAAAGCTTAGGCGAAAGCGCGGCAAAAGTGGTTCTCAATCTGGTAGGCAAGGACGCCAAGACCCAAGTCACCCAAAGACGCCTGAGCCCAACGCTGGTGGTACGCGCTTCGAGTGATCGCTAACAGCTCTTTCAGTCATCCGGCAACCGCCCAAAAGGTTGGCGTACACGTACAACTACAGACCGATTGACATTCGCCGTGAAATCGCTTGCACAGCCTTTTAGAGTGTGGTAGGATCGCATTACTTTAGCGCGAACGTAAACGCAAAAGTAGGGGTAATTCGATTAATCTTCGGCCAATGTATGGCCGTCCAGAGAGGGACCATGTTGCGCTTCTTTTCACGATCTAATTGCAGTCTCGTATTTTTTCTAATGGCTGTAGCGGCTTTCTTGCTCCCGCCCACCGCCCACTCCCAACAATCTTCCGCCACCATCAATGGCACCGTCCGCGATGCCAGCGGCGCCGTTGTGGAAGGTGCCACCATCAGTTTGACCAACCTCGATACCACCGTCTCGCGAAACACCGTAAGCAATTCTGCGGGTGATTATGTTTTTATCGACGTCTTACCTGCTGCCTACGCTTTGAAGGTAACCAAGCCCGGCTTCAGCACACAAACTCAGCAACCGGTCAGGTTGAGCGTCAATCAAACGGCCACCTTGAATTTCACTCTCGCGGTCGGCTCCACTCAGCAATCGATTACCGTCGAAGCCGCGGCGGTAAACATTGAAGCTTCCACGTCCGAGCTCGGAACCGTTATCAACGAGCAAGCCGTGCAAGATCTGCCGCTCAATGGCCGCAACTTCACCCAACTATTAACGCTCACCCCGGGCGCGAGCCCAGTGAGCGTCGCGCAGAACGCTGGTGGTGGCGGCGGCTTCGCCGGCAACGCCGTCGGTTCGTTCTCGTTTCCCGCCCTCAACGGCCAGCGCAATCGCAGCAACATGTTCTTGATGGATGGCGTTGTCGACCTCGGGTCCTTTATCGGCAACTACAACGTTTCGCCCATCATCGACACCGTGCAGGAATTCAAGGTTCAATCGCACAACGATCTCTCCGAATTTGGCCAGGCAGTCGGCGGAATCGTAAACGTCGCCACCAAATCCGGAACCAACGCCTTGCACTTCAGCGTTTGGGAATTCCTGCGGAATAGCGATCTCGATGCGAACGGCTTCTTTGCGAACGAGTTTGGCGACCAGCGCAACGCCCTAAAGCAAAATCAATTTGGCGTCGCCATCGGCGGACCCATCGTCTTCCCCAAGCTGTATAACGGCCGCAACAAGACCTTCTTCTTTGGGGGATATGAGGGCTACCGTCAGAACGTAGCATCGCAAAGCACCGGGCTGGCTCCGACAGCGGCTCAATTATCCGGCAATTTCCAGGGCTTTAACACGATCTACAACCCTGTCACGGGCATGCCATTCGCGAACAACATCATCCCGGCGAGTCAAATCAACCCGCTGGCCGCCGCCTACGCTAAAGTGAACTATCCTACCGGTCCCTACGTGGCAAGTGGCAACAACTACATTGACAACTCTCCCTTCCACCTCCGGCAGGACACCTACTCAGTTCGCGTGGACCAAACCTTTGGCGAACACGACAGCCTCTTTGCCCGCGTCTCTCAATACTGGGAACCTCAGACCTCATCCGACGGATATGCCGGCGCGACGAGTTTCGCCCATGATTACGGCTCAAATGGCGTAATTCACGAGATCCATACCTTCGGTCCCACCGCCGTCATGGATGCGTTCTTCGGGCGCAATCTGGGTGATGCCGACACCGGCAATAATCCGCTCGGGGCAACCACGGGTCTTGGGTCAACTTTGCTTTCTCTGGGCGCCAATCCCAATTTCCTCGGCAATTTCCAAGGTTCCACAGCCGTGTTCACACCCGGTATGGGAACCTCTTATCTCGGAGGCGCTGGTCAGAGTCTCCAAGACACCCGCTACGCCGACGATTGGACGTTCGGCGGCAACTTTACGAAAATTCTAGGGCGGCACACGCTCAAAGCCGGCGTCCTCTTCGCTACCAACAACACGCGCTCGCCGATTTATAACACCTCGGAGGGATTTTCCGCCGTACCAACGCAAAACCCGAACAGCCCAGCCGGTACCGGTGATTCGTTTGCGTCCTTCCTGCTCGGCCTTCCCGACAATGCGAGCCGCAGGAACGTGCTCGAAACCGAGCACGGCGGCTGGGTGAACGGTGGCTACTTCCAGGACGAATTCAAAATCAATGCCAAACTGACTTTGAATCTCGGCCTTCGCTACGACGTGACTCTGTGGCCGATCTACGGCCAAGCGCCGGCGCCTGATGCCTACGTCGGCGATGTAAACTTTAACAACGGCACTTATGTTCTGGCCCGCGTTCCCGGCGCTTGTAGCGCTACCCAGGGCTTCCCCTGCATCCCCAATGCTCAATATGGCGCGACCCCGGCCGATATAGCCAACCAAATATCCGCGTTGGGCCTAACCGGCGTCCTCCCTGTCTCCGACTTTGTCGGTAGCGGAACGCTGCCGCCCAATGTAGTAGTGACCAGCCACAGCAACGGCTCCATCTACACAAATGATCATAGCGATTGGCAGCCGCGTGCCGGCTTGGCTTACCGATTGACGGATAAGACTGCGCTCCGCATCGGCTACGGCCGCTTTTACGATAGCTGGAACTCCATCATTCAGCTGGCTCAGAACTATGAGGGAACCTGGCCCGATATCGGGCAACTCATCGCCAACACTCTGAATCACCCCGGCACCACCAAGGCCAGCATTGGCAATCCATTCAACCTGGCTTCCGGCGGCGTGGTGTATCCCACCGCTTCGCCGTTCCTCAACCCAGGTTTCGAAGATTGGCAGATCGATCCCGGTAAATACAAAATGCCTTATTCCGATCAATGGAACGTCGGTATCGAGCAGGGGCTTGGGAACAACATAGTCCTCTCCCTTGCCTACGTCGGCGCCCACGATTTACAACTCAACCAGGGAACGGTAGGCAACACGGATCCAACTCCCGGCACGACTTCCACCGAGGTTATCCGCCGGCCCTATCCATATATCCCTGTCACCTTCTACGACAAGAGTGTCGGGCAGAGTAAATACAACTCATTCCAATTCCGCTTACAGCAGCGCGCTTCGCACGGCTTGACCTACATTATTTCTTACACCTATTCGAAGTCCATGGACAAGGGCTGCTCGGGTGACTTCGGCTCCGAGGGCTGCGAGACCGAAACGCCCTACAACACCAATAACGACCGCAGCGTCTCTGGGTTTGATTTGCCCCATATCTTCTCCGGTAGCTTCGTGTATGACATACCAGTCGGCAAGGGCAAGCAATTCAGCACCCACAACAACGCTGTCGACTACATCATCGGCAATTGGCAATTGGGCGGCATTCTCACTCTGCACTCTGGCCAGCCTTTTGACGTAACAGTGGCGAACTCCGACGCCGCCGGAACCGGCAACAACGTGGACCGCGCCAACCTCCTGCTGTCCAATCCGTACGCTTCCGGCCAAGGTCCGCTTGTCTACTTGAACCCCAACGCGTTCGGTATTCCGGTTTCAGCAACCACCACGCAAGTGGGATCTTACGGAGACTTGGGGCGCAACAGCCTGAGGACACCTTACTGGCACAATTTGGACATGTCTCTAACACGCATGTTCCCCATCAAGGAGCGCACCAACCTGCAGTTCCGTTGCGACTTCTTTAACATCAGTAACTCCGTCGTATTTGGCGGACCCCAAAGCACATTGGGGAATGCCAACTTCGGAATCATCACCGGAACGGCCAATACCCAACGCGAGATACAGTTCTCGATGAAGCTTCTCTTCTGAGGTCTTGATCGTAGAAAATGCCGAAAGGGGCTCAAAAGAATTGAGCCCCGTAAGCAGCCTGACTACGATTTCTTGGCAACGTTTTTCTCGTAAAAGCTATGGATGTGTTCGGAGATATAACCGAGACAATCCTCAACCGCAAAGTGGCCCGCGTTCAAACGGTGCAGTTCCGCTTCAGGAACGTCGGCCAAAAAGGCTTCGCCCCCCTCCGGAGTAAAGAACAGGTCGCCCTGTCCCCAGAAGATCAGCGTTTTGGGCTGCTGCCGGCGCAGAAAATCCTGCCACTTGGGATAAAGCGCAACGTTGTGGCGATAGTCGTAAAACAGATCGAGCTGAAGTTGTTTCCCGTTCGGGCGCTGCAGGGTGACAAAGTAATCGGCGTTCCAATTGTCGGGACTAATCAATTCGGGCTTCGTCGAGCCCGTCAGATAGGTCGCCTTCACCACCTCCAGTTCTAAAAGGCCCGCCACCGTCGCTTCGTTCTGAGGGCTGCGGTCCAGCCAATACTTATAGCGGAGGCCGGCCCATGCGTCAGTGAAACCAACTTCATACGCATTCGTGTTCTGAATGATAAGCCATTCCAGGCGTTCGGGCTTGTCTGTGAGCAAGCGGAAGCCGACCGGGCCGCCATAGTCCTGTACATACACTCCGAAGCGCCTGAATCCAACCTGATCCAAGAAGCGCCCGATCACTTCGGCAAGTTTGTCAAAGGTGTAGGCAAACGTGCGCGGGTCAGGAGTATCGCTGTTGCCAAATCCCGGGTAGTCGGGCGAGATGACATGGAAGCGATCGGCCAAACCCGGGATCAAGTTGCGATATTGATGCGAAGACGCCGGCCAACCATGCAGTAGAACGAGTTTAGGATTGGCCGGGTCGCCGGCTTCGCGATAGGCGATATTCAAGCCATCGACCGACAGTGTCCGGTAAGCGACGGTGCCCGCTGAGACGGCGGGAGAGTAATTTACGCTGGGGCTGGTTTCTAACATTTTGGGCTCCTTCAGGCGTTTAGAGTGCGCCGGAGGCTAGAAGTGGCAGTGTTTATTTCGCTTTCTATCATCGGAAAAAGCGATAGCATAGTTCCTATGGAGCTGCGACATCTTCGGTACTTTTGTGCGGTGGCGGAGGAACGAAGCTTCACGGCGGCAGGTAGGCGGCTGAACGTTTCACAATCGGGAGTGAGCGGGCAAATTCGGGATCTGGAGCGGGAGATGGGCGTGACTCTCTTAAGACGGAATCAACGCGAAGTTGCGCTGACTCCCGAAGGCGCCGCATTCCTGGCCGAAGCGCGCGACATCCTGTCGCATGCTGAGCGCGCTGTGGAGATGGCCAGAAAGGCTTCGCACGGACAGTTTGGAAAGTTGAGCATCGGATTGTGCGGGCCCGTAACCGCCCTGTTCTTGCCCAAACTGATACGCACGTTCCGCAAGCACTATCCTGGCGTGGCACTGTCCTTGAAAGAGCGCGCGCCCTTTGAGCAAGTGGATGCGCTCTTGAATGGCGCGATCGATATCGGTTTCACAAGAACCGTTCCGGTGGAAGCCAGGCACTCCATAAAATCCGAACTGCTGTTCCGCGAGCCAGTCGTCGCTGCCGTCACAAAAGAAAACCCACTCGCGAAACAAGAAACAATTTCGCTTCCCCGTTTGGCGGGCGAAGCCCTTGTTCTGCATAGCCGCGAGGCGGGAGCGGATATTTTCGATCCCATCGTCGCCATGTGCAAGCGGGCGCGCTTCACGCCAAAGATTGTCTCGACGGCTGCTTCGTGGCAATCCGTTCTGACCTTGGTAGAAGCCGGCGAGGGCATCGCGCTGATTCCGGCCTGCGTTCAACAATTGCGTTCAAACGAAGTGGTGTTTCGGCCGTTGACAGGCGGAGCCTGCCGTCTGGACGCCATCGTGGCATGGCGCCGAAATGACGTAAATGCGGTTCGGGAGAGTGTACTCATGATGCTGCGCGAGAAACGCGCGGAATGGGGAATCGGAGGACCCGCGATCAGATTGGGAAGGACAGCGTGAACGCTTAGACGTCACCCACTGCAGTCGCGACGCGGACATATCGGGCGAATCCTTCGGGCGAGGCGAGCGATCGACAATCGTAGTGTACGAGTGGAAGGGACAACCGTTTTCCCTTTCCCGCTATCATCAAAGGTGATGGATAAGAGGCGCTCTGCGAAAGTCGGCAAAAGAACGGAATTATCGCCGGTCCGAAAGACCGCTACGCAGCGCTTCGCACCTAACAAGGAACTCGTTCCGAACACACGCCGCCAAGATATTCTTCCGCAGTTCCGTCTCTCCGAAACACCCGGGAAAATAAGGGAGCTGATTGGTAAGAGCGAGAACAAGTCAGCCCCAAGCAAAGCCTTGGAAGGCCGGCAACAGAAAACGTCGAAAAGCACGGTTGATTTCATAATCTGCCGAGCCACTGAAGTCCTGGGTAGCAAAGAAAAAGCCATGCGCTGGCTTGGCACGCCGGTTCGAGGATTAGACTTCGCTACTCCCATATCACTTCTGGCAACAAAAAAAGGACAAACACGGGTCAACGACATCCTCGGGCAGATGGAACACGGCATTTGGTAGCGAGTGACAGTTTACCGAATTTGCAGTTCAAAATACCCGAATAACGATGGTGAAGGCTCCCGTATATACGGAGGCCGCTGGAACGACAAGGGTACGCCCATTATTTACTGCGGCGCAACTACCTCGCTCTGCGCCCTTGAAGTTCTTGCCAACAGCAACGGGCTTCCAGCGAATATGGTCGTGATCGCGGCAAATATCCCAGACAGTCTGCCCATCTCAACAGCGATTGCGCCCGCGGAGCGCAACTAGCGAGAGAACGAGTGAAGACTTGTTTCTCGCCCATCCGATCCGCCGCTAACAATGAAATCGGAGTCGATTTGACCCGCGCCATTGATTGCCGTCGGGATGGGCGTAGCGCTGATGAGAACCGCGTTGGCGCACAAAAAAGAAGCCGTCCTCATTCAGGGCGGCAATCATCTCGCGGGCTTTGAGAGAACGTAAAGCCGAATAGTCGATGGCCATGCGGCTAAACGGTTACGGCGATATGGGGTTCGGTTTTGGAGATCTCTATCACTTCGACCGAATCGGCGGGACTTTCAGGGAGCGGCGGTCACACTTTTTCTGGAAATTTTATCTCTCACCAAATGAACCACTTACCCACAAAACTCGCATTCGTCCTATTCGCCCCGCTGGCAAACTTAAGGCGAAATCAGAGATATCCATGCAAACCCATCTCACGCCCTTCGCCGCAACCCGTCACACCCGAATTCCCTCCTCTCACAAACCTCCTCGCCACGCGGGAATAAGTCATCTCTCCAAACCCGAAAAACACCTTCACTTCCCGCGCGCCGCGCTTATTTTAATAGGCGGGATCGAAACGCCCTTTCGGCGCTCTTTTTTACCGCGCCAAAGACTACCCCCGCTACCCACATTCAACCCTAAGTTGCAGACAATTCCCCATCGCATGGCCGAAGACAAACCTAGTAGCCGTGCTCTAAGCTTCCGTAAGGTTCTCGCAATGGCACACATAAAACTTCCTGAAGGCATACCTGGAATTCGCGGTCCGATGACGTTTAGACCGGAAACGGCCAAGCCGTTAAACGAGCTGGTCGATACCCTCCTGCGCGCTCCGCACCCGCTCTCCCCCGGCGAGCGCGAGTTGATCGCCACTTACATTTCTTCACAAAACGACTGCCGTTATTGCCAAACCATCCATGGCGCCATCGCGGCGCATCACCTGGACGGCAATGACGAACTAGTCAGTGCGGTGAAATACGATCCTGAGACGGCGCAGATTTCTCCGAAGCTCAAGGCGCTCCTCGCCATCGCCGGCAAGGTTCAGCAGAGCGGCAAAGCAGTCACCGCTCGCGACGTTGAACGCGCTCGAGCCGAAGGCGCTAGCGATCTCGAGATTCACGATACGGTTCTGATCGCCGCCGTGTTCTGCATGTGCAACCGCTACGTGGATGGCTTGGCCACCTGGGCGCCGGACGATCCCGATTTCTATCGCCAGCGCGCGGCCATCGTCGCAACCAACGGATACGCGGCCAGCACACTGGCAGCGGCGGCCGTGAAGTAGTTATTCATCTTACGGGGTCTCTCTCACAATGAAAATAAAAGCTGTAACTCCATGGGTATTTTTATGTTTAGCCGCCTCACTGGTCTTGCGGGCGCAAGATCCGGTGGGTGCGATCGAAGGATCTGTGGTGGATCAATCGGCTGCGCCTATAGCCGCGCATGTGGTCGCCAGGAATCTGGCCACGGACTTAGTCAGAGAAACCACCGCTAACGCCAACGGATTGTTTCGAATTCCCCTCCTGCCGGTCGGCGACTACAGTCTTACAGTAGAGGCCCCGCACTTTGCTACCGTAGTGCAAACGCCGCTCACCATCGACGTGAGCCAGACAGCGCGCGTGGCGTATCAGTTGCCAGTCGCGACTGTGAAATCAACCGTTACCGTGGAAGCCGAGTCGCCGCTGGTGGATAACTCGAACAATACTCTCGGAGCGGTGGTGACTGGCCGTGAAATCGTGGACCTGCCCTTAAACGGCCGCAACTTCACCCAACTGGGCCTGCTGCAAGCCGGCGTGGCGCCACTCACCAGCGGCGTGCTCGAAGCCGGCGGTCCGTTGCGCCAGGGCGAGACTTACGCCGTGAACGGTGGACGCCCGGAACAGAACATGTACACCATCGACGGCGCGCAGAATTTGAACCGCATGGACAGCGGCTATGCGTTGAAGATTCCGGTGGATGCCATTGCCGAATTCCGCATACTCACGCAAACGGCCGAGCCCGAATACGGCGGCACCGGCGGCGCAACTACGGCTGTGGTGACGCGCGCCGGAGCGAACAATCTGCATGCCTCGCTGTACGAGTTCATCCGCAACGACAAGCTCGATACGCGCAATTTATTCAGCCCAACCGTTCTGCCCTTGAAGCAAAATCAGTTCGGTGGCACGGCGGGCGACGCCCTTAAGAAGGATCGCCTTTTCTATTTTGTCTATTACGAGGGCTTTCGCAATCGCGACGGGCAAACCACGTCAGCTACGGTACCCAGCATCGCGCAGCGCGCGGGAGACTTTTCGGGGCTCGGTCAACCTCTGGTTAATTTTGCGGCTGGGGGCATTCCTTTTCCGGGCAACAAAATTGTTCCGTCCGAGCAAAATCCGGTGGCGCTGAACATTTTGCAACTCTATCCGCTGCCAAACGCCGGACCCAATGTTTACCAAGGTACGGTGGAAGGAACCAACGATTACGATCAAGCGGGCGCTCGCGTGGATTTCAACGCATCTTCCACTAATCAGCTTTTCGCCCGCTTTTCCTATTCGGGCGGCTACGATTACAACCCCGTTTCCGTGCGTGGAACGCCCGTTCCCGGCTTTCCCACGCGCGACGATGTGAAAACGGATTCAGCCGAACTTTCCAACACGCACACCTTCTCGCCCACCCTCACCAATTCGTTCCGCTCCAGTTTTCTACGCTATCTTTTCGATTTCGATTTGCGGCTCAACCAGACTCCCCCCAGCGCGCTCGGCTTTACCTATCCTTCTGCCAACTCCGCCGGTGAAGGGCCGCCGTTCTTCAACCTGCTCGGCTATTCGTCAGTGGGAGGAGCCATCACGGGGCCGCGCGAATCGGCGCAAAATAGCTTTGAGGAGCAGGACGGCCTGGCCTGGATCAAAGGCGCGCATTCGCTTAAATTCGGCGGCGAATTCCTGCGCACGCAGTTGAATATGTTTCAGGCCATCGCGCCGAATGCCTTCTTCATCTTCGCTTCTACCTTCCCCAGCAACGATGCCGTCGCCAATTTGATGTTAGGCGCGCCCGTGACTTTCTATCAGGGCCTCGGCTATTTCAACCGCGGCGTACGCGATTGGGGCGCGGGCGTTTACGCCCAGGACGAATGGCGCATCACGCATCGCTTCACACTGAACTATGGATTGCGCTATGAGAGGGTCAATCCGCTTACCGAAGTGAGAAATGAGTTGAACGGGTTCGTTCCCGGCGTGCAGTCGAAGGTCTATCCCAACGCGCCGCTGGGCGTCCTCTTTCCGGGCGATCCGGGGATTTCCGCCGGCATTGCTCCGGGCGACAACGCGTTCATGCCGAGAGTTGGTTTCGCGTTCGATCCGAAAGGCGATGGCAAGTGGGCCATTCGCTCCAGCTATGGAACCTTCTACGATCAATTTCAAAACGGCGCTGGTGCGGCATCGCAAGTGCCGGTGAGTGCCACGCCCTGGGCGCAGTTCAATCAGTACAGCGGCCCAGCCTTGCACAGTTTTTCGAATCCTTATCTGGGTCACACGTATCCGGCGGCGAATAGTTTCATCTCTCCGGCGACAGTCTTCGCCATGGACCCAACGGCACGCGCGCCCTACGCGCAAAATTGGAATTTCAGCATTCAACGCTCGCTGCTCGATCACTACTTGCTGGAAGTCCGCTACGTCGGGTCAAAAGGTACGCATCTGCCACGCAACATTGAAGCGAACCCAGCGGTGTATGGGCCGGGCGCGACCGCCCAAAACGCGGATCAACGGCGCATCAATGCCGGGTGCCCAGCAAACGGCGGCCCGTGTGCTTTGTCTACTGTGGCCTTGGTTTCTGACATCACTGACTCAACCTATGAGTCAGGCCAGGTAACACTCTCACGGAGGTTTGCCGCCGGTCTGGGTTTCAGCGCCTCCTATTGGTATTCCAAGTCTCTCGACGACCTGTCGTCCTTGAATCTGGCGGGCTCATCCTCCCAGCCTCTGGCGGGTGCCAACGATCTGGCGCAAAATCCCTTTGACTTAGCGGCGGAGTATGGCCCATCCTTGTTTGACGCGCGCAACCGAGTCGTAGCCAGCGCCTCCTGGCAGCCGCGAGTCTCGACAAGTGCTCCTCTACTCGTCCGCCGTATTTTCGGAGGTTGGGAGTTGAATCTGATCGCGTCTCATAATTCGGGCACTCCTTTCACGGTTTATGACTCGACCAATGTCTCGCTCCAAGCGAACAGCCCGCCCATCTCGGGCATCCCCGCCAGCCGTCCGGATCTGCTGAGCAACCCGAACAACGGGCCGCATACTCTCGAACAATGGGTCTCGCCGGCCGCGTTCTTACGGCTGAATCCCATGACACAAGCTGGACAGTTCGGCAACGAGGGACGTGATGTGGAACGCGGTCCGGCCTTCACCGATTTCGACGCGTCGCTGGCACGCACCTTCGCCCTCGCCGAAACCTGGCGCTTGCAGTTCCGTGCCGAAGGATTCAACATTGCCAACCATCCGAATTTCGGCTTGCCGGTAGCAGATTTAAATTCGCCCAATTTTGGGCAAATTCTAAGCGCGGGTTCGGCGCGTCTCACCCAATTTGCGCTAAAGTTGGCGTTTTGATGCACGCCACTCAGTTGAACGAACATAACCTTCGCTACCCGGGCTGGCGTGTGGCGCTGGCCTGTTCCGTGGGCGTGCTGGTTGGATTCGCGTCGCTGTTGGTTTATACCTTCGGCGTTTTTCTTAAGCCCATCGCCGCCGAATTTCATTGGTCGCGAGAGGCCGTTTCAGCGGCCTTCGGGGTAGCGGCGTTATCGGTGGCTGCGTGTTCGCCCGTCCTGGGCGCGCTGCTTGATCGCTATCCGGCGCGTCGCATCATATTGCCGTCTCTGGTTGTGTTTGGTTGTGCCTTTGCGTCGCTGGCTTTCTTAACCAACCATCTTTGGCATCTCTATGCCATATTTATCGTCTTGGGCGTAGTAGGGAACGGAACGGCCCATCTGGCTTACTCTCGGCCTCTTTCCACCTGGTTTCAGCAGCGCCGCGGGGTAGCCTTCGCCCTCTTGATGTCGGGTGGCGCAGTCGGCGCCATGATCCTCCCGGTGATTGCCCAAACGCTCATTGCTCAAATGGGATGGCGCAATGCGTTCGCATTCTTAGGAGTCATGGTTCTGGCCATCGGTCTGCCTGTGGCGTCGACTATTCGCGACTCTCCCACCTATGATCGTTCGAAAGCCAATCTGACTGAAGGCACGTCTACCGCAAACGGACTGCGCTCGCGCGTGTTCTGGATTATCGTGACCATGCTGTTCTTCGCCTCACTCAGTCAGAATGGCTCGATTACGCATATGGCGGCGTTGCTCACCGACCGAGGCGTTTCCTCCCGCCAAGCGGCCTTGGGTGTCTCAGTCTTGGGAGGTGCGACGCTCGCCGGGCGATTGCTCACCGGTTGGCTGCTGGATCGTTATTTCGGACCACGGGTAGCCTTTTGCCTGCTGTTGGTTGCGGCCGTGGGCACGTTTGTTTTAGCCAATGCACATTCCTCCTCGACCGGCTTCTTGGGTGCCGCCTGCATTGGGGTGGGCATGGGCGGGGAAGCCGATGTTACCCCTTACCTGATTGCTAAGTATTTTGGCTTGCGGTCCTTCTCCACCTTGTACGGTTTCACTTGGACGGTCTACGCGATTGCCGGCGCCATTGGGCCCGTGATTATGGGAAAGGCGTTCGATGCCACCGGTTCCTATCAAAACTTATTATCGGCGCTATCGTTATTAACGCTGGCTGGCGCTTCGCTCATGCTGCTCTTGCCGAAGTATGGCTCGGCCGCCGAGTCGGCCGAGAGGTTGGCAATGCCGGCCCAAACCAGCTCTGTCACTTGATCGGCAAATGCCACCGTCAATGGCTCGTGGCCAATCAGAAGCCGGTAGTATAAAGGACCGTAAAGCGCGTCGAGGACTGCGCCCATATCGAGCCCCGGTCGCAACTCATTTTGATACCGCTCGATGCCGCGGCGCGCGAATTCGCGGCGCGGCAGAACCCAGATAGAAAGAAATGCCGCCGCCACTTTCGGGTCGCTTTGCGCCGCCGCGATAAAGCCTTTGAATACGCGGCCGCGCGCTCCGTTGAGTATTTTTACAAAGTTGTGAAGCTGGATTCGAATGTCTTCTTTTAAGCTGCCGCTATCGGGGAAAGGAAGCTCCTGGGCCACAGATTCGCGCAGCGCCTCGAGCATGACGGCTTCTTTATGGGGCCACCAGCGGTAGATGGTCGCTTTGCTCGCGCCCGCTCTTTCCGCGATGGCCTCGCACGTTACGCCGGGATAACCGAGATCCTCTAGCGCTTCCAACGAGGCTTGCAAAATTCGTGCACGGGCCTCTTCATCACGCGGGCGAGCCATTCAATCTTCAGATACCGCGCCGCGAAAGAACGCTTCATTTTTCCGAAACCTCGCCGTATCGAAATTAATCATTGGAGTGCATGTGGGTAGTTAAGCTCGCTCTTTCAAGACCCTATACGTTCATCGTACTAGCGTTGCTGATTCTCTTAGCCGCCCCCATCGTAATTCTTCGTACCCCCACTGACATTTTCCCCAACATTAACATCCCCGTCATCTCGGTGGTTTGGAACTTTACCGGCCTGAGCCCTGATCAGATCGAGGGTCGAATGATTTCGCCTTACGAACGCGTTCTCACGACGACAGTGAACGATATCGAGCATTTGGAATCGTTTTCCTTGAATGGCGTAGCTGTGAACAAAATCTACCTGCAGCCCTACGCTAACGTGACAACCGGAATCGCCCAGGTGACTGCGGTCTCTCAAACAATTTTGCGGCAGATGCCGGCCGGTGTGAACCCTCCTCTGATCATTACTTATAACGCGTCGAGCGTTCCTATTCTGCAACTAGCGCTCTCCAGTCCCACGATGCAGGAACAGGATCTCAACGACATTGGGCTCAACTTCCTACGGCCGCAACTGGTGACGGTTCCTGGCGCAGCGGTTCCCTATCCATACGGCGGCAAGCAGCGGCAGGTCATGATCGATTTGGATCAATCGCAATTGCAGGCAAAGGGGCTTTCCCCCATCGACGTGGTGAACGCAGTGGCCTCGCAGAATCTGATTCTGCCCTCAGGGACGGTGAAGATCAGCCAGTTTGAATACGACGTCGATATGAATGCCAGTCCCAAAAAGATTAGCGAGATTGGGGACTTTCCGATCAAGGTGGTTGGCAATTCGACGGTGTATGTGCGCGATGTCGCCGGTATTCGCAACGGCTTTTCACCGCAGACCAATATAGTGCGGCAGGACGGGCAGCGCGGCGTGCTGATTTCCATTCTAAAAGCGGGCAATGCGTCCACCCTTGACATCGTCAAAGGCACCAAGGAACTGCTGCCGCGGGTAGCTGCGACATTGCCGCCGGAATTGAAAATACAGCTGCTCTCGGATCAATCGATCTTTGTGCGCGCCGCTATCAGTGGTGTCGTCCGCGAAGCGGTGATTGCGGCCATGTTAACAGGCGTTATGATTTTGCTGTTCTTGGGAAGCTGGCGCAGCACGCTGATTATCGCGATTTCGATTCCCTTGTCGATCCTGACTTCAGTGATCATTCTCAGCGCGCTCGGTGAAACCATCAACATCATGACATTGGGCGGATTGGCGCTGGCCGTGGGCATTCTGGTGGACGACGCTACGGTAACCATTGAAAACATCGAGCGCTATCTCGAAGAAGGGCTTCCGCTGAAAGAGGCGATTGTGGAAGGCGCAGCGCAGATCTCGGTTCCAGCGCTGGTATCAACTCTTTGCATTTGTATCGTGTTCTTGCCTATGTTCTTTTTAAGCGGCGTGGCGCGCTATTTGTTCGTACCGCTGGCGGAGGCCGTTGTCTTCGCCATGCTTGCCTCCTACGTACTTTCGAGAACGCTGGTTCCGACGCTCGCCATGTATCTTTTAAGAGCGAAAGAGCATGTGCAGAAGCGCTCACGCAATCCGCTGGTGGTATTCCAGCGCGGATTTGAACACTTCTTTGAGCGTGCCCGCGCGCAATATCAGGCCGTGCTGACAACGCTTGTATGGCGCCGCAACGTTTTTGTTCCCCTCTTTCTTCTGGCTTGTGTATCCGCCCTCTTCTTGATCCCATTTTTGGGCGAAGACTTCTTTCCCACCAGCGATAACGGACAATTTAAGCTTCACGTCCGGGCCAAAACCGGCACGCGTATTGAAGAGATCGCGCGCCTTTGCGATCTGGTGGATAATTCCATTCGCAGACAGATACCCAAGAATGAGATGGGGACGATTCTAGACAACATTGGCCTGCCCTACAGCGGACTCAATCTGTCATATAGCAACACGGGCCAGATTGGCAGTGCGGACGCGGACTTGCTGGTGAGCTTGAATGAGAAGCACAAGCCCACAGCGGAATATGTGCGCAAACTGCGCGAGACTTTGCCGAAAGAATTCCCCGGCACGACCTTTTATTTCCTACCCGCCGATATCGTCACGCAAATTCTAAATTTCGGACTTCCTTCGCCAATCGATATTCAGATTGTTGGGAACGACGTCTTTGCCAGCAAGAAGTATGCCGACACAATTCTGCCGCAGTTGAAATTGATTCCGGGCGCGGTGGATCTGCATGTGCATCAAATGTTCGATCAACCCAAGTTGCATATCACGGTGGATAGAACGAAAGCGGCGGGGAGCGGTTTTACGCAGAACGACATTGCCAGAAGCTTATTGACCTCGCTCAGCGGCAGCTTTCAAACGCAGCCTACGTTTTGGCTCAACCCGATCAACGGCGTGAGCTACAACCTTGCCACTCAGACGCCGCAATACCGCATTCAATCGATGCAAGACATGCAAAATATTCCTATTTCGGGCGCCGGCCAGAAGGTTCCGGAGATTTTGAACGACGTCGCGAATATCCAGCGCGAAAGCGAGCTGGCGGTGATCACGCATTACAACATCCGCCGGACCGTCGATATTTATGGTTCAGTGCAAGGGCGCGATTTAGGGGCGGTGGGACGCGACATTCAAAAGGTGCTGGATGCTAACCGGAAGTCCGTCGCGCGCGGAACCGAAGTAGAAGTGCGCGGCCAAGTGCGGACGATGCAAACTTCATTCGTGGGTCTGCTGGCGGGATTAGCCGGAGCAATTGTGCTGGTTTACCTGCTGATTGTGGTGAACTTTCAAAGCTGGCTGGATCCGTTCATCATCATCACGGCGCTTCCCGCGGCGCTGGCCGGAATTGTGATGTTCCTGTTTGTCACGCATACAACAGTCAGCGTGCCGGCGTTGATGGGCGCAATTATGTGCATGGGTGTGGCTACGGCTAATAGCATTCTGGTGGTGAGTTTCGCGAAAGAACAGTTGCACAAGCATGGCGATGCCATTGAAGCGGCGCTTGAGGCGGGGTCGACGCGGTTTCGCCCCGTGCTGATGACGGCGCTGGCCATGATCATTGGCATGATACCCATGGCCATTGGCATGGGTGAAGGCGGCGAGCAGAATGCTCCGTTGGGGCGCGCTGTGATTGGCGGCCTGTTGTTTGCGACGGTCGCTACTTTGTTTTTTGTTCCCACTGTTTTCGGGCTGATCCATAGCCTGGTGGGAACAAAGGCACTCAGCGAAGGCACGTTACAACAGGAAGCGGTTGAGCATTAAGGATTCTCATTATGCAAGTGGAACAAAAGCAAACGGATGCACAGCCCATAATGGAGCACAGCCAAACTCCGCGCACCGGCGTCGCCCTCAAGGGCCTGTTGGCATTGGTTCTGGTGGCCGCTGCGGTTATTGGCTACGTGATCTGGTCGGGAATCGCGTCACGCGTGCAGGCCGGGAATGCATTGACTGCTGAGACGAACGAACTCGCCGTGCCTACCGTTTCGGTGATTACGCCCAAAGTTACCCCCGGTGCGGAAGAGATTGCGCTGCCCGGGAATATGCAGGCGTTCATCGATACCCCCGTGTGGGCTCGTGCCAGCGGGTACCTGAAGGCCTGGTATGTCGACATCGGCGGCCGTGTCAAGCAAGGTCAATTGCTGGCCGAAATTGAAGCTCCGGAAGTGGATCAGCAATTGCTGCAGGCACGCGCGCAATTGCAAACCGCCGAAGCGAACCTTAAGCTCTCACAAGTTACAGCTGATCGATACACCTCGTTGTTCAAGACGGATTCGGTATCGAAGCAGGACGTTGATAACGCGGTGCAGGGCCAAGCCGCCAAGGAAGCAGATGTTTCGTCTGCGCAGGCAAACGTTTCCCGGCTGGAACAACTGGTTGCGTACGAAAAAGTAGAGGCGCCTTTCTCGGGCATCATTACCGCGCGCAATATCGACGTAGGGGCATTGGTAAACCAAGGCGCCAATACGCCGGGCAAGGAACTCTTTCATGTGGCATCCATCGATACGTTGCGCACCTATGTGAGCGTGCCGGAGATGTACTCGCAAGCGGCGAAGCCCGGCGTGCAGGGCTATTTGACGCTTGATGAATTTCCGGGCCGAAAGTTCTATGGGCAAGTCGTACGGAATGCGAATTCGATTGACCAGTCATCACGCACGTTACTCGTGGAAGTGGACGTGAAGAATCCAACGGGGGAGTTACTGCCGGGGTCGTATGTGTCGGTTCATTTGAAGCTGCCTTCCAAGATTCCAGCGGTGACGGTGCCGTCGAATACTCTGTTATTCCGGGCGGAGGGTTTACGCGTCGTCAAAGTTATCGATGGCAAGGCGGAATTGGTGCCCGTCATCATGGGGCGGGATTTCGGCGACTCCGTGGAACTGGTCGCCGGTATCAAGCACGACGACAAAGTAGTGGTGAATCCTAGCGATTCGGTCGTCAACGGCCAGAAGGTTGAAATAGCGAAATGAAGATCCGGCACGGCCTCTTTGCACTGCTGATGGCGGCTTTGCTTGTCAGTTGCACCGTTGGCCCAAAATATGCAAAGCCAACAGTCCCTATGGCGCCGGCCTACAGTGAACAACCGCCCCGGCAATTCGAAGAGTCGCAAGGATGGCGCACCGCCCAACCCAGCGACGCCATGCGGAAAGGCAAATGGTGGGAGATTTTCAAGGAGAGCGAGTTGAACGCACTCGAAGAGCAGGTGGGCGCGGCGAATCAAACGCTGAAAATCGCTGAGGCCAATTACCGGCAAGCGCGGGCGAATATTCAGTTTCAGCGATCGTTCCGCTTTCCCACGGTAAGTGTCGGCCCGTCGATCAGCGAAAACAGATTGTCGGCCAACACTCCGACGGGACTGAACGGCATACAATACGGATCTTTCAGTTTGCCGATCAGCGCGTCGTACGATGCGGACTTGTGGGGCCGGATTCGCAAGTCGGTAGAGGCGGCGAAGGAACAGACGCAGGCATCCGCTGCCGATCTTGAAAACGTGAAACTAGAGCTGCAAACGGAACTCGCTTCCTATTACTTCACGATTCGCGGTCTGGATTCGCAGAAGCGCTTGTTGGACGATACTGCGGTGGCTTACCAGAAGGCTTACGATCTCACGAACAATCGATACCAAGGCGGCGTCGCGGCGAAAGTGGAGGTGGCACAGGCGAAGACGCAATTGAATCAGACGCAAGCGCAGGAGATCGATCTCGGTATAGAGAGAGCCCAACTGGAACATGCGATTGCAGTCTTGACAGGACGCCCGCCGGAAGGGTTCCATATTTCGGTGGCGGAACTGAAGAATACGTTACCGGTGATTCCAGTGGGCGTTCCTTCGCAATTGTTGGAGCGGCGTCCCGATATTGCGGCCAGTGAACGACAGGTGGCGGCGGCCAACGAGCAGATCGGCATTGCGCAGGCGGCATTTTATCCGGATTTGGTGATCGCAGCCGAAGGTGGGTTGCAGGCCGGAAGCATTGTCAATTGGTTTACTTGGCCGAGCCGATTCTGGAGCTTGGGCCCGCAACTTGCGCAAACTGTTTTCGATGCCGGGCGGCGCAGGTCGCAGGTGGAAATTTCACGGGCGGCTTACGATGCAACGGTTGCGAGCTACCGGCAAACGTCGTTGACGGCGTTTCAGGAAGTGGAAGATAATTTGTCGACGCTGAGAATTCTGGAGGAGGAAATCGCCAAACAGCATGAGGCCACACAGGCGGCGGAGAATTCCCAGGAACTGGCGATGAATCGCTATAAAGGCGGATTGGTGACTTACCTGGAAGTGATCACCGCACAGAGTATTGCGTTGAGCAACGAGCGTACGGAAGTGGATTTGATGCAGCGCCGCATGGATGCGAGTGTGCAGCTTGTGCGAGCGATCGGCGGAGGATGGGATACGAGTAAGCTGCCGAAAGCGTAGTTGCACCTATGACTCGCGTTCGGTTACCAGCTCCACGATATCGCGTAGCGCGCGTTGTGCAGGACTTTCAGGAAAACTCGCAATCAATGAGTGAGCTTTATCAGTAAAGCCGCGGGCGCGCTCATAGGCACGCTGAATGGATTGATGGCGTTCTAGAATCTTCACCACCTGCATGAACGGTACATTCTCATAGCTGCCGTCGGCGAGAATCGTTTCTACAATCTGACGTTCAGCAGCCGAGGCGACTTCGAGTGCATAGATCAGCGGTAGCGTCACCTTGCCCTCGCGCAGATCGTTGCCGGATGGCTTGCCCAAAACCTTCTCGGTTGACGTAAAGTCGAGAATATCGTCAACCAGCTGGAAGGCCATGCCGAGATTCCATGCGAAATCGGCCAGTTGATTTTCGTGCGCTTCGTTCGCGCCGGCCGCGATAGCGCCTAAGCGAGCGCAAGCAGAGAACAGGCTGGCGGTTTTGCGGTCAACCAATTCCATGTAGTCGGCCTCGCTGATATCCACCTTCTGCAGCCGGTCGAGTTGCAAGAGTTCGCCTTCGACCATCATCTGCGTGAGGGAAATCAGCACATCGAGCAAGTGAAAATTGCGTTCCCGCAGAGCCACCTGAAAGGCTTGCATATAAAGCCAATCGCCGGCCAGAACGGCCATGTGGTTACCCCAAATTACGTTGGTGGAAGGGCGGCCGCGGCGTTTGCGCGCCAAATCAATCACGTCGTCGTGAACGAGTGTGGCAGTGTGGATCATTTCCACCACCGCGGCTAAGCGGCGGGCACATGCAGCGGGCGGGCCAAAGAGGCGGCTGCACAAGAGCAAGAGCGCGGGGCGCAATCGTTTACCGCCACCGGCCTGCAGATATTGGTTGATGGTGGTGATAGCGTCAATCGAGGCGACTGATTCGACACTGATCTCTCGCTCGACTTCCTGCAGGTCCGCTTGGACCAGCTCAAAGGCATCGCGAGCGGTAATGTTTTGCCGAATCTTAGAGAACATGGTTGTTGACGGAATCCTCAGTGTAGCTGGTAATGCCGAAAAGGCGGGCAAAGTTGGCAGTGGTGACAGCGGCGAGTTGCTCCACATCTTCGCCGCGAGCTTGGGCGAGGGCGCGCGCCGTATAAGCAACGTAGGCCGGTTCGTTGCGCTTGCCGCGGTAGGGGATGGGCGCGAGATACGGCGCATCGGTTTCGAGCAGTAGTTTGCCGCTAGGTGTCACGCGCGCGGCTTCACGAACTTCGCTGGCTTTAGGAAAAGTGGAAACGCCGCCGAACGCCAGGTAGAAACCCATGTCGAGGCATTCGCGTGCTTGCGCCGAATCACCTGTAAAGCAGTGCATGATGCCCGGAATGCCTTTCGGCGCCCAATGGGTGCGCAGGATATCAAGCGTATCAGCCCAAGCATCGCGAGTATGAATGATAACCGGCATGCGCTGTGCCGTGGCGATCTCCAATTGGCGAATGAATGCTGGAACCTGCGCCTCTTTCGGCACGCCCCAGTGATAATCTAAACCGATCTCGCCAACCGCCTTAACCTTTGGATGCCTCAGCAAGCCTTCCAGATCTTTGAAAGTCTCGCTGGTAATCTTGGGAGCATCGTTCGGATGCACGCCGACTGTGGCGTACACGGAATCGCACTCTTCCGCTTGGCGCAGGGCTACGCGCAGGTCCGGCGGGCCGTCACCTGTGCCAATGGACAAAATAAATTTCAGTCCTGCTTCACGCGCACGCTGAATCACTGCCGGACGATCGGCGTTAAACTGCGCATCATCCAGATGGCAGTGTGAATCAACCAGTTTCACTTACTTCAACCGCGCGCCCACAGGTACGCTTTCGAGAAAAGCGGCGAGGACGGGCATGCCGCCATCCAGACTGGCCGCCACGATCATGCCTTGCGAGGTGAGCCCGCGCAGCTTGCGCGGTTCGAGATTCGCGACGATCACAACTTTGCGGCCAACGAGTTGTTCCGGTTGGTAGGCCAGTGCGATGCCGGCGACGATGGTGCGCGGTTCTGGTTCGCCGATATCTACTCTAAGATGGAGAAGTTTATCGGCCCCTTTGACTTTTTCGGCTGATTTTACTTCGCCCACGCGAAGGTCGATTTTGGAGAAGTCGTCGATAGTGATCGGCGGCGCAAGCGGCGCTACGGGCACGGCGGGTTCGGGCGCTTTGCCGAGGAGCGCGGCTTGGCGCTTTTTTTCGACCTCCTCGAGATCCCGCATCTTCTGAACGGTGGCGGCAATGTCGAGGCGCGGAAAGACACCGGCGATCTCGCCAATCTTGGGCGGCAGTTTGGCGGCGTTCCATTGGAACTCGTCGAGCAGGTGACCCGCTAATTGATCGGTGTAGCCGAGTTGCTCCCAAATCCGTTGAGCGGAGTGCGGCAGAACGGGCGATACGAGCCCGCTGATGATGCGCAGGCTTTCCAGCGAAGTGTAGAGGAGCCGGTCCAGAATCAGGGGCGCCTCGGGACTATTGTCCTTCGCCAGTTTCCACGGCGCAACTTGCACGATGAGTTTGTCGATCTTAGTAATCAGCGCCCATATGCTCTCGAGCGCTTTTGAGAAATCGAACGCTTCATAGTGCGCGACGACATCGGCATGGATTGAGTTGACTTCGGCGGCTAACTCGTTGTCTTCGAAGCTCGCGGGGATTGTGCCGGCACGGTACTGCTGAACCATGCTCAAAGTGCGGCTGGCCAAGTTGCCCAGGCCGTTCGCAAGATCGGAGTTATAACGGCCGACTAATGCATCAAAGCTGAAACTGCCATCTTGGCCGAAAACGATTTCGCGCAGCAAGAAGTAGCGCAGCGCGTCGACTCCCATGGTATCGGCAATCGGTATGGGCCGAACGATGTTACCGCGCGACTTACTCATCTTATCGTTTTCAAATAACAGCCAGCCGTGGGCAAAAACTTTTTTGGGTAATTCCCAGCCAGCGGCCATCAGAAACGCGGGCCAGAAGACGGTGTGGAAGCGGAGGATCTCCTTGCCGATCAAATGGAGGTCGGCCGGCCAGCGGTTCTCGCCATCGACGGCGCTGACATAGGTGGTGAGCGCGTCGAACCAAACGTAGAACACATGCGAAGGATCAGACTCGACTGGGATGCCCCATTTGATGCTGGTGCGGGTGATGGAGAGATCGGTGAGACCTTGCTTGACGAAAGATAAAATCTCATTGCGGCGAATTTCGGGCTGTATGAAATCGGGGTTCTGGTCGTAGAACTCGAGCAATCGATCGGTGAAGGCCGATAGTTTGAAAAAGTAGTTCTCTTCGGTCAGCTCTTCGTACGGCTTGCCGGTTTCAGGATCGATGTCGCCGGGCTTGGCGTCATTGACGAACGCTTCGCTCACCACCGCGTAGAGGCCCGTGTACTGGCCCTTATAGATGTAGCCGTTCTTCTTGCACGCTTCAAAGAGCGCGTTGACAATTTTGCCGTGATTGGCATTGGTGGTGCGCTGAAAACGATCCATCTGCAGATCGAGCTTCTGCCAGGTGGAGCGGAACTCCGCGGAAATCAGCTCGACAAACTCTTCGGGCGACTTGCCTTGCGCGCGAGCGGCGCGCTCGACCTTGGTGCCATGTTCGTCGGTGCCGGTGGTGAGAACGACGTCGTAACCTTGCATGCGTTTGAAACGCGCGATCACTTCGGCCGCGATAGACGTATAGGCGTGACCGATATGCGGCGCGGCGTTGACGTAATAAATCGGAGTGGTGAGGTAATACTTGCCTTGACTCATTGCGAATGATTCGATTTCCACTGACTGGCGAAGAGCTGGTTCGCTTCGCCGATGACGGCGCGCAGAGGGACACCCTTGGTGGTAGCGGCTTGCCGGCAATCTTCGTATTCGGGAGCAAAACTCCCCTGTTCGTTGTATTTGATGCGTACTTTGCCGAAAGACGTTTCCACTTCGGCGATTTGGCGCGCGAGCACGCGGCGCTCGGCTTGCAGGATGCGCAGTCCCAGCGTGCTGGTTTCCGCAAAAAGTACAGCAGCGAGTTGTTCTGCTAGCTCTGGCGGTGTGATAACGGAGAGCATGGTGGCGGCGCGGTTCTTCTTCATATAGATGGGCGTCAGCGTGACGTCGAGCGCGCCTGCAGCGAGAAGACGCTCCATAGCGTAGCCGAGCACTTGCGGTGACGAATCGTCTATGTTGGCTTCTAAGATGGAAACGGAAGTTGCTTCTAAGGCACTCGTGCGCTCGCCGATGAGGACGCGCAGCACGTTGGCTTGTCCGGGGAAGTCTTTGTCGCCCGCGCCGAAACCTTGCGCTTTGAGTTGAATCGCAGGTAGTGCGCCAAAGTGAGACGCAAGGGTGGTGACGAGAGCCGCACCGGTAGGCGTGGTGAGTTCGGTTTGCGGACCGGCACTGTAGATGGGGTGATCTTTGAGCAGCAGAGATGTGGCGGGCGCAGGCACGGGCAGCGTGCCATGTTCCGTTTCGACAGTGCCGCCGCCGACGTTGATGCGGGAACAGTGAATTTCGGAGACGTTGAGAGAGTCGAGCGCGACGCACGCGCCGACAATATCGCAGATGGAATCCACCGCGCCGACTTCGTGGAAGTGGACTTTGTCGATGGGCACATCATGGGTCTTGGATTCGGCTTCGCCCAGGCGCTGAAAGACGGCCAGAGCGTTGGTCTTTGCCTTGGCGGAAAGACTGCCGGCTTGAATGATCTTTTCAATGTGCGGCAAGTGGCGGTGCTTTTTTTGTTCGGTGAAATCGACGCAGAATTTGGATGCCGCGATGCCTTTGCGCTTGGTTTTGTAGAGGCGGAATGCGGCGTCGAGTTGCAGGCTCTGCAAGGCGGATTCAACGGCGGCCCAATCGGCGCCGGCATCAAGCAGGGCGCCGACGGTCATGTCGCCGCTGATGCCGGAAAATGCGTCGAAATGGCAGAGCGTCATGGAATTACCAGTGTAGCGAGCCTATAAACGATCTCAGTTTGAGGGATGGGTCGAACGGCGAAATGAATTTCGGTTTGGATGTAATCGAAAAGAGGGGAAATCGAGCTGTGCGACTTTGTGATGGGCGTTTCAAGACTCTCAGGCCGGTGGCCGGGAGATCTGGAGGTCGTCGCAGATCTTGCGGGCGAGAAAATCGTTTACCTCCCGATGCCTCGGGACGGCGACGATCTCCGGATCTTTCGGTTCACATAGATCGTGTGGTTGCCGCCCTCGCGGTGAAGCTCACAACCATTTTGCTGTAGGTGCCGAATCAAATCAGTACGCTTCACGCCGCCGAGAGTATCAGGCTTTCGCGAATGACCTCAGCACCCACCAGCGACTGCCCGGAGAGTTCACGGTTTGCGTCCAGGACCATGGTGACGGCTTCCTCTAAATTCGCCCGCGCCTCTTCGAGAGTTTCCCCTTGTGTGTTCGCACCTGGCAGTTCTTCTACGAACGCGACGTAGCCTTCTGGCACTTTCATGTACACGGCCGTCAGTTTCATTTGGCTCACACCCGAATGTTACCAAGCTCAGAACGTGTGCTACTCCAATCGCGGTAGGTTCTCGGGTTGCACAAGGAGGCGAATTGATCGGCCCTTCCCGGGAGTTTTTTCGATGAGCCCATTGCGCTCCAGGGTCTTGATCATCTCGTGAATCGAGGGCGGGGAAGCCTGGAAGTAGCGCTGCAGGTCCAACTCGGAGGGAGGTTGGCGGTGGATCTTGGTGTAGTGATAGATGAAAGCCAGATATTGGCCCTGTTTTGCGGTGAATGAAGGTGCAACGGAGGGATCGAGTTTCGGCACCGGATCTATGCCGACCGCGAAGGCGTCCTCGCCAAAACTGTCGAAGACGCGGACTTTGAGAATATAGACCTTCCCGTCGAGAACAGTGCGAACGGGCTTTTTGGCGGCGGCGTAGAGGTTGGCGCGCAACTCTTTACCATCGGAGCTGGAGCTTGCGTAGTTCGCGACGCCGATGCCTATGCCGTCCTTGTTCACGAAGACCCATTCGCGGTTGTCTTTGTATTCGACATTAATCGATTGGGAGCCGAGCGAGAGGGCATGACCACATAGCCCTTCAAGCAGTGTTGTCGGTTTGGCCATCTTCGCATTGGTTCATTCAAAGCGCAAGGCTTTTATGGGGTCGACGGTGGCGGCGCGGCGGGCGGGAATCGCGGCGGCGAGAAGGGCGACGGCCGTTACGGTGGCGATGCAGGCAACGTAGGTGAGAGCGTCGGTATTCGAAACATTGAAAAGCTGGCTGCGCAGCAGACCACTCAAAAAGATGGACGCTGGAACGGCGAAGACCAGGCTCACCGCCGTCAGCACCAGAACCTCGCGGAGAATCAGCCCCGCCACTCCCATGGGTTGCGCGCCCACGGCCATGCGAATACCGATTTCCCGCGTGCGCTGCGCAGTGACATAGGCGAGAACTCCATAAAGGCCGATGGCGGCCAACAGCGTCGCGATTACGCCAAAACTGGTGGCAAGTTGAGCAATCACGCGTTCTGTGGTGAGCGTATCGTCGATCTGCGAATCCATGGTGCGCAAGTTATCGACCACCAGTTTGGAATCCGTCGCGTGCAGCGTGTGGCGGATCAGATTCATGGCGGCATCCGGCGGTTGCGCCGTGCGGACGTAGAAAGCGAAACCGGAAGGCGAACCAGCCTCATCGCCCATTTGGAGAGCCGAAGAGTAGACCGTCCGCGTCACCGGATCGCGCGGCGACTCGTGGCGCGAATCCTTCACCACGCCCACGATGACGGTGTCTACTTTGTCATGGCGGCCCAAAGAGTGGCCGAGAGCATTGCGCGCGCTGCCAAAGAAATGGCGAGCCATTGACTCATTGACGACGGCGACCTTTTGCGCTGTCGCGGCATCGGCTGGAGTGAACTCGCGGCCGGCGAGCAAGGGAATGCCGAGCGTGGAGAAGTAGCCAGAAGTGACAAACGGCAGCTCCACATCCATGTCTTCATCCTCCTTTTCGGTGTAGCCGGCAATGCTGATGTTGCCGGAGACACCGTTACCGGCGAGTTCGGGGTCGGACGTGGCCGCAACGAAACGCACACCGGGCAGAGCCCCGACGGAGTCGAGAATACGCTGGCGAACGGCGCCACTCTGAACCGCATTGTAGCCTGAGAATTGAGGATTGACAGAGAAGGTGATAAGTCGGTCAGTTTGAATGCCGGTGTCGACCAAACGCAGATTGCGGATAGTACGCACAAAGAGACCGGCGCCGATGAGAAGCAAGAGGCTCAAGCCGATTTGCAGGACGACGCAGGTGCGGCGAAACGTCAGCGATCCGCCGCCGCTACTGGAGCCATGGGTGCGCAGACTTTCCAGTAAATCCGGCTTCCAGAATTGCGCCGCCGGAGCGAGACTGAAGAGCAGGCTCACGAGAAGGGTGGCCGCCAGGGTGAAGCCGAGCACCGAGAAATCAAGCGAGGTGCTGAAAGGCGTTTCGGAACTGGCGCTGGCGATCCAGGTGGTGAGGACTTGCAGAGCCTCCGGGGCTAAAGCCACACCGACAATGGCGCCCATACAACCGAGCAGCACGCCCTCCAAGAGCAGTTGGCGGAGCACGCGGCCGCGGCTCGCGCCGAGAGCGTAACGCATGGAAAATTCACGGACGCGCGCGGCGGCACGAACCAGCAGGAGGCTAGCGGTATTCACGCACGCCATAAGTAGAACCAGGAGGGCCATGCCCATGATGACCAGGAGAGGCGTGCGCATATCCGAGCGTAGTGGCGAGAAACCTTTGGCGCCATCGAGCAGGGTGAGGTGCGTTTTGCCAAGGAACGCTTCGCGACTGCGGGCGGTCTGAGTCTGCAATTGTTTGAACTCTTCTGAGCGAATGGCGTACCAGAGGGGATTGACCGAAGCCTCCGCGCGAGCGCGCGATTCGCCTGGCTGCAGACGGCCCACGATGTTCAGCCATTGGCCGCGACGATTCTCAAGATCGTCCCAATCGGGCGTAACGGCGCGTTTCATGGTCATGGGAACGAAGAGGGCCGGCGTGGTTCCCCAGCGGGCGCTCGAAAAACCTTTAGCGGCTACTCCCACGACAGTGAAAGGGATGCCGTTGATGCCGATGGTCTTGTTGAGGATAGCGGGATCGGCCCCGAGATGGCTCGTCCAATAGTCGTAGCTCAAAACAGCGACGGGATTGCCGTCCTTGACTGTCTCGTCGCCAGGGAGCAGGACGCGGCCGAGCGCGGGTTTCACACCCAACACTGAAAAGTAATTGCCGCTGACCAGTTCGGAGGCCAGAAGTTCAGACCGGTTGTTCCAGGTGAAGCCGACGCCCGCGCTCGCGAACGCGATCAGACCATGGAACGCCGAGGCGCGATCACGAAGGTCGCGATACATGGGATAGGAAAAATAGGCGCGAGCATCGGGTGAATCGCCGCCATCGGAGTGAGTATGCCCGGGAGCGGTTCCGCGAAAGCGAAGCTCCACGAGTTCCTGAGGATTTTGCACGGGAAGCGCGCGGAGCAGGGTCTGGTAGAACAACGAAAAGATGGCGGTATTCGCGCCGATGCCGACGGCCAAGGTAAGAACTGCGGCCAGCGTAAAGGCGGGCGCGCGGCGCAGCTGACGGAAAGCGTACCGGAAATCCTGCGACAAGGCCTGCATAAGATGACTCTGTCATGGCATGTGCAATGCCATTCGTGATTCTTCTTAGATTCAACGACATTCCGGAACTGTGGCGTGCCGATTGTCCGCTTATGAGTGCTGGTGTCCGAAAGCGGGACGGGGCGGCCTATTTGAGCGCTAAGCCGGCACGGGCACGAGTCGCTTCCAAAATCGCGCTCCAATCGGCGGCGCCTAAGCCGCGCTCCATGCACTCCAGCATTTTGCCTTGGATCACGTTTGCCAAATCGAGCGGGCAGGCAACGCGGTTCGCGGCATCGAGCATAAGCCGGACATCTTTCAGTCCGCCACGCAGGGAGAAGCCACCTGTGCCGTCGATGTTCTGCTCCTTCAATCTATGGGCATAACCCTTCAGCCCCGGGTGCGCGAAACACCTTTCGAAAAACTGCGTCATGATTTCGGGCGACGCTCCGCTTTTCTCGGCGAACGTCAAACACTCGGCCATGGCTTCGATCAACGAGATGATAAAAAAGTTCACGCACAGCTTCTGGCTGTTGGCGATGCTGGCCGGCCCAGCCATCGGGATCAAGGTGCTTGCGAATGCTTTGCAGACAGATTGCACTTCTTCAATGGCGCTGCTATCGCCGGCGAGGAACTCAAGCAGAGTGCCTTGCGCGGCGGCATCGGGCCGGCCCACCACGGGTCCTGAAACATAGCGGCTGCCCTGAGCGCGATGCCGTTCGGCCAACCAGTCTGCGCACGTGGGCGAGATGGTTGTTAGGCAAAGATGGATGGCATTCGGGAGCATCTTGACGATCACGCCGTCGGGTCCGTCAAACACCGCACGCAGCGAATTGTCATCCATCAGGCTGCTGAAGACCAGTTCCGCGTCCTGGGCGGCTGCGGCCGGCGAGGGATGAGCGCTAGCGCCGGCGGCTACAAAGGGAGCCATTTTATCGGCGCTGCGATTCCAGACGCGCAGCGGATGACTGGCCAGTAAGAGGCGATGCGCCATGGCGCTTCCCATATTTCCCAGACCAAGAAAAGCAATGTTCATGATGGTCTCCTCATTTCTAACGACTGATGCGCCCTTGTAGCGTCGGCGAGAGCTTGATCGACTGTCGGCGCGAGCGCTGTGATGTGTCCCATCTTGCGCCCTTGTCTGGGTTCGAGCTTGCCGTACAGATGCAACTTCACATTCGGAACCGCCGCGGCCGCCGCCCAATTCGGTTCGCCCCCGCTCCAAATATCGCCGAGCAAATTCACCATCGCGGCCGGCGACAGCTGACCGGGAGAGCCCAACGGCAATGCGCAAACGGCCCGCAACTGCTGCTCGAATTGGCTGGTGACGTTCGCGTCAAAGGTAGAGTGGCCCGAATTATGCGGCCTGGGCGCGAGTTCGTTGATCAACAAGCGGCCGTCCCTGGTCACAAAAAATTCCACGCAGAGGACACCCACTACCTCGAGTTCTTCGAGCACTGTTCGCGCGATCTCTACGGCCTGGGCCACCAACGAATCCTCGACCCGTGCCGGCGCCAGCGAAACACGCAGAACGCCGCCGCTGTGCTGGTTCTCAATCGCGCCGAAGTGGATGAACTCGCCGTTAAACCCGCGCGCTGCCACTACCGAAATTTCGCGCTCGAAATCGACGAACGCCTCCAACACCGACTCCCGCTGCGCCACAGTTTCCCATGCGGGCACGAAATCTTGCGCGCTGGTCACCCGGTGTTGCCCTTTGCCGTCATAGCCGAAGTCTGCCGTCTTGAGAATCGCCGGTAGACCCAATTCCGCAGCGGCCTCGGAAACGTCGCTCAAACTAGCCACTCGCCGGAAGGGCGTGATCGGCAAACCGGCGTTCGAAAGAAATGTCTTCTCGCGCAGCCGGTGTTGCGTGGTATGCAAAATATGTCCAGCGGGCCGGACGGGCGCGCATTTTTCAGCCGCCGCCGCCGTAGCCGCCGGAACATTTTCAAACTCAAATGTAACCACCGAAACACCGGCCGCGAATTTCTCAATTGCGTCCAGATCTTCATAGGGCGCGTTGATTTCGAGGTCGGCCACCTGGCCGGTGGGCGTGTCCTCGTCCGGCGAAAGGGTATGGACGCGGTACCCCATGCGGCGCGCGGCGATGGCGAACATGCGCCCCAGTTGCCCACTGCCAAGCACACCGATGGCGCTACCAGGCAGGATTGGCTTCAAAGGTTGCGGTCTCCCAGAACGGTGTCGGTTTGCTGCTTGCGATACGCTTCGAGACGCGTGCGGATGGCCGGGTATTTGAGCCCTAAAATGGCCGCCGCCAGCAACGCGGCATTGGCGGCGCCAGGCGGCCCGATGGCTAACGTGCCCACCGGAACGCCCGCCGGCATCTGCACAATCGATAGCAATGAATCGATGCCGTTCAGCATACTGCTGCGAATCGGCACGCCGAGAACCGGCAAAGGAGTATGCGCCGCCACCATCCCCGGCAGATGCGCGGCGCCACCGGCAGCCGCGATGATAACCTCCAAGCCCCGTGAAACGGCGGTCTTGGCATAATCGGCCATCCAATCGGGCGTACGGTGGGCGGAGACAATCGTGCACTCGTGCGGGATGACTAGCGTCTCCAAAGTATCGCTGGTGCGGGCGATCGTCTCCCAATCCGACTTGCTGCCCATGATCACGCCAACAAGCGGCTTGTCGGACGCGGGCAGAGCATGACTACTCATGCAATCAGCTTACTCGCCCTCGGACACGAAACCTTTCTCGCCGTCGAAGGTGTAAAGATTTTCGATCTTGATGAAATCGAGGTTCGCCTTTGATGTCCGTTCCAGTAAGCTGCAGATTTGCGCGTGAGAGATGGGGGCGCGACGGGTTTCGCTCATGAAGCGAGCGCGCCAATGGTCGGTACAGAAGGTTTCTTCGAAGCCGTTGGGATACACTTTGGTGCCGCGGTTCGAGAGCGCGAACAACCTCAATCCGCCGCCATTAAACTCTTCCAGCTTTTTGCCGAACGCCACGGGGTTCCGGTCTTTGGAATCGAAGAAAACGTCGACGCCAATCAACTCCTTCACTTGCGGCGTCATAGTTTTCAACGCGTAGGTGAGGGCCTTGTTCGGTTCACGCGAATAAGCGACGGGCTTTAGGTGCTCAGGCTTTTTGCCCATGCGCGCCACCACGGCATCAGCAAACTCTTTGGTGCCGACTTTCTGCTTGCTGGTGCCTTCCTTATATATGTCGTAGGTATGAACGCCTTCTTCCAAAGTGCGCAGCCAGGCGTTGTGAACTAATTCAGCAACGTCGGGTTGGCCAATATGCACGAGCATCATGACACCGCCCAGCAGCAGTCCCGAAGGATTCGCCAGATTCTGACCAGCGCGGCGCGGCGCGGAACCGTGGATGGCTTCAAACATCGCGCAGCGGTCACCAATGTTGGCTGACCCCGCCAGCCCTACGGAGCCGGCAATTTGCGCGGCGACATCGGAGAGAATATCGCCATATAAATTCGGCATTACGATCACGTCGAACGCCTCCGGTGTGTCCGCCATCTTGGCCGCGCCGATGTCGACAATCCAGAATTCCTTCTCAAACTGCGGATATTCAGAGCCGATCTCATCGAAGACCTTGTGAAACAGGCCGTCGGTGAACTTCATGATGTTGTCTTTGGCGAAACAGGTCACCTTCTTGCGGTTATTCTGTTTCGCGTATTCGAAGGCATAGCGGACAATCTTTTCGGTGCCGGGCCGCGAAATCAGTTTGAGGCACTGGTAAACCTCATCGGTCTGGCGGTGCTCAATGCCGGCGTAGAGATCTTCTTCGTTTTCGCGCACGATGACCAGGTCCATACCGGGATGCTTGGTTTGAACATACGGGCTGTAAGAAACGCAGGGACGAATGTTGGCATAAAGGCCGAGCGTTTTTCGGGTGGTGACATTCAGCGACTTGAAGCCGCCGCCCTGAGGCGTGGTGATGGGCGCTTTAAAGAAGACCTTGGTGCGCCGCAGCGATTCCCAGGAACTTGGTTCAATTCCCGCGTTAATGCCGCGTAGGTAAACCTTCTCGCCGATCTCGATCGTCTCCTCTTGAATGCGCGCGCCGGCGGCTTTCATGATGTGAAGGGAAGCGGCCATAATTTCAGGGCCGATGCCGTCGCCATGCGCGACGGTGATGGGAACAAGGTTCGATGCCATGTGTACAGTGCTATTAAATCAGACGGGCGCAGAAAGGTTGGCGCTCCAGTCCTAAGGAACTCAGGTAAAACGGCAGGCCGTCAAGCGCTTCGCCAGCCAAACGGGCCGCGACCGATCCCTCAGCCGGCCCAATTCAGCCACGAGCGTTATCATTCATAACGCCTATGTCCCAGCGAGCACTTCCCCTCACTCTCGCCACTTGGTTCGGCGCCGGCTATTTCCCTTGGGGACCCGGCACCGCCGGCTCGCTGGCCGCTCTGCTCATCGCCATTGCCCTCCACACCTGGCTCGGCGCCGGCCGCCTCACCTTCATATCCCTAATCCTGCTGCTTCTCTACCCCGCCATCTGGGCCTCTACCCACACGGCCCGCATCCTCAACACCGAAGATCCCGGCCTGGTCGTCGTTGACGAAG
Source organism: Bryobacterales bacterium (assembly GCA_963764105.1). Lineage (GTDB taxonomy): Bacteria > Acidobacteriota > Terriglobia > Bryobacterales > Bryobacteraceae > Bog-105. Next base: position 162,267 of record CAVXRP010000025.1, read on the forward strand.
TTCTCGGCCAATGGCTCACGCTACTCGGCGCGACCACCCTCAATTGGAAAACGTTCCTCGCCGCCTTCCTGCTCTTCCGCTTGTTCGACATCTGGAAACCTTGGCCCATCCGCCGTTTTGAAAATCTTCCCGAAGGCCTGGGAATTGTGGCCGATGACCTTGCCGCCGGCGCCTACGCGGCAATCGTTCTATTGATAAGTGGTAGCTTGGGACTTTACTAGTATGGCGAGCAAACAACAGGGAACGCAGCAGCCCACGGTCCGTCCAATCATCGCAAAAGTGGAACCGTCCGCGGCCATCACCGGCGGCGAATTTTACATCCGCGGCGAACATCTCGCCGCCGCCGGACTGCCCATCGTGCGGCTCGGCAATCAAAACGCTCACCTCATAGTGGCCGGCGATTCCTATATTGTCGCCCGCGTTCCGGAGTCCGCCATCGTCGGCGAGGTGCAAGTAGCGTCCGGCGGCGTCCTCAGCGCCACTCATGAAACCCACATCGGCATACAAATCGCCGAAAGCCTTCACCCCGTCTCAAATCCGGCTGTCGATCGCGAAGGCAACGTATACACCACCTTCAGCGGTCCGCGGGGCCAAAAAGCGCCCGTTTCCATTTACAAAATTGATAACAGCTACAACTCCCGCCCCTTCGTCACAGATATCATGAACGCCACCGGTCTCGCCTTCGACCGCGAAGGCATTCTCTACGCCTCCAGCCGGCACGACGGTATCATTTACCAAATCACCCCCGGCGGCAACATGTCCGTCTACGTCGAAGGCATGGGCGTCGCCACCGGCATCGCATTTGATCGCGATGAAAATCTGTACGTCGGCGATCGCAGCGGCACCGTTTTCAAAATCAGCCGCTCGCGGCAGATCTACGTCTTCGCCACGCTTGAGCCGTCCATCGCCGCCTACCACTTGGCCTTCGGTCCGGAAGATTATCTCTACATCACCGGCCCCACCACTTCAAGCTTTGATTCCATCCATCGCATTTCGAAAGCCGGCGAAGTGGAAACGTTCTATCGTGGTCTCGGCCGCCCGCAAGGGGTCGCCTTTGACGCTGAGGGCCGCCTGTATGTCGCCGCTTCTCTCGCCGGTCGCCGCGGCATCATCCGTTTCATTGGCCGCAATCCTGAGCAATTCCTCTCCGGCCCCAGCATCGTCGGCTTGGCGTTCACGCCCTCCCGCTCCATGGTCGTCACCACACAAAGCGCCCTCTTCCGCGTCGACGTCAACATCGCCGGTTGGCCTTTGATGTAGACTATGCCGCCCCCGTCGCCACAAGGAAAAGGGGACGGATCTACTCTGTCCCCACTGATCAATCCGCCCTGTCCCGACGACTTGTTAGTGGACAGAGCTGCCTCTCCCCTTTTGCGCTCCACGCCGCCGAAGCTGGCCGAAATCATTGCCGTCGGCACTGAGTTGCTCACCCCGCAGCGTGTCGATACCAATTCGCTCACCATCACCCAAAGCCTCAACCTGCTTGGTGTGGAAGTCTTCACCAAGCAAGTGATTGGCGACGATCGCGAACGTCTCACCGACGCCATCCGCCATGCCCTCAATCGCGCCGACATCATCATCCTCACCGGCGGCCTCGGCCCTACCGAAGACGACGTCACGCGCGATGCCGCCGCCTCCGCTCTCGGTCGAAAACTCGAACATTCCGCCGAGCAGGAAGCCATTCTCGTCCAGCGCTTCCGCCAGTTCAACCGGCCCATGGCGCAAAACAATCTGCGCCAGACATTTTTGATTGAAGGCGCCGAAGCCTTGCCCAATCCGAACGGCAGCGCGCCCGGCCAATTCGTCCTTACCGCGCGCGGCGCCCTCGCTCTGCTCCCTGGACCGCCGCGTGAACTCAAGCCCATGGTTGAGCGCGAACTTGTTCCCCGCCTCAAGCCGCTCCTGCCGCCGCAAGTCATCAAGGTTCGCACCTTCCGCATCACCGGCATCGGCGAGTCCGACCTCGATACTCTCATCGCGCCGGTTTACACGAAATACACCAACCCCGTCACCACCGTTCTCTCTTCGCTCGGCGATCTTTGGGTGCATCTGCGCGCCCAATGCGACACCGAAGCCGAGGTCGATTCGCTCCTCAAAGAAGTGGGAGATCCCATCGCCAATCTGCTCGGCGACCGCGTCTACAGCAGCGATCCGGACGATACCCTCGAACTCGCCGTCGGCCGCCTGTTGCGTGAGCAGCAAGCGACTGTCGCCACGGCCGAAAGCTGCACCGGCGGACTCATCGCCGCTCGTTTAACCGACGCGCCCGGCAGTTCCGATTTCTTCATCGCCGGCTACGTTACCTATACCGATGCGCAGAAACACTCCATCCTCGGCCTGCCGCAAGCTCTCCTTGATGAACATACCGCCGTCAGCGAACCCGTCGCCACCGCTATGGCCGAAGCCGCGCGCCGTCTGAGCGGCGCAACCTATGGCGTTGCCAGCACCGGCTATGCCGGCCCTGCCGGCGGCACTGAGACCGAGCCGGTGGGAACCATCTATCTCGCTATCTCCGCGCCCGCAGGCACGCGCTGCACCAGGCTTCGTTATGGCGCCGACCGTTACCGCAATCGCACCCTGGCCACGCAAACAAGCTTAGACCTGTTGCGAAAAACCATTCAATCAGAGCCCGCAGCGTAAGCGACCCCAAAACGGTATGTTGAGAAACAACTATCCCCGTCTCTCTCGACGAAACTTCCTGACCACTGCGGCCGGTAGCAGCGGCGTTATGCTACTCGCGCCTTCATGCCTGAAGGCGGCGGACGATCGCCTTGATCCGCGCGTCGCCCAAGTCATGTCCGGGACAATCGGCATCGACATGCACAATCATGTCTATCCTCCGGGAACCGAACCGCATCCGCAGCATCCCGGTCAGCCACCGCGGCAGGAGGCGCCACCGCAAGGTCCCGAACTTAGACTCGCTGAAGAGCTCAAACAGTCTGGCTTCACCGCCGTCTGTGCCAGCTTCGTGCTCGATTTCGCGCCCAACAACAAGCCCGGCGATGCGCGAGACAACTTCCTTCACTGGCTCACCGCGATTGACGCGCAGTTGGCAAACGGACACATTCACCGCGCGCTGAACCTGCCAGACCTGCAAGCCGCACACGACCATGGTCCGCCGACGATCGTTCAGACCGTCGAAGGCGCGCATTTCATCGAGGGACACCTCGACCGGGTGGATGAGGTATACAAACGCGGTGTGCGCCACCTTCAACTGCTTCACGAGCGCGACGACATGGTGTCGCCGTTGGGAGACACGAACACAACCCCGGCTCACCTGGGTGGTTTGACTGCTTTCGGCGCAGCGGTCATAAAGGAGTGCAACCGGCTGGGCATCCTGGTGGACCTCGCGCACGCCAGTCACCAGACGGTGCTCGGCGCCTTGCAAGTGGCCACGCAGCCGTTCATTGTGTCCCACACGAGCCTCGACAGCCGAACGGGCGGGAACCCCAGGATGGTCGAAATGATGAAGCCCCGGCTCATCAGTAAAGAACACGCGAAAGTCGTGGCCGATGCCGGCGGCGTGATCGGCGTGTGGACTCATCTGGCCGATTCTCTCCAAGATTTCGTAGGAAGCATCAAATCGATGGTGGATGCGCTGGGCATGGATCACGTCGGCATCGGCAGCGATACCGACCTGCTCTCCTCGCGTGTTGGCCAGGGCACCAACAAGGCTTGGCCCAGCCTGACTGGAGGATTTTTTCCCGCAGTCGTCGGCGAGATGCTCCTCCAAGGTTTTACGCCCGACGAGATCAGCAAAGTCGGCGGCGGAAACTTCTGCCGCGTCTTTGGTAAGGTTACGGCTGGCCGATGATAAAAGCGCCCCTTCAACGGAGTGCCATGGACAGGCCGCCCATCGATGATAATGAAAATCGACTCCGAGCGCGAAGCGTCAGCGACCTAGTTTGGCCTTCTCCCCCGCGACCAGACCCGTTTTTTCAAGGGCCTTTAATAAAATCGGTAAGCAACAGCAACTCTACTTGGTGAGCTCCCACGACTCCGCCGGACTTAGGCAGCCTCGGCGCGACCTTCTTACGCGTGTTGCTCGGAAGGAATTCGCTGCTCGTAGCCTTTTTTAGCAGTTCGCACTTCGGACATTCAGACGTCTACGCAGTCCGTAAGCGCCACCAGCCAAAGCTACCAGCTCCAGAAAAAGCGCGCGCGGCTCTGGAACCGCCGTCGGCCCGGAAGTTCCGGCTACAGTAATCAGCGAGAAGTCCACATCCGGACTCAACGTTGAGCCGGAGGAGGGAGTGACCTCAGAAGAAATCTGATTGCCGGAGGCGTGGAATGTTGTGCCATCGGAGAGTGTAAAAGTCGCCGCACTCAGTGTCGCCGTAAATGTGGCCGACACAAAGTCAACCTGGGACGAGAAACTCAGTACGCTGGGCGTATTAGCCCCGGGCGCCAAATCTCCCAACGAAATTACATCTTGCACGCCGCCCGTTTTCGTCAGCACCAAGGTGCTGTTCTCAAAAGTCACGTCGCCGATGGCGGGAAACTCCGGCGGCAGCGCATAGATGCCGCTGAAATTGTCGAGCTCAAAGTCGGTCACGCCTTGCACTCCTCCGCCGCTCGGAATGAGCGTATTGAAAGAGATGCCGCCCAAAGCAATCGTTGTCGCGCGCGCGGTGGCCGGCAAAACAAAAAAAGCCGCCAGCGCAGCCGCGACGCATAGCGTTGGACGAATGCAGCGTTGGCCGATCTCTGCGTGCCGGTCTCGCAATTCAAGGTTATGGTTAACAATCATTTCCGTTGTCGAATTTGTTCTTCCGACATGAGTTTTGATTGTAGCCGAATAGTTGTTCTCCCTATTCATTTCTTCTTGTAAGTGTGGGTACTGCCAGTTTCAGTACTGACTTGAAGCGGCGACTATCGAGTTCTACCGATTGCTTCTAGACAGCGAGGCCACTTTGGCCATACCCTATAAACTGCTTCGCGTTCGCATCATGTCGGGACAGTTACGAACGTCAGCCATCGCAGAGCGATTACGTTAAGGCGAAAGAGGAACCTCCAAAGATGTCGTTTAGATCAAAGCGGTTTGTGTGCTTATTGTGGCGTTGCTTAGGAGTTGCGCTCGCCTTGGGAGTCTCGCCCGCATCCAAATCGCTCGCCTTTCAGAGTCCAACCGCCGTTCAACTGAGCCCGTCCACGGCACCCGGCACTGCGGAACCAGCGGTGACCACCATTTATCTTACGGGCACCGGCTACCCGGCAGGCACTATCAATCCGGCACAGGTTACTGTTCAGTTACAGCCGCAAGCTCCGGCAACGGGGCCTGCCATGACAGCCGTTGTGAGCGCCGTCACAAGCGTTTTAGGTGGCGCACGCAGAATCGCCTTCGCCGCTGTTCCCGTCAACCCCGCCAACAACGTTCCGGTTCCCACCAACTATCTTGTTTCCGTCGCCGGAAGCACCGCCGGCGGCGCAACTTTCGCCAGCAGCAATTCCGCCACTCTAACTCTCAATCCGCCGGCTTCCATAACCTCAGTCAGCCCTGCTGTCGGTACCCCTGGACAAAGTTTTCAAGTTTCAATCACGGGACTATTCAGCAGCTTCACGCAGGGCAGTTCAGTCGCGACGTTCGGACCAGGCATATCGGTTGGAGGAGCCAGCGAAGGGGCTCTCGGGCCCATCACAGTGATCAGCAATACCAGTGCAACCGCTCAGATTACGCTTGATCCCGCTGCGTCGCTTGGCGCCCGCACCGTGAGCGTGAGCACTGGGATAGAGGTCGCGGTGGCAACGAACGGCTTCCAGGTGGTAAGCCCAACTCTTTCGCTGATCAGTCCCAACACCGGCCAGCAAGGCCAGCAGAATCTCTCCGTAGCGATCACCGGCCAATATACTCACTTCGTTCAGGGGACAACCAAGGCTTCTTTCGGCGCGGGCATCACAGTCGCGTCACTAACAGTAAACTCGGCCACCAGCGCCACGGCCCTGATCAACATCGCGTCCAGCGCTTCTATAGGAGCGACCAACGTCACGCTGACAACAGGCGCGGAAGTGGCAGCGTTAGCAAACGGTTTCACAGTGAAGCAGGCTACGGTCGCCGTGCCAAACGTCGTGGGCGATACACAAGCGGTGGCGACAAGTGCGCTGACAGCCGCGCAGTTGAAGGTCGGAACAGTGACAACTGCTGCAAGCAGTACCATCGCGTCCGGCAGCGTGATTAGCGAAAGCCCGTCGGCCGGCGCGAGCGTGAACGTCGGCTTAGCCGTGAATTTGGTCATTTCCAGCGGACCCGCGAAGGTTGCCGTGCCGAATGTAGTCGGCGATACCCAAGCCGCCGCCACAACCGCGATCACCGCGGCAGGTTTGCTGTTGGGCACAGTCACGAACGCCACAAGCAGCACCGTCGCGATTGGCGACGTAATCAGCGAAAATCCAACGGCCGGTAGCAGTGTGAACGTCGGGTCCGCAGTGAGTCTGGTCATTTCCAGCGGACTAGCCAAGGTCTCCGTGCCGAATGTAGTCGGCGATACGCAAGCAGCAGCGACAACAGCCATCACCGGCGCAGGCTTGTTGCTGGGCACCGTAACGACTGCCACCAGCAGCACCGTCGCGGCAGGTGATGTGATCAGCCAAAGCCCGACGGCCGGCACAAGTGTGAATACCGGCTCGACAGTGAATCTGATCATTTCAACCGGACCCGCCAAAGTTTCCGTGCCGAATGTCGTGGGCGATACCCAAGCAGCAGCGACAACAGCCATCACCGGCGCAGGCTTGTTGCTGGGAACAGTAACGACTGCCACCAGCAGCACCGTCGCGGCAGGCGACGTAATCAGCCAAAGCCCAACGGCCGGCACAAGTGTGAATACCGGCTCGACAGTGAATCTGATCATTTCAACCGGACCCGCCAAAGTTTCCGTGCCGAATGTCGTGGGCGATACCCAAGCAGCAGCGACAACAGCCATCACCGGCGCAGGCTTGTTGCTGGGAACAGTAACGACTGCCACCAGCAGCACCGTCGCGGCAGGCGACGTAATCAGCCAAAGCCCAACGGCCGGCACAAGTGTGAATGTCGGCTCGACAGTGAATCTGATCATTTCAACCGGACCTACCAAAGTTTCCGTGCCGAATGTTGTCGGCGACACGCAAGCCTCGGCAACCACCGCGATAACAGGTGCAGGCTTACTGCTCGGCACGGTAACCACCACATCAAGTAGCACCGTGGCTTCCGGCGACGTAATCAGCGAAAGCCCGACAGCGGGTACCAGCGTGAACATCGGCTCTGCGGTCAACATCGTTATATCCTCCGGACCCGCGCAAGTCTCAGTGCCCAACGTCGTCGGCGATACGCAAGCGGTGGCTACCTCGGCGCTTACCGGAGTAGGCTTGGTCGTCGGAACGGTCACGCAGCAATCGAACAGCACCGTCGCCTCAGGTAACGTGATTAGCGAAAGCCCGCTAGCGGGCACCGGCGTGAATATCGGCTCGGCAGTGAATCTGGTCATTTCCAGCGGACCAGCCAAGGTCTCCGTGCCGAATGTAGTCGGCGATACGCAAGCAGCAGCGACAACGGCCATCACAGGAGCAGGCTTGGTGTTGGGCACAGTCACGAACGCAACGAGCAGCACCATCGCAACAGGGGATGTGATTAGCGAAAGCCCGACAGCGGGTACCGGCGTGACCATCGGTTCAGCTGTGAACCTGGTGGTTTCCAGCGGACCCGCCAAAGTTTCGGTACCGAATGTCCTGGGCGACACGCAAGCCTCGGCAACCACCGCGATCACAGGAGCAGGCTTACTGCTCGGCACAGTAACCACCACATCGAGTAGCACCGTGCCTTCCGGCGACGTAATCAGCGAAAGCCCGACAGCGGGCACCAGCGTGAACGTCGGCTCTGCAGTCAACATCGTCATATCCTCCGGACCCGCGCAAGTCTCAGTGCCCAACGTGGTCGGCGATTCGCAAGCGGTGGCCACCTCGGCGATTACCGGCGTCGGCTTGACCGTCGGAACGGTGACTCACCAATCGAGCAGCACAGTAGCCTCCGGCGATGTAATCAGTGAAACTCCGTTAGCCGGAACTGGCGTCAACGTAGGCTCCGCCGTGAATCTGGTTATTTCCAGCGGAGCAGCGCAAGTGTCGGTACCAAACGTCGTTGGCGACACCCAAGCGGCGGCGGCGACGGCAATTACTGGAGCGGGATTGGTTCTGGGAACGGTAACGCAGCAATCGAGCAGCACGGTAGCCTCAGGCGATGTGATTAGCGAAAGCCCCTCTGCCGGTAGCAGCGTAAACGCCGGCTCGGCCGTAAATCTCGTGGTTTCTACCGGCTCTTTGCCAGCCTCCATTACCAGCGCAACTCCGAACACGGTTCCGCAGGGAGCGCAGAACGTAACCATCACTCTTACCGGCCTCAACACGAACTTCACGGCTGGCGTTTCGCAAGCGAGCTTTGGCCCCGGCATCACCGTTATCTCCACCTTTGTGGTTAACTCCACCAGTGTGAAAGCCCTTATCAACGTCGACCCTGCGGCAGCGCTCGGCGGCCGCACAGTGGCCGTCACGACCAACGCGCAGGTCGCCTCCCTAGTGAACGGCCTCACAGTGGAGGCGAGCGCCACAACACCTCCCGCCGTTTCGATTACTTCACCCACGGCGGGGCAAGTTTTGAGCGCCGCGACCACTATAACCGGCACAGTGAGTGGTGCGGGCACAGTGACTTGGACGCTCGATTATGCAATGGGTACATCGGCGAGCTTTACCACCATCGCCACAGGGACCGGGGCTGTCGACGGCACTCTCGGCACCTTTGCCGCCGATCTGCTGCCGAATAATCCTTACACTCTGCGACTGACCGCTTCGAACGGACAGTCGGTCAATACAACGCTAGCCGTGGTCGTAAATACCGGTGCCACCAAGTTAGGCGACTTTTCATTGACCTATCAGGACATACAGCTTCCTGGCCTCGGTTTCCCCATCAGCGTTCGCCGCGTCTACGACAGCACAAACCAGAATCAAGGCGACTTCGGTTATGGCTGGACACTGGGGTATAGCTCTGTGAATATCACAACCGACGCCAGCTTTAATGTGTTCATCACGCTGCCCAATGGCAAGCGCTCGGCCTTTGCTTTTACTCCGCAAGGCAGTGGTTTCCTCGGCTGCTCGCTAGGCTGCACCAATGAGTACACGGCCGCCCCCGGCGTGTATTACACACTACAAGATAACGACAGCAACTGCTCTCTGGTCTTCCCAAGTGGCGGAACTTGGTATTGCTTCTCGGGAGTATACAACCCGCAGAATTACCTCCTGACCGCGCCCGATGGAACAGTCTATGCACTCACCGCCAGCGGCGGGATCACCGGCATTACCCGGCCAAATGGCCAGTCTATAACCATCGGCTCAAGCGGCGTCGTTACCAATTTCGGTAAGTCGGTCGTATTCGCGCGTGACGGCAGCGGACGCATAACCACCATCACCGATCCGAACAACAACAAAATTCAATACTCTTATGACACACTCGGCCGCCTCAGCCAGGTGACTGACGAAAAAGGGAACGTCACAACGTATCTGTACGCCGGCTCCAGTAACCTCATTTCCAGCATCAACGCTCCCGGTAATTGTCAACCAGTCCGTAACGACTATGACAGTGACGGCCGCGTGATCAGCAGCACCGACGCTTCGGGAAATGTGTCAACCACTTCCTACGACTCCGCAAACAACAGCCAAACCGTCACCAATCCGCTAGGCGGAGCGACTACGTATCACTACGATACGAACGGCAATCTGATTGAGGTCGACGATCCTGAGGGCGGAAAAACTTCTTACACCTACGACACGAACAATAACATCATTCTGGTGACATTCCCCTCAGGTCGCGCCATCTCCCAAACTTGGGATGGCAACGGCAACATCCTGACCAAGACAGTCGTCCCGACAAGTGGGCCCTCCCTGACAACAACCTACACTTGGACGTCGCAAAATCTTCTCGCCAACATCCTTCTGCCGTCTGGTTCGCAGCAGCTTTTCCAGTATGATTCACTGGGGGATTTAACCAGTCGCTCCAAGGTAAGCGCGAGCAATACCGTCTTGTCCTCAGAAACCTTCACCTACGATGCGAACGCGAACGAGATCACAAAAACAGATGCGCTTGGGAATACCACGAATTACACCTACGACGCTCTGGGAAATTTGCTAAAACAAACCGATCCCGATAACGTAACCACTTCATACACGTACGATTCCAACGGTAACGTGCTCTCCCAGACAGACGGGCTCGGTAACACCACAACCTACCAATACGACCAGGCGAATCACCTGACCGCGACCGTTTTTGGCGGACAGACGCTCGCGTCTTCAACCTGGGATAGCCAGGGGCGCCTGCTAACCTTTACCGACGGTCTCGGGAAAACGACAAACTTCACGCGCGATTGCTCGGAGAATCTTACCCAGGTAGTCGATCCTCTCAGCAACTCAACTAACTATACCTACAATGGTTTGTTCGCCATCACCGGCCAAACCGATCCGAACAATCACTCCACGGCCTTCACCTACGATCAACTCGATCGTTATTCGAGCCGCACCGGCCCTGATGGAAAATCTCTTCAGTACGCCTACAATCCCGACAGCGGAGTCTCGCAAATCACCCTTCCAAACGGTGTTGTTCAGCAATTCGCCTTCGACGGCTACGGCCGTGGCCTGACCGAAACCGATCCGGAAAAAACCACGGCCTACACGTATGATGTCGATGGAAACATCACTCAAACACAAGAAACCGCCAATAGCTCGACTCGCACCAGCACCTTTACCTACGATGGCATAGATCGGCTCTCCACTTACACCGATTGGGCCGGCCGCACGGTTTCCTACACCTACGATAACCGCAACAAACCTTTGACAATCACGGCTCCCGACGGCCTCGTCACGACAAATACCTACGACAACGCAGGCCGCTTGAGCAAGGTGCAAATGGGCACAGCGACCGTACAGTACAGCTACGATGCCGACGGGCGGAAATCGCTCGAGACTTACAGTAATGGAATCACCAGCGCCTATGCGTACGACGCGCGGGGGCGTTTGACGAGCGTGACCATCAAGAACGCTGCGAACGCCGTCATCGGATCATATGCCTACACCGTCGATGCCAACAGCAATCGAACTTCGCTGACACTTCTCGATGGCGCCGTCAATTATCAATATGACGCCGACCAGCGCTTGACAAAGGAACAATCGACCTCCGCCTCCCTGGGAGCGTACACCCACACGGAATCCTATGACGGCGCCGGCAACCGGCTGGATTCCGGAGATACCTTTGGTCCCGATAACCGCCTGTTGACGGACGGCGGCGGGGCGTATACCTACGACAACAACGGGAACCGCACAGGCAGGGGCGCGCAGACCTATGGGTACGATTCCTATAATCGCTTAACAAACTATGCAACCGCTGGAACAACGGCTACCTATGAATACGATTGGGTCGGCCGTCGCGTGGCGAAAGTGGTGAACGGCAATCGCCGGGAGTTTGTGTATGATCATGGGAGCATCATCGCCGAATACAACAGCGGCGTTCCAGTGGCTCATTATGCGTTCGGCACAGCCACCGATGAAGTAGCCATTGCCAATCGTGGTGGGAATAACTACTTCTATCTAAAAGATGGCCTGGGCAGCGTGATCGCGATTGCGGACGCCACCGGAAATGTTGTCCAACATTACGCCTACGATGCCTGGGGCAACATAAAGCAAAATACCGGCTCATTCGCCTTCTCCGGAAGCGCTCTCGTGAATGACTTCACCTACACTGGCCGCGAATACGACGACGAGTTGGGCCTCTATTATTACCGCTCCCGGACCTATGATCCTGTCATTGGCCGCTTTTTGCAGAAGGATCCGCGGCAAGGCAAGCGCGACGATCCACAGACGGAGAATCATTACTCCTATGTCGGCAACAGTCCCGTCAATCGCACCGATCCGAGCGGTGAGGAGGACTTGGTCGAATACTCCGCCATTCTGAACGGACCTACTGACAAAGCTGCCGCCGCCTTCATTGGCTTCTTTCAGGGCTTCGGCGTGACCAACCTGGAATTTGTCGGCCAGTATCTTGGTTTGGTTAATACTGGTTTGAGTGCTTCGCAGTTGGATGCGGAAGCTCTTGCATTGACCGAAGCCGCCGTGACAAACATTGAAGGGGACCTCGGCATCTTTGTCCAGAATCTGGACACCGTGAAACCTCCCGACCTGGAAGACGGCATCCCGGGGGCGTTCGCCACTGGCTACGACCTTGACGATTATGTGCCTGAGTTCGGCAAGAAGATTCTAGAGTTCTTTGACGATCTTGACCAACTGGGATTCAAGAACGATATCAAACTCCCGGATTACGGCGGCTTCAGTGAAGGCGCCACCGCAGCCTTCGAAAGGCTTCAACAACTCTTTCATCCCTGATGCAAAATGGGGCGCAGGCGCCTTCCGCCTGCGCTGTTCTCTTACGCCTTATCGCTTCACCACCGTGACGCTAATCTGCGACGGATACTCCCTCGAATGGTGCACCGCGTTATGCGCCACCACTCCTGTCCTCTCATCATAGTTATTCCCGCCCGTATTTAAGTTCCGATCAAAGCGCGGAAAGTTGCTGCTCGATACCTCAATTCGTAGCCGGTGCCCTTCAGGGAAATAGTTGCTCGTTGTCATCGGCTGCAGAGTCAGTTTGTACACCTTATCCTTCTCCATCCAAACCAAAGGCTTGTCGTACCCCTCCCGATAACGAGCTCGCTGAATCGTCTCATCCAAGTTATAAGCCGTGCCGTCGGGATAAACGTCAATCACTTTCACCGTAAAATCGGTGTCTTTCGCATCCGACGAAACGTACAGCGTCGTCTCCATCGGGCCACTCACTTCCATTCCCTCTTTCAACGGCTCTGTTGTGTAAACCAGAATATCGGCGCGCGCCTCCATCTTGCGCTGATCGAACGCACCCCCGGCAATCGCATTCCCCGTGCAGCAAACATTACCTCCGTACGAAGGCACTGGATTCATCGGATCATAGGTGAAACTGTCTGCGCGATCCGCCTCCCCCGCCTTCTCAGTCAACACACCATCGCCATTCAAGCTATTCGCTTTGCCGCCGCTGCCCAGGAAAAAAGTCAGCTGATGCGCACCCTCGGGCGGCCAAGTGTTGGCGGTCTGCCATTTATTCAGGCCCATGGTGAAGTAGCGAACTTTGGGAGTTTTCTCCAGAAACTGATTCTTCTCGCCCTTTAGGAAATAGTCGAACCAGCCATAGGTGAGCGCGTCATAATCAAGCCGCGCGTCTCCCATGCTCCGTTCCCCCACAATCGTGTCTTCCGTCGCACGTTTGTAAGAGCAATGCAGCGTAGGCGCAATCACCGCATATTGCTCGTTCGCAATCTCGGGCCGTGCGGTCCTCCGCACATAGTTGTAAGCCGCCAGATTGGGTCCCACTGACACGTCATACCAGGACATGAACCAGAATCCCGGCACGTTGATCGGCTTGCTATCATCCCACAACCCCCCGCGATACCACGCTGGATCGTTCGGCTGGCGCTGGATCATAGCGCCTCCCGTCGACACCTCTTCCCGGTCCGCAAAGATTCCATGCGGACCATCCACCGCCTTGATAATGTCTTTCTCGGGTAGGTGCGTCAGTGCTTTCGCCCAGTCAATGGGAGGCAGTTGCTGAGCAAGGTCGAATGCTTTCGACGCTCGAATCAAATCCTCTTGCGTGGTATTCGCCGGAAACATCGGCCGCACTTGATTCTGCTCGCCATACAGCCACGCGATGAACAGCATCTGCACCGCTCCGCCGCGGTACCAGTTGCCCTGCTCGTAATAAGGACCCACTCGCCCCACGCCCGCGCCGAAACCTTGCGGAATCATCGCAGCCAGCGCCTTATTGTTCAGTGCTGCCACGCCCAGTTGCCATTCGGCCGTCGATGAGCACCCGATGGTCCCAACCTTGCCGTTCGACCACGGCTGGCTCGACATCCAGGTGAGTTCGTCGTCTCCGTCAGAGAGGGGTGCGCCCAAAATGTCATATTCCCCCTCCGAAAAAAAGTGCCCTCTTTCATTCATCTCCACATACGCATAGCCTCGCTTCACCGCATCCAGTTCCACCGTCATATCGCGCGGCGCTCCCAACTTCACATCCCAATAGTTGAAGTTGTACGGCGTGCGTACAAAAATGATGGGGTACTTCTTGCTCGTGTCCTTCGGCCGGTATACATCGGCGGCCATCCGCTTGCCATCCTGCATCGCAATCATCAGCTTGCGATCAATAATGGCCACCGATTCCAGTTCCTTCTCAAGCGCATGGCGCTTGGCAATCAGCTGGGCATCTGAGTTGGGCTGTTGCGCGAACGTGCCACCGGCTATTGCACTAAAGAGAATGGCTGCTAAGAAGTTTTTCATCGTTAGCTCTTCATTCTAATCGAGCCGCATGGAGCCTGATTCAATCGCTAACCTCCCCAGAACTGGTAACACCCAAACGGAGCCGTAAATCAAAAGCCCGTTGCCGCGCTGCGCGAAGGTTCATGCGAGAGAATCCTACGCTCATGCGCTTGCTAGCGCAATAGGCCGGCTGTGAGCTGCAGCTATTTGAGCGTGGACGATGTCCTTGGAATACATGAAGATTCGATCGAAGCATTTGGAGGCGCAGGTGGAATTTGCGATCCTGGCGCATGAGAGGCAGCGGTCATGCAGCCACGAAGTGGTTACTATGTCGATGCCATCGCGGAAGCTGCTGCTTTGTGGGAATCATTGTCGCAAAACCATCCCTTCGTCGATGGCAACAAGCGAACCGCCATTGCCGCTACCGCCGCCCATCTTGCGGTCAACGGTTACTGCCGGGGGCTCTCCTTGCCTTCGATGATTCCTTCAATGATGCTGCGCCCCGTGCCACCCATGATGTGGCTCACCACCAGCGTCCCACCAGATTCACAAACGGGCTCTGGGGCCCAGACCGAGATCGGCTTTGGTCGCCCGGCAGACATCCTAGTGTCCCTCCTCTGCTTCCTGTTTTCATCCCCCGTTGCGGCGGTGCGAACCCCGTCCCGGGTGAGTCACAAACTTTCAAAAATTTCTCATTCCTCCCATCCCTAGCACCATCAACCACTTAACCGCCCTCCCCATCTTTGACCAACCGCCCTCCCCTGCCCCGGCCATTCTATTCTTCTCTTGAAAGCGCTCCCGCGTTCACTCGCGGCCGCCCAAAACTTGTATGCAAAAAACCGCTTCACACCAAAGTCGCACCACGCCGCTCGCCCGCCGCCAATCGCCAACGGCGCAGCGGCACGCCACCACGAAAGAAGAAACATTTCGCGGCTCCTCCCGTTGCAGCGTGACACCTCGACCATCTGGCGCGTATGTCTCGGCAGCCGCGCGGGAAAAACTCACCTTCCGAAGACCCGAAAAAGCGCTCACTTCCCGCCGCTCGCCGCTATTATTTATACGCGGGACCGAATCCCTCGCCGAGACCCCCATTTTTCCCGCTCCCATTCACCCTCTCGACCGCCCAACTGCCAACCGCAGCGCCCGTCCGGCTAACCACGCAATGCGATCCTGGGCGCGTGAAACGCCACCCGCGGAGACGGTCTCCTGGCGCACTAGCGCCCCCACTCCCGCCATTTGTTATCATTCAGGCGGCATGGAGCCTTACTCAATCGGGGTGGATCTTGGCGGCACCAACTTACGTGCCGCGGCAGTCAACGAAAAGGGTAAAGTGCTGGAGCGCGTTTCCGTTCCAGCCAACTTTCACGCCGGCCCCACTCACGTGGTTAGTGAAATCGTCGGCGCCATCACCAAAGTGCGCGACCGCTTAGATCCCGTGCTGCTGCGCGGCGTGGGCATCGGCGTTCCGGGTTTCATCGATATCGACACCGGAGTGATCATCGGCTCCTCCAATCTTCCCGGCTTCAACGATTTCCCCGTGCGTGACGAAATCCAAAAACATCTGGGCATTCCCATCATCCTGGAGAACGACGCTAACGCCGCCGCGCTCGGTGAAAAATGGATCGGCGCCGGCCAGAACGTCAAAGATCTCATCTTGCTCACGCTCGGCACCGGCATCGGCGGTGGCGTCATCACCGATGGCAAAATTCTGCACGGCTCGCACGGCATGGCTGGCGAATTCGGCCACATGACGGTGTTTCCCGACGGCAATCCCTGCGGCTGCGGCAACAACGGTTGCCTGGAAAAGCATGCCTCCGCTACAGCTATCGCTGCCATGGGCCGCATGATGCACTTCGGCCAGGAAATCAATTCCGCCGAAGACGTTTACAATCTCGCTCTCGCCGGCAACGAACGCGCCCGCTGGGTGTTCGAATATATGGGGCGCGCTCTGGGCATTGCGCTCGCCAGCCTCATCAACGCCTTCAACTTCCCGCTTTACTTACTCACCGGCGGCCCTTTACCCGCTTGGGATTTCTTCGCCCCGGCCATGCTCGCCGAAGTCCGCAAACGTTCTTTCACCTTCGCCCGTACGGCTACGCGCATTGAGAAAGCGCTGCTCGGCGGCGATGCCGGTCTCCTCGGCGCCGCCTACCTGCCTTTCCAGCAAACCCACTTACCTAACCGAGCCGGAAGCGTTAGCGCCCTAGTTTAAACGAGAGATCTATGTATTGGCTCGGCCTAGACGTTGGAACCAGCGGTTCGCGCGCTCTTCTTGTCGATGCAACCGGCGTCGTCCGCTACTCGTTCACTTCTCCCCATCAAGACATGAAAATGCTCAAGCCCCTTTGGGCTGAGCAAGACCCCGATGATTGGTGGCACGCCAGTCAACTCGCCATTCAAGGCGTCCTCCGCGAAGCGGGCGTCACCGGCGCAGCCATCAAAGGCATCGGCCTCACCGGCCAGATGCACGGCTTGGTGCTCCTCAACGATTACGGCAAAGTCATTCGCCCCGCTCTCATCTGGTGCGATCAACGCAGCCAACCCCAGGTCGATTTCATCGAAGCGAAACTCGGTCGCGCCGCCATTTTCGAACACATTGCCAATCCCGTTCTCACCGGCTTTACCCTCCCCAAGCTCCTTTGGGTGCGCGATCACGAGCCGCAAAAGTTCGCCGCCATTCGCCAGATTCTTCTGCCGAAAGATTACCTGCGCTTCAAACTCACTGGCGAATTCGCTACCGATGTCTCCGATGCCAGCGGTACCGCGCTCTTCGATGTCGTCAACCGCCGCTGGTCCGCCGAAATGGTCGGCGGTCTCGATCTCGATGCGCGCAATTTGCCGAAGGCCTGCGAATCGCATGAGCTCACCGGCAGAGTCACGGCCGCTGCCGCCGTCGCCACTGGTTTAGCTCTCAACACTCCCGTCGTGGCCGGTGCCGGTGATCAAGCCGCCAGCGCCATTGGCAATGGCATTGTCGAACTCGGTAAAGTCTCTTGCACCATCGGCACGTCTGGCGTTGTCTTCGCCTATCTCGCTCAACCCGCCTACGACGCGGCTGGCCGGGTTCACACCTTTTGTCATGCCGTGCCCAACGCCTGGCATGTCATGGGCGTGACGCAAGGCGCCGGCCTCAGCCTGCAGTGGTTCCGCAATCGATTCACTCCCGAAATTGCTTACGACGATCTCACCGCCGATGCTACTCTTTCGCCTGCTGGCGCGCACGGTCTCTTTTGGCTGCCTTACTTGATGGGCGAGCGCACCCCGCACCTCGATGCTAAAGCCCGCGCCGCCTGGGTTGGTCTCACCGCCCGCCATCAACGCGCCGATTTGATCCGCGCCATTCTGGAAGGTGTCTGTTACAGCCAGAAAGACGGTCTCGAAATCATCAGCGCTCTCGGTGCCAAACCACAGCAGGTCCGCTTATCCGGCGGTGGCGCAAAGAGTCCGTTCTGGCATCAGCTCTTTGCCGATATCTTTGCGCAAGACGTCGCCACTCTTGAAACCCAGGAAGGTTCGGCGTATGGATCTGCCCTGCTCGCCTTGGTCGGCACCGGTGAATTCTCCGGCGCCGCCGAAGTCTGCCACGTCGCCGTCAAAGAGGTTGAAGTCAAGAAACCCGATCCGCAAGCCGCCGCCTTCTATGCCAAACGCTATGAACTTTACTGCTCCCTCTATCCGGCCTTGCGGCAGGTATTTCACAACATCGGCGAGTTAGATGAGTGAGACCGCTAACGGCAGCTTCCGCTACTGTGATGTAGCCCTCCCCGTCCCTCTCGATCGCCTCTTCACTTATGAGTTGCCCCTCACTCTCCGTCACCGCGTCCAGCCCGGCTGCCGGGTAGTCACTCCTTTCGGCGCGCGCAAACTCACCGGCTTCGTTTTGCGCGTCCACGACGCCGCTTCGGATGATCGCAATCTCCGCGAAGTCCTCAGCCTCACTGACGAAGAACCGGTTTTCGATCGTGACCTCCTCACCCTCGCTCAATGGATCGCCGAATACTATTGCGCTCCTCTAGGCGAAGTGCTGAAGGGCATGTTGCCGCTGGGAGGCGAAACCCGCCGTTCCACTCAATACACTCTTACCGATTCCGGCCGCCAAGTCGCCCGCCAATTGATTCTGCGACCCGAAAGCGACGCTGCCTTGCGGCTGCTCGCCCTGCTCGAAGAGCGCGCCCGCGCCGCCTCCCAACTCACCGCCAAAATTCCCAACGCCCGCACCCTCCTTCGCGGATTAATGCAACGCGGCTGGGTCGTCGCTGAAGAAAAAGAAGAGGAGCGCGATCCTATGCGCGCCGCCGCCGAACGCCTCGAAGCCGAATTCCTGCGCCGCGCCGGCGACACCATCAAACTCAAGAAAGCCGAGCGCGAACTGTTGGCCTTTTTGGAGTTGCATCCCGGTCCTCACAATTTGGGCGAACTCGGCGCCAAAGTAAAACGCGCCAGCGAAGCCGCCCGCGCGCTGGCAAAACGCGAACTGATCAAGCTTGAAATTTTCGGCGTCCGTCCGCCCACTGGTTACGAACGCCCCACGCCTGTCCTGAATGCCTTCCAGGAATCCGCCTTTCAAAGCATTCAGACCGCTCTCCAAAAAAACGAATTCAAGACTTTTCTTTTGCAAGGCGTCACCGGTTCCGGTAAAACAGAAGTCTATCTGCGCAGCATCGAAGCCGCTTTAGCGCTCGGCAAGAACGCCTTGCTCTTGGTTCCCGAAATCGCTCTAACACCCGCTGTGGCGGGACAGTTTTTCCAACGCTTCGGCAAGCAGGTGGCCATTCTGCATTCAGCTTTCGGCGATGCCGAACGCGCCGATCAGTGGCGTCGCATTCAGCGTGGACAAGCGCGTGTTATCGTTGGCACCCGCTCTGGCGTCTTCGCCCCAGTGCAGAATCTGGGCCTCGTCATTATTGACGAAGAGCACGATGGCAGCTACAAGCAACAGGAAACTCCGCGCTATCACGGCCGTGATGTAGCCTTAGTGCGTGCTCGCAACGCCGGCGCCGTAGCCGTCCTCGGCTCTGCCACACCCGCCGTCGAAACGCGCTACAACGCCGATCAAGGCAAATACGAAATGTTGCGTCTGCCGGAACGCATCGCGCAACGGCCCATGCCCGAGGTGGAAATCGTCGACATGCGTGTCGAGTTTCTCGAAACCAAGCGCCAAGCCACCTTTTCCCGCACTCTGTTGAACGAAATCGCCAAGCGCCTGGCACAGCGCGAACAAACCATGTTGCTGCTCAACCGCCGCGGTTTCTCCAGTTTCATGGTCTGCCGCAAATGTGGCGATCGCATGATGTGTGAAAACTGCTCCATCGTCCTCACCTATCATCGCGGCGAACGCCGCATGCTGTGCCATCTCTGCGCGTTCGCCGCCAAGGTTCCAACCGTCTGCCCTAAATGTTCCAGCGATCAGATTCAATTCCTCGGCACCGGTTCCGAGCGCGTGGAAACTGAACTGCACGAGTATCTGCCCACCGCCCGCATCGCCCGCCTTGATCGTGACAGCGCCGGAGCCAAAGGCGCATTCGAAAACATTCTAAGCGATTTTCGTGGCAACGCGATTGACATTCTCGTCGGCACTCAAATGATCGCCAAAGGCCACGATATTCCGAATGTCACCCTTGTCGGTGTCGTCCTCGCCGATATCGGTCTCAGCATCCCCGATTTCCGCGCCGCTGAGCGCACCTTTCAACTTCTCACCCAAGCTGCCGGGCGCGCCGGCCGCGGCGATACGCCCGGCCGCGTGGTGATTCAAACTCTCAATCCCGATCACTATGCCATCCGTTTTGCCGCCGCTCAAGACTACGAAGGCTTCTACCAAAAGGAAATCGAATTTCGCAAGTGGCTGCGTTATCCCCCGTTTTCCGCTTTCGCCAACCTCATCGTGCGCGCCGATAAGCAGGAAGAAGCCCTGCGCATGGCCACCCAACTCGGCTACTTGCTCGACCCCCAACCCGAAGGTATTCGCGTAATGGGTCCAGCCGAAGCACCGGTCTTAAAGGTTAAGAGTGAATTTCGCTATCAAATTTTGCTCAAAGCCGCCCGCCGCACCACCCTGCGCGACACTTTGAAAAAACTGCGATCCTTCGCCGAAAAGGAAAAATGGAAAGCTACCTCTCTCGTCATTGATGTCGATCCGATCAGCCTCATGTGACCGCCGAATGTTAAACTGACGGGATACGGCGGCTGTAGCTCAGTCGGTAGTAGCGCCAGATTGTGGTTCTGGATGTCGTGGGTTCAAATCCCACCAGCCGCCCCATTCAACCTATTTAGAATCAATAGTATAGGGCTAAGAACCAATTTGAAGCAACGAGTCCTACCCGTCTGGTTGCTGGGCATCTCCAATTCTTCAGTTGGTCTCACCAGCGGCATCGCCTTTTTCGCGATGCCTCAGTTATTGGCCGCCGAGCATGTTTCTGAACTAACCATCGCCGGAATCACGGCAGCCGCAATGTCTTCCAATTTCTGGCCATTTATATTCGGCCCTATGCTCGATGTTTGGTTCAGCCGTCGTTTTTACGCCACCAGTTTTGCCGCGCTGGCGTCCATCTTAGTCGCTGTTGCGGTCATAAACCGCCATTCCACCGTGGTCCTGGAAGTGGCGCTGGTTTTGGGCGTCGCGGCGGCCATGCTGTATACCACGGCGCTCTGCGGTTGGCTTTCCACCGTCTGTCCCGTTGAAGATAAGCGCGAGTTGAGCGCTTGGCTCAACATCGCTGTGATCTCTGGTGCTGGCGTCACCTCCGTGCTAGGTGGCGAACTGGTTCGCCATCTGCCTGCGTGGTTGGCAGCAGGTCTGCTAGGGGCAATTGTTTTCCTTCCCACCGCCGTCTTCCCCTTCATCCCTTGTACCCCGCCCGACAAGCGCTTAGCCGGCGAAAGCTTCGCCCAATTCAGTCGCGAAATCATCGCGTTACTGCATCGGCGCGAGGTCCTGCTGGCCCTCGTGATCCTTCTTTCTCCATGCAGTTCTTTCGCATTGACTAACCTGCTTGGGGGCCTGGGCAGCGACTTTCACGCCTCGGCCCGCGTTGTCAGTGTGGCCGGTGGCATGGGCGCATTCTTCCCTGGACTCGTCGGCTGCCTTCTGTTTCCTGTCATCGCTCAGTGGCGACCGCTGATTCTTCTTTACGTTATTGACGGAATTCTGGGCAGCTCCTTCACGTTGAGCCTGATTTTCTTGCCTCACACCGCGCTGACATTTTGGCTCGCTTTAATAGGCCAATACTTCTTCCAGGCGATCGCCTTCTCCATCCAAGTCGGCATCATGTTCGAAACCATTGGCGAAGATAATCCGCTGGCCGCCACCATCTTCACCGTTCTCTCAGCCGCCACCTACGTGCCCATTACCTATATGATGGTGGCGGATGGCAGAGGTTACTCCATGGGTGGCCTCGCTGGCAGCTTCGGAACGGACGCAGCTATCAGCATCACCTCATGTCTCCTGATTGGCTTCCTGCTCTACCGGCTGAATGGAAACTCATTCCAAATCCGCGTTCCGGCGGTCGGACTAGGCCGAAGCGGCTGACGATAAGGGTAGAGAGACGCTTTCCACCACTGCAATAAGCGCCTTCGGACTGATTGGTTTGGGGATGTAGCCATCCATCCCTGCAGTGAGGCAGCGCTCTTCATCGCCCTTTAGGACGTGTGCGGTCATGGCGAAAATCGGCAAGTGTCCGCCCGTCAGTTTCTCTCGCTCTCTAACGATAGCCGTGACTTGGAATCCGTCCATCTGCGGCATTTGCACGTCCATCAGCACCAGATCGAATACGTCCCGGTCCAAGGCCTCCAGGGCTTCCACCCCGTCGGCCGCCGCCACGACGGCATGCCCTCTTTTTTCCAGCAGCCGGAGAGTCAGCCGCTGGTTGATGGGGTTATCCTCTGCCAGCAGAATGCGTAAGGCGCGCCCGGTTCGTTTTTCCATCGGTAAGCCGTCGGGCCGCACCAGCGCCAGCGCTTCTCCCGGTTGGCTTAAAGCTTTGGCGTGGGCTGCTTTCAAAGCCTCGCGTAATTCATGTGCGCGAATCGGCTTCGTAATGTAAGCCACCACTCCTAGATCGCGGCAGCGGGCGGCTTCCACCAGCTTATGTCCTGGCGTGAACATCATGATGCTGGCGTC
The DNA here is from genome assembly GCA_963764105.1 of Bryobacterales bacterium. Classification (GTDB taxonomy): domain Bacteria; phylum Acidobacteriota; class Terriglobia; order Bryobacterales; family Bryobacteraceae; genus Bog-105. The sequence goes on from CAVXRP010000025.1 coordinate 184,732, forward strand.
GGCGAGCGCCGGTTGCCGGTTGATCTTTTCAATCAGGGTAAACCCGTCGCCATCCGGCAAATGCACGTCGGTAATCACCAAAGAGAACGGCTCACCCGCATTTTTCGCCTGCCGCAAACGCACCAGCGCTTCTTTTACGCTGGGGGCGGCGATGGCCCGCATGCCCCATCTGGCAAGCTGATCGCGCAAAACCCGACGGCTCGTGACGTGGTCATCCACAACCAAGACAGGCACTCCCGCCAATTCGGGAATGACCCCCGAGTCCGCGGGCTTCGTTTCGCTGGCGTCGGTTCTGATAGTGAAGTGAAATTGACTCCCACTGCCCTCCTCGCTCTCCACCCAAATCTTGCCGCCCATCAGATGAACGAGGCGGTGGCAAATGGCCAAGCCGAGGCCGGTCCCCCCGAACTTGCGCGTCGTGGAAGAATCGCCTTGGGAAAACGCTTCAAAGATGGTTGTAAGCTTTTCGCGCGGAATGCCAATCCCGGTGTCGCGCACAATAAAGTGCAGCAGCGCTCCGCCTTCGTCCTTCGATTCGCAGGCCACTTGCAGTACGACTTCGCCGCGCTGGGTAAATTTCACGGCGTTGCCCAAAAGATTAAGTACAATCTGACGTAAGCGCGTGGGGTCCGTTCGCACCATTTCCGGCACGTTTTGCGCGAGTTCGCAAACCGCCTCGAGCCCTTTCTGATCAGCGCGAAATGCCACCAAGCGCAGCGTATCGTCCAAACTGTCCCGCAGATTGAAATCGATCGGCTCGAAATCCAATTTCCCCGCTTCCACTTTCGAAAAGTCGAGAATGTCGTTGATCACGGTGAGCAGCGAGTCGGCGGAATATTTGATCATTCCCAAATATTCATATTGTTCGGGATTGAGGTCAGTGGCAAGGGCCAATTCGGTCATACCCACAATGCCATTCATCGGCGTGCGGATTTCATGGCTCATGTTTGCCAGGAACTCGCTCTTTACGCGGCTCGCTTCTTCGGCCGATTGTTTCGCCTTGACCAATTCCCTCTCAGCGCGCTGGCGCTCACCTAGAGCGTTCCGCAATTCGGACATGCGCTCATCCACTCGGGCTTCAAGCGCGCGCTCGCGGCCTTCAATCGACCTGACGTGGGACGCGTACAGGGCCAGCGCAATGGCGGAGACACAAAACGCGCACAACCCTTGAAACCAAAGCGTCTGATAAAAAAACGCTCCCAACCGGAAAGCGAATTTCGCTTCCCTGCTCCAACTCCCTTCGCCGTTTTTGGCCACCACGTGGAAGAGGTAAGCGTGCGGTGGAATATTGGTGTAAAACGCCATTCTGCGGTTGCCGGCATCCACCCAATCGCGGTCGTAGCCGTCTAGTTTGTATTTGAAGACGATTTTTTGCGGCGAGGTGAAGTTCGGAGCTGAGTAGTGAAACTCCAAATCTCCATTGCCCGGAGGAGCCTCTAAGAAGGAACGCGTGTCCGCATCCACTCCGCCGACGCGGGCACTCTCCATCAGCACGGTCGGCGGCGGCGTCACTACAACCGCCTTCCTCGGATCGAACACCACTGCGCCCTTCATGGTCGGAAACCACATCCGGCCATCGCGTCCGCGCCAGCCCGCCGGTTGAATTCCGCCGCCGTTGCACTCGGTCGTATTCATGCCGTCGGACACGCCATACGACAATGCCGGGATGCGATCCAACTTTTTATCCGCGTAATCGGCAAGGTCCTGCTTAGACACACGGAAAACGCCGCGCGACGAACTCATCCAGAGATTATTCGCATGATCTTCTAAAATCCAAAGAATATCGTCATCGAGCAAGCCATCCTTGGCGCTAAACGATGCGATCTTTCCGCTTTTCAAGCGGTTCAGGCCGCCTGAAGTCGCAATCCATAACACGCCATCGTTATCTTCATGAAATGCCTCTACGGTATCGTTCGATAGGCCGCGGGCGGTATTCCACACTTCAAATTTGCCTGCGGCGAAGCGGTTCGCGCCGCCGCCGCGCGTTCCTACCCAGATGTTGCCATGCCGATCCTCCGCAATACTCGAGATACTGTTGCTGGACAGTCCATCCTTTGTAGTAAAGGTTGTGAATTTGTTGCCGTCCTTGCGTGTTAACCCTTTGCGGCTTCCCAGCCACAGAGTGCCGGCATGATCTACGAAGACAATGCTCACCACATTCACCGGCAGGCCGTCGCGCATAGTGTAGGTCGAAAAGTGGCCGCGCCTGAACCGGCTCAATCCATCATGGGTGCCAATCCAGAGGCCACCCTCCGGGTCTTCCGCCAGCGAAAAGACTACGTCTCCCGCCAAACCTTGCTTGGCGGTATAGACCGTAAATTTGCCATCGTGCCAACGATTCAATCCAGCGCCGTTCGTTCCAATCCAGACGTCGCCCTGGCTATCTTCCATCACCGGCAGCGCGGTATCGGAGGATAGCCCCTCGCGTTCGCCATAGGAGGTAAACAAGCGGCCGGCCGACAATCTAACCAAGCCACCGCCTCCGGTGCCTACCCATAGGTAGCCGTCCCGGTCTTCAAATAGAGCGCGCACATCGTCAATCGGCAAGCCGTCTTTCTTCTTGTAGTAGCTGAACGTCTCGCCAACCCTCCGGCACAACCCGCCGCCGTACGTTCCAATCCATTCAGCACCCGCTTGATCCACCAGCAGGGAGGGCACACCATTGTCGGGCAGGCCATTTTTCTTTGTGATATTCGTGAACTGTCCTTTACGCCATTCGCTGAAACCACCGCCGTTCATGCCGATCAGAACGCTGCCGTCTGGAGAAGCGAATAACGACCTTACCGGCGAATCAGGCAGGCCAACGGACCCCTTATAGATTTTGAATTTTCCCTCCTGGAAGGCCGTGAGCCCTTCCTGCGCACCGATCCAGAGGGTTCCGTCCAGACCGACGGCAAGCGCAAAAATCTGGTCGCCGACCAATCCGTCAGCCTTTTTGTAAACCGTAATTCGCTTGTTGTGAATGCGCGCTAAACCAGCGTTGGTACCAATCCAGATGTCGCCAAAGGTATCCTCGACAAGAGCGTGCACGGAGTTGTTGGGTAATCCGTCCTTGACCGTTAAGGGAGCGAACTTTCTTCCGCTATAACGCGTTACCCCGCCGCTGCTGGTACCAACCCAGAGCGTCCCTCGGCGATCCTCCAAAATCGCGGCAACGTTATTGTCTTCAATCCCAGCGGTATTGTTTTTATCGAAAACTTGAAAGCGCAAGCCGTCAAAGCGCACCAGGCCCAACTCCGTGCCGAACCAGATGTACCCATCGCCGGTTTGCACAATGGTGTAGACCGAATTCTGCGGCAGACCTTGATCGATGCCCCAGACGTCCTGATGGAAATCGCGAATTTCTTTTAACGGATCGAGCGATGCCGTCAATCGCCCCGTTAAAACCAGCAAAAGAAACGTCCACAGGCACAAATCCCACACTTTGGCTCTGCTTTTTCCCATTATCTTCTTGATCGGCACCTTGGATCTCTGAGAAAAGTATCTCTTACCGGCAAAACTCCACGGTCCCTTAGCCTATGCATTAGTCTATAATCTAATGGCGTTACGTTAATATAGTCAACTGCTTAAACTGAGAAATTAGCAGTGCAAGCGCTGTTTAGCCTTGCCCTGCGCCCTTCCTGATCCAAATTGCTGCTGGATATGAAGAAATTAATTCCTATTTTTGGCACGTCAGTCTAACCCATTTGCGCGTATACTGTTTTCAATAAGCAGCGGGCCAGGAAATTCCAGCTGCGTCCTTTCAGGGGGAAGAGTGTGAGGCACTCAAATTTTGCGGTTGTTTTGGCTGTTCTGATTTGTTCTGTTCCGGTTCCTGCTCAGCAGTCGAAGCTTTCCAAAGAGTTGGCGTGGGCCGAGCGTAGCTCCAATGTGCATGTCATCGTTCGCTATAAGAACCCTCCAACGCCCCTTCAGCACCAAAAAGCGATTTCCGGTGGCGGCATCGTCCGAGCCGATTTGGGCCTAATCAACAGCGGCGCTTACACACTTCCCGCTTCCAGACTGGAGGCTCTTGCCAACGATCCAGAAGTCGAATTCATAGGCCTGGATCACCCGGTCCACAGTTTCCTGGACAACAGCGCCGCCGCCGTAAACGCCCCATTTGCCTGGCACTCGTTGGGCCTGGATGGCAAAGGCATCGGCATCGCCATCATCGATAGCGGCATCTCGGATGTTGCAGACTTACGCTCGTCCATGGCGAGCCGCATCGTTTACAAAGAGAATTTCATCCACGCGGCCACGGCCGAGGATTACTACGGCCACGGCGAACACGTTTCAGGCATTGTCGCGGGCGATGGCGCCGATTCCACGTGTTCGAACTGCGTTCGCACTTTCCGTGGTATCGCCCCGGCCGCTCACCTGATAGACCTGCGCGTTCTTGACCATAACGGCGACGGCGCCGATAGCTTCGTCATCGCGGCCATTCAACGCGCGATCCAACTGCGGAACACCTACAATATTCGCGCGATCAACCTATCGTTAGGACATCCCGTAGTGGAGAGCTATCAAACCGATCCTCTGTGCCAGGCCGTTGAACAGGCGTGGAAAGCCGGCATTGTTGTCGTAGTGGCCGCCGGAAACGACGGGCGCGATAATTCTTTTGGAAACCTTGGGTACGGCACGATCTCCTCTCCTGGCAACGATCCCTACGTTATAACTGTCGGCGCGATGAAAACAATGGGAACGCCCCAGCGGGACGACGACCGCATTGCCAGCTACAGCTCGAAAGGCCCAACCGCGATCGACCACATCGTCAAACCCGACATTGTCGCGCCAGGCAACCAGGTTGTCTCGCTACGAGCGCCAGCCGGTTCTCTTCCCTCCCTCTATCCATCCAATGATGTTCCGCTTAACTACTATGAGTGGACTTGGTCAAGCGCTATATCGACGCAATACTTCACACTGAGCGGCACCAGCATGGCGGCTCCCGTTGTCACGGGTGCGGTCGCTCTGCTCCTGCAGGCGCATCCAGACCTCACACCGGATCAAGTCAAAGCGCGCTTGATGCTCACAACTTATAAGACGTTCCCAACGTCGAGTACCACTTACGATCCCAGCACGGGCCAAGCTTTCACTAGCTATTACGACCCGTTCACGGTGGGCGCCGGCTATCTCGATATTCAAGCCGCACTCGAGGATAAACATGTATTCACTGGCGTTGCCAATTCCCCGGTGGCGACATACCAATCAGGGGCCAATGGGCAATGCGGAGTTCTATCGATCGCCTGCGGGCCGCTGAGCATCTGCGTGGGCACTGCCTCGCCGTCTACGAATCCCGCAAACGCGAGTGAGCAATCTGTGTGGAGCAACGGAGGCGTGGCCAGCAGCCAGTCGGTTTGGAGTAACCAGTCAGTGTGGAGTAACCAGTCGGTATGGAGCAATCAGTCCGTTTGGAGTAATCAGTCGGTATGGAGTAATCAGTCGGTATGGAGCAATCAGTCGGTGTGGAGCAATCAGTCGGTGTGGAGTAATCAGTCCGTTTGGAGCAACAGCACGACGGAATCGCCCGAAGCGCGGCGGATACGAATCCTGGGCGAGAATTAAACGGCGCGTCGCTTGCTGCCTGGCGGCTCTCAGCCGCGTCCTTTGCGCTTATGTGGATCTTCGAAGAGTGCGTGGAAGATTAAATGCGTGGCTGAATCGATCCATGCCTCCAAATCGACTTTTGCCAGGGTCACGGCCTGCGCCAGCAAATTCCAGAAAAATCCATCCATCACTTGTGCCAATGCCTTAAGATCGAGGCCGCGGCGTGCGCCCGGCAATTGCTGGAGCAGAGTGAAAGCCTTATAAACGCGCGCGGTGGTCCAGGTGCGGATTTCGGCCTCTTTTCGCGCCAGCATTGCATCGGTGATCGCCGCTTCGCGCCATGCTCGATAAGCTCCGAGATACTGGAGATCGGCCGACAGAGCGCGCGTCAGAAATCCGCGCAGACCTTCGCGAATATTGGATGTCCCTTTGGGCCGGAGATCCAGCCGGTCTAAACTTTCCAACAGCTCATCCATCAGCACCAGCAAGAGTTGCTGCTTGGATCGAAAATGCTGATAGAAACCGCCGGTGGCTAGTTTCGCTTTAGCGGCTATTTCATCCACGGATGTCCGGTCATAGCCTTTTTCGCCAAACAGCGCCAGCCCCGCTGCTTTGATCCGCGTGCGCTTCTGCCGGCTGCGAACTTGGGCCGGCTCGGGAAGCAGATCTTCACCTTTAAGAAGCTTGGGCCGATTCATGAGGCTGCCGAGACCCGCGAACCAGTGCGCCCAGTAACCCTCCGGCACAACAGATGATCATCCATCCGCCAAAAATGCCGGCGTTCTCAGGCGCCATGTTCGGAAAAACGACCGGAAAGAACGCACTGGAGAAAGGATCGAGCAGCAGGGTGGGAAGCAACAGAGATACCGCGGCGCTTGGCCAATGCTGCGGGGCTAGTCGCGCGCGAATGCAGGCCAAACGAACCAAGAATGCCATAGCCACAAAGCTAATTGCGAATAACACAATCACGTTGAGCCAGCCGCGATTTGAAAGGACTCTCTGCCCCACCACGCGAAGTAACAAGGTAGCCGCCAGCCAGAGAATGAACCCGACGATGATGAATTTTGGTTTCATAACATGAACCTGAATTCATATTCTACATTAATCTGAACCAATGGCAAATGGGGATGCCTAACCCGCCTGAAAACATGTGTTGAGCGGCATCGCGCCCCATTTGAGCAATCCGCTCATGATGGAGAAGGCGGCACATTGAATGGCGCGTGCGTAATAATTGTTCGAAAGGGTTTTTGATGATGAAACAGATGCTTAAAGCAGGACTATTTATGTTGGCGTGCCTAGCATTCACCGCCGGCGCGCAGGACTGGTACCACGACCGCGATGCGCGCTTTCAAGGCGAGCAATGGCGCGGCCATATTTTCGAGCACGTCCGGGTGGATTTGGACCACATCGGGAGTGCCGTCTGGGCCGCCGGAAAAGAACGTCACCGTTTGGAGAGAACCAAACAAGAACTGGCCGAATTGCAAGGCAAATTGGAGCATGGCCGCTACGACGAGCACGAATTGGACGATGTGATTGATTCGCTCAGGAAGTCGGCCAATGACGATCGTTTATCATCGCGCGATCGAGATGTCTTGAATGACGATATGAACCGGCTGCGGGATTATCGCGAACATCATGATCATTGGGGTCACTAAGAGGTAACCGAAGCTGGGGATTCCTGCGAACTTCGCCGGAGGAGGGGCATGAATCCCCACAATGCGTGGCTTTCGATTGGAGTTGCCACGTGTTAACTCGTGCGTTTAAAGCACTGCTTCGCCGCGAGAAATCTTAGGTAGTCGAGGAAGTGGCGTCGTCCTCGCAACTGCTGAAAACTGGACTCTTACCATGTACGGTTTCTTCAACGATCTGAAGTATTCGACACGCATGTTCGCCAGGAATCCTGGCTTCAGCATCACGGCGGTGGCCGCGCTTGCACTCGGCATTGGGGCTACCACGGCCGTTTTTTCCATTGTCAACGCAGTCCTCCTCAAGCCGCTGCACATTCCCGAACCGGACCGTTTGGTGATGTTATCGGTTACTGGATCCGAAGGCAGCGCGTCGCAGGCTGAATTCGCGCCTTGGAGAAACCAATCAAGTGTCTTTATTGACGTGTCGGCACACCTCGGAGGCGTCATCAACTTTACCGGCGGTGATGTTGTGGAACAGTGGCGGTACGCACGGGTTTCGGCGAGTATTTTTCACTGCTTCGGCATTCCGATTTTACGCGGACGTACGTTTACGCCTACAGAGGAGCTTCCGCACGGCCCGATGGTGGCACTGATCGGCCAAAATCTTTGGGAGCGGCGTTTCGCGAGTGATCCCAAAATACCCGGCAAGACGATCTCCCTGGATGGCGAACCTCACACAGTGATCGGAATTGCAGCGGATGTTCCGACCATGCGCGAGTACGGACCTCTCGCCGATGTTTACGTGCCTTTCGAGAGCGCCTTGGATGCTCGCGATCAAGGGCATTACTTTGAGGTTGCGGCGCGCCTTAAACCGGGGGTCACATTGGCTCAAGCCACAGAGCAGTTGTCGCTTCCGCTAGAGAGTATCGGGCCAAATTCCCAACCGCGCTCGGGCCAAAGGAGACATTTATCGCCAAGACGTTCCGCGAGGACTTGGTGGGTGGCGACCGTCCCCTGCTCCTGGTTCTGCTGTCGGATGTGAGTTTGGTGCTACTGATCGCCTGTTCCAACGTGGCGAACCTGCTGCTGTTGAAGGCAGCGGGTCGAAGATAGGAGATGGCGATCCGCCTCGCGATCGGCGCCGGCCGCGGAAGGATGATTCGTCAACTCTTAACAGAAAGCGTGCTTCTATCGGTCGGGGGCGGCGCGCTGGTTCTGTTGCTCGGTTACGTCGGAATTATTAAAGCTGTATTACTGGTGAACACGGCCGGCCTTGCATTGGTTGGGAAGGATGGAACCGAGGTGAGTCTGGATTGGCGAGTAATGGGGTTTTCAATGGTCGTTTCACTCGTTACCGGCATTGTGTTCGGCCTATTCCCGGCGATCGACGGTTCGCGCGCAGACCTTAATGCGGCGTTGAAGGACAGCGGCGGGCGTTCGGCTACCGGTTTTGCGCAGAATAGGACACGCGCGGGGCTGGTGTTGAGCGAGGTGAGCTTGGCCATTGTGCTGCTGGTGGGATCGGCGTTGCTGATTCGTAGTTTCGTGCCCTGTACGCGGTGGACCCTGGATTCGAAAGAAAGAACGTTGTGACATTGAATGTCCTGCTGACAGGTCCCAAGTATTCGCAAGCGGCCAGTGTAGGGGAAAACGGTTCGCACTGGTTTGGAGCGGCTGCGAGCGCTTCCGGGCGCGGCGGCAGCCGGCGCCACCTGCTGTCTGCCCCTAGCGGAGGGCACTTACGATCTCAATTTCGATATCCTCGGTCGCCCACCACATCTCCCCTCCAGTCCAGATGTCGGGTCGGCCACGGTTTCGTCGGGATACGAGTGATTTATCTCGACTGCCGCGTGCTGTCGGCACGCCAATCCTTAAGCAAGTTCTCTGTTCCATGGGCCCGAATACGAGTTCGAGGATCCCGATCTTAGCGGGCACAAAATCGTTTTCGGGAGGCCGAAGCTTTCGACGCGATTTGCTAAGTACGCCATTTCAGAAATACGCTAACGAATACTGGTAACACTACTCCCTCGCGGTTGTGGCTCCGTTTCGGCCGCGCACCAGCAAGCGGTTTCGACTGAGCATTTAACGCTTCGCAAGGCAGTTAGGAGCGCCAAATTCTTGCTTGTAACCCTGCTCCATCCTGCTCCTGCAAAGTCTCACCTGAATTCGTTGAAAAAATTATTTGGCAACTTGAAACGCCCTATCCTCCGGAGGGACTAAGCCAACGAGAGCTGCAACGGGATATGAAGGCAGCACGAAATCAGCAATGCCTTCAATCCGCAGCCAACGATTGACTTGAGCCTCTTCTTAGAAGAGCCGTGGGAGTAGCCTATGACACAGCCAGTCAGCAAGCCAAAGCAGGAAGCTTCGCAACGCCTTGTATCACTGCCGTGTGTGAAGACGCAGCAAGCAGCCGTGCCTGAGATATACAAACCATCCAGATTCAATGCTCACACTCGTGCCAATGATGGCAAGCTATTGCTTTACAACAGCTACACGGGGCATTCCTGTGCCATCCCGGAAAAGCACGCGGATGAGGCAAGCGGCTATTTGAATGCGGGCGGCCATAGCGGGCCACTCTCCAAGGTCGGCGTGTATTTGCGGGCGAAAGGATACATCGTGGATAGTCAACTCGACGAAGATGCACGATGGGATATCCGCTACGGCCAGCAGCAATACCGGACGGACAAATTGGAATTAACGCTGCTGTCGTCGGAAGATTGCAATTTCCGCTGCGTGTATTGTTCGCAGGAATTCAAGCGTGGATCAATGGCCGCGCCGGTGCGGGCAGGCGTGCGCCACTTACTGCAATCGCGAATTGCGCGGCTGAGGTCTTTGTCTGTTTCGTGGTTTGGAGGCGAGCCGCTTTTGGGTTATGACGCGATTGAAGAACTGGCGCCGTATTTCCATGCGGCTGCGGCTTCGCATCGCTTGGCGTTTCACTCATCGATGACCACCAATGCCTATCTGCTGACGGAGGACCGCGCGCGGAAACTTCTGTCCTGGGGAGTGGATAGCTATCAGATCACTTTGGATGGGCTGGCGGCCGACCACGATGCGCACAGGCCACTCGAGAGCGGCGAGAAAACTTTTGATGTGATCATCCAAAACCTGATCGCGATGAAGGGCCTGCAGGAGAACTTTGAAATTGCGATTCGCTGTAATTTTGACCGAACCAACATTGACTCGATCCAACGGCTGATTGAGGCCCTAAAGAGTTTGGCCAGCGGCGACCCGCGATTTTCCGTGCGATTCCGGCCGATCGGCAAGTGGGGCGGCCCTAACGACGAGCAGCTGGATGTTTGTGGCGTGAATGAGGCGAGCCGGCAGTTTATACAACTTACAACTACTGCCATGAAAGCGGGACTCAAAACGGAGCAGCAGGGTTCTTCCGAACCTTGTTACGCGGCGCGGCCTTACAGCCTGGTGATTGGCGCGGATGGAAAGGTGATGAAGTGCACGGTGGCGTTGGACACCGATGAGCGGAATGTGGTGGGCATGCTGGCGGCGGACGGCACGATTGATATGAACGAAGAACGATTCTCCTTGTGGACGCGGCCTTACTACCGGCGCGACCCTATGTGCAATTCCTGCTTCTTTGTTCCGGTGTGCCAGGGCGTGATCTGCCCGTTGCCGCGCATCACGTTAAACGAACGAGCGTGCCCGAGCGAGAAAATCGAAATCCAACAGACGCTGAAGGATCGCTATCACATGAGTCAAATCAGCCAAGCAACCGCTGGACATGCGCCATTAAACGAGGCGTAATGGGCGGCTGCGGGCGACAGATCGGTCCACTGGACCGCGAATCCACTGTGAAAGGAGGTGAGAGAGTGAAAAACCAAAATTCAGAGCAGAATACTGAACGCGAACTGGAGCAGGATCTGGAGATTGTTGAGTTGCAAGAGAAGCTCGACATGACGTTTGATTTGTTTGGACTTGGGGCTGAGGTTTCGGACCTCAAAACCGAAAAGCCGAACACGAACTGTAACAACACCCAGTGTTGCTAGGTGCCGTTAGGAGGGTGTAGAACAACCGCGCAGAATGTGCTGCACCCTCATTAACTATAACTGATTTGGACCATGACTCGTCGACCATGACCGACTACAAAGAGATTAAATTCTGGTTGCGGCCTGATATTGAGGTGCACCGCGAGACGGCTAAGGGCGGAGAGGCCGTGTTGGTTTCGGGCGGGCTGCGGCATTTCAGAATACAGGGCTTGTCGAAGGATATTCTCTTGCTTTTCGATGGAGAGAAGCATGATGTTCGATGGGTGACGGAGAAGCTGGCGCTGGACGCCAATGAAGATTCGTGGCGCCGCGTGTTTGACGCGTTGATGCGGCTGCACAAGTATGGGTTGCTGTGGGATATGGATGTAAGTGGGGAGCAGGCCGCGGCGCCCGCGCGTAAAAGCGGCATTGACTTCGTATGGCGACGTTCTGTGCTGCCGGCTGCGCTGGTACGGCGGTTGGCGCAACCGTTCACCGGTCTTCTACGGCTGGACCTAATGAAGTTTGCGATACCGGCAATGGCGTTGCTGCAAATTTGGTTTCTATGGGCGCACCGGGCGCTGGCGCATCCACAATACTACGCAGCGAAGTTTACCGCCGGAAGTTTCGCCACGCTGGTAGCGTTGAACTATTTATCTCTGTTCTTGCACGAGCTGGGACATGCGGCGGGATGCGTGGCCGCTGGCCGCAGGAGCGGCGCGATTGGTGTGTGCCTGTACATTGTGTTTCCGGGTTTGTATACAGACGTGACGGAATCCTGGAAAATGGCGAAGTGGCAGCGCTTGGTGGTGGACGCCGGTGGCATTTATTTCTCCTTGATTGTGGCTACCATTGCGGCGGCCGGCTATTTGGGGCTGCATAGCGGGGTTGGGGGTGTGTTGGCGTGCTTATGCGACTTAACGGTATTAGTGAACCTAAATCCGATTTTGCGGATGGACGGTTACTGGATTTTGGGCGATTTTCTCGATATGCCGCACCTGATGGCTTTAAACAAAGCAGTGACGCGCAGCTTGTTCAGCCGGTGGTTGTTTGCCAGGCCCGTAGCACTGCCGGCGGTGCCGAAGACCAGCCGCTGGAGTGTGCAGATTTACTACTGCTACTACGGATTCTTTGTGGGGTTGGTTGGCTATTTCGCGTTTTTGAGTATCGCGCAAGGAGTACCGTATGTGTTCCACAACTATCCGGTTCTGGTGCATGGCGCGTTCGAGCAACTCGCGCTGGCGCCGCTATCGTGGAGTACAGCAAGGAAAATTTTGCGGCTGCTGCTGGCGACGGCCAGCGCGCTGGGGCTGCTGGTTGTCTATTTTAGAATGAGCCGGCTGTTGATCCGGCAGATTGAATTGGCTTGGAGTACCTATAGCGGAGCGGAGTTAGCGATGCCGGTGGGAAAGGAGGATCACCTATGAGCGAAGGGCTTCACAACGGCTTGGATGAAGTGACGATAAGTGGGAGCGATGTTACTGGGTCCGCAGGGGAACAGAGAACTGGCCGTGCGCCGAGCGGCAAGAAGCTGTTTAAGAAGCTGGTGCTGGCCGTGACGGGTTCCGTTGGGGCGGCGGTGGAGATTCCGCGATTTGCATTCCTGTTGCGGCGCATGTTTGTGGAAGATCTGGTGATTGTGCTTTCGACATCGGCGCAGCGGTTTGTGTCTCCTTATGTCGCTACGATTTGCGCCGGACGTCCGGCGGTGACCGATGGTGAAACAACCGAGCCCTATCTGGTACCGCATGTGCAGGTGACGAAGGACGCGGATTTATTGTTAGTTATGCCTGCCACCGCTAACATTCTGGCCAAAGCAGCCAACGGAATCGCCGATGAAATTGTGAGTGCGACGGTTCTAGCCGCGCTTTGTCCGGTGGCCTTTGTGCCCAATATGAACGGCGCTATGTGGGCGAATGCGGCCACTCGAGCGAATGTTTCGAGGCTCAAAGAATTCGGCCATCATGTCGTTGAACCAACTTGGGGAACGGAGGTAGCGACGCTGGAGCAAACATTCGGTGCGATGCCCGCCTTGTCGCAAATTCTGCGCAGCGTGGCGAGCGCTCTGAAGGTACAAGATTTGAAAGAGGCGCCATTGTGAGTATGGGACGCATGGTTGAGTTGCTTGCAGGCAAAGCGCTCGGACGGGCGTGGCGCTCTTGCCACAAATACCCTGGACAAGCGCTTTTAATTGTGCTGACGGCGGCGATTGGTATTGGCTCCGGCGTTGGGATGTTTACCTACATGGACACGCTGCTGTTCAAGCCGCTGCCATTTGGTGAGCCAGACCAACTGATGAGAGTGTCGGGCGTGGAGCCTGGGGTGAAAAATATTCCGCTTTCGGGTCCCGATTTCGAAGACATCCAGCGCGGAGTGCCGGCATTTCAGGCAGTGGCGGCGTATGACAACTACGCGGCGCTTACGCTACGCGCCGGTGGCGAGTCTGAGCATGTTGTGGGCTCAGCGGTATCGGGCAATTTCTTTGACTTGTTGCGTTGCCGGGCCTGGAAAGGCAGAACGTTTGGCGCGGCGGAGCAGGAGAGCCGGGTTGTGGTGTTGAGCTATGCATTCTGGCTGAGCCGCTTTGGGCCAGCGGCGCCGCTTCGCGCAAGTGCCGTTGAACTGAACGGCCGAAACTATTCGGTAATTGGCGTTCTGCCGCGAAATTTCTGGTTTCCGGGCATGGCAGAGTCAAAGCTATGGATTCCCCTTTGCAAGGACCCACCGGAATCAAATGCCGCCAGCATGTTGGAGCGCGGCTCGCACTGGTTGAAGGTGGTGGCGCGGCTGAAAAGACAGAGCAGCGCGGCGGAGGCGAAAGGGCAAGTAGCGCAGATTTCCGCGGAACAGCAGCGCCTTTACCCCGCTAGCAATCGCGATCTTGTCTGGCAAGTGCAACCGCTGCGGAAGTGGGTAAATGAGGATGTGGAAGGTAGCGCGCCAGGGTTGGCCGCGGTGGGGTTGTTAGTAATTGGAATTGCCTGCGCGAATTTGGGGATTCTGGTGACACTGCGCATTCTGAACCGGCGTACCGAGACGGCGACGCGGCTGGCATTGGGCGCCAATCGCTTGAACTTGTTTGTAGAGGAAGCGGGCGATCTCTTTTTACTTTCGCTGGTGGGCGGTGCGGCTGGCGTGGCGCTGAGTTTCCTGTTAATCAAGATGACGCCGATTCGTGTAAGTGACGCTACTCCGCTGTTTCAACATTTATCCGTGGACGGGCGAATTCTCACCGTTTTCGTGATGGCCGTTATTGCCTCGAGCGCCCTGGCAGCGCTAGGAGCGCTAGCTGCCACAGTGGACCGCGCGGATGGGGCAGAAGCGCTGCGGGTGATGGGCGCCAGTTCTCAAAGTAAGCCGCTCGCGACGATCCTGCGGGCATTTTTGGGTTGCCAGATTGGCTTGGCGACCGTGCTGATCGTGGGCACGCTGGCGTTGTACCACAGCTTGCGTGCTATCAGCGCGATTCATCCTGGCTTCGACGCCAAGCATGTGGTCACCATGCAAATGGAGATTCCGGAGGCAAGGGCCACGACGGGGCCGGCGATGACGGCTTACGTGAGCGACATGCTGAGTGCTGTAGGTGCTTTGCCCGGGGTACGCGGCGTGGGCACGACCAGCTTTTTGCAGTTTGCCGGGCTGCATGGGAATGGCCGCTTTGCGGTGGAGGGCAATCAAATCGCGAGCGGGCCCACGGCAGAACGCAATGTGATTAGTCCCGGCTTTTTTGCGGCGATGGGGATTCCGTTTCTGCGGGGGCGCGATTTTACGCTGGCCGATACCGACCGGGTTGTGATTGTTAGCGAATCGCTTGCATCGAAGTTTCTGGCTGGCACGGAGGCTGTAGGCCACGCACTCAAGTTGGAAGGGATTGATGGTGAGTTTCGGATTATCGGTGTTGTTGGGAACACATTGCGGACGAGCCTCAGCGAAGCGACTCCATACTATACGTACCTTCCGTATGGCCGGTATCCTGACACTTCGCTTTTTCTGACGGTGCGGAGTGGCGCTGACCCGTTGGTACTGATGAGTGCCATCAAGAAGGCGGTGAAGGGTATCGATGCGGGGCAAGCGATGTGGAACGTGGCCACGATGGGGGAGCGCGTCGAGGAGTCATTGCTGGGCGAACGGTTCAACATGCGATGTGTGGCTGTTTGCGCGCTGTTGGCGTTGTTGCTGGCGGTGATTGGTGTGCATGGCACGGTGACTTACACCGTGGCTGCGCGAAGGAAAGAGATTGGCGTTCGTATGGCGTTGGGGGCGGCGACTGGGGAGATCATTCTCCTCTTTATGCGCGAGGTAATGCCGCCGGCGGTTGTCGGCGCCATGGTAGGCGGTGGGGCTGCGTTGGGGCTTGGGATTGTCTTTGGCGCGTGGAGCGTTGTCCCAGTGAGGGTTACTCCCGAGATGCTTGCTGTGGCGTTTTTGGCGGTGGTGATGCCGGCGCTTCTGGCGGCGCTAATGGCTACTTTGAAATCTGCGAAATTGGAGCCAATAGGGGCGCTGCGGAATTGATTGGCCGCCTCGGCCGACTTTCACTGCAGGCACGAGCCGTTCTCGCGGACGCTTGCCCCGCTATGAGAAGATACCTCGGACATGCTGCAACGATTTCTCTCCGCAATTGACTTGTGAGGGCGGAACGCACTTTCGAAAAACTTTCCCGCCACGATATTCCGTCCTGGTTCTCACAGGCGGGCTTGCCACTGAAATCCATCACGAGCTACGTGGATTTCCGTCTTCTCCGCGCGCTCTCAACGATATTGATTTATTGTCGAATCGTTCGACTGTCTACCCCAAAGTTTGAAGCAGGAATTTCTCTTCCGGCACGTCCACCGCGGGCCATCGGAGCCGGCAACGTTCCGCGAGGCCAATACTCCGCTCCAAATCTCAATCCCCCGCAAATCAGGATCTGCCGATCACCCTCGTTTACTCAACAGACCCGGCCGAAATTTGCAGCCGCTGTAAAGAGGCTCTGGCCTTTCAGTTAGCATCGCCCGAAACAATTCTGTCAGTGATGCGTTACTGCTAAGCGCTAGAAGGCTCGCAAATACTGCTCGGCTACCTTCACTTTCACGCCCAACTCTTTCGCGGCATTCAATGGAAAATATGGCTCACGCAAGAATTCGCGCGCCAGCAACACAACGTCGGCTTCGCCGCCCCGGATAATCTCTTCCGCCTGGGCCGCTTCCGTAATCATCCCCACCGCGCCGGTCAAAATTTCGGCTTCGCGCCTGATCCTTGCGGCAAACGGAACCTGATAACCGGGTTTGAGCGGAATCGCAGCCTTGGCCACATTCCCACCTGAAGAGCAATCAACCAAATCCACGCCGCGCTGCTTGGCCGCTTTGGCAAGCTCGACGGAATCGTCGTCCGTCCAGCCACCGGGCGTCCAATCCGTCGCGGAAATGCGCAGAAAGAGTGGCAAACGTTGCGGCCAAACCGTGCGCACGGCCGCAATCACTTCCAACGGAAACCGCAGGCGGTTTTCTAAAGAACCGCCGTACTCGTCCGTACGCCGATTTGACAGGGGCGATAGAAATTCGTGCGCCAAATAGCCATGAGCGGCGTGCAACTCGAGCAACTCAAAGCCCGCATGCAGTGCCCGTTGCGCGGCGTCCGCAAATGCTTGCACAATCCCGCGAATTTCAGGCACAGTCAACTCTCTTGGCACGGGATAGCCATCGGCGAAAGCCAGCGCGCTGGGTGCCACCGGTTCCCAAGCTTCCTGATCGATGGTCAGCGGACGTCCGCCGCGCCACGGAACATCAGTGCTGGCCTTCCGGCCGGCATGCGCCAGTTGAATGCCTGCTACCGCACCTTGCTGTTTTAGAAAGCGCGCGATGCGCCCCAACGGCTCGATGTGGTGATCTTTCCAAATGCCCATGTCACCCGGCGAAATTCGCCCGTTCGCCTCCACCGCTGTCGCTTCCACTATTACCGCGCCGGCGCCACCAACCGCGCGGCTGCCTAGATGCACCAGATGCCAATCGTTGGCAAAGCCATCTACCGAGGAGTACTGGCACATGGGCGAAACCAGAATTCGGTTCCGCAACTTGATGTCACGAATCTGTAGGGGATCAAAAAGGCCGACGGCGGATTTTGCCGGTGACTGAGGTAGAACTTGGGCTTCTAGAGTGCTCATGAAGGTTCATCAGTATAGATGAACGCACGACCTGGACAAGATGCAACAAAGTCCGCTCAGGCGGGCCGGATGACCTTGTAGCCGCGTTTACGGCCGCCGCCCAATAGGCCCTGATCGAATGTAACTAGCGTCGAACCAACTTCCTTGGCAAACGCTAACAGATAGCAGTCCGCCACTGCATGCGATGCTGGCAATTTCTTGAATGGAGCCACCGCTTCTTCAAACGCCTCACCCAAATCACGCGGCTCCTGGAAAAACTCCACACGCGGATCGGCCAACCAGGCATCATATACTTCCAACGCTTCGCCTACGGTCATCACACGCTTACCCATGGCAGCGCTGTTAGTTAACAGCCTGATCAATCCCAGATGCGTCTGCCTGCTAAAAATGAGTTTCCTTCCGCTAGGCATGGCGTTCAGCCATTGCCACGCCGCCCCTCCATGGATGTGTCCCTCCACCGAGAGCGCGAACCAAACATTCAGGTCAGGAAAAAAGGAAATCATTCACGTTCGCATCGCCTTCACCGAACGGCCCCAATTTCCCTTTACCTTTTACCAGGGGACCGCTTAAGAGCGTCCCCTTCTTTTCGGGGATATACGTCAGTTCGATTGCTTGCACAATTAAAGACCTCATGGAGGCGCCCGTCTGCTCAGCCCGGCTGCGAAGCACTTCGTATACAGCTTCGGGGACATCCACCGTGGTTCTAATCGCCATGCCATGAGCATAGCACGTACGCCATAACACTGTCAACAGCCAAATGGCCCACCTCCTTTCAGCGACAATATTAGGAAACGTGCCCGAGCAAAAACATTCCGTCTGCGCCCTCGATTGTCCCGATACCTGCGCTCTCGTTCTGAACATTGACGCGGCGGGCCGTGCCACCAAAATCGCCGGCGATCCGCAGCATCCCATCACGCGTGGCTTCCTTTGCGCCAAAGTGGCGAAGTATTTGGAACGCGAATATCATCCCGATCGCCTGCTCTACCCGCTAAGGCGCACCGGCGCCAAAGGCGAAGGCAAGTTGGCGCGCATTACCTGGGATGAGGCTTTGGGCGAAACGGCCGCACGTCTGGCTGCCATTTCGCGCGCACAGGGCCCGGAAGCCATTCTGCCGTATAGCTACGCAGGCACGATGGGCGTTCTGAATTATGGCGGCATGGATCGCCGTTTTTTTCACCGCCTCGGAGCCTCGCGCCTCGACCGGACCATTTGTTCCAACACGGGCGGTGTGGCGCTCGTCGCGTCGCAGGGTACCCGCTTCGGTTTGGAGCCTGAACAGTTCGCCCATGCCAAGCTGATCATCGCCTGGGGCGCGAATATTCTGGGCACCAACTCCCACTTGTGGCCTTTTGTTGTGGAAGCACGCCGCAACGGCGCCAAGTTTTACGTGATCGATCCGGTTAAGAACCGTACAGGCCGCGCCGCCGATAAGCACTTCGCCGTCAATCCGGGCTCCGATCTTGCATTGGCTCTCGGTTTGATTCACATCATTCTACGTGACCAGCTCGAAGACCGTGCTTATGTTGATGCCTATGCAAATGGCTTCGCCGAATTAGCAGCGCTCGCCCGAGACTACCCGCCCCTTCGCGTCGCTGGTTTAACCGGCATCTCCGAAGCTGAAATCGAAGCCCTGGCCAGTGACTATGCTACGCTTCAGCCCGCAGCCATCCGCCTTAACTATGGCGTGCAGCGTAGCGACCGTGGCGGAGCCGCCGTGCGCGCCATCTCGGCCTTACCGGTTCTTACTGGCGCTTGGCGGCGCACAGGCGGCGGCGTTCAACTCACCACATCCGGCGCTTTCGAATTCAATAGTGCCGCTCTCGAGCGCCCCGATCTGCAAAAGCTATCCCCACTCGGACGCCAGGCCCGTATGGTCAACATGTCGCGCCTGGGCGACGCGCTACTGAACCTATCCGCGCCGCCGGTCAGCGCTCTGGTCGTATACAACTCAAACCCTGCAGCCATCGCGCCGAACCAAAGTGCGGTGGTGGCCGGCCTCAAACGCGACGATCTTTTCACCGTCGTTCTAGAACAATTTCAGACCGACACCGCCGACTACGCTGATATCGTCTTGCCGGTTACCACGTTTCTCGAACACACCGATATTTACAAAGCTTACGGGCACTACTACCTGCAACTCGCGCGGCCTGCTCTTGCCGCCCCAGGGGAAACGAAGCCTAATGTAGAAATTTTTCGTTTGCTCGCCAAACGGATGGGATTTACCGATCCATGCTTCGACGATAGCGAGGAGGAAATGCTCGAAGCGCTGCTTTCCTCAGACTCGCCTTTCCTCCAAGGCATTACGCTTGAGCGGCTCGAGCGGGAGAGATGGATTCACCTCAACCTTTCGCAGCCCGGCACGCCTTTCCTACCCTTCGCCAAGGGCGGATTTCGGACGGCATCAGGCAAGTTCGAATTTGGCGCTGAAGATCTGGCTTACACGCCGCCGGTAGAATCGCGCTTCGGAGAAGTGGCGCTCCGGCAGAAATATCCCCTGGAGTTGATATCGGGCAAAAACGACGACAGTATGAATTCCACTTTCGGCTATCGCGACGAAGTGGACAAACAGACGTCGCTCCTGTCCATTCACCCGGCGGATGCCGCTCAGCGGAACATCGTAGATGGCGCGCTGGTGCGTGTTTGGAACGATCGGGGTGAATGCCGCCTCCGCGCCAAGGTGAACGGCGACGTTCCGCCCGGGGTGCTACGCGCGCGCAGCCTCGGATGGGCCAAAACTGCGCACGACCGCCGCAGCATCAATCACCTGACGTCGGAGCGGCTAACCGACATGGGCGGCGGTCCCACCTTTTACAGTTGCCTTGTAGAAATCGCGGCGTCGTAGCAACATTTTTAAAAAGTCCTATAAGTACTCATAAAAAGTCGCTTTCGCTGAAGCGTTTTTGCACTTCCCGGCACTAACCTCATAGAAAACTGAGTAAGAAATATCAATCTATGTAAGGTCTTCGCGGTCTTCTGCCGATACGGCTCTCATGGAAAGCGATATTGGTACCGCGCATGGAACTTTATGCATGGGCTAGTTGCAAGTCGGGACTATTGTGCTATGATCTTGAAATCCGAAAAGGGCAAGTTGTTCTTAGATCAGCGTCTGGAGGATGGCCGTTAGGCAATTCAAATGAATGCTGGTCGCGCGTTAAGGGTGGAGTGTAGCTCTACGGTGGCTCGTAGAGTCCCGGTAGAGAAGTGACGCCATTAACCATATCCATTTTGGGATAGTTTGCGTCCAATCGGAAGATCTGGCTGCCTCGAATCGTTTTTAGGGAAGCAGACCGGTCGGTAATTGGTTTGGAAGGAGAAAAACAAAAAAATGACGAAAAGTGAGATCACCAAGTTTAAGAAGATCCTGGAGACCAAACAGGTTGAACTGGAGCGAGTGGTGCGCAACCGCGATGCAATCGCGATTGAAAAGAGCGCCGATGCTCTAGACGAGGTTCAACACGCTTCGGAACGGGAGTTAGCAATCCGCAATCTGGATCGCGATTCCAATTTACTGCGCAGCGTAAAGTTGGCGCTCCGCCGCATTGACGATGGCTCGTTTGGAACCTGCAGCCATTGCGAAGAGGAAATCAGCCCCAAGCGGATAGCCGCGGTGCCGTGGGCTGCTAATTGTATTCAGTGCCAGGAACTCGCCGACCGTAATAAAGAGGATGGTAACGAAGCGTTCGATGACGAATTAGTCAGCAACGCAGCCTGATTTCGCCTGCCGCTTCCTCCTTCCAAACTGGGCGCGTTCAGCCGAACGCGCCCGGGCTTCCCTCCCGAAAACGCCAGTTTCTCCGCTCCCTCGGTAACCCTTCCGCGAATTCCTTCGCCCTTTCTCTAACCCCTCGTTTTATGTCCAAGATGATGACGACATTGGTACAAATGCTGTTCTTTGCAACCGTAATGCATGCGCAAGCTCAAGAGGCTCCCGCCCCAGCAAAACAGCCTCTCGACCATCTGATCGGAGCCGTAACGGCGATCGATGCTTCGGCACATACAGTCACAGTTAAGGAAGACAAGACGGGCGCCAGTCAAACCGTCCTGGTCGGAAATACCAAGACTCTTCTGAAGGTTGAGCCCGGTGCCAAGGATCTGAAAAATGCCGTGCGTATTACTGCCGATGACTTGCAAGTGGGCGATCGGGTGGATGTGCGCGGGCTCAAGACAGACGCGGCGGATACTTTGGTGGCACGCAGCGTTGTGCTGATGTCGGCGCGTGACTTACAACAAGCCCATCAAGCGCAGGCGGCCGCCTGGCAGCACGCCACCGCCGGAGTCGTTTCCGCGGTAGATCCAAGCGCGGGAAAGATTACTTTGAACGTGAAGACGGCGGACGGCCCTAAACCGGTCACCGTTGAAACATCCAACGCCACTGAATTCACCCGCTACTCTCCCGATAATCCGAAAATGCCGGCGCCCTCCCAACTCGCGCAGATCCAGCCTTCCGATCAGGTGCGCGTGATCGGCGAGAAAAGCGACGATGGCTTCACCATCAAGGCACAGCGGGTCTATTCCGGCGCGTTTCATACCTTGTCGGGAACCATCACGGCGATTGATCCCGACGGCAAAAGTCTCACGGTGAAAAATCTGGAAACGAAGAAAACTGTGCAAATTTCTCTGAACGATGATTCCGCTGTTCGCAAGCTTCCGCCATTCATGGCCACGATGCTGGCGCGGCGCTTTAATCCAAGCTACAAACCGCCAGAAGGCGGAACGTCCGCCAGCGGCGGACCACCTGCTGGAGCGGGCGGAGCGGCTGGTGGAACTGGCGGCTGGCAGCGCGGGCAAGGCGCAGGGCCGGGGGGCGGATCGGGCGGTGGTGCGCGCTCCGGCGATATTTCGCAAATGCTTGAGCGAGTGCCGAAGATTTCTTTAGCGGAACTGAAGCCGGGAGACGCGGTGGTTGTTTCGGGGGTGTCGCTCGGGACTGACAATTCGCGGCTGCTAGCCACGGGTGTTATCGCAGGGGTTGAACCCATTCTGCAATCCGCGCCGCAGCGTCAAGGAAGCGTAGGCGGCGATTGGGGCTTAGGAGAAATGGCGGTACCGCAATGATCCGTTTTCTCATCCTGAGTTGTCTGGCGGTTGCCGGTTTATTGGCGCAAGGTACCGTGCAAGGCACGCTCAAAGACTCTAGCGGCGGCGTCATTCCAGGGGCTACGGTCACGCTATCGAACGACTCCGGTCAGGTGCAGACGACCACTTCCGGTCGCGATGGCGGCTATGTCTTCCGCGCCGTCGCTCCTGGAACCTACTCAGTCTTAGCCACTTTCAAAGGCATGCAGCAAGCCAAGGCGCTGCTGGTGGCGGTCACGTCCGGACAAGTCGCATCCGCGAACATCACGCTGATTGTGGCCGAGACGAAGCAAGAAGTGACGGTGTCGGATACGGCCGTGGGCGGCGTGAGCACGGAGCCGTCGAACAACGCCACAGCGCTGGTTTTGCAAAAAGAAGATCTCGACGCTCTGCCGGACGATCCCGACGACTTGCAGGCGGATTTGCAAGCACTGGCGGGACCGTCCGCCGGACCGGGCGGAAATCAAATCTACATTGATGGCTTTACGGGCGGCCGTCTGCCGCCGAAGGAGTCCATTCGCGAGATCCGCATCAACTCGAATCCGTTTTCCGCGGAGTTCGACAAACTGGGTTATGGGCGTATTCAAATCTTCACTAAGCCTGGGTCCGACAAGTTTCACGGCCAGGGTTACTTCAATATCAGCGACAGCCTTTGGAATACGCGCAACCCCTTCTTGGACGTATCGCCTCCTTTTCGCACAGAACTGTTTGGCGGAAACGTGAGCGGACCGCTCGGCAAGAAAGCCAGTTTCTTTCTGGACGTGGAGCGGCGAAATATCGACGATAACAACATCGTAAACGCGGTGATTCCACTCGGCAGTTTGAACGGTACGGCGCTCGATCACAGCTATGTTCCCACGCCGCAGCACCGCACCACGATCAGCCCGCGGGTCGATTATCAGCTCGGCACAAACCATACGCTCAGCTTCCGTTACAGCTATCTGGATAGCGACAAAGTTGTCGCCTTCGGTAATGGATTCAGCTTGCCCGCAACCACAGTCGGTGGACTCACGCTGCCCAGCAATGGCTACTCGACTCCGACAACACAGAACAGCTTTCAAGTTGTCGAGACATCGGTGCTAAGTCCGAAGGCGATTAACGAAACGCATATCAATATCGAACGCGATTACGAGAGTTGGGTGAGCCAAAGCGATGCACCAGCGATCATGGTGGCGCAATCTTTCACTGCCGGCGGTTCGGGCTTCAGCGCCCCCGGGAATGCCAAGACTTATGACGACGAGCGAGAAGCGGAGTTCCAGAATTACACCTCGCTCACTCTCGGCGCGCACACCACGAAATTCGGCATACGGGTGCGGACGGATGTGCTGGCAAATTCCAGTCCCAGCAATTTCAACGGGACCTATTCTTTTCTCGGCGGCACGTTCGCGTATGCGCCCATAGCGAGTCTGCCGGGCGCAGCGGGTCTCACTCCCAATTGCCCGCCCACCGGTGGTATAGCGAATTGCACGGTAGCGCTGACCTCGATCCAACAGTTCCTTTTCACCGAGCAATTGCTGGCGCTGAATGCGCCCTTGCAAGGGTACGGCCCATCGAAGTATTCGGTCAGCAACGGCAATCCGTTCATAGATTTTTATCAGATGGACTTCGGTCCCTTCATCCAAGACGATTGGCGGGTACGTCCTAATCTGACAGTGAGCTTGGGATTGCGTTGGGAATCGCAAACCAACATTCCGGTTCATAGCGATTGGGCGCCGCGCGTTGGCTTCGCATGGTCGCCGGGTACTAAGGCCGGCAGTACGGGTAGAGCCAAGACTGTGGTGCGCGGCGGCTGGGGTATTTTCTACGATCGCTTCGCCATCGGCAATGTTGAAAACGCCTATCGCTATTCAAGCGGAAATCCGCTTCAAACATACACCATTAACGACCCGCCGGTGACGAATCCGGCTTTTAACACGCCGCTGCCGCAGTCGGCTTTAACGGGAATGGCGGTCAGTTCGGCGCAGAAATATGAGATTGATAGCAACTTGCACCCACCGGCTCTTTTGGAAACGGCCATTGGTCTAGAGCGGCAGTTATTCAGCCGCACCACACTTGGCCTAAACTTCGTCAACTCGCGCGGCAATCACGAGCTACGTACAGTAGACATCAACGCCCCGATTGTAGAACCCGGACAGTTGCCGCCTGATTTGCTGGCCGGCACAACGGGGATTCGGCCCTACGGCAATGTGGGGGATATTTACGATTACCAATCGAGCGGAACATTCAAGCAAACGCAAATACTGGTGAATGTGAATTCGCAAGTTGGCAAATGGCTCACCCTGTTCGCCCGCTACACGCACAACGATGCGCACAGCGACACGGACGGCTTAGGCACGCTGCCGTCCAATACTTATAACTTCAGGGAAGATTGGGGCCGGTCATCGTTAGACATCGCGAACAGTTTTTTCCTGGGTGGGTCCGTCTCGGCCAAATGGGGCCTGCGATTCTCGCCGTTCGTCATACTGCGCACCGGCACTCCCTATAACATCACAACGGGCACGGATCTTTATCTGATGGGCACAGGCAATCCCACGGCACGGCCGAGTTTGAATTCCGCGTTGCCCTCCGGGGTTGCCGGCGCGGCGTTGCTGCCTTATCTCAATCCAGATCCGCTGGTCGGCGAAGCGGAGATTGAACGTAATTCCGAGACAGGTCCTGGTTTCATCGGGATCAACCTGCGTGTGAGCAAAACGTTTGGCTTCGGCACCACAAAATTCGCCGGCTCGGTAGGAGGAGCGCGCGCAGGTGGAGGAGGCGGACGAGGCGGAGGCGGATTTGGCGGAGGTCCGGGCGGCTTCGGCAGCGGGCTGACTGAGCATCGCTACAACCTGACCGTCTCGGTGAACGCGCGAGATGTCCTCAACCACGAGAATCTCAGCACGCCTATCGGCGTTATTACGTCGCCCTATTTCGCGCAATCGACCGGCATTGCCGGAGGTTTCGGTGCGGAAGCAACGTCTGCCGAACAGCGCCGGATCGAATTGCAACTGCGCTTCGCGTTTTGATAAGCCGGGCCGCAATGGCGGTGTGTTGATAGGCTTACCAATATGACGAAAGCGTTTGCACTTATATTGTTCGCTGCCGCTCTGTCGCCGGCTGCGGATCATGAGCAATGGAAGCAGCTTTTTAATGGCAAAAACTTCGACGGCTGGAAGCATGTCGGTCCCGGCGGCGATACAGTCGAAAACGGACTGATTCGGACACACGGCGGTATGGGACTTCTCTATTGGACGGAATCGAAATTGGGCGATTGCGTGATCAAGGTTGTCTATAAAATGCGCGATAAGAACGATAATTCGGGCGTGTTCGTGCGCATTCCCATCGCGCCCACCGAACCGTGGATGCCTGTCAACTACGGCTACGAAGTACAGATCGATAATCACCCTGAAACGAGCAATGAAGACGAATACCACGTGACAGGCACGCTTTATTCGCTGACCAAGCCGCTGGCGAAACCTGGCAAGCCGGGACCTGAATGGAACACCATGGAGATCACGCTGGACGGGCCGCGCACGGTGGTAACGGTGAACGGCGAGAAGGTCACCGACTATACGGAGGGCGAGCCGGTTCCTGAAAAGAAATTCGACTTTGAGCCGGAACGCGGCCCGCGGCCGAACTATGGCTATATCGGCCTGCAAAACCACAGCGACAACGACATTGTGTTCTTCAAAGAAGTCGCGGTCAGGCCGCTGCGTGCGGGCAAGTAGTCCGCGGACACAAGAGTGAACGCACCAATCGCGGGAGAGGCGAGCGCCGGACTGAAGCGGGGCATGGGGTTCTTCCCTGCCCTGACTTCGAACATGCTGAACATGGTGGGAATCGGGCCGTTTGTGACGATTCCGCTGATTTTGGGCGCGATGAGCGGGCCGCAAGCGCTGCTGGGCTGGATATGCGGCGCTATGATCGCGCTGTCGGATGGCTTGGTTTGGGCGGAACTGGGCGCGGCGATGCCGGACACCGGCGGGTCTTACGAATACCTGCAAAAAGCGTTTGGGCCGCTCGGAATCGGCCGGCTGATGGGCTTTCTGTTTTTGTGGCAGGTGATGCTGGCTGCGCCGTTGACGGCCGCTTCGGGAGGGGTGGGTTTTGCCGACTATACGCGCTATTTAATACCTTCTTTGAGCCCCTTGGAGGGCAAGCTGGTGGCCATGGGCGTTTGCCTGTTTGCCACGTTCCTGCTGTATCGCGATATCAAATCCATCGGCAAGATTTCGAACGTGCTGTGGGCCGGGTTGATGCTGGCGATCGGCATCATTTTGTGGGGCGGCATACGGCATTTCAATCCGGCGGTGGCCTTTAACTTTCCACCGCATGCTTTCGCGTTGACGCCGGCGTTTTTCAATGGCTTGGGCGCGGCGGCGCTGTTGAGTATGTACGATTACAGCGGCTATTTCAACGTGTGCCTGATTGGCGGCGAGGTGGAAAACCCGACGCGCACCATTCCGCGGGTGGTGGTTCTTTCGATCGTGATTCTGGCGGTGCTGTATGTGGCGATGAGCCTTTCGATCATCGGCGTAGTGCCGTGGCAGGAAGCGGTAAAATCGACGTCGATTGTCTCCGCATATATGGAGCGGCTGTATGGCACGCAGGCGGCCTCGTTGATGACGCTGTTGATTCTTTGGGTGGCGTTCGCTTCGGTGTTCTGCGTGTTGCTGGGTTATACGCGCGTGCCGTATGCGGCGGCGGTGGAGGGGCATTTCTTCAAGCCTTTCGCGCGGCTGCATCCGACGCGCAACTTTCCGGCCTTTTCGGTTTTGTTCTTTGGCGGGGCTTCGGTGGTGATGTGCTTGTTTCCACTGGAGACGCTGATTAGAGAGCTGTTGGTGATTCAGATTCTGACTTGGTTCGCCGCGCAGTGCGTAGGCGTGGTGCTGATCCGGCGGCTGCGCAAAGACATTGCGAGGCCGTTCCGGATGCCGCTCTATCCGTTGCCGGTGGTCATCGCGTTGTTGGGCTGGTTTTTCATTTTCGGCACGAGTGGCTGGCCGTATATTGTGAGCTCGCTGGCACTGGTGTTGTTTGGGGTGGTGGCGTTCCGAGTTTTCACGCGGGAGTGAGCGCGCGGAAGGGTGTTTTTTTTTGGCTATTAAAGTAAGGGGCAGAGACGAAAAAAATAGGCGGCGGGAACCCTTCGCCGGGGCGTCGGGTTCCGCGAGCGGCGAGGTTAGTGGATATCGCCATTCGGAGCACCATCGTTGCAGTGCGCGGTGAGGCCTTCGAGCGAGTTTCGTCTAGGGGGAGGCTCGGGAGGCGGAGGAGCTTTGGGGGCTTTCTCAGAGGGGGCGCCACCGGGCAGGAACCCGCAGCGACACTTGGCCCAGAAAATGGCGGCGGCGGCACTGTGGCGGGTAGTCGCCCTTCGATAAAGCGACGTGAGGACGTTGGTGTTTGCTTCGATTGCCGAGAGGTCAAGCTGCTCACGGTAATGTTTGCGGAGAGTGGGAGCGGAGATGTGGAGAGCTTTGGCGATGTTAAGCGACGCGGGGAATATCGGCGGCTTTGTCTGTTCGGTGGCGGCCGGCTACTTAGTGCAGGCTACGGGTACTTACAATGCGCCGGTGATTATGGTTACGTGCGTGTTGCTCATCGCCGGAATGTTATTCGCGAGGCTGGATGGTTCAGCGCACATTTTTAGCGAAGAACCTCAGTCCATGAGCTTTCTGGTCAGGTAAGTAAACTCCACGGCGGCGGTCGCGGCTTTCTCTTTTAAGTCGGCCCCCGCGCCGTGACCACCTTCGATAATCTCGTCATAAAAAAACGGTTTTTTGAACTCCTCCATTTTTGCCGCAAACTTACGGGCATGGACGGGACCGACGCGATCGTCTTTGGTGGTGGTAAAAATCAACGGTTCGGGATAGTTCACATCCGGCTTGAGTTGATTGTAAGGAGAGATGGACGCGAGAAACGCACGCTCGTCAGGTATCGAGACGGAGCCGTATTCGCCCACCCAAGATGCACCGGCGGCAATCTGCTCGAAGCGCAGCATATCGAGCAGTGGAATCTGGATAACGACCGCGTGCCACATTTCAGGATGCTGAGTCATTTCCACGCCCATCAGCAAACCGCCGTTTGAGCCGCCTACAATGCCGAGACGCCGGGCCGAAGTGATGCGGCGCGTTACCAAATCCTTGCCGACCGCGGCGAAATCGTCATAGATTCGTTGCCGGTGGGTCTTGAGCCCAGCTTCATGCCAGGCGGGACCAAACTCGCCGCCGCCGCGAATGTTGGCCACGACGTAGACGCCACCGCGCTCGAGCCATAGCTTGCCGATGAGCGCCGAATAAGAAGGTGTGACCGAAACCTGGAAGCCGCCATAGGCCGTTAACAGCGTCGGATTTGCGCCATCGTATTGCATAGTTTTGCGATGCACGACGAAATAGGGCACCTTGGTTCCGTCTTTCGAGACCGCTTCCGATTGTTCGACGACATCTTGCGAGGCATCAAACTGCGGTTTCAGCGTCTTCGCTTCCTTCAGCGTTCCGGCGGCAGCATCGCCCAGTAAGAGCGAAGAGGGAGTTAGAAATCCCTGAATTAGTAAGAAAAATTGGTTGTCGGACCAGTTCGTGCTTTCAATGGACACGGCTAGATTGTCAGGTACATCCAGTTTCTGCCGTGCCCATACGCCGGTTGCGGCCAGTGAGTAACTGTAGGCGCGCCCTTGCACATGCTCGAGCGTTGTCAGCAGAAGGCGATCCTTGGTGGTGTCGACGCTCTGGGCGAACTCCAACGCAGTCGGAGTGAACACGACAGCGGGTTTCAGATGAAGCGGGTCTTTTTCGACATCCTTGAGATTCAACGAAACGATGGAGCCCTGGACGAAGTTTGTCTGCTGACCCACCGGCTGCCAATCCTGATTGAGGGTGACGATGATCTGGCCATGCAGCAGCCCATTGATCTCCGTCTTACCGGGCAAGCCAATTCGCTGGGCGCCGCCAGGCGTCAGTAGCGAAACCTCTATCTCAAAAAAGTTGACGGCGCGAATCACCAGCGCTGCGTGATGGCCGGTACTGTCATTAAGGACCAACGGGCCTGCGCTGACGTCGCTCTCCCTACCCCGGTAAACTTCTTGTGCTTCAGATAGCGGCTGACCGCGCTTCCAGCGCTTCACCACAAAGGGGTAGCCGGACTTGGTCACGGTACCGGCGCCCCAGTCGCGCGACACCAGTAGGGTATCTTTGTCTAGCCACGCCACGTTTTGTTTCGAGCGAGGCAGAACAAAGCCGTTCTCGACAAACTGGCCGGTCTGCAGATCAAACTCGCGCATCGTGTCGGCATCCTCGCCGCCGGCGGAGAGCGCAATCATGCACAACTTGTTGCCTGGATAAAGGCAGGCGCGTCCCTTTTGTACCCACTTCTGGTTGTCTTGTTTGGCGAGGGCGTCATAGTCCAGTACCCTCTGCCAATGCGGCTCTGGGGTCAAGTAATCGGCAAGGGAGGTGCGCCGGAGAATGCCTCTTACATGATTGGCGTCCTGCCAAGTGTTGTAAACATTGCCACCGTTTAAATCGGGCATGGGCAGCCGGTCTGGGGATTCGAGTACTTTCAGTGCGGAGGATTCCAGGGGTTTGTAATGGGGGTCGCTCTCTAAGACCTTTAAAGACCGTTCGTTTTCGGCTTTGACCCAGGCCAACGAACGTTCACTCGAGACATCTTCCAGCCACTGGTATTTATCGGGCGGTTCGGAAAAAGTTTGAGATGCAAGGGGCATGCCAAGGATGATGATAAGCGGGAAGGCTTTGCGTTGCGCGAACCGATGGTGCGCCATTGCCTGAAAGTTTAGCGTATTTTTCTCGCCTAATCGCAAAATCGGGTACCCTGTAGGCAGTGGCAATAGATGGCTTCTGCCCAGCTATGAGATCCCAGACTCTTCCCTCGGTTGAAAAACCGGGCCAGCTGGCGGAGGAGAAGAAAGACCGAACTAGGTCGCTGACGCTCCCCGCTCCGAGTCATTTTTATTATTTAATTGATAGGCCGCGGGCTGGTGGACGCTCCTTTTAGGATTTTCTGAGCTGCGACCGCTAGGGAGCGTGGTAGGTTGAACAATTCCACCATGAATTGCCTGCGACTTGTTGGATTCCTCTTTTTCGCCGCCGTTCTTCTCGCTGCTGCGACTCCGCACGAGACACTCACTGCGCTGCTCGACGAAGACTGGCAGCACCAGTTGCGCACCAGTCCTGAGTTCGCGACGGCCATCGGCGACAACCGTTATAACAGCCAGCTCAGTGACATTTCCCCTGAGGCCACGGCTCGCGAACTCGACTACGACCGCCATCTGCTCACGGCGCTAGAGCAAATTGATTCTTCGCAGCTGTCCCCGGCCGATCGTCTCAATCAAAGCTTGATGGTGCGTTCTCTGAAAACTTCAATTGCGGGCGCGCCCTTTAAGCAATGGGAGATGCCCGCCACGCAAATGTCAGGTCCGCAGGATTACGCCGGTCTCGCCAGAGATATGCCTTTCAAGACGGCGCTGGATTACGAAAATTATTTGAGCCGGCTGCGCAAGTTGCCCGGCTACTTCCAGCAATCCATTGCCAATATGCGGCAAGGTGCGCGTGATGGGCTTATGCCGCCGCGCGATTTGCTGGAGAAGGTGGCGCAAGAGGCGTCTGGTGTGGCTTCGAAATCGCTGGCCCAAAGTACCTTCACCGAGCCTTGCCGAAGCTTTCCAGAAGGTGTTCCGGTGGCCGAGCGAGCGCGTCTTACAAAAGAGATCAACGATGTTACCGGCACGCAGGTTCTGCCCGCTTTCGCCGCTTTCGCGAAATTCGTGAGAGACGAATACGCTCCGAACGGCCGCACGGAGTTTGGCATCTGGTCTTTGCCGGACGGCGCGGCGCGCTACCGGCAAGCGATCGAGGAGCAAACCACCACGCATTCGAATCCAGACGATCTGCACGAGCTCGGCCTGAAGCAGGTGGCCGAAATCGAAAAGCAGATGTTGGCTATCGCCATTAAGCAAGGCTACCCGGATCTCAAAACGTTCAACGCACACATTTTTGCCGACAAGCATTTGCATGGCACGTCGGGCGAACAGATTTTGGGTTTGTATGCGCGCTATACGGATCAGATGTATGCCAAGCTGCCGCAATATTTCGGGCGCCTGCCGAAGAACAAGCTATCTGTCGTACCGATGGAAGCCTACCGCGCGCCGAACGCGGTGCCGGCCGATTATTCGCCGGGCGCGGGCGATGGCTCGCGACCTGGCCGTATCAACGTGAATGAATTCGATCCAACGAAACGCCTGTTGCTGAACGTGGAGGCCATCGCTTATCACGAGGGAATCCCGGGGCACCATCTGCAGTTCTCGATTGCCCAAGAACTGACGGATCTGCCGCCGTTCCGCAAATTCGCTTCTTACAATGCCTTTTCGGAGGGTTGGGCGCTGTATGCCGAAACGCTGGCGCACGAGATAGGCTTCTATCAAGACCCCTATAGCGAGTATGGGCGTTTGCAGAATCTGATGTGGCGGTCGGTCCGGCTGGTGGTGGATACGGGAGTTCACTCGCAGCACTGGTCGCGCCAACAAATGATCGACTTCTTCCACGCGCACACCGCGATGGATGACCAGAATATTGAAACCGAAGTGGATCGCTACATCGCTTGGCCGGCGCAGGCGCTGGGCTACAAACTCGGCGAGATGACAATTCTGAAATTGCGCGAACGCGCGCGCCAGCAGCTAGGGAATCGATTCGACATCCGCGCTTTTCATGACGCGGTGTTGGAGCAAGGACCGCTGCCGCTGGATGTGCTGGAGGCGAATGTGGATCGCTGGATTTCGTCGAAAAAGCAATGAAGAGTTATCGCAAAGAATTGTGGTTTAACGTGCCGTCGCGGCGCGGTTTTGTCAATATCACGGGCCAGGTGGATGAGTGCATTCGCGAGAGCGGGATCGAAGAAGGCCTGGTACTGGTGAATGCGATGCATATCACCGCATCCGTCTTTATCAACGACAACGAATCCGGCTTGCACCAGGATTATGAAAAGTGGTTGGAGGGATTGGCGCCGCATGAGCCGGTCTCCAGCTATTTGCACAACCGTACCGGCGAGGACAACGCGGACGCCCATCTGAAAAGGCAGATTATGGGCCGGGAAGTGGTGGTCGCGTTGACAAAGGGGAAACTCGACTTCGGACCTTGGGAGCAAATCTTTTACGGCGAGTTCGACGGGCGGCGGCGCAAGCGGGTGCTGGTGAAGATCATCGGCGAGTAGCGATTCAGTCTGAACGCAGGGCTTCCGCTGGGTCGACGGTCGCCGCGCGTCTAGCAGGCGCGAATCCGGCGAGTATCGATACGCTGATGAGTATCAGTATCCCGCCAGCCAGCACAAGCGGATCAGTGGCGGAGACGCCGAACACGAGACCAGCCACGTAAGAACGGAGTGCGATGCTCGCAATCAACCCGAGCAGGCAACCGCAGCTCGCAATGAGCAGGACTTCGCGCAGGACCATCAACAAAACTTGTCGCGATTGCGCTCCCAATGCGAGTCTTACGCCCAACTCGCGGGTCCGCTGCGTCACATGAAAGGAGACGAGGCCATAGAGCCCGATGGAAGCGATGAGTAAGGCGGCTGCGCCGAAAAAGCCGGCTAAGAGCGCGGTCAAGCGCTGCACGGTTATGAAGCTGCTCAGCCTTTCGTCTAGTGTTGCGGTGCGTAAGGAATAGTGGTGGCCCAGCGAGCGAATGGCGCGCTCGGCAGCGGACTTGAGGCTGGCCGGCTCAGGCGCGGTTCGCACATCCATGAGTGGCTCATCGCCGTACTCGGGATTCTGCAAGAGCGGGCGGTAGACGGCCATCGGCTGAATTGTCGCGACGTTCCAGAGACTGGCGCTATTGACCACTCCGACAATGCGCAGCTTCATTTGCGTGGCGCGCACACCCCAATACAGATATTGGCCGATCGGGTTCTGGCTGCCATAGAGCCGCTCGGCCAGCGTCTGGCTTACTACGGCTACTTGCGGTGAATGCTCATCGTCACTCCAGGTGAACTCGCGCCCGGCGAGAACGCGCATACCCATGGTGGAGAAAAAGTCAGGCCCGACAACGTCGTCAATCGCCTGGATGGGCTGGGATTCGGGTACACGATAGATCGGCCGCTTGCCCTCAAATTGGTTTGCAGGTCCCATGTTCGAATAGCTCACGGCGAGTACGCCTGAAATGGCGCGCGTTTTGTCAGTCAAGTCGCGATAATAAGCCTTGAAGTTCTGCAATTTGCCGCTTCCCGGTTGAGGGAAAAGCTGCATGGTCAGCAGGTGATCTCTTTTGTAACCAAGATCGACCGTGTGCAAGCTGCTGAGCGTTTTACCAAACAAAATAGCGCCGGTTACGAGAACCAGAGCCAAGGCAACTTGCGCCGTCAACAGCATCTTGCCCAGTTGCGTCGACCCCCTGTGGACGGAGCGCGTGTTCTGGCGCAGAGAGTTAATGGCATCCGCCCTGGTGGCATACCAGGCGGGGACAATCGTAAAGAGCAGGGCAGTGATGATCGCGGCACCGACGGTAAACGCCACAACGCGAAGATCGGGCGCGGTGCTCAAGGGCGTCTCGACGAGGCCTGTCCATGCCATGTGCAACAAAACCGGGGTGATCGCATAAGCCAGCGAAAGACCGAGGAGCGCGGCAGCGACGGAGACTAAGAAATTCTCAATCAGCAGCGGACGTATCAAGTCCCACACACCTGCCCCTAAAGCGAGGCGCACTCCCCACGCATGTTGTTGCGAAGCCATTTTGGCGATGGATAGATTGGCCAGATTCAAGCAGGCAATCAGCAGTAAAGACCCGACCAGAACGAGAAGCACAACTAACGGATGGGCGAAGCGCTTGCGCATATACGAAAAGCCGTTGCGAGCCGATTCGAGCACTATCGTGCGCGCAAAAAATCGCTTGCTTCGTTCGCCGTCGTAACCCTGCGGCACGGTCAGCTTTTGGATGGCGGGCCAAAGCAGTTCCAGGCTGACACGTGCTAGCTGAAGTGTCACGCCGGGTTTCATGCGTCCATAAATTTTCAGCCAAAGTGCGGTGGGTTCGCGAGTGCCATACGAACCGGGCGCAAAGAGCGGCACGGTCACGTCGCCAGAGCCATCGATAATCAATCCGGAGTAACCTTCCGGTTCCACGCCAATGATGGTGAACGGCTTATTCCCCAGCCGGATTGTTTTGCCTAAGACACCTGGGTCGCCGCGATACCAGCCACGCCAGAGCCGATAGCTGATGACTGTCACGGCGATGGATATCCCGCTATTGAGAGAGACATCACTTGGTTCGATAAAACGTCCGAGCAGCGGGCGGATTCCCATCGCCTTGTAGTAATCGCCGGAAACGGAGGAAGTGGAGGCTGTGAAGCGCGCGCCGTTTACCTCCACGTTGTCAATGCCGCCGCCGGCCCAAGCGAATAGCGTTGAGAAAACGTTCTGATGACGGGCGAACTCCTGGAACATCGGCAGCGTGAGGTAATCTTCTCCGTTGACGTTGTCGGGACTGCGGGTGGTGAGATCGGCCAATTGCTCTGGCTGCGGTATGGGCAAGGGCCGCAGGACGAGAGCGTTGAGCAGACTGAAAATGGCTGCATTGGCGCCGATCACCACGGCCAGAGTTGCCACCGCGACGGAAGTAGCCGCCGGACTCCTGCGGAGCGTATAAAGCGCAAAACGAATGTCGCGCCAGAGGGCAGCCATAACGATAGTATGTAACGTGGCGAGTGTCCCTGAACCGGTCCGCGAGTCCTTTCGCCTGCTGGCCGTCTATGTGCGCGGCCAGTTCCTCCTTTGCCTCGCTTTGTCAGTGCTCTACACGGCTGCCTTTTGGGCTATCCGCGTTCCATTTTGGTACGCGATTGGCGTTTTGAGCGGCTTCGCCAGCGTTGTTCCGGGGATTGGTTCATTGTTTCCGCTGGGTTTCGCCGCAGTTAGTCTCGCGTTGGCAGACGCTCCGCTGACTCGTTACCTCATCCTGCTGGGGGCATGGTTGATGATTTTGGGCATCGAATATTTCCTGCTCCTGCCCAGGCTGATCGGCCGGCCGCTTGGATTGCGGGAACTGCCGGTGCTGGCTGCTTTGCTAGTCGGTAGCCTGGTTTTCGGTCCCATTGGCCTGCTGCTAGCCGTGCCCATTTTGGCGGTTGGAACGGTGTTCTGGCGCCACTTGCGCCGTTCCCCTTCGCGTCGTTAGCAGCTTCGCGCGAATCCCAAACATCTCGTTAGTACTGCAGTACTGGCACTGGTATTCGCCGCAAACAATACGACTGAAAGGAGATAACCGCTTTATATCGCTCCGGCCATCGGCGTTGTCAGCCAGCTTAGGACCTGCGTATAATCGTTTAGATTGCGACTAAAGTCATAGCATGAAACGCATTTATATCGAGCTGGCTTCCATAATCGGTTTAGCGCTCCTTTCCCAGGCCGGGCACGCTGACACACTCGTCGGTCCCGGGGGTGCCTTTCAACAGTGGACTGCCGCGGTTTTAGGTCCGGCCAGCGCCCCGGTTCACGGTGGACCTTATTGGAACAACTATTCGCCGGACGGTCCAACGGACAACATCGGCTGGTGCCTGGTGGGAACGGGTGGATGTGTCATTGCCAGCCCTCCCGGTGCGATCGCCTATTGGGCTAACGGCACGGCGTCGGTAGCCAACATGTATTTCCAAAGCAGCGGCATTCCCGTTACTGTGTCTTTGTTGGGAATGCTAACCAACCAGTTAGGAACTCCCCAAAACCCTGGCTACAACGTTTTCGGTTGGTATGAAATAAACGCCAACGGCACAATCGGCGCGTTGACGGCCCTTTGGAATTCAAAGACGGCGACCATCGGCGAAAGTGCCACATTCACCCCTACCGGCAATTACGGACTTTATCTTGAAAATATCCAGGGTAATGGCGCGGCAGACTATTTCTGGTTCATGAACAAGACGCAGGATTACAGCGCCGGCGTCGACAAAAATCCGGTCGATACTACCCAGCATTTCGCGGTATTTAGCGGCACCCCGGGTCAATATTTCGTGGGAATGGACGACACCGCCTTTGGGTCGTTGGATTACAACGACATGATTGTTAAGGTGACCAATGCGCCCGAACCGCGCATGCTTGTTCTTGTAGGCCTTAGTCTGGTAAGCGGCTTCGGGCTTAGGCGTAAATGGGCGACTGCCTAGCGGCTTATCAGACTTTCACCAGCGCGCCCGCAATTGACTGCGGGCAAAAACATCATTTCCGCCTAAGCCTTGTTGAGGAATCACACTCACGGGCGACCGATCTGCTTTTCGCTTGTGACGGAGCGCGGCGTGCGCAAAAGCGCTTGCCAGTTTCCCCAAGGCAGCAATAAAGTTCATAATGCGATTCTGCCAGGTTTACTCTTCCTTGTAAAGTACTTTCTATGGAAGTTTATTCGGCTCGCTTGTCTTTGCCTGAGGCTTCTCGTTTTTCCTGTTCTGGCATAAACCGGGTTAGACCGTAGAGCGAGAGCACAAAGGTGACAAGGAAGAGATACACCGCGTTCGGTTCAGGAACTGCCGAAATCGGCGGACTTCCCGGCGGAATTATGGGCGGAATGCCCGGCGGAACCGGTGGTTTGCTGGGCGGCTTGGTGGGCGTGCCAGGTGGCGATCCCGGCGGGAATACCGGCGGCACTATGGGAACGGATGGACCCACCGGAAATAAAGGCCCTGTTTGAGATATCTCTATGCCCGTCGGAGGTAAAACTGGCTGGAACCGCTCTATGTTCACCGGCGGGATCGCCGACAGCTCGCCGAGAGGCGGCTTCTCTGCCAGTTCCATGGGAATTCCTAATTCCATCGGGGGCAGCAAAAGCGCTTTGAGCGGCGGCTCTTGTAGGCTTACCGGGGTCTGCGGTTTTTCCGATAGGCGGTTACCGCAGCGCGCCCGCGCATAGCTCGCACCATCCGTCAGCAGAAGTTCACCCTTGGGAAGTCGCAATTTCTTCTTTGTCCAGTACACTTTATTCTTTTTCCGGTAAGACGCGTACTGATATTTGTCTTCCGTCAGCTGCACCATTTGCGCTTTCTTCACGTCGAAATCCGCGTAGTGCTCCTTCACTACCTCGTCTTCCTGGTCTGCGTACTTTAGTTCAGCAGTGGAATAGGCCCCTCCTGGAATGATGGAGTACGGATAGTTCGGTCGCAGTGCCCTGGTGTAAGCCGGTAGCGGTTCCTTCATCGGTACCGTGTGCCCGGAGATCGACCCATACAAGCTAAATTTCTGTATGCCGTAGCGGAGCGTAAGCCCTCCGGCAACGGCGCACACTGTGAATATTAGGATCCGGCGGATTTTCATCAAAATTCCCTGGGTGCGCCCTCACCACGAGAACCACGAGAACGGCCACCCAGCGAACTTATCGGCTTAAATAGCGCGTTTAGTAGGTCACAACGTACTGAACCCACCCTCCAAGCATTCATTCCGACTAGGGCGTGTTGCGACGAAAAAAACGGCTGCCCGAGCTCAGATCACAAAACGCCGTGTCTGAAAGGCAGCCGTATCCTCCGAACATCCGCTACAGGTTCAGCCAAAGAAAGTGAACGGATTCGCCTTTACCTTGTCTAAAGCCACCAAATTCGGGAACACCTGATTCGCGTTTACGCCAAACCAATTGACGAGAGCCGCGCCATATTGATCTACCGCGGCCGATGGGATCCAGCGGCCGCGCGTGTCGAAATCGTCGCCCGTGCCCAGCTCGAAAGTCGGAAATGTGCCATAAACCTGTTGGCCTTTCACTGCTCCACCCAAGACCATGTGGTGGCTGCCCCATGCGTGGTCGCTGCCGTCGGTGGTCGTTTGGGAAAAGGTCCGACTAAAATCCGATTCCGTAAAAAGCGTCACTTCGTCCGAGATCCCCAACTCACTGTTGATCGCCGTATAGAAAGTGCTGACGGCCTGGCTCAATTGCGGATAGAGATTGTCATGTGCCTCGAGTTCTCCAGTATGCGTATCGAAACCGCCCAGGGAGCAGAAGAAAATCTGTCGCTGCATGCCCAGGTTCTCGCGCGCCTTAATAATGGTGGCTACCTGTTTCAATTGATTTCCTAAACTGGTTTTGGGAAATGTCGTCGAGATGGTTACACCTGATAGCGCCGCCGCTAGCGCCTGGGCGTCGGCAATGGAATTGAGCATGATCCCATTGGCTGCGCCGGCAAGTTTGAGGCCGGTGTCGGTTGTCAGCAGCGATTCGAACGCCTGTGTTCGCGGCTGCTCCAGGTTGAACCCTGTCAGGTTCAGCGCGGTCGCCGGATTGGCAGTTGGGCTGATCGCAATCTGCGGATCGGTTCCGACGCCGAACAGGTCGTTGCCTGCCACCGAAAGCAGCGTCGGGAAACTGGTCTTGTTCATCCCCTGCGCCAGAGCAGCCGTGCGTCCTCCCCAGCCAAACGGTGTCTGTTCGGTTGGATCGGATGTCTGCCATTCGGTCTGTTGGTCCAAGTGAGAAAACAAATGCTGCGGCACGGGTCCATTCACCATGGCTATGCCCGTCCTCTTTACAAATGTGACCAGCGGCCCAACGTTAGCCGCCACCGCCAAATGGCCGGAACTGAAGAGGCTGGCCATGTCGGTCAAGCCGTTGTGGAAGTAATAATTGTTCTTGCCGGTGACGTCGGCTACTTCGACGAGGTCGCTCTTGGGCAGCGCGAGGCTCCCGCGCAGGGCCAGGTACTCGTTGTAAATGCTGTCGCCGGTTCCGGCCGGAATGATCGAATTATTCGAATCGTTGCCGCCAAACAGGAATACGCAAACCAACGCTTTATAGTTTGTGGCGTTCTGCGCCAGCGCCGGCAACAATCCAAAGTTACGCAGGGCGAGCGAACCGATGGAAGCCGCGCCTATCTTGACAAATCTGCGACGTGAAAACATTGTTTTTCTCCTTTGATCCTTTCGCCTAATGAATGAGTTGAAACTCGCTTGACGTTAGCGCTACATAGAGTGCCGCCTGCGCCTGCAAGGTGGGGGTATTGCTTTTGGGATCGCTCAGCGCTTCGTTGATCGCCGATACCAAACTGGCCGACATCATGCCATGGAAGAAACGGTTGCCAATGGCCGTTTCCAGATTCGCTGCCGAGCTTTCGGCCGCCGTTACGAACTCCGCAATGCTAAAGGTGGTTCCCGCATCGAGCATGTTGTCATAGATCGCCCGGTAGATGTAGTTTGCCCGCGTCACCGCGGTTTGCGTGGTTTGCAGTTGAAATTCCGGACCCAACAAACCTTCGCTTACTTCGTAGTGCGGAGAAAAATAGCTGAACACACTGGGCTCTTCGAGGAAGCCTTGCCCCAGGTTCGAGGTGTAATTATAAACCGTGGAGGTTGCGGCCAAAGCTCCGTTCAATCCGCGTAGCAGGTTCTCCATCAATAAGACCGGCTCGCGAAAATGCCCAAAGTTCGATACGTCATAATCCACACCGTTATCTCCTGCCCGCGCTTCTGGATCGGTCAGAATCGCATACACCGTTTGCTGCAAGTTCCCATTCGTGGCTTTGAATACGTTCACCACGTCCAAAACGTACTGCGGGCTGGGATTGCTGGTCACCAGATGTTGAATCAACTGCGTCACGATAAAGGGCGCCAGGCTCGGCTGCGAATAGATCGCCGTCAAAGCCTCGTCCAGATCCAATGCGGCCGTTTGACCCGCCGGCAGCGTGGTGGTATTAGTTTGCCCGTCCGGGCCAGTGAATGGGATGAATTTTTCTGTCATGTCATGTTGCGTTTCCACGCCGTTCTTTTCCACCGGCACCATGGGAACGAGATAGTTGTTGGCGCCCGTCGACGTTTGGGCATACGTCCAGCCCGTCAGCGCGGCTGACATGGCCGTTACTGTGGCAGGTGTGTACGTTGGAATGGGATTGTTGTTCTGATCGAGTACTACCGTTCCGTCGGGGTTCAAATTATTCAGCCCCAGCGTGAAAAGTTGCATCAGTTCGCGCCCGTAATTTTCATTCGGTGACGATGTGCCCGCGGCTCTATGATTGTTCACCATGTCGAGATAAGCGCCCATCCCCGGGTTAAGCGTCACATCCGCCATCAGCTGCTGATAACTGCCAAACGCATCCTTTTGCAAAATGTTGAGCAATGGCGGAAAATAGGCTGCGGATCTGACCACGCCCACCTGCGACACCACCCAAATTTCACTCAAGGCAAAGGCTACGCGTTGGCGGAGTTGATCCGGGTTGCTCAGGGCGTTTTGAAAGAACTGCCGCTGCACCGGCGTAAGGTCCCCATTCGTCTTGGTTACGCCGGCCACCGTTACCGTCGGCGGCTGGTTCGAATAGCTGGAAATCGGGGCCGCCACCTGATTCTGAAACCACTGATCGAAACCTTGCTTTTGCAGGGCAGCGATGGATGCCGTAGTTGGACCCCAAGTGGCTTGCTCCAAGATACGCGCCGCCGTCGATGCCGGCATGCCGGGCGGCGGCGAGACCTGCGCACAGCAAAGAAATGTGGAAAGCGCCGTGAACGTCGCCAGACGCACAAACGCGGATTGATCCATATAGCTCCTCCCCAATACTGGATAATGAAAACTACGGTGGGTCGCCGCTCAGCTTTGACGGCATTCCTACCAGCTTCGACACCAGAACGGTTGAAGCGCTATTACGGTTTACCGCTGTCAGGCGTATTTACTAAATATTAATGAGTCCTAGATTTGCCTGCCACTAAAAGTTTTGG
Source organism: Bryobacterales bacterium (assembly GCA_963764105.1). Classification (GTDB taxonomy): domain Bacteria; phylum Acidobacteriota; class Terriglobia; order Bryobacterales; family Bryobacteraceae; genus Bog-105. The sequence continues at coordinate 225,739 of CAVXRP010000025.1, forward strand.
CTCCCTCCGTGGTTGGAGCGAATCAGTAACGATAACCAATGACCTTTAGTTCATCGGGCGACCTGCAAACGGAGCGTCTAGCCGTCAATTCATATTTGAACCGGCTGCTATCTTCGGAAGGATCTGACAGCAATGGCATCGTTCACGACGCCATGCGCTATGCCGTTCTGGGCACTGCGCAGCGCATTCGGCCCATTTTGGCAATTCGCGTCGCGCACATGGTGCAAGCGCCACCCGATCTGGCCATGCGCTTGGCCGCTTCCGTAGAACTACTCCATTGCGCATCGCTGGTGATTGACGATCTCCCTTGCATGGACGATTCTCCTTACCGGCGCGATCGCGCTTCCGTGCATGTTAAGTTTGGCGAAGCCACCGCCGTGCTTGCCGCATTCGGGCTGGTGGCCTTAGCCGCTCGCAGCATCCTCGAACCCACTTGTTGCGAGGATTATCGCCCTTGCCTGATCGAATTTCAGCTTGCTCTTCTCCGCAGCCTGGATTGCTCCGGTCTGATCGCCGGCCAAGCCCTCGACCTGAAACTGCCGCACGCTACGTCGCCCATACCCGCCTGCGAGATTTCAGAACTCAAAACGGTCCCTCTCTTCAATCTGGCCGTTTTGGCCGGCTCGCTGCTGGCTAATTTGGACGCCAACGAACGGGCACTCCTGAATTGTTTCGGCCGCCAATTCGGCCTGGCCTTTCAAATGAGTGACGACCTGCTGGACGGCGAACTCGTCAATCCCGCTCCTTTCGCAGATAAGCTCTCTACCTTGCGCGCAGCCATCGAACCCTTTGGCGCCGCTTCCCGACCTCTTGCCGATCTGATCGACTACCTGCATGACCGAGTGTCCATCGCCCTCACGCGCTAGAGCAGCGATCAAATGGGGACGGACCGCGCTGGCCACGGAGGAGCGTATCGGACGGCCGAATATCGATGGTTTGGGACAGAGTCGTCCGTCCCCATTTGAATGAAGAACATTGTCGTCATCGGCAGCGGCTTCGGCGGCCTAGCTAGCGCCATTCGCCTGCAAACCCGCGGCTTTCAAGTGGATCTTTTCGAAGCGCGCGATAAGCTCGGCGGCCGCGCTTATCTCTACGAACAAGATGGTTTCAAGTTTGACGGCGGCCCCACGGTTATCACTGCCCCGTTTATGCTCGCCGAGCTCTTCAGCGCCGCTCAAAGAAATCCAGACGATTACTTCAAACTCGTCCCGGTCGACCCTTTCTACCGCATTGAATTTCACGACGGCCGCAGCTTCGAATACGGCCGCGATGAGGCGCAAACTGAAAAGCTCGTCGCGACATTCGCGCCAGACGATCTAGCGGGTTATCGCCGGCTCGTCCTGCACGCGAAGGCAGTGTTTCAAAAAGGCTTCGTCGAACTTTCCGATAAGCCCTTTCTGAAATTTTCAGATATGCTGCGCGTGGCGCCCGATCTGATCCGGCTGCAATCCTACAAAACCGTCTACCAGTTCGCCGCCGGTTATATAAAAGATCCGCTCCTGCGCCGCGTTTTTAGCTTTCATCCCCTATTGGTAGGGGGCAACCCATTTCAGACCACATCCATCTATGCGCTCATTCACTATTTGGAACGCGAGTGGGGCGTGCATTACGCGATCGGTGGAACGGGCGCGATCATCGCCGCCCTCGGCAAACTGTTTACAGAGCTCGGTGGGCGGACCCATCTTTCTACGCCCATCGCCAAACTGCTGGTGGAGAACCGCATCGCGAAAGGAGTAATCACCGAAAGCGGTGAAACATTTCATGCCGCCGCCGTGGTCAGCAATGCCGATGTCGCCAATACTTATTTAAAGATGGTCGAACCAAAAGACCGCCCTAAATACACCGCCGCCCGGCTGAAGCGCATGCGCTACAGCATGTCTTTGTTCGTCATCTACTTCGGCACGCGCAAGCAATATCCGAACATCAAACATCACACCATCATTCTCGGCGAGCGTTATCGCGAACTCCTCAACGATATCTTCAACAAGAAGCGTCTCTCCGGCGACTTCAGCCTCTATCTCCACCGGCCGAGCGCCACTGACGCCACGATGGCTCCGCCGGGCTGCGATTGTTTCTACGTCCTGGCGCCCGTGCCCAATCAGCTTAGCGGCATCGATTGGCGCACCCGTGCTCAGCCGTTTCGCGACGCTATCCTGCAGTTTCTCGATATCCATTACTTGCCGGGTCTTCTCGATAATCTAGTGACAGAGCGCCTGTTGACGCCGCTCGATTTCGAGACCACTTTGAATACCTACCAGGGCACCGGCTTTTCGTTCGAGCCCATCTTCCGCCAATCCGCCTGGTTCCGTCCGCACAATGAATCGGAAGACATTCGCAACTTGTTCTTCGCCGGCGCAGGTACGCATCCTGGCGCGGGCGTACCCGGTGTTCTGTCTTCAGCTAAGATCGCGGAGAAGTTGATTTGCCAGCGCCTGCTTTAGCTGATCTCTATCGACAGGCCGCCGAAGCTACCGCGAAAGGTTCCAAAAGCTTCTATTTCGCGACGCGTTTTTTTCCGCCCGATCTCGCCTCCGCGGCTCATGCCGTTTATTGGTTCTGCCGCTACACGGACGATTTAGTGGACGAATGCCCTAACGTGGAAGAAGGTCGACGCCAACTCGAGGCTTGGGCCGCTCTCTTGACCGAAGCCACACGCAGCGGAGCTACCGAGCACGCTACCGACCACCCGGTTCTTTCGGTTTTTCTAGATACCGTCCGCCGCTATCAGATTCCGCTCGCATATCCCTTCGAATTGATCGAAGGCATGCGCATGGATCTCAATCAGACGCGCTACGAAACCTTTGAAGACTTGCGGCTCTTCTGTTACCGTGTTGCTTCCGTCGTCGGCCTCATGATGTGTTGGATCATCGGTTTTGAAAATCCCGCTGACCGTGAAAAAGCCCTCCCTTATGCCATCGATCTCGGCATCGCGCTCCAACTCACCAATATTCTGCGCGATATCGGCGAAGACCTGGGGCGCAATCGCCTCTATCTGCCGCGCGAGGATCTGCGCCGTTTCGATTACTCCGAAGAGGATCTGCGCGCCCATCGCCGTACTCCGGCTTTCACGGAGTTGATGCGCTTCCAAGCCGCCCGCGCCCGTTCTTACTATGCGCGGGGAAACGCCGGCATCGGCCTGCTTGATCGGCGCGGCCGTTTCGCGGTGGAAATCGCCTCCGATGTTTATCGTGAAATTCTCAACCGCATCGAAGCTTCCAACTTTGACGTATTCGATAACCGCACCGTAGTTCCGGCCGTTCGTAAGTATTGGATCACCGCGCGCAACATGGCGCTACCCATGGCACGGCGACTTTCGCCGACTCTCTCCCGAATCACTCAGATCTCCTCAATCGGCGCTCTCTTAGGTCTGGCGGGTGAATACCTGCTGCATTACCTCGCGGGCACGCCTCTTTTCACAGATCAGATCGCCGAATGGATTATGGCCCGCACTCCTTCCAGTTACGCAGTAGCCATCTTGCAATATCTTGGTCCCTGGGCCAAACCCTCCGCCGTCACCGGAGCTCTCGCTCTGCTCGGCGCGTGCCTCTTCGCCACTCGCTCAATGCCACGCCGCACACTGGCGCTGGCGTTCGGTGTACTTTGCGCCGCCGGCCTGGCATACGCAGTCAGCTATCACTCCATCGCCGGCAGCTGCGCGTTCTGGCTTCCCGCGCTCTGCTTCACGGTCTTCGCGTATCGCCGCCCACAACAGCAGCCTGTTTCTCTTCAGCGCCGCGCTCTGCTGATGGCCGGAGGCGTGATCGCGGTGGCGGGCGAGAGTTTTCTTCGCGAAGAAGTTCTCGCACGCCGCGCCCGCCAGCCGCTGGATCTCTTCCCCTTCCAGCCGCCTCTCGACCGTGCAAATTTCGCCCCTGGCCTGGTGCGCAAAGCCGTCACACCGCTGGCGGAGTTCTACGGCATGAGCAAAGACACCGTCGACCCCACGATCGACCCGCAGTCTTGGCGTCTGCTGATCACTCTCGACGACAAGCCTCTCCGTCAATTCCGCTATGGCGAGCTTCTCGGTCTGCAAAGACAGATCCGTTACGTGACCCTGCGCTGTATCAGCAATACGCTCAAATCCGATCTTATGGGTACGGCCATCTGGGCCGGCGTCCACCTATCGCAACTCATTGACCGCCGCAGTCTTCCTTCCAACGTGATAGAGGCCGCATTCATCGGAGCCGAAGGACATGACGATAGCCTGCGCTTGGATTACGCCTTTAGTGATGAATCTCTTCTGACACTCGGCATGAACGGCAAAACGTTGAGCCGTACGCATGGATTCCCAATACGCCTGCTAGCGCCGAACTATTATGGCTGCCGCAACGTCAAATGGCTCCGCGAAATACGCTTTGTCACTCATCCTTACTACGGCACTTGGCAGCGGCTCGGTTATACCAAAGAGCCCATCATCCACATCTGCTCTCATATCGACCATGTCCGCCGCGACGGCCCCCTTGTAGCATTCGGCGGAGTCTCCTTTGCCGGCTCGCGGGGCATCAAAGCGGTTCGGGTGCGCGCCAACGGAGGCTCCTGGCAAGCCGCGCGCCTCGAACCGGCACTCTCTCCGTATACCTGGACGCGTTGGGTCGCGCAACTGCCGGCGTCCGAAGGGACGGTGCTCGAAGCCAACGCACAAGACGACACGGGGGCCTGGCAGGAGCTTGTCGAAGGCGGTCCTTTCCCGAGCGGCATGAGCGGCCCTACGATCGTGGTGGCGCGTACATGACTGAGTTCGTGGTGGTGGGTCTCGCCGCAGCTATAGTTCTGATACTGTGGAAATCGCGCCTCAACTATATCTTTCTTCCAAGTTTACCGGTCGTCTCGAACAATCAGCCCCTTGATCTCACCGTCATTATTCCCGCTCGCAACGAAGCTCATCAAATCTCGCGCGCCATAGAGAGTTTCCCCGGCCTTCCAGTCATCGTCGTTGACGACGCCTCCAGCGACGCCACGGCCGAAATCGCCCGCACCGCCGGCGCCCAAGTCCTCCCGGCCCCCCCAATTCGGTGTCAGACACCTCAACTCCCGAATTCCCCCAAAGGCAAGCCCAACGCCTGCGCCGAAGGAGCGCGCCATGCCTGGTCAAGATGGCTGCTATTTGTGGACGCCGATACCTGGTTTGACCCGCTGTTCGCCGCCTCGCTCGTGGCCTACGCCGAAACCGAACGTCTGCCCTTCGTAACGGCTTTTCTCGAACAGAAGTGTGAAACTCTGGCGGAAAAGGCCTTGCTCCCCTACGCGTTTGCCCTCTACTTCACCGGCGTGAGCGCCCGCGCTGTCAACAATCCCAAATCCCGCGAAGCGCTCGCCAATGGCCAATGCATGCTGTTCGAACGCGCCAGCTATGAATCCATCGGCGGCCACTCCGCGGTCGTCACGAGCGTGATCGAAGATGTCGCCCTCGCGCGGCACGCCAAAGAAAAAGGCATTCCGGTGCGCGTGATTCGCGCCGAGCACCTCGGCCACGTGCGCATGTATGATGGCTTCCCCGCCATCTGGAGCGGCTTTCAAAAGAACTCGTTCCGTTTCCTTCTCATCAATCCATGGAGCGGCCTGCAAGTGATTCTGGCTTCCATTCTGCTGACCTCCTGGCTTCCCGTCTTGCTCCTCGGGCTCGCCGATTACCCTAAACTCTCGGCCGCCGTTCTGCTGACGCCGAGCCCCGTCAGCATGCTTTTCCTCGCCCCCTTACTCGCTTTGCTGCCTTGGTATCGCGGCTGGCGCATCTTGCTCGCTCCCTTCGCCATCTATCTGTTTCAACTCATCGCGCTGAATGGCATGTTGGCCACTCTCACCCGCCGCCCTACGCTTTGGAAATCGCGCCGTGTCTGATCTGGTCTCCTACCCCATCCCCTGGGACCTCGTTTTCGGTCTTTGGCCTAACATCCTTCACCGGACGCCCACCTCCGTCGATGCCTTCAGCGCAGCTATCTGTGCGCGCATCCATCCCGAACCGCTCATCATTGGTTCGGAGAACCTCCCAGCCTCCCCGCGCTTCGTCCTGGTGGCGAATCATTACCAGCGCCCGGGCCTCTGGATCATGCACGCCGCTTCTGTTCTCACGCAAGCCATTCGCCGGCACTGCGGGCCGGGCGACCCTCCCGTCCGCTGGATGGTGACGGCCAACTGGCCTCCCATCAAGCTAGGTCCTCTCCACTTTCGTTCTCCCGGCGACATTCTTCTGCCCCGCGTCGCCGACGCTTTAGCTTGCTATCCGGTTTCGTTCGTGGGCGCCAATCCCGCTTATACCGCCCGCAGCCTCCGACGCATTTTGCGCGAGGCTCCGCACCTCAATCGACCTCTCGGTATTTTCCCGGAAGGTGTTGCCGGTTTCGCGGGCAAGTTGAGTCAACCCCTCGATGGCGTGGCGCGCCTGTTCTCTCATCTCGCGAAACACGGTATGCCCTTGCAGCCTGCGGGGATTTCGGAGGCGCAGGGAAGACTCGTGGTGCGGTTCGGTCCAGGCATCTCCTGTGCCGAACTCATGGCCGAGCAGGACAGCGCCGCACTAGCGATGAAGCGCATCGCCCAACTGATCTAGCTAGGCGGATGGTGCTTCCGAGCCTTGTGCCTTTTCACTTTGTGAGGTCTTGGATGCGTCTGAAATGCCTGCGCCGGACAGTTCACCACCAAAAAGGACGCAATCGCGAGAACACCGAGGAACGTTTTCATGCAGAGGTTTCCTAACCTGTAGTATCGGTCGATTCTCACTCTTCTCAAAAATAAGTCGACCTGCCACTCCACCCTAACTCCCTCCGTAGAAGTAGTAATCGGCCTGGTACGCTACGGAGGTCTCTTCGTTTTCGTACGCCGCACTACAGCCCGCCGCCGGTGCGGCCCCTCCTTTTGTGTGAAGCCGCTGTATGCTTTCGACGTTGGCCATGACTCCCTTGCCGTCATGCGACACTGCATTCAAGAGCAGCCAGGGGATGGTATCCGGTTTCGTGGGTCGAACGCTAGCCACCAGTTTCCCCGTCACGCGGCTGCCGTCTTTCGCTTCCCAAGTCGGCCCGGCAAAATGATGTCCTGCCTCTTCACCGGCTTCGTTGAACAGAGTCGCGTCCGGAGCTTTCAATTTCCAGGCATAGGCGCCTTCGGTGTTCCGGCAGACGTAAATCTGCTTGCCTTTCCCTTCCAAGTGAACAAGCAACGCCTCGCCTTTCGGCGGTCGGAGCTGTTTCGGGGCGCTCGGCCGTTTCGCGCCAGACTTCGCCCAGACAATTTCTGCCAATAAAAAAATCCCGGCCAGCAAAATTCGTTGCCAATGTTCGCTTTGCGCCCAGTTCATTTGCACAGCGTAGCGCAGATTTTTCGATTGGCAGAATCTCGAAGGTAAAGGCATTTTTTTTCGCCGATTTGCGGATGCGATTTTAGCGGTTCCCGTCCCGCCTATAAATATAAGCGCGGCGAGCGGGAAATGAGGGCTTTTTTCGAGGCCCACGAGGAGGGGTTTTTGACGCGAGGTTTGGGTGTCCCAAAAGGGTCCTGCGATTTCGTGCGAAGAAGCTGTGTTCATAGTGTTCCTGGTGGGCGAAAAATGCCCTTGCAAGACGAGGCTATGGCGCGAGGGGATGGGACGAATTAAAAAATGACCGCTAAGTGATTGATAAAAAAGAGAAAATTTATTTTAAACTTCGGTGAACGTCTTGCAGAACGCGTTGAAAAGGGGCTTGACAAACGAGTCTAGAGATGTGGAATATGCGTTTTTATTGGTGTTTTTGCAAATTGTGCGACCGCGGATCGGTGACTTTCCGCTTTTGAGTTCAACCTCTGGCTGGAAGAAGATGGTTAGATAGTTGAGCGAAAAGGACTTACTCTCGCAGGCGCGGCTGGCGGGGACGATTTTCAGGGCACAGCCGGACGGGTGGAGCCAGACCGGGCCAGGAGTAGATCTGTCCGTGGGGTGGCTGGCCGAGAGAGCAGGCACACCTCCGGTTGAGCGCGTCTAAGGAAGCGTGGATGGAGAGCGGAATGGGAAAGCCTACAGTGTGAGGCGGAGGAGTTGATCGACGGTGAGTGCCAGCACACCAAACATGAGGTGCGCCATGATTTTGATGGCGCCTTTGAAATAGATGAGGCGGCCTCCAAACTCGTCTTTCAGGCGAGCGTTGAGTTGCTCCACAATGGTGCGTTTTTTGAAGCGTTGCTTTTGTTCATCGCTAAAGGGTGTGGGTCCGGGCTGATTCTTGAGGCGGCTCTTGGGCGGCTTGACGAGCGCTTCGTGACCCAGCTTTTCGCTGTGCTGGCGAATGGCTTTGGCGTAGTAAGCGGAGTCCATGACATCGCACTTCCAGCGCACTCGTTCGGCGCTCATCTGCATTAACGGGATGGCGACCTGCGAATCGTGCACACTGGCGCCGGTGAGCAGGCAACTGATCGGGATGCGGCCCCCATCGGCGACGTCCCAATGCAGTTTGTAGCCACGCCAGTATTGCTGGTGGCCTTGGCTGCTGGTCTTAACGCCCAAACTGCAGTCCCGCGGCAGATCGGCGATCATCTCCGGCAGTGTCATATGTTGCTGGCGTTGCAGCCGCGGCCCACGCTGGCGGGCGGTAGAGCGTTTGTGAGGTCCTTTCTTGGCGCCCCGTTTGCGGCTGGCTTTGGGTACCTTCGGTGCTTGCTTGCCACGCCGCGCTTTGTCTTTGTCGCCGGGCAGAGTTTGACGCGCTTCAATGGCGGTGGAGTCGCGCGCGATGTAGTCGATCACGCGGACTTGTTGGGTGCGGCGCACCAGCGCTTCATGCACCTGGGCGGGCAAGCCGGCGGCGGCAAACTCAGCGAAGGCGCGTGAGAATGTGGATTCGGTGGGCACTTGGGAGGCCGTGTCCCAGCCGCAGAGCCGGCGCAGTTGCGAGTCGCTTTGTAAGCGTTGGATGAGGTGGCGCGTGGTGGGCAGATTGTAGATGGCTTTGGCGAGGAACGCTGTGGCCAGAGCCAGGCGGTTGCACGGGCGACGGCCCGTATGCGCGCGGCGCTCTTTCACGTGGCGGGCTAAAGGCTCCAGGCTGAGGACACTGGCCAGCAGTTGGCTTTGTTTACTCAGTGGGCCCAGGCTGGATTCCAACAGCGGAAATAACTCGCTTTGGAGGAGATTCTTGAATTGCACCAGGTGCTCGGGCGAGATAATCTGCAAAGGGGGCTTCTCCGATGTTTGAAAATTGTTTGGCGACAAAATCTTACATCGATGGAGGCCCTTCCTCCAAACATTTTTATCACTTTATGTTTTAAAGTAGTTTAATCTACTTTGGCGTTTTGCAAGTGGTTCCGGTGACCAGGAAATCTGGGTGCTGTTGTTGTTTCCCGCTACCTGAGCGATTTTGTTGTTGTCGCCAGAGGGATTGGCCATTTGCGTGATGCCGGCTTGGACGAGTTCGGTGAATGCGTACGGAATCCTGTTCTCCTTGCGCCGCGCTCTACGAATGCCGCCAGGAGAAACGCTTCGCCGAGAAAGTCAGGCGTCAGCGGAGGAAGCGAGTCTCGCTTGCCGAGCAGGGTGGCGAGATCTTTGGTGGCGCGTCCTGGGCCGCGAATTCGCGTTCGGCTACCGTGGTGGCCTCGTCGCAGCTTAAGCCGCCGCACAAAGTGACGCAGGCGTAAAGATGCACCAGCAAATCTTTGGCGTTGCGATCGGCAACGCTGTTTTCTACGCGCGCTTTTTTTCGCTTGGCTAATTCCTTCGCCAGATCGGGGCGTGATAGCTTCAACGCGGCATGCATTCCGCTCGAAGCGGCGATGACGGCAGCCATCAACAGAAGGAGCAGATCACGCCATTGATCGTCGGCAAGGCGCTGATCGAACCAGGGATCGGTTCCAGCGACGGGCACGGTTACGGCCGGTATCGGCGCATTGGGTTTGAGTTTGGCGGCAGCTTCAAGGCCAGCCGAGAGAACGCTGCGCCGCTGGTCAAGCGCGGTGAGAGGTGCAATGCGGATGGGCTAGAGCGGGGAAAATAACTCGCGGACGCGGCGGCCGTGAAAGCTATTGTCGGCGAGGCTGGCATACCAGCCTTGGTCCTTTTCGGCATGCCGTTCCAGCAGGAGAATCCGCAACGGGTGTTCCGGCAATGCATGATCGGCCAATTCGCGGAACCAATCGGCCAGAGTTTCGGCGAAGAGCGCGGCATAATCGGCGACGATCAGGTTTGGTTTCTGCCAGGACCAACCGGCAAGATTCTTAGCCTCGAGAAAGCGCTTGGCTTCCTGGGCGGTGAGAAAGCCGCCTTGCCAATGGCCGGGTAGATTCTGGAGTAACTCGAGAGACAGGCGAGGAGAAAATCAAGATCGCACTGGCGTCCGACGAGGGGACGGCCTGGAAGACGGGGTCGAGAATCTCGATTTCGAGGCGGGGATCTGTGCGGATGCGCCGAGCGGCGGGAATGAGTTCGAGATAGGGCAGACCAACCTGGACGTGGATGCCGTCGCCAGCGGCTTGCACTATGACGTTGTGATGGCCGGAAGGTGAGGCTGACTGGCTTGCCATAGAAATCGTATTGCCTTTTTTGCGCCCTTTATTCGAAAGTACTACCCTTGTATTGAATGGCCGATAGTACTGGATTTCGTCGGCCGCTCAGTCCAAACAGACCACGAGGAACGCTTGCCTACTACCGAAACAACAACCCTTGAAGATCTCTGCATCAACACCTTGCGCTTTCTGTCCGCCGATGCTGTGCAGAACGCCAATTCAGGCCATCCGGGATTGCCTATGGGCGCCGCCGCCATGGCTTATACCCTGTGGACAAAATATCTCAAATTCAATCCGAAGGACCCCGCTTGGTTTGACCGCGATCGCTTTATTCTCTCGGCCGGTCATGGTTCCATGTTGCTGTACAGCTTGCTCCATCTCACCGGTTACGATTTACCGCTCGATGAGTTGAAACGTTTCCGCCAGTGGGGCAGCAAAACCCCCGGGCATCCGGAGCGCGGCCACACGCCCGGCGTCGAAGTGGCCACCGGGCCGCTGGGTCAGGGCTTCGGCAATGCGGTCGGCTTGGCCATGGCGGAAGCCTGGTTCGCCGCGCGCTTCAATAAACCGGGGCACACCATCGTCGATCACTACACCTACGGCATCTGCGGCGATGGCGACCTGATGGAAGGCATATCGCAAGAAGCGGCGTCGCTGGCCGGGCATTTGAAACTCGGCAAACTGATCTTTCTCTACGACAATAATCACATTTCACTGGCCGGGCAAACCAGCCTAACTCTTCACCGAGGACGTGGGCAAACGCTTTGAAGCGTACGACTGGCATGTCGGCCATGTGGATGAAGGCAACAATGTAACCGCCATCTCGAAAGCCATTGAAGAAGCGAAAGCGCAGACCGATCAGCCGTCGCTCATCCTGGTGCATACGCATATCGGCTATGGCAGCCCGCACAAGCAAGACAGCTTTGAGGCGCATGGCAATCCGCTGGGCGAAGACGAGTTGAAAGCGTCAAAGAAAGCGCTCGGCTGGCCCAGCATGGACAAGTTCTTCCTGCCGGAAGACGCGGTGAATTATTTCCGCCAAGCCATCCCCAAAGGCGCTGCAAGCGCAGCAGGCATGGGGCAAGAAGTTTGACGCCTATAAGCAAGCATTCCCCGCCGAAGCGGCCGAACTGGAGCAGATGCTGAGCGGCAAACTGCCGGCGGATTTCGCGGCCGATATTCCCAAGTGGAAGCCCGAAGATAAACCCCTCGCCACCCGCGCCTCGGGCGGACAGGTGTTGAATGCTTTGGCCAAGCACCTTCACAACATCGTAGGCGGCTCGGCGGATTTGAATCCTTCTACTAATACCGCATTGAAGGGCGAAGGCGATTTTCAGAATCCGGAATTCGGCGGCCCCGGCATTCATGGCGCCGTCGGCGGCGTATGGGGCTATGCCGGACGCAATATGGCTTTCGGTGTGCGCGAACACGCTATGGGCGCGGCGGTGAACGGCTTGGCCGCGCACGGCGGCCTGTTGCCGTTCAGCGCCACATTTCTGGTCTTCTCCGATTACATGAAGCCGTCCATCCGGCTGGGCGCGTTAAGCAACTTGAAGGTCTTCTATGTCTTTACGCACGATAGCGTGGGCGTGGGTGAGGACGGGCCGACGCACGAACCCGTGGAACAACTGGCTGGTCTACGAGCCATTCCGAACTTGAACGTCATGCGCCCGGCGGACGCCACGGAAACCGCGGAATGTTGGGTCGCGGCGCTCGAGCACAATGGCCCCAGCTTATTTGCGCTTACCCGGCAAAACGTGCCCAACCTAAGTCGGGCCAATGCCAAAGGCACTGCCGCCAATGGCGCCTACATTCTTTCGGAAGCCGAAGGAGGCGCGCCCGAGGTGATTCTGATCGCCACCGGCTCGGAAGTGTCGCTCTGCATGAAGGCGCAGGAGAAGCTCAAGGGTTACGGCGTAAAAGCGCGCGTCGTCAGCATGCCGAGCTGGTATCTCTTCGGCGCGCAAGATGATGCCTTTCGTGAAAGCGTGCTGCCGAAAGCAATCAAGAAACGCGTTGCCGTGGAAGCGGCAGCTAGCCTCGGCTGGGCGCGTTGGGCAGGTGATGACGGTACAATTATCGCGATTGACCACTACGGCGATTCTGCTCCAGGCGAACTCGTCTTGAAGAACTTTGGCTTCACTCCTGAAAAAGTGACCGCAGCCGCTTTACGCCAGTTGGGACGCAACGCCGAAGCCGACAAGGAGGGTGCGTAAGTCTCTTCGTGGCCTACCGCTTCCGAAAAAACGAACCTCTCCCGCATGCCATCCGGCGTGTCTATATGGAAGAGATCGATTGGGCGGTAGGCCAACTGACTCGCTCCAAAGACCGCGAAAAGGCCGTGCACGAGGCCCGCAAAAGCCTCAAGAAAATTCGCGGTCTGCTTGGTCTCCTCGCCGAGCCCCTTGGCCGCCTGTATAAAACCGAAGATCGTTATTTTCGCAATGTCGGCCAGCAGCTATCTCAGTTGCGCGACAACGCCGTCATGCTCGAAACCTTCGACGCCCTGGCCGCCAGACACCAGGAACTCGATCCCATCGCTCTGGCAAACATCAGGCGCAATCTCCTCCGTAGCCAGGGCGAAGCCGCGGCCGAGAAGCAAGTCTCGGCGGAAGTCTCGCAAGCTTTGGCAGCGGCTCGCGCCAAAGCCGTTGCCTGGCGGCTCGATCACTTGCAGTTCCCTGCCCTGTTGCCCGATCTCACGGCGGTCTACCGCGCTGGTCGAAAGGCGCACAAAAAAGCGCTCAGCGAACAGACCGCCGAATCGTTTCACGATTTCAGAAAGCAGGTAAAAAAGCACTGGTATCACTTAAGGTTATTCGAAGGCAATTTGCCTAGCGAAATGAAAAAGCGCATCAAGGAATTGCGCACGTTAGAAACGCTTTTGGGCGATGAACACAATCTCGCCGTATTGCGCCAGCGCATCCAGGGGGATGTGGAAACCTCTGGCGACCGGCACGAAACCCGCGGCTTTTTAGCCGCACTCGAACAAGAAGGAAACGAGTTACGCGAGCGTGCCATGAAATCCGGCGAACAGCTTTACGCCGTCAAGCCGCGCGCCTATGCGGAAGCGCTATCCACCCTCTGGCACACTATTCCCAAACGCCCGGCTGCCGCTGCTCCCTTTCGAAAAGCTGCGGTCGCGTAGGTGATTCTCAACGGCAGCATTCGCGCGCTACTTCTGTTTGATATCTCGGAAGAGATTGATTTGCAGCTTCTCCGCCCGCTGGTGGGCGCGAGCCCCGTCAAACGTGAGCCGGCCTTTCGCGCATCCTTCGCCCGAGTACGTTCGTTATGAACAGCCGCCCGCGGTGGACGTCCTGGGTCCTTGTGAATCCTTTGAGGGTTGGCCCATGGAAGGCCGAGTTCGCTATTTTCATTACGGTGTGGCGAGCGTTGAACTGCGCACTGGGCTTCAACAGCGTCGGTTGGCCCGACGTGATTTCCTTAGCCAACCGCTGGGTTCTATCCGATGAGCTAGAGAAGCGCGCCCGTGAGTTGTTGCGCGCCAGAATCAGCGTAGTCAAGCCGGCTCTGGTCAAGCCGTACAACGATTGGATTGCCGAAGATTATTACGTCATCCAAGTCGATCCCACGGCTCTGCCGGCCGAAGACCTCACCCGCGATTACGGCAACGAGATTGCCCAGATCGTGCGCGGCGAAGAGCTGCGGCTCTCCTCCAACGAACGGCAGGAAGTGTTATCGGCCAACATGTCGTACTATCCACAAGATCTGCTGGTGGTCGGCTGGGTAGCCGCCTTCGTCTATGACACCGCTGATGGCGCCGCGCCTACCATTGATTTGCTCGAATACGCCAACTCGCAATTGCTGGAATTTCGCCACTACGATGAAGTGCTCACCGGCGTTTTAGCCGACGTATATAAGCGGTTGGAAAAAAAGCGCCGCTGGTTCGCGCGCTGGTCGCTGGTCACCCAGGCCGAACAGTTGAATACGCTGCGCCTCGACTACCAGGAAGTTGTCGAGCGCACGGAAAACGCCATCAAGTTCTTGAGCGACATGTTTTACGCTCGCGTCTACCGGCTGGCTGCTTCCCGCATCGGCGTGCCCGATTACCGCAATCTCGTCAACGCCAAGTTGAGCGATGCGCGCGATCTTTACGAATCCCTAGTCAACGAATTTCACCAAAGTCGCGCCTTCGTTTTGGAAGTGTTGGTTGTCATCATTCTACTGATCGAAATCGTTTTTCTGTTTAAAGGCAAAGGCTAGATTCCCTTCTCCCGCCCCAGCGCCAGCACGAAGTAAGTCGCCGGCCCATCGCCAGCATTCTTCAAACCGTGTTCGTCGTTCGAGTTTACATACACCACCGAACCCGGCCCAACCCGCCATGTTTTATCCGCAATCGTCACCTCCAGCGTTCCTTCTTTAATGAACATCGCTTCTTCGTGCACATGATGATGCGCCGGATGTGGCATCAAGCCGGGCTGCAGCGTAGTAATGTGCAGGTCGATCGGGTAGCCGCTGTGTGTGTAGCCATCAAACACCTGGCGGCTTTCATTGTGCGTCTTCGGGTCCGTCTTCACCGGCAGTTCGGTGAATTCGTAGCATTTGGATGGCAGCGCAGGCTTCGCTGGTACGGCCAGCAAGCGCGGGCAGCAAAAGACTGAGATCTCGGCGGGTGGGTTCCATATCATTTGAAATATATAACGTTCTCGCATGTAAGATGTAGTCCATGTCACTGGAACTCTTCAATCTTGCGGACCGCGTCGCCGTGGTGATGGGCGGCACCTCAGGCATCGGCCGTATGCTCGCCGTCAGCTTCGCGGAAGCAGGCGCCCACGTCGTGGCTACCGGACGGCGCGAGAACCTGCTAAATGAGGTCGCCGCCGATATCGAAAAAGCCGGCCGCCGCACGTTGCGCAAAACCACCGACGCCTCCAGCCGCGCATCCATCGATGCGTTACGCGATGCCGTGCTTCAGCAATTCGGCCAAGTGGACATTCTGCTAAACGCCGCCGGCCAAATTTTCCGCAAACCCACCATCGCCATTATCGGAAGCGGAATGGAATACCTTGCTGGATGTGAACCTGACCGGCACTCTACGCGCCTGCCAAAGTTTTTATGAGCCGCTGGCGGCGAGCGGTCGGGGGCGAGTGGTCAACATCGCATCGCTCAATTCCTTCGTCAGTTTTTTTGAAGTGGCCGCTTATGCGGCGTCAAAAAGCGGCGTGCTTGGCTTGACGCGCAGCCTGGCTGTCGAATGGGCGCAGAAAGGCATCAATGTAAATGCCATCGCGCCGGGTGTGTTTCGCACCGAGCTGAATTCGGCTCTCCTCGATGGTACCGATCGCGGCCGCGAATTGCTCATGCGTACGCCCATGAAGAGATTCGGTAAGATACCGGAGTTGGCGGGAGCGGCCATCTTTCTGGCCTCTGAAGCCGCCAGCTTCATCACCGGCCAATGCATCACGGTGGATGGCGGATTTCTAGCTTCGGGCGTAAACGGATAAAAGGAAAATACTAATGAAAATGAATCGCAGGCAAGCTATCGGATTGGTGGCCAGTGCCTTGCCAGTCGCAGCGTATCAATCTCAACAACCAGGGCCTCAACCCGAGTTCCCGCCCGGTTTGGAAATCGAGAAAGGTCCGTTTCAAGGCTCGCGCCAATCTTTGAGCGCTTACGAAATTCCTGAGTGGTTCCGCGACGCCAAATTCGGCATGTGGGCGCATTGGGGTCCGCAATCGGCCATTGAAGATGGCGATTGGTATGCCCGCAACATGTACATGCAGGGTAGCAACCAGTATCTCTACCACTGCGAAACCTACGGCCATCCTTCCAAATTTGGCTTTAAAGACACCATTCCGCGCTGGAAAGCCGAAAAATTCGCCCCCGCCGAACTCATGAAGATGTATCGCCAAGCGGGCGCAAAATATTTCATGAGCATGGCTGTCCATCACGATAATTTCGACATGTGGAATTCCAAACACAACGAGTGGAACGCCGTGAACATGGGACCCAAGAAAGACATCGTGGGAATGTGGCACAAAGCGGCGACCGACGAAGGCCTAAAATTTGGCGTCAGTGACCACCTATGGATCACTTACAAATGGTTCTCCGTGAGCCATGGCGCCGATAAATATGGCCCCCTAGCCGGAGTTCCGTATGATGGCGCCGATCCCAAGAATTATAGTCTCTATGTCGATTCCAACGAAGTCCACACTAAGCTGGATTGGGACGAAAGCGGCATTCCCGAATGGTGGAAGAAGCATTGGTATGCTCGCATGCGCGACTTAGTCGATAACTACCAACCGGACTTACTCTACGTTGACGGCGCCTTGCCCTTTGAAGACTATGGCTACAGTCTGGTAGCGCATCTTTATAACCTCAGCGCCAAGCGCAGTGGCGGCAAAACCCAAGCTGTCTATACCAGCAAACGCGAGCAGGATACCGAAAACGGCATTGCGGTCTTCGACGTCGAACGAGGCTTGGTCGACACCATTTGGCCGCGTCCCTGGCAAACCGATACCTGCATTGGCGAATGGCACTACAAACGCGGCATCAAGTATAAGAGCGTCAAAACCGTCGTCGATCTTCTCGTAGACGTCGTGAGCCGCAACGGAAACTTAATGCTGAATTTCCCGCTGCCCGCGAGCGGTTATCTCGATCTCGAAGAGTTGAACGTCCTCGCCGGCATCACCAAGTGGATGGGCGTAAACGCCGAGGCGATTCACGGTACGCGTCCTTGGAAAATCTTCGGCGAGAGTCCCACCGCCATTGCGACACCCGAGAAGAGTGCCTCGTTCAATGAAAACGAGCGTAAAGATCTAACTGCGGCCGATATTCGCTTTACCACCAAAGGCAACGCCCTCTACGCCTTCGTCATGGGTTGGCCCGATTATGAGGTCGTGATTCGCCCTTTAGCTCTGAACACCGGCTTACGAGTCGGCAAAGTCAGCAACGTCGAACTGTTGGGCTACGATGGCAAACTGGAGTGGTCGCAAGACGAAAAAGGACTGAAGGTTCTCACCCCCGCCAAGAGCCCTTGCGAACACGCAGTTGCTTTCAAAGTTACCGGAGCCTAGACTTGTGGGGCGGACCTCCTGGTCTGCGGCTGACCTCCCGGTCAGCCATACCCCGAAAGCAGTATCGCAGAGACCCCAAATGTGTGATTCGCGCTCGCCCACTGCCCGGTTACTCTAAGGCTGGGAGAAACTGTCTGCTTCAAACCTTATTAAGCGACTACCCGCGCGGGCGGCAGGCGATAGCATTGCTTGCGCTACGGCTGATGGTAGGCGTCACATTAATCCTTCAGAGCTCATCCTGCCTATCGGCGCAGCTTCCCCTGGGCATCGCCGCATTACTGGGAGGCGTCCTTCTGATCGCTGGGTTTCTAACCCCAGTCGTCGCGTTATTGATCGCATTGGTATCCACGGCCACCCTCGTCTTCCACATACCTCTTTGTAAAGCAACTCTTTTCGACACCAGGCTTTCAGTCATATTCGCCATCGGCGTTTTGCTCGCCCTTTCTTTACTGGGTCCGGGCTCTCTCTCAATCGATGCTCGCGTGTTCGGTCGCCGCAGAGTCATAATCCCGCCACGGCCGCCAGTGTGATACGAAGAAGGATGTCCTTCGTGGCAAACGCATGATTTCGTGCTTGGCATTGTTGCTCGTACTTGGTCCATCGAACACCGCTCGCGCTGTGCCGCAGGCTCAGGTCAATCCACGCGTCATTCGCTTGCCGGTGATCGACCGCGGCGACATCCGCTTCGAACAGTTTTCCACCGCCCAGGGGTTGTCGCAAACAAAGGTTTCTCAGATAACACAAGACGTCAAAGGCAGGATGTGGTTTGGCACGCAATACGGCTTGGACCGCTACGACGGCTATCGCTTCAAAGTTTTCGTGAATCAGCCTAACGACCAGAACAGCCTGAGCGGCGTCTTCATCGGCGCACTGTTTAAGGATCGCGACGGCGCGCTCTGGATTGGTTGCGGCCAGTTTCTCAATCGTTTCGATGCACCCACCGAGACCTTCAAACGGTATCCCATCGAGCTTGTCAATCACATCAGCCAGGATCGTGCCGGAACGCTATGGATGTCTACTGGGCGAGGACTCTACAGTCTCATTCCAGCAACTGGACAGATTCGCCATTACCTCCACCAAGCAACAGATCCCTCCAGCCTAAGTAGCAACGACGTCAAATCGAGCGGCGAGGACAGAAGCGGAAACTTCTGGGTTGCCACAAGCGAGGGGTTAGATCAATTCGATCGTAAATCGGCGCAAGTAATCCTGCATGTTCCGCTCCGCGAAACGGCGCGCGAGATCTCCTTCTACGAGGATCGCTTTGGGGTTTTTTGGATCATTCATACCACTGGAAATGGTTTGGCTGTTCTTGACCGCAAGACAAACACTTTGACTCACTATTCGTTCTATGACCAAGACCCTCCCAGCACAGCCATCACTGGTGTTTCCGCGGTTCTGGAGGATAGCAAGGGGAATCTCTGGTTCGGCACTCAGCGCGCCGGGCTTTTGCAGTTTGATCGCGCACAAAACAGATTCATCCGTTACCGCAATAATCCCACCGACCCCGACAGTATCGCGCGCGATGCCGTCAACGCTCTCTTCGAAGACCGGGAAGGAGGTATTTGGGCCTCCGTCGTCGATCTAGGCGTCACACGCTTTGAAACTACGCCCCCGTCGTTCCAAAAGCTTCCCAGAAGCCTTGGCGAGCCGCATGCTTTCGGGGAACCGTTTATCTCGGCCATCTACCAGGATCGTAAAGGAACCCTCTGGATTGGCACCCGCGGGCAACCGCTCATCGGTATGGACCTACAGACCGGCGAACACACAACCTACCCATACGGAGAAGGCGCAGTTGCTCCCGACATCATCTGCATTACGGACGATCGCTCCGGCCGTCTATGGGTGGGCACGTTCAACCGCGGGCTTCTCCTGTTTGATCAAAACAACCGGCGCTTTAAGACCTACCGCAACAATCCGCAAGATCCCTATAGCTTGAGCAACGACATTGTCACTCGATTACTAGTGGATCGCGATGGCGCACTCTGGGCCGCCACCTGGGACGGGCTTAACAAATTCGACGCTTCCACAGGGCGCTTCACTCGCTATAAGTTGAACCCAGATCAGAAAGACCTCCTTTATCTCGAATTGACGCAAGATCCCTCGGGCGGACTTTGGCTTGGCACACACTCGTCCGGAGTTCATAGATTCGATCCCAATACCGGCAAGTTCACAGTCTATGAGCATCAACTCAGCCAGCCAGGCACATTGAGCGATAACAGGGTAAACTCGGTCCACTTCGATCCGTCAGGCACAATGTGGGTTGGTACGCAGAACGGGCTGAATCAGTTCGATAACAGAACGGGGAAGTTCAACGTCTTCACGGAACAAGAAGGTCTAGCCGGGAACGTTGTCGGCTGCATTCTTGACGATGGCGGCGATGAACTGTGGATGAGCACAAACAATGGAGTATCAAGCTTCAACGTTCACAACCATACTTTCAAGAACTATTCGACCGCGGATGGACTCCCCGGCCCTGACCTAACGGGTTGGGGCGCGTGCTTCAAGAGTCCGGCCGGAGAAATGTTCTTTGGAGGTTTTAGTGGCGGCGTGGCGTTCTACCCCGCCAAGATCGTTGGCAATTTGACCATGCCGCCTATCGTTCTCACAGATTTTCGCCTGTTTGGAAAGCCGCCCGGGATCGGAGGTCACTCCCCTCTCACTAAAGCGATTTCATACTCCCAAGGTGTCACTCTTCGGCATAGTCAGAGTATCTTCTCTTTGGAATTCTCTGCGCTCAGTTACTCCCACCCTTCGACAACTCGCTATCGATACAGACTTGAACCAACGGATGGTCAATGGAACGAGGTCGCGAGCGACCAACGTGTTGTGACTTACAACACTTTGCCGCCCGGAGAATATGTGTTTCGGGCACAAGCGTCCAATAATCCCGGGCCGTGGAGCGAACCCGGCGTGGCATTCAATATCCACGTATTACCACCATGGTGGGCAAGCTGGTGGTTCAGGACGATTTATAGCGCGCTCATCGCTGTGCTGGCATGGGGCGCCTATCGTTATCGGCTCCGTCAGGTTGCCAGCCAATTCAATCTGCGGCTGGAAGAACGTGTCGCCGAGCGCACCCGCATAGCACGGGAACTGCACGATACCCTTCTGCAAGGGTTTATCAGCGCTTCCATGCAGCTCCATGTCGTGGACAGTCGAATACCGGCCGATTCGTCGGCCAAACCACTCCTTCACCGTGTGCTTGCGCTTACCGAGCAGGTCGTTCAAGAGGGCCGCAATACGCTTCGCGGCTTGCGTTCCAAGTCTCACGATTATCTCTATCTGGAAGATGCCCTGGCCTTGGTCGAACAGGAGTTTGCTCCCAATGGCGCAGGCAGTCAGCTAACCGGCTTTCGCGTTGTGGTGGAAGGCAAGCCTATGCGCATGAGTCCGTTCATCCAGGACGAAATTTATCGGATTGCCCGCGAAGCGATTGTGAATGCGTTTCGCCATGCCAAGGCGCGCAACATCGAAACTCAGATAAAATATGAGCCAAACCGGATATTGGTTGCGGTGAAGGATGACGGCTGCGGAATTGATTCAGGAACGCTCGATTCGGGCCGCGAAGGGCATTGGGGGCTGACCGGCATGCGAGAGAGGGCGGATAGCATTGGCGCAAACCTGCAGGTCTTCAGCAATGCCAACGCGGGAACGGAGATAGAGCTCTCGGTACCCGGCCATATCGCTTTCAAGCTCGCGCCCACCCGCGGCTCTGCTGACTTATGACCGAGACAACCCAAATCAGAATACTGAGCGTGGACGATCATCCTCTTCTAAGAGAGGGAATTGCCACTGTCATAAACGAACAAACAGACATGCGGGTGGTGGCGCAAGCGGCGACGGGTCGCGAGGCCATTCAGCTCTATCGTATGCACCGCCCGGACGTTACATTATTAGACCTGAGGCTGCCTGACATGGGTGGCATAGAAACGTTGATGGCCGTCCGCGCGGATTTCAGCGACGCCCGCGTAGTCATGCTAACCACCTTTGAGGGCGACGTCGAAATTCAGCGCGCCTTCCAAGCCGGCGCCCGCGGTTATTTGTTGAAAAGCATGCCACCCAGCGAACTCGTGAAGGTCATCCGCCAGATCCATGCTGGCAAGAAGTACCTGCCGCCCGAAGTGGCAACGTCTCTCTCCGATCACCTAGGTGGCGAGTTGCTCACCGCTCGGGAACTGGATGTGCTGCGCGAACTCGCCGGCGGCAACCGCAATCGCGATATCGCTACCAAGCTATTCATCTCGGAGGAAACGGTCAAAATTCATGTCAAGCACATTATGGAAAAATTGGATGCCCTTGACCGCACTCAGGCCGTAGCCATAGCCGTTCGCCGCGGCTTCATCCAGCTCTGATCACACCATTTGATGCCATATGCTGTCGCTGATCAGTCAGGCGGGATTCGAGATTACGGTATCCAGAGCCGACGCCGTTTGGGCAGACGCATTTCGTGCTTATTGAGCTGCCAACGCGCTGGCGAAACCTCTCAAGCATTCACGGCGATATAGCGGCTAGGCTCACCGCCTTCTTGATAAAGAAACTTGTCGATTTGCTTGAAGGTGAAGGCTTGCAGCCCACAGTAGTCTCGAAAACCTGTGACGAGCGCTAGGAACTCGTGATAGTGATCCCAAAGGTAGCCCTCCGGTCTGGGAAACGGCAGAGAAGGATTCTGGGATCTCAACTTAAGGAAGTAGGTTCTGACGCAGAGATCCCAGATAGGATACGCGGCCTGATTGTGCCAACTGCAATACTTGGATGCGAATGAGTAGTTGGCGCGGGGCTTAGCGCCGGTTGTGATATTGGCAATGCGATCCACAACGTCTGGCGAACCGACGGCGAGGGCAGCATCCACGTCGGGGGCCTGTTGATAGATATGATCAGTTACGTCATAAACGTTGGGAAGATGAGTGCTGTAGAGTCGATCCAGCGCCACGACCTTCAGGAGAACATGCGCGGGTTTGTCGTTGGCGTGGTAGTGACTGAATAGCTCGGCGAGCGCCTGCTCACATGTCTTGTTTTCAGCGTCAAAGCGTGCAATTGCCTCCTCGACCAAGTGGCTGGTCGGAGTAGTCACCGGCGGCTGCTCTTTAGATCCTCTCGGCATCGGAGCCAATTGTATCTTGCTGTCGGCGGACGTGGCTGGAGACCCCAGCCGCCCGGCTAGCGATTGCCCACTTTTGTCAATTTACAATCTCCTGCAGTGGCTTTGGAGACTCCTGAATTTACGCCCCAGCGCCGAAAAGGCCGGCAGTTGCGCGGCGGATTCACGAAATGACTCGAAGCGTCATCGGCATTCTTGGATCGCAGGGGCGCTGGTTATCCGGGGTTTGAGGAAGAATCTAGGCTTCCCGGCGTTCGGCGCTTTCCCGGAGACCGGCAGCAGCGTAACAGATATCCGCAAACGCTCTTGGTTCGTACAACGTACGCGAGCCGGCGCGTTGCTGGATTTGAGGAATGGCGGATCTCAGCCGTCGATACTGCTTCATCAAGTCGGCAACATCTGGCCGGACCGCCTCGCGGAGAAACACATTGCACAATTCACGCATAACGCCGTAGACTGTGCCGTTGTGAATATTTACATCCGTGCCGGCGAGATCGCTGGTGGATCTGAGTACGCGGTGTGGTTGGGAGTCACAGACAAACCAGGAGTGGCGGCCGGGGTGGATCGTGCTCCAGCTTACGGCAAGGCCAAGCTCGAATGGCATATTGAAGCGAGGCAGGCGCGAACCGTCTCTGGATACCTCCACGCGCGACAGGTCGTGAACCGAGTAGCGGCACGCATGCAAAAGGTATTGGATGCGATCAAGCCGCCGCGTGGAGTCCGGGATTTCGAGTGTTGCACGGGGAATCAACCGAAAGGCAGTTATTCCGACTATGTAGGCGATGTAAAGGCGCTCAAACGCAGCGTCGTAAGGAATGTTGAGGAAGACGGAATCTCGCCGCACGGAAGGCTTGTTAAGCGCGCTATCTTTGGTCGGATGGTTTCTTCGAGCGGCGCTTTTTCGAGCCCGGCGTTTTCCCCGCCGCGCTCCGAGAGGCCGCTTCGCGAGGTTGCAGCCTCAAGATCTGGCGAATCGCCGCCTGGCGTTTCGGCGTCACACCAAGCGCCGTAGCGAGATCCTCTAGCGAGGCGCCCGGACCGGCGAGTTCTATAGTCGGCCTCATCACCCCTTAGTATAACTGGACACGCCGACCACCTCCGCTACTCCGGGAACGGCCCTTACACAACCCCGCCAAAACCACTTCCAGGCGACGAACAAAAGCAGAGTCCCGGCTCGAGTGTGAAACAAAGACCTCACTGGGCCCGGCTTTTTGCTTCTGTGGCATCGCGCGGCCGGCTCAAAAGGTCTACAATCTTCTATCCTGTTTTGCTGGGACTCTGGTATTTCACCGATCCAAGGGAATCCAAGATCCAAGGCGCCATCTTTCGTCGGCCGGATCACAACGGGAATCAGCCGCCCGCGAAAGATGCTTGGCGCCCGGCGCATATTCGATCTCGTACGATACGGAACGCGACGCCATACCCTCAGGCGAGGTGAACACAACCAGCGCACCGGCCGAATCCAAATCGGCCGTTCAGTCCGCCCCAGGAAGAATTTCCGTTTCCGGGTCCTAAACCTCAAAGCCAGCCTCCCGGAGCTGACGCCCAATCATCTGGGCCGGATCTCGGTCGCTCCTTGCATAGCCCAAAAATATTTTGCCGGTTTTTCGACTCATTCGGACTTGCCTCCAGTCTACTTCCCCCGCCACCATCGGCGCCATCTTCGTCAACCGTACTTCGATGAGCCGTTGCTCGATTCAGGAGCCACTTGCAAAATGGACGATGGCTTTGGAAAAGTGCTGAAAAGCAATAAAACAATTCAAGAAAGAAATGTTTGAACAGGGGGCGCAATCCTTGTACTCTGTTGTTTCCTGGCCTCAGTTCGGTGTCAAAGACCGCAACTCTCCAAAAACGCCTTGCGCGTTTTTGGACCCATTTGGCTCCCCCAGTCTACTTCCCCGCCCAAACCACAACCGGCCCTTCATATTTCTGAAACACCTCATCAGCACTCACCAGCGCCATCCGCTCCAACTGCGCCTGCGCAACCAGCATTCTGTCAAACGGGTCGCGGTGATGCATCGGCAGCGCCGCCGCCTGCAATGCGTGTGGCGCGGTAATCTCCAGTGATCTCATATTCAACTGCCTCATCCGGCTGCCTACGTACGTATCCAGAGATTCCGGCAAGCGCAATTTTCCAATCGCAACTTTGATCCCCATTTCCCAAACGCTGGCTACCGACAGCCACAACTCGTTCGACTCGTCGGCAATCTGCGCCACCGACGCTTTACTCAGCCGGTCGGGCTCCGCGAACCACCACAGCCAGCACTGCGTATCCAGCAGCAACTTCAATCGCCGCCCTCAAATCCCGCCAATATCTCGTCCGGCAAAGGAGCGTTAAAGTCGTCCGGCACCGCGAAGCGGCCTTTATCTAGCCCTAAACTAGCCATCCGGTCGTTCGCCCTCTCGAACGGCACCAGCCTGGCAACCGGCACCCCCCGGTTCGAAATGACAATCTCCTCGCCGAGTTCCACCCGCGCCAACAAGCGTGAAAGATTCGTCTTTGCTTCGTGAATGTTAACGCTTTCTTTGTCCTGACTAAGTCCCATAACTTAGTCTAGTACATCTTCGCTCGGTTCAACGCTTCAACATTTATTTGCCGAATCTTTTCAATTACTTACGAGCCAAAACTAATCTCGGCCCACAATCCGCATCTCAAACTGACAGCGAAAGGCAATTCTTATGCGCAAAATGACAACCCTAGAAACAACTCACAAACTCGCCAACTCAGGGTCGCCCGCCCCCCGCACCGAAACCACGAGAGCCACAGGGAAACAACTCGGCCTTCACACCCCAGAACAGGGCATTTCCTTTCGCCGCCGCCCATATATATTTTTATAGGCGAAAACAAATGCACTCAAAACGCGCCAATTTTACCGCGCCGAGCGTCTCCCTTACGCCCCCTTAAACCCCTTGCAAATTCGTTCAAAATGTGTAATTATTCATAGCAGTGAATAAAAATTCAAAGGAGAATGCTCATGGCCGCTTTCGCTAACCAACCGCTACCCACCCCCGTTCGCGTGGTCAACTTCCGCCATGACCTCGATCTCTCCATCGAACAACTCAACGCGCTTCTTGATCTGACGAAGGAGATGAAGCAAGCGCGCACCCGCTACTCTTCTGCACTGAAAGGCCGCTACGCTGCTCTGCTCTTCGAAAAACCCTCGCTGCGCACGCGCATGACGTTCGAACTGGCCATGAAGCAACTTGGTGGCGATGTTGTCACGCAAAGCGGCTTGATCGGCGAACGCGAACCGCTGAAAGATGTCGCCCGCAATCTCGGCCGCTGGACCGACGTGATCGTCGCCCGCACCTTCGCGCAGCAAACTGTCGACGAGCTCGCTCGCTGGTCCCAACTCCCGGTGGTGAACGCCCTCACTGATCTTTATCATCCCTGCCAGGCGCTGGCGGATGTTTTCACGCTGAAAGAGAAATTCGGCCGTCTGCGCGGCTTGAAGCTCGCCTACGTGGGCGATGGCAATAACGTCGCGCACTCGCTCATGCTCTGCTGCGCCCGCCTCGGCATAAATATGTCACTCTCAACACCCGCCGGCTACGCTCCGCGCAGCTCCGTAATCGCGCAGGCCATCGAACTCTCGCGCATCTCCGGCGCCCGCATTGAAGTTCTCGCCGACCCCGCCGCTGCCGTCGAGAACGCCCATGCCATCTACACCGACGTCTGGACCAGCATGGGTCAGGAATCAGAAGCGCAACAACGCCAAACCCTATTCGCTCCTTATCAGGTGAACGAGCATCTTCTTTCCTGCGCCCGCCCCGATACGCTCTTTATGCACTGCCTGCCCGCTAAGCGCGGCCAAGAGGTCACGGACGAAGTCATGGAATCGCCTCAATCCGTTGTCTTCGATCAAGCCGAAAATCGCCTGCACGTTCAAAAAGCCGTCTTGCTCATGATGCTCCAGTAACCGCCGTAGACCTCCTGACCGAACACGTGCGCCGACACCCGAGCCGGAAGCGTAAGCGACCTGGTTTGGCAACACGAAATCTCTTAAGGAACCCATGAACACCGTCACTGCTAAGAAAGTTGCGCTCGCCTATTCCGGCGGCCTCGATACTTCCATCATCATTCCCTGGCTCAAGGAACACTATCACTGTGAGATCGTAGCCGTCTGCGGCGACATAGGTCAAGGCGGAGAGGAACTCGATGGCCTCAAAGAGAAAGCCCTCAAGACAGGCGCCTCCGAAGTCTTTGTCGAAGACATACGCGAAGAGTTCGTTACCGACTATCTGTGGAAACTGGTCCGCTCCGGCGCTGTCTATGAGCACAAGTACCTCCTCGGCACCTCCATCGCCCGCCCTCTGCTCGCCAAACGCCAGGCCGAAGTCGCCCTCAGAACCGGCTGCGACGCCCTGGCCCACGGCTGCACCGGTAAAGGGAACGATCAGGTTCGCTTCGAACTCACCTACAAAGCCATTGCCCCACACCTGAACGTCATCGCGCCCTGGCGTGAGTGGGACATCGTCTCGCGGGAAGACGCCATCGAGTATGCGGCCAAGCACAACGTGCCCATCGCCCAATCCACCACCAAGATCTATAGCCGCGACCGCAATATCTGGCACATCTCCCATGAAGGCGGTGAGTTGGAAGATCCCGCCAACGCCGCGCCCGATCACATTTGGATGCTCTCGAAAAGCCCCGCCGACGCGCCCTCCAAGCCTGCCGAAGTCACCATCGGTTTCGAACATGGCGTGCCCGTCTCACTCAACGGCCAGCATCAATTAACCGGCGTCGCATTGCTCGAACAACTCAACGAGTTAGGCGGCGAACACGGCGTAGGCCGCATTGATCTGGTTGAAAATCGGTTTGTCGGCATGAAGTCGCGCGGCTGTTATGAGACTCCCGGCGGAGCCATCCTCATGGCTGCCGTCCGCGAGCTCGAAGCACTCACGCTTGACCGCACCACTCTTCACTTCAAACAAAAGCTCGCCCTCGACTACGCCGAAATGGTCTACAACGGCCTCTGGTTCACCCCGCTCCGCGAGTCTCTCGACGCCTTCTTCGCCGAAGTATCGAAACCCGTCACCGGCGATATCACTCTGCGCCTCTATAAAGGCAACATCGAACCCGTCAGCCGCAAGAGTCCGACCTCGCTCTACAACCTCGATATCGCCAGCTTCACCATGGGCGCCAGTTACGACCAGAAAGATGCCCTTGGCTTCATCAACCTCATCGGGTTGCCCATCAAAGTGCGCGCCCTGCTGAAGAAGTAGCTATGAAACTCTGGGGTGGACGCTTCGAAACCGGACCGTCGGAGGTCTTCGAGCAATTTTCAGGGTCGCTGGATTTCGACAGCAAGCTCATCTTTGCCGACGTGCAAGGTTCGCAAGCCTTCGCGCGCGCACTCGAACGGGCCGGCATTCTGACATCCCTTGAATGCGGCCGGATCGTCGAAGCGTTTGATGCCATCAGCCAGGAAGCTCTTTCGCCCGCCTATCTCCGTGGCGCCGACGATGAAGACGTTCATACCTTCGTCATCCGCCAGCTCGGCGAAAAAGTCGGAGGTCTCGCCGGCAAGATTCATACGGGACGCAGCCGCAATGAACAAGTCTCGCTCGATACGCGCCTCTACTTGCGCGCTTCCGCCGAAACGATTCTCGATCAGTTGGCCCAACTGATGGCTGCCTTGCTCTCACTTGCCGCCAAATACCCACAAGCTGTCATCCCCGGCTACACGCATCTGCGCCGTGCCCAAGCCGTGCTCTGGCCGCACTATCTACTCGCTTATTTCGAAATGCTGGCGCGCGATTTCGAACGCATGGAACAAACCTGCGCCCGCATCAACGTCATGCCGCTCGGCTCGGGCGCACTCGCCGGCAGCGGCTTTCCCTTTGACCGGAACGCCATTGCCGCCGACCTCAGTTTCCCCTCTATCACTCGCAACTCAATGGACGTCTCAGCCGATCGTGATTTCGCGCTCGATTTCCTCTATTCCTCCAGCATGATCATGCTCCACTTGAGTCGCCTCGCCGAAGATTGGATCCTTTATTCGAGCGAAGAGTTCGAGTGGCTGTCTCTCGGAGATGGCGTCACCAGTGGCTCCAGTCTCATGCCGCAAAAGAAGAACCCCGATTCGCTCGAACTCATTCGCGGCAAGTCCGGCCGGGTCTTCGGCGATCTCACATCGCTATTCGTCACCATGAAGGGTCTCCCTATGACCTACAATCGCGACATGCAGGAAGACAAAGAGCCGCTTTTTGATGCCTTTCATCAAACCTCCGGCTCGCTGGCCATGGCCAAAGTCGTCGCCGATTCAGTCGTTCTCAATCCGGCAAAATCGGCCGCCGCCGCCGAAGAGAGTTGGGTGGTCGCTACCGATCTAGCCGAAGAACTCTCTCGCAGCGGCGTTCCCTTTCATCGCGCTCATCAGATCGTCGGCCAACTCGTTCTCGAAAGCGTGAAGTCCGGCAAGACGCCAAACGAGTGGACCGGCGAATCTCTCGCCGCCTTCGCACCTGAATTTCAACCTGATATGGCGCGCTTGCTCAATCCCATCGAAGGCATGAAGAGCCGCAGCTTGCCGGGCGGAACCGCGCCTGAGGCCGTCGCGCATGCATTATCCGAAGCTAAGACCCGCTTGGAGGCCATGCGCCAGAGGATCGATTGAGATGAACAAGAGCTTTCGCCAAGGCCAAATCCTGCGGATCATCCGTCATAAGGAGATCTATACGCAAGACGAGCTGGCTCGCGAGCTGAGTGCTCTCGGGATTCAGACTACCCAGGTAACTCTCTCGCGCGACATTCGCGACCTCGGCCTGGTAAAAACTCCCGACGGCTACCGACACCTCACTACTGAGGAAAGCGGGCCCAAGCTAGCCGATGTTCTCGATGAGTACATGCAAGATATCCGCGTGGCCCAAAATCTTGTTGTGGTCCGCACCTCGCCCGGCAACGCCAACTCTCTCGCGATCGCTATCGACAACGAGGAACTAGACGAGGTGGTCGGCACCGTCGCCGGCGATGACACCATCCTGGTCATCACCCCCGACTCAGTCACCGCCGCCCAATTCCGCCAGAAGCTCTTGGAGATGATCTCCTAATCGGAGCCGGAAGCGTAAGCTACCTAATGGTGATGATGATCATGTTGATGTTCATGCACATGATCCGCACCCATCTTGCAGCCGTTATCCGACATCACGCAGGGCACATGTTCAAACTGAATCGTCGTATGGTGAATCCCTTGCCCGCAACAGACCTCCGCCAGACGCTTCAGTATCGTCTCGCTCTCGGAATGCGGCATATCTTCAATCAGTACATGGCAGCACAGCGCGTGCGTATTCGAACCTAGCGTCCAGATATGCAAGTCATGCACGTCGAGCACGCCGGGCACCGTTCCCATAGCCTTCGTCACCTTATCCAGCTCAATGCCTCTTGGCAAACCTTCGAGAAGGATATTCAGCGACTCCCGCACAATATCCCACGCCGTATAGACGATCAAACAACCCAGCGCGATCGATAGGATTGGATCAATATAAGTCCAACCTGTATAGCGAATCGCCACCGCACCCAGAATGATCGCGCCCGCGCCAATCGCATCGCCCAGCATGTGAACGAAAGCCGCGCGCACGTTCAGATCGCCCTTCTGGCTGCGGTTCAGCGCCAGCATGATGGCGCCGTTCATCACCAGCGCCAAAACGGCGACCCAAAACATCGTTCGGTCGTCCACCGCTTGCGGGTGCATCAGGCGGCTAATCGCTTCCCAGAAGATATAGAGCGAGATGACGATCAACGTCACAGCATTGACGAATGCCGCCACCACCCCTGCCCGCTGATACCCGAATGTTTTGATTTGATCCGCCGGTTTGCCTTGGAAATATAAGCCGATGGCCGCTAGCACCAATGCTATGGCATCTGTGAAGTTATGCCCGGCGTCGGAGAGCAGCGCCAAACTGCCGGCCTGAATCCCGGCCCAGACTTCGAACGCCGTAAACGCCAGCGTAATGAAAATAGAAGCGCGTAGAATCCAGCCGGTCGCTGTGTGATGGTGATGGTGGTGGCCCACAACTCCAATGTACGCTATTGGGGCGGATTGGCTGGCTTCTCGCCCGGTCTGTAAAGAGATGGGATCTTCTTCTTTTGCTCTTCCGGGTTCTGCGCGTCGGCGTCTTTCTTGCGGTCCTTCACTTCATTCGATGGCATCATGGCGTCGCGCTCTTTCTTTTCCTTCGCTTCCGTCGCTGCCAGTTCGCCCGCGCGCTTGTTTGAATCTTCCAGATTCATTTCCCTGCTATCGTTTGTCGTGTCGATCGCTTCCGTCAATACGAATTTGTAGCGCTCCAGATCCTTTGGATTTTCGTCCTGAATCTTGTTGAGTTTGTCGAGGAAGTCCTTCTCTGCATTCAAAACTACGATCAGCGCTTTATCGATTTCCTTATGCCGTTTCAAAGCATCATCGCAAACCGTGTCGATCGCTTCAATAATGTGGCTATAGTCTTCAAGAGTGTTATGGATGAAAATGCTGCGCCCTGGCTTTTCCTTCGCCAGATAATTCTCCACCATATCTACGCGTTGAGTGGCGAAGTGGATGTATAGCGCCAGCCGGTCGTTTGGGTCTTGCGCATCGCGTACTTGCTCCACCTCATCCGGCGTCAGGAAGTCGCGATCCTGCGCCAAACACACTGCGGCTAGGCCGAGCATCGCTGCCGCCGCCAGCGGCCACTTCATTTGCGCATGACCCCGTTGAGGAGCTTGTCGTGAATCTCTTCCACGCGCCGCGAAGTCTGCTCAGCCCAACCACGTTCCGTAACGCTCAGGTCGTCCATCAAACCCGATAGGCGCCGCTGCAGAAACGCCACTTTCATTTCAGCCTTCTTGTAGAACTTCGCTTTGTTCGCCGCCGCCACCGATTCCACGCAGGCGTTCAGCGCGCTTGTCATATTCTCAAGCGCTTTATCGCCCTCGTGGATCTCTCCTTTTTGGTAGCTGGTCTTGGCCGAATCGAACGATTCGTCTGCAAACGAAAGCGCCAACTCCGCTCGTCTGCCGGGATCGTGTTCCTGTTTGAGCTCCGCCAAAAACGATTGGGCGGAAGCAGTAAAAGCAAAAGTCGCCGCGATCAACCCTAATTGAATCGCTTTCATCGATTTGCCTCCTTCTCCAGTATCCTGCTACGCTGTCGAGCGATAAACTCCTGATCCGGGTTCTTTCCTTGACTCATCTCCAAGAAGCGCCGGTAGCTAGCCAGCGCCGGCTTCACTTGATGTAGCTTATCTAAAACAATAGCCCGAAAGTAGAAATCTCCCGCTGTGTCCGCATTTAAATTATGCACCTTATCCAGGCAGGCCAAGGCTTGCGGGTACTGTTCTACGAGTACCAGAACCGCTGCCGCCTCGTTCCAAGCCTCGACAGAATCAGCTTTCAGGTTGGCCGCAGCAAGGAATTGATTCGCCGCCGGCTGGTATTCGTGCCTATCCCGGTGGATGCGCCCCACTACCATTCGCAGGTCGTAATCATTCGGAGCGGCCGCCACCGCGCGTTCCAGCAAAAGCTGCGCTGCCTCGGGTTGCTTATTCCGGATGAGGGCCGTCGCTAAGGCTAACTCGTTCGCCGGCGTCGGCGACAGTCTCACCGCTTCCTGAAACTGCTCCACCGCATCGCCGCTTTGGTTTTCCGCCAGGTACACCCGCCCTAGCTGCTCGCGCGCCGCGGCATCGTCGGGAAACTCCTTAAGAAACTGGACCGCCTTGTCCTTCTCGCCCGCCTGCAACAGCGCACCGGCAATCTCAAGCTGGTAGCTTTTCAGATTGGGATCGAGAGCCGCCGCTTGCCGGTAATGCGGCGCCGCTTCGGCGGTCTGTTTCTCTTTGAGTAATGCCTGCCCAAGCCCAAGTTCAGCACCGGCCAGTTTAGGGTCGGCAGCCAAGGCCGCTCGATAAGCCTCGCCAGCGCCTGGCGCATCGTCAGAGGCGAGTAGCGCGTCACCCAGATACCTTTGCGCTCGCGCGGCGCTGGG
Organism: Bryobacterales bacterium; assembly: GCA_963764105.1. GTDB lineage: Bacteria > Acidobacteriota > Terriglobia > Bryobacterales > Bryobacteraceae > Bog-105. The sequence continues at coordinate 258,310 of CAVXRP010000025.1, forward strand.
CTTCTGCTTAACTGCATCGCGTAGCAACGGTAAGGCGTCCGCCACATTGTGATTGCGCAACTGCAGAATGCCCAGATTTAGTTCGGCTTCGTACAAACCAGGTTTGAGATTAAGTACCTGTTTGAAGTGTTCGGCCGCTTCGCCATCATGTTTTAGGCCGATGTCAGCCAGCGCCAGATTGAAAAACGCCGAGTAGTCTTTCGGATCGGCCACGGTGAGTCTGCTGAAGATTTCCTGCGCCTGTTGAAAATCTTGCCGGTCGAGCGCCTTCAGCCCATCGTCTTGCAGATCGAACGGCGCACCCCTCGCTAGCAGTACGCCGAGATAGAGGACGGAGAGCATTCGCATCCCTTTTGATTTATATTTTAGGCGACTTGTTTCCGCTCTTTAGCGGCGCTGGTGGCTTCGCGATGCAGATGGCTCATATTGATTCCTTCCATGGTAACGGCGATAAAACCGATTACGATCAAAGGAACGGTCACACCCGCCCAGAGAATGATGGAGAAGCGCCGCGCCAACTGGCTGTCTAAGCCGAACATGATCATGGCGCGGGCCGCTACCCAGTGGAAAGAGCCGATGTTACCCGGTGCTTGCGGAATCACCGCGCTCAGGCGCAGCAACACCATGGCTACAAAACTCGCGGTCCACGGAACGTGTAAGTTGTAAGCGCGCACCAGCCCATAAATCGGCAGCACCTGCGCCGTCAGATACAATCCGCTCACCAGAAACGAAAAGTACAGATAGCGCGAATGACCGATCAGATGCAAATCCTCAATCAGCGTGTTAAACCAACGGGGCCAGGAGAGGCCGAACACTAAATCAAGAGATTGCTTGCGGGCATACATCGCGTAACCAAGTACCACGCCCAGCAGTACAATCAGCCCGGCCAGCACATAGCCTCCGCTGATAAGAACGCCCGGCATCCGGCGGAAACGCAAACAAAACAAGAAGAACGAGATCAGCCAGACCCCGTCGAAGATACGCTCGATCAAAGCCGAGGCGAACGTTACGGAGAGCGGTAACTCGGTGGATTTGGAAAGCAAGAAGCAGCGGATCAGCTCGCCGGCCCTCAACGGAAAGACTTCATTGGTGAAGAGCCCGACGTAGATTGCCTCCAAAGCCTGCAGAAAAGGCACTTGCGCTATGGGCCGCAGCAGCAACTTCCAGCGGAGCCCATGCAACATGTAGACCGTGATGTCACACACCACCGCCAGGCAGACCCAACTCCATTTCATGTGGCGAACTTCGCCCGCAATGCGATGCAGCCCGGCGTTCTTCAGAACCCAAACCATGCAGACGAGCGACAGCAGATTGGTGATCCCGACGATCGCCCAGGATCTGAACCTGTTTGTACGCTCAACGGGCCTCAGTTTAGTGGTCTGAGTGCTCAAGTCGATTCCATAATAGCGCCGATTCCTGAAGCGCCTTAAACATATAACCCCATGGCGGCCTTCACCTTGCGAATCGTGTCTTCGGCTATCGGCAACACGTGCTCACGCCCGCGCGCCAGGACTCCAGCAATATAGGCGGGGTCCGCGGTCACTTCCCGATAGCGCCGCTGCAGCGGTTCCAGCCGTGCGATCACTGCTTCCGCCACGCGCTTTTTGAAATCGCCGTAGCGCATGCCGCCCACGCTTTCTTTAGTGAAAGAGCTGTCGCAAGCCTGTGCGATGGTCAGTAGATTAGCGATTCCCGGCCCCATATTCTCAATATCGACAGCGGGCTGGGAATCGGTGGTTGCGCGTAAAATCTTCTTTTGAATCGTTTTAGGATCGTCCAACAAAGCAACCGCGTGGCCGGAGCCGCTCGCCGATTTGCTCATCTTTTGGGTCGGATCGTCCAAACCCATGACACGAGCTCCGACAATGGGCAGATGCGTGGCTGGCACGACGAACGTCTCGCCGTAAAGTGCATTAAAGCGCTGCGCGATATCGCGCGTAAGTTCCAAATGCTGTGCTTGGTCCTCGCCTACCGGCACAATACTGGCCTGATAAAGCAAAATATCGGCGGCCATGAGCACAGGATATTGCAACAGCCCGTCGCCGATGGTCTCCTGTTTTTCCGCCTTGGCCTTGAATTGCGTCATGCGCTGCAGCCAGCCGAGCGGCGTCACACACGTCAGCATCCACGCCAGTTCCGCATGCGCCGCCACGCTCGATTGGACGATCACGGAAGACTGTTCCGGATCGATACCGGCCGCCAAAAACAAGGCCGCCGTCTCGCGAATTTTCGCGGCCAATTCCGCCGGGTCCTGATACACGGTCACGGCGTGCAGATCGACAATACAAAAAATGCTTTCGTAGCCGCCTTGAATCTCAGCCCAGTTCTTGAGCGCGCCCAGATAGTTGCCAATGTGCAGCTGGCCGCTGGGTTGAACACCGGAAAATACTCGTGCCTTCAGTTCCATCGAAGCGAATCTCTATCCTAAAGGATGGCGTCTACAAAACAGAACTCAGCGGCTGAGATTCAAATCGAGAAGCTGGTGTACGGAGGCGATGGACTGGCGCGGCTCGATGGACAGGTCGTGCTTACGCCTTACGTGCTCCCGGGCGAGAGGGTGTCGTTCACGCCCGAGCGGGTGAAAGCCGGTCTGCTCAAAGGCACGCACGTTCAGATTCTGCAGGCATCAGCCGAAAGGATTCAGCCGCGCTGCGAATACTTCACGGCGTGCGGCGGCTGCCAACTTCAACATAGCGGCTACGCGTTCCAGCTTGCGCAGAAGGAGAGCATCCTGCGGGAAACGCTGCGCCGGCTTGGTGGCGTTGATTACTCGGACGACATCGCAATCATTAGCGGCGAGCCTTGGGCTTATCGCAACCGAGTGCAACTCCACTTCAAAGCCGGAACCAGCGGTTTTCACAAAGCGGAGTCGCACGCCATTCAGGGGATAAGTCATTGCGACATTGCCGCGCCGCTGTTGAACGAAGCAATCGGCAAAATCCGCCCGGCAGTCAAGCAGCAGCAATGGCCCGATTTTCTGCGCTCGCTTGAACTCTTCACGAACGGCAACGAGATCCAAGTCAACGTGTTGGAAACCAACCGGCCGGTGGCGGCGCGTTTCTTTAGCTGGCTAAAAGAACTCATGCCGGCTATCGCGCCGGGCGCGATCGAATATGCAGCGGCCGGCGCACAATTTCGTATCAGTGGCGGATCGTTCTTCCAAACCAACCGTTTTCTGATTGATCAACTCGTGGCCGAAGTTCTGGGGAACGAAAGCGGTGAGGAAGCGGCCGATCTCTATGCCGGAGCCGGTCTGTTCACGCTACCCATGGCCAAAAGATTTAAGCGCATTCAGGCTGTGGAGCGAGGCGCCACGGGCTTTCGCGACTTGGAGTTTAATGCCGAGCGAGCTGGTTTCGAAAACATCAGTGCCCAGCGGGCGTCGGCGGAAGATTTCCTGTGCGAAATGCAGACGGCACCCGAATGGATTGTGGCCGATCCGCCCCGGGCTGGCTTGGGGAAGGAGCTAACGACGGAGTTAAGTCGCCTAAAACCGCCGCGCCTCACCATCGTGAGCTGCGACCCCACTACCCTCGCGCGCGATTTGAAGGTATTGCTTGCGGCAGGATATCGACTGGCGCGTATCTCGCTGGTTGATCTTTTTCCGCAAACTTACCACTTTGAGACAGTGGCTCGGCTTGAACTTGCCTGACAAAGCACTCTAACGACCGAGCGAATCACCAAGGCTCAGCGCATCCAGAAAACGGAGTAATGGCCGGTGAAGCCAAAGCCTTCAGGACCCTAACCCGCATTTCTCAGCAAGGTTCTGCCGGCCGCGTGCTCTGGCAGGGTCGCAAGGTGTTATTGAGGCGCGCTCAGCCCATGCCATCGGTATATTTTCGTGGCCCTGCCGGAAATCCTGCCATCACCCTTTATTCGGTAGCAAACTGTGCTTTAATAGTAAGGGAATGTCGAACTCGAAAGTGGGCTAAGCGCCCACTTTTTTATTTCCCAAAAACGTATAAAGATACAACTATGGCGGCCCTGCAAAACAAAGAACTCGTCGAAAGGATCACCGAACTTGGTGAGCGCTCCGCCATGGGCACGGATATAGAGGTTGCGGAAATCCAAGTCCGCGGCGCGGGCAACGCCCGCTTGTTACGCGTTTATATAGATAAACCCAGCGGCGTTACGCATGCCGATTGCCAGCTCATTTCTGAGCGTTTGGGCAAACTGCTGGACGAGGATGACCCTTTCCCCGACGGCAGTTATACGCTCGAAGTCAGCTCTCCTGGCATCGATCGAAGGCTCTCGAAGCCGCGCGATTTCGAACGCGTGGTGGGCCAGAAAATCCGCCTCGCCGTGCAACCCCAAGGCGAAACGCGCCGCAGCTTGCTCGAAGGTCGCTTGGCACAAGTTTCAGGCGGCACTCTCGAAGTGGAGATTGCTCCAGGAAATCTGGTTCGCGTCCCTTTAGAATCCGTGCAAAAGGCGAATCTCAAGTTTGAGTGGTAGCGCCCCGCGCCGGCTCGCTAAATAAAATTTGAAACCCAGTTATTGAATGAAGAGGTATTGAAGTGGCTTCGATCTATCAGTCCATCGAAATTTTGAGTAAAGAGAAAGGTATTGACCCCCAAATCGTCCTGGACGCCGTCAAGGACGCCATGCTGGCCGCTGCCCGCAAGCAGTTCCGCACGCAGGAAGATCTCGTCGCCGATCTCGATGAACAAACCGGCGGCTTGCAGATCTACAGCATCAAGCGGGTAGTGGACGCCGTGGAAGATCCGGTCAAACAGATTACCTTGGCCGCCGCTTTGAAGCTCGACGATAAGGCCGAATTGGGCGCCGATGTGCGCGAAAAGAAGCCGATGGATGTCCTTGGGCGCATCTCCGCTCAAACCGCCAAGCAAGTCATTCTGCAAAAAGTTCGCGAGGCCGAACGCGATAGCGTGTTCTCGGAGTTTCAAGGCCGCCAGGGCGAACTGGTCAATTGCGTCGTAAAACGCGTGGAAGGCCAGGATTACATTGTCGATATGGGCAAGACGGAAGCGCGCTTGCTCAAGAAGGAACAATCGCGCGTGGAAAGCTTCAGCGTGGGCGATCGCGTGCGTTGCGTTATTAAGGGTGTCGAGCGCGGCGGCAAAAACTCCGGCGTGGTGGTTTCGCGGGCCGCCCCCGAACTGGTGGTTCGCTTGTTCGAACAGGAAGTTCCCGAAATCTACGACAACACCGTTTCCATCAAAGCGTGCGCGCGCGAAGCCGGCGAACGCACGAAGATAGCCGTCTTCAGCCGCGATCGCGATGTCGATAGCGTGGGCGCCTGCGTCGGGATGAAGGGTATGCGCGTGCAATCCATCATCCGCGAATTGCGCGGCGAAAAAATCGATATCATCGAATTCTCAGACGATCCCGTGCTTTACGTAACCAAGGCGCTGAGCCCGGCCAAGATCTCGCGCGTCACCATCGTCGATCCGGTCGAAAAGCACATGGAAGTGGTAGTTGACGATCTGCAGCTTTCTCTCGCCATCGGCAAGCGCGGTCAGAACGTACGCCTCGCCGCCAAACTCATTGGCTGGAAAATCGATATTAAGAGCGAAGAAGAAAAACGCCGCGAGACGGAATCGCGCATGGGCGATATGGTCATGTCCGGCGCCCCTGTTTCGGTGCTTATGGATCATGGCATGACGGAAGCTGTGGTTGAAAAACTGGTCGGCGCCGGTATCGGGACCGTTGAGCGCCTTGGCTCCATGACGCCGGAAGAACTCGAAGCGATTCCGGGCATCGACGAAGAAGTTGTTCGGCGCATTCAGTCCGCCGTCGTCGCTTACTATTCGCAATACGATAACGCGCAAGCGCAAGATGCGGCCGCCGGAGAAGAAGCGCCGGCCGATCAGTCCGCCATTGAAGCGGCCATCGATCGGGAAACCATTGCCATCGAGCTTGATGGCGAGCATCCCGAGCCTTTTAGAAATATCGAAACCGGTGTGCTCGAACGCGATCTCGCCAAGCACGAACAAGCGCTGCTCGAAGAGACCGACGAAGGCGAAGTGCTCGATCTTGGTAAAGTGGAGGGGCTTTCCGCAGCGCCATCATCGTTGCGCGCTTTTGCTCATGGCGATCTTTCGGCCGTGGAACCCCTCGAATCTGATACCATTGTTAAGATCGACCATTCCGCCACAAAGTAAGGTTTTGCAAGGAGTTATCCAGCAGTTCTCTTCTATGAAGAAAATTAGAATTAACGAGTTGGCTCGGGAACTTGAGGTCAAGCCCGGCGTCATCATCGACATGCTGCCCGAATTGGGTGTGCATGAGAAAAAGACGCATTCCAGCTCGATCGACGAAGAGGTTGCCATTGAACTCAAGCGCCGCCTGCATGGACCCAACTCCGGTCCCTTGCTCACAGGCAGCGAATCTTCCAATGGCCACAGCCATGACTACGACGACCACGTGGATCATGAGTCACACGAAGACGAGCCCCAACCCGAAGCTGCCGCAGAACCACTTGCCATTGAACCGCATGGAATAGAACCGCCCGCCGCGGCACGTCCGCAAACGGTGGAGCGCACAATAGCCGCCGGTTCCGGTTCGGCTCATTCATCTGTGGAACCGCCCAAAGCGCCCCCGTCTTTGCCCATGCGTCCGCCGGCTCTACCCTTGCTTCGGCCCAATCGCGATTTCCAAACCTCGCGGCCACCGTTGCAAAATCTGAATAAACCCGCGCCTGCTCCGCCTTCGGCGAAAGAAGACCAGCCGCCGGCCGTGACTGCGGAAGGCGCCACCGAAGTTGCGGAAGCGGAAAAGCCGATTCCCTCTTTCCGGCCCCCGTTGCGCGCACCACTCGGCGGTGCGATTCATGCACCTCTGGCAACGCCCGGCCACGCCAGCCCGACGTTCAACCGCGGCGTCTCTTTTTCCGCGCGCCCCGTTCCGCCGTCGCCCAAAGTCAATCCGGCCGGCACGTCCGCTCCGCCCGCCGGTCCGCGTCAGCCTCTGCCCGCTGAACCGTCGCGCCCCAGTTATGGGCCGCTACAACCTCTGCAGACGCTCGAACGCCCGTCGCGTCCAGCGCCGTCCATACCGCCCAGCGCACCGGCTACCCCGCAAACGCCGCAACCTTCTGCCCCCAGCGGCCGCCTCAGTCAAGCTCCTACCCACGTGGTTGCTCCCGGTCCAGCCATTCCACCGACGCCGGCTACGCCCTTGCCCCCGCCTAACGCTGTGCCGGGCGCTCCCATCCCTCCGCGGCCCTCGCCGCGTCCCGCGCAGGCTTCCACCCTCATGCCGGGCGAGCCCATCGCACCTAGACCGCAAGGCGCACGCCCGCTAGCGGGACAGCCACAAGCCCGCCCCATCGTTCCGCCGCGCCCCGATTTGGTGCAGCGTCTCAAACAGCAGCAGACGCGTCCTATGCCGGGCTCAGCCCCGCCGCCTTCGCCGCGTCCCGGCGCGCCGTCCCGTCCATCGCCCGCTCCCGGTCAGCCGCTCTATCGCGGTCCCGTGCGCCCCGGCCAACCGCTCATGCGTGGCCCCGGCCAGCAACCCGGCGGAGCCCCAAATCTGCCCGGCCAACAACTGCGCCGTCCCGCTCCTGGGATGCGCACGATGCATCCTACCAGCCTGCGCCCCGATCAAGCGCAGCCCATGCCCACCGAGCAGCAGCGCCGGCATCAGGCCAAACCTGGCACCCGCCAGCCGCCGCGCAAGCGTGAAGATCAAGAAGGAAATCTCCGCGAGCGCGGGCCAAAGCGCCAGGCCATTTTCGAACCGCCGCCCATTGATCGCGAGATCACCGTCGCCGAAGGTGTCACCGTCAAAGAACTCTCCGAGAAGCTCGGCGTCAAGGCCAACCTGGTCATCAAGAAGCTGCTCGAGAAGAAAGTTTTCGCCACCATCAACCAGACCCTCGACGTGAAACTCGCCGAAGATTTAGCGCGCGAGTTCGGTGCTTCCACCAACAAAGTCACTTACGAACAGGAAAGCACGCAGGATATCGAGGAAGCCGAAGAGACCACAGATCTGGTGCGCCGCGCGCCGGTGGTCACCATCATGGGCCACGTCGATCACGGTAAAACCTCTTTGCTCGATGCCATTCGCGAAACCAACGTCGCCGGCCGCGAAGCCGGCGGTATCACTCAGCACATCGGCGCTTATCGCGTAGAACGCAATGGCCGCAAGATTGTCTTTATCGATACACCCGGCCACCAGGCGTTCACCCGCATGCGCGCCCGTGGCGCCAAAGTCACCGATATCGTAATTCTGGTGGTTTCCGCCGACGATGGCGTCATGCCGCAAACCCTGGAAGCGATCGATCACGCTAAAGCGGCCGGTGTTCCCATCATCGTCGCCATCAATAAGATCGATAAACCCGACGCTCAGCCTGAGCGCGTGAAGCAGCAGCTGGCCGATCGCGGCATGCTGGCCGAAGATTGGGGGGGCGATGTCGTCATGGTGCCCGTCTCAGCCAAAGCCAAACAGAATCTCGATTTATTGCTCGAAATGATTCTGCTGGTCGCCGATATCCAAGACCTCAAAGCCAATCCAGCCCGTCCCGGCGTTGGCACCGTGCTCGAAGCCAAACTCGATAAAGGGCGTGGCCCGGTGGCCACCATGCTTGTCCAGAATGGCACCTTGCACGTGGGCGATCAGTTTATTTGCGGTGCGCTCTTCAGTAAAGTGCGCGCCATGTTTGACGATCGTGGCAATCCGGTCAGGGAAGCCGAACCCTCCATGCCAGTCGAGGTCATCGGCTTGGAAAGCGTACCCGAAGTGGGCGACACCTTCCAGGTTGTTACCGATACGTCCAAGGCCAAACAAATCGTCATTTATCGCGAAGCCAAGGCGCGCGATGTCGCCATGGCCAAGGGCGCGCGCGTCGCCACTCTCGATTCATTGCACAGGCAGTTCAAAGAGGGCGATCTCAAAGATCTCAATCTGGTCATCAAGGCCGACGTCGGCGGTACCGCCGAAGTACTCTCCGATACCTTGCAACAGCTTTCCACCGACAAGGTCCGCGTGCGCATTTTGCGCGCCGGTGTAGGCGCCATTTCCGAAGATGACGTTCTCCTTGCCTCGGCCTCCGAAGCGCTCATCATCGGTTTCAACGTAAAGGTTGAAAAGAGCGCCGAAGCTACGGCCGATCAGCAGAAGGTCGCCATCCGCCAGCACAGCATCATTTACGAATTGATAGATGAGGTCCGGCTCGCTATGACCGGCCTGCTCGATCCGGTTTATAAAGAAACCATTCTCGGCCATGCCGAAGTGCGCGAAATCTTCAAGATCAGCAAAGTCGGCACCGTGGCGGGTTGCTATGTGTCCGATGGCGTCATTCGCCGTGACAGCCAGGTGCGCCTGAAGCGTGACGGAGATCTGATACACACTGGTAAGATTGAGGCGTTGAAACGCTTTAAGAACGACGCCAGCGAAGTGAAGAATGGGGTTGAGTGCGGTATCTCGCTCGTCAACTTCAACGACATCAACGCGGGCGATATTATCGAGGCTTTCAGCATGGAGCGCATCGCGCCACAGCTTCCACCGGTGGCCGTCTCGCGTTAATGAACTGTGCCCGTCATCGGCGTATTGACGCTCGACATCGTCGTGGAGGCGTCGCATTCTCTCAAAGAGAAGCGGCAGGTGGTGAAAAGCCTCAAGGATCGCCTACGCGACCGTTTCAACGTTGCCGTGGCGGAGATCGATGGACTCGATTCCTGGCAGCATGCAGTGGTGGCCGCTGTGACCGTCTCAAACGATAAGGTCCATGCTGAAAAAATCCTAAGCGCCGTTGAAGCGCACGCCGCGAGCCTGCTGGGCGGTTCGCTCACCGGCACAGGCGTCGAATGGCTCTAAGCCATTCGCAAACCAAGGTAGTTTGGCTCTAAGCCATTCGCAAACCAAGGTAGTTTGGCTCTAAGCCATTCGCAAAACCAGGTAGTTTGGCTGTAAGGCCATTCGCAAACCGTCAGGTAGCAAAATAACTATGTGTGAATCTAAGTCGATTCGCTATAAGATAGAAAAGGGCTAAGTATGACCTTCGAGTTTAGAACCGCAGTATTACCAAACGGGCAGATTGCTGTACCGTCCGAAATTGCCGCGCAGATCCCTGCCGGCACACAGTTGCAAGTTGTCGTTACGTGCGAGGTGGCCGGTGCTGCCGATTCCTACCGCGCCTTGGGCACAAAACTCCGTGAAGCCTCCTATGCTCCGGAGGAAACCGTTTACGATTCGCTGGCCTAACCGTCCCGTTTGACCGGTCGAGGGACCGGGGTTAAGCCCGGTTAGCGTCCCGTCGCGCCCGCGCCGCAACCACGCCCCCCCTAGGAACGTGGCCTAACACAATGCCCGCGTGCCATAATGCGGATCGCCGCATGAAATTCACGCTCGCTCTCCTCACCCTCGCCGTACCCTCCGCCCATGCTGCCGTGACCCAGGAATTCATCTATACCCAAGCTCCCTTTCCCTCCGCCCACGCTTCCACCATCGTCGAACTGAAAAACGGCGATCTTCTCTCCGCCTGGTTTGGCGGGTCCGCCGAAGGCAAGCCCGATGTCGCCATCTGGAGCGCCCGCCGCACCCACGGTGCATGGACTACGCCCGCCGAACTCGTGCGCGAACCCAACATCGCCTGCTATAACCCCGTCCTCTTCTACAGCGCCGATGGCCATCTCTGGCTCTACTATAAATTCGGCCCGCATCCTTCCAGTTGGTCGGCTGGCCGCCGTGTCAGCATCGATGACAGTGAAACCTGGTCGCCGATCGAACACCTCCCAGCCGGTCTCTACGGCCCCATTCGCGCCAAACCGCTTGTTCTCTCCGACGGCGCCATCGTGAGTGGGACCTCCGTCGAGAGCTATCATTCCTGGGCCGCCTGGATCGAACGCAGCATCGACAACGGAAACTCGTGGTCCAAAATCGGTCCAATCGTCGCGCCCGATCTCCCACCTCCCACGCAAACCTATGGCATCATTCAGCCCTCCGTCGTTCGTCTGAAGAACGGAGCTCTCCGTCTCTACGCCCGCTCTACCGAGCAAATCGGCAAAATATGCGTCGCCGATTCGCCCGATGCGGGCATCCACTGGAGCGCCGTCCACGCTCTCGATCTCCCCAACCCCAATTCCGGCATTGACGCCGTCGCCTTGCCCGACGGCCGCGTGCTGCTGATCTTCAACAACACGACCAAAGGTCGCACTCCCCTCAACCTTGCTGTCAGCAACGATGGTGAGCACTTTCGAATCTTTCAAACTTTGGAAAGCAACCCCGGCGAATATTCTTATCCAGCCATGATCCAGGGCCGCGATGGCGACATTCACATCACCTACACTTGGAATCGCCAGCGCATTCGCTACACCCACCTCCCGCTCAAAGACATTCCTCGAAACTGATACGCTGATCTGACATGCGAGTACTCACCGTGTTATTAACCGCCGCCCTCCTTAGCGCCCAAGCGCCAAACCCCGCGCCAAAAGATGACAGCCGCAACACCAACACACCTAATACCGATACCCACGCCACTCTCCCAAACTTCCACACCTTGCAGGATTGGGAAAAGCGCAAAGATCAACTGCGCAAACAAATCCTCTTTGCCGCTGGCTTGTATCCCATGCCCGAACGAAGCCCCATACACGCCGAAGTCTTCGGCCGCCTGCAGCGTGAAGACTACACCATTGACAAAGTGCTACTCGAAACCTTTCCCGGCTATTATCTCGGCGGCAACCTTTACCGTCCCCTCAACCACAGCGGCAAGCTGCCGGGCATCCTCAACCCCCACGGTCACTGGACTTACGGCCGTCTGGAAAATCAAGATTCCTTTTCCGGCCAGACCCTCGGCATCAATCTTGCCAAGCAAGGCTACGTCGTCTTCGCCTATGACATGGTCGGCTACAACGACACGCTACAGACGCCTCACAAATTCGGCACTCCGGCTGAGCAGCTATGGTCGTTTGGCCCCTTACAACTGCAACTCTGGAACTCCATCCGCGCTACCGATTTCGTCGCCGGCCTGCCCGATGTCGATACCGCCCGCCTCGCCGTAACAGGCGCATCTGGCGGTGGCACCCAGGCCTTCTTGCTCGCCGCCGTTGACGACCGTCTCAGTTTCGCCGCGCCGGTGAATATGGTTTCCGCCCTCATGCAAGGTGGCGATTTTTGCGAAAATGCTCCCGGCCTGCGTATCGGCACCAACAACGTCGAAATTGCCGCGATGTTCGCGCCCAAGCCAATGCTGCTCGTTTCCGCCACCGGCGATTGGACCAAGAACGTGCCCCGTGAAGAATTCCCCGCCATTCGAAGCATTTACCAACTCTATGGCAAACCCGAAAATGTGGAAGTCATCCAAATCGACGCGCCCCACAACTTCAATAAGCTCAGCCGCGAAGGTGTCTACCGTTTCTTTGCCAATCGAATGCTCGGTCAAACCACTTCCGCGCCGCTTCCCGAAAAAGAGGTCGAGATCGAAATGTTGCAAGACATGCTGGCGCTCTCTGGACGAACCCTACCCGCCAACGCCGCCTCTTACGCAGGAGTCTACGCGCAATGGAAAGCCCTCAATGCTAGTCAAACGTTGAGCAAAGAACGCCTCCAGTTAGCCCTGGGCGTCACTTGGCCTGAGAAGGTCATCAGTCAGCTTGACGGAGACGCGATCATCCTCAGCCGTCCCTCCATCGGTGACCACATACCGGCCATTCTTGTCGCCGGGCAAGCGCCGCCCGCCTTGGTCGTTCATCCTAAAGGTGCGGCCGCCGCGCTGCAAACTCCCGAGGTCGCAGCCTTAATCAAACAAAACCGGCTCGTTCTCTTGATCGATTCTTTTCAAACCGGCAGCGCCGTTGCGCCGCGCGATCGCTCGCACCAGCACTTCTTGACATTCAACCTAGGTGATGATGCCTGCCGCGTCCAGGACATCCTAACCGCCTTAGCCTTCCTTCAACAATCGTCCTCAAAGCCCGTCGAACTCATTGGCCTTGGCAACGCCGCTATCTGGTCTTATTTCGCCGCCGCCGTAGCTCCCTCGCCCATTCATTTGCATGCCGATCTTGCCGGCTTCACCGGCACCGACGAAGACTTTCTCCACATCCTAAACGTTCCGGGAATCCAGCGCGCCGGCGGCCTCAACGCCGCCAAACTCGCCCTCGCCGTGCAATCTGCCGCGAAGTAGATTGATCCCTTGACTCACGGAAACCAAGGGCACTAACGAAATCAGCGGGCACAGACCCGCAATCGCCACCGCCGGAGCGAAATGCTTTTCCGGCCCAAGAATGTGACCCGTAATCATCGGCGCAGCCACTCCTCCTATTTGCGAAATCGTGTTCAGAAAGCCGATAATCCGTCCCGTCTTCTCCGGCGGCGCAACATTCTGCGCCACTGTCCAGAAACTAGAACTCACCACTCCAAACGAACACACCGAAACCAATAGCACCGGCATCACCAGCGCATTAGTCGGAAGAAAATTGAGCAGCAGAAGCGTGGAAGCGCCCACCGACCCAGCCGCTACAAACCACAAGCGGACCCGAAAGAGCGAATTCGCCCTCTTCAAAAAACGATCCGCGAAAAACCCCGCCACCAGATTCGTGATCGCCATCGACGCTAGTGGCGCTGAAAGAATCCGTCCCATAGCCAGCGTCGAATAGCCGCGCGCGCTTGTCAGATAAGCGGGCACCCAAGTCAACACAAAATACCAATAGTAGGACGCTAGGCAAATAAAGATCGCCATCGCCCAGAGCGTCGGATTTCGCAATATCGTCCACCAACCTAACGGCGCGCGCATAGCCGCCCTCTCAGCGTTCGGCGCAAATGCCAACCAACCCGGCACCCATAACAGACCAGCCAACCCTGTCATGGCAAACATCGCCCGCCATCCAAAATGCACCAGCAGAGTCGTCCCCAATAGCAATCCGACTGCCGGTCCCAACGTCTGCCCACTGATATAGATCGCCGTCGGAACCCCATTTTCACGGGGCGAGAAGCTCGCCCGGATCACGGCCAAACTCGCCACCGGTCCGATCGTTTCCGCGAAACCCAGCACCAACCGCGATGCAATGATGTCGCCCGGTCCCCGGCTGAGAGCAATGCTCGCCGACGCCAACGACCAGACGACAAACGCCGCCGCATACGCCCCTCGTACACCAAACCGATCGACCAACAGACCCGCCGGAATCTGGCACAGCGCGTAAGTCCAAAAGAACGCCGAGAGCAGCACGCCCATCGTCGCCGGCGGCAGGCCAAGGTCATGCATGATGCTCTCCGCCGCAATGCTCAAATTGCCGCGGTCAATGTAACTGACTAGAATCCCCAGGAAGACGAATGCCAGAACCAGCCAGCGCCGTTTGCTCATGCAAAGGCGCCATTCTTGATCACATGCTCAATGCCGCGCGGTGGGCGATTCGGCTCATCGTACGTCGCCGGACTGCTGATTTGTTCTGCATCGAAAACCACCAGATCCGCTACGTTACCCGCTCGTAGCACTCCGCGATCCGCCAGATTTAAACGTGCGGCCGGCTTACCCGTACTCTTATGCACCGCCTCACTCAACGAAAGCCAGCGCCGCTCACGCACCAACTTACCCAGTAGTTCCGGATAGGTCCCATACAACCTGGGATGGGCCTTTCCTTTCACGTAAAACCCATCGGTGATCACGGAGCAAAGGGGATGCGTAATCAATTGCCGCAAGTTTTCTTCGCTCTGGTTAAAGCAGATAATATTAACCGCCGCGTCTTCTTCCAGCAGCAAATCCAGCGCGCAGTTTTCCGCACTTACGCCGCGCAATTCCGCAATCTCCGAAACCGTCTTGCCCACCAGCGGCTCATTTCCTGTGCTGGCCACCGAAGAGATCGTAATATCGCTCCAATAACGCGGCGCCGCCTTCATCTCATCTAAAATCGCCGCGCGCTGCGCCCGATCTCGCAATCGTCTCAGAAGCGCCGCATTGCCACCATCTAAAGCCGCTTGCGGCAGATATTGCGTCAGAACCGTACTGCCGCATTGATAAGGATAAATATCAAACTCAACATCCACAGCGCGCTCATGTGCCGCTTCAATCTCTCGAAGCGTCGGCTCTTGCAAACTCCAGTTCCCGCGCCCTGCCGCCTGCAAGTGAGAAATCTGCAACCGGCAACCAGTCCGTTCCGCCAAACTGATTTGCTCGCGCGTCGCTTCCAGCAAGGTGTTTGAGTAACTCCGCATGTGCGTCGCATAGAACTTTCCGCGCCGCGCCACCACCTTGCACAGAAACGCTAACTCCGGCGCTTGCGCACTGGAACCCGGCGCATACATCAAGCCAGTCGAGAAACCCGCACAGCCGGCCGCCAGCGATTCATCCAGAATCCCCGCCATCTCATCCAACTGCGCCTGTGAAGGAGTTCCCTGCCCCGGCCCGCAAACCGCAATGCGCAAACTCCCATGACCCACCAACGACAGCGTGCTGTCTTTCGATGAACTCTCCGCCAGAACTTTCAAATATCCCGCCGCGTTCGGCCAACCCCACCCGTCAGTGCGCCCTAGAATGCCCGCTCCGAACTCGCGCAGCTCTGACCCATCGCCCGAATACGGAAACGGCGAAAATCCGCAATTTCCTACCACCTCGAACGTCACACCCTGCTTCAGCTTTTCTGTGCGCCCTTCCAACACCTGCAAATCCGAGTGGCTATGGATATCGATAAACCCCGGTGCGACGGCCAGCCCGCGGCAATCGATAGTCTGGCAATCCGCGGCATTCACGTTGCACCCAATTCCCGCAATCCTCTTCCCGTCCAATAAAATATTCTGGACCTGCGGCTCCCCGCCGCTTCCATCAAAAACCATCCCCTGGGAAAGCAGAATCATTCTTCGTCCTTGCTCGATAGAATAGCGAGATGACAAAAGGCGACCCGGTCGCTTCGCCCCTTTCCGTCACGCCGGCGAACAAAGTCGGTCACTTTCGCTGGTTCATTTGTGGCCTATTGTTCTACGCCACAACAGTCAACTACATGGACCGCGTTGTCCTCGGCCTCCTCAAGACAACGATTTCTCACGATCTGCATTGGACCGATAGCGACTATGGCACCATCACCGCAGTCTTTCAATTTGGCTATGCGTTGATGCTTCCCATCGCCGGGCGCTTGATCGATTGGCTGGGTATCCGCATCGGCTACACATTCGCCGTATTGGTTTGGGGCCTGTCTTCCATCGCCCACTCTTTTGCGGGCAACCTATTTCAGTTCAGCGTGGCGCGTCTCTTCCTCGGCTTAGGAGAAGCGGCCAATTTTCCCGCTGCCATCAAAACAGTTGCCGATTGGTTTCCGCGAAAAGAACGAGCCTTAGCCACTGGCGTCTTCAATAGCGGAACCAACGTAGGCGCGCTCATCGCTCCACTCATTGTTCCTTTGGTCGTCGCCAGATTTGGGTGGCACTCAGCTTTCCTGGTTACCGGCTCTTTCAGCCTTTCGTGGATCTTCGTGTGGCTGCTGTTTTATCGCGAGCCTGAAAAGAATCCACGCCTGTCCAAAGCCGAACTTGCACTGATTCGTTCCGACAGCGACGCAGAGTCAAGCGTCAAGATTCCCTATCTGGCTTTGCTTACCAAGCGTTCTTCGTGGGCTTTCCTCATCGCAAAATTCTGCACCGACCCGGTTTGGTGGTTTTATTTATTCTGGATTCCCGGCTTTCTGCAAAGCAAATATCACATTGATCTCGTGCACACGGGACCACCTCTGGTGGCCATCTATCTCGCGGCCGATGCCGGCTCTATCGGCGGAGGCTGGCTCTCATCAGCCCTCTTAAAACGCGGCTGGGATCTCACCCGCGCGCGGAAAACGGCCATGTTGGTTTTCGCGATAGCCGTCCTTGCCGTTGCCTTCGTGCCCGTTGCGGCCGGCCATCTCTGGTTAACAGTGACGCTCATTGGCATCGCCGCCGGATCTCACCAAGGGTGGTCGGCCAATCTCTACACGATTGTCTCCGACTGCTTTCCGCGCAAAGCCGTCGGCTCCGTCGTCGGTTTAGGAAGCATGGGTGGCGCCATCGGCGGAATCATCGTCTCGAAAGCCATCGGCGTTTGGCTCGATTTATCGCACCAATCCTATGCGCCGCTCTTCTTCATCGCTGGTTCGATGTATCTGTTCAGCTTGCTGATACTCAACCTGCTGCTGCCGCGTTTTAAGCAAGAGACGTTTTAGCGGTTTCGGAAGGTGCGTCTCTTTCATGCGCATTTTTTTGGGCGCTTACGCTTCCGGCTCGGTTTGAGTAGGACCAGTTCTGAGGGGCTCGCCGACTTTACGGCAAGCCGGAATTTGGATTTAGCTAGATCCGAAACGGAGCGGGGAGCGTAAGCGACCTAGTCCGGCGTTAGCCCTTCAAACCGATTCGCAGCGCGAGCCTTTACTCTCCCAAGTGAAACACTTCTTCTAACGGCAGCATCGCGTGATCCGGCGCGACTCCCGGCGGATTCATGAAGAACTCGGACATCTCTTTCTGCCAGCGCGCATTCACTTCACGCGCCACCATGCCGCTTCGCGCCCGCTCGAAATCTTCCGTCTCTACATAGCCAACCAACATACCGTCGGGCCGCAGAAACAAAGAATAGTTTCCCCAACCCGTCTCACGCAAGGCCTGCAGCATCTCGGGCCAAACCCTTTTGTGGCGCTCTTTATACTCGGCAATCCTCTCAGGCCGAACCTGCAAAACAAAACAAACGCGAGTCATCGAGCTATCGAAGAAACGCCTCGTGCAAGCCGCCATCCACTGGAATGATGTGCCCGGTGGTTTTGGCGCTTTCCTCACTCGCCAGCCATACAATCGCCGCCGCGCAATCCTTGGGCAAAATAGGCCGCCGCGTCAATGTGCGCTGCGCATAAAAATCCGCTAGCTTATCGCGTAACTCCTCGGTGCTCTCGCTTTCGGAAAACTCGATCTTATACTTCTGTAGCGAACCGATCACCCGGTCACGCGGGAACATCGTTGAACCGGCCACCACGGTCGCCGGTGCAATGCCGTTCACTCTCACCAGCGGCGCAAGGCCCACCGCCAGTTCGTGGATCAAATGATTCAACGCCGTCTTACTCACGTCGTAAGCTTCGCTGCCGTGTTTTGAAACAATCGCATTCGCCGAGCTCGTCAGCACAATCGCGGCCGGCAGTTTCTGGTCGCGCAACACCCAGCCGCATTCGCGCGCCAACAAAAAGTTTCCCGTCACGTTCACCAGAAACGTTTTGCTCCACTGCGCTTCCGTCAATTGCCCGTCCGCGCCAGCGACCGGGAAGATAGCCGCCGTATTCACAATGGCGTCAATGCCGCCAAACTCCAACACCGCCGCTTTCGCCGCTACCGCGACACTTTCGGCTGACGAAATATCGACCGTCGTGGAAGTCACCGCGTCGGCGGAGGAAAGCTTCGCCGCTTCAGCCGCCACTTCTTTGATGGCCTGTTCGTTCATATCGGCCACTACTACATGCGCGCCCTTGCGCGCCAACAGTAGAACCACTTCGCGCCCAATTCCACTACCGCCCCCCACCACCATCACAATCTTGCGGCTGAATTCAGCTTCCGGCGGCATGCGCTGCAATTTTGCTTCTTCCAGCGCCCAATACTCAATGCGGAACGCTTCCCCGCGCGGCAACGCCACATAATTTTGAAAGCTTTTGAATTCCTTTGATTGCTCAGGCCGGCGTGCATGCGGATATGGATGCGCGGCATCACCGGAATCCAACGCATTCGCGCCCGACATCACATGAATCGCATTAATGAAGAATTCAGTGGTGATGCGCGCTTCTTTTTTGTTCTTGCCAAAACCGAAAAGTCCCAGCCCTGGAATAATCACTACCGATGGATTCGAATCGCGCAGCTTGGGCGAATCCGCTGTTGCATGCGCCGCATAGTACTGAGCGTATTCGCCGCGATATGCCACCGCTTCGTCTTCAATCTTCTTTTTCAGAATGTCGACGCTCTCTTCACCTGCTTTCCAATCGATAAACAGCGGGCAGATACGCGTGCGCAGAAAATGATCGGGACAACTTGTGCCCAAATTCCCTAGCTCTTTGGCCCACTTCGAGCCGGCGAACGCCAAGGCATCTTCATGATCTGTATAATGCGCAATCACCCGCTTATTTGAGGAGACAATTCCTCGCAACGCCGGCAGGATCGTCGTGGCAATTGCTTTCCGGTCGCCCAGCGGAGCGCGGTCCACTCCGCCGAACAAGGGACCCGCCCTGCGTCGGTGTTCTTCAATAAAGTCGCCCATTTGGTCGATGGTTTGCAGGCTGCTCAAATAGCATTCGCGCTGCGTATTGCCCCAGGTAAACAAGCCATGGCTACCCAACAGCACGCCATCGCAGCCGGGATTATCCGCCACCGCCTTCTCCAGCAGCAGCGCCAACTCAAAACCGGGCCTTTGCCACGGCAGCCAAACCACTTTCCGCCCGTACTGCTGATTGAACTCCTCCAAGCGCCGCTTGCCATTGGCGCTCGCCGCCAGCGCAATCGCCCAGTCGGGATGCAGATGATCTACATGCGGAAAGGGCAGGAATGCGTGCAGCGGCGTATCAATGGAAGCCGCCACCTTGTTCTCGCCGAAAGCCGACAGCGGATAAAAGCGCACCATATCGTCTTCCTGCGCCTCACCTTTATATAACGCCTTTAAGCCTTCCAGCCGGTCCAAATAAAGCAAGGCGAAGCCGGATTCCTTGATCGAACCAATGTCCCCGCCGCTTCCCTTCACGGCCAAAACGCGCACTGGCTTGCCAGTGAATGGGTCAGGCAAATCGATCTTTGAACTGGTGTTTCCTCCGCCGAAATTCGTGATGCGCAGGTCGGCTCCCAGCAGGTTGGAGCGGTATCGCAAAAGGGCGAGTTGATCCTTTTGAAGCGCATCCGCGGCGCTATCCACCCAAAGATCCTGCAGATGGTGAAGAGAAGAAGTGACTGGCATAAACGATGGAAAGCCTCCTAGGCGTATGAACTAACACTCGATAGATTCCGCGCCCCGCGTTCCTGCGTGACACGCTCCAGATAACCGCTCTGCCGGAACGCCTCTTGCGGATTTTCCGGCAACCCTTTCGAAGCCCGCCACTCACGGATGGCCGGCCTCACATCGTGGGCAAACGCATCTTGCAGACAGCTTTCGGCTCTTACAATATCCATACTCTGCTGGGCTACCGTGAGGGCTTGGTAATCCACTAAAGCCGCCTTGGCAAATAGCTCCTGCGCCATGGCCACGGTCTGAATCATGGCTTCCATTTTGCCCTTGAGATTATGGCTTTGATCGATCATATACGCAATGTCGGCGCGCTGGCCCGCTTCCCATTCATAGAACAGAATTTCGTGGAAGATGCGGAACACCTGATATGGGTCAATCGAACCAATCGTCAAATCGTCGTCCGCATAGCGCCGGTCGTTGAAATGGAAGCCGCCCAGCATATCTTCCGCCAGCAGCCACGCCACAATCTGTTCGATATTTTGCGCGAGATAATGATGTCCGGTATCCACCAGCACTTTGGCCTGCGGCCCGGCTTTACGCGCTAACAAGAGCGCCATGCCCCAATCGGCAATATCAGTGTGATAAAAAGCCGGCTCAAACGGTTTGTATTCCACCAGCATGCGTTGGTGCGGCGAAAGTGCCTCATGCGCCGCCTGCAAACATTCTTCAAACCATTTCTTGCGCTGGCGAATATTCGCGCTGCCCGGATAGTTTGATCCGTCGGCAAACCAGAACGAAATGTCGCGGCTTCCTAATCCGTGCGCAATGGCGATGCTATCTTTCGAATGTTCCAGCGCTTCGTCGCGCGCTTTTGCATCGGGACTGCCGAACGAACCATACTTATAAATCTGATCCTGAAATAAATTCGGGTTGATGGAACCAGTCCGCACGCCGTGTTTATTCGCCAGTAGAGCCACTTCGCTCACGCTGCTGAGGCCGCGCGGAAAGTCCCAAAGCACGTGCAGCGCGATGGTGGGACAAACGCCGGTTAGCGCATGCACCTGGCCGGCATCGCTAAACTTCTCTTCAATGGTGGCCGCCGCGCCGGGCTGCAAAAATTTTCCAAAGCGGGTGCCGGTGTTGGCGAAGCCCCAAGACGGAATTTCGATGCGGAAATTCTCCAGCGCTTTAAAGATTTTCTCAGTCAATTGCGATTCCATTACGATTTACTCAGCTAACCAATATCACATCTAAAGTCCGCGGTCCATGCACGCCCTTGACCCGGATCATTTCTATATCGGCGGTAGCGGATGGTCCGGCGATTGTCGTTATCGGTATCTCGGCAAACGCCTTCATCTGTTCAATCCCCTCCGGTACCGTTTCCACCACTTGACTGCCAAAAACTACGCACAGATGGTAGTCGGGAATCAAGCTCAAAGCGCGTCGCGCTTCGCCCGCACTGTGGCGCAGTA
This sequence comes from Bryobacterales bacterium, assembly GCA_963764105.1. Taxonomy (GTDB): domain Bacteria; phylum Acidobacteriota; class Terriglobia; order Bryobacterales; family Bryobacteraceae; genus Bog-105. The sequence goes on from CAVXRP010000025.1 coordinate 279,598, forward strand.
CGATGCTGCCAGTCATGGCAATCGCCAGCGCGCAATCTGTCAATACGCCTTCGCTGCGATCCACTTCTTCATAACTCGCACCTTCGCGAAAGAAGCTAAACCCCTCTGGCAACCAGGCGCGCGGCAAATCGCGCGGAATGAGCATTGAGTTCTTCTGGCGGATCTTCAGCGCATCCGCCACCCAAGCCGCCACTTCGCCCTCGCGCGAATAGAAGACCGTCGCGCCGTAATCGTGCAAGCGGTCGACGAACAGATCGAGTCTTTCGGCTGGGCTCAGTGACCCGGTCCTTATATACTTTCGCGGAATCGCCGCATACTCGGCCTCCCGGCCCGGCGTCGAACCGCCCATCGCATCGCGGACACGCTCCAGAATCTCATCACGCGCTGAACTCATCGGCCCGTTTCCCTTTCGCGTTTCACCCACCACTCACGAAATGACTGGTCGGGCATGGCCGGCAGATCTCGTACCCCGGTCCACGCGTCTAATCCGAAGGGCAGATGACTGATCACGCCGTTGGTGGCAAAAGGGCGTTGCCCGATCCGCCCCAACTTGCGCGCCCGGTCCAAATGCTCTGGCGATTCCAGCACGTACGAGGCGGCCTTCATTGCCATTTTTTCGATCCAAGGCGCATCGCCGTCTTCCACGACTCTATGTCGCAAATGGATCAGGATCTCTGGAATATTGATTTTTACCGGACAAACTTCATAACACGCACCGCACAACGATGAGGCATATGGCAAGGTTTGCGAATGTTTCATGGATTGTAACTGCGGCGTGAGGATGGCGCCGATGGGCCCGGCATAGACCGAACCGTACGCATGCCCTCCGGTCTGCCGGTAAACCGGACAAGCATTCAGACATGCTCCGCAACGGATGCAATCCAGTGTTTCCCGCGCCTCGCGGTCGGCCAAAACCTTCGTTCGCCCGTTATCGAGCAGCACCACATGAAACTCCTGCGGGCCATCTTCGGGCGTCACGCCGGTCCAGATGGAGTTGTAGGGATTCATCCGCTCGCCGGTAGCCGATCGCGGCAGCGTTTGCAAAAAAACCTCCAGATCCTGAAACGTGGGAATGATCTTCTCAATCCCAATCAGACTGATCAACACCTTGGGCAACGATACGCACATCCGCCCATTGCCTTCCGATTCAACAACGCACACCGAACCGGTTTCGGCAATTGCGAAGTTCGCGCCGCTGATGGCCACCGGAACACGTAAAAACTTTTCGCGCAGGTAAACGCGCGCCGCCGCTGCCAGATCTTCCGGCCGGTCGCTCAGTTCGCCCAAATTCATTTTGTCGAGAAAGATCCGCCGGATCTCCGCGCGGTTGCGGTGCAAGGCCGGGACCACGATATGCGATGGCTTGTCTTCTCCCAACTGCACAATCAAATCAGCCAGATCCGTTTCGTACGGTGTAATGCCGGCGGCTTCGAGCGCCACGTTCAAGCGGATCTCATCCGAAGTCATCGTCTTCACCTTGATGACTTCTTTCGCCTGTTCCGCCTTCACCAGACCGACAATGATGCCATTCGCCTCATCGGCGTCGCGCGCCCAATGAACGGTCCCACCCGCTGCGGTGCAGGCCGTTTCAAACTGCTCGAGATAGAAATCCAGGTGTCGCAGCACGTGCTCCTTGATTTCATGGCCGCTCTCCCGCAACTCCTGCCAGTCGGCCATCTCGTCCACCACCTTGGCGCGTTTCGCCCGGATGACTTCCGTGGCGTGCCGAACATTGTGGCGCACTTGCGTATCGGCGACCAATCTCTTGGCCGCTGTTTGGAACTTCGGCGCGTCGGCGGCCTCGCCTACGTAAGTGCTCATACGGCCATTCCTCCGTTATCGCGTGAAGCCAGAATCTCCGCCAAATGCAACACCCGCACGCCGGCACGTTGCCGGCTCAGCGCTCCACCAATGTGCATCAAACACGAATTGTCTACTGCCGCGCAAACCTCCGCGCCGGAATTCAAAATACAACGGATTTTGTCCGACAGCATCGCCACCGAAACGTCGGCGTTCTTAACAGCGAAGGTGCCGCCGAAACCGCAGCACTCTTCGGCTTCCGGCAAATCCACCAAAGTCAATCCACGCACGCCGTGCAACAATTTTGCCGGCCGGTCGCCCAGATGCAAAGAGCGTAACGAATGGCACGAAGGATGCAGCGCCACCGCGTGCGGAAAGAAGGCGCCCACATCGGTCACGCCCAATTTATCCACCAATAATTCGGTAAATTCATAAATTCGCGGCAGCATATTCTTGACGGCGCGCCGCAAAGCCGCGTCCCCGCTGGAGTCCGCCATTTTCGGATAATGGTCACGAATCATGGCCACGCACGACGAGGACGGAATGCAAATCACTTCCGCGCCGCGGAAAACCTCAACAAAGTGCTGCATCATGGGCAGCGCTGCCGGCTGATAACCCGTGTTGTAGTGCATCTGACCGCAACAAGTCTGCGCTGGCCGGAACTCAACGGTATGGCCTAGTTTTTCCAGTACGGCGACCACTGCCTTACCGGTTTGGGGAAAAAATGTATCGTTGTAGCAAGTGATGAACAGTGAAATCTGCAAGATTTACCCGTGACTTCAGGGTATATTAAGCCTCACCGATAAATACTGGTTTGATGTGCCGTTCGTATAAATTCTCCGTTACGTTTTTGCCGATGATGTGCCAGAAATGATCCAGCAAATGCAAATACTTTGCGCCTTGCTTGGCCGCCACTTTGAAGCCCACGTGCAACAACTGCCGCACATCGCTGTTGAACTCCGCGTTGGCTGGTACATGCCGCAGCGCCTTCTGGTATTGTTCGGAACTCCAGCCGCGCACGGTTGCCGGTGAAGGCAGCTTGGCGGGATCGATGCTGATCACGGCTGCATAGGGCGCGCACAAGGCGTCGCGCTGTTCATATGCTTGCGCATAGATCTCCTTCGCCATATCCAATCCTTCGCCGCCTGCTTCCGCCAGACCAATCAGCTCTTCGAGCCACGTCGTGCCGGCGGTTTTCAGATGGACCCCCGCATCGAAGCGCTGCAGCGCGTGCCGCATCGGCTGATAGATGGAGAACTTGTCGCTGCCCGAGTGCACGCTCAATTTCAAATTTGCCGGCAAATCGTATTTCTTGACGGCAAACCCGATGGTGGCCAAATCATCAGCAAATTCTTCGCTGAATTTCGCCAAATCCCCCTGATAATCGACTCCCTTGTTGAAGCGTCCGGTAAACTTCGGGGCGATGGTTTGTATCGGTATTCCTTCGCCGGCAATCGCCGCCAGAATGATGAGCAGTTCAGCCGGGGTTTGCGGGCTATCGGTTTCATCCATCGACACTTCGGGAATGAACTTCCCCTTGCCCTTCAAGCTGGCGATTTTGCGATAGATTCGCCCTGCTTCTTTTACGGCGGCTAGATACTTGGCGGCCGTTCTCTCCACAAAGGTCGCATCAATGGTTGACGGCTTGGCGATGCCCGGAATCGGCAGATCCCCGGCCAATTCCGGGTGACTCTTCACAAAGGCTTGCAGCGCCGCATCGTCGGCCGGTTTGCCAATCCAATCCGCCACATCGATGGTGTAGAAATCGCTGGCAGCGACAAAGCGATCGACTGTGTCGAAGTTGATATGGTCGGCATCCACATAGTACGGCTTGGGCCAACCCAGTTCACGCACGGCGCGGTCGGCCTCGGCTCGGATGCTAGCTGGTTCCGAGCCTATAATGTTGTGCTCGCGATTCGATTTATTCCACACCGGCACGACTGTGACGCCCTGCTCAGCCGCCATAATGCAAGCGCGCAATTGCGACGCCGCTTGGTGAGCGAAGCGGTCACCAACGCCGATGGAATTTTTGTTGAGAGTGAAGGTATCAGGCATAGCTAAGTACGTTTCCCAAGTTACTAAAGATTCAGGCGCGAATCTGCTCCTCCAGGAAAGTGGCGATCGAGCGGGTCAGCGCCCGCGGATATTCTGTTTGGGCCATGGCCAGGGCCTGTGTGCGCGCCAGCCGGCGGCCTGCGACCCGAAACGTTTCGAAAAAGCGCGGTTTAGAGCGAAGCGCGAACTCCGGCAACATGGAGTAACCAAACCCCGATTCCACCAAACGCTTGATCGCCTCAGTATCGTCCGCTTCCATAATTACGTCGGGCGTCACGTTCAAACTGCCGAAGAAACCGTCAATCATGGTGCGCATATTGCTTCGTTTCGGATACAACAAAAACGGCGCCGAGACCACGTCCTCCACGGCAATCGCGCCGACACGCCAGGCCGTTTGGCTGCGCGTTGACGGGCGCAGGATCAACAACTCTTCTTCAAAGAGCCGGATGACCGTCAATTGATCCTCCGGATACGGCAGCGAGATCAACCCCAAATCAAAACGGCGTTCCAGCAAACCCGCGACAATCTCTTCGGTGGGCAGAACGGTCACTTCCACATGCGTATGCGGATATTGCCGCCTTAGCGCGCGCAACGGCTTGCCTAAGCGATGAATCAAGGTGGTCGCGCCGGTGGCAAAACGGAATGGAGAATCGTCCTTCGCCGGGTCGTTGGCAAACTCCTGGCGAATCTCGCGCATCTGTTTAATCAAGCTCCGGCCATGTTCCGCCAGCCGAAGCCCGGCAGGCGTGGGAATTAGCTGCCGCCCTTTTCTGGCAAACAATTCTGTATTCAATTGCGCTGCCAGATTGTGAAGCTGCAAGCTAATGGCGCCCGGCGAAACATGCATTTTCTCGGCCGCTTTTGTGACGCTCGACAAATCGACCACTGCTACCAGCAATTCGAGTTGCCGGATATCCATACGCCCATCCCTGAGCATCGTACCTGATTGCGATTTGGCGCCGATCGGCAATCGGCGCCCACGATGCCATCCTGCCCCCACAATGTTTAGCTGAAGAGAACGCTTCGTTTAATTATTTGGGTTTGCCCTTGATCGCCGACCGAAATAACATTATCGTTTGGCACACGCTACGCTCACCGAACAAGATTTTCTCTCCGTTGTTGAAGAAGAACTAACCGCAACCCAGATTATCGACATGCATACCCATTTGTTCAAGCCCTCGCTGGGAGCGGTGGGCCTTTGGGGCATCGACGAACTCGTCACATATCACTATCTGGAGGCGGAACTGTTCCGCTCGAGCGATATTTCGCCGGAGGCTTACTGGGCGCTTTCCAAACGCGAGCAAGCCGATCGAATCTGGCACACTCTTTTTGTGGAGAACCAGCCGGTCTCCGAAGCGACGCGCGGCGTCATTGCGGTTCTGCAAGCTTTTGATCTTCCCACCGATCGCCTTGACCTGAGTGAGGCGCGAAAGTTTTTCTCCTCTCAAACGTTGGAACCGCATATCGGCAAAGTATTCCGGTTGGCCGGTATCAGCGAGGCCGTGATGACGAACGATCCGCTCGACCCGGCGGAAGCGCCTCTTTGGCGCGATTCCCGGCCGCACCATTTGTTCCATGCCGTGCTGCGGCTCGACCGGATTCTGGAAAAGTGGCCCGAACACTGGCAACAACTGCAAAGTCAAGGCTATCGCGTGGAACAAAACTTAACGCCGGCCACGGTGGCCGAGATTCGGCGATTCCTAGCCGACTGGTGCACCATCATGAAGCCGGTCTACATGGCGGTTTCTCTTTCTGACGATTTCCAATTTCCGGAAAACTCCATTCGCGCGCAACTGCTGAAGGAAGCGGTGCTGCCCGCTTGCCGCGAATTTGCGATTCCGCTTTCTCTCATGATCGGCGTGCGCCGGCAAGTGAATCCGGCCATCCGACTGGCGGGCGATGCCGTGGGCAGCGCCAATTTACGCGCGCTCGAAACGCTTTGCCGTGAATTTCCACACAATCGCTTCCTGGTCAGTCTCCTCAGCCGCGAAAACCAACACGAACTCTGTGTCTATGCCAGAAAGTTCAGCAACCTCATGCCCTTCGGCTGCTGGTGGTTTCTCAATAATCCATCGATTGTGGAAGAAATTACCCGCGAACGCATAGAAATGTTGGGCATGTCTTTTATCCCGCAACACTCCGACGCGCGCGTATTGGAACAAGTCATCTATAAGTGGCGCAATACGCGGCGCACCATGGCTCCGCTATTGGCGCATAGCTACGGGTTACTGGTGGAGGACGGCCGGCCGGTGACACGCGCGCATATCCGCCAGGACCTGGACCGCTTATTCCGCAAGAATTTCCAGAAGTTCTGCGGAATTTCCAGCTAGTGGGCTGACCGGGAGGTCAGCCGCAGACCAGGAGGTCTGCCCCACCAAGGCGACGCGGTTCACGTTTTCGAAATCGGGCTGGAGAAAGCAGAAGACCAGCTCATCATGGAGGGCGCGCAGCGAAGACAGAGTTTGCATCACGCTGGATCATGATTTTCATGCTCACTTTGCTGAGGCGAGCCACGGCCAGCCCTCGGTGGTTTTGCTGCGTGTGCAAGGACTTGACGCCGAAGGCCAAGCCGACTTTAATCCGGTTGGTGTGCATCCAGTGCGCGGATGCGCTATCCGGCGGCGCCGCCGTCTCGGCGGATCGAACCAACATTCGCGTGCGTCGCCTACCGCTGAAGTAAAAAGAAGGAATCCTGGCCTTCCGTCCCCGAGCTAGGGCTATAGTCGACCCAGTCTGACGACATATAGTGCCACCGGCCCGTCCTCACGAATGATCGAGGCGGAAGCCTCACCCATCAATCGTACCCATGCACGTCTTTATTAACGCCAAGCACACCGCGCATAGCGTCCGCCCATCCCTCGCCGCCGTCTTGGCATACTAGGTTGCAAAGGGGATCGATTTGAGCCAGTCGAAACTAAGTCGTTTATTCTTCGGTTTTCTGTTTACCGTTTGCATCTCGGCAGCCGCCCAGCAGCAGCCTGCTCCCGCCAATCCGCCGCAACCGCCGCCTGATCAAAATGCCGCCGAGAAAGAAGCAGTCCGCAATTTTCTCGCCATTGGCGCGCCGCCCGATCCCGCAGCGGTGAAACGCGGTCAGGCACTTTTCGTCGCAACGTGCGGCTTCTGCCATGGCTCGAACGCCGGCGGCGGTGCAACCGGTCCCGACCTCGTCCGCTCGGTCCTCGTGCTGCATGATCAAGGCACCGGTAAGGAAATCGGTCCCGTCATTCACAACGGCCGCCCCGCCAAAGGGATGCCGGCGTTCAGCCTGAGCGACGCGCAAATCAAAGACATCGCCGCGTTTTTGTTATCACGCAACCAGGCGGCCGCGAATCGCATGGAATACAAGATTCTGAACGTCGTCACGGGCGATCCCAAAGCGGGCGAAAGTTATTTCGCGGCCCATTGCGCCAATTGCCACTCTCCTACCGGAGATCTGGCGCACATTGCCGGCAAGATGGATCCCGTGGCCTTACAGTCGCGCTTTCTCTATCCGCGCACGCAACAGTTCTTTGGCTCGGGTGAGCCGCCCGACCCGCGGGCGCAAAAAACCGTCACCGTGACTCTCGCCTCCGGCCAAACATTTTCGGGCAAGCTCGACCGCATTGACGATTTCAGCGTCTCACTCACCGATGCAGCCGGCGAACATCATTCCTGGCTCTACGATTCCGAGCGCGGCATCAACGTGCAAGTGAACAATCCCTTGCAGGCACACATCGATTTGCTCAAGCAGTACACCAACGAAGACATGCACAATATCCTCGCGTATTTGGAGACTTTGAAATGAAATGCTACGCCGCACTCCTATTGAGCTTTGCAATTTCGTTGGGCGCACAAGGTCTTGACCCGTCCGCCATCCTGCATCCTGCGAAAGGAAGTTGGCCGACCTACAATGGCGATTACTCCGGCCGGCGCTTCAGCCCGCTGAAAGAGATCAACCAGGGGAATGTTCGCGACCTGAAGCTGGCGTGGCTTTACCACACGAACACCGGCGCCGGCGCGGGACCATTTGGGGTGGAAATCAAGTCGACGCCCCTGCAGGTGGATGGCGTTCTCTATTTCACCGTGCCCGATCACGCTTGGGCCATTGACGCGCAAACCGGCCGTGAGATCTGGCACTACAAGTGGGAAAGTAAGGGCGGCATTCACACCGGAAACCGCGGCGTGGGCATCTATCACAATTGGCTTTTCTTTGAGACGCCCGACGATCATTTGATATCGCTCGAGAAAGATACCGGCAAGTTCCGTTGGGCCGTCGAAATCGCCGATCTCGCACAGGAATACTTTTCTACGCCTGCGCCGCTGGTGATTGGCAATCACATTCTTGTCGGTGTGGGCGGCGATTCGCTCGACGTCCCCGGCTTTCTCGAAGCGCGCGACCCGGAGACGGGCGCCGTGCAATGGCATTGGAATACGGAACCTCTAAAGAAAGGCGATCCCGGCTCCGAATCGTGGCCCGACGAGCAATCTATGACTCATGGCGGCGGCATGACTTGGCTCACCGGAACCTACGACCCTGAGTTGAACCTCCTTTATTGGGGAACCGGCAACCCGAATCCCGTGCATGCCGGACAAGGACGCAAAGGCGATAACCTTTGGACCTGTTCCATTGTCGCCCTCAACCCGGACACCGGAAAATTGGCTTGGTGGTTTCAACCTTCGCCTCACGACACTCACGATTGGGACAACATTGAAGAGCCTGTCCTCTTCGATGCTGAGATCGACGGGCAGCCGCGCAAACTCCTGGCGCAGGCCGCGCGTAACGGCTATTTCTTCGTGCTGGATCGAACGAATGGCAAGGACTTGGTGACCGCTCCTTTTGTCGACCTCAACTGGTCGGAGGGAGTGGATGCCACCGGGAGGCCTATCCCCAATCCAGCCAAAGAACCTAAGACCGACGGCGCCTTGGTGATTCCCGCATCCGGCGGTGCGACTAACTGGCCCCCTCCCAGTTACAATCCCGAAACCGGCTTGTTCTATGTGAGCAGCTCACCTTCATACAGCGTCTACTATTTGACCGATACCAGCGCGCATCCCGAAGGCTATGGCGGGCGCGATAGTGGCTTGTGGGCGCAATCGGCTTTGAAAGCCATCGACGTGAAGACGGGGAAAATTCGTTGGAGCCACACCTTCCCCGGTGGCGACGGCGGATCGTTGTCGGGCATTCTCAATACCGCCGGTAAAGTGTTGTTCACCGGCGACCCCTCGGCCAATTTCATCGCCTTCGATCCAGCGAATGGAAAGATTCTTTGGCATGCGGGCTTGACCGCGAATGTCAGCAACGGCCCTATGACCTATGAACTCGCCGGCCGCCAGTATGTGGTCGTCGGCGCGGGCGATATGCTCTACGCCTTCACGCTGCCTTAGCGGCGCCTATTCTTCCAGTTCTATCGGTTCTGCTGCTTCCGCTAAAGCCGCCAGTTCCTCATCGGAAACACCCGGATCAAGCAGTCTGATTGCTTGACGCGCGAACGCTTCCGGCACGGCGACCGATATATAGGCCGGAATGCCGTTCTTCTTGAGTTGCTCTTGCGCATGAGCGGCGTCTTCCATTGACTCGAACTCAACCACATTCACGAGTTGCTCGCCGCTGCTCAACTCAGATTCCGGCGATTCTGTCTCGACCGCCAGGCCACGGCGGCTGATTTCCTGGTCGTAAGCAGCTTTCGCCGTGTCCACTAAATCGTTTCGCTGAACCTCCAACAGAGCAACGTCGGACAAGCTGGAGAAGTGTTTTTGGAAGTCGTTTTGGGCTGCGCTCATGAACGTTATTCTCTCTCATTCGGAGGGAGGCTGACCAGGAGATCCGCCCCACAAATGTTTCAATCGATTGTATGCAGAGCGTGCAGATCTTCGGCGCCAAGAACTCCCAAGAAACACGAGCAGCGGAACGGTTTTTCAAGGAAAGAAGAACGCAGATTCATTTGGTCGATTTAACGCAGAAACCGATGTCACCCGCTGAGATCAAGCGGTTTGTGGATCGCTTTGGGCTTTTGGGCTTGCTCGATACCGAGGGAAAAGCGTACGCCGATTCCGGCCTGAAGTATTTAAAACTGTCCGATGCGGAGTTGCTGGGCAAAATCGAACAGCAGCCGAAGCTCTTGCGGCTGCCGCTGGTGCGCTGCGGAAAACAGCTCAGTATCGGGCGTGATGAGAAGTCCTGGATTCAGATGTTAGAGGAAGGCATGTAATTCGGCAATGAATTACTTGACTGACCACGCCGGGTTAGCACCATTGACAGATGGTCACCGAGGTTCGCATGGGTATGCATCTTAAGCATCTACTGCTCGACGCATGGGTTCAGGTTCTCGCCTGGAATTCGGCTACCTCATACTCGCTGGCAAAAGACATTCTGTTGCCTATTGCAATCTTCTGCTTTGGTTGGTTCATTCAGTTCGGCAAAGACTGGAGGAATTGGCAGGTGATAGGCACCGAAGGCAAAAAAATCCTAAAATTGGGATCAGTTGCAATTGGTCTCCCGGCTTTAGTTGTTGTGGCTGCCTTCTCGTACGCCGTCCCGCTCATTGTGTATCGGGATCACGATCACTTGGTTTCGGAAAACAGGAAACTGCGTAGACAGAACGGCAAGCTGGTTGACCCAAAGAGCAGGGATGAAGAAATAAAGGGATTGGAGAATAGGTTGGCCGAACTGAACACGCCCCATCCTTCGCCGACGGCCAATCCTGGGCCAAGAATACCGTTGACATCGATCCAGATCGCAAGCCAGAAGCAAGTGGCATCCGCGGATTCAGAATTTCCCTATGGATTAGAATTGGTTATTACAACCAGCAAGGACGTATCCCCCACAGCGATAAAAATCATATTCTCCGGCACGGTCGGGAAGATGTACGGACACCCGCCAGGGCAAATATTTTCAAAAGCCCAAGGCGGAATCATAGCGAGTAATCGCAGGGATGTACTTATAGAATGGGAGACTCCTCCATTTTCTGTCGCCGAACCAATAACATTGACCGTTTACTCAAAAAGGTACATTCAGGCCGAGAAAATTCAGAACGTTCCGTTTTCCTTTCCCTATCCAGAGCCGCTGATCAATCAGCAATAAACCGCGACATGATGGTGCAGTCCAAAGAGGCCACGCGGAAGTTCGTCACTGTTCCCAGAGCTGATCAAGCGAACAATTGATAGCGTCAAGCCTCGTAACAAGCGCCCCGGCCAGAAGCGATCCACCACTGCGTGGCTTGAACCTTCAGCTGCCTGATCTGGCGAGCTAGCATGAAGGCCAAAGCATCACGCAAGACGCCTTCGAAACCGATAGTTGCGAACAGGTTCGCCGCCAGCATGTCATACTAAAATCCCTGCTGGGTGAGAGCTAGCGGGCCTTTGCTCTCGCCCTCTTCGCGTTGCGTCAAATCACCCGAAAACAAAGCCGATTCGCGCAAGTATTCCGTCGCATTCGTCCTCTTTAAGGCAGGAGTAATACGGCTATCGGCTTGCTCCCATTAAATTCGGAGCCCGGATGCAAGAGCCTCGAAAGATTGTTATCATTGGCGGCGGCATCGCCGGCCTTTGCGCCGCCGTCTACGCCCGGAAATGCGGCTATCAAGCCACCGTTTTTGAAATGCACGAATCCGCCGGCGGTTTGGCCACCAGCTGGCGCCGCGGCGCTTACACATTTGAGACTTGCCTTCATTGGTTGCTGGGCTCGAATCCAAATTCCGCCATGTATGCGCGCTGGCGCGAGGTTTTCGATATCGATCGGCTGACCTGGGTGCAACCCGAAGAGTATGCCCGCATCGAGACCGAACAAGGTGAACGGCTGAGCATCTACACTAACGCCGACCGCCTGGAAGCCGAACTCTTGCAGCAGGCGCCTCAAGATAGCGCGGAAATCCAGCGGCTGGCCTCCTCGGTGCGCGGTCTCGCCAACTTTGAAATACCGGATACAACCGATCCTGGCCTTCCCCACTGGCTGGCGCTGCTCCGCGCCGTCCCAGCCCTCCCCAGGCTGCGTTGGTGGTCGAATCTGAGCATCAACGAATATGGCCGGCGCTTTAAGCACCCAATCTTGCGCGAGTTCTTTTGCGGCGGCCCGTCTTCCGAGTTGTCGGCCCTCGCCTTCGTTTTGTCTCTTGCCTGGATGAGCCATCAGAATGCCAGTTACCCGATCGGCGGTTCGCAAGCGATCGTCCGTCCTATAGTCGATAGGCTGCTTGAATTGGGAGGTCGCCTTCGATTGGGCACTCAGGTCAAAAAGATCCTGGTCGAGAACGGCATCGCCAGCGGTATTCAACTCACCCACGGTGAGACCATCCCGGCTGATTGGGTTATCTCGGCGGCGGATGGACACGCCACAATCTTTGATCTGTTGGATGGACGTTATAGAGATAGCTCGACTGACAAACTCTATGACAGCATGCAAACGTTTCCCTCCTATGTGCAGGTTTCCCTCGGCATTTCCCGCGATCTCTCGCAGCAGGCGGGATTCACGCTGCGCTTATTGGATGCGCCCCTTACGGTTGACCCCGCCACACAGCTTTCGCAGATCTCGCTACGGTTTTTTCACTTCGACCCCACGTTTGCGCCGCCCGGCAAAACCGCCGTTACCTGCTTTCTCCCGACCAGCAACTTCCGCTACTGGTGTGACCTCCAGCGCGCTAAGCCGGAGCGCTATCAAGAGGAAAAGCATCGGGTGGCTGCGGCAGTGATTGACGTCCTTGAGAGGTCGGTCCCGGGCGTTCGCCAAGCCATCGAGACAATTGATGTGTCGACACCCGCCACAGTCATTCGCTACACCGGTAACTGGAAAGGAAGCATGGAGGGCTGGCTGCTCATGCCGGGCGCCAAATTCAATCCCTTACCGATGACGCTCCCGGACCTCCGCCGCTTTTTAATGGTCGGCCAGTGGGTCATGCCCGGCGGAGGACTTCCCTCCGGCTTGATGACCGCCAGGTCCGCCATGCAGTCGATTTGTAAGCAGGATGGTGTGCCGTTCGCGCTTCGTATGGAATTCGAGCTCGGCAGTCGCGTCCCCCGTCCGAAGCTTGATTCAGCGTAATCAAGGAGGTATCCATAAACAAGATCGTCTGCGCCCTCACGTTGTGCTTCTTGCCATCTTTCGCGTGCGCCGGACCGCGGCCGCCTCATGACCGGAGAAAACTCGCAGCGCCCCAGGAGGTTCAAGGTTATCTCTGTGCCAGGGGCTGGGCGTGGTTCTACTCCGATGGTCATCTGGACTCCTGCACGCTGGAACGGGACACCCCTTTCGGCGAGGTTCAGGCTCCGAAGGGATCGTGGATTCGCCTCACGGCCAAAGGCAAACCTCTTTATCTGGTGCTCAGTCATGATCTCCAGATATTCGGCTACCATTGCCGTGGCGGTGGCCTGGGCGGCGCCGAGGGTCCGACCACCGCGTTCTATCCGAGCGGAAAAATAAGGCTGATCTGGCTGGCCGGAGACCAGATGGTGCAAGGTGTACCGTGCTTGGGCGGAGGTTTTTTTTCAGACTTCTTCACCGGCGGCGCGGACGCCAGCTTTTACGAAAGCGGCAAACTCCGCACGTGTAAGTTGTCCCACGATTTCGCCGGCCTGCGGAAAGGCCAACGAATTTTTCAGGCGCCGTGAGCTTTTGCGCCGCAAGTTACACTACATTTGCGGGTCTCCATGCGTTTCTTTCTTTCCATATTGAGCGTTTTTTTGTTGCTCCTGCCCTTGCCGGCCCAATGCTGGTGGGCGGAAGGACATCAAGTGATCGCCCGGATCGCCGTCCGTCACCTCGCACCCGCCGCTATGGCGCGGCTGGCCGAGATTCTCGACGTCGACAACACCCCCGAATCCCTTGCTAATGCTATGGCCGCCGCTTCCACTTGGGCCGACGAAGTCAAAACCGACACCGGCACTGGCAATTGGCACTTCCTCAACCTCACCCTGCAAGACAACCGCGCCAACATGGCCCACCGTTGCCCTGACGACGACTGCGTTACGGCCCGCATTCGCCTCTTCGCCGCCCAACTCAAAGCCGCCGACCCCGACGCCGATTCCGCTTGGAGTGATCAGGACGCCCTGCGCTTCCTTATCCATTTTGTCGGCGACATTCACCAACCGCTGCATGCCATCTCCAATGCCGATCAAGGCGGCAATTGCGAGTTGCTCGATGAACCTATCGGCCAAGCCAAGAATCTGCATGCCCTTTGGGATGGTCCGCTTGTCAGCCGCTTGGGCGATGACGATAACGCCCTGGCTGAACAACTCGACCGCGAGATTGCCACGCTATCCGACGATCAACGCAGCGATCTCTCGTCCGGCGATCCGGACGACTGGGCCTGGGAATCGCATCGCCTCGCCATTGTCAACATCTACAAGCGCCTGCACATTCCCAAGCAAGACATCGTCTTTCCCGATACCTGCGCCCAAGCACCCGAAGAAGTTCAGCAGCTCGGTATGCCAATCGACGAAGACTATTTAAACGCCATGCAGCCCATCGTTCGCGATCAGCTCAAGAAAGCGGGCCTGCGCCTCGCGAAAATGCTCAACGATACCCTGGACTGACCCTACCGGTACCACGCGCTATCCCTTCCCGACGGTCGCAAATGCGACACTATAAAATTCGGAGAACGCCTTTTGACCGTCATCGACTTCCTAATCGGCCGCCCCATCGCCACCTCAGAAGAACGCGCCGAACAAGTCGGCGTGGCCGCCGGCATTCCCATCTTTGGCCTCGACGCACTCAGTTCCGCCGCGTACGGACCGGAAGCCGCCCTCACTCTTCTCATCCCGCTGGGCCTGCTCGGTACTGCTTACATCCTCCCTCTCAGCATCAGCATCATCACGTTGCTCATCATCGTCTTCTTCTCTTACCGTCAGACCATCGCCGCCTATCCCGCTGGCGGCGGTTCCTACACCGTCGCGCATGAGAACCTGGGCACGTTCCCCGGCCTGCTGGCAGCCGCCGCGCTCATGATTGATTACGTTCTCACCGCGGCCGTCGGCATCTCGGCCGGCATCGGCGCGTTAGTCTCCGCCGCCCCCTCTTGGCAGCCCAGAACACTCACCCTCTGCCTCATCGCGCTTCTCTTGATCACCATCGCCAACCTGCGCGGCCAGCGCGAAGCCGGCGGTATTTTCATGTTCCCCACCTATCTGTTTCTGCTCTGCATGCTCGGCATGATCGGCATTGGCGTCATCAAGGCTCTCCTCGCTGGCGGGCATCCCGCGCCCGTTATCGCTCCGCCCGCCGCGCCCAAAGCGCTCGAAGCCGTCGGCCTCTGGCTTCTCCTCAAAGCGTTTGCCAGCGGTTGTACCGCTCTCACCGGCGTCGAAGCGGTCAGCAATGGTGTCAAAGCCTTTCGCGACCCCACTGTCAAAACCGCGCAAACCACTCTCGGCATCATTATTGCCGCTCTCATCATCATGCTCGGCGGCATTGCCTATCTGGCGAAGGCCTATCAGATCGCCGCTACCGACCCCGGCGCTCCCGGCTACCAGAGCATCCTCTCCATGCTTTTCCTGGCAGTGTCCGGCCGCGGCATCTTCTACTACGTCTCCATCGGTTCTATTTTGCTGGTCCTCGTCTTCTCCGCCAATACCGCCTTTGCCGATTTCCCCCGCGTCTGCCGCGTCATCGCCGACGATTGCTTCCTTCCTCTATCGTTCGCCAATCGCGGCCGGCGCCTCGTTTACTCGGAAGGCATCGTCGTTCTGGCCGTCATCACCGGCGTGCTACTCACGGTTTTCGGCGGCGTGACCGACCGCCTCATTCCCCTCTATGCTGTCGGCGCGTTCCTCGCCTTTACTCTCTCGCAAGCAGGCATGGTGGCCCATTGGAAGCGCAAAGGCGGCCGCCGCGCATTGGGCAACATGTTCGTCAATGGCCTGGGCGCGGTCGCCACCGGCGCGACTGTCTTAGTCGTGGCGGTGGCCAAATTCGCCGATGGCGCTTGGATCACCGTCGTCATGATTCCCGCTCTGCTGGTGCTGATGTATTCCGTGCGCCGCCATTACAATCACGTGCAGGAACAGGTGGGCACCACCACCCCGCTCGACATGTCGAATCTGAAGGCGCCGCTGGTGATCATTCCCATGCCGTATTGGAGCCGCATGGCCAAATATTCGCTGCGCATGGCATTCGAAATCACCCACGATATTCGCGTCCTCCACGTCGCTGAAGAAGACAAAGCCGACGAATTCTGCGCGCGCTGGACGCACTTAGTAGTGGAACCCGCCGCCCAAGCCAACCTGCCCGCGCCTGAGCTCGTTCAGTTGCATTCCCCCTACCGCTTTGTCATCAGCCCCATTGTCGATTACGTCATCAAAACCGCCGACGAAAATCCCAAGCGCCGCATCGTCGTCATCGTTCCTGAACTTGTGCAAAGTCGCTGGTATGCCTATTTCCTGCACACGCAACGCGCCGCGCTTCTGAAAACCATGCTGCTGATGAAGGGCAACTACCGGATTTCGGTACTCAATATGCCGTTATATCTGAAATAGCCGGCCTGAGCGCTCGTTACACCTTCGGTTTCGGCGGCGGCAGTTCCCGCGCCTTGCATTCGGACGTAAATCCGTTGCGTCCATGCGCCCCATCGCAAAACGGTTTGTTCTCCGCCATGCCGCAACGGCATAACGAGATCACCGTCCGCCCCGCCAAACCGAATTCGTTTCCTTCGGCATCGTGGATGGTAAACTCGCCCTCAATGCGAATCGGCCCATTATTAAAAATCGTAACTTTAGAAGGCATTAAACAGAGATGGTAGCATCGCAGGTAGGTCAGTGATTCAATTTATACACGAGTCGGATAGAGAACTCTTCGAGACAGCCATCGTTTTCGGCCAGAAGCAAGTCAAGCGTCTGATCGAAACCTATCCCGATTTCTATCCGATGTACACCGCCGGCGGCGCCTGGAAGCATGCCGGCCCGGTTTGGGCGCACTGGTGCGACGGCTTCCTGCCGGGCATGATGTGGCTCTTCTTGAAATACATGGGCACCGATAAGCCCGAATCCAAATATTGGATGGAGCAGGCCATCCGCTACAGCAAGCCGCTTGAGCCGCGCAAGACCGATCGCGAAGTGCACGATCTGGGCTTTATTTTCTTTTCCACCTACTACCGCTGGTATCAATTCACCCGCGAACCCGCCATTCGCGATGTGGTGATTCAAGCGGGCCGCACGCTCGCCCAGCGCTTCAACGAGGCCGGCCAGTATTTGCGCTCGTTTGTGGCCGAGGATTCCATTTTCATCGACATCATGATGAACGTGGGCATCATCTTTTACGCCGCGCGCGAAACCAACGACAAGCGGCTGCGCGATATCGCCGTCAGGCATTGCATCACCACGCGGCGCAGCTTAGTACGCGGCGACGGCTCCACGGCGCACGAGGGAATTTTCGATCAGGAAAGCGGCGAGTTTCTCCGGCAATCCACCCAGCAAGGTTTCCGCGGCGATTCGTGCTGGTCGCGCGGCCTGGCTTGGTCGCTCTACGGCTTCACCGTTTCCTACGAATACAGCCGCGATCCGCGTTTCCTGCAAACCGCCGAAGCCTGCGCCGATTACTACATCACCCACACGCCCGCCGATGGCGTCCCGCCGTGGGACTATAACGCACCAGCGGAAAATCGCGGCGTCATCGATTCATCCGCTGCAGCCGTCGCGGCCGCCGGGCTTTTCCGTTTGTGCCGCCACAGCGGCGATCCCATGAAGGGGCATTTCTATTGGTCAACGGCGATTCACATCCTGCGAACACTCTGCACCAAATATCTCGCGAACTCCGATCCAAAGTGGGGCGGCATTCTGAAAGGCGGCGTCTACCACCTGCACAAAGGACTCGGCGTGGATGAGTCTGTCATGTGGGGCGAGTATTTCTTTATCGAAGGCTTGGAGCAGGCTTTGCGTGTCATGCGCACCGGCAACTCCCGCCTCGTCACCACCGCCGTGCCTGTGCTGGTAAATTAAGGCACAATCCACTCATTCTTGGTTGTGGCCCCGCTTCTGAACCGCGCGCGTGAGCGAGCGCCTCCTCCCCCCTACTTCTTCGCCTGCGCACTCGCACTCGTCACCGTCACCTGCACCACTGCCGAATGCGTAATCCCCGCCCCGTTGCCGTAACCGTCATCGCGTAAGTCCCCACCGGCGTAGTAGGTCGCCGCCGTAAATCCAGTCGAAACATTCACTAGATTGTTGCCGGTCGTGGCTCCAGCCGGACCCCAATTCATTCCCGGAGCCAGCCCGCTGAAAGAAATATCGATGGTGGAATTAAACCCTCCCGTAAAGTTCCCGGTTGAGACCGTCAACACGCCCGGCTGCCCGCCCTGTTGAATTGTCATCGCGGAAACATTCACCGCAAACGAGAAGCCCTGCGCCACCGCGATGATCAGCGTCACGGGCGCCGTCTGTGTCTGCCCACCTCCCGTGCCATTGACGGCAACGTTGTAGGTCCCCGCCTTAGCGCTGGACGCAACCGCGAAGGTGACCGTAACGATTCCATTCCCCGGCGCAGGTACCACCGTCTGCGAGAACGCCGCGGTCACCCCAGCAGGCAATCCCGTAACGCCAAAACTCACCGCTGAGTTGAAAATTCCGAAATGTACACTGGTTACGCTCGTTTGCGCGGAAGCCCCGGTCTTAACACTAATGGAACTCTGCGCCGTAGCAACCGTAAAGGTATTCGCCGCTGAAACAGCAACCGGTAGCGCCAGAGTTTGCGTGAAACCGCTGCCACTCACGCTAAGGGAGAGGCTGTACTTGCCGGCCGTTGTACTCAGTGCGGTCCCGATATTCAAAGTCGTGGAAGATCCAGCCGCAAAAGACGCCGCAGCAGCCTGCACCGTCACTCCGCTTGGAACTCCCAAAACCGAAAGCGCCAGTGGACCACTGAACGTACCCTGCACCGAACCGCAAGAAACTTGGACAGTCGCCGCTTGACCCGCCGTCAAACTGACACCAGTTGAATTCGCCGCCAAGGTACAACTGGCCGGCACGGTAACAATCAGTTGCAGTGAGAATGTCTGGGTAATCCCGCCTCCCGCGGCACTAACGGTCAAAGCATAAGATCCGCTCTTCACCGTCTTCGCGGTGGTCAGTGTCAGCACGCTCGTCATCGAGCCGCTCAGCGTCGCCGGTAAGAAAGCTGCCGTCACACCCGCGGGCAAGCCCGAAACCGCTAGCGTAATCGGCGAACTAAATCCATTTTCCAGCGTTGCCGCCATCGCCACTTGACCGCTATTTCCCGCGACAATAGTGGCAGCTGCTCGCACTCGGCGATACCACAAACGTCGGCTTCGGGACCACCACCGGAATCGCCAGCGTCTGGCTGAATCCGCTGCCGCTGGCGGTGAGTGAGTAGCTATAACTACCCGCCGCAGCAGTGGCTCCAGCGCTTACCTTAAAAGTCGTCGACCCGCCGGCCGCCATCGAAGCAGCGCCCAGTTGAGCCGTCACTCCGCTCACCGTGCCTGTCAGTGAAAGCGCCAGCGGCCCGCTAAATACTCCCTGCACTGAACCGCACGAAACTTGCACAGTCTCCGCTTGTCCTTCAGCCACCGTCATACTGCTGGGATTGGAAGCCAGCGTACAGCCGGCTAACGGCGTCACAGCCAGCGTAATCGATGAAGTCTCTGTCACACCTCCGCCCGTTGCCGTAACGATGATCGTATAAGAGCCGCCGGCAACCGTTTTAGCAGCGGCCAGAGTCAGTGCGCTGGAGGCCGCCGCCGCGCCACTCAGAGACGTTGCCGAAAATGCCGCCGTTACCCCCGTTGGTAAACCGGCGATCGTCAGAGCAATCGTAGAGCTAAAGCCATTCTCCGGCGTTATTGCGAACGTTGTCTTGACCGAATTGCCGGCCGTGAGACTCAGCGACGCCGGGCTCGCCACCAACGTAAACGTAGCAGCGGGAATCGTCAGCGAAATCGTCAGGTGTGCGGTTTGCCCGCCGCCTGTTGCCGTCGCCGTTAACGCATAGGTACCCGGAACCGCTGTGGAACCGGCACTCACATTTAACGCGACTGAACCCGAGCCGGGCGACGCAATCGTGGTGGAGGCAAACGCCGCCGTCACACCCGCCGGTGCGCCTGTAATGGACAACGTTACCGCCGATTTCAGCGCCGCGCTGGCGGTTGACGTCACTGTCGTCTGCGCCGTCTTCCCCAAGACCACGCTAAGCGTGGCGGAAGAGGCACTGAGTATGATGCCAGGCGTCCCTGCCTTGTCACTCCAGTGGTTCACCAATAGGTTGGCGTCTACCGATCCCAAACCCGATGCCAGATCATAGCCTACCGTCGCGCTAAAACCAGTCACACCCGGAACCGAGTTATTACCGGATTGAACGTCATGAAACACCGCCGCCCCGCCCGCTGCCTGATTCACGGCGAGCGGATAAAGAACCGTGTTAATCGACCCTTGGCTCGCGCCGGTCTTCTGATCTACCAAAGCCATCAAACCCGCGAACGACGGCGCGGTTGCCGAGGTGCCACCTACTGAGTAGTACGAACCGCCCAGGCAGATTAAATAGCCATCGTGGCCCGACGCCGAGAGTGAAACATCCGGAACATCGCGCTGCCCGTCTGCCGGAACACCCGGACCCGTCTGCCAGGAGGGTTTAGCATAAACAGTGCTTTTTCCGCCGCCGCCCGCCCACAGACCCGAACCTCCGTTCGACCCACTCTCGTTCCATACCATCTCGGGAATGTAGCCAGTGGCTGAGCCGTACACTGAATTGTTGCCCGCTAACCAGTATTGCCCCGGATTGCTCGTGTCTTCGAACTCCGTTCCTCCCACGCAGGTCGACCAAGGCGAACTGCACAATCCGTTGACGCCTTGGCTTGAGCCCGAAGTGGCCGACCCCGCATAGCATCCCGCCGCGCCGCTATCGCCGGCCGCAACCAGCACGCTCTGCCCCTGCGCTGCCGCCTGCTGCCACAGTGCATTGTAGAACGAAAGCTCACCGCTACCCATATCCGCTTCACAAGAGCCATAGCTCAGGCTCACGATGGGTGCCACATTTTGATTCACTGCATAGAGTGCCGAAAGATCAATGCCGTCGGCCGAATTCGTCGACGCGGAGACAATCACTTTGATGGTGGCGCCCGGAGCCACTGCGCCCGACCATTCGGTGTCGAGCGTCGTTTCCGTGCTATCTCCGTCAAGCACCCCTGGATTGCTGTTGGTAATCACAATCTGCGGATTATTCGCCTTCAGCCCAAACAGACTCCGAAACGATTCCACATCGGTCAGAGAAATGTTGGAGCGCGCCAGCACCGCAATGGTCTGTCCCGTTCCGTTCACACCGGCGGTATAAAGCGGGTTGATGTCATAAATGACTCCATAATCGGCCGGCGCTAAAATAATGCCCGGTTCCTGACGTGTATACCGGATTCGCAAATTGTGCCCCCGTCACCGCCGTGGCTTTCGAGAGATGGGCCGTGTGCTTGAAGTCATGCAATTTGACCACGCCTCCTACTACCTCCGCCAAGGCCGCCGGTATCTGCGGATCGCTCGCATTGGCGTAATGAACCACGCCGGCAACCATATATTGGCGAATCTCGGTTTTGAACGCCGCTGCCACTTGTCCCGCCGTTCCGCTAAACACTATGGAACGATTGCCAGCCGGTTGCTCGTCAATGGTAAATCCCTCACTCCTAAGCCACTCAGTTACCGTGTCTAAGTCGGATGCAGCCACGCCAAACTGGGCGCCGAAATCCTGCGGTTTCAAAAAGTGACGGTAAAGTGGCGATTGAGAGTCATTTTGTTGAGTGATCAACGCCGCCAATTGTGCTTCCTGCGTGGCATCTCCTTTCAGGAACAGAATCATATGCTCCATCGGAGTTCCTTCGTCCACCGCCGCCGACACGTTCCCCGCAACCGTCGGATGCACGTTACCACTGAGCGTGACGGTGTTTGCGCCATCTATGCTCTCTACAATCCGCGCGTGGGGCTGCGCTAACGTTGGCGTCTGTCCGCCGGCACAAACCGCAAAACCAAGTGGCGCGAGAATTGCCCAGATAACTGAGGTCCGACTATTCATATGGGTTCTGATTCCCTAATCGGCTCGCCTAAGAAATGCGTGGCGAGAATCAGCGCGGCCCTGCTCGCTTAGGAGTTTGGACTAAGGCTGCCTGCTTGGGTCTAAGTCCACGCTTGTGGCGCGGACCTCCTGGTCAGCCTTATGGCACGCTTGCATCAAACTGTGCCATCTCTTCTGGATCAGGCCTCTGGAATGCCTCCGACCACTTATGCAACTCATCGAGGCTAATCAACGGCGACTCTAACTGGCGCGCCCGAATTCGCTCGAACAGCACCTCTATCGGCACATTCAAATAATGCAGTTCCACCCTTGCGCCTAAGGCCCTCGCCCCCAGCCGTAGTGTGTCCCGCTCACTCCGGCCCCACGTGCCCCATTCGATGATCACCGTACTTCCCTGCGCAAGAAGGCTGCGGGCAAGTTGCCACTGGCACGCCTCTATCTGTCCGCGCGCTCCTTCATCCCAAAGGTTGATTCCAGACGCCCCCATCCACTCGTCTGGGCAGAAGCGCACCGCTCCTGCAATATTGGTGGCCAGAGCCTTAGCATGTGTAGTCTTGCCCGAACCGGGAAGGCCGCACACGATGATGAGTCGGCCGCTATGTGCCTGCTGCCCTTCCTCACCCAGCGACTCCACAATGCCGCGCAGCCGCGCCGTTGACGCGACGATCGGCTCCCGTGTCGTGTCGATTCGGTCGAGCCCCAGCGCATCCGCCTGCCCACGCAAGTACGCCGCCCAGTTCTCCATTTGCGCATCCGCCAGTTCTGGCTGCGCACGGGCGCCGCACAGCCGCGCTTCCCGTTCCTGCTGTTTGCATTCGACCAGCACCACCCGCTGCACCGGAATACCCAGCCTCCCCAGCAGCGCTGACGCTTTTTGCGGCCGGATTTGCGTGTCGAATACAGCAACTTTGACGCCCGATTGGCCGAGCGCCCGCCTCACCCAGTGCTCAAGAATCGCATCCTGCGCTGCTTCACCATCGGCGCGTACATCATCCGGCAATTCGCTATAGACGCTATCGCACGCAAAGCACGCTACGCCCGGAATTTCCATCGCTGCAAGCGCCCGCAGCAGGGTTGTCTTGCCCGCGCCGGACGCGCCCGTGAGCACTAGAATTGCCGCCATGTCACTCCTCTGGGAGTTTTTCCTGCAGTTCACTGGCAAGCTTATGCACATCGGTAGTTTCACTAAACGACTGAACCTCTTGCTTGGCAGAGCCCACATCCACACCCACGTGCTGGCAGAGTTTCTGCAACATTTGCAGCATGGTTGTGAGTTCCTGTTCCGACAGCATACCGACCTGCAGATCCAGATGCGAGCGCCTTTCCGCTTGACGGGCCATGCGATTTTGACTGATCAGTACGAAGATCGTTAGAAATACTCCCTCCGACGAGACAACTAAGGCCAACACCCCAAAGGGAAATGGATCGAATGCTTTTAGTCCCGGGATTACATTCAGATTGATCACACTCCAGCCCGCAATCAGAATCGACTGTGCCAGCAAAAACCCCATACTGCCGACAAATTTTGTGATCAGGTTGCTCACTCGCTCGGTAGGAGTTCGCCGACTGACCGCATCATGCTCCATGCGGGCGATCGCCTCGATATTGCCTTGCGTGGGACTCTTGGCCGCTCCACCTCGCGTTATACCTTTCATTGCTTACTCCTTGCTTGGAGTTTTACACACTGAATTGCCGCCTCCGCCACTGCAAATTGGCTTGACCCAGTCGGCGAACCACTCAAAAGAGTCAATGGCCAAACTGAGCCGGAAGCGGAATTTTCACGCCGACTGGACGTATGGACAAAGTGTCTATATAATTAAGGTGGGATGATTCTCTTCGACAACCACGATCCCGAAAAAGCGAAGAAGAATCAGGAAAAGCATGAGGGTGTGACGTTTGAAGAGGGAGAAACAGTGCTCTACGATAACGACGCTCTTACCATCCTCGACAACACAACAGATGAAAAGCGAATACGATTTCAGCAAAGGCAAACGCGGCGCGGTCTTACCTGAACCACCACTCGAACCAGGCAAAGCCAAAATCTCGATCCGGCTCGACGAAGACATCTTGCAGCGCTTCTTTGAAATGGCGGATGATTCGGGCGGCGAAACCGGCTATCAAACACTCATAAACGCCGCCCTGCGCGAGTATTTAGACGGCAAGGCGCCGAAGATCGAAGACACTTTGCGCCGGATCGTGCGCGAAGAAATCGCACGCGCCAAAAAGGTCGCCTAGTCTCGATCTGGCGGCCTGGCGCGGCCACAACCAAACCTCCGGCCTAATTGCCGTTATGGATTTGTTTTCGCAATGGATCCAGTGCCTACTCGCAACTTACCAGCGACCATATCAGAGCTGCCCTGAAATATGCGGCCAGTTTGGCGACTAATGAGATCGTTCTCGCTTCGTGAAGCTTCTACTTGATGAAAATCTCTCCCATCGGCATGCCGCTTTTCTGAGAGAACAAGGGCACGATGCAGTTGCCGTCGTCGAGGTAGGTTTGTCGGGACAACCGGATAGCGGCGTAAGGATGTTTGCAATTGAGAGTGGCAGAATTTTGCTGACGCTCGATGCCGACTTCGCGAACATTCTCCGTTTTCCGCCAGCTGGAACCCTGTTGTAATTCGCTTAAAGATCCATCCACCGACAGAAGATGCAATTCGCGAGCAGATTCAAAAAACGCTACACGCTCTTCGCGACACATCGCTCGTTGGCTGCCTGGCCGTTTCGCACGGAGGAGTCGTTCGTATTCGCAGCTAACCTTTGGAAATGGTCCCTGTCGGTTCGTGGGCGATCCACAAATCGCGTGCGACCTTTCCTTTAAGTCGGTTCAGATCCGCCGCTTCTTTCGACCGATACTGGGGTCTAAACGCATATCACTGATGTGATTCGGACAACGGCGTCGGCTCACCTTCGTGTAACGCCAACAATTCGTCAGACTGGCTTCCAGTCGCCATGGGCGTTTATCGGTACTGATCCCGGGGGGCCATCGCCGTTTTGCCCGAGTGGCGCGTCACTCACCAGGAGGCGTGCGGCGCTTCCCAGAAGAACCTTTCCCGGCGCGGGCACCCCAAAATTGGCCGGATGTGTTCTAGTGCGGTTCACTGTAACGGGAAGCATCGATATTTGTTTGCCGTAGAAATCGAACTTCTGCAAACAGAATTGCGTCGACAGATGCTCGAAGAACTCGGTCTCGAAAATCATTAACTAGAGAAGTTGTCACGGTAACCGTTTTCCTCAAGGCCGCAAGGTATGTAACTAGCGGAGAGAAAGAAGTCCTTTGCGGAATAGTAAAAGACGATTAGGAGTGGGCAATCCAAGACATAGCCGCCACTACGAGATGCCGCGGAGATAGCGCAAACATAACGTCACAAGAGATTACGAAGATGGTTGACGCCTTAGCTGCCCTCCAAGCCTGTGTGCTCGACTCTGACAAGTGCAAATAACTCTTCGGGGCACGATTAGATACGATAAGGGCTCATGGCCCGCGTCAGTCGAGCATTCCGGTTGTTACGCAACGCGGAGGGTGCGCTTCTCTCCGCAATTGAGATTTACAACAAGCCAACCTTTATTTACCGCGAAGAGACTTTCGCCATTCTCGCCATCAATGCATGGGAGCTTCTTCTAAAGGCCAAGGTGTTGCAAGAGCACAACAACAGCCCTTCGAGTCTGCGTGTCTACTACTACAAGGAAACGGCTTCAGGAAAGCCTTCGAAAAAGCCGTCAGTCAAAACCAATCGCACGGGTAATGAACTGACGATTGGACTCCAAGCATGCCTCGTAAAACTTGAACAAGAGAACGTCAAGATTGCCGCCGCCGTGAAGCTAAACTTGGAAGCATTGATCGAAATCCGCGATAACGCCATCCACTACATCAATGCCAGTCCGGCACTCGCTAAGCGGGTTCTCGAAGTTGGAACAGCATCAGTCCAGAATTTCATCGAGCTCTCAAAGCGATGGTTCCAACTCGATTTGTCGCATTACTGCCTGTATCTCATGCCCATCGGTTTTATCGCCGGATCAAATGCAAAGGGAGTTTTCCTTTCGGCCACAGAGAAGAAGGTGCTAGAGTACATCTCCAAGCTTCTAGCAGCAAACACAGAGGCAATCGATCCACCGGACTTTAGTGTGGCTCTTGACGTGAAGATTTCGATGAACAAGGGAATTGACCCGAGTGCCACGAGGATGACTATCAGTAGTGCACCGGGTGGGATCCCTGTCAATCTGACCGACGCAGAGTTCCACAAGATTTATAAATGGGACTACGAACAACTAACCGCAAAACTGAAGGCGCGATATTCCGATTTCAAAATGAACGCCACTTATCACTCAAATCGCAAGAAGATTGTGGCCAAAAGTCCTCACCTGCTTTCGCGCCGATACCTCGACCCAATTCAAAAGGCAGGTGGCTACAAAGATTGGTATCATCCTGACATTCTGGCAGAATTTGATGCGATCTATTCGCTTCAGAAAAAAGTGTCTACTGCATAGTACGGCGTCCGGGCAACAAATACTTCCCCCTGCGCCACTCTCAACACAGTGCCGGAAGCTTAATTCGCAGGGCATGGTCCTTCCAAGTACGGGGTCGAGTGTTCAAGCCTCTCTCGGCGCTCCATTCCCGCCAACCGAACATTTCCGTCATAATTTGTTCATGGCCCATCCGCCATTCTTGCTTTTTGACAAATCGGCGCTTGAAAGCCTTAATCTAGATGAGGCGGACCTGCTCGATAATTTCTACCAATGCGTCATTACTCCGATTTTCTTTGTCGAGTGCATGGCGGACTTATCGCGCGCATTGACACTAAAGAACAAAGGCACTCAGGAAACCATCGTCGCGTCTCTGGCCAAGCGCACGCCCGACCACAACTACCGTCTGTCGATGCACCATATCGATCTCCTGGTCGAATCGGAATTTGCCAACAAACTGCTACCGCGATTCAGGAATGGTCCATTTCCACCCCGCAGGAAACAGGTCAAGCTGGATAACCAGAGGGGCTTGATTTACAAAACGACCCCCGAACAGGAGGCGATGATCCGCTGGACACAATTACGGTTTCTAGACGTTGAACGCAGCTATGCCAGGGCATGGCGGGAACAGCTTTCCTCAATCAACTTATCTGATCGAGTTAAACAATTGCATGCGTGTATAGGAAGCCGCTGGCGAAAACCGGGATCGCTCGATGATGCGCGCCGGATGACAGACGTGATCATTGACTTCATTGACGCTACAAAGCTGCTTGAATACTCTCTAGATTTATTTGGCTTTGCCGCACAGAAGGAATCGATTATCACGGCATGGGTACGTAACAAACGTCCTCCACTCCGCCAATGTTGCCCATATCTTGTCTATCTGGCTTCCATTAATATTTTTTTTGCACTCGTACTGCCCACTCAACTTTTAAAGAATGTCAAAGAAAGCCACGTCGTCGATTTGGCCTATTTGTATTACCTGCCGTTCTGTTCAATCTTCACGTCGAAAGATGATTTTCACGTCAAGATCGTTCCGTTGTTTCTTAGCCCCGATCAAAGTTTCGTCAACGGGGCCGACCTCAAAGCCGATCTCAAGAAATTGGACGACCATTATTCGGAGCTTCATCCTGCCGAAATTGCCACCGGCATGACCCAGTTTGCAAGAGTCCCGCCAGACAATACCGATTTTCTTACTACCCGACTCTGGGACAAACACACTCCCAAATGGAGAGACGAAGCGCAGCCAGTCCACCTCAACCAGCAACTACAGACCGCTCTTAAAGAACTGGTGGACAGAATATCGCTATCAACCAAAGACCCAAGTACGGTTGTCAGCGACATTCGGGAAATTGATTTTCTCTCCATTGAGAATCAAATCTACCTGCGCAAGGGCAAATACCCTCGCTATTCCGCAGAAAAGGAGGAGCGCATAATCGCAAGTGAGAAATGAAAGTGGTTAACGCCTAGTCTTTCCACTCCGCACCACTCTTATGTCTCAAGGTCCATCGCTCATCTTCGATAAATCTGCGCTCCACGGCCTCAACATCGATGAGGCCTTCATGATGGATACGTTTTACATGTCCACCATTACGCCGCTCTTCTTAGTCGAATGCCTCGCGGATCTCGAAAAAGCATCCAAGCGCAACATCCCGCCCGAACAGATAGTGGGCGTCCTGGCTGAACGGACCCCCGATTGCCAAAGTCGCGTGAACGTTCACCACATGCATATCCTTGAAGGTGAACTTTACGGGCATTTCGATCTATCCTCCGTTCATGGCCACCCCGCCAGAGCCGGTGGAAAGGCTGTGCAACTTGGCGATCAAAAGGGCTTCGTTTACAAAGAGTCCGAGGAAGCGATCGCCTTTCAGCGCTGGGCTCGTCGTGAATTTAAGGAGGTTGAGCGCGAAACTGCTCGTCGCTGGCGGCGCTCCTTAACCGGCATAGACCTTGACGCCATGGTGAAGCGGGTAGCCTCAGAAATCGGCCCGTGGCGTAAACCCAAAACCCTGCAAGATGCGAAACAAATCGCTGAAACAATTATTGATCATCTTGATCCTGAATTTCTTCTCCGGTTCGGACTCGACCTTCTTGGGCTTCCTGACCATGCAGAACCAGCCGTCTATTTTTGGAAAGCTAATCGCAGGCCAAATTTGCGTGAGTACCTTCCATATTTTGTTCTGATGCTCACGATCAATTTGTTTTTTTGCTTGGCGCTACCGGCGCAACTGTTCAGCAACGTCAAACCGAGCCATATTATCGATTTGGCGTACCTTTACTATTTGCCTTTTTGTAATGTCTTCGTTTCGAATGACAACTTCCATAAGAGCATTGTGCCTCTATTTCTAGGCCCAGAGCAGGAATTCATCAGCGGCGTCGATTTCAAAGAAGACCTCAAGAAAATCGTTGCTCATTTTCAGGCACTGCCGGAAGAGGAGCGGATGAAGGGCGCTTTTCACTATGCGCGTTTTCCGCCTCAAGACGACTCGCTAATCACCGTGCGCCTCTGGGATAAATATTTTCCGGGCTGGCGCAAGTTCGCAGAACAGCCGCACATTCCAATCAGTCAGGAAGAGAATGATCGCATCATTGCCGAGGTTAAAAATTTGGCAGAATCGCCTGATCTGAAACCCGCCGATATACCGGACATTCAGTCCGCCAATTACGTTACGTTCGAGCGCCTAATACGACCCAAAAAAGGAAGTTTCCAGCGAATGTCCGATGAGCAAATCAGGCAATCAATCCAGAGCCGCCAAAAGAAATAGTGGCGATCCGTCCCTTCTCAGGGCTTCTGCCCGTCCGACTTAGATCAGGGTCGGGGCGGCAGTTGAGATACGAAACACCATAGACAAATTACTCCTGAAAAGTCGGCTTGTCGACTGAAATCTGCACCAACTGGCCTTTGAACGCGCAGCATCCGCCTGCCACCACCTCAGCCTCTGCCCCAGTCAGCCCCTCAAAAAATCGAGTCACAGCTCGGCGCAAAAATATATCTCCCCCACTATCAATAGCTTACCGAAAAAATTTAAATTCCCGGTTTTGTCCCCGATCTACTCTTACCTCGTAGCCACGCTCTGCGCTCCAACGCAGACGCCATCTTTCGCAAAGGAGAACTGCAGCTTGCTAACCGCCATCGAAAACCCCATCGCCGCGCCTCACAGCGCCCATCCCCCCACGCGGGAAAAACCCCTCCCTGCCAGCCCCCGAAATCCCATCATTTCCCGCTGGCCGCCGTTATTCTTTATACGCGGGACGCATTCGCCTATTGGCCGCCCCATTCTTCCCGCGCAAAACGCCGCATTCTCCCCGCTATTTCACGTCCCTGCTCACGCCTTGCTCGTAGCTGATCCCGTTCTTCACCAGCAAATCGCCCAACGCGCGGTCCAGCGCAATCCGCGCCTTGATCCACACGCTCTTGGCCGCCACTTCCGTCGACCGCGCTTGCGCCAGGTAGCTCTCCTGCTGCACCACCAGAAAATTCGTCGAGGCCCCCACCGAAAACTTATCCCGTTCCGCGCTCACCAATTGCTCTTGATATTGCCTCGCCTCAGCCGCCGCGCTCAGTGCCGACCGCGCCGTGCGCAGCGCGATAACCGAATTTTCCACCTGCTCCCGCACTTGGTTCTCCAGCAAATGCGTGCGCGCTTGCGATTGCCGCAGTTGCAGCACATCGCGCGCCGCATCCGATTGCGCCACCCGGTTTCGCAAAGGCAGATTCAACTGCACACCCGCCTGATAGATATGCGATGTCCGCGTACCTGCAATCGCCAGATCGGCGGGCGCATTAATCAACGCCGTACCTGCTGTCCCCAGCGTCTCAAAGGGCGCCTCGGTCGAACCGCGTGTCTGGAAATTGCCCACCAGGTCAATTTCCGGCAGCGCCGCATTGCGCGAACCCTTCACGGCAATCTCATCGCTTTGCACTTGCAACACAGCCTGCGCCACATCGGCCCGCGCACTCATCGCCGCACCCACCAGCTCGTCCACGGGCTTCAAGTCTTCCGTCGCCGGAACGTTGATCGTATCGGTGGTCACAATCGGCAGCTCGCCCAGCACCGCATCGCCGCTGCCGTTCCGCGCCAGTTCCGATTTCAAAATCACTTCCTCCTGGCGCACCAAGCCTTCCGCCTGAATTACATTCAGCTCACTCGTCGTCACCAAAGATTGCGCGCGCGTCAATTCAAGCGGTGCCAGCGTGCCTTGGTCCACCTGCGCCTTATCGTCGTCGTAGAGCTTGCGCGCCGCCGCCAGGCTCTGCCGTTGCACTGCCGCATTCTCTTGCAGGCTCACCAAATCCCAGTACAGCCGCGCCACTCCGTACACCGTGCTGATCAATTGCTGATAGAACAACAGCCGCGAAATGCGTTGGTTAATCGCGCCAATCCGCAGATAGCGCAAATTCACTTCCCTGCCCTGTCCGCGCAGCAGCGGCTGGCTCAAAGTAATAGTAATGTTGGGCTGCGAAAACGGATTGTAAGTCGGTTGCAATCCATACAGCGTTTGCGCCGAATTATTCACCCCCGCTTCCAGTTGCGCCCCGCTGCTGAACCCTTGTACCAACGCGTAATTCACCGCCGTATAGCGGAACGGGTCTCCTCCCATGCCAAACGGATTGCCGCGTTGAAAGAAACCGGTCTGCCCAACCAGCGTGGGCTCGAGCGCCGGCAACGGCGGACCCGACGCATACGGCGCCACGCTTTGCTCCGAAAGGCTTGTGTTCGTTTCGTTCAACACATTCAGCGACGTGAGATCGTTCACTGTCGGGGTTGTCGGAGTCACCGATGACGCCGCACTATTCAACAACGGCGAACCAGGGCCTCCTACGCCCGTCGGTCCCTCCGTCACCGTGTAATCCACGCCTCGCAGATTACCGCCTCCGCTCGCCCGCAACGTATCCAAACCGGCGATCGAAAGCGAGTAGCGCGCCACTTCCACCGAAAGGTTATTCTCAATCGCCAGCGCCAGCGCGTCATACAGCGATAAGTGAATCGCCCCATCGCGCACCAGCGCCCGCGCGCGTTCCGCCGCACCGAACAATAGCTGCGGTGCGCTCACCGGCCCATACGAGAGAAAATCCTTGCGCTGCATTTTCGCGCTCTCGTCTTTCGGCGTCGTCTTGTTGTTCTGAATGCTTTGTAAATCCACCGCGGCTTGCGCCGCCACTAGGGAAGGAATCAGGAGTAGCGCAAAAACTGATCTCATGGACGCTTGGGACTATCCGCCTTTTCTGTCCGGTAGCGTGGCTCGATCTCGACGTTCTCTTCGATATCGTCGCTCACGTTTCGTACCACCACATCGCCCGCCTGCAAGCCGCTCAGCACTTCCGTCTGATCGCCATAATCGCGCCCCAGTTGAATCGTTTTGAAATGCACGCGATTATCAACCACCGTGGCCACCTTGTTCTGTCCGTTGCGCACCACAATCGATTCGCCCGGTATGAAAAGCCCCGTCAGCCCGGCCGGCGGCGCGAAGTTCGCCACCACATAGGTTCCCGGCATCAGCCGCCCTTGCGGATTCCGCACTTGCACTTCCACCAGCAGCGTTCGCGTAGCCGGATCAATCGAAGCCGAAGTGCGCGTCACCTTGCCTTCAAACGTTTGCCCCGGAAACTGCTGGAACGCCACATGCGCCGCCAGATTCAGATGCATGTAAGGCGCGTAAACTTCCGGCGCCGAAACCAGAATACGCAACGGATCAACACTGGCCAGCGTGAACATCGCCCCGCCTTGCGCGCCCCCTGTACTGGGCATGACAGACGAAGAGGCCGAGCCCGACATGCCCTCGTTGTTGCCGTTCGTCCCCATCGAATTGGACAGCCCGCCGGCTCCGCCCTGCGCCGAAATCAGCGCCCCCGTATCCACGTTTCTGGCGGTAATCACCCCGCTAAATGGCGCCGTCACCCGTTCATATTGCTGCAGCACGATTTGCCGCTGCAAATTGTCACGGTTCGCCTGCACCGTGCTCTGCGCCGCGCTCACATTGGCTTGCGCCACTCGCCAGTTGGCCTCTTGCGTATCGCCATCCTGCTTCGAAAAAACGCCCTTCGCTACCAGAACCTTATAGCGATCCCACTGCAGCTGAGCCAGATGTTCCTGCGCCTGCATCTGCCCCAGGTTCGATTCGCTTTGCGCCAGCAGCGAGCGCGCCTGCGCCGTTTGTTGATCCAAATCCGGCGCGTCGATCACCGCCAGCAGTTGCCCTTTTTTCACATGATCGCCAATGTCTACCAACCGCCGCGTCAGATAGCCGGAAGCGCGCGCATAAATCGATGCTTCGGTATAAGCCAGACTGGTCCCCGGAATGCTAAGTTCGCGCGAGAACGGCACAGCTTCAATCTTCACCACAACAGCCACCGGCTTGGTATGCTCACGGTCCGTTACATCCTTTACAATCTCGGCATTCTGCTCGCGTCGCGGCAACCAGGCAAATTTGAAAATCAGCACTCCCGCCACCAACGTCACAATCAAGAACAGCAACCAGTGGCGGAGGGAATGCCCTTTGCGGTTAGCCTCGCCGGCTACCGGTTCGCCGATGAGAGGGTGATTAGACGCTGCCATCGTCAGGCTTCTCCATCTTTGGCCGGATCGAATTTCCCTTGATATTCCAGATCGATGCGTTCATCATAATTCACCGGCGTCTTCCCGCGCATCAATGAATAGATGATCGGCACAATAAACAGCGTGCCAATCGTAGCCACCGACAACCCGCCAATCACCGCGCGCCCCAGCGGGGCATTCTGTTCGCCGCCCTCGCCGAATGCCAGCGCCATCGGCAGCATACCCAGTATCATGGCAAGCGCCGTCATGCACACCGGCCGCAAGCGCACATAGCCCGCTTCTAAGGCCGCTTCCAACGCGCCTTTGCCGTGCACGCGCTCGTCGTTAGCGAAGACCACCAGCAAAATGGAGTTCGCCGTGGCCACGCCGATCGTCATGATCGAACCCATCAGTGAGGGCACGCTGAACGTTGTATGAGTCAGGTAGAGCATCCAAAGAATGCCCGAGAATGCCGCGGGCAAAGCCATCAGAATGATGAAAGGATCGAGCCAGCTTTGAAAGTTCACCACCATCAGCAGGTACACGATAATCACCGCGAAGGCAATGCCCCACAGCAATCGCGAGAACGATTGTTCCATGGTGGTCACTTCGCCGCGCAATTCCAAAAACGTTCCGCCCGGCAAATGCTTGGTATTCGCCACGATCTTATGAATCTCATCGGCCACGCTTCCCAAGTCGCGCCGGTCCACGTCGGCATAGATATCGAAGGTGGGCTGAATGTTGTAGTGATTTACGACGATGGCCGAAGCCTCGCGTTTGATGCTGGCCAGGTTGGCCAGCAATTGGCTGTTGGCCCCGCTCGGTCCGGTG
Source organism: Bryobacterales bacterium (assembly GCA_963764105.1). Lineage (GTDB taxonomy): Bacteria > Acidobacteriota > Terriglobia > Bryobacterales > Bryobacteraceae > Bog-105. The sequence continues at coordinate 313,255 of CAVXRP010000025.1, forward strand.
ATGGGTGTATGTTGGAGCGCGTCAAACGTGTTCAAGTCCGACAGCGGGCTTTGCACCACCACCTGATAGTTCACCCCATTCACCGGGTTGAGCCACTGATTCGGATTGATCTGCGAAGTGCCCGAAAGCGAAATCAGCATGTCGCGCGTCACGTCGCTCTGCGTCAAGCCCAGTTGCTCAGCGCGGTTGCGATCCACGTTCATCTGTATCGTGGGGTATTCCACTTGTTGGTGGATGTGCGCGTCCACAATGCCCGGAATCGCCTCCACCTGGCGCAGCAGGTTTTGCGCAATCCGGTAATTGTCCTTCGGATCGCGCCCCACCACTTGCAGATCGATAGGAGCCGGCAAGCCGAAATCCAAAATCTGGTTGGTCATATTGGCGGGCGTGAAGAAGAATGTATCCTCCGGGAAATCGGCCGTCAATCGCTTTCTCAGTGCGCGCGTATATTCCAATGTTCGCCGTTCTCCCGGCCGCAAAGAGATTTGAATATCGCCGTCGGAATTGCTGATCGTGGCGCTGTTGCCAAATGCCAAATTGAATCCGCCGTTGGGCAAACCGATGTTATCCAGAATCATTTCGATGCTATGCGGCGGCAGGATTCTGTGGATGTCTTCCTCGATCGCCCCGAAAATCGTCTCCGACTGCTCAATGCGCGTTCCCGGAGGCGGTAAGACGTGCAGGCGCATCTGGCCCGAATCCACATACGGAAAGAAGTCCCGCCCTATGGCAAATATCAAGAGCAGCGAACCGCAAACATGGATCGCGAAAATGCCTAGGACGATAGCGCGGTGATGCAGGCTCCACTCCAGCCAGTTCTTGTAATGTTCGCGCATCCATTCAAAATGCTTGTCGAAGCGCTTATGCAGATGCCAAATCCAGTTCTTCGCTTCCTCCGGTTCCGGCTGGTCCGGGTCGGTCTGATACAGCGCCACCTCGCGCACCAGCAGAAAGTGCATCATCGGTGGAACCAGCGTGCGCGACAAGAAATACGAAGCGAGCATCGCGAACACCACGGCCATGGCCAGCGGCGTAAACAGGAATTTCGCTGCGCCCGTCAGCAGCAGCACCGGCAGGAAAACGATGCAAATGGAAAGCGTGGAAACCAGTGCGGGCGTCGCCACCTGGCTGGCGCTATCGAGAATGGCGTGCACCAGCGAACTCCCCTTATGCGTCAGGTTGCGGTGCGTGTTTTCGATTTCAACGGTAGCGTCATCCACCAGAATCCCGACAGCCAGCGCCAATCCGCCCAGCGTCATCACGTTGATGGTTTCACCCAATGCCGCCAGAATGCAGAGCGACGTGAGAATCGAAAGTGGAATCGAAATACACACGATTAAAGTGCTACGCCAACTACCCAGAAAGAGCAGGATCATCAAGGCGGTTAATATCGCCGCAATGCTCGCTTCACGCAACACCTCGTTAATGGAAGACCGCACAAAAACGGATTGATCGAAAAGCGGCGTAATGCGCAGCGCGGGAGGCAAATCGGCCTTCACACGCGGCAGAGCCGCCTTGATCTTCTGCACAATATCGAGAGTGGATGCCTGGCCATTCTTGAGAACGGTGAGAAAGGCCGAGCGGTGGCCGTCCGAACGAACTATGTTGGTTTGCACCGCGTAGCCGTTGCGCACTTGCGCCACATCTCTGATGTAAACAAGAGCGCCTTGCGACGCGCGGATCGGCAAATCGTTGAGCGCGGCTATTGTGGTTGGACTGCTATTGGTACGAACTACATATTCAGTGTTGCCAACTCTGGCGGTGCCGGCGGGCAAAATAATGTTCTGCGCAGCCAAGGCATTCGAAACATCCATTGCCGATAGATGCTTGGCATATAGCGCATTGGGATCTATATCCACCATGATTTGCCGCACCTTCCCGCCCCAAGGCAGCGGCAAAGAGGCTCCCTGCACGGTGGCCAGACGAGTGCGAATGAAGTTCCAGCCAAGGTCTGAAAGATCTTGTTCCGTCAAACCCTCGCCTGAAAGACCAAGCTGCAGAATGGGAACGCTGGAAGCGTCGTATTTGAGAATACTGGGTGGATAACTGCCGGGCGGCATCACGCGCAGCATGGTTTGCACAATGCTGGTAATTTGAGCGAGCGCTAATTCAACCTTCACGTTAGGTTGGAAGAACACTTTGATCACCGCAACGCCCTGGTACGACTGCGATTCCAGATGCTCAATATCGTTCACCGTCGTGGTCATGCCGCGCTCGCAGATCGTCACCATGCGCTTTTCCATCTCTTCGGGTGTCAATCCGTTGTAAATCCACACGATGCTGACGACTGGAATATTGATGTACGGGAAGATGTCTTTCGGCATCACAACTGCCGACACCGCACCCAGAATCAGGACGAGAACGGAGAAAACTACGAATGTATAAGGCCGTCTAAGCGCTAGATGAACAATCCACATTGAGAACCTAATGGAAACCTGTCACTGAGGCGGGGTGACTTTTTACTTAGAATATCGCAGCAACGCGAGAGCACCGAAAGATCATCCGAAATACCGTTCGCTCATGGTGCGCAGAAAGGCCAGCGATTCGGCCATCTCATCCATCCCATTCATGCCGTCTTCAATGCTCACCCAGCCGCCGTAATGGTGTTCAGCCAGAATCCGGAAAATAGCGTCGTAATCGTTCAGCCCTTTGCCGGTCACGCCGTGCCGCAGGTTCGGTGAATAGCCGATCGTGCCGTCGCTTTGCCGCAAATCGGCCAGGGTCGCGCCTTCGGCCAAATAGCGGTCGCTGGCATGCATGCTCACCACGCGATCCGCCACTTTGTGCAGCAGTGCAATCGGGTCGTCGCCGGCCACGATAGCGTTCGATGGATCATACTGCACCCCGAAGTGATCGCGGTCGAACATCGCATCGACAATAGCGACGAAACGGTCCATTTTCTGAGCGAATTCCGGATACTTCCAGAAGCCGTCTTTGTAATGATTCTCCAAACCCAGGACAATGTCGTTTTCCTTTGCCACCGGAATCAACTCGTTCAAGGCTTCAACCACCCATTCCTTGCCTTGCTCCCAACTCACCTCCGGATAGGCTTGGCCGCTCAGCACGCGGCAGACAGCGCGCGCTCCGCCCAGCCGCCGGGTAATGCGAATCATATGCGCTTGCCGTTCGATTTCGCGCTTGCGCTTGTTCGCGTCAGGCGCCGTAAAATCGGGCGAGCAGCAAAGCATCGGCATGGAAAAACTCGCGGCGTGAATCGCCTCGCCCACGCAGTCGATGTAGCCATCTTCGAAGCTGGTAAAGAAGCCGGTATACATTTCCAGCCCATCGGCATCCAGCTGCCCGGCCATCTCGATCCAGTCAAAAACAGACATCTGTCCACCGGCGATTTGCTCCAGGTAACATTTCGGAAAAGCTGAGATATTGAGAGACATCTACGGAGTCAACACTGCCTTCACGTACTCGCCGCCTTCCATCTTTTCAAAACATTCGTGCCAATCGGCCAGTCCGGCCACCCGGCTGATCACCGCATCGAGATTGATCTGGCCGGAGACAATCATCGAAATCACACGCTCCCAAATCGGCCAGTTGTGCGAAAAACTGCCGGCCAGCGTAACGTTTTTCTGCACCAGCGGATCGAGACTAAACTGAATCGGCTGCGGCCCCCATCCCACTTTGACAATCTGTCCCGCGGGGCGCACAGCCTGTAGCGCCATTTGCAGAGTGACTGAGCTACCGGAAGCGTCAATCGCCATATCGACACCCAAACCATCACCGAGTTGCGAAACGTAATCCTGCACGCCGCCTTCCAACGTAGCCGTCGCGCCCAGTTGTCGAGCAATGGCTAAGCGGTGCGTATCGCTCGGCAGGCCGGCGACAATCAACGCGCCGGCGCCGCTGAGTTTCGCCATAAGCGCGCACAGAATGCCGATGGGTCCGGGGCCAATCACCAGAACGCTGTCTCCGGGCCTTACCCGCCCATTCACGCAAACGGCGTTATAAGCCACGCAGCAAGGTTCCGTCAGCGCCGCTTTTTGAAACGGCAGAGTCGCCGGAATGCGGTGCAGGCAACGCTCGGGAACGCGCACATATTGGGTCATCGCTCCATCCACGCCGTATCCGAACCCACGGCGAGCGGGGTCAAGATTATAGAGGCCCGTACGGCTCAGCGGCGACGCTTCATCAATCACGGCAGCGGTTTCGCTCACCACCCGATCGCCTTCTTTGAAACCGCCCACCTGCGACCCGGTTTTGGCGACGGTCCCGGCGAATTCGTGCCCCAGAATGCAAGGATAATTTACCGGCCACCCATGCGAGCCGCGCCATTGATGCAGATCGCTGCCGCACACGCTCACTGCGCCCACTTGCAACAACACATCTCTCTCGCCAATTTCGGGAATCGGCACATCGCGCAATTCCACCGATAGCGGCGCGCGCGCATAATTCACCAACCCCGCCATGGTTGCCTTCATTACTTTTCCTTTCCTACTTTGATATCGCCGAACGCGTGAACCTTTTCGCAAATCAATCGCAGCAAAGATTCCACGTCTCCCTGCGCCGTGCGGAAAGCGCTCGGATCGATGGCCAAAGGCGCACCTACCACAACCAGCGGCGCTCCATAGCGAGGTGTGTCGGTCGCTTGTTCTAACGTCAGACCGCCGACCGCCTGTACCGGAACCGAAACCGCAGCCACAACTTCAGCCAACCGGTCAAGCGGCGTCGGCGCATGCTGGCCACGCGAGCGCCGCAATGTCCGCATATCGAAGCCGATGTGATGAATAATGTAATCGCAGCCCAGATCTTCCAGCTTCTTCGCGCCCGCAATCGGATCAGGCATCGCCATGTTGTCGCCCATCACCTTCGCGCCGAAATCGTGACCGGCCTTCACCACCAATTCAACGGTTTCCTCGTGCGCTTGACCCATCACCACCACCATGCTAGCGCCCGCTTTGGCCATCACTTCCGCCTCAAGCCAGCCGCCATCCATGGTTTTCAGATCGGCGACGATGGGTACTTTTGGATAACGCGCGCGCAACTCGCGCACGCCACGCATCCCTTCTGCGATGATCAGCGGCGTGCCCGCTTCCAGCCAATCGATGCCCGCCCGCACCGCCATCTCGGCGGTGCGCAGCGCTTCATCAAGGTCAATCAGGTCAAGAGATAGTTGGACTGTCGCGTTCATTCAAGCCGCAAAGACAAAGGAATAGGATGGAAGTCGATAGTTTATGACATTGCCACCTTGGTTGTCGGTCTTTTTGCTGGCAAGCGGTGCAGTTGCCCAGGTAAGGCCGCTGCCGAATTTCTCGATTGCCAAGCACGATCTAGAAATTGTCTCCCCCTGTTTGCCCACTCACCCCTGGACCGTAGCCGGCGAACACGGCGCGCTCTTCGGGCGGCAAAGCGGCAAATTTGAAGCATGGCAATGGCCGGTAAAGATATTGAGCGATTTCCGCATCCGCGCCGAACTGGCCGATTACTCGGTGCCGATTGATGTGAACGCCTTGGCTGCGTTCATTCAGGTCACGCCGGCCGAAACCGTCATCACCTATTCGCATGCGGCATTCACCGTGCGGCAACACATGTTCGCCTCGCGCGGCGAGAACGCGGCACTGCCGGCGGCCGTGTTCTTCGAAATAGATTCCGCGCGGCCTCTGGCGTTGACCTTTTCCTTCACTCCCGAGATGTTGCGTATGTGGCCGGCGCCCAATTTCGGAAGACCCAGCGGCGAATGGGTAAAAGATGGCGATAGCGGCTTTTACGTCTTGCACACCGATAACGATAAATTCTCCGCCGCCGTCGCCATGCCGCGCACCCAACCGGGCATCATGGTGCCCTATCAGGAGCATCCTCAAACCTTCCCTCTGGAACTAAAACTAAGTTTCGATCCGAAACGCGATCAGGGGCTCGTTTTCCCGCTGCTGATGACTTTGACGACCGCCGGCCAGGCGCGAGAACAGCTTGCCAAGCTGTCCACCGCATGGCAGCAAACGTACAACGACACGTACAGTTACTACGCGCATTTTTTTGACAAGCGCTTGACTATCGAAACTCCCGACCAGCGGATAAACGACGGATTGCGTTGGGCTGAGATCGCCATTGATCAAGCCCAAGTGCAAACCGCTCAAGGCGAAACCGGCATGGTGGCCGGCTATTACGAATCGGCCGATTCCGCGCGACCCGGATACGCCTGGTTTTTCGGCCGCGACACCTTGTGGAGTATTTACGCCATCAACAGCTATGGCGATTATGGCTTAACACGCCGCGCGCTCGACTTTCTCATTCACCGGCAGCGGGCCGATGGCAAAATCATGCACGAGTACTCGCAGGCGGCGGAGAGTATTGATTGGAAAGCGACGCCCTATTTTTATGCATCTGCCGATTCAACGCCCCTGCTGCTAATGGCCGGCTGGGATTACACTCGCAAAAGCGGTGACTCGGATTACTTGAAGGCCCATTGGGAGGCGTTCAAAAAAGCATACGCCTTTACGCGCGCTCACGAAGGCAATGACGGTGTCTACTCGAATTCCGAAGGAACCGGCTGGGTAGAGTCGTGGCCCTCGGGAATGCCGCAAGAAGAGATTTATTTGGCGTCGCTCGATGAACAGGCCAACGTGGCGATGTCTCAGCTGGCTGCCATCATGAACGAGCCGGCGTTAGCGCGGCAGGCTGATCAAAAAGCGCACGCCATTCACGCAAAGATTGAAGCGCAATTTCACAGTTCAGACTTCTACGCGTTCAGCCGCAATCAGAATGGCACGCTGGATGAAACCGCAACCATCTATCCCGCAGTCGCTTGGTGGGACTCGCGCGACGGATTGGCCAACGCCGGGCCAATGTTGAGCCGTTGGGCCTCCAGTGAATTCTCAACCGATTGGGGCGCGCGTGACATTAGCGAAAAGACTCCGTTTTACGACCCCATCAGTTATCACCAGGGTTCCGTTTGGCCCTTGTTCACCGGCTGGGTATCGCTGGCGGAATATCGCGCGGGGCAGCCGCTAGCGGGCTATAGCAGTCTAATGCAGAACTTAAATCTGACGTGGGCGCAAGATTTGGGCTCGGTCACGGAGTTGCTCTCCGGTGAATTTTTTCAGCCGCTGGGTAGAAGCAGCTCGCACCAGTTGTGGTCATCGGCCATGGTGGTGAGTCCGCTGCTGCGTGGCTTGTTCGGAGTGGATTGGGACGCGAACTCCAAAACGGTGGAAGTGAATCCCCATTTGCCCGCCGAATGGGACGAAGCCAAGTTACACAACTTACAGCTAGGAACAACGAGCCTGGATTTAGAAATGGATCGGCATGCTGGAGCGCTGCGTGTGCAAGCCGTAACAAAACAGCCCGAGAAGTTGTGCATTGTCACGCTGCGCCTTACCCACGTCAAGTGCGAATCCGAAATATCGGCAGTGCATACCGTCATGTTGCCTTTACCCCCAATTGAGATAGGCATTTCAGCGCAGCTTCCCGAACCGGGCGAACGGACCCGGCAATTGAAAGTGCTGAGCGAGGAGATGCAACCAGAAACCGCGACGTTTATTTTCCAAGGGCAGGCCGGCTCTACTTACGATTTGCCTCTGCGAATGAACAAGCCTGCCACCGTTGACGGCGCTTCGGTGGCCAAGGGCAAGCTGCATTTGGAATTTCCAACCGGCGAAGGTTACGTTCAGAAGACCGTGACTTTCAAGTGGCAAACAAAATGAAAAAACTAGTAGCCCTGTTCTTAGCCTTCAGCCTTTGGGCCGCCCAAGAAGCGTTAAAGCAACCGCCAATTCTGACTTACATCAAGCAGACCTGGACCACCCTCACGCGTTCCGACAAGGATTTGGCGCTCGCGGTGGTAGACCCCAAGTTTCCGGTTGGCGCCGATGGGCGTTGGCCCCTCTATATCTCGCGTTCGGAAGACGCGCAACTGGTTGAAGAAGGATTGCGGCGTGACATGCCAGCCGCCGGATTCCGCACCATCAGCATCAAGCAATTGCCGGAAGACATGGATTCGCTACCGCAGCAAGGTTTGTTATATCTGCCCAAGCCTTACGTTGTGCCGGGCGGACGGTTCAACGAGATGTACGGCTGGGACAGTTATTTCATCCAGGTGGGTCTGCTCAAAGACAACGAATTGGATTTAGCCAAAGACATGGCCGACAACTTTCTTTATCAGGTAAAGTATTACGGCAAAGTTTTGAATGCGAACCGCACCTATTACCTGAACCGTTCACAACCGCCATTTCTCACTCAGATGGTGTTGGGGGTTTACTCGAAGACCCATGACCGTAAGTGGCTGGAAGACTCTCTGCCATTGCTCGAGAAGTATTACAGGTTATGGGCCACTGAACCGCATCTCACGCCGGAAAGCGGACTGGCTCGCTATTGGGATTTTGGCGAGGGCCCTGCGCCCGAAGTTCTCTCCGCCGAAAAAGACGCGCAAGGCCGAACCCATTACGATCTGGTTCGCGATTATTACCGCACGCATGATGTGCCCGATTACCGGTTGGATCAGTACTACGACAAAAAGACTGATCAACTGACCATGCTTTTCTACAAGGGCGATCGCTCCATGCGCGAATCAGGCTTCGATCCTTCCAATCGTTTTGGGCCGTTCAATATCGATATCATCCACTACAATCCAGTCTGTCTTAATTCCCTGCTCTATCTCATGGAAACGCAGACTGCCGAAATTTTGACCGAACTCGGCCGCAAACCAGAGGCGGCAAACTGGCGAGCAAAGGCCGATTCTCGAGCGCGCGATATCAACAACCTCATGTGGGATGAAAAGGACGGACTGTACTACGATTACGATTTTGTCGATAAGCGCGTGCGTCATTATCCCTTTCTCACCACCTTCTATCCGCTCTGGGCGGGTATCGCCAGCCGGGAACAAGCGGCTCGCATCGTGAGGAATTTGCCGCTGTTTGAGAAGGTGGGCGGCCTGCGCACCAGCACTCTCGAGAGCGGCAATCAATGGGATTCTCCCTTCGGCTGGGCGCCGCTCGAGATGATCGCCGTTGAGGGTTTGCGCCGCTACGGCTATAACGCTGATGCCGAACGAATCTCCGTGAAGTTTCTCTCGCTGGTGAAGCGTGAGTATCAGCGCATGGGCTACATCGTAGAGAAGTACGACGTAGTGAATGGCGGATCGAACGTCACGGCCATTCATTTTGGATACAGCGCCAACCAGGCGGGCTTTGGTTGGACGAACGCCGTGTTTCTTGAGCTGCTCGGCGGTTTGACGCAGCCGGATCGCGACCGGCTGCTGGCCGACTAAGAACGACGAACGCGGTAGGCGAGAATAAAGCGATGGTTATGGATAAACGGACCGGTGCCCAGCATGCCGGACCTTGCTGTATGGTGATTTTCGGCGGCGCCGGCGATCTGACGAAACGGCTGGTGGTTCCCTCGTTGTACAACTTAGCGTGTACCGATTTGTTGCCGGAAGGTTTTGCCATTGTGGGCTTCGACATGGCTGATGTGAGCGAAGAGGCCTGGAAGCAGACACTCTCCGAAATGGTTGGGGAATTTGTCAAAGCCGGCGATAGCAGCGCGTCAGTCAATCAGGACAAATGGAAGTGGCTGTCCGACCGCATGTTTTATGTGCAGGGCGACCTGAACAATCCGGACAGTTATCAAAAATTAAAAGCCAAGCTGGCCCAGGTTGATTTAGAAAAACACACCGGTGGCAACTATCTTTTCTATCTGGCGGTGGCGGACCGTTTCTTTGGGTCCACAGCGCAGCAGATAGGCAAAGCGGGCCTGGCGGAGGAAGCCCATGGCGTTTGGCGTCGCGTGGTAGTCGAAAAACCGTTTGGTCACGATTTAGCATCAGCCGAAGCCCTCAACCAGCAGCTTTTGAGTGTCCTGGAAGAAAAGCAGATTTACCGCATCGATCATTTTCTCGGCAAAGAAACGGTGCAGAACTTGTTGATGTTCCGTTTCGCGAACGGCATGTTTGAGCCGATTTGGAATCGCGATCGGATTGATCATGTCCAGATCACCGTGGCCGAGACGGTGGGTGTGGAAAGGCGCGGAAAATTTTACGAGAAGACCGGCGCGTTGCGCGACATGGTTCCCAATCACGTCTTTCAGCTAGTGGCCTTCACCGCCATGGAAGCGCCGAATTCGTTGAGTGCCGACGCAGTTCGTACCGAACGCGCAAAGGTCATCGAGGCGATTCGCGAATTGGGTCCCGAAGATATTCCATTGTGCGCTGTCCGCGGCCAATACGATCGAGGGGCCATTGGCGATCAACCGGCCATCGCCTATCGTGAAGAACCGGACGTGGCGCCCGATTCGACGGTGGAAACCTATGCCGCCATGAAGTTGAATATCGAAAATTGGCGCTGGTCGGGTGTGCCGTTTTATATTCGCACGGGGAAGCGGCTCAACGCCCGCAAAACGCAAATTGCTATTCGCTTTAAAGAGACGCCGGCGATGTTGTTGAAAGACGCCATCCTGGCGCCGAACTGGCTGCTGGTGCGGGTTCAACCCGACGAAGGAATTTCGCTGGAATTCGGCGCCAAAATTCCCGGCCCTGCCATGAAGCTCGGCAAGGTGCGCATGGATTTCAAGTACGAAGACTACTTTGGCGCCAGGCCTTCCACTGGCTACGAAACTTTGATTTTCGATGTGATGATTGGCGACGCAACCCTGTTCCAGCGCGCCGATAACATTGAAGGCGCCTGGGCCCGCGTCCAGCCGGTGCTGGATTTCTGGGGCAACAACCCCGCGAAGAATTTTCCGAACTATCTGGCCGGAAGTTATGGACCGCAGGCGGCGGATGCGATGTTGCAGAGGGATGGCCGGTCCTGGAGACCGATTACGTAGGCCGTTAGCCTCATCAGCTTGCAATACAACGAAATTGTAGTATTGATACCAATGATTCCTGAATGGCTGAAAAATGGAGATCTGCCGCCCGGTATCCATTTCGCCACTTGGCGGGAGATCGAGGAGCGCTTGAGGTCTAACCGAAGTTCGTCACGGATAACGCCGCAAAGCAGTTAAGTCGTTCAGAATCAGTTCAGGCAATGGCCGAGTCTACACTACATTTGCGATTGAGTTCGAAGCGCTCGGGGAGGTTGAGGCCGAGCCGATGGAGAAGTGATTTCTGCTCGGCGTTGAGTTCGGTGATGCGGCGCAGACGGATTTCACGACCATCGGTGGTGGGCAAAACGATGTCGGCGCTTTGTAGGGTGGACAGCAAAGCGAGCGCCTTCATCGCCGACCAAGGATGCGCATTGTTGACGCCACTAACGGAGGGTTGCGGGACAATCGCGGGCCGGCGTTTCAACAGATGCTTGAGCGTGACCCAAAGCGCGTAGCCGAGGAAAGCCACCATCACATGGGCCTTGACTCGGCGCTCCAGTTGATGAAACAGAGGCCGGATAGACAATTCGCTTTTCAGCGCCCGGAACGATGCCTCGGCCTCCGTTAACTGCATATAACGAGCCCAGAGTTCTTCAGCGGTGCCAGCCTGCAGATTGGTGCGCAGCATGTAGGCACCTTCCCGCAGGCCGCGCCAAACCTGCCGATCTTTCTTAACCTCCCATTGAAGACGAACGCCCTCGGGTGTGTCCCGCAAAGCAATTTCGTAAAGATCGTTGACCTGAGAATGTTGCGCCTGGATGCGCCCCAAACGCCGCTCCATTTTGTGGCGATCTTTCAAGCGGCCCGTCTCAATAGTCTTCGCCAAGCGCTTCAGTGCGTCTTCCATGCGACTGGAAAATCGATTCCGAATGGCCTTCTCCTTTTCCTTCCGTCCGCTGGTGCGACAGAGAATGAACGTCTCCTCGCCTTTGGGAACCGCTACTTTCTTTACCTCAACTTCGGGTCGCACCTGCAGCCAATCGTCCTTTAATAGCTCTTCTTCGAACTGCTTCATCTGGCTGCGCGGTGTGCCTACCAGATATTGGCCGCCACGTTTGCGAACCGCCTGCAGATTCTCCTCACTCACAATGCCGCGATCGAACACCCAGATGCGCCGCGCCCGGCCATACTTGCGTTCCACCATGCGCAGAATCGTTTCCATCGTCGAAACGTCGGCGCGGTTGCCGTCGAACGTCTCATAGCTAAATGGAAAGCCTTCACTGTTGACGATCAGTGCGATCACCAACTGCTCGCAATCGGGGCGATGATCGCGCGAGTAACCTCGCCGCATCATGGGATTCTTCTCCGCCGCGCCCTCTACATAGCTGCTCGTCAGATCGTAGAGCAGCACGTCGAACTCAGCTCCAAACAGCTCTCCGTAACGTTGCTTCAGATGCCGCTCCAACTTCGTCTTGTGTGGCAGAATCTTGTCCAGGCAGCGATACAACCGCGTATCGTTGATCTTGTCTTCCTCAATCCCCAACAGATCGTCGAGCGCTGTGGCTGGATACCAGCGCTGTTCGATAGCCAACTCACTGCCGGGTGCGCACAGCCGATTGATGGCTAGTACCGCCGCCACGCGCGACCACTCGACGTCGGCCTCTTCCTCGTCCACCGCCTCTTGGAAAAACTGATCCAGTGCCAGACGCCGCCAAAGCTCCAGACCCAGCCAGCAGGCTCCGAATTGCCGCGTGCGCTCCAGGCGCACCTTGTTCAGCAGCACGCGCGCCACTTGTGGATCATCCGCCGGCGGCTCCACCTCCGACGGAAACAGTTTCAACTGCTGTGACTCACCTTGCTCGTTGAAGACTTCGATCGTTTTCAGCCAACGCGCCTGCGCCGAACTGTTCAGCTCACCCAGATAGCACAGCGTCTTCTGCCGTGGCCCGTCGGGCGTGCGCACCGTCTCCACCAGCGACCAGTAGTTGTGGTCCTTGCCATCCTTGAGCCGCCGATTTGGACGCAGAAACATTCTGGCCCGATCTTGTCATGAGTTTCGCTTCTCTTCAAGAGGGTAGGTCTACACTACATCGGCTTTCCGACCGCCGCCATTGAGGCCAAAAGGCTTGCCTCACTCGTAAGCTCAAAAATCCTTCGAAACGACCCAACCGTGACGAACTTCGGCTAATCCTCATCGCCGCAACTTGTTTGCAGGATAACGAAAAGAGTCTCGATCCGATTTTCCGGGATTTCTCACACGGCAGAGCCGCTCAGAAACACCGATTCTTGGCCGAGTTATTCAAACTCTGCTCTCTGGCGAGGGATGGTTTATTTTGGGTTCAGTGACGGCGTTGAAATCATCGTGGATTAATTGGCTAGGATGTTGGCGCGTTGATGCGGTCAAAGGTTGTGTTTCCCGTCTGTCCCCTTTTGTCCTCGCGCCTACTTGCCTTGATGGCAAGTGCCGCCACTTACATCCCGGCACGCCGGGCCAGGCGGATCGATCCGACGACGGCGCTTGCGAAATTTGGGCTACGCGATGATTAGCTTTTTCCGGCAGCCGCCGCGGCGGAGCGTCTCCGTGGCGGCTTGAAAGCCGTGAGTTTCGGCGGCGTTGCCGCAGGACTGGGCGGGAGGCTCGAGAGGCTCCAGGGCCAGTAGTAAAAACGATGATCGCAGTCGCGGCAACGCATCGGCTGGCCCAGGAAAAGCAGGACCAGGAAATCCAGCAGCTTCGGGTAGGACCGGCGCAATCTTTTCGAATGGCAAATGGGACACATGGCACAACCTCTGGAAGAGATGTGTCAAAGCGGCGCGCGAGTTCAGTGTCAGGATTTTCCCAAATCACGAAGCGTGGTGTAGACCAGTACGGCAGTCAGAGCGATCATTACCACAGCCGTAGACCAGGCGACCCAGTTCTGCCACGCCTTGTTCTTGAATGACCCCATGAGACGCGGTCGGTTCACCAGCAACAGCATGTAGACAACTACAAAGGGCAGCAATACGCCGTTGGCGACTTGGGAAAACAGAATCAGCTTGAGTAGCGGCAATTTGGGAATAAGCACAATGGCCGCGCCGCCGAACACTAAGAACGTGTAGAGCCAATAGAAGATGGGAGCCTCTGAAAAGCGCTTGTCAATGCCGGATTCAAAGCCAAGTCCTTCGCAAATATTGTAAGAAGTGGCGAGCGGCAAGATCGCAGCCGAAAGAAGCGAGGCGTTCACCAGGCCCACCGCAAACAGAAGCGCCGCGAATTTACCGGCGACGGGGACCAATGCTACCGCCGCTTGCGCAACGTCCGTTATCTCAGGATGGTCCGTGTGATAGATGGTGGCGCCACAAGCAACCACAATGAAGAACGCGATCACATCGGTGACGATGCAACCCACAATTACGTCCAAACGGCATAAACCGTAATGACGGGTATCGACGCCTTTTTCCACCACTGCTGCTTGCAAGTAGAACTGCATCCAGGGAGTGATAGTGGTACCAATGAGACCGACAATCATGAGCAAATAATCGGGATTGCCGCTCAAAGTGGGCAAGAGGGTTTGTTTCAGCGCAAGATTCCAATCGGGTTTGGCGAAAAAAGCGGAAACAGGGTAGGCAAAATAGAGGAGAGAGGCGATAATGAGAACACGTTCCACCGGTTTGTAACGGCCCCGTACAATCAGCGTCCATACTACGGCAGCGCCAATGGGAACCACGATATACTTACTGACACCGAAGATGCCCATGCCGGACGCCAATCCGGCAAACTCAGAAACGATATTGAAGAAGTCCGCAATGCCCAGCACCAGCATCGTGAAAAAGGTCGCGCGGAGGCCGAACTCTTCGCGAATTAAATCGGACAAGCCTTTGCCCGTAACGGCCCCCATGCGAGCGGCCATTTCTTGCACCACAATGAGAGCGACCGTAGTCGGAATCAGCGTCCAGAGGAGCTGGTATCCGAACTTCGCGCCGGCCTGAGAATAGGTCAGGATGCCGCCAGGATCGTTGTCGACGTTGGCGGTGATGAACCCGGGCCCCAGAACCGCCAGAAAAGAAAACAGGCGAACGCCAACCAGGGTAAGGGGGGATTTGCGGCGAATGGCGGTTTGGCTCATGGCTTCAAACGCTTAATCTTTCATTGTTAACCAGTCGAATTTTCTAACGAGTAACGGAGAAATGGCGCGAATTAGACTTTGTTTACTGTGGCACATGCATCAGCCGTTCTATCGCGATCTAGTCAGCGGCGAATACCGGCTGCCTTGGGCTCGGTTACACGCTTTGAAAGATTACTACGGAATGGTGCGGATCCTGGAAGAGTTTCCGAGCATTCGGCAGACTTTCAACCTGGTTCCGAGTTTGCTGCTGCAATTAGAAGAGTATGCTAGCGGGAAGGCGAAAGATCGTTTTCTGGATGTGGTCCTGAAGAACGCGGAGGAGTTGACGGAGCAGGAAAAAGAGTTTCTGTTGAGTTTCAGTTTTCAAGCAAACGAAGAGCGCGTGATCAACCGCTATCCGCGTTATGCGGAACTGCTGGAGAGCAAGCGGCAAAGCGCCCAAATTCCCGGGCGGGCCGTGCGCGCGTTTAGTGCGCCGATGATGCGCGATTTGCAGGTACTCTCGCAGTTGGCATGGTTCGACGAGGAGTATCTCTCGAAAGATCGTGAGATTAAGGCACTCAAGCTAAAGGGACGGGATTTCACACGCGCCGATCAGGACGTGATTGGCCGCAAAGAGAAAGAACTGCTCAACGAAATTCTCGCGGGTTACCGGCAGGCGACAAAGCGCGGACAAATCGAGGTTTCCACGTCGCCCTTTTATCACCCCATACTGCCTTTGCTCTGCGACTCTAACATCGCGGACATTTCGCATCCTTATATAGCGCTGCCCGAGCAATTTGGCTATCCGGGGGACGCGACAGCACAAATGACGAAGGCGAAGCAGTACGTAGAGAATGCGGTCGGTTTCGGCGTGGAGGGTCTGTGGCCACCGGAAGGAGGAATCTCGGATGAGGTTTTAGCAAAGGCGGTAGAAGCGGGTTTCAGCTGGACCGCGAGCGGCCAAGGCGTTTTGGAGCGGACGCTTGGGCACGCGCTGTCAACGGAAGACAAGCACCGGCCACACGTGTGGCAGCGCGACCAGCAGCGGATTACGGTGTTGTTCCGCGATAGGCGGCTAAGCGAATTGATCGGAGTTGTCTATGCGCGCATGGGAGCGGAAGAGGCGGCAAATCACTTCGTCAACGAATTGCACATTGTGAGTGAAGGAAAGGACGCGGTCATACCGGTCATTCTGGACGGCGAGAATGCCTGGGAGCACTATGCGGAAAATGGCCGCCCCTTTCTGCGGGCGCTCTACAGGCGCATTTCAGCTGATTCCGCAATAGAGGCTGTAACGGTGAGCCAGGCTCTGCAGGGAACGGCGACAGGTTCTCTCAACCATGTTTATCCAGGTTCGTGGCTGGATGGGAACTTCGACATCTGGATCGGTGCGGAGGAGAATAATCGCGCCTGGGACCTCTTGCTTCAAGCGCGGCGAAAGTTCGATGAGGCGGTGGGCGCGACAGTTGAGGACAGGCGGCTGGCGTGGGAAGAATTGATGATTGCCGAGGGAAGCGACTGGTTTTGGTGGTACGACCCGGAACACTCGGCCGAAAGCCGCGGCGAGTTTGACGCGCTTTTCCGCGAGCATCTCACGAACGTATATCGCCTTTTGGGCGAAAAGATACCTGCCGAACTGGCGCACACGCTGCTGAATCCGCAAGCTCCCGAGCACCGCGCACCGGCCGGCATGATTCAGCCAGTCATCGATGGCCGCGACACGACTCAGACCGAATGGGCGAACGCCGGCCGATATCGGCCACACCATACGTCCGGTCCCATGCACAGTCAGCGGCCGCCTATTCAAGAACTGCGCTATGGCAGCGACGGACAGAACCTTTATCTGTGGATTGGCTGCGGCGATGCCACCTCTTTGACGGTGACGCTGCGGAACGGCGCAGGCGAGCGCTTTACGATCGATGCCGCAACAGGCGGAAATCAGCCGCCCCCCTCAGACGCCACTCTGCCAGCCGGCGCAGTGGAGGCTGTGCTCAAGGATGCTTGTGAAATGAGGGTTTCACTGGCGGCGCTGCACACAAAGCTGGGTAGCCCGCTTTTCGTTAAAATCGACGTTCGGAGTGACGAATTGCCCATGGGTTCGCTGCCGGCCTTTGGTGAGTTAGAGCTGAAGCAAACAATCATGGCGGCCTACACGTTTTGAGGATGTTATTGGAGAATCGTGCCGTGCGCCGTGGCGCCCACATAGAAAATCTTGCTGGGAATTAATGGCAGGCTCGGGGTGTATTGAATGGACACGCTGATGGTCACTGTGCTGCCGGGCGTATTATTTGGGGACCACGTTGTGGCGACAGTGGTGCGACCGGAAGGGGCTCCCCACAGTAGCGGGATAATGATATTTGATATGTCGGCGGCTGTGCAAGTGTAAGTGGCGGTTGAGCCATGCACGACGGCGTAGCGAACCGCAACTCGGCTTGCATAAGTTGCGTTATTGGAACCGAATAGGATCAGCGAGAATTCAATAAAGCCATAAAAAATCATCAGAAACAAGGAAAGCACGAGCGCGTATTCAACCATGGCTGTGCCTTTTTGCCTTTGCGAATGGCGTTGGGAAGCAGGCATCATTGCACACGCAGAATGCATACTCCGCTGAGTGGAACAGTCAAGGGGATCGCGGTGTATTTGAAAAGCAGCGTGGCAGTTGCGGTCGTTATTACCTGAACGTAAATGATCGGCCCGTAGGTTGAGGACCCGCAAGTGGAGGTGCAACTCACGGCGCTGCCGCCCGATGAGCAAGAACACCATTTGGTGGCAACAGCGCTGAAGCCGGAGATGCCGCCGGCAGAATTTGCGGCGACAGTCTGCATAGTGGCGATATTGGGCGAGCTGCCTTGGAATGCTCCGTAATCAGCGCCAGCACAGGCTGCTTCACTAACTACCATTTGAGCTTGGATCGCCAGCGCGAAATCGACCACGCCCAGCAGAAGCAGCATTATGGTCGTAAAGAGTAAAGCGAGTTCGATAAGGCCAGTGCCGCGCTGAGATTTAGCGTTGCTCACTGCACTAGACTTCCTGCGAAAACATGGTAGGGCGATCCACCCGACAGCGAAGAATAATCGGGTGTGGGAAAAGTGAACGTCGACGCATAGGTTTTTACGTTGTCGGTAATGAGGCCAAGATAAGTCGTGCCGCAGAGCGTCGAAATATAGTTGTAAACGCCCGTTGTCGGAACGTACCAAATGCCATTTGTCGCGACATAGGAACTAATGATTTGGATACCCTGGGTACCCTGGGCGTTCCAACTGCGGTCTCCAAAGACAACAATGCCGGTAAGTCCGCCGCCGCTCGTGCTGGTGGGCGCCGAAAGCGTAACGGTGGAATTCAAGATGTTAAAGGCCGCATAAGTGGAGCCGCCTCCCGTTGTGAGGTAGAACGTTACCCCTGTTCCGTTGATGGTGGAGCCGTTCTTCCAGGTCATGCCACCGGTGACGATATAGAGACCCGGGTTGAAGGTCACAGTGGCAGCGGAAATTGTGATCCCACCGCAATATGTGCCTGCGCTAAGGGTGGTGGTAGAAGTTACCGATTTGTTCGTATACGTACAGGATGAAAACGCCGGAGCGGTTACGTACGCGAGGGGATCGTTTTGATTGGGGAAATTGAACCTAGGATAGGGAGATGTCGGACCAGTGAGCAGTGCATTGGCTGATGCGCCTTGGACAAAGATTTTGTTCCCACCGGAAATAGTTAGGGTGCTACCCGCATCGTTGCTGATTGAGTAGTTCGTTGAATCGACATACATACTACAGGCCGGGAAGAAGCCGCTGTAGTACGTATTTAGGAACGGGTAAGACGTGCTTCCGGAGCCCATAATATAGACGCACGGAGTGGATCCAGCCGCCACTGCCGTCGTGCCAGGAGTGGCATTGGCGGAGCCGGACACCAACCCCATAAATCCGGTGCGATAGCTCTGCGTTACTGTGGCCTGGATAGCGGTGGCATTTCCGGAATAGCTGCCGGATGTTGGCGGACTGACGATGCTAATGGTCACGCCGTTCACACCGTCCGAAAAACCGTTCAGCGCCGCATCTGCCTTACCGGCCGCAACCCAGTCGGACAAGCCGCGTGCTCTCTCGTAAATTGCGCCCAGCGCTGCGGCGTCCGCAGCGTGTTGGAGCTGCAGCCGGCGGAGCTCGAGCATTCCGGCATCTAACGCCAGGCCGCTAAACAGGAACAGCACCGATAAAAATAGAAAAAAGTTAATCAGCACGGCAAACCGGGGCTAATACCTTGGAGAAAAGCCTTTCTACAGATATCGGCGTAAGAAGGAGGGAGCTTTAGGTACAGCGGCACTGAGACACGAGAAGGCTAAGGTTGCCCGGCTTAGTAGATCGTGCGCCTGATAGGAATGCTCAAACACGCCTCACTCAACCAGAAAGGATCCTAAGCCGGATCATCCAAGAACCCCGCTCAGATAAAGTACCGAGCGTACCGTGACTACTGGCAGTACTGACTAATATGGGGAAAGGTTTCCCCTCTCTGCTATGACGCTTAGCAAGTACTATTAGGCCGTCCACTCCCTTGCTCTCAAAAAGCGATCCAACGTACCCTAAAGTTTACCGTCAGGGTTGAACGGTAATGAGCTCTGGATGATTACAGCCGATTGCGGCTCGTCATTTGATTTCGTTCTATGCGCGGAGGCTGAAGCAGACATTTCCACTGTGGATGTACCGACAGTTTTAGAATTTCTTTTTTTGTCTCTCGATCCACTCAGAGTTAGGTAAATCTATCCAATTGGTGATTTTCACGCAAGGCTTTTGTGTTAACTGACCCGCTCGACATGTTGCTGCCACGGGATATCCCTTCAGAAAGCTTTGTGGCGGACTGGCTTTCAATCACGCACGACAGAGACTTAACCCCGTCCTATCGAGTTGGCAATGCAGTGTTCACGAATCTCGCGATGTTGGAACAAACGAGGGAAGCGCTGGGTCGCATTCCACAGGCGGGGCGTGCCGTTCTGGATCCCGATGGCGTCGTCGAGGATTTGGCACACGACGCTTATTTTCATGTTCACCGCGTTGAACAGGATGCGCCAGCGGTTTTTGGTCGAATGGCTATCCATGGTCGATTCATTTTCCTGCGAGAAGTGACTGAGGCCCCTGTCACAATTCCGCACTCCTGTTTGCATGAAATTGACAGGTCCTTTGCAGATCTGCTGTCTTGCCTGGCGGGCGGGGTAGTGAACAGCGCCCCGGCCGCGACATTATGGGAATCCCAAGGGAGATTGTGCCGCTCTAAGCCACGTTGGGTGCGAGGACATCAAATATTTGCCGCCTTGACACAGGGACTCATTTTCTCCTTTCAGTGCATGGGCCGCGCGCTCCGGGCCGGAAAAAACGACGAAGTCCAAAAGTGGGCCGATCTTTCCATTAGCTTGCTGAGAGGTTCCGCGGCAGCGTTTGCATTCACTGGCGATTTCCCGGTTGAGGAATACGCCAACACAGTGCGGCCCAGCATGATGCCACCGGAATCAGAGGTTGGGTTAAGCGGCTTGATGTCCATCGATCATCGTTTTCTCGCTCAAACAATGCGGGATATGCGGCCGGCACTCAAGTCCCTCAGCGAGCAAGACCCGGCTCGGCATCACGGCATTGCGTCCGCATTAGGTGCGGTATACGATAACCACATCCATGTTTGTGAGCGCTTTGTGGGCGCGCGGCCCAGCATCCTAACTGAAGGACGAACCAAGAAATCCGGCCCCAGTCTTATCGAGCAGTTTAAGACACTGCGGCTTAAACCATTCGAACAAGCAGCGCGCGCGGCCCGCTTGACAGACGCTTCCAAGGAACACGCGCCAGACCCGCCCATCGAGGCCACGCGAATTCCTGACATTGTTGCGCAGCCCGAACTTGCCCCTCGCGGTTCTCAGAGAGTGGCGGGCGTTTGTCCTTTTCATGAGTGAGGCCGCGCAGGCCACTCTTTAAGATTTTTTTCTAAAGCTAATGCGAGACTCAATATGAACTCACACTCATCTCCCATCCATGTTAACGGCGTTAAGCCCTCCACTCACGCGGGAGGAATTGCCATCATCGGCATGAGTGGCCGTTATCCGGGAGGCGCCAACAACCCTGATTTGTTGTGGGAGGTGTTGCAGTCCGGCGTGGACGCGGTTGGTGAGGCGCAAGGCGACCGTTGGGATCTAGGGTGGCATCATCCCGATCCGCAGCGAACTGGGCGGGTTTATACGCGCGCTGGAGGATTTCTCGACCGCATTGATGGCTTCGACGCTGAGTTTTTCGGCATGTCGCCGCGCGAAGTGAGGCAGGTCGATCCACAACAGCGGCTATTACTGGAGCTAGCTTGGGAGGCGCACGAGGATGCGGGCATTGCGCCGCGTAGCAGGGCGGGTTCGGAAACCGGGGTCTTTGTCGGAATATCGAGCAATGACTACGCTTCGTTGGTGGGCACGGAGTGGGCCGATGCGTATTCGAATACCGGAAGTTCGTTCAGTATCGCGGCCAATCGTATTTCTTATTTCTTCGACTTCCACGGTCCCAGCGTGGCCGTCGATACCGCCTGCTCTTCTAGCATCGTATGCGTGCATCAGGCGTGTGCCAGCTTGCTCGCGGGCGAATGCTCCACGGCGTTGGCCGGCGGTATCAGCTTGCTCACCCACATCCGGCCCTGGCTGGGTTTCGCCAGAGCATCCATGCTGTCACCCACCGGCCGCTGTAAGAGTTTCGATGCCAGCGGCGATGGCTATGTGCGCTCAGAGGGCGGCGGGCTGGTTCTGCTGAAACCGCTGGCCGAGGCGGAGCGCGACGGCGATCGAATTCTGGGAGTCATCCTCGCCAGCGGGGTAAATTCGGACGGCCGCACCATGGGTTTGTCGATGCCCAACGGCGAGGCGCAAGAGAAGCTGCTGCGTGGCGTCTACGCGCATTGCGGAATAAAACCGCAAGACGTGTTTTATGTAGAAGCCCATGGAACAGGTACGGCAGTGGGGGATCCGATTGAATGCGGAGCGCTGGGACGTGTGTTAGGCGAACCGCGCGCCGACGGGAGCCGTTGCTTGATCGGCTCAGTGAAATCGAACATCGGGCACTTGGAAGCAGCATCGGGAATGGCGGGTCTGGCCAAAACGCTATTGGCCTTGAAACACCGGGAAATCCCGGGGAATTTGCATTTCAACACGCCGAATCCAAAGATCGATTTCGAAAACTGGAAGCTCGAAGTCGTTACCATGCCGACAGCACTGCCTGAGAAGCCGGTTGTGGTGGGCGTAAACTCCTTCGGCTTCGGTGGCACGAATGCGCATCTGGCGATTCAGGAATACCTACCGCGCTCCCGGCGCCCCGCAACAGTGAAGCAGCCACAAGCTGAGCAGACCGCAAGCGTTTTGCTAATATCCGGGAACAGCGAAGCCGGTCTGCAAGCTGTGGCGCGCAGCTATGTGGATATGTTGCGGGCCAAAGAATGCGCACCGTGGCAGCAGATTTGCGCGGCGGCTGCGACGTGCCGTTCACCCCTTCGCCATCGCTTAGCGTTGTCGGCGTCCAGCAGCGATGAAGCCGCTCAAAAGTTAGAGAGCTATTTGGATGGCAAGTCAGCGGCCCGGCTGGCGACGGGCAGTTCGATAGCTCCAGCTTCGGCCATCGCTTTTGTTTACTCGGGTAACGGACCCCAATGGTGGGGCATGGGGCGGGAACTGCTGGCCGAAAACGCCACATTCCGCGCTGAGATCGAAGCGGTGGATGCTATCTTTGCGCCGCTAGCCGGTTGGTCGTTGATCGAAGAAATGCGCCGTCCGGAAGGCGAAAGCCGCATCGCTCTTACCGAAGTGGCGCAGCCCATGTTGTTCGCGCAGCAACTTGGTTTGACACAGGTATTACGCGACGCCGGCATCCATCCTTGCGCCGTATTGGGCCACAGCGTGGGTGAGGTCGCGGCAGCTTACGCCAGTGGAGCACTAACCCGCGAGCAGGCGACGCAAGTAATCTACCACCGCAGCATGGAGCAGGGTAAAACCGCGGGTTTGGGCAAAATGGCCGCACTCGGGGTTAACGCGGAAGAGGCGCTGACCGCCATCAGCGGCACGGCGGGCTGGCTTGAACTGGCCGCTATCAATTCGCCGCAGGCGGTGACCGTGGCCGGCGACCCCGATGCCCTCGAAGAATTGGTCCAGTCCATGACCGCGGCGGGTAAATTTGCGCGCGTGCTGGCGCTCAATTATCCCTTCCATACCAAAGCCATGGACCCGATTCGCGCTGGGCTGGTGGAAGCTCTGAACGGTTTGACGCCCCACCAATCGAGCGTGCCCTTTGTTTCCACGGTCGAAGGCTTGGAGAAACCCGGCCAAGAACTGGACGCTGAATATTGGTACCGTAACGTGCGCGAGCCGGTGCGTTTTCACGATGCGGTGAGCCATCTCTTGAAAGAGCGTGATGTAACCGTGTTCCTCGAAATCGGCCCGCACCCGGTTTTGAAGGATTACGTTGCGCAATCTTCGAAAGCCATTGAATCCTCCGCTGCTTCGCTGCAAACGCTGCGGCGGCCGGGGTCTAAAGGACCGGAACCGGAATCCGACAATCTCTGGACCGCCATTTGCGCCTGTCATGCGCACGGCGCCAGTGACCTCGCGAGCCTGTATAAACGTCCCACGCCTCCGCCTGCCCTGCCACTCTACCCTTGGCAACGTTCACGTCACTGGCGCGGAGCTGTGCAACTTCCCGATCTGAACTTGGCAACCGAGCGAGTTCATCCGCTGCTTGGACATCGCGTCATCTCCGCCGACGGCTTATGGGAAAACACCCTCGATACCAATCAGCTTCCGTATTTGAAGGATCACGTGATCCAGCATGCAGTCCTCTTTCCAGCCGCTGGTTACATTGAACTAGCGCTGGCCGCCGGACAACTCATATTCGGCAAAGGCACGATCGACGTTGAGAACTTCGAAATCTTGCGGCCGCTGACCATCGCCGAGCATAGCGATCCCTTAATACAAACCGCGGTGGATGCGAATGATGGCACGGTCGAGATTCGCTCGCGGCAGGATTGGAACGCCGAAGACTTTACCGCTCACGCGCGCGGCCGCATTAGCCGCCAGGAGAGTCACACACGCGAGGCGGCAACGAATCTGGCTGAAATCTCTTCGCAGATGCCGCACGCGGTGAGTGCGCAAGAGCACTACGCGGATTCCTCCAATCGCGGCATGGATTACGGTGCCGCGTTCCAAGGCGTTGGAAACGTGCTACTCACCAACCCCAGCGCCAAAAATCGCGAGGCGTTGGCGGAGATCCGCCTTCCCTCCCTTGATGGTGGGCTTGCCGTCGGCTACCTGGCTCACCCAGCGCTGCTTGATTCGTGTGTGCAGGTGCTGATCACCCTTATTGCGCAAAACGAGAAGCGCAACTGCTCCACGATTCCAGTCCAATTAGGCCGCGTGCGCAGCGTGGCGCCATTAACCAGCAGCATGTTTTGCCATGTCATACTGCGTCGCGAAAGCACGCGCTCGGTGGTGGCGGATTTTCGGGTGATGGATCCGGCCGGTAATTTGTTGCTGAGCATCGACGAAGCCCGCTGCCAAAAAGTGGACTTTAGGAACAGTGCCGCGACTCCGCTCATTGCCGAATGGTGGCGGCCTGATACCCAGACCGACGATCCTAACGGGCTGGTCGCTTTGCCGGCACCTATAGAAACGAAGGAAGCTATAGCGGGCGCATTAGAACGCATTATTGCTGAAAATCAACGTGCAACTTTTTATCAAGACATCAGCCCTGCATTGGATCGTCTAGCCGGCGCCTATGCAGGCTGCGCCATTGCCGATCTCAATCCCGGTGACGGAACCTTCGATTTGGCGCGCCTGGCCCGCAAAGGCGGCATCAAGCGCGATCAGCACGGATTATTAGCAAAATTGCTGCGCATGGCCGAAGAGGATGGCCAGTTAACCAGTGTCGGCAGCGGCTGGCGCTGGAATAAAGAGCGCGTGCCCGAAGCTCCACAAGCGATCTGGCGCGAGTTGTTCGAGAAACATCCGCGCTACTACGCGGAGCTTCTGTTGATGTCTGGAGCGGGCGACAAGCTGGCAGCGAGGTTACGCGGTGAAGAAGCGGGCGAACCAGCGGCAGCGTTGCTCGATCAATTATTCGATACGTCGCCTTTCGGAGCACCTTACAACCAGATCGTGCGCGCTACGGTTGAAAATCTGATGCGCGAGTGGCCAGCGGATAGACCCATACGCGTCCTGGAGATCGGCGCTGCGGGTGGCGGAACGACGGCCTGGGTCTTGCCGGCTCTACCTGCTGACCGTGCCGATTATCTTTTCACCGACCCTTCCGAAGCAGCTGTCAGCCGCGCGGAACACCGCTTTGCCGCGCACCGTTTCGTCCGTTTTAGCACCTTGGATCTGACGCGCAACTTGTTAGAGCAAGGACAGCCAGCGGGTTATTTCGACGTGGTGATTGGCGCCAACGCCCTGGGCGCCGCGACCGATGTCAGCGAACTGCTGGATCGGCTCAAGACGGTGATGGCCTCGGGCGGACTGCTATTGACGATAGAAGCGAATGAAGACCGCTTCCAGGATCTGGTATTAGGACGGCAACCAGCCGATTGGCTGAAAGAACTGGCTGCGGCTGGATTTGAAGAAGGAGTCTCTATCGACGATTCGGCAGCTTGTGCGGCCGGACGAATCGCTCAACAGACTATTCTGCTCGCACGCCGCGGTCAGGCTTCGGAAGTGCTGCCGCCTCAAGCCGTAACGATCGACGCGCGCCGCTGGATGCTGGTCATGGAAGCCGGACAGGAGTCGACGGTCTTCAGTCAATCGCTGGTGGAGATGCATCTGCGCGCAGGGTCATGAAGTCAACACTCAGATATTTTCCGGAACTGAAGACGACCGCAAGATCGCGGTGTTTTCGGCCTTCTCGCAAAGCCCCGCGGACGAAGTAGTTTACATCTCCGCCCCTGCGGGATACCAGCGGCAACCTATTAGACACGCAAATGCATCGCTGCTTGACAGGCGTGTATTTAGTGCATGCGCTTGAAACCATCCGGCACGAAACGCCTTGCCATCTCACGTTCGTTACGCGTGGAGCGTTTCCTACGGCGAACGGCCAAGGCTCGCTTGATCCGGGTCAGGCCCCGCTTTGGGGTTTGGGAAGAGTGATTGGAACCGAGCACGCTTCGCTGCATGTCCGTTCCATCGACCTGCACTCGCCTCTCAGCGCTAAGGAAGACGCCGCAACGTTGGCCGCCGAACTGCTGCGACGCGATGCCGAGACGGAAGTGCAACTCTCGGCCGGACAGCGCTACGTGAACCGTGAGCGCATGACCACGATGACCGATTTGGCCCGGCAAACCGGCCCTATCGCATCGGCGTTTGCTCTCGACTTTCAACCGCATGGCGGACTTGATTCTCTCTACCTACGCGAGGCCGAGCGCCGTGGACCCAAGTCGAACGAAGTGGAAATTGCCGTAGAAGCGGCCGGGCTGAATTTCCGCGATGTGTTGTGGGTGATGGGAATGTTGCCGGAGGAAGCCGTAGAACACGGATTCTCAGGCCCGACCATCGGCATGGAGTGCGCCGGTCGAATTGTACGCGCAGGTGCCGCTGTGACATCGTTGAAACCGGGCGATCGGGTAGTGGCGTTTGCTTCGAACTGTTTCGGCAGCCACGTTACAACCGACGCTGGCGCTGTAGCGGCGATTCCCGATGCGCTCGACTTCGCCCAGGCAGCGACCATTCCGACGGCATTCCTCACCGCTTATTACGCCTTTGATTATCTGGCTCGGCTCGAACCAGGCGAAACCGTGCTGATTCACGGTGCGGCCGGCGGCGTCGGCATGGCGGCCATTCAGATCGCAAAACTCAAGGGAGCAAAAGTCATTGGCACTGCAGGCTCGGCCCGCAAACGTCGTATGCTCGAAATGCTGGGCGTCGACCACGTCTTGAATTCGCGTTCGCTCGAGTTCGCCGATGAAGTCATGAAGATTACGGGCGGCGTCGGCGTGGACGTGGTGCTCAACTCGCTGGCGGGTGAGGCCATCACCAAAAGCTTGCAATGTTTGCGGCCGTTTGGGCGCTTCCTTGAGATCGGCAAGCGTGATCTCTACGCCAATAGCCGAATCGGGTTGCGGCCGTTCCGCAATAATCTGAGTTACTTCGGCATTGATGCGGACACGCTCATCGTGGAACGGGCCGACTTGGCGCGCGCGATTTTCCAGAAAGTGATTCGCCACTTCGCGGCAGGTGAATTGCGGCCGCTGCCCTTCCAGGCAGTCCCCATTTCGCGCGCGGCGGAAGCGTTTCGTTCCATGCAGCAATCCAAGCACGTCGGCAAGCTGGTCATCTCCACTCAACTGGAACAAGCGGAATCCGTGCCTGTGGTACGTTTCAAAAAGCCTGTGAAAGCAGGCGCGACCTATCTGGTAACAGGTGGCCTCGGCGGCTTTGGGCTCGCCACGGCGGAGTGGCTGGTGGAACAAGGCGCCACTTCATTAGCCTTGATTGGACGCCGCGGAGCGGTGACGGAAGAAGCCATCGCGGGCGTAGCGAGATTGGAAAGAATGGGCGCCAGCGTGCGCGCTTTCGCAGCGGACATCGCCGACGCGGATGCTCTTGCCAAGGTATTAGCTACTATACGCGCGGAAATGGCGCCACTGACAGGAGTCATCCATTCGGCAGCGGTGATCGAAGACACGCCAATCCTGAATCTCGGCCCCGAATTAATTGAACGTGTGTTCCGGCCGAAATTGTTAGGAGCCTGGAATCTACACCAAGCCACGCTGCACGATCCGCTTGAGATGTTTGTGCTTTACTCGTCTTCGAGCGCCGTCGTCGGAAATCCCGGCCAAGGCGCGTATGTCGCCGCCAATCTCTATCTTGATTCTTTGGCGCTTTACCGGAAGTCGCTCGGCCTGCCGGCGCTCTCAGTCGGTTGGGGAGCCATCAAAGATGCCGGATTCCTTACGCGCCATCAGCATGTTGCTGAGATGCTGCGGACGCGTACCGGTCTTGAGGCGACACCCGCTCAAGAAGCGCTCGCCGACTTGGGCCGCCTCAGCGCCGCTGGCGCAACGCGAGTTTGCGCCGCGCGTTTTGATCTCAACCGCCTGGGCCAAGTGGGACCGGGCGCCACCATTCCGCCGCGTTTCCTGCCCATCATTCCGAAGGGCGCTGCCGCATCCATGCAAAACGCCGAAACCTTGGCCGATCTGCTGAAGAAAACACCGGAAGCGGATCGCCGCGCCTTGATCTTAGCGCGCGTAAGGGAACATGGCGCCCGCGTTCTTGGTACCTCAGCCGCGCTGATCAATGTCGATCAGCCTTTAGCCGATATGGGCCTGGATTCATTGATGGCGGTAGAACTCGCAGGCGGACTGGAGCGCGATCTGGGACAACCTGTGTCCGTGATGCAGATGCTCAGCGCGGGCTCCTTAGCAGCCATTGCTGAACTTGTCATGAAGATGTTGGGCATTAGCGCGCAGGGTGAAAGCGCTGCGTCCACGGCCCAGCCTGCGGCCATCATCCAGCAAGCCAAAGACAGCGCCGTCCTCCAAGAACTTAGGACCTAAGCATCTATGGGGCCACAACTTCCCCGCGGCTTCAGCGCTCGGGCCTTCTTCGGCTTAGCTTTGCCCATGATCGTGTCGCGGACCGGACTGGCGGCCATGGGCATAGCCGATGGCATCATGGTTTCGCGCTTTCAAGCGCATGAATTCGCCTGGTTGAGCTTGGCGGAAGGAACGCTCGGCAGGGTACTCGATCTCTTTGTCGCTTTCCTGCTGGGTGGTCTGGCGCTGGTGGCTCGGCATCACGCTCGGGGCGATGCGGCGGGCGCGCGGCTGTTTTGGCTACGCACGTTGCCTGTCGCGGTCGTTCTGGGCGTAGTTGGATTCGCAGTGGGACTGTGCGGCAACCCACTGCTGTCGATCATGGGGCAAAGCCACGCACTAGTGGCGGGCGCCGCGCCGGTCATGGCGATCCTGGGTGCCGGCTATCCAGCCTCGCTGCTGGCCATTTCGGCCGCAGTCTACCTGGAAGGTGTGAACCGCCCGCGCTTCGTGGCAATCTGTGTTGTCACTGCAAATGTGCTCAACGTCGCTTTAAATTGGCTGCTGATAGGCGGCCATCTCGGCTTGGGGGCGATGGGGGCGCGCGGCTCTGCGCTATCGACCACCATTGTTCGCTGTGCATTGTGCCTCGGGTTGGTCGCCTATGCCTGGCGTTTACGCACAGAGCGACCTGTGGATGATGATTCCGAGACGCACAGGGCGGAGCGCGCCGCCTCAGCGCGAGCACAATGGCGACTCGGTTTCGGTGCGGCAGGAACGGTCGCGGTCATGGTTGCGCTCACCGTGCCACTGACCGTTTTCGCCGGTTGGCTGGGAGTCTTGCCGCTGGCTACGTTCGCGGCGGCCTGGAGTTTGGCCGCCCCAGCGGCCCTGTTGGCGCTGGGCATGGCCGATGCCACCGGCATATATGTGGGATCGGAGGCGGGACGCAGCGGCGAGCGTCGCGCAGCGGCAGTGGCTTGGGCGAGTCTGCGTGCGACGCTAGCGCCCACGGCTGTCTTGGTGGGAATCCTGGTGATCTGGGCTCACTTCTTTGCCGCGCTCTACTCAAAGGACCTGAACCTGCAAAGATCCATGACAGCCGTGATTCCGGTTGTCGGCGTTATCATCTTGATTGACTGCGCCGGGTTTGTGATGGGCGCTTCACTCCGCGCTCTTCGTGAAGTGGCTTGGCCTACCGGCATCGATATCGGTTCCATGCTTTTGCTTGTTCCCTTAGCCTTAACGCTGGCATTTCCGGCTGGCTATGGCGTACTCGGTCTGTTCCTGGCCATGCTTATGGCGGGAATCGTGCGAGCCGCTCTTTTGATGTGGCGATTCTGGTGGCGCACTCGAAATACAGTTGTCGAGCCGAGCACCCGAATGGAAGAGTGGAGTTTGAATGCAGAGTGACCTGAATGTCGAAGTTGACCGTAAGTGGCTCGAACTGAGCCTGGCCCAGCAGGCCGTCTGGCTGGACGCAAAACTGAGCAGTTCGTCGGTCTATCAACTGGGCGGCTGGGCGCGGGTTGCGGCGCCGCTGGATGAAGCGGCGGTCCGGCAATCCGTTAGTCTCATCATGGCGCGGCACGATGGTTTGCGTCTCAGAGTAGACGATGAACTACCGCGTCAATGGTTAGATGAATCTGTTGAGCCGCCTATTTCGACGATTGATTTAGTATGGAGCGGCGGCGATCCGGACCAGGCGTTCCGCGCCCATGTGGCCGAAGTTTTCGCATCCGCGATGCCGTTGGGTGATCGGCCGTTGTTTCGCATCGAGCTCATTCGCGCCGGCAACAATCTCAATTATCTGTTGTGGCGCTTTCACCATTTAATAGCCGACTCAGCTTCGGTTTCAATCACTCTGAGCCATTGGTTCGCCGTTTATGAGGCTCTCACCTCCGGTACGCCCGGAGAAATAGCCCCGCCCTCTTCTTACCTAAAGACCATAGCGGCCGATCGTGCCTATCTGGAATCGGCCGCGTATCACAAAGATCTGGCGTATTGGACTACCCGCTTCGATCCCATGCCGCCGCCTTTGATCGCCGATCTGGAAGTAAGGCCCAGTGCAGCGCGCAAAGTTCCGGCGGCAGAATGGACTCTTGCCGGAGATACCTTCGTCACATTTCAAGCTGCGGCGAAAGCGGCGAAAACTACCGCACAACGCGCCTTGTTCGGCCTCTTTGCGCTCACCCTGGGCCGCCGTTACGGACAGTCCGATATTGTATCCGGAATCGCCTTGCATCGCCGCGATCTTTCGAATCGCTACACCATAGGCATGCTAGCCGGGGTGATTGCAGTGCGCCAGCAGTTCGATTCATATTGGACGCTAGAAGAATGCGTCCAAGCTTTTAGTGAACAGGTGGACAGCGATCTACGGCATCAACGCCTACCGGTAGATATTTTATCGCGCGCCCTGGGCTTGTCGGGTACCGGCCGCGCCGGATTATTTGAAGCGGCGATGTCGTACGTTCCCAGTGAGCGCGCCGAAAATCGCGCGGACACCGAAGGACTGCCGGTCGAAGCCGGAGCGGTCAACACGAGGGAAGCTAGTCCCATCAGCTTGCACGCCGCTGAACTCGATTCGGGAAAAGGCGTGGCGATCAGCGTGGGCGTGAATACCGATTTTCTGGACTTTGCGGAAGCCGCCAAACTGCTGGCGCTGTTTCAATCCGCGCTGGAGCTTTTCGTTGCTGCTCCCGAGACCCGCTTCTACGAGCTTGCGTCGGCAACGCCCGTCGAGCGGGAAACGGTCGTCGGAGCGTGGAACCGGACGGAAGCGGCTTTCCAAGGCGGCACGCTGGACGGTTTGTTCTCCCGGCAGGCGCAGCGCACGCCTAATGCGATTGCGATCATCGGCCGCGACGGACATGCGCTGACATATGCGGAGTTGGACGCTCAATCGACACGCTTAGCCCGCCAGCTGGTAGCGAATGGCGTGCGCCCCGAGCGCGTGGTGGGCGTGCGCATGGAGCGATCCAGCGAAACGATCGTTGCGCTGCTAGCCATTTTGAAGGCCGGAGGCGTTTATCTGCCGCTCGATCCGGCGTACCCGCCAGAACGGCTCGACTACATGGCGGCCGATGCGGGAGCAATGCTGGTACTGGATTCGATCGGCGGTCCGACAGGCGAAGCAGAACTGCCGCACTTGGCCGACCCCAACCGACTGGCTTACATCATCTACACTTCGGGCACAACCGGGTTGCCCAAAGGTGTCGCTGTTCCGCATGCCGCACCCGTCAATCTCGCCCTTGCGCGGTGCGCTTGCCACGATCCGCTGGGAGACGGTGACCGCGTACTGGCCGGTATCTCGGTCGGCTTCGACGTATCAATCGGACAGCTGCTCTTGCCGCTGCTCAGCGGCGCGACCGTGGTCATTGCCGGCGATCTCAAGACGATGGGCGCAGCTGAGTTCTGGGCTTTCCTAGCCGAGCGCCGCCTCACTCATATCAATTCTGTGCCGTCATTCCTGGATTCCATTTTGGAGGCCGCTCCGCGGGCTGATTCGCTCGCTTTAAAACGTCTGATGCTCGGCGGTGAAGCGCTCAGCGGCGCACTGGTGCAACGAATCCAACGGAAATTGCCGGCCGTTGAAGTCGTGAACATGTACGGCCCCACGGAAGCCTGCATCGACGCGACCTTCCACATCGCCACCTCGGACGATTTATCCGCCGCTGTTCTGCCCATCGGTCGGCCGCTTTCGAATTACCAGGCTTATGTGCTCAATGACCAGCTTGATCCGGTGGGCGTCGGCGTAACCGGCGAACTCTATTTGGGGGGAGCGGGGTTAGCGCGCGGCTATGTCAACGCGCCGGAACTCACCGCCGAACGCTTTGTGGCCGATGCATTTTCGGCTATCCCCGGTACGCCGCCTGTACCGCACGGGCGATCGCGCCAGATGGCGCGCCGATGGCGTGCTCGAGTTTCTAGGCCGGGTCGACCAGCAAATCAAAATTCGCGGCTTCCGCGTCGAGCCAGGTGAAGTTGCCACGGCGCTGTTGGGACACGCCTCGTTAGTGCAAGCGGTAGTGGTGCCGCGCCGCCAGAATGGTGGACCAGTTCGTTTGGTCGCTTACGTGGTCCCCCGGTCCGGCCAACCCATTCCGGAAGCGGCCGACCTCCGCGCCTACTTGGCTGAACGCTTGCCCGATTACATGGTTCCCTCGGCCTTCGTCCCGATTGCGGCGATTCCCATTAATCGAAACGGCAAGCTGGATGAGAAGGCGCTGCCCTCGCCGGAAGCGCGCGACGAGGAGTATACGGCGCCGCGCACGCCGACCGAAGAAAGAATCGCCGGACTTTTCGCCGAAGTGCTCGGCTTACGGCGTTGCGGTGCGACTGACAATTTCTTCGAACTGGGTGGCGACTCTTTGTTGGCCACTACTTTGGTTTCGAAGCTGCGCGGCTTGGGCATCGTAATCCCGCTCCGCGCCGTCTTTGAGACCCCGAGTGTGGAAATGCTGGCGCGCCGCGTGGATACTTCCTTGCCGGCTGAACGAGCAACGAACACCATCCGCCCGGCGACGCGCCCAGCCGAAATCCCGCTGTCATTTCCCCAGGAACGAATCTGGTTCGTGGATCGGCTGCAACAGGATTCAAGCTATAACATCCCGCTGGCGTTTGAACTGCGCGGCCAATTGGATGTCGCTGGAGTGAAGGATGCGCTGGAACAGATTGTGGCTCGCCATGAAGCTCTCCGGACACACATTGTGTTGCGGAACGATCAAGCCATTCAGAAAATCGTCCCTGTTCCTTCACTGGATCTTTTAAGCATCGACTTGCGCGACTTAGATCCGCAAGACCGAGAGCGCACGCTGCGGGAATCGCTGGCGGAACTCGCGAAATATCGCTTTGATCTGGCTGCCGAGTTGCCATTCCAACTGCGGCTGGTCATCTTGGAACCCACCCGGCACGTGCTGGCTGCGGTGGTGCACCATGTGGCGTTCGATGGTTGGTCGGCTGGCGTCTTTCTTGGCGAGTTTGCAACGCTCTATACGGCGTTCGTTGAACGGCGACCCGATTCCCTGCCCGCGCTGGCCGTTCAGTATGCCGATTTTTCTCTCTGGCAGCGCCAACAAGACTGGACCGGCGATCTGGCGTACTGGCTGGAAGAGTTGGAAGGCGCGCCCGCCCACTTGGAGCTACCGGCGCGCGAATCCGCCGGCGAACGAACGACACGGTTTTCGAGTGCGCTGCCGTTAACACTGGACGTCGCGCTGCATAGCGCTTTGTTGAAGCTCGCTCGCGATAACGGCGCCAGCTTATTCATGGTGCTGCACGCGGCATTCGCGCTATTGCTCGCGCGCTGGAGCGGTCAGGACGATGTTGTCATTGGCACCGTGACGGCCAACCGCAACCACAGCGAACTCGAAGCCATGATCGGCTGCTTCGTCAATACGCTCGCCCTGCGCACTAGGATCGAGGCCGGCGAATCGTTCTCCCGGTTGCTCGGGCGTGTGAAGCGCAGTGACTTGGCCGCTTACGCGCATCAGGCTTTGCCGTTTGAACAATTGGTCGAGGCGTTGCACCCCGAACGTTCCTTGCAGCACACGCCGGTTTTCCAGGTCATGCTGGTGCTGCAGAACGCCCCTGTACCCATCGCGCAGTTACCCGGCCTTGCGCTGGAGCCGGTGGTCGTCGAAGCCGAAGCTGCGAAGTTCGATTTGACCCTGAGCTTGGCTGAACAGAACGGCAGTCTGGCGGGCACAATCGAGTTTGCCAATAATCGATTCGCACTCGACACGGTGCAGCGTTTTGCCAGTCAATTTAAGAAGTTGCTCGAAGCCGTGGTGGCTAACCCGCAAGCAGATAGTTCTCATATCGAACTGTTGGAGCCGGCCGAACGTCGTCTGGTGTTGGAGGAATGGAACCGGACTGGCGCGCAGTTCGAGCACGGAACGTTGGATGGCTTGTTCGCCGCACAAGCGCGTCGCACGCCCGATGCGCTGGCCATCGTGTGCCGGGACGGACGCGAGTTGACGTATGCCGAACTCAATACGCAATCCACCAATTTGGGCCGGCAGCTTGTGGCAAACGGTGTCCGCCCGGACAGCGTCGTCGGTGTGCGTATGGAACGGTCCAGTGAAACGATCATCGCGCTCCTGGCCATTTTAAAAGCAGGCGGCGTGTATCTGCCGCTCGATCCCGCTTATCCACCCGAGCGTCTTGCCTACATGGCCGCCGATGCTGGTGCAACGCTAGTGCTGGATTCGATTTATTGTCTCCAAGGCGAATCCGATTTGCCTCATCTCACCGACCCGGATCGCCTCGCGTACATCATCTACACGTCCGGCACGACGGGTTTGCCTAAGGGCGTTGCCGTTCCGCACTCCGCGCCCGTCAATCTGGCGTTTGCGCGGCGCGCGTGCCATGACGCAATCTGTTTGGGCGATCGTGTACTGGCAGGCATTTCGGTGGGCTTCGATGTCTCTATCGGTCAGTTACTGCTGCCGCTGCTAAGTGGGGCGACGGTGGTTATAGCGGGCGATCTGAAAACCATGGGAGCGGGCGAGTTTTGGTCATTCTTAGCAGAGCGGCGTGTCAGCCACATCAACTCCGTCCCTTCGTTCTTCGATTCCATCCTCGACGCGGCGCCATCGGCCGGAACACTCTCCGTCAAGCGTCTGATGCTCGGCGGCGAAGCGCTCAGCGGTGCGTTAGTGGCCCGTATTCAGCGCACGTTACCGGGCGTCGACATTGTGAACATGTACGGTCCCACGGAAGCTTGCATTGACGCCACGTTCCACGTAGCCACGTCGGCAGATCTGTCCGCGCCGGTGCTCCCCATCGGCCGCCCGCTTTCAAACTATCGCGCGTACGTTTTAGACAGCCGGTTGGAGCCGGTCGGCGTTGGCCTCGTTGGCGAGTTGTATCTCGGCGGCGCCGGTTTAGCGCGCGGCTATGTCAATGCGCCCGAACTCACCGCTGAATGCTTCATTCCCGATCCTTATGCATCAGGGCGGCTTTACCGCACGGGCGACCGTGCGCGGTGGCGTGCCGACGGCGCGCTTGAATTCCTGGGACGCGTTGACGAGCAGGTCAAGATTCGCGGCTTCCGCGTGGAACCGGGCGAAGTCGAGGCGCAACTGCGCAAGCAGCCGGGCATCCGTGAGGCTGCGGTGATTGCGAAAACCACTTCAGGCGGCGCGCGCTTGATCGCTTACTACACTTGTGAAAATCCGGGCGGCGAAACTCCAGAAATTGAACTGCTGCGGAAGGGTCTGGCAACAGGGCTGCCCGATTACATGGTTCCAGCCGCTTTCGTCAAGCTGGATCGCTTGCCGCTTTCGCCCAACGGTAAATTAGACCGCAAAGCACTGCCCGATCCCGATCAAAGCGCGTTCGTAACGCGCGCCTTCGAGGCTCCAGAGGGCGAAATCGAGCAGAAAATGGCAGCACTTTGGGCCGAGCTGCTGAAGCTGGATCGGGTTGGCCGCCACGATAACTTTTTTGAGCTGGGTGGACATTCGTTGCTGGCCGTAACGCTGATGGAACGGATGCAGCGGCAAGGTTTGCCAGGAGACGTGCGCGCGCTGTTTACCACTCCAACCATCGCAGGGTTGGCGGCTTCTCTAGTCAGTTCCCCGCTGGAAGCTGTGCCGCCAAACGGCATTCTAGCTGGCTCCGAAAGCATCACGCCGGAGATGCTCCCGCTCGTCAAGCTGACTCAAGCACAGATTGACAAAATCGTCGCTTCCCTGCCCGGCGGCGTCACGAATCTGCAGGATATTTATCCGCTCGCTCCTTTGCAGGAAGGAATATTTTTCCAGCATCTAATGACGCCGCAAGGCGACCCGTACCTATCGCCCGTCCTGCTGGCCTTCGACCGGCGCGACAGGCTCGACAGCTTCCTGCGTGCTTTAGACACCGTGGTCGAGCGGCACGACGTTTTACGCACGGCAATCCTCTCCAAGGGCGTCGATCAGCCGGTGCAATATGTGGTGCGGAACGTCGCAGTGCCGATGGAGGAATTGACTCTCGATCCATCCGTCGATGCTGCAACTGAGTTGCTGGCGCGCTTCGATCCGCGCATTTACCGCATGGATCTAAGCAAGGCTCCGCTGTTTCGTGTCGCTATCGCCGATGATCGCACCCACAACCGCTGGCTGCTCTTGCTGTTGATGCATCACCTGATCCTGGACCACACCAGCCAAGAGATACTCGTGGCCGAGTTGCGGACGCTCATGGAGAATCCACAAGCAAAGCTGCCGGCTCCATTGCCATACCGGAATTTCATTGCCCAAACCGTGAACGTGGACAGCGCGGAGCACCAAGCATTCTTTACCCGGCTGCTGAGCACCGTGGATGAACCAACCGCGCCATTTGGGCTGGCCGACGTTCAATCAAATGGCAGCGCGGCGGCCGAAGGCGGGTTGCTACTCGATGCCGCACTCTCCCGGCGCATTCGCGAGCAGGCTCGCTCACTGGGCGTTACGCCCGCCAGCTTGTTTCATCTGGCTTGGGGCGCCGTATTGAGCCATATTTCCGGGAAGTCGGATGTCGTCTTCGGGACCGTTTTATTTGGTCGTATGCGCAGCGGCGCGGGAGCAGACCGCGTGGTGGGCATGTTCATCAACACGCTTCCCATTCGCTTGGAATTGGCCGGCGCCGGAGTGGCCGAAAGCGTCCTTCGTACGCACCGGTTACTAGCGGAATTGATGGTGCATGAGCACGCTCCGCTGGCGCTCGCGCAACGCTCGAGCGCGGTGCCGCCGCCCGCGCCCCTCTTCTCGTCGCTCTTCAATTACCGCTACAGCGCCGCCGGCGATGGCGCTGCGCCATGGCCCGGCGTTGCGATAGTCAATGCTTCCGAGCGCACCAACTATCCATTGGCGATGGCCGTAGACGATTCGGGCAGCACCTTTGCTCTTAAGGCGCTGTCAAATCCATTGGCCGATCCCGAGCGGGTTTGCCGCTACCTGCAAAACACTCTGACGGGACTGGTAGATCTGTTGGAGCGCGCGCCACAGACGCAGATCGAGACCCTGCCGGTGCTGCCGCGTGCTGAACGCCATATGGTGCTCGAAGAGTGGAACCGGACCGATGCCAAGTTCGAACGGGGCGCGTTGGACGCTTTGTTCAATGCGCAAGCGCGCAAAACACCGAACGCCTTAGCTGTCATTGGTCAAAACGGCACTGCGCTGACTTTTGCGGAACTCGACGAGCAATCGACGCGACTCGCGCGCCAACTTGTTGCCCAGGGCGTTCGTCCCGAGCGCGTGGTGGGCGTCCGCATGGAGCGTTCTACCGAAACCGTTATCGCGTTCTTGGCCATCCTCAAAGCGGGCGGGGTCTACCTGCCGCTTGATCCCGCCTATCCCAAAGAGCGCCTCGACTACATCGCTGCCGATGCCGGCGCCATGCTGGTCCTCGATTCCGTTCAAGGCCTGACCGGCGATGCGGATCTGCCGCAACTCAACGACCCCAATCGCCTCGCCTACATCATTTACACGTCCGGCACCACGGGTCTGCCCAAAGGCGTAGCCGTGCCACACACCGCCCCGGTGAATCTGGCGTTTGCGCGGCGCGCCTGTCACGACGCACTGGGCGTGGGCGATCGCGTGTTGGCGGGTATCTCGGTAGGCTTCGACGTCTCGATCGGACAATTGCTCTTGCCGCTGCTTAGCGGTGCTACCGTGGCCATCGCCGGCGATCTGAAAACCATGGCCGCAGGCGAGTTCTGGTCTTTCTTGGCAGAGCGGCGCGTCAGCCACATCAACTCCGTTCCCTCGTTCTTTGAATCCATCCTCGATGCTGCTCCGCCTGCCAGTACACTCTCACTGAAGCGTCTGATGCTCGGCGGCGAAGCGCTGAGTGGTGCATTAGTCGCGCAGATCCAGCAGACCCTACCCGGCGTCGAAGTGGTAAACATGTACGGCCCAACCGAGGCTTGCATCGATGCCACATTCCACGTTGCCACAGCAGCGGATGCAGCGGCGCCGCTGCTACCCATCGGCCGCCCGCTCTCAAACTATCGCGCTTACGTGCTCGACAGCCACCTTGAGCCGGTCGGTATTGGCGTAACGGGCGAGTTGTATCTCGGAGGCGCAGGTTTAGCGCGCGGCTACGTCAACGCGCCCGAACTCACCGCCGAACGCTTCATTCCCGATCCTTTTTCAGCCGGCCGGCTGTATCGCACCGGCGACCGCGCGCGCTGGTGTGCCGATGGCTGTCTTGAATTCCTGGGACGTGTGGACGAGCAAGTGAAGATCCGCGGCTTCCGCGTGGAACCAGGTGAGATTGAGGCGCAAATGCGCAAGCAATCCGGCATACGAGAGGTTGCCGTTATTGCGCAAGCAGCCGGCAGCGCCACCCGCTTGATCGCGTACTACACGGGCGAGCACGCGCCCGATCTCGAAGCCTTACGCGCCGGTCTGGCCTCCACGTTACCTGACTACATGGTGCCCAGCGCCTTTGTGAAACTGGATCGCTTGCCGCTTTCCGCGAATGGCAAACTCGACCGCAAAGCGCTGCCCCAGCCAGATCAAAGCGCCTTTACCGCCCGCGCCTTTGAAGCTCCAATCGGCGAGGTTGAAGAGAAAATGGCAGCGCTATGGGCCGATTTGCTTAAGCTCGAACGCGTGGGCCGTCACGATAACTTCTTCGAACTCGGCGGCCATTCTTTGCTTGCCATGACTCTCGTTGAGCGCATGCAGCAGCAAGGGCTGGCGGGCGATATACGAGCGCTCTTCGGCACTCCGACCATCGCCGCCCTAGCCGCCGCTTCGGCCGCCGCTTCACTCCAGGAAGCTGCCCCGGAAAATCTCATCCTGCCCGGATGCGAAACGATCACACCCGAAATGTTGCCGTTGGTAACGCTCACTCAATCTGAGATCGACCAGATTGTGCGCGCAGTGCCGGGTGGCGCGGCCAACGTACAAGACATCTATCCTCTCGCGCCGCTGCAAGAAGGAATTCTCTTCCAGCATCTGTTGACGGAGCAAGGCGATCCGTATCTCGCGCCGTTCCTGCTTGGATTCAACAGCCGCGAACGTCTCGATAGTTTCTTGGACGCATTGCAGCGCGTGGTCCAGCGGCACGATGTGTTGCGCACCGCCATGCTTTGGAAAGACGTTCCCGAGCCTTTGCAAGTGGTCCTGCGTCGAGTGACCGTGCCGCTGGAAGAAGTGGCCATCGACACTTCCACCTCAACCCCTGACGTCGCCTCCCAGCTCATGACGCGCTTCGATTCGCGCGTCTTCCGACTCGATCTGAGCCACGCGCCGTTGCTTCGAACTTTTGTGGCCTATGACCCCGCTCACCGCCGCTGGCTGCTGTTGATGCTCACCCACCACCTCATCCTCGACCACACCAGCATGGAAATTGTTGTGGGCGAATTGCGGGCGCTCATGGAGAGTCCGCAAGCGCCGCTGCCCGAACCTGTGCCCTATCGCAACTTCATTGCGCAAAGCCGCTTGGGCGTGACCCGCGATGAGCAGCAAACTTTCTTTACTCGCATGCTGGCAGACGTGGACGAGCCGACAGCGCCTTTCGGCTTACTCGATACCCAAGCAAACGCCGAAACATCGGAAGGCCGGTTGCAAATCGACAATGCGCTCGGCCAGCGAATTCGCGAGCAGGCGCGCTTCTTGGGAGTGACCTCCGCCAGCCTGTTCCATCTCGCTTGGGCGAGTGTTCTAAGCCAGATCTGTGGCAAGTCCGACGTTGTCTTTGGCACGGTGCTCTTGGGCCGCATGCGCAGCGGCGCGGGGGCGAATCGGGTGGTCGGCATGTTTATCAACACGCTGCCTATTCGTTTGACGCTCGATAAGACCGGGGTCGCGGAAAGCGTCGCCCGAACACAACAGCTTCTGGCGGAATTGATGGTCCACGAACATGTTCCGCTTGCCCTCGCGCAGCGTTGCAGCTCGGTATCGGCTCCCGCTCCACTCTTCTCGTCCTTGTTCAACTATCGCTACAGCGCCCCACAAGAAGGAGAGGGGCAATGGTCGGGGGTCGAGATGGTGAGCTCAGCGGAGCGCACCAACTATCCGCTCGCCATGGCGGTCGATGATACTGGCTCAAATTTCGTGCTGACCGCGCTGGCGCTTCCATCGGCTCAGCCGCAAAAAACCTGTCAATATCTCGAACAAGCATTACGAGAATTGGTCGATTTGTTGGAGCGTGCGCCCGCAACACCTGTTCAATCTCTGCGCGTGTTGCCGCGCGCCGAACGCCAGCGCGTGATTGAAGAGTGGAACCGCACCGATACCAAATTTGAAGAGGGTACGCTCGATGGTCTGTTCTCCGCTCAAGCGCACCGCACTCCCAACGCGCTCGCAGTGGTGGGACGCAATGGGGAGCAGCTTACCTATGCGGATCTGGACGCGCAGTCCACGCGCTTCGCCCGCCAGCTCGTAGCGCAAGGTGTTTATCCTGAGCGAGTGGTCGGCGTACGCATGGAACGGTCGAGCGAAACTATCGTCGCGCTCCTTGCCATCCTCAAAGCAGGCGGTGTTTATCTGCCGCTCGATCCGGCCTATCCCCAAGAACGCCTCGATTACATGACAGCCGATGCCGGTGCGACGGTGGTCCTCCATTCCATTCACGGATTAGAGGGAGAATGCGATCTTCCGCAACTCGCCGACCCGCATCGTCTGGCGTACATCATCTACACTTCGGGCACGACTGGCCAGCCTAAAGGAGTCGCCGTCTCACACGCGGCGCCCGTAAATCTCGCCTTTGCGCGGCGCGCCGCTCACGATCCGATTGGCCCAGGCGACCGCGTTCTGGCGGGCATTTCCGTAGGCTTCGACGTTAGCATTGGGCAGTTGCTCCTGCCGCTGCTGAGCGGCGCAACGGTGGTAATTGCCGGCGATCTGAAGGCCATCAGCCCCCAAGAGTTCTGGGCATTTTTGGAGCGCCAGCGCGTCACTCATATCAACTCCGTCCCGTCCTTCCTGGATTCGATCCTCGACGCCGCTCCACCAGCCGGTACTCTCGCTCTCAAACGGCTGATGCTGGGCGGCGAAGCGCTCAGCGGCGCATTGGTCACTCGCATTCAAAGCGCTTTGCCCCACGTCGAAGTAGTGAACATGTACGGCCCAACTGAGGCTTGCATCGATGCCACCTTCCACGTAGCCACGGACGCCGATCTGGCTGCGGCCGTTCTGCCGATTGGCCGTCCGCTTCCGAACTACCGCGCTTACGTCCTGGACCGCCGACTTGAGCCCGTTGGCGTCGGCATCCCGGGCGAACTCTTCTTGGGAGGCGCCGGTTTGGCGCAGGGTTACGTGAACAAGCCTGAACTCACCGCCGA
This sequence comes from Bryobacterales bacterium, assembly GCA_963764105.1. Classification (GTDB taxonomy): domain Bacteria; phylum Acidobacteriota; class Terriglobia; order Bryobacterales; family Bryobacteraceae; genus Bog-105. The sequence goes on from CAVXRP010000025.1 coordinate 354,856, forward strand.
ACGTTTTGTAGCCGATCCATTTTCAGCGGAACCGGGAGCCAGGATTTACCGCACCGGCGACCGCGCTCGCTGGCGTGAAGATGGCGCGCTCGAATTTCTGGGCCGGGTAGACGATCAGGTGAAGATTCGCGGCTTCCGCGTGGAACCCGCCGAAATTGAGGCGCAAATGCGCAATCAGCAAGGCATTCGTGAAGCCGTAGTTGCCTACTACGAATTTGGCGATACGCAGATTTCGATCCGTGAACGCGGCGCCCGCCTGGTCGCGTATTACACGGGCGATAACATCCCACCCCTGGAAGACCTGCGCGCCGGCTTGGCCGCCGTGCTACCCGACTATATGATTCCGAGCGCCTTCGTCAAGCTCGATCAATTGCCGCTTTCCCCTAATGGAAAACTGGATCGCAAGGCGTTGCCGCGCGAGCTCGAGCGCGATGCCGCCCACACCTACGAAGCGCCCCACCATCCGACGCAAGTTGCGATGCAACAGATTTTTCAGAGTGTGCTCGGCGTTCATCCCATCGGCATCCATGACAATTTCTTTTCTCTTGGCGGGGATTCGCTAGCCGTCATGCGGCTCATCAACGGCTGCAATACGCAATTCAAAATCAGTCTGCCGCTGCGAACCCTCTTCGATCACCCGACCATTAAAGGTTTGGCGGCCGCCGTTGAATCCAGCTCCACGCAGAATCGCGACAGGCATCTGATCGCGCTGCAGCCGGCAGGAACGAAACCGAAGCTGTTCTGCATTCATCCGGCAGGAGGCCACGTCTTCTGCTATTTGCCGCTCGTGCGCGAATTGGGCGCGGATCAACCCGTGTACGGCCTGCAAGCCAGCGGATTGGAGGAAGGCGAAACCTTGGCCACGTCGATTGAAGAGGCTGCGGCAGATTATCTGGCAGCAATCCGCACAGTTCAACCCGAGGGTCCCTATCAATTGTTGGGTATGTCGTCCGGCGGTTTAATCGCTTACCAAATGGCTCGGCAGATCAAGGAACTTGGCGGCGCAGTCAGCTTCCTGGGCTTGTTAGATACTACTGTTCCTGGAACTGAGAATGAAACGCTTTTCTCTGAGGAATACCTGGTGCGCGCCATGGCAGGTGAGCTTGGCTGCGAAGACCTCTTAAATAACGCTCCGCCGGCACTGACCCTGCCCCAATTGGTTGAGATGGGCATTCAGGCAGGCCGGCTACCGGCTGGTTTCGGCATTGCGCAAGCCGAGCGCGTCGCCGCTGTGTTCCGCAATTCCGTCCGCCTGCATCTTGCCTATCGCCCGGGAAATTGGGACGGGCCGATGTTGTTGTTGAGGGCGCTTCGACGCTTGCGCGATGGCGATGCGCCACCGGATTGGTCGCCGTTCGTGACGGGCACGCTCGAAGTGCGCGATTTGGATTGCGAGCACGCCGATCTGGTTTCCGCCCAATTATCTTCAGTCGTGGCAGCTTTAGTGGCGCGCCATCTCAGCTAGCGAGGAAACGATGGAAAACGATTTCGATTACAAAATCCTGCTTAACGCAGAAGGTCAATACTCCATATGGCCCGAAACGAAGGCAGCGCCGCTCGGCTGGAAAGAAACCGGCCCCGTTGGCTCCAAAGAGGAAGTCCTGGAGTGGGTCAAAGCCAATTGGCTTGATATGCGTCCAGTCAGCTTGCGAGCAACGCCGCCCTTATAGTCTCTACTTACCGTGGCCGCCCGAGGAACCGCCGCCACCACCACCGCCGCTGTGTCCGCCGCCGCCGGAAAACCCGCCGCTACTGCTGCTGCTGGCGACCGATCCGCCGCCGCTGTGTCCACCGCCGCTGAATGACGATCCTCCGCCACCGCTCGAGTGGACGCTAGCACCGGAAGCCGTGTGAAAACCTCCGCTCGAAGAGATCGAATGCGCAGTCTGGACCCTTGCCGCGGCAAATTGCGCAGGCGAAGCTACCGAATGTCCAAGTGCCGGCGGTGCCTTGGCGTTGACCGGTACCGGCACGCCCAAGCCGTTACCCGGGCCAGGGTGCGGGTGTAACACAGGATTGAGTCCAGCGCGTCCGCCAGCTACCACCGGCACGTACACGACGGGGGCATACGAAACAAAGCCGGGCCCATAAAAACCCCAACCGAACGGACTAAAGAATTGGCCGCCCGGCATCCAAAGCCAGGAATTAAAGCCGTTGCTCCAATACCAACCGTTCCCGTAGAAACCGCCGCCGTAGCCACCGTTATAAAGGCCACTGTACCCGCTATAACCACCACCACCGTAGCCGCTGCTGCTATTCGCGCTACGCGCTGCTTGATAGGTTACGCTCGCATTATATTCCGCGCGAATATTGCTCCATGCATAGAGCTCATCGGGTTCATTCTTGTCGAATTCCTGCACTTTCAACGCATCCGCGAGCAACGCTTCCCTGCCCTTGCCTAAAGTCGTATGCTTTTCGCCGAATGAAACCTCAGCTTTGCCGTCGATCACCGCCACCGACGCCTGGCCGTCCGCGCGGAAGCGGTACAAGCCGTTTTTCGCAATCTCCGTCAAACCGCCATGCACGCTCACCGTGATGTGGCTGTCTTTGACAAACTGATCAACTTCCAGCATGCTCTCGCCGGCCTCAATCGCAATTTCGGTATCGACGAGCGAAGGCTTCAGCATCCTCACCCGGCTGTTGTCGCCCACCCGCAAAAAGACACCGGGCGTGAGCAGAACCTCAACCTTGCCGTCGCGCGTCTCAAGCAAGCTGCCGGCGTTCATAAACACTGCCTTCAGGTTGGAAACAGACAACGCCTGTCCATCCAACTGCGCGTTTCCCTCAATGTAATTTACCGCTCCCGGCTTAGCAGAAATGGTGTAAGCCTGCGGAAATGCGAACAGGGCAGCCACGAAGAATCCCCCAAGGACCTTCGCGCCCAGCGGCAACAACCTAGTCATGATGCTCTCCCCTCGTCCGACCGGAGCCATTTCGGCGGCTCCGTACAATTAAATCACTACATATAGAGTGTACGCTTGTTTTGCCACATAAGTTACACCATTTGGTTTACAGGGGGTGCTTAGCTGTTTTGCGGGGTCAATGACCTGGAAGCGCGCGGCCGCCTCAGGCACTTGGCCGAGTGCCGCCAGCTGGTCCAGAGCAAAAACCCTTCAGCATAATCGGCGAAGTTCGGCAACGTATTCGGACCGCCTGCCAACTCGCGCGGCTCGGAACGGAGCCACGACCGCCAGGGAGTGGTTGCACAGACTTAGCAGTCAAATCGATCGGAAAAAAGTGGCATCGCCAACCACAACTCGCTGAAAGCCCGGCCCCATAGGTAATGAGACTTCGCTGCCACCCAGAAAAAGATGTCCGCCCGGGTTTAACGCCAAATGAATGTCTTCAACGATGCGCGATTTGGTGATTGGTTCGAAATAGATCAAGACATTCCGGCAGAAAACGATATCGAAGCGCCCCAAGGCGCGAATGTTATAGCGCAAGTCAAAGAGTTGGAAAGCTGTCATGCGGCGCAAGCCGGCATCGATCTCCCACGTATCGTCCGCACGCTTGGTGCAATATTTGTTACGTAACGACACAGGCAAACCACGTTCGATCTCCACCTGGTTGTAAACTCCGGCAGCAGCACGGTCGAGCACGTTGCCCGAAATATCGGTGCCCACGATCCGAACGTCCCACGTTCTCAGCCCCATCTCACACAGCAACATGGCCAAGCTGTACGCTTCTTGTCCAGTGGAAGCCGCCGCTGACCAAAGAGTAAGTTTTTGTTCGCTCCGGCGCGACTCGATGAGGGCGGGGAGAATTTGCGTGCGCAGAGCTTCGAAATGGGCTGGTTCGCGAAAGAAATATGTCTCATTTGTGGTCATCGCCTCCACCACTTTGCGCTGCAAAGAGATGTCGGAAAGGGACCGCAGTCTGGCGCAAAGATCGTCCAGCGATTTAAGACCGTAATTCTGCGCCACCGGAAGAAGCCGGGCCTCCACTAGATATTCCTTGCCGTCGTCGAGCATAATGCCGGACTGCCGGCGTATGTGTTCTTGCAGGAAGCGGTAGTTGTCTGGATGGATTTTGTTCACGATCTGGCCACAGCGGACATTTGTTTCTTGGCGGATGAGGAGGCGTTCTGGGCAAACCGATCGAGATAGTTGAGCATCTCCGGAACGATTCGATTCAGAGGCACAACCAAATCCGCCAAACCCGCTTCAATCACCGCTCGCGGCATACCCCAAACAGTGCTGCTCGCTTGATCTTGCGCGATGACATGGGCACCGCGCGTTTTCAGAGCGCTCGCGCCGCGCACGCCATCGTGCCCCATGCCAGTCATCACAATAGCTAGAACGGCCGCTCCGCAAACTTCGGCCGCCGAAAGAAAAAGTGCATCCGCCGCTGGGCGGCACGAATTCTCGCGCGGCCCTTGATCCAGCGCAATTTCGAGAGGACCGCTCGGGCCGGACTGTACCAGCCGCATATGGAAATCGCCGGGCGCAAGTAGGATCTTAGGTGCGTCCAGCTTCTCCCCCGCCGCCGCCTCGCTGACGGGCAATTTCGATACGCCCCGCAAACGATCGCACAAAAACCCCGTGAACAGCGCTGGGATATGCTGCACGATCAGAATCGGCAGATTAAAATCCGCGGGGATTTGCGGCAATATAGAACTTAACGCGTCCGGCCCACCTGCGGAGATGCCAATCACAATAACCCGCGGACGCTCAAAGCAGCGGGCCAACTTGTTCACGCCGTGAGTCGAAGACAGCACGCTGTCGTACTTCGGCGGCGGCTGTCCCGCAACGGCTATGTCCTGCGTCCAAGTGAATAACTGTTTGATCGCGGAAACCAGCGCATTTCCCAAAAGCAAGCCAAGATCACCTGACGCTGTTTGCGTCACGTAATCGTCGGCGTCCAGGCAAAGAGCGTCAACCTTGGCATTGGTTCCGCGATCGCTTGGCCAACTGAACACGACAACCCGGACTTCGGGAAAATCACGACGGATCTGCCGCAGCCTCTCGAGACCGCTCAGATCCGGCGCTCCCAAATCAAGGCAAACGGCGTCGGGATTTAGTCCCGCAATCCGCTCCAACGCAAGCGCGCCGTTTGGCGCGGAGCCCACGACTTCAATGGCGGGATCCTGCTCAAGTGCGCGCGTGGCCACCTGACATAAGACCACCGAATCGTCAATCACCATTGCCCGGATTCGCTGGCCGATCTGTAGACGGCGTTTCGCCCGCGCTAACATCGGATCGGTAAGGCCGCACTTTCTTCGGGGATCTGTTCTGCCATCGTGCTTCCTGTCGGCTGATGCCCTCTGGGGCTATGGATGAATCTCCAAAAGCTGGTCTGGGGATTTTAAGACTGGCGCCACCAAGCCAATATCAACCGTTTTGTCGGTATCTAAGACAAAAAGTAGTTGATTCTTGAGCTTATAAACGCCACGTATCATCTCCCGCACATTCGGGGCGACGTTCGCCGGGGTACTCTCAAAACTGCTGGAATTCAATTCCAAAACATCGCCAATCTCGTCCACCAACAGGCTGACTCCGGCCTCTTCCGTTCTAACAACCAGATTCATCGGGCGTTCTTCGCTGGTGCGCGGTGCTAGATGCAGGCGACAGCGCATATCGATCGCCGGTACAATTTGGCCGCGCAGATTGATGAGCCCCACAATCACTGGCGGCGCCAAAGGTACGCGGGTCATCTTCTGGAAGCGGAGCACTTCCTGCACCCGTAAAACATCAATCCCAAAGAGAAACCGGGCCACTACAAAAGTGGCCAGTTGTACGTTTCCCGAGTCACTCGGACCTTTAACCGTTGGTGCCATTACGAAGCTACCAACTCTCCTTTGGCGCTAACCTTGGACTTTTGGCCTAAGGTTTGCGCCAAGCGCTCCACCGACCGCAGCATGGCGTCACTCTCAAAGCGCACTTGGTAATCGTCAAACTCAGGGTGCAGCGCGCGCCTTGGTTCAATTTCATCGGGGCTGTTCACCAAACCGATCACCCGCAAACCCTCCGTTCCAGGGAAACGCCGGATACGCTCAATGGCGAGAGGATCGAGCGCGAGCAGGTCTAAGCCCGCAACCAGTAAATCCACGGCTTCACCCTCCATCGTTTGCACCATTTCGGCCGAAGTGGCGGCCTCCATGACGCGGTAACCGGCCATTTCCAATTGATTTCGCAAGAGCCCACGGTTAAAGGCCGACGAGTCGGCCAGCAACAAAGTTGCCGGAGCCGGCGGATTGGCATGGAGGCTCTCTTCCTCCGCCGTCGCCAGCACGGCTTGCAGATCCAGAAAGTCCGCCACCTTTTTTCCCACTACGCCCGAGCCGATCAATCCGCGCCTCGGCCGGCCGCGGCGCCTCACACCAACGGTTTCTTCAACGATGTCAAGAATTTGATCTACCACAATTCCCACGCAGCGATCATCGGATCCGAAAACAATGACCTGAACCGGATCAGCCTCTACCGCGCTTTGAATGCTTTCGGGCTCCAAAATCTTTTCAAGCGAAACAAGCGGCAGAATTCGATCGCGATATTGCACGACCCGCCTCCCACCGGCCCACTCCAGGACATCAACCGAAAACTCTTCGAGTCGTGAAACGAGCGACAAAGGGACGGCTAACCGCTCGAACGCGCCGGCGCGGAACAGTAGTAACCGCTGACGGTCGGACACGGCAAGAGCGCGTGAAGGCTTAGCTTCGCGTACATCCGTCCGCCCTTCCGTGAGCACCCCCGACAAATGTCCAATACCTGGAACGTCCAAAATGAGCGCCACTTCCCCGTCGCCCATAATGGTTGAGCCGGAGTAACAGGTTAAGCCCTTCAGTTGTTTGCCAAGTGGTTTCACGACAATTTCTTGGGTGTCATTGACGCTGTCGACAATCAAGCCGAACTGCTTCTGTTCAGCCTGCAGAACCACTATGTTGCAAACGTCTCCCGGATGGGGATCGCCCAGTCCCATGATTTCGTTCAAGTAGGCAATGGGCAGCAGTGTGCCGCGCCGGCGGTACACCGGCACATCATGCACGTAATCTATTTTGCCTGCGGGATTATCTTCCAGCCGGATGAGCTCGAGTAGACTGACTTGTGGAATCACGAAGCGCTGCCCCCCACTCGTCACTAACAAACCAGGAATGATGGCGAGCGTGAGCGGGATCTTCAACTTGACTGTGGTGCCCTCGCCAATATGACTAAGGATGTCCACGGAGCCGCCGATTTTCTCAACGTTGGATTTGACCACGTCCATGCCAACTCCACGCCCAGAAACGTTTGTGACTTGACCTGCTGTTGAAAAGCCCGGAAGAAAGAGCAGACCGATCACCTCTCGCTCGCTGAGTTGCGCCGCCTGATCCGCCCGCACCAATCCGCGCTCCACCGCTTTGTTGCGGACCCGTTCGATATCCACCCCAGCGCCGTCGTCAGAGATCTCTATGTTGACCTGGCCGCCTTCGTGATACGCCTTCAGGTGCAGAGTTCCCTTAGCCGGTTTACCGCGCGCCAGCCGCCGTTCCGAACTCTCTATGCCGTGGTCGCAGGAATTCCGCACAAGATGCGTGAGCGGATCTTTAATCGCCTCAATGATGGTGCGGTCAAGCTCGGTGTCTGCACCTTCCATCTGCAACTCTATCTGTTTTCCAAGCAAGTTTGCCACGTCACGAACCACTCGAGGTAGCTTGTTCCAAACCACACCAATCGGTTGCATCCGCGTCTTCATGAAGCCTTCCTGCAGTTCTGAGGTGATCAGGTTCAGCCGCTGCGACGCGCCGTTCAGCGCGATATCCTCGCGCTGCGTCGTACATTGCAAAATCTGGTTCCTTGCCAAGACCAACTCGCCGATCAAATTCATCAACTTATCCAGAAGGCTGACATCCACGCGAATCGTCGTCTCAGCAACCGACAAACCTTTTTCTAGTTCGGCAACCACAGAAGTCACAACTGCCGGGCTGGGTGGAGTCTCGGCCTGGATCTCCACAACCGGGGTAGCTGGCATTGACCGGGCGCCGGCGGAAACAAATTGTTCCGCTTCTGCCGCTCCCTCTCCCGCTGCAGAAACCATCTTGGCCTGTTGACTCGCAGCCGCCGCCCCCAAACGTCGCTTCAGATCGGAATATTTGTCTTCACCCTCGCTACCCTCCGATTCAATATGCGCTAATATCTGCCGAACAGCATCTACCGTTTCCAGAATCAAGGACACCAATGCACCGTTGACTTGCTTCTGCCCACTCCTCAGCTGACTTAGGATGTTCTCGGCATGATGGGTGATGCCTTCCAGCAAACCAAATCCAAGGAAGCCACAAGTTCCTTTAATGGTGTGGATGGTACGAAAAATGCTTGCCAGTCGATCCGCGGTCGGATTCCGCTCAAGATCGACAATCTCGGTATCCAGGCGATTTAGATTCTCGTTACTCTCGATCAGGAATTCGCGAATAACCTCGTCGTCTTCGAAAACTGGGTTTGGAGCTTTGTCGCCAGTCGCGGGTGGTGGTTCATTCGTCTGCATGCGGATAGTAAAGAGGAGTTCAGACTCCAACGTTTTCAATAACGTGAGGCTGCACCCGGGTAGGTCGGGCGTGCTTCTGGAAGTCGCGATTAGGCATAAGACAGAATTTCAACTCCATTTCGTCGCTTCCTGCCTTCAGCGGAAAAACCGTCCATGCCTGTTGACCCACACTCCGTGTGGCAAAATTTCGACCGAAAATGACCGTCGGTATGCTCAGACCTAACCCCCCTAAATCTTCCTCGAGCTCAGTCTTAACATTTCCAAATATCATGTTGGCCATTTCAGCCATGGCGTCCAACACATCTTCGTTCACCGCCTGGTACTCAGCCATCAGCATGATCGAAGCAATGCGACAAGCGAACTCCGGAGAACAACCAATGACACCAGTGCCGATCCATTGCCCGGCTAGACCTATTAAAGCGACAACTTTTTGACTCTCGGGCGGAAACGTCTTCTCATCAAAGGGTTCTCCCACTTCGATCTCCAGACCGAGCATCGTGCCAAAAACGTCTTTTGCCGCCCGTGAAACGGTATCTACTATCTTTTGTTGGTCCATCAGTGTTTTCCTTGCTCTATTCACTCTCGCTCGCGCCGAAATGCTTTTTCCACCGGCGCGACCGATCTACTCACCCGGCTTAAGGCAGGCCAGCACCTTCTCTTTGATCTGGTCTGCAGTAAATGGTTTACGCACATACCCTTTGGCTCCTAATTGGACGGCCTCCAACACTTTAGCTTGGCTTCCTTCGGTAGTAATCATCACCACCGATAGGTCTTTCCATTTCGGGGTTAAGCGCAGCTTTTGCAGCAACTCCAGCCCATCGACATTCGGCATGTTAATGTCAGAGAGAATGAGCGTTACGTCGTTCGCCTCCACGATCTTTAGCGCTTCCGCACCGTCGTTCGCCTCATGTACCTGCTTAATCGGAAGATCGGTCTGGGATAGAACGCGAACCAGTATTTTTCTGATTGCGGACGAATCGTCTACTATCAAAACATTTAAATCCATTTAAATAAGGGTCCTTTGTAAGTGCCTTATGCCCGGCGCACATCCGTAACACAGTGGCGCAGCGCAACGCTGGCTCAGTACCTATATCGTCGGATGGACGCTGTCTATGTAGAGCAATTTACCTTTTGAACCCAACAAATCGCTAGAAAGCATGGCCTCTTAATTGCATGGTCTTCAAAGTGTCGTTGAAGATTTGACTGATTACTGCCGCTAAGGAAGTTGAGCACCCATGCTAGAAGAGACGAGTGTCGAGAAAAAACTAACTGGTCTGCAGAAAGCAGCTATTTTTTTGATCGCCATTGGACCGCGCGAGAGCGCTCAGATCCTCAAGCACTTGCCCGAAGAAGAAACCGATCGCTTGGCGAAAGCCATTGCGCGCTTGGAGCAGGTCGGCCATGAGAGTGTGGAGGAAAGCCTTTCCGAATATAATCAGTTCGTTACCTCCCAGAAACTCCTCGTGCGCGGTGGCGTCGATTATGCGCAGAAAGTACTCATCGAAGCCTATGGCGAAGAAGCAGCCCGCAAACTCATCTCCAGGCTCAATAAGTCACTTGAAACCGATCTCGGTGTCTTCGATAATTTCCGCAAGGTCGATCCGCAGCAGCTAGCCAAGTTTATCCAGGATGAACATCCGCAGACCATCGCCTTGATTCTTTCCCATCTTGACCCCACCCATGCCGCTAAACTCATCAGCGCGTTGCCGCCGGAAATCCGTCCGGATATCGCGGTGCGCATGGCCGACATGGATGAGATTTCGCCGGTGATTGTCCGCAATATTGCCCTCGTTATCGATCAAAAGCTGCGCAACCTGGGCGAACTGAGCCGTCAGCAGTTCGGCGGTGTGCGCGCTGTTGCCAACATTTTCAACCGCCTCGATCCAAACACCTGCTCACAATTGCTCGACTCGCTCGAAACTGGCAGTCCAACGTTGTTTGAAAATGTCCGGCGGTTTATGTTCGTGTTCCGCGATCTGGAGAACCTCGACGAGGCCTCCATCAAGACCATTATTACTAAAGTTGATCGCAAGGTGTTGGTGGTCGCTCTCAAGGGCGCGAACGAATCTTTGAGAACGAAATTTCTGAAAACACAATCCCAACGGGGCGCGGAAATGATGAAGGACGACATTGATTCATTGGGCCCGGTCAAGCTCAAGGATGTTGAGGCGGCGCAACAGCAGGTCATTGCCACCGCGCGCGAATTGGAAAAAGAGGGTGTGATCAGTTTGAGCGCAACTGCCGACGAACAAGTGATCGAATAACCTTAACCGCTCTAAAGAAATGGAACTACGGTGGATCTGAAAGAATTTAAAATCGTCGAAAATGTCAAAATTGTCATCCGCGCCGAACTGGATCGAAGGACCATCTCGTTTCCGGAACTAATGAAGCTGGAACCCGGTAGCATCCTCGAGTTAAACCGCCCCACCGGCGAGAATGTCGATTTATATATCGAGAAGGTCTTACTCGGCAATGGTGAAATTCTTGTCGTCGAATCAAATTTGGCGGTTCGCATCGCGGATCTATATTACCGGAACGGTGTCAAGAAGGAAGAGGGCTTTTAGTCTAACCAAGCTAAGGGTTGAGAAATAAACCAATGGAAGAAAGCATCAGCAGTTTTTTCGAGCAATGGTCTGAGGAATTCGCGCGCGCGGTGGAGATGTTCACTGGGGAACGTCCGGCGCTGTCTTACAAACCGGCGGAAAAACCTCAAATCGACGAATGGGAAGGAAGGCGGACAGAGTTCCATTGGTGGCAACAGGAAACGGAGGATCCGCACAGGTTCAAAGCTTGGGTCGGGGCTGAGGAAGGTTGCTGGAGCGCCCTTGGGGGCGAGCCGGGAGATGGTAACGATCCGAAAGAGCTCTACCAGGAAATGTTGTCGCAAGCCAACCAGGGCGCGGCGGCCGTCCTCAGTTCCTCGTTTACAATTCCAGTAAAGTTCGCCAATGGATCGGTCAATGCTCCGCCTTCCCTCGCTTCGCTGCGGCTCGCGGAAGTCAGCGTTGTATTCCGGGACAAACCTTTGCCCGCCCTCGTCATCGCGCTCGAGCCAACAGCGGCCAAGATCTTAGAGGGGCCGGAAACAGCGACTGGGCAGGCAGAGGACTCGGCGGATAAGCAGCCGGCATCGGCCATGTCGGCTCAGCGGACATCCATGCTCGACCGCTTGATGGACCTCCAGCTTCCCGTCTCGATTTTGCTCGGTCAAACCGTGCTGCCCATTCGCGACGCCCTTAAAATAACCTCGGGCTCCCTTGTCGAACTCGACCGCCAACTGGGGGACTATGTGGAAGTTATGATTCACGGCACCGTTGTCGCGCGCGGTGAGATTGTGGCCGTCAGAGGCAATTACGCCGTGCGCATTAAGGAAGTCATCAGCCGCAAAGATCGCTTCGCGTTGCGGGACGCGGCGTGAGCAGCGCCGTTCGCTCTGACGGTCGGTAGAGAAACCGATGAAGAAGGAATTATCACAGGAACAAATCGACGCAGTTTTCAGCGGCAAGAAGGTCGATGCCAAGCCGGAGGCGCCGGCGGACGTCGTTGCGGCGTTTGATCTTAGCCACCTGGATAGAATTCCGAAGTCGCAGTTGCGCGCCTTGCACATGGTACATGAAAACTTTGTGCGCAATCTAGCCAGCAGCTTGTCGGCTTATCTACGTTCCTACGTAGCGCTGAATCTGGTTAGCCTGGAGCAAATTTCCTACGCCGAATTCATCGACGGACTGTCGTTTCCTACAGGCATTGCCTACGTAGGTCTAAGCCCGTATGACGGTACCGCCGTGCTCGAAATGAGCCTTTCTCTCATGTTTACCTTCATGGAGGTGCTAATGGGGAGTAAAGGCCGCTCCAGTGGCGTTATTCAGCGCAAAATTACCGATATCGAAAAGTCCATTATGACCACGCTTATACGAGTCATATTGGTGGATCTGCGCGAGGCCTGGCGGAGCGTCGCCGAAATCGATTTCACCGTGCAATCGCTCGCCAGCGAACCGCAGCTAATGCATGTGTTGGCCCCGACGGAGGCTGTCATCGTAATAGCCGTCGACGTGCGCGTAGGGGAAGTCACCGGACTGATGAACCTGGCGATCCCATCTATTTTCATCAAACGGCTGCGCAACAAATTCGAGCAACTGCAGCGCGTGAAGAAGGCGCACTCAAGCGATGGCGACCATATCATCATTTCGGAGATCCTGCAGGACGTAGCTCTTTCTTTTAAGGCTTACATGGATGGCGGAAAAATCGCCGCCCGCACTTTGATGGACTTGGAGGCAGGCGACATTCTCGTTCTTGAGCACGGCGCCGATAAGCCGATGAAAGCCAGCCTGAACGGTGAACCCAAATGGGTCGGCTATATTACTTCGGTTGGAGAAAATCTCGCATTTGAGGTAAGTGGGCTCGCCGACACCGTGCCCGTATAAGCCACCGCGCACCGCCTTGCGCTTGTGGGCCTGACCTCCCGGTCTGCGGCTGACCTCCTGGTCAGCCCTCCCGAGGGTCCCGCGGGTTCCTGCGTCCGACAACCATCGCGCGCCGGATGGTCAGCCGCTATATACTCACTGTCTGAGTCCCCCAAACAGGAGAGTTTCATGAATCGCCGGCATTTTCTTCGATTAATCGGTACGGCTGCCACAGCCGCGATTTCCGCGCACGCGGCGCTACCCAAGATGAAAATCACCAGGGTCCGCGCCTATCGTCCGCCGAATCCCAATCCGCTGTTTAATCAGAGCGATCTGGTAGTGACAATCGAGACCGACGCCGGCATCACCGGCGTCGGTGAAGGCGGCTCGAAAGAAATGCTGGAACAGAGCGCCGGCCGTCTTATTGGTCGCGACCCGCAGCATATCGAGCGGCTTTGGCAGGATATGTCGCGCGCGTTCTTCTATCCGCCCGGCCGCGAAAAGGAGGATGCCATCGGTGCGCTCGACCTCGCGCTGTGGGACTTGAAGGGCAAAGTGTTGCAGCTTCCCGTCCACCAGATCCTGGGCGGAGCGGTCCGTAACTATTGCGAGTGTTACAACACTGCCGGCATCATTCCTGGCGTGCAACCCGGCATGAGCATTCGAGAACGGGCACAATTAACCATCGCCGCTGGTTATCGCGCCTTCCGCATGGGCGCGGCGGATGCTCCGGCCAACACAACCTACAACACCCACGAGCGGCTGAATCAGCTTTATGAGGACTGCGTTCAAGCGCGCGAAGGAGTCGGCAAGAACGGTGACTGGGCCGTCGATTTTCATCAGCGCTTCGAGTTAACCGAAGCCGTGCGTGGTTGCGAATTAATTCAAAACCTCGCGCCTTATTTCGTAGAAGATCCCGTGCGCACAGAGGCGTTTCTCGAAGATATTCCACTCTTGCGGCGCAAAGTGAGCGTGCCTATTGCGGCCGGCGAGGAATGGGGCAATCGTTGGGACTTCAACAAATTGGTTGAAAACCACGACTTGGATTATGTCCGGGCCACGTTGCCGAACGTCGGGGGGATCACGGAAATGCTGAAAATCGCCGCCATTTGCGAAACGCATTTCGTCGGCATCATTCCGCACTTCACGGGCCCGATTGCGACAGCTGCCCTGGTGAACACGCTGAGTACGTTTTCAGGTCCGGTGCTGATGGAATATAACTTCCAAGGCCGGGTGCTGCCGCATCTGCCGGTCTGCCTCGATTTCAAGGATGGCAAACTCTATCCGAACGATCGGCCCGGCTTAGGGGTAGAACTCGACATGAATCAACTGACACAAATCGCCGAAATCACTGAGCCGGTTACGGCGCGGGCACAAACTTATTTCCGCCCTGACGGGTCCATTACTAATTGGTAAATTTCACATCCGGGCCATACATGGTCACCAACGGGTGACGCACGACGGCCCGGAAGGCGTACGCTTCGCCAGGCTTCAGATCGCGAACCACGATGCTGAAAGGACCGGGTCCCGTCACTGGCTTAAATTCCGTGTCATGCCAGGATTCGCTACGTTCATCCACATCAAGCCCGCGGATATGTTGATATTGGAACCCAACAGAAAGCATAGCGGCGTTGCCGGTTTTTTCAAGAGCTCCCGTGAAGGTAACGGTGTGGGCCGTAGGGTCTTTGATGGCGCTAGTGGTTTTGACGACGGGCGGCTCAAACGCCGCCTCGGCGTGTGTGATCTTCAGCACGATCGGATCGGGCCACTCGCGATTATTGTAAAGCCGTTGCGCGTGCATGGCACGGATGTGCAAGCCGGCCGCATCCTGCTTCCATGTTGTCTTAGGGGTCACTTCCGGACGGTATTCCAAAATTTTATCGTTTTGTCCAAGCACCGTGATTTCGGTTTGGGCCGTCGCGCGAACGGAACCTAAGGTTACCTCACGCCACTCACCATACTTCCAGCGCTCGCCGCTAACCGTTGCGTACACAGTCGGCTCATTCTTCCGCTTGGTGAACCAGCTGTCCCCTTCATTGGTGATCACCCAAGGCCTCACGGCGTAGATTGCTTCGTGGTTCACCGTCATCCAGAGCGCGATCTCGCGCAAACGTTCTTCCTGCTCAATGGGCAATTCTCCATCGGGCTTTGGGCCGACGTTTAATAGCAGATTGCCTCCTTTGGCACGCGTTTCCACCAACGTCATGATCAACTGTTTGCCCGATTTATAGGTTTCGTTGGTGGGTTTGTACTGCCACTGAGTGCCCATCGTGAGGTTCGCCTCCCAGGCGCCTTCGAGCGGAATTCCCGGCACGTATTGTTCGGGTGTTTGCAAAGCGCCGCGTGTCACAACAATCTCCGGCTGAGCCTTCCAGGCCACTTCCCGCAACCGGTCAGCGGGACCATCGAAGAAGATCACACGGACGGGGCCATATTGGGTCAATAACTCTTTGATTTGCGACTCGTCATAGGCAAACAGCGCGTCATTTTTATCGGGTGAAACTTCGTCGACATGCCGGCGGATTTCGATGTTGTGATCATGCAGCCAGTGGAAATCGTCAGGCGAGAAATAAATGCCGGGAGCAATACCCTGCGCGTTGAAGGCCTGCAGAATCTCCGCCGTGATGTCACGCCGAAAGGGCGTATGCATGATGCCAAAAGTGGTTGATTTTGTTTGGAACATGCAGAACCCGGAATGATGTTTGGCGGTAAAAACGACATAACGGATGCCGGCGAGTTTGGCCAGAACGGCCCAGTCCGCGGGATAGAATTTGCGTGGGTTGAAAGTCTTGGGAAGTTCCTCGAAGAAGTTTTGGGTGTACTCGTCCGAAGCGCCTACTAATGAGTGACTGATGACTGATCCGAGCTGGCTATCGACACTCCAATGAATGAATAAGCCGAAGCCTTGATCGCGAAACCATTCCACTTTATCCGGATGATTTCCGGACTGCGCTATGAGCGCGGCTTGCGCGAGAAACAAGGCTGTTATCAAGCGTCGTAGCTGTGTCATGATGCGTCACCTCGTGGGCCGAGCCGCCAGCGCTTCTTTGATCGTTTTGCGCGCTGCAGCCAGTTCGGCTCCTTCCAAAGTTAGGCGCGGAGGGCGCACACGCTCGCTGCCCATGCCGACTTCCTCCTGGGCCAGCTTAATCAATTGCACAAATTTGGGAACGGTATCCATCCGCAGCATCGGGAGGAACCAGCGGTATAAATCCAGGGCTTTCTGCTTTTCACCGCGCATCGTTAAATTCAAAAGTTCGACCGATTCTACGGGAAAAGCATTCACCAGCCCGGCAATCCAGCCGACTGCGCCCATTTCCAAAGCTTCGACAATAGCGTCGTCAACGCCGACCAGGATTTTGAATTCGGGATTAAGGAGCAGGCGAAGGGCCATGACGCGGCGGACATCGGCGCTCGATTCCTTGATGGCTTCGAGGTTGGGATACCCGGACACAAGTTCACTGACCTGCTCGGGAACAAAATCCACTTTATACGCTATGGGATTGTTGTAGAGCATGCAAGGCAATTTGGTGGCAGAGAGAATGGCTGCGACATGCGCTTTCGTTTCGCGCCAGTCTCCTAAATAGACGTAGGGAGGAAGAACCATCAACCCGCTACAACCGAATTGTTCAGCTGTCTTGGCGAGACTTACGGCTTCGGCAGTGCTCAGCGCAGAAATGCCAGCAACCACGGGAGCACGCTCCTGCGTCGCGGACACGCATGTCTTCAGGACTTCAGCCTTCTCAGGGGCAGTCAGAGTGGAGCCTTCGCCCAAAGAACCCAGCGCGACAACCCCGCTACAGCCGGAATCGAGCATCCAGCTGCAATGCTTCGCGAGCGCGGCGTGATCGACAGCGAGCTGTTCGTCGAACGGCGTGGTAATCGCTGGTATCACGCCTTGCCATGACATTTTCATTTGACGGAATTCTCCTGAATCAGGTTTTCAAGACGCGTAGGCGACAGCGGAGGCCGCAAAGAAGACGGCTCCCAACCCAGCATAAATTGTACGGCAGGTCCGCAGATGCGGCCTTGGCAAGGGCCCATGCCGCAGCGTTCGTGCAATTTGGCGGAACGCCACGAGTCGGCTTGGCGCAATCGCGAGAGAGTCACATCTTCGCAACGGCAAACGACGGTGTCGGGCTGGGCAAGCGACCGAAGTTCCGCGCGCGGCTGAAAAGTCTTGTTGAGTAGCTGTGCGAATGATTTGGCTTTGCGCAAACGGCGATGCAATTTTCCCGCCTGGCCGGGTTGGCCGGAAATGGCAAAACCGGCGATTTGGCCTTCGAGAATGGCGGTGTCGACACCGCCGCCGATTCCCGCAATTTCTCCCGCGCAATAAACGTTTGCGAGCGAGGTTTGCTGCCATTGGTCTACCTTCACGGCACCAGCTTCGACGGCACACCCCATATACAAAGCTAGCTCTGTATTAGCAACAAATCCGAGGGCGTTGGCGAGATAGTCACAAGGTTCCTCCCAGACTTGTGAACCCCGCCGCAGGCGAACGCGTTCCAGTCTGCTGGAACCGCTGGCCGACTCGACCCAGCAACCACTCAAATAGCGGATTCCAGCGAGAAGTGGATTCAATTCAATAGATTGGCGAACTTTGGCTGGATGCGCGGCCAGTGCCAGGGCGAAGGAAGCCAAGCTGGTGGCAGGAGCCTGTTCGGCGATCAGCGGAACAACGGCGCCGCATTTGCGGAGGTAGGAAGCCACCGCCAAGAGCAAAGGACCGCTGCCGGCAACGACGATCCGTTTGCCTGCGACCGGCAAACCCGATTTCACGAGCGCCTGCAAGCCGCCGACACCCATTACTTTGGGCAAAGTCCAGCCGGGAAATGGGAGAAAAAATTCGCGAGCGCCGGTGGCGAGAATTAATTTTGAATAGGCGACGCCTTCCTTTTTCCCGTTGACATCTACGAGCAGAGTCTGGCGGGCGGCATCGCCAGATAAGACGCGCGCTCCGGTAATAACGACGGCATTGCTGCGCGTGAGCCGGTCCAGCCAGGGCGAATCTTTGGTGTTGCCGCCGCGCCAAATCTGGCCGCCGGCGCACGGATTGTCGTCGAGCAGAGTGACGCGCGCACCAGAGTCCTCCAGTGTGACGGCGGCAGCGATCCCCGCCGGTCCTGCACCCACAATGACGATGCTCATAACGTGACCACATTCATTCCTGCGCGGCAAGGAATTTGGCAACTGCGCGCGTGCGGTTCGCCATTTATGGATACGCGGCATTCGTAACAGATGCCCATGCCACACAGGGGGCCGCGCGGTTCGTCTGAAACCGAACGGCGGAAAGCCGTCTCGCCAGCGATCAACACTGCGGCGGCGACGGTAGTGCCTCGTTTGACAGACAGTTCAACGCCGTTGATGGTGATGGATATGTCAGGCATGGGCGAAGCTCCGAGTGGGCGAGTAGGGTTCGCGCGGAATAGCGGATTGGCGGTTTAATAGCAAATCGGCCAGCAATTTGGCGGTCGCGAGCGACGTGGAAATGCCGAGACCTTCATGACCGGTAGCCAGATAAACGCCCGGCAGGTCTGGGTACGCACCGATAAAGGGTAATTTGTCGGGCGTAGCGGCGCGGAAACCGGTCCAAGCGCGAATCGCCGAAACAGCGTTCAATTTGGGCATGTATTCGACAGCACGGCGCAGCATATTCGACAACATGATTGAATCGATGGCGCCATCTTCAGCGCCATATTGCCGTGAGGAGCCGATCAAAAGTTGGCCGGTTTTGCGCGGTTGGACATTGAAAGCGACGGAATCGGATTGCAGGGAATGAGCACTTTTCAGATAACCCAACTCAATCAGCTGATGGTGGACGAAGCCGGGGTACCGGTCGGTAATGAGCAGGTGGCCTTTGCGGGGCTGAAGCTCCAAGCCGGGAAACATGGCGCGGGCGGCGGTGCCGGTGGCGAAAACGATGTTGGCGGCGGCGAGGCGGGCGCCGTTGTCCAGCTGCGCCGCTCCTTTTTCCCCTTTGATGACGCGCCGGCCGGGCATGAATTCAGCGCCGAGGCGGCAGGCTTCGCGCAGGAAATAACGGGCAGCGCAGGGTGGGTAAATAACGGCGTCATTTATGAGCAGAAGGCCGCCGGCGAGGCCTGGGCGCAGGTTGGGTTCGGCCTCTTGTAGGGCGTGCTCATCGAGGATTTCGACGGCGATGTTGCGGGCGGTGTAGTAGGCGAATTTGCGACGGACTTCGGCCATTTCGATCTCGTCGGCGGCCACCCAAAGAGAGCCGCAAGGAAGGTATTCGACATCGGCGGGCAGATCGGTAGAAAGCTGATTCCAAAGGGCTTGCGAATAACTGGTGAGGGCGAACTGGGGCGGCGAATCGTCCATTACGGCGAGGTGACCCATGCCGGCAGCGGTGGCGCCGCCGCCGATTTCAGCAGGCTCGACGAGGGTGACGGTAAGGCCGCTGCGGACGAATTCGAGGGCACAGGCCGCGCCGACGATGCCGGCACCGGCGATGACCACGTCAAACGGCATGGGGTCAGTATAGCCGGGCGGGAATTACTGGAGTTTTCGAGGGGTTTTCGGAGGGTTTTCGGAGGGTTTTCGAGGGGTTTTCGAAGGGTTTTCGTGGGGTTTTTGGGGATTGAAAATAACTTTTTGGGGACGATCGAAAATCTGCGCGTAAGAGCGATGAACGGAAATAAGAGGACGCGCTGACGCGCTTTTGCGAAACGAACTTCAGATAGGGTTTGAATTTGCCGGCCAGGCCGGGAGGCCTGCCCCACGTGACTGTCCTAAGCTATGGTTTGTAATGAGTGACGCGGTGAAGATCGCCACTTTCAATATCAACAACATCAATAAACGGTTGGAGAATCTTCTGGCTTGGCTCGCGAAGAGTGAGCCCGATGTGGTCTGTCTCCAGGAAATCAAGGCTGAGCAGGGAGCGTTTCCGGCGCAAGCGCTGCGGTCCCTTGGCTATGAAGCAGTCTGGCAGGGGGAACGTTCCTGGAACGGCGTGGCCATCCTGGCGCGAGACAATGAGCCCGTGCTGACGCGCTCAAGGCTGCCTGGCCATGTTGAGGATCGCCAGGCACGCTATATCGAAGCGGCTGTAAAGGGAGTGTTGATTGCATCGATTTACCTTCCCAATGGCAATCCGCAGCCCGGTCCGAAGTTTGATTACAAACTGGCCTGGTTCGAACGCCTCACCGCCCACGCCGCCGAACTTATAACGGCCGGTGTGCCCGTCGTGTTGGCCGGCGATTACAACGTTGTGCCAACGCCGCAGGACATCTATCCAACGCGCTCATTGGATGACAACGCCTTGATCCAACCGGCAAGCCGCCAGGCGTTTGCGCGACTGCTCGCTCAAGGCTGGACCGATGCTCTGCGGAAACTTTACCCGGACGGGCCGCTGTGGACGTTCTGGGATTATAAGCGCGAGCGCTGGGCGGCCGATAAAGGCATGCGGCTCGACCACTTCCTGCTCTCGCCCGCTTTGTCGGCGCGACTAGTGGACGGTGGCGTTGACCGGTGGGTGCGAGGCGAGGAGAATGCCAGCGATCACGCCCCCGCTTGGATCGTGTTGGATCTTTGACCTTAGCTAAACGCTACTGGCGGCCTTTCCGGTCGCGCGCTGATGGAACAGCTTGACTGCGTCATCCAGTGCCGCGTGGCTAAGAGGAGTGGCTCTGGGCATCAGGGTATCGGAGACCCAGGAAAGGATGTCGGAGACGCGGTGCGCAAAATCTTTGATTGCAAGTTGCTCGGCGCGGTCGGCGTCGCCAATGCTGAGGCGGTCGAAGTCTGTGAGCATCTCATCCAGCTTTTTTTCTTCCTTTTGCCAATAGCGGGCGTAGGGAAGCCGGTCGGCGGCGCGGGAGAATTTGAGGCCATCGCCGAGAGTCAGTACGACAGCGCGCTCAAGAAAGGCGGCACGCTCGCCGAGGCTGGTGTTGTAGAGATACAGAAGCTCGCGCATGCAGTAGACAGAGTTGAGATACTTTTCGCTGAGTACCACTAGAACGCGTTCGGCGCGGCCGATATCGCGCATGAAGGTGGAGATCCAATCGCCGGTGCGCATTGCGGTTTTATCGCGAATCAGTTGGAATGAGGCGGGTAGACGGCGGGCGAAGGCGTCGACGAGCGCGTCGCTTTCTGCACCCCACGCATACGAGACGTATATGGGCAGCGGTTCGCCCGGGGTGCGCGGCGGCTGGCCGGGTGCGATGCGCGCGAAGGCTTCATCCGGTTTTTGCTGGTGGGATGTGTCTTGGCCTAAAGACGTTGCGCCGCCGACGAGCCAGTGACACTCTGGTTTGACGCCGATCTTGATTTGAAGGATGGAATCGACCAGATGTCCGACGAGCGCTTCCGATTGACCGCCGGTTGCTTCGACGACAATGCGACCAGCGGGATCGGCCGCCTGTGGGATCGGCCAGTTCGGTACGAATGCGCACGGTGGATTGCCGTTCCAGGTCATAGAAACAGACGCCCCAGGACCAATAGACGGCACTTTCACCCGCTTTTTCTCCTACTTCGCAAAGAATGGCGCGCAGAATGCCTTCATGCAGAAACGGATAGTTCAGAGATGCCGCTGCGTCCGGGGCAGCAGGTTTGCGCCAGAGTTGCTGGATCTGAGCGGATACCTGCTGTTCCGAGGGAAGGGCATCGGGGGCAATATAAGAATCATTCGCTGTCTTGAAACAGATCTGGCATTGCTGCATAAGGGAGATGAACAATTCGTGATCGGCGGATGAGTATTGCGGCCAGATCAGCGCTGCCAGGAGTTGCAGAGTGAAGCGGCCAGCCTGGGCCTTCAGGATGGGGAGCGCTTTGTTGCGGTCAAGGACGGCGTAAATTCCGTCAAACGCCCAGTCGAGATCGATAATGACTTGATCGCCGAAAGCTCCGCGGCGATAGAAAACCTGGCCGCTGCGGTGTAGATAATGCAGCACGACCTCCGTGACGGCCGTTTGGTGTTCTTCGCGGGAAAGCGCCTCGAATTTCGCGTAGGAAATGGTTTTCGTTTTGCGCTGCCGTAGCGCCTCGATTTGCCGCTCGACAGCGCACCAGCTTTTGGGCAGGCGGATTTTGCCATAACGCTCGAGTTGGTAAACGGCGGCGCTTTCGAGCTCGAGGCGGAGGCGGCGAATGCCATCCAGTTCCTTTGCGCTGCCATAGGTGCTGAGGAGGCGTTCAAAGCCATGCTCCGCGGGTAAGGGGCGGTTCGCGGCGATCGCTTTCGCGATCGCACTGCGTTTGCACTAACAATGACGGGCGCACTTTGACCAGCAAGGGAGCTGACGTACTCGAGCCAGTAACGCAGGCGGCGATTGCGCATGGCGATACCATCTTGCTCGATTTCGTCAGTATTTTCGTAGAGCGGAGTCCAGGCTAGAACGTAAATGGCGCGGTCATCAATAAAGAGACCGTGGGTGCCATGGTAAATGCTTTGGCCGCCGAAATCCCAGAGCCGGGCCATAATTTCGGGCAGGCTGCCCGAGGCGGGAACGATGCGGAGTTCCGCCAGGTCGATACCGTGGGTTGTTGGGACGGAGGGGTCGAATGGTTTGCCCAAAAGGCGGCGGCAGATCTGCGTTTTACCGACGCGGCCGTTTCCAAGGAAGAAGATCTTAATGGTGCTGTTGGGAGCTTCACCAGCCTGAAGATCCTTTTGCCAGGCCCGGATGCGGGGGAGCGCATTGTCGGAATAGGCATCCTTGGAGCCAAGCTCGTTGGGTGCGCCGATCAGTTGATCGGCGTAGAATTCGCCCGCCCGAATCCACGAGGCCAAGGGCAGCGCGCCCGGCGAGCAATCGATTTTAACGCCCATTAGCCGAGCCGTTCGCAGGGAGCGAAGACGCGGCCAGCGGTTGCAGATCCTGCACTTGAACGCAACTAGCTAAGGTCGAGCGATTGCAGGCTGGTGAGGGCGGCCAGCGGTTGCAGATCCTGCACTTGACGGCAACTAGCGAGGTTGAGCGATTGCAGGCTGGTGAGGGCGGCCAGCGGTTGCAGATCCTGCACTTGAGCGCAACCAGCTAGGTTGAGCGATTGCAGGCTGGTGAGGGCGGCCAGCGGTTGCAGATCCTGCACTTGATCGCAACCAACTAGATCGAGCGATTGCAGGCTGGTGAGGGCGGCCAGCGGTTGCAGATCCTGCACTTGAGCGCAATAACGAAGGTTGAGCGATTGCAGGCTGGTGAGGGCGGCCAGCGGTTGCAGATCCTGCACTTGGTCGCAAACACTAAGGTTGAGCGATTGCAGGCTGCTGAGGGCGGCTAGCGGTTGCAGATCCTGCACTTGACCGCAACCGGTAAGGTCGAGCGATTGCAGGCTGGTGAGGGCGGCCAGCGGTTGCAGATCCTGCACTTGATCGCAAGAACTAAGGTTGAGCGATTGCAGGCTGGTGAGGGCGGCCAGCGGTTGCAGATCCTGCACTTGATCGCAACGAGCTAGGTTGAGCGATTGCAGGCTGGTGAGGGCGGCCAGCGGTTGCAGATCCTGCACTTGAGTCGCAACGAGCTAGGTTGAGCGATTGCAGGCTGGTGAGGGCGGCCAGCGGCTGCAGATCCTGCACTTGACGGCAAGAGCTAAGATCGAGCGATTGCAGGCCGGTGAGGGCGGCCAACGGCTGCAGATCCTGCACTTGAGCGCAACTGGTAAGATTGAGCGATTGCAGGCTGGAGAGGGCGGCCAGCGGTTGCAGATCCTGCACTTGAGCGCAACCAGCGAGGTCGAGCGATTGCAGGCTGGTGAGGGCGGCGAGCGGTTGCAGATCCTGCACTTGACGGCAAAAACTAAGGTCGAGCGATTGCAGGCTGGTGAGGGCGGCCAGCGGTTGCAGATCCTGCACTTGATCGCAATAGAAAAGGTTGAGTGATTGCAGGCTGGTGAGCGCGGCCAGCGGTTGCAGATCCTGCACTTGATCGCAGCCAGCTAGGTTGAGCGATTGCAGGCTGGTGAGGGCGGCCAGCGGTTGCAGATCCTGCACTTGAGCGCAAGAACTAAGGTTGAGCGATTGCAGGCTGGTGAGGGCGGCCAGCGGTTGCAGATCCTGCACTTGATAGCAATAAGTAAGGTTGAGCGATTGCAGGCTGGTGAGGGCGGCCAGCGGTTGCAGATCCTGCACTTGGCCGCAATCACCTAGGTTGAGCGATTGCAGGCTGGTGAGGGCGGCCAGCGGTTGCAGATCCTGCACTTGAGCGCAACCAGCTAGGTTGAGCGATTGCAGGCTGGTGAGGGCGGCCAGCGGTTGCAGATCGGTTAGCTCTCGACAGCCGCTTAGGTCGAGATGGGTAAGATCAGTGAGACGCGCGAGCTCGGAGGGCAGTTCTACAATGGCGAGACTTGCAAACGAAAGTGAAGTTTCGCCGGACAGGCGAGCTCGGTCTATGAGTTCGCGAGCCTCGGTGAGAGCGCGGTCAAAAACGGTTTTGTCAGACTCAGGCACTTAGACGTCATCCCACATGAGCATTCTACAGATCCACGACAAGAGCGACACGGCTTGACCTCACCGACTCTAGAAACATCGGCGGCGAAGCTATAGCGACCGCCAGCCCGACCTCCTTCGCTCGTCCTGAATCGCTTTTGTTTTACGCAATCTTACCTTCTATATAATCGACGCAATGAAGAGTTCTCTCACGCGCCGCCAACTGGCCAAGGCCGCGGTGGCTGGCGCCACTCTGGCGCCGCTTGCCGCTTCCCAAATAACCGATCCCAACCCCGCCTTCGATCCCCTTCGCTGGACATTGGAATCATACAAATCCGCTCCGCTCAGCCTGACCTTTGCCGCAACCACCAAAGCACAAGCCGAAGCCTGGCAGCGTAAGCTCAGAGCAAAACTCATTGAACTGCTGGGTGGTTTTCCCCGCGAGCGGACGGCGCTGCAATACCAGAGCATAGAAAGGCGACAGTTTCCGGGATACCAGCGCGAGAAGTTTGTCTTTATGAGCCGGCCAGGGGTGGCCGTTGCCGGCTACTTACTGACACCCGCTAGCAGTAAACCTCCCTATACTCCGGTGATTTGCATTCCCGGCCATGGACGCGGCGTGGACGACATTGTAGGCATCGACGAACACGGTTTTGACCGGACCGATAAGGCGGGCTATCAACACGATTTCGCGATTCAAGTTGTGGAGCACGGTTTGGCCGCCGTGGCGATCGAGCCAATGGGATTCGGCTGCCGCCGCGACGCAGCCAGCATGAAAAAGGGTCCGGGTCATACCTCGTGCCAGCCTTCTGCCGGGGCCGCGCTGCTATTCGGCCAAACCATGATCGGTTGGCGTGTTTGGGATGTGATGCGGACCGTCGATTGGATGGAGCAGCGCGCGGATCTCGATGCCGGCAAGGTTGGCTGCGTAGGTATTTCCGGCGGCGGAACCTGTACGCAGTTTGCCGCTGCGCTCGATACCCGCATCAAGGCGGCTTTTATCAGCGGCTATCTGAACACCTTTCGCGACAGCATCTTGAGCATTGAGCATTGCATCGACAATTACGTGCCGGGCATTTTAAATTGGGCGGAAAGCTACGATGTAGCGGGTTTGATTGCGCCGCGCTTCCTGTTCTCCGAAGGAGGCGACAAAGATCCCATTTTCCCGGTGGCCGCAACGCGCGCCAGCTTTCGAAACGTGCAAAAGGTTTACCAGGTGTTTGGATCTGCCGATAACGCGCGGCAGGAAATTTTTTCGGGCGATCACTTCTTTCATGGCGTGGAAGGCTTGCCGTTCTTAGTCAAAGCGCTTTCTTCATGAAGATAACCCGCATTCAACCGCTTGTGGTCCACGCCGAAATGCGGAATTGGATCTTTGTCAAGGTTGAAACGGATCAGCCGGGACTGTTTGGCTGGGGCGAAGCGTCGCTTGAATGGAAAACACGCAGCGTGGTAGGCGCTATTGAGGATTTCACGCCCATGGTGTTGGGCGAAGATCCCACGCGCATTGAACATTTGTATCAGAAGATGTATCGCCAATCGTTTTGGCGGACCGGCGTGATTGGCCTTTCGGCGATTTCCGGAATCGAGCAGGCGTGCTGGGATATCCTGGGCAAATCTCTGAATCAGCCGGTTTATAAGCTACTGGGCGGAGCCGTGCGAACGAAGGTGCGAATGTATACGCATTTGGGAGGCGGCGACATGCGCTCGGTCTATGAGACGCAATGGAATGACGACGCGAAAATCTTTGCGGACCGCGCTCTCGCCGTAGTGGCGAAAGGGTACTCGGCGGTGAAGGTGCTGATCACGCCCCCGACGGAGGCATTGAATAGCATCGCCGCCTATCGGTATGCGGAGCGTTCCATGGAAGCAATAAGGTTGGCTGTCGGTGAGGGAATCGACATTCTGGTGGATTGCCATGGCCGTCACTCGCTAGCCAACGCCATCGAATTCTGCCGGGTGCTCGCGCCCTACAAGCCTTATTTTGTAGAAGAGCCCGTGCCGCCGGAAAATGTTGACGTATTAGCGGAGGTGAGAAAGGCCAGTCCAGTGCCGATCGCCACCGGCGAGCGCTTGGTCACTCGCTATCAATTCCGGGAGATCTTTGAAAAGCTGGCTTGTCATGTCATTCAACCGGATCTCTGTCACTGCGGTGGGCTGTGGGAGGCGAAAAAGATTGCGGCGATGGCGGAGGTCTACACCATGGGCGTCGCGCCTCACAACCCGCTGGGACCGGTTGCCAACGCCGCTGCCCTGCATTTCGATCTCAGCACTCCCAATTTTCTCATCCAGGAAGACATGCTGACGGATGTACCTTGGCGCTGGGAGGTGGTGCAGCATGCCCTCGTCAGCGAAAACGGCTACTGGCTCCCGCCCGATGCTCCTGGGTTGGGAATTGAGGTGAATGAGAGCGCCGCGGCGCAGCATCCGTTTCAGCAGGAAACGATCCACCCCCTCACGGTGCGCGCCCACGACGATGCCGTTCTCGATTGGTAGCGGAGATGAATAGCCGCGCGCGGCGTTGGCAGATAGCAATCCTGCTGGGCGTGGGCGTCTTGGTGAACTATGGCGACCGGGTGAATATCGCGGTGGCACATGAGGCCTTACATTCCGAGTTTGGAATATCCACTGTGGCGTTTGGATATCTGCTGAGCGCCTTCAATTGGACTTATGCTCTGGCACAGTTACCCATGGGAGTCTTGCTTGACCGCTTTGGCGTAAAGCGCATCGGGCGGATGGGATCGTTCCTTTGGAGTGCGGCGACGTTTGGCGCATCCGTAGCGCCCAACCTCGGCACTTTCTTTGGCATGCGGCTGCTGCTCGGCATCGGTGAAGCACCAACGTTTCCTAGTAACGCGAAAGCGATCGGCGAATGGTTTCCGCGCGGCGAACTCGGCCTGGCGACTGCGATTTTCGACTCGGCTGCGAAACTGGGTCCTGCGATCGGAGTTCCGGCGGTGGGAATCATCCTCATTCACTATGGTTGGCGCTGGAGTTTTGCCGCCACTGGCTTGATCAGCTTTTTGTACTTTTTGGCTTTTTGCGGAATGTACCGCGATCCTGAAAAAGACGCGGCCATGGATCGAAACGCTTCCGCTGGCGGAAGTGCGCCGCTATCGTATTTAATGCTCCATCGAAAGATCGTTGGCTTAGTAACTGGTTTCTTTGGCTATAACTATTGCTTCTATCTCTTTCTACTTTGGCTGCCGACTTACTTTTCGGGACTGAAACTCGACCCTCTGCATGCCGTCATCTATTCGAGTATTCCGTGGCTGGTGGCCACTCTTACGGACCTATTAGTGGGCGGCTTCCTGGTAGATCATCTGATTCGACTCGGAAGCGACGAAAGCCGGGTGCGTTTGGGGGTTCTGATTGGAGGGACGGTGGTAGGTCTCGCGATCATAGGTCCCATGTTCACCACCAATCCGAGGATCGCCTTGGTCTGGATCACCATTTCCCTGGCTGGATTATCGGCCGCAGCACCCGTGGGATGGTCCATCCCTTCCCTGATTGCACCGGGAAACAGCGTCGGCAAGGTTGGTAGCATATTGAATACCGGCAATCAGATCGCGGGCATCGTCGCGCCCATCATAACGGGCTACATTGTCGGAGGAACGAACTCCTTTGTACGCGCTTTCGCGGTGGCGGCACTTCTGTTGGTGGCGGGCATACTCGCTTACATCTTTCTTTTGGGTCGTATTGAGCGCCTAGCACTACCTCTAACACCACGGCCACACTGAGATCGTGCCACTTGGCATCCGATTCCGCCAGAGTCTTGGCTGCTGCTGGTGCTTACTGGACCGAGTTCGTGCCTAAGAGGAGGCGGCCCGGAGCATCGCCCTGGCCGGCAAGCTTCAGCACAACTTGGGCGATCTCCGGCGGATCTTTCGGTTCGGAGCCGGAGTAGTCAAGTATCATCTTCGCGAAAGCTCCGACTGTCTGCCGGTAAGGTTCGTTCATAGGCGGAATTGTCATCGAAGAGCCTGCCCAGTCAGTCTTCATGCCGCCTGGCTCAAACAGCGTCACCTTGATGCCAACGGGAGCGACCTGGTGATAGGGCTTGGGAGCAGCCGCAAGCTTGCGCATCGGGTTCGGAGAAGTGCCTATCGGGGCCTGGCTTTATCAAAGCTTCGCTGAGCAGCTTCCACTTCGGCCAGGTGAAGATCGGCCCACTCGTACAGCGCCGCAAATGGTTTCTTGAGAGAATGGCCAAGAGCCGACATCTTGTACTCAACGCTGATGGGGGTTGTATCGTACAAGGTTCGCTCCAAAATTCCGTTGCGCTCAAGCTCTCGCAGGCACTTGGTAAGCGTCTTTTGGGAAATACCGTCGACGGCGCGGCGAATAGCGTTGAAGCGGGCCTTTCCGCCAGCTTCACAAAGCGCCGCCAAGATGAGGATTGTCCACTTGTCGGCAACCTGATCAAGCAGGAGGCGGTTACGTTCAACTTCAGATTGATTCGGCATGGGTATCCTTTGAGAAACCTAGTATCGCAGTTAATTTAATATACCAAGTATCATTTGGTGACTAAAACAGATATGATGTAAGAGATGCAACAACGCGATGTAAGCCCAATTCACTGGCAGGTTGGAGAGGCGACGCTCACCACGCTGAGCGACGGATATTTTCAGGTTCCTCTTGAACATCTGATTGTGAATGCGCCGATGGAGAAAGTTCTTGCAGTTCAGCATAGTGCTCTTCGATCGAATCCGCCTCGCATCGATGTGAATGCCTATCTGGTGCGCATTCCAGGTCATGGTCCGGTGCTGATCGATACGGGAGGGGGATCGCAACTGATGGCATCTATGGGCAAGGTTCCAGCTGCCCTTCGGTCTGCGGGAGTCTCTCAAGATTCCATCCAGACCGTCATCCTCACGCATCTGCACGGCGATCACTGCGGCGGGCTCGTCGATTTGAAAGGCAATGCCAGCTTCCCGAATGCCGAGATCGTCCTGCACAAGGCAGAAGCAGCATACTGGTTGCACAGCAATCTGGATGAAGTCCCGGATGGAAAAACCTTCGAGTTCGTCCGACAAATGATGGCGCCCTATGCGAAGCGCACACGCCTGATCGAAGGGGGTGAAGTGGCGCCTGGCATCGTTTGTGTGCCACTACCCGGTCATACTCCAGGCCACACTGGTTACCGAATTGGCAGTGGCCGGTCCTCTGTCTTGATTTGGGGTGATATCGTCCACGTCCCTGCTGTTCAGTCCGCGCTTCTCAATGCCGGAACGGCGATGGATGTGGACCCCGCGCTTGCCGTCAAGACACGCAAGGAGACGTTCAGGCAGGCAGCCGAGGAAGGTTTTTTCGTTGCTGGGATGCACCTCGAGTTTCCAGGCTTGGCA
Source organism: Bryobacterales bacterium (assembly GCA_963764105.1). Lineage (GTDB taxonomy): Bacteria > Acidobacteriota > Terriglobia > Bryobacterales > Bryobacteraceae > Bog-105. Next base: position 384,453 of record CAVXRP010000025.1, read on the forward strand.
CAGCTAAGATCTGAGGGTGATGGATACCGGATCCTGGCAGGTCACTGGATTGCGATGCAGGGTTGAGCCCTCAAGATGTAAGAGTAGCTTCGCTAAGGGATTTGCCGAACTTAGGAATCTGGGTGATGGTCGCGCCCCCTGAAAAGGCGATTCCTTCGATAGAAGGCCAAATCCTAGTGGCCTGTCGCAAAGAGAACGTTACCAATGTGGCGGGAAGGATCGGAGTACTTCCATTTGAAAGGTTTGGCGTGGGCTGACTAGGCTGCGATGTAGCGCTTCAGCTTGCGGGCCAAGTCAGAGATAGAAGTAAAGACACCCCGGCAAATGACTTCCCGTTCGATGCGAGAGAACCAAATTTCGACTTGGTTGAGCCAGGACGAGTAGGTTGGAGTAAAGTGCAAAGCGACCTTTGGATGGTCGGCCAAGAATCCTTTACGAGTTTGGTCTTGTGAGCCGAGAGATTATCGAGAATGATCTGGATTTCCTGATGGGATTTGCAAGTGCAAACTACTTCGGATAGAAAGGCTACGAAATCGGCGCTGGTATGACGAGCGGACGTTTTGCCGTGGACTTTTCCTGTCTTCGTATCGAGAGCCGCATAAAGCGACAGAGTGCCATGCCGATAGTATTCAAAGCCATGCCGCTCGGCCCTCCCTGGACTTAGGGGCAACACCGGATCGAGGCGATCCAGGGCTTGAATGGCGCTCTTTTTGTCTACGCAAAAACCGCCGCATGCCGCGGAGGCTGCAGGTAAAGAGCAATGATATCGGCAGCTTTGCTTTCGAAATCCGGATCGTTGCTGGCCATGTAGCGCTCCAGCCGGTGCGGCTTGACGCCGGCCTCTCGCCAGATGCGGTGAACCAGATCCTTGCTAATGCCAAGATCTCCGGCTAACTTACGGCAACTCCAATGCGTTGAGCCATCGCTTGGCTTCTTGCGTGTTGCGTTTAATACCTTGGCTCGTAACTTCGCCGTCAATCGATAGGGTGGCCGACCCGGATGCGTTGTGTCCAATCCATCCATCCCTTGCGCTAAAAAACGTTCCTTCCAGCGGATAATGGTCGGGTTCGTTGTCCCCAATCGCGCGCGGATCATCGCGAAACTGGCACCTTCCTCCAACATCAAAATCAGTTTGGCTCGGAATACGTAACCTGCCGGCAAGGAGCGAGACTGGCTGATGCTGGCTAGCTCGCTTCTCTGTTCGTCATTCAACTGAATCGTAGGCGCGATAGTCACTACTATATGACGCTGCCCTACTGGTAACGGTTACTCTGCGACAGGCCACTAGCGCGTGCACAGATTGGACCTGATAAACGCAAATAAAGCGGCCAACATATTTGATTCTAAATCACTTACGCTGTAATTCAAGGTCGAACACTTTGACCGCTTTATTCTAGTCATCCGACCAGAGTAGGGCTGTCCGCCGTCGTCGAGCGCCTGGGTTGGTGTTTACTCGTGCGCTGGGATTTTGCAATAGTATCCGTCGCCGTTCGCGCCTCAGCTTGCAGGGAACGCGTGGGCGATATAGTCCGAGCGAACGTCCATGGGCGTATCCTCAAGTCGCGAGAGGACGCTGCGCTATCATTTCCTTCAGCGACATTGTCTGGAGCGTCTCGTTCTTCCTGCGTTGAAGTTCCAAATGCTTTGCCCATGCACGTTCGAGGATAACGCTCCCGAAGTTCGCGACCAACGCTTCCTTCGAAGGGTACGTTACTACAGGCTTCAGTACCCAGTCGTATGACTGGAAGTCCACAAACATGGAGTACGGATCCTCTCCTTCCTCAAGAATCGGCACGAACGGTACTTGATAGTCCGGAACGGTGGCCATCAGTTCTTGAGGTGCAGATCTTGGCTTCGTGATATCGACGATAACGAACAGGCTCAGGCCGGCCAGTATCTTTATCGTGTCCGTAAAGGTCAGATTCGTGGAGCGCTCAAAATCAAAGATGATCGGCAGCAACTTTTGCTTACGCAATTCCTCAGCAAGGCCGTCGAGAATAGCCTTGCGCTCCGGCGTGAAGCGCCCAAGAAGCAAGACTGCTTTGGAGGTAAGGGCATCGAGGACGTTTCTGACCTTCTTTCGGTCGAGAATCAGGTACAGGAACTGAGCGAGTTCAAGGTCATCTACTTGCGGCGAAGGCCGGTCGTCCGGTGTGATGCGCAGATTCGATTGAATAGCTCCGTCTAGAGTGACGTCCCATGCAGAAATTCCATAAACGGAACACCCCGAGAGATTCGCCCCCTTGAACTTGGCGTGCAGGAACGAGGTGCCAACCAGAGAAGCTCCAGTAAGGTCAGCCCGACTCAGGTCCGCGCTGTTGAGGTCTGCCTCTGTAAGGTTAGCCCCGCGAAGGTCTGCCTCCTCCAGGATCGCTTTCGAGAGATTCGCGCCGGATAGATTCGCCTTTCTCAATTTTGCACCACCGAGGTAGAACCCGCTGAGGTTCACGCTGCTGAGATCCGCATCGCTTAGGTCTGCGTTCCTAAAGGCCTCAACGTCCCCTCCCCTCAGAAAGGGATTCGCCCAAACCAAGGCTGCCCCGCGAAGGCTCGCGCCGCTCAGGTTAGCCGCATTGAGATCTGCGCCACGAAGGCCGGCTCCGTCGAGGTTCGCCCCTTGGAGGTTAGCCTCGCGGAGCATGGAGCCGCAAAGGTCCGCATCGCTGAGATTCGCGTCCGGCAGAACCGCGCTCGACAGATTGGCGCTGCGGAGGTATGCCTCCTCAAGCTTCGCCTTGCGCAGGCGCGCGTGACTGAGATTGGCCCCGCTGAGGTCTGCGCGACTGAGATTGGCCCCGCTGAGGTCTGCGCGACTGAGATCGGCCCCGCCAAGGTGCGCCTCACGGATGTCCGTCTCCCGAAGGTCGGCGGTCTGAATGTTCGCGTTCGAAAGATCTGCACGGCTGAGGTAAGCACGAGCGAGATCCGCGCCGCTGAGATCCGCGCCGCGGAGGTCTGTTTCCTCGAAATTCGCTCTACGGACGATTGCATTTTTCAGGTTTGCACCCGAGAGATTCGACTTGCTCAGATCCGGCACTAGGCTGAGATTTTCTAGCCTCCATTGATTCCAGGCCGTGGTGCCCTGCTGCAGTCTTGCGAGATGTTCGGCGTTCGCCACTTCGTTCTTAGCTTACACATTCCTGAAAGGGGCTTGCTTGCGTCGTACGGCGCGGAGTACTGGCGACGACAGCCCTTCCATCCAAAAAACCCAGCGGAAATACGCCAGCGCCGATGGTCAGTCCGCGCTTTGAGCAGATCGTCCGGCACTCGGAGAAGGCGGCGCCCGCCCATGAATCAGCGAGCGCTCCAGGTATTGCACGGTACTTGTCTGACAAAGCTGACTTTCCGTCCATGTAAATCGGTGGCGCAACGCACATTCTGGTCATAGCGGGAGCCGCCAAGATCGATCAGAGCTGCGCAGCAGGATCAGTTCAGCATTGTGCCACCAGGTCAGAGTAAATGCGCGGAGATGGCTGCGTTGGATCTCCACTATGTTGCGTATATACTTATTTGAACTGCCACGATGCCGAGAGTAATGTCTGCACACTTACTGCGAGCCGTCTACTCCGAAGCCAGTCGATTGATTGAGGCCCGTAAGATTCCGACCGAGTTGGTTCCCACCACGGTGTCTCTTTATCGCAGCTTCGACCAGCAACACACCACCATCAACACCCAGGGCATTTTCCCGCGGCAGGCAGCCAATGCGGCCTTGACTGTCCGTGATCAATCATTAGATGTGAATCGTTTCTCGGGCCAGTCGTTTACGGCTGGCATCCCGGCATACGGCGGCCTCTACTGCTCCATGCAGGCGCAAGCGATTGTGAACGAAATGCAACACTATGCGAGAAGCAACAAGAAAGTGCCGCGGAAAGGGAACACAGGCTTCCCACAGGTCGACGCGGTTCTACGCTCGAAATGCATCGTTCGCATCAGGCTGATGTCGTCGGTGCTGGCTGCCGATATTTCGACTCACAACCCCGGCAGAGCACGATTTCTAGAGGCCATCGACCGCTCGGCCGATGTTCAAGCCGCTTTGCGGGCGGCAGGGCGGGGAGCACGCACAGTCGCGTACGAATTGAACGATACCGAGGACTGTTCGGCGGCACGCGCTATCGGCCTCGCCGTTGCCAATGCACCCTGGTTGAGAGCGCTAAAGGCCACGACAGTGCGATCGTCGGACCGGTCACCTGACGAGACGGGTGACAACCTGATATTTTTCGGCCGTAACGAAGAACGAATCGGCGGATTGTGGCTCGATGAGGCGTACTTATTCCCGCTGGTCGGCGAGCCCATCGTCTGCCCGATCGAGTTCGCCGCGAACACGTAATACCGCGAAGTTCATAAACTGCCCGTCCAAGCGTTCCAACACTTCGTTGCTTCGTTCGGCAGTGGTTTGCGAGCGCACTCAGTGAGCCTTCAGTTCTTCAATCCGCGCGAACTCCCGCCGGGCGAGAGCGGCCCGGCCGCTTTTCTTGTAGAGCTGGGCCAAGTGGTAATGCGCTGGCACGAAGCTGGGCCGCTGCTTCACAGCGATCTCCAACTGAGCAATCGCTTTCGTATCTTCCTGCAAATCTTGATACAACAGGCCGAGTTCATAATGAGCGTCGGTAAAGTCCGGTTTGATTTCCACCGCGCGCAATAAAAACGATTCAGCGGACCGGTCATGCGCGGTTGAGGGGGCAAGCGTCCTCTTGCGAAGACTGAGCGCGTAGTAGTACTGCGCCGCCGCGTTATTTGGGTAGTTGCGGGCGAAACCGGAAAGCCGCTTCGTCATTTCATCGGCATAACTCGGGGAAATGTCGTACATCTTTCCCAGGAAATCGAGGGCCTTGGTGTCGCGCGGGTCTAAGTCAACCGCCTCGCAGAGCGTTTGGACCGCATCGTCGTAGCGACCTAAGGAATAGTAGTTCACGCCCAATCCGACACGCAGTTCAGCGGAACGGGGATAGCGCTGTACTCCGAATTCGAAAACCTTGAGCGCCGGCTCGAAGCCACGATGTTTTAAAAGGTCGCTGCCCAGATCGAAGAGATTCTTTTCAGTTGGATCCAGGCGCGCTGCGGCTTCATATTGCAGCGCCGCCTCAGTCGTGTTGCCGGCGGCTTCTTCTATATCTGCCAGCAAATTGTGAAGCTCGGCCTTATCGCCTTGCTGCAGCAGGTGTTTGATAAGCTCACGCCCTTTATCCAGAGATTTCACTTGCAGGTAAGCGAGAGCGAGATCGTAGCTATTGGTGTAGTCGGAGGGATCGATGGAGTGCGCTTTTTCGAGGTAAGGGATGCCGTCGGCAATGCGGCTTTGCTTCAGGTAATATTCGCCCAGGAGGTGATGGGCAGAGAAGCTGTCGGGGTGCAAGCGGACAGCGTCGGCAAGGGGATTAGAGGAAAATGCGATCAGCAGAATGAGGAGACAGGCCATAGAATGCAGCTGGTTAAAAAGCCGCTTAGAATTGCGGTGTAGTGTACGGCTTCGTGCAAAAACAGCCTAGAGGGCAGCGAAAAAGAGGGGACACGCCTGTAGAATTCGTTCGGCGACAGTGCGCCGAGAAGCCCGGAGTGTCCCCCTTTTTCTTTTCATGTTCATCGGTAGACCGCGACTTAAAAATAAAATTTGAGGGCGAACTGAACCTCTCGCGGGTCGTTGGGAGCATCACGGGTGGAGGTGATTTGGGCGAAGGTGGCGGTATTGAGGTAATTCAAATTGCCTGGCAACGAGAAGGCCGGCGTGTTGGTCAGGTTGAAGAGTTCGGCGCGGAATTCAAAGCGCATACGTTCGTTGACCGGAAACACTTTGAAGGCGGAGAAATCGAGCCTATGAATCGGCGGCCCTTCCACCTGGGTGTTGCCGCCTCCCAAGGGCGCATAGCTGCTTTGGCCAACGGAAGTCACGTCGCCGGGGGTGGCGAATGCCGCCGGATTGTAGTACTGATTGACGTTATGCGGGCCGCTATAGGGGCTTACATTTGTCAATAGCGCGTAACAGCCGGTACCCGCGCCCGTCGCAGTGGCGCAATTGATGGTCAATGGCTGCCCGGTATCGAGCGTCAAAATAAAGTTGGTGCTCCAGTTGCCGAGCAGGAATTGCATGGGGCGGTTTCCGTTGCTCATGTAGCGCATGCCTTTACCGAAAGGCAAGTCATAGGAGCCGCTCAGAGAGATCGCGTGCCGTATATCGAAAGCAGCAAGGCCCCAGTCCTTTTGAATGCCCCAGTTCGGGAGTTCGGAGGCGCGGAAACCAGCGACACCGCCGCCGCTCAAGAGGTCTCCGGCGTCGCTGAGGGTTTTAGAAAAGGTATACGAGAATAACACCGTTAATCCCTCTGAGAGCTTGCGTTGGTATTTGGTCTGCAGAGCGTGGTAGTCGGCATCGCCTATGGTGTCGGCGTAGGATGAGCCGTAGGCGAAGTCGGGGAAGGCATCATAGTTCTGCGGAGTGTAGCCTAGCGGCAGGAGCTCCGTCTGCTGATTCGTCCCGACAAATGTTTCGAGGTGCCGGCTGAGAGATGCCACGTAGCCGGCTTCGACGGAATCGGCGTGACTTAACTGGTATTGGAGAGTCAAGTTATAACTCTGCACATAGGGCGTTTTATAGTGCAGTTGAATGCCTCGCAGGTTGAGCCCTTCTGCATTGACGGAAGCAGGATCCAAAGGCACGCTGGAAAGTCCGTTCTCCAGTGTGGCAGTGGTGCCATTCGGATAAATTACCGGTGACTGGGAGTTGGCGGAAGGGAACGTGAAGCTGTATTGGAACGGGAAGTTATAGCCGAGACTCGGATACCCGCCGCGGTTTTCAAACGATCCAAAGTAAATGCCGTAACCACCTCGAACGACGAATTTCGGAGTGAGCTGGTAGGCGAAGCCAATGCGTGGTGCGAAGTTGTCTTTTTGCACTTGGCTTAAACCGGAGCCATAGGCTCCTGAATAGACTAGCTTGATGCCATCTTGCGCGAGGAGTGAGGTAAAACTAGCTGGCAAGGGTGGATCGTTCTCGCGCGACGTGGGAATGATGTACTCTGCGCCATTAAATGGATTGCCGGGAACGAAGTTAGCTTGCGCGGAATATTTTTCGCCGGTCGGGCTGAAGTAATCCCAACGCACGCCGAGATTTACCGTGAGTTTGGAGGAAACTTTCCAATCGTCCTGGAAGAATGCGCCGTAATAGGAACGAACCAACGCGACATCGCCAAAATTCGAGGCATTGACGTTGTTTGCCCCGCCGATATTGCCGGGGCCGCTGGGCAAGAGAAGAAATTGCGCGCGGCCCGTACTGCTATCGGTCACGTTCGGAATGGAAGTGTACTGGCCGCCGAAGTCAAACTCCCCGCGCGAATACGGCGGCGATAACCAGGGCGCGGAGATTTCCTGCAGTTCAAAACCGCCTTTGAAGGTATGCGTTTTGTAGACCTTTGTAAGATTCTCGGTGAATTGGAAGGTATTGCTGTAGCGGTCTCCAATCAACCATTCGGCTGAGCCCAGCTGACTCAGTCCACCGATACCCAGATACGGCAGACCGCCGTTGCCCGGAAGCTGCGGAATCCCTTGAATGCCAAACATGGCGGGGATATTGGTGGTGCTGTCGGCGTAAGCTTGATCCCGGGTTGTATGCTCGCGGTTGAAGCCAAGGCGAGCTTCGTTGACAAGCGTGGGATTAAACGAGTGGGTATAGCTTAAAGCGGCTCCCATGGTATCGACGTTCTGAACACCTTCGTTGAAGTTGCCGCCATCGGCATACCCAGTGAACGGAGGGGGAGCGAAGCTTGGGCTATGCGACCAACTGTAGCGTCCGAAAATCTGGTCTTTTTCAGTGGCGTACTCGTCGATCCGTGTATCGAAGGCGTTGACGTTGGTATAGGCGCCGGCATTCACGTTGTAGTTGTTAAAAAGCCCTGAACCGGTGGGGGTTGGAAAGAGGTTCAGAAGCTTGACGGCATTCGGATCGAGGCGATTGGCCGGAATTATGTTGCCCGCGAACGGTGTTCGGCTGTATTGTCCGTTTCCAATGCTGGTGGTGGTGGCCGGATCGAAAATTGTGCCGAGGGGATAGCTCTTGCCGCTCGCCGGGTCCGTCAGTGAGCCGCTCTGCTGCGCGATAAGATCGGAGAAGTTGGTATAGCCGCTATTGCGTTCCGCGAGGGTGGGAACGGTGAAACCTGTTTCGGGGAATGCCTGGCGAATGCGAGTGCCTTCGTAATCGCCAAAAAAGAACGTTTTGTTCTTTACGATGGGACCGCCGGCTGTGAAGCCGAACTGGTTTTGCTTGAACGCACCTTTCGGTTGACCACTGGCATTAATAAAGAAATCGTTAGCGTCGAGTTTGTCGTTGCGAAGGAACTCCCAGAGGCTACCGTGAAATTGATTCGTGCCCGACTTGATGCTGGCATTCAACACCGCGCCACCGGCCCGGCCGAACTCAGCGCTGAAGTCATTCGTTTGCAGCTTGAATTCCCCGATAGCATCGATGGGAGGCTTGAGGACATAGGCGGCGCCAGCCAGAAAATCGACATCGTTGGTATTGTTATCGATGCCGTCCAGCATGTAGTTGTTCTGCGCTGGACGCGTGCCATTAGCGGTGAACCAGCCATTGGCATTCAATCCGCGCCCTTCGGATTGACCTACGGTTGCTCCGGGAACGAGCCGCGCGAGAAAGGTATAGTTCCGGCCGTTCAACGGTAAATCGTTAATCACCTGGCCGGAGATAACCTGCCCGACCGAGCCGCTTTCAGTTTGCAGGATGGGAACGGCAGCGGTGACTTCAATCTCGGTACTCACATCGCCAACCGTAAGAGTGAAGTTTGAAACGGCTTGCTGTTGTATATCGACTACGATTCCGGTGCGCCTTTGTTTCTTAAAACCTTGATCTTCCACTTCCACCGAGTACTTGCCGATCTTCAACGGCGTGAAGACATACTCGCCGGACGATGAAGTCTTAGTGGTCTGAGTGAAAGACGTTCCTTCGTTCTCGACGGTGACTGTGGCCCCGGCAATCACAGCGCCGGTGTTATCGCGCACCGTACCGAGAATCGTTCCGGCATCCACTTGAGCGAACGCCACATGCGCGATGCAAAGAAATGCGGGAAAAAGAACCACTTGGTTCAAACGTTGTGCGAGAAACACGGCTCAACCAACCTTTCTTTATATGACCCCTCGATCAACCGAGATCGGCGGAAGCGGGAACTAACGGCGAGAAGCGAGTTAGTGGAAAGAATGTATCACAGGTGACGGGTCCTGTCAACGTACACGGTAGTTGAATCGACAGAAGCCCGCGGGTAGCAAGATTGAAGAGAATAATTGCCACTAAAGGGAGGGTTCATATCGAATGGCGACGAAGCAGGCGCGGTTCGGGTGACCGTTATCGTACACTACGATTCTCAGGCGGCCTCCAAACCGCGCTCGATCTGCTCCAGCGTTCGTCCTTTCGTTTCGGGCACTCTTTTCAAAACGAAGATGAACCCGGCGATACAAACGACAGCGTAAAGCCAGAATGTTCCGCTGGGTCCGAGGCGGCGGTTGATCAACGGGAATGTGTAGGTGAGGATGAACGACGCGATCCAGAGCGCCGAGACAGAAATCGCCACGCCCAGGCCGCGGACGCGGTTGGGAAAGATCTCCGAGATGAGAACCCAGGTTACCGGCGCGAGAGACATGGCGTAGCAGCCGATGGTGCAGAGGGTGAAGACCAGAACCGGGAGGCCGGTGAGGCCAAGCCGATAGGTCAAGCCGATCAAGAAGTGAGATAAGCCCACGCCGGCACAGCCGAAGAGCATCAAGGGCCGGCGGCCGAGTTTATCGACGAAGGTCAACGCAATGAGAGTGCAAATGAGATTAATCGTGCCGGTGATCACGATGTTGAACAGGATGCCGGTGACACCATAGCCCGCATTGCGGTAAATCTCTTCCGCGTAATTGAAGATGACGTTGATGCCGCTCCATTGCTGAAGAACGGCAAGAGCAACTCCAATGACCAGAGCTTTTGAAACACCGGGCGCCAGGAGATCGAGCCAGCGAACGGCCTGTCCGGCTTCCGAGCCGAGGGTGGATTCAATCTCGGCAAGCGCATTTTCGGCATACGCCGCGCCGCCAATGCGGCGAAGAATGATTCGAGCTTGCGCCGATTTGCCGATTTTCATCAGCCAGCGGGGGCTTTCGGGCACAAAGAGCGCGGCTATGAAGAAAACAACGGATGGTACAACAACGGCCGCAAACATCCAGCGCCAACCAAACTGGCCATTCCACGATTGCCGTATCATTTCGGTGGTGGCATTTTCCGGAACGCGGTCGGCGATCCGCCAGTTAGCCACTTGCGCCGCTAGAATACCAATGACGATCGTCATCTGGTTGAGCGAGACGAGGCGGCCGCGCCAGGGCGCAGGACTGACCTCGGCGATATAAGTGGGCGACACATTGGACGCGATGCCGATCGCGAGTCCACCCACGATCCGCCAAAATACAAATGTTGGGAAGGTCGCAGCCAAGCCAGTGAACGCCGACGAGACGGCAAAGAGGACGGCGGAAGAAACCAGGAGTCTCTTACGGCCGAAGCGATCGCTCATCCAGCCCGCTACCATCGAGCCGAGCAAACAGCCGAGCAGCGCACAACTGTTGGCCCAACCGACTAATTGCTCTGAGTCAAGACGAAAATATTTTTCGTAAAACGGTTTGGCGCCGCCAATCACCACCCAGTCGTAACCGAAGAGGAGACCACCCATGGCGGCGGCCCAGGAGATGAGCCAGACATAGCGCGCGTTGAATTCGCCGATGGACGTATGCTCGGAACCTAGCGAGACCCCATTCATGACGCTTTCAGACCTCCACCGTATCGAACTGCCGCAAACGGGTTGCGCAATCGGTTTCCGCGATCAGATCGAAGGCGAGGGCATGGCTGGGATCGCGTTCCAGAATTCTTCGGAGTAGAGCGCCGGCTTGCTTCCTCTGACCAAGTCCGAGTAAAGCCTGAGCGCGAAGAAAGCTGGCGCGGGTTTTCTGCCGTTGTTGTAGGTCGTCCTGAAACAGCAGCATAGTGGGAAGGGAGGTAGCGAAATAATCGATGCGGGCTTCTTGGCGGGCCAGCTTGCGACTGAAAGAGAGCAACTCTTCCAGCAGACTGTTGGCCTGAGCCTCATCGCCCAGCCGCCTCAGAGAAAGAGCGCTGTAGTAAGTTGTTTCCGAAAAATCTACGGTTGCTTGTGAGGCTTTGCGCCACCAGGCGTGCGCCTCTTTTTCTTTGCCGGATAAAAACACCGCGCAGCCGAGCCAATAGTAAACATTGTTTTGATTGGCAAGGAGGTGCCGAGCCTCACCGAGATTCGTTGGATTTTCCGTGGCGCTCTGAAACAGGCGGATGGCGTCCGCTATCTTGCCGCCAAGGAGCGCGCGGCGGCCCAAAGCCAAATGAGCGCGCGTGTGCTGGGCAAGAGCCAGCCCTTCACCGCCTTCCCAAGGCTGAAACTTGCGCGAGCGAAGAAGTTCATACGCTTTCTCGGGCTGGTCCGCCTGATTGTAAAGAGCAGCCAATTCAACCGATAGGTCGTCCCGCAGGGCAATCAGGGCAAGATGGCGCGCTAGCTCGGCGATCCTCAGTTCAACAGCGGTGCCAAGGCGTTTCCAGAGCTGATCTCGTTCGTAGAGAACGCGCGCGTCGGAAGGTGCCGCGTGGAAGGCCTGTTCAAAGGCGGAGTGGGCCTTAGCGCTGTTTCGCTCAACATTAAAATAGCCAATGCCCAAGTTGCGCCAGGTGGTGGGTAACGTTTTGTCGAGTTGAGCGGAACGCTCCCAATGGGCCATGGCCTCGACATGGCGGCGACGGTCATAGAGGAGATTCCCAAGATAGTAATGGGCGCGCGCGTCTGAGGGATCAAAGGCAATGGCAGACTCCAGCAAGAGCATTTCCTCCAAACGGTTAGGGAAGCAATAGCGGGGGTTCGCGTCCCTGGCGCGGCGCTGCCAGTGGCATGCGGCCATCTCATTCCCTAGTTGCAAATAGATCATCGCGAGCGCATAGAAGACAATGGGAACGCTGCCATCTTGCGCCGAACCATCGGCCTCTTTGAGAACTGCGGCGGCACGTTCGAGAAAGCCGGCGCGCGTGTAATCGAAAGCAATGTCGAGTCTCAGCTGGTTGTTGACATTAAAATCGGCTGCGGCTATCTCAAGCGACCAGAAATCGAGTGGCTCAAGCTGGCGCGTCTCGCGCAACAACTGACTGGCTTCTTCCAGTCGTCCTAATTTCTGCAGAATCAGAACGATGAGATTGCGGAGGCTGCCATTGCCAGCGTTGGCGCGCAATGACGATTGCGCATGGGCGAGCGCCAGATCCCACGCCGCGCGCCGGCAATCGATCTCGGCGATGGCATGGAAACCGGCCGCCCGCCAAGCGTAGTTCCAAGTGGCTTTATGAAAGCTATCGTAGGCTTCGTCGAGGTTGCCGAGAAAACGCAGAGTCAGTCCCAGGTTGTAGTATGGTTCGCCATCGTAGGGGTTGGCATTGAGGTGTGTTAAGCGGGTAATGGCAGCCCGAAAGTGTTTCTCAGCTTCGGTAAATTCGCCGCGCTGTAGATGGCATGATCCCAACGCGTTGTTGCAGCGCGCGTCGCTGGGCGTGCGGCGGAGCGCTTCCCGCCAATAAGCCTCCGGGTGACGCGTGGCATGGCGGTATTGACTCAGATGCAATCCAATGAGGTACAGTTCCTCGATGGTTTTCACTTTTGCGGGAAGCGGAGGTTCGACGGCTGGAGGCGGAGATGGTCCTGCGACATTGGGCTGGGCACGATAGGAAATCAGCAGGTGGTCTTCACTATATACGGACAGAGAGAGTTCCGTTTCCAGTATGTCTTCACTGAGCGGCAAGGCTTCGAGCATGGGGCAGCCAGGACCGATAGGGTGATGCCATTCCTTCAACAGTTCGCCATTTCGCTCCAGGCGGACGGTTATTTGCGGTCGATGCTCCGGGAGGTAAATGCCAACGCAAACTTCTCTGCCTGCTTTGTGCAGGCTGAGGGCGGCTTCGAGGTTGGCTTTCTGGGCGGGGCCGATCTGCTGAATCGGATACCAATACTGGGTAAAGGCTTTTGTCTCCCATGGCGCGAGGAAAGAAAAATCGGGTTGATTGTCGGTGTAAACGCCCGTCATCAATTCAATGTAGGGGCCGTCCCCATCCGTCAGATTGCGATCCCAGCAGTAGCCGAATTCATGATTGCCCCAGGTCCACTGCTTCTTACCCGGGGCAATGTGATGATCGGCAATACTCACCAAACCGGCGGCTTTGGCGTGATCGTAACCTCCGAAGAAATCGTCTTTCGATCCGACGGCCATATAGCTGGTGGGCACCGGTATATTGGCGTACCAACTGAGGTCGTTTGGTGGATAGTTCCCTGGCGGAACGAATTGCCTGGGCCATTCTTCAGCAGGGATGCCGTGGAGCGCGCGCCGCTGATAATCGATACCGTAATAGCGCCCAGTCGAAAGCGGAAAGGTACTCATCGCGCGCCGCGCATGATCGGCCACAAAGTGGACATCGGGCGGAAAGAAAGATTGATAGCGTTCATGCACGTGTGCGCCGACGTTCGCCCACCAAAGGAACGTTTGCGGATAAGGCGTCCGATTGTAGAGCCTCACTTTCAGTTCGACGATGGCCTTAGCCGGATGAAGACAAAGGCCATGTTGGCCACGCAAACGGCCCATAGGGTCGTGGTCGCCGCACCAGACTGTCACCGAGCCATTCGCCGCTCGCTCAATCTGGTATGCGACCGGCGTAAAAGTGGCTGGCCGGTGATGTTGCGGCCAATTGAATTCCACTCCGCCGGACATCCACGGTCCGGCCAAGCCAACTAGCGCGGGTTTGATAACGTTCTGCCGGTAGAAAAAGTCGTAGACATTTGTTTTATCGAGTCCAACATGAATGCGGCCGCCGATCTCCGGCAAAATCATCAAGCGCAAAAATTCATTCTCCAAATGAACGGCGTTCCAGGAGCGATCCCGAGGTTCGGTTGCGATGCGATCGGTAAAAGGCAGCGGATAGACGCGGCCACTACTTCCTTGATAGACGCGCGTTTCCAGAAACATCGGATTTGGATCCGGCGGCAAGGGTTCGTACGTTGGCAGGACGACGGGCTGCACCCACGCCTTTACGGCGCCTGCTTCCACGCTGGGCGCGGGAGGAAGTTCGAAGTGTTTCACGTCTTCACGTTGTCCAAACCTGCGAATAGGCCGAGAACCCCGTTGGGCGGAGCACATCGAATTGAATATACTCGGGATGATCTTCGGCAAACGCGATTTTTAGTTTGATTTCCTGTCCAGGAATCAACTCGGGTAGAGCGATCTCCTGCTGTTCCACGGGAATTTCGCCATAGCCGTAATACACGCCCCGGAGTTTATAAGCGCGCAACTTGTAGGCCGGAACCGTTTTGCTCGTCTTGAGGGTGACTTCGAAGTTGCCGGGATGCCCTTCGATTTTCAGTGAGTCGATGGGGCTCGATTCCATGCGCAGCAGTTCATACGAAGGCTTTGCGCGGCCGAACAGATCCACAACGCCGTGGACGCGTTGGCGTAACACTCCGATGCCGCGGTCGCCGACATGCGTGCGGTAATCGTTATAGCAAAAGAATATAAGGCCCGCGATGTAATCTCGTTCTTTGAGCGCGGCATCGTGAGTGCGCATGATTTCGCGGCGGCGGGCGTCGCCTTCCGGCCTTTCGGCTGTGCAGGCGCAGTATCCATACTCGGAAATCACAATCGGTTTGTCCGGAAATGCGGCATGTATTTCGTCCATATTGCGGCCCATCGCTTCCGCATCGCCGGGATACCAGCTGCCGAAATATTCGTTGCACTCAATGAAATCCATCAAGCCTGCGACATCCTTGCCTGGGTTAGTTTGCAAAGAGTGCGATGCATAGGAACAGAGCCGATTGGGATCGAGCCGTTTCGCTTCCGCCAGCATATTCTTGGCAAAGTTATAAGCAGGCGGGTTTTGCCCTCCAATCTCATTGCAAAGACCCCAGGAGCAAATCGAGGGGTGGTTACGGTCGCGGGCTACCATTTCTCGCAGTTGCTCGAGGCCGTTCAGCATGATGTCGGCATCCGGCTGCTCGCCCATGTTTTTGAAGGTGTCGGGTCCCCACGTGGGAACCTCGGTTTGAATGAAAATTCCATTGCGATCGCAGTAATCCAGCACGCGGCGGTTTTGCGGCCAATGCACACGGGTGAAAACGCAATTGAGATTCTTGAGATCGTGGTGATCGTGAAGAATCCAGGCGGCGGGTTCGGCCATGCCGAATGCCGGATTACTGCCGGCCATGCGCTCCACGCCCATGAGTCTCACCGGCTCATTATTCAAGTAAAACGCCGTGCCGCGAACTTCGAACTTTCGCACTCCAAAGGTGGTTTCGAAAACGTGCCCTTCCGCGCGCTCATTTTGGATGGTCACCTGGAGGCGGTATAGATTAGGCCGGTCGAAATGCCAATGACGAGCTTTGGGCAGAAGCGCGGAAATAGGACCGGACGCGGTCGAATGCGGCTCTATTGAAATGCGTCCTGCCGGCTGCTGTAGAACGATATTGCCGGTGACCTCGTCCACCACGTGAAAGGAGACTTCGCCATTCCAGGAGCGCAAACCCAAGTTGCGGACAAATAGCGTGGCGGATAAAGCAGCGTCGCCCGTTTGGAAATCCGGCACGGCTTCCACATCCACCTGCTCAATGAAAGCCGCAGGCGCGAGTAGCAATTGCACGGGGCGGTAAATGCCGCCATCGTGCGCCCAGTCGCTCGAACGGCCGCGCGGCAGCATGTGCTGGTTAAACGCGCTGTCCACTCGAACAACCAGCGAATTTGGGCGATCGGGGCGGAGCAAGGGACCGACATCCAGCGTAAAGGCCGTGTACCCCTTGCGCAAGTGTTCACCAGCCAGTAACCCATTGACCCAAACTTTAGCCGAGTGAAAAACCGCTTCGAATTCGATTCGGACTGCTGAATTTGCGGTGCGAGCCGGTGTATCGAAAGTTCGTTGGTACCAGGCGACGCCACGATATTCCGCCAGCGACGCCTCAATTTGCCAGGTATGCGGGACTTCCACTTCCTGCCAAAGTGCCGAATCTTGCCCGCCGGCGAACCAGCTTTGCTGTTCTCCCTGGACGTCTGGGTCAGTGCGAAAAAGCCAGCGCCCATTTAAATCGAACGACTCCGTTGGGCGCGGAGCGGCTGGCGACAGCTGGGCGGTCGCGGCCCGCGCTAATACAGTTGGTAGACCGAGAGCAGTTAACGCGACGTTTTGACTCAGGAATTGGCGGCGTGAGGGCATCGGCGGTAAACAGCGTGTACGTTCACGTTAAGTTAATCACAACCTCCGATAGCTGTCAATGTCCAGAATTGTCCCAACGCGGGATGAGCCTGAGAGAGAGAAGCTATGGGGTAAAGAAGTTTATTCGGTAGGTGCTTGGACAATCCCGCCCATGCTTCTCCTTGCTGCGCCGCAACTGCCTAAAGGCCCGACTGCCAATACGAACTCTTATGGGGCGGACCGCATAGCAGCGCTTCTGTGGTATAGGCCGTTATGTGGGTTTGATCTAGGAGGCTCTTTTGGGCTGGCGCGGCCAGCGAAATGGACGCCACATAACCTGGCCGACGAACGATACTGTCCGATAATCTCTTTCAACCACGATGTGCTCACGAGAGTTATGGTCTGCTCTTTGGGTATTTTTAAGAATGCTTTGGATATTCCCTAGCGTCGGAGTGATCCGCGTATGACCAGCGGTAAACCACCGTGCCTCCGACGATAAACAAGATGCTTAGCATAAGGCCGGAAATCGGCCCCATCAATCGTGCCCAAACCGGGATTTGGGTCGGTTCGACTTGATTGGAATCTTCCGGATCATAACCGATCGTTTGAATCGCTCCCACCTCATACTTTTTGAGAGCATATCGCACAAGGTGTTCATCGCCCCAACAGAATCCGATACCGGTGAATCGCAGTCCTTTTGCTTCATATTCGAAGACAAGACGGCCCCCGACGCTCGAAATATCTTTATGAACCAGAACGGCTGTCGTTCGTGGCCACTTCGCTATGGCAATCCACCGGCTCCCTGTTAGCCACCCAACTAAAGCAAGCACGCCGAAGCCAGTGATAATAACGGGCAATCCTAATGCCCTGAATAGGATTCTCTCGCTGCGAGTAAGGTGTTCCGTTGGCATCATTACCAAGCCCAGTCCCGATAGCCCACTGTAACTTGAGCTCCCGTTCGGACTGAGGCCGGCAAAACAAGGTCGCTCGCTGCCCGTGTTGTTGTCGATTGGGTAGAGCCGACTTCGACGCGCGAGCTAGCCACTGTCCGGTGAGCGGTGTTCGGCCACAACGCGTAATATGGTAGTTCCCCCGTGCCAGAGATGTGTTAGCAGATGCTTCTGCCAATCTGCTTTGCAAGGAGTTGTTGTGATTTGGAAGATGGCGATTTCACTTGGAGTGATCGTTATGGTGGGCGCGGCAGGACTCGAACCTGCGACCTCCTGCGTGTGAAGCAGGCGCTCTAACCAACTGAGCTACGCGCCCAATGCGTGAACGCTTTCTTATTCTAACGCACCAAATATGCGACCCTAAATCGAGATGGCAGACCGTAAATTCCACGTTCTCTACAGCGACATTGGCGGCGTATTAGGCACTAACGGCTGGGATAGCGCGCTTAGGCGCGATGTATGCAATAAGTTCGACCTTCCCGCCGAAGAAATCGACAAGCGGCATCTGCTTATGTTCGACAGCTACGAACGCGGCTTTATGAAGTTTGAAGACTATCTGCGTTGGGTGTTCTTCGAATCCGCGCGCCCGTTCACTCTAGAAGAACTTCGCGATTACATATTCCGCGCGTCCGTTCCCTGGCCGCAGAATATCGCGCTACTGCACCACGTCAAGAAAGCGAACGGCTTGAAACTGGGTTTAATCAGCAATGAAGGACAGGGCATTACCGAACATCGCATGGATACCTTCGGCTTGCGCGCAGTGGCCGATTTCATCGTCATCTCCCACTGCGTGCACATGCGCAAACCCGACCGGCAAATCTGGCAACTGGCACTGGATCTGGCGCAAACCACGCCAGACCAGTGCATCTATGTTGACGATCGCGAGATGTTCGTCAATGTCGCCGCCGCCCTCGGCTTTACGGCGTTCCAACACGTCGACCTGGATTCGACGCGCCAGAAATTCCAACGTCTCGGCCTGATCACTACTTAAGCTGTTTGTTCACTTCGTCCCAATTAATCAGGTTCCACCACGCGGCGATATATTCCGGCCGACGGTTTTGATACTTCAGGTAGTAAGCGTGTTCCCAAACATCCAGGCCTAAGATGGCCTTCTTGCCGTCCATCAGCGGCGTGTCCTGATTGGGCGTAGAGAGGATATCGAACTTTCCGGCCGAATCTTTCACCAGCCAAGCCCAGCCGGAACCGAAACGGCCGGTCGCGGCCATCGTAAACTTCTCTTTGAACGCGTCAAAGCTGCCGAACGTTCCGGTCATGACACTGGCGATATTGCCCGTCGGCGCGCCGCCGCCCTTCGGTGATAGGAGATTCCAGAACAGCGAGTGGTTGAAATGCCCACCGCCGTTATTGCGCACGGCCGTCTTGATGGTGTCCGTAACCACCGCCAGATTATTGGCCAGCAACTCTTCAATCGTCTTGTTCTGAAGTTCCGGGGCGGATTCCAACGCCTTGTTCAGATTGGTGACGTAAGCGCCGTGGTGCTTGTCATGATGGATCTCCATCGTCGTTTTGTCAATATGCGGCTCAAGTGCCTCAGGTGCATAGGGAAGGGGTGGGAGAGTAAATGGCATAAGTTTCCAATCCTTATTATTTTATGCCTTATGGACTGAGATACCAGCCACAATTGTTTCCGTTACGTTCAGTGAGAATCGAGCGGGATCCCAGGTGAAGCGCACTAAGTCCGCCTTTTCGCCCGGAACCAGACCGCGCTGGCGTCCGGCGATTCGCCCTACCCGCGCTGCATTGGTGGTGGCCATTGCCAGCGCTTGCGAAAGACTCACCGAAGCCAGTCTTACCGTGTTCGCGATGGCGTGATCCATGCGCAACACCGAACCCGCTAACCGCTCGCCCCCACGCAGCACCACGCTGCCGTTAGGCCGCAGTTCCACCTCTACTTGTCCCAGCTTATAAGGACCCGGCTCACACATCGCCGGCATCACAGCATCAGTTACCAATACGCTACGCTCCAATCCTTTGGCGCGCACCGCGGAATGCACAAATACGCGAGGAATATGGATACCGTCCACAATAAAACTGGCCGTCAGCCGCTCATCGGCAAGCTGATCCCAGATATAATTTTGCGTTTTAGCAAGGGTTGGGTGCGCGGCATTGCCCAGGTGGGTGGACATTGTTGCGCCCGCATCCACCGCCGCTTTGATTTGGTCGCTGTTCGCCTTCGTGTGCCCCACACTCGCTACCACGCCTTGCCGCACTACCGCGCTTACATAAGACGGCGTCTCCGCCCACTCCGGTGAAATCGTAACCAGCCGGATGTTACCGTCGGCCACTTCCTGCCAGCGATGGAATTCGGCAATGTTCGGTGGACGAATGTGTTCTAGCGGATGGGCGCCACGCGGCCCGTCCTCCGGCGATAAATGGGGACCTTCAATATGCAGGCCGGCGAGGGCCTCGCCTTCGGGCATGGCGGCTTTCGCGAACGCCTGCTTAGCCAACACGATATTCTTAATGGCGCCCAACATCCGCGCTTCCGATCCCGTAATGATCGTCGCCAGAAAACGTGTTACTCCCGTGGTGAACATTTTCTGTATGGAACCTGCAATGGCATCACTTGGCGTGGCGGGATCGTTGTAATCCACCCCTGCAAATCCGTTCACTTGCAAGTCGATAAGGCCCGGCGCGATGAAATCATCAATCGCTTCAGGACGCAACACGTCGTCCACTGCCAGCAAAGCCGCATCAAAATCAATCTTCAACACCGTCGAGTCTGTGGTTGACTTTCCCTTAACACTCAACATTGATGGCCATCCTTGTTTTTTCCACACCTTTCAAACAGCGCGCTGTTCATAAGCTCCACTGATCACAGGAGATAAAACGTGTTGAAAACGGCGTTCGAAGGCCTGCTTAGCGCTAGCTTTCGAAGCCACTTCGCGGTACAACTTTAACAGATCCGGCGCGAGTGCTTGATCGGCAGGTAATCTCGGGGGAGGTGGCTGCAGTTTAGGAATTCGCGCCCGGATGGCAAATTTGGAATTGGGCTGGTCGCCTCAAGGCGAAAGGCTCAAAACGCAGGGCAGACATCGGTTCGGCCGGTACTCCACTCACTGGTTACGGACGGTTTCTGCCCTGTATGTCTTTCAGCGCTTCTGCTTGCCAACATCACTCAATTGATCCAGCCGCTGCTGATTTCGTCTTCTTCCTCATCCTCAAAATCTTCGTCTCCGCGCCCTTCAGCCATCAGGATGGCCTCCTCGGCGGCCTCCGCGATGTCCTCGTCCTCGGAAGCTGTCCACTTCCCCAGAATTTCTTGCGCTTCCTCAGGCCGAATGGCGCCGGTCGCGCCAATCGCCGCCAGCAGTAAAGGTTTCGGAGTCGCAGCGTCGCCGACCAGCGGCGCGATACGCGGCCAAGCTGCCGCCAATTCCCAATTGCCGGCGGCCTCTACCGCCTCGCGAAGGATCTCGGCATCCTTACTTTCGAGAGACTGCAGGATCTGATCGTCAAAACCGCGCATCCAGCGCATCGCAAAGACAGCCGTAAGTACCCAATCCCTATCGCCGCTCGTATACGCCTGCCGGATCGCCTCCCGCTGCCAATCTTCAGGCGCCCGCACCGCTGCTTCCAGAATGCGCCGCCGCACTTCTTTGGGAATGCCGTCAGTCTCGTAAAGCTTGCGGAGAAAGTTCTGAATCGTGCGAAACGTGCGCTCACTGATCGGCACATCGTCGGGATCGTCGAATTCATCGATATCCGCTTGCTCCAGCACTGGACCAAGCGAGATGACCGCCTGGGCGCGCAGCTCGTCCGACTCCTCGCCACTGCGAATAATCGCCATTAACGTATCGGCCAGCTGATCGTTCATCACGACAAGATCACCCGCCAGCTCGGCGGCGATCAGCCGTTCCGATTGGACGGCTTGCCGATCCATCAGCACCGCTCTAAACGTCTTGCCGGCGTCTTTAGGCCACTCCCAGGGAGGTATATCTAGAAGATTCTCAAGACTCGTTCGCTGTTTCACGCACCATCAACCTTCAAGCCCCGACCGGCTCCCGCACGCCCGTCACGGGCGTCAGCCAGCCGAATTCATCTTTGGCTGAACCATCCACAATCTCGAAAAACCTTTTCTGTATCTTCTCGGTAACCGGCCCGCGAAGTCCGCTTCCTACCTTCACTTTGTCCACCGAACGAATGGGCGTCACTTCCGCTGCCGTACCAGTGAAAAACACTTCGTCGGCAATATAAAGCAGTTCGCGAGGAATGATCGTTTCAACCACCGGAATGCCAAGTTGCCCGGCGATCTTCACCACACTATCGCGCGTGATCCCGGGCAGAACCGAGGCGCCCAGCGGAGGCGTGAGCACCTTGCCATCACGTACCAGAAAAATATTCTCGCCCGAGCCCTCACTCACGTAACCCGCTTCGTCCAACGCAATCCCTTCCGAGTAACCATTGGCCGCCGCTTCCATACGGATCAGTTGCGAGTTCATGTAGTTGGCCCCGGCTTTCGCCAAAGCAGGCAGCGTGTTTGGCGCAATGCGTGTCCACGACGATACGCAAACGTCAACACCCTCTTTCAACGCGGCTTCACCCAAATAGCGGCCCCACGGAAAACACGCAATGTAGGTATCGATCGGATTGTTCGTCGGCAATACTCCGACGTCGCCATAGCCGCGCAACACGATCGGGCGCACATAGCAAGCGCGCATGTTGTTCTCACGAATCACATCCAGCAGCGCGCTGGTCAGTTCCTCCGCGGAATAGGGCAACGGCATCCGATAGATCTTGGCCGAATCCACCAAGCGGCGCATATGCTCGTGCGGCCGGAAAACCGCCGGTCCCTGTTTGGTTTCGTAACAGCGTACGCCTTCAAAAACCGAACTGCCGTAGCTGACAACGTGGGAAAGAACGTGGATCTGGGCGTCATTCCAGGCAACGAAGCGGCCGTTGTGCCAGATCTTCTCGGTGGGCTGTAACATCTAAAAATTATAGCGCCCGTCGGTCAAGCTTCTGTGTCCTCAGGCTTCTCGAACTCGCCTTCGCTTCGCGCCGTCTGCGCGCGCGCCGCAGTGGCTAATTCATCAGAGCGCCGCTTCCATGCCTGCGCCCGGTGCAAGCGGCGGTCGACATCTAGATTGACATAGAAACGCTTCTGGCAATCGCGGCAGCGATAAGCCACCTTGCCCATCCAGCGCATGAAACTATCCTTTAGTTTGCGTTTGCGCGAACGGCTGACGTCGTTGGAATGGCAGCTAGGACACATGTGCTCTCCTTCCAGCAACGTTGGCCATATTCCGCATACCCGCAGTTCTTAGTCTATCCTGTCTTTCCGGACGCGATTTGTCAGGCCGCCGTCCGGCTTGGCCTTGTGATACCTTTAGCTCGTTGGCATGAAATTGCGGCGGATAGGATTAGCGGTTGTTCTGTTTTCGGCTTTGGGTTTTATGTTCAAGCTAAGTTCGGCGGCGAATGACACACCCGCCGTAGGGCAGGCGGCCCCCAGTTTCACGCTACCCTCGCAAGACGGTTCGCCTATAAGCCTTGATCATTACCGCGGCAAGTGGGTCCTGCTCTACTTTTATCCAAAAGACAATACCGCCGGTTGCACCATTGAGGCGCACAACTTTCAGCGGGACCTGCCCAAATACGAGAATCTCGATGCCGTCGTTCTGGGCGTAAGTCTTGATTCACAAGACAGCCACCAAAGCTTTTGCACGAAGCAGGGCCTGACCTTCAAGCTCCTCTCAGACACAGGCCGACAGGTGACGGCGCAATATGGTTCGCTGCGCAACATTCTGGGTTTGAAGATGGCGGCGCGCAACACATTCTTGATAGACCCTGCTGGAAGAATCGCCAAGGTTTGGCTGGGCGTATCTCCGTCAAGTCACAGCGCGGAGGTACTGAAGGCATTGGAGCAGTTGAAAAGAGAACGTGCTTTTCCAGCTTGAACCACTGCGCTTCTCTTTTGTCGCCCGAGAACCCGTACATTTCCCCGCGGGCAAATCAGCTAACATTCTGCGCGGCGCTTTTGGTGTCATCTTCCGCCGCATCGCCTGTTTGCCGGACTGCGCGGCAGCCAGTTCCTGCGAACAGCGCGCGACCTGCGCTTACGCTCGTCTGTTCGAACCCACTGCCACCGCAGCAGGCCCCAGCGGACTCGCCGATTGGCCACGCCCCTTCGTCTTTCGCGCGATTCATCTCGACGGCCAAACATTCCTTCCAGGCCAGCCCTTCCACTTCGATTTGAATCTGTTCGACCTCACTTCACCAGCCATCGCTTACTTCGTTCTGGCGTTTGCCCAGTTGGCGAGCGATGGCTTGGGGCCAGCCCGCGGCAAAGTCGAACTCACCAGCGTCTCGCGGCTCAATCAGACCGGCGACCCACACGCTCTCATTTACGAACATGGCCTGATCGAGACTCAAAGCAGCCTCCCGCCTCTTACCCTGGATCTCGCTCCCGCCAGTGAACCCATCTCTCGCCTACGGGTCAAATTCCTCACTCCCACCGAACTAAAGAGCGGTCAACAAATCGCCGCGGACCCCGAATTCGTAATGCTCGCAACCCGCGCAAGGGATCGCATCAGCACCCTGCGCGATCTGTACGGCGAGGGCGCACTCACACTTGATTTCCGCGAATTCGGCGAGCGGGCCGCATTGGTAAAGATGACTCGCTGTGAGCTCTCTAACGTCAACATCCAACGACGCAGTACTCGCACTGGGCAGACTCACTCGATTGGCGGCTTCATCGGTGAAGCCGATTACGAAGGCGACTTGGGCGAGTTCTTGCCATTCCTCAAAGCCGCTCAGTGGACCGGCGTCGGGCGCCAAACCGTCTGGGGAAAAGGTCAAATCGCGATTTTACGACCGTGAGGCCCAAGCGGCGGCGCAGCCAAACTTCGCTGCGCCGTCCACTTCCCTGCCCCGCTTAACTCCGGGGCACGGCCGCCAACCCACGTCTCTCAACCTGGAGATTGTTGGTGACAGAGAAAACACCATGCACGCCGTTGGCTCGGATGCTCGCAATATTCTTGTCTGTGGCGTTTGCGACGACGCCCGCGAGAGTGACATGACCGTTCTTCACGATAATGCGAATCGGTTTCAAGACGGGCAGGGCATAGCGCTGCAACGGCGGGTAACCATAGATCGCCCGATAGAGTGACCGCCGCAATCGATCGTCATGCGCGGACAGTGGGAGGACTTCAATGCGATTGTTTACCGAGTCTACGCCTTCGATGCGCTTCACTACCCTCTCCGCATCAGACTTCAGGGTGGGGCGTGTCACCTGGCCTGAAAGAGTCACGTTGCGACCGTCGACGCGGTATTCCAGGTTGTCGAACACGTCCAAATACGGAAGTGTTACCAGTTCATGACGAACAGCTTTATCGATACGGGACGGCTCCCGATCGCCTCGCGCGAAACCCAATCCAGTTGCGAGTAGCGCGATTGAAAACATATATTTGATCATTTTCATCTCCTTCTTTGTTCTGAAATGTGAATACAACTACTACCTACTTCTCTTGCTGGGCGAACGAACCAACGGCGATGCATAACCCTAGAGATTAAGCCGGCTTGCCGCGGCATCCTGGCAGAGCTGAATCGCCCTTGCCATGGGAAGCGTTCCCGGCCTTTTTCCTGGTGAGTGAGAGCGTGACTCTACTCCGACAAAGGTAAATCGACTGTGATAGGCGCATGATCCGAAACGCCGTCGGGCACGGCATTATTCAGATCGCGCATTGTGTGTGGGAAGTGCGGTGCGAACTCATAACTCATTCCCTCCCCGCGCGGTTGCGAGACGAAGGGCTTAACGAAAAACCAGTCCAGTTTGAAGCGGCCAGCCAATCCACCAAAGTCGCGTTTCACCGCGAATGTTGGGGTAAATCCCTTGAGAGCCCGCTGGTTACTATTCGCCAAAGTTCTTTCCTTGTCGTTCAGCGTACGGCTGCTTTCGCCGCGAAAATCAAAGGTATATTCATCGCAAAATCGGAAGCGCGCCACGTGCCGGAACAAAATCGACTCCTTATTACTGCCGATGACCGGGAGATGAGTGGACGTTGGATCAAGATAGTTCTTGAAATATTTGACTGGCGCCAACGCCGCCAGCGGCACAGACGCCGGAGTTCCCCATTTCAAAGCCTGGGTTAGCCAAAACTCGTAGTCCTTCACTCGCTTGAGAATTTCCCGTCGAATCGAGGTCGGCGTGCCATCACGCCCGGTTGTGTTTAAATCTCCGGCCATGACGACCGGATGATCAATCTCTTTGATTTCCGCAAGCAGTGCGTCCATTTGCTTGACCCGGCATTCGGGCAAGCACTTGTTTTCCAGGTGGACATTCACCACCGTTGCCACGTGCGTTCGTAGGTCGGGAATCTTCACGTCGGCCATCAGAGCCATGCGTCCTCCCATGCGGACTTCTCTTTCGATTCTTTCCAGGAACACTTTATTGGCCGCTATGCGTTTGCCTTTTTCGAGCTTCGAGATTGCGGTTTTCTCCGTGTTGTACCAGTCGTGGCACACCGGTAGCCGGAAGATACGGGCATTCGCCATCGGATACCGGCTCAGAATGGCATTCCCATGGAGACCTAAGTAGCGAGCCTGATCAGGTTTCAATTCCTGCCGCATCTTTTGGGTCAGCACGGGGTCTTCCAGTTCCACATCATCAACTCCGAGATCTTCCAGACGGTCCACTTCGACGAATTCCACTCCAAAGACATAGTTCATTCCCAGTGAGTGAGCAAGATCTCTGGCAACGTCGCGATAATCCGTGCGCTTCATCCCGAGATCTACTTCATTCAGCAGAACTATGTCGGCAGCGCGCAACGTCTCCAGTTCTTTCTCGATTTGTGCTCGCTTATTCGCGTTGAATCCTCCCGCCGGCGCTGTAGCTTTCTTAAAGCCCTCCGAATCGGAAAGCGCTAGCCGTATAAGATCGAAATTCAGCCCGCGCTCAATGTTCCAACTCGCCACCCGAACCACTGGTCCGAGCCCCTCCACCAAAGGTCGATGAGGGGCCACACCCGCCGCCGAAGCGTCGTTGTTCACGAAGGGCGATTTCAAGAGTGTGTCAAGCTTTTCCGCTAGTGGCGCCGGCGGCTGATCGGTACTCGACAGCGTAACCAGTTCGCTGAAGTCCAATAAGTGGGGGCCGTTTGCAATGCTGCCGTCCGGCGGAACCGCCAGCAGCGGCAGAATGGCCCCCCACAGCACCAAAGCGGCGCGGGTCGCGCAGCAGGCCGCCAAAACAACGCTTCTTCTTACATTCATCTCCCACCTCCCTTTTCAATTCGCTCAGGAGCACGGCAATCGACGCAATCGGCTCGCACAATAAATCGTTTGGGCGCTGGTCCCACAAAATCGAACGGGTAGCAGGTTACAAGAGTCAGCGTCTCTTGGCCGATCGGGTAGAGCACTTGCACATCGTCGGGTGTGACAATCTTCGTCGAAACGACCTTGTATTGATGTTCCTGCTCGTGAGTCGTCATTTTGATTGCATCGTCCTTTCGGATGCGCCGCAGCGGCCGAAAGAATGTGTCTCGATGGCCAGCCACGCCTATGTTGCCACCATCGCCAGGCAAAGGAGTTCCCGTAATGTGGCCAGGACCCAACTGCAAGTCCAATTCCTCCGCGCCTTCGACGACAACGGTTGATAGCCCGAGACGAGGGATGGCCAGCAGTGCAACCGGCGATCCTTTGTCTGGGTGAGGCCACCTCTTCGTGTTGGGAGACTCGGATTCGAACACTTCCTTGGGCGATTGTGGCTGCGCCCCGCGTTGGCTGACAAATCGCTGTGTTTCCCGGGCTTGGTACAAGCGGCCGCTCAGAAAGAGCGAACACCAATAGCAGAACGCCAGCAGGCTCACTACCGCAAAAACATTACTCGAGGCTTTCATCTCCACACCTCCCTGGTCACCGGCAAGAAAAAGAGAGCCCAGAGCGAAGAGAGTCTCCGGGCTCGTGAAAAAACGGCTTTGTTCATGGGCTGCTCTGCAATAGCGTTGCGAAAGCGCGCGTGGTCACTTCAGCCTGGCAGCGCGCAGCCGCAAAGCCATCGCGATTCCCATCGATAACACCACAATCAGGCCGGCGACAGGCATCGACGACGCCGTACTTGGCAGCGTGGCTGGCAATCCACCGCGCTCCGTCCAAGGATGATAGGCATAGGCGACGCCGAAGAGTTCAGTCAGTTCTATTTCCTCCCCGCTTGGTTTTTCAGCCTTGAGAGGAGCCGCTTCCAGCGCTTCCACTGCCGGCCCATTCATCGTTGCTGTGGACTTTGTCGTGTCCGGCGTCAAATCGCTCGGCATCGCGGGAACTGGGGTATTGTTGGCCTTGGCTAGTTCGAGCGCCTGATTCTTTGGATATACAAATTCATGTCCGTAGTTCCGTCCAGGGTAGAACCACGCTTTGATCGCTTGCGGCTGTCCCTCCGCGCGCTCCTCAAACCTGAGGATCGTTTTGTCCGAAGGGTGGAGCCGGTAATCGGGAATCGCAAGAAACGTGCCGAATACTCGCGTTTGATTCTTGTCGAAGATTTGTACAATATGCCGGTGCGCATGGGAGTCGGCTAGCTTGAACACGTATGTGCCAGCCGGCAGGATTTGGCCCGGAATTTCGACCGGTTCGCTAAATGTCAGAACAGTTTTCTGGTTCCGTTGATCGGCCTGGGCAGTAGGAAGTAGCGCGAGAGCTCCCAGTCCTACCGTCATAATCACTTTGAGTTGTAAGTTGTTCATGTTTGTCTTTCCTTGATTAACGTTGTCAGGTGATCCTGAATCTCGGATTCGTGTGATCGCCCTACGTTGTTCTATTGGCAATTCCCAGGCCAAAGAAACACTTCCGGCAATCGCAGGGAGATCAGGCGTGTCTTCAGTCAGTTGGAACGGATCGTAACTGCGACCGACAAACCTGCCATGGGCGCTGCGACGTCACGCTGCGACTCAGTGTTCGCCGCACGTCACTGATGTCTCGTCGTTGGCGGTATCGGGCAATGGAGGAGTATAAACGCGAGGCTGAGTTGGGCCGAGCTGCCATTGATAGAGGGACACAATGCGAGAGGTGAGTGGAGGGCTACCTACACTCAGATCAGAGGCGAACGTGCGAGGAGTCAAGCAAGGTGAGGAGTCTGGTTTTGCTGAGGTCAAGCTGATGCTCAATCTCCCTCACTGTCTCGTCCGCTATCTTGTGTTGATACCGCCAGCGCAAGGCAGTCCGGCGTTCAACAGCTAGGAGAGCGTGGGAACGCTAAAGATATCAGACAATGTTAGTCATGACGCGGATGAGGCGGGAGGACCACCAGAAAGATGAAATCGGGATCAAGAGATTCTGTGGAATTCCCGGGATAAAACTATCGTGACGAACAGCAAGAGAAGTAGCAAGATGAACTGCGCTCCGTGAACTCCGGTGTCCGGCATGACATTGCCCGTATACGTTGATGTCCCGCGCCCTATGCCACCGAAGCGAAGTCGTCTTGGTTCGCGCTTCTCGGGAGTAGCTCATCGACTCCGGGCTCGATGCCGAGGCGGCGCATCTTAGAGAGCAGCGTGGTTCGCGGGATTCCCAAGCGGGCCGCCGCTCCGTGTTTCCCACCAACCACACCCTTCGTTTCAGCCAGGGTTTCAAGAATGAAGTCTCGCGTCGCATCATCGAGTGTCTTGTTACTCTTGGGAAGACGATTCGTGCGGGTCCGCAGGTGACCGGTAGGAGGTTGGAAGACTCGCCCCCGCGAGACAATGACACCATGCTCAACGAAATTCTGAAACTGGCGAACGTTTCCAGGCCAATCGTAAGCGAGCATGGCTGCCATTGTGTCGGCCGGAATCTCTTCCACCATCTTGTTCATGCGCTCACTGTACTTGGCGATGAAGTGCCGCGCTAACGCTGGAATATCCTCAGGCCTCTCGCGCAAGGCCGGCAGCGAAACCGGGAACACGCTTAGCCGGTAGAACAAATCGGCGCGGAACTCTTTTTTGTCAACCATCTGCGAGAGATCGCGATTGGTGGCAGCGATCACGCGAACGTTGACCCGCGAGCTACGGGTGCTGCCGAGGCGTTCGAACACTTGCTCCTGCAAAACGCGCAGCAACTTCACCTGCAGTTCCAAAGCCATATCGCCGATCTCATCAAGGAAGATTGTTCCTCCGTTCGCCATTTCGAAGCGGCCAATCCGCTGCGCCACGGCTCCCGTAAAGGCTCCCCGTTCATGGCCGAACAACTCACTTTCCAGCAGGCCCGCAGGAATGGCTGCGCAGTTCAATGTCACCAACGGTGCGGCCCGACGCCGGCTCAATTTGTGAATCGCCTGCGCAAAGAGCTCTTTGCCGGTTCCGGTTTCACCCTGGATCAGAACCGTCGAGTCCGTGGGAGCCACCACGCTGATCTGCTCCAACACCGAGCGGATCGCCGAACTATTCCCGATGATTCCACTATGTCCGCCGTCAAGCTCGCCGTCTCGGAGGTGACTCTCCAGCCCGCGGCTCTCGCCAAGCCAGTTTGTGCCCTGCGGCATTTCACCGCTAGCGCTAAAGTCAATCGTCTTCCACATCATTGTCTACTCCAATCGAATATCGAAGGCTGCACAGTCATTAGCCCATCTCTTGTGACTCTCACAAGCTTCCTAGCCTCCACCAACAGCGCTAACGTGTGAATTGTGACTTGCCGGCACGTTCGCTCCGGATTGCCGTCGATCCAGTCGGTCGTCTCGAAGCTCGCGATCCAAAGATCCGCTGCCTGTCCAGCCTCGTCGTCGCCAAACACTTGGCGGACCGCGCAGAGAAAAGAACCGAGCTCTTTTGTTGCTGCCGCGGTAATTTCTTTTACCGCAGAAGAAAATTGTTCTAAACCATAAATCGATTCTTGTGTTGACACTGTGATCCAGCCTTTCGCCTAAAGTTGAGCTTAGATAATCTTCATCTGCACTATCGTAGGCCGGCTGATAGCCCAATTGGAATCCTCTTTTAGTAGGAGATGGTTACTTACTTTTGTATGGCGGATTGAATCGCCTTAAACAAAGGCTCCCGCCGCACAGGCTTGCTCAAAAGCTCTATCGCTCCGGCCTTCAATGCGCGTTGCCGCGCCGCTTCGTCCGCGTGGGCAGTTATAAAGATGATGGGGATGCGGCGTCGCTCAAGATTCAAGTGGTTCTGAAGCTCAAAACCATTCATTCCCGGCAAGTAGAGGTCGAGGATCAGGCACGTCGTTTCATGGAAGCGCTGGGAAGCGAGAAATTCTTCCGCCGATCCAAACGCTTCCACATCGAAGCGGACCGATCGCATCAGGCTTTTCAACGCCTCGCGTATCGATGCATCGTCGTCCACAATCGAAATGCGTGGCGGCGATGCTTGCTCCGGTACCGCCCGAGCGGCACCTTGCTTAACAATCGTCATCTGAACCCATGATAGGGTTTCGCCAAAAGCCAAACCATCCTACATTGGTAGCACTTATCTAGGTACTTTTCGCAATGTATGGCTTCAGCTTTTCGGCCATCCTGACCAAGTCGGCCAAGGAATCCGCCATCATTTTTTGCATCACGCGCCCGCGGTGCGTCTTAATCGTCAGCTCGCTGGCTCCCAACTCAGCCCCCACTTGCTTGTTGAGAAGTCCGGAAGTTACTAGTTGCAGCACTTCTTTCTCGCGAGCGGTGAGGGATTCGTAACGGACAAGAAGATCCTTCATCTGCTCTCGTTCGCTCCATGCGGCGCGGTCCCTGTTAATCGCCTCCTGAATCGCATCGAGCAGTTCCTGACCCCGAAATGGCTTGGTGAGAAACTCGACGGCTCCCGCCTTCATGGCGCTCACGGTCATCGGGATGTCTGCATGGCCGGTGATAAAAATGATCGGAATCTGGATGCTGGCTCTGCTCAACTCGCGCTGAAACTCAAGTCCGCTCACGTCCGGCAGACGCACATCGAGCACCAGGCACGCGGGTCCCTCCGAGCGCTTGGCGGCGAGGAACTCGCCCGTCGATCCGAACGTCTCAACCCGCAAACCCACAGATGAGATTAGTTTCCGAACTGCGTCACGAACCGAGGCATCGTCGTCGACCACATACACAACCGGGTCGTTCTCCTTCATGAGGTGCCGCGTTCCCTGTCAGTCGGCAGCGTAAATTGAAGTGTCACGCCATGGTCTATGTTCGCGCTCGCCCAAAGGCGGCCGCCGTGCGCCTCGATGATCGAATGGCAGATCGCTAAGCCCATGCCCATGCCCCCTGACTTTGTTGTGAAAAATGTATCGAAGATTCGTTTCTCATCCTTGGGATCAATCCCCACGCCGGAATCTCGCACCGCCACTAACACTTCATGCTCATTGATTCTGTCAGACCGTATGGTGACGTGCCGGGGCCGATCTGTGACGGCGTTGGTGGCTTCAATGCCATTCAGAACGAGGTTCACCATCACTTGCTGCAATTGAATCCGGTCGCCCATGGCGACCGGCAAATCTTCAGCCAATTCTATCTGCAAAGCCACCTCGCTTCTAGCCGCCTGTAGATGCATCAGAGCCGCCACTTCCCGGATCAGCTCGTTAAGCTGCACTTGCACCCGTTCCGGAGCCGCCTTGGTAAACATAGCGCGAATGTGGCGCACCACTTCGCTGGCGCGTGTCCCCTGCTGAGCAATGCTGTCCACCGCTGAGCGAACCTCGTCGAGATTAGGAGGATCGCTTGAGAGCCACATCAGGCAGGCGTCGGCGTTGGTCACAACCGCCGCCAGCGGCTGGTTCACTTCATGAGAGATCGAGGCCGCCAGTGCCCCCATCGTGCTCATGCGAGTCACGCGGGCCAACTCAGCCTGCGCTTCGTAATAGGCGTCTTCCGCGCGCTTCCGTTCCGCCATTTCGGCCAATAACTGGGTATTCGTCTGCTTGAGTTCGGCAGTTCGCTCCTCCACTCTCATTTGAAGTTCATCGCGAGCCTTGGCCAGTGCCGTCTCCGCTTGCTTGCGGAACGAACTAAACCAAGTGATGACTGCCGCGGATGCGGCAAACTCAACGAATACCGGCAACGACTCACGATTCACTCCAAACGAATGAATGGGCGGAATGAAAAAGTATTCCACACTCAGAGTGCTCAAAATAACTGCAAGACCCCCTGACCACTTTCCACCAAACCAGGCGCTGGCCACGACCGCGGTATAGAAAAATAGATAGCCAGCCGTTGAAACCACGCTTTGCAGCAGCATGGTTAAGCCCAAGGCGGTTGCTACCAGCGCCGTCGCCAGTCCTCCGCGCAGGATGACAAATGCTAAGCGGCGCGCGTTAAGAGTGCTTTCCATGCAAATGGTGAATTTCGAATCGACTCTCGGGGAATCCCTTTCTGAGGTTACCCGATCCAGCCTGTGTTCAGCATGATGGGGCGTTACAACAGTGTTCCCGAAGGTGATGATTATGACCCTGTATCGTGCTCGCATTTGCGTAGTTCTGTGTGCGGTGTTGACCGCATCCTTGCTGGCTTGGGGACCGATTGGCCATATGACCGTGGCTTATGTCGCCTACCAGCGCCTCACGCTTGCCACGCGAACTGCTGAATTAAATCCCGATTACGCCAACTGGCAGAAACAGATGCCCGTCGGGATATCGCCTGAAGATCATGACCAAGCCATCTTCATGATCGCCTCCACATGGGCTGATGACATTAAAGGCGAGCCGCAATATTCGGATGATGGTCCAGATCCGGGAGGCAACGTTCCGGATGGCGCCAGTTCCTCCCTGAATACCGGATAGGGCGATCTACTGCGGCATCGCTATTGGCACTTTGTCGATGTGCGGTTCTCACCCAATGGGGCAAAGCTTGCCGCAATTCCGGCGCCCAACGCCGAAACGCAAATAGACCTCTTTCGGTCAGTCCTTTCGTCCGATCAACCGGACGAGCTGAAGTCATACGATCTTGTGTGGCTGCTGCATGTAATCGGGGACATTCACCAACCGTTGCATGCCACCACTCGTGTTACACAGGCGGATACCCAAGGAGATGCGTGAGGCAAGAAAGTTCGATTGAAGGGAGATGCCGATTCCAATCTGCACGCCTATTGGGGACGACCTGCCTGGCTCAGATTGTCAATACTGTGACAAGAAGATGCCGTGTGTAAATCGGGCGGTTGTTTTGGGCCAGCATTTGCCTGTTGCTCCCGTTCTGCCGGCGCGCAGCACTAAAACCTTTGTTCGGATTCACGAAAGTTTTGAAGATGCGCGCACTGTGGTTTATCAACCTCCGATCGGGCTGCAAGAAGGAGGGTATACGATTGTGCCGCTGGCGGACTATGAAGCCAGAGCGAACCGGTTAGCCCGCATGCGTGTCGCTCTGGCGGGAATCCGTTTAGCAGAGGTGCTCAATCGAGAACTAAAGTGAGCCGGATCAATAGAACCAAATCACATCCGCCGCGAACATCAACTGACTCTTTTTCGTGCCGTTGTTATAGGCTGTAGTGTCGTAGGCATGCTCATAGCGAAGCTCCGGGCGAAACACCACGGTGCTGCCGATCCAGTGATTCCACGAGATATCGTGTTCCGTATAAGGGGTCTTGAATCCGGTCCGCTGGCCCTTCAGGTCGTCGAAGTACTCGTTACGAACAATGATTGCGTCGTGCTTGCCAAACTGGCGCGTGATGTAGTGGACCGTGGCCCATTCGGGCGCGAAACACGTTAGCTCGGTCGCATTGTTGCACACTGCGCCATCGGAGTTGTTGATGAGAAGATAGGCTGCCGCCGGATTAGTGACATTGGGAGTATCCTTCATATACTGGTACCAAGTCTCCCAAGCCATGTGCCACTTAGACTTGCCGAATTTGTGATACCAAGTTGCGTAATATGCCGACAAATTGTTGTAGTTGTATTTACCATCGTTGATGGAGTTGACACAGACGTAGACGTTGTCGCCACCCTCCGACCAGTTATAAGCCACGCAAGCGTTACCCGTAAGCTTCGCATCGGGCGCCCAGGGAGCGGCTTCGCATCCTCCCGATAAACCCACCTGAGTCGTCCAATGATTGCTCCACTTCGTCGTCATATTGATGCCGGTTTGCGTGTAGCAATCGTAAGTGTAGGTCAGGGAGTGAGTGTAGGTGTAGTTGTTTGGCGCGAGTTGCGCCTCGATATCGGGGAGCGAAATGTACCGGCCGATTCTAACGTCCGTCCCTTCCCCTATATGAGGGAAGTAAAGGTCAACGTAGGCCATCACCGGGTCATAACCATACTTGTTGCCGATCGATCCATTTGCCTTGGGATTGTTGAGAAGTTGTTGGCTGAAATAACCTTCGGCCGTGGTGAACCGGTAGTCCAGACCGTATAGGTTAGTGAGCCGGAAGCCCCAATCGAAATGGTCAGTCTGAATCGTGTCAGGCGTACGTTCCAAGTAGAGCGTCGCTTGATCTACCTGAAACGTATTGGGGACTTCCGCATAGGCGGCCGGAAGATTTCCATAGGGGCGAGCGCTGGATGTGCTGACATTCATGCCCAGATCAAGCCAACCGTAGATCTGAATATTGGCCTTCTTCCACCAGTCGCCATTCGGGCCGGTTTGCAGGGCGGTTGTTAGCGGATAGGCGGTTGCGTTCGGATAACCAATCCAGACTGTGCCTCCAATCGGCCACACGCTGAAAGGATAGGGTGGATTTTCGACGGGAGGAGGGTCGCCTCGATACGGTGGTTCCGCGCCGGGCGCGGGAGCGGCGGCGACCGCTGGCGGAGGAGCAGGATGCCAGTCGTCATTATAGGCTTGAATGAATCTGCGCAAGAACCCTTTATGCTCGGCCGGTGCCGCCGCGGGCGCAACCGGAGCAACTGGAGTCGCGGGCGGCAGAGCCGGCAATTGGTCTGGAGAAGCCGCAGGAGCGTCCGGGACAGCCGTTGCCGGATCATCCGCATAGGCCGGCGCCGAAAACGATGGCAACGCAGCCAACAGGGCCGTAGCGAGCAGGAGTATATTTTTGTATTGAGAATTCATAAATTGGAGACCCTTTGGATTTGAGCTAGTGTTACAACTCTAGGCGAACGGACCGAAAGAATTCATAAAGATTCTGTTAGCCTTTCCTCAAGGAGCAATAGAAAACACGAATGGACGCGACTCGCGCCGCACATGGAGATCAGTGAAGGTTAATCCTCTTTACCAATCTCTGCTAACAGGCTAGTGTGGAACGCCTAAGGATTGCATAAGCAAAGCGTACAGGAAATGAAAAGGGATGGTTTCCGGTTGAGGCTGGCTTCGCCAGCATTGGGCGTTAGCGCGCGTCCTAGCCTAGGCGGACGCACGCTTGCGGCCATGTGGGACAAGCGGAGCGGCTGTAATTCTCTCAACTTGCCCTTGGTAGTCGTTAAACGCGCTGACTCGCGGGATGAAGTAAGAAGGGTGGGCCGGATTTTCACAATCGTTGTCTTCGTCATTGCAGAGAATCAAACCACAAAGCCGATCTCCCAACGGTTCCGCCTCCATACTGGCTGTGTTCATCAACCAATTCTTGTGGCGGCGTAGAAGAGATTCGCTGTCCCCAGGGTTGCCCTCATCAAAGCTGGGTCCCAGGCACTCAAAATGACGCCACACTTCCACGTCAGGCTTGGATTGCAACAGCTTGTGAAAACGGTCGGACCATTTACCGGGCGAAAAAGGCCACGAGCCGTGACTGGTTTGCGGTGGTTCGAGCAGCATGAGGCGCAAATGAGCGCCACGTTTCCGGCACGCCTCCGCAAACAGAATGTCTCCCTCGAGAACTCCTTCGCAGATCGCCAGATCGTTTGCGCCAACCTTCCAAACTTCGAGAGCTTTGTCGATTTTTGCCTGGACCGCATCAATCTGAGATGCGGGAAAGCGTGGTGGCGTTTGGCCGGGTGTATCCAACGGGTAGCCAGCCCACAAAAACACCCGTTGATAGGTGGGGCGTTCTTTCACGTTCCGCGCCTCGTCGACCAATGCAAGAGCTTGCCGTATAAATCCAGATTCGAAATCCAGCGCGGCGAGCAACGCCAGTCGGTCCTCCAGAGTTTGCAGCTGAAAAAGAGTCGCTCCTGGAACGATACAAGCATCTCGAATATGCTGCAGCGCTTCCGTCGTGTTTTTCTCAATCAGAGCGATGCCGGATAAAGTGGTGGTGGTCCAGAATTGCGTCTCGGTATCGTTATCCATCTGAGCCCGCTCATTTAAGGTCCTGGCACAGAACTTCACAACAGCCAGTAATTCCGGCTCATTGATGTTCGTGGGCCAGCTTTCCGCCAGATCGCCGCCGATTTGCGCATGAAGTACATTGACTATATTGAGCAAGATCAGAGCGTTGAAGCCTGCAAAGTAAGCTCTTCCAGGATCTGCCATATGAGCGCGCAGAAAGCTCTTTAAGGATTGAGCGGCCATGTGCGAGTCAGCCAGCGCCTTCTTTTTGCGCGCCTCCTGGTCTGGGATTTGACGCCAGGAGAGATACCACGACCGCCGGTAGAAGTGACCCAGTAACTCAGACGCCTCGGGCTCATCCGGGTGACGGCGCAAGATTTTTCGCAGGTGTTCTTCGGCCTCACCGGTCTTGTCTTGGTAGGTGAGCACTCGGCCTAGCTGCAGCTGAGCCGGCAGATGGTCCGGGTCGTCCTGGATGATGTTCTTTAACTCCCGTTCCGCCGCTGGATAACGGCATAGATCAAGCAGCGCGCAAGCGGAATGATAGAGGACATCGGTGCGGTGCACACGCGTAGGAGCTTCGTCGGCCAGAGTCTTAATGTCGCCGGGATATCCTTTCGACTTAGCGGTGCGAACGCGCTCCAGCCAAGCGTCGCGAAGCTCGGCCAAACGTCTCGCCCTGGCGTTCTGAATATTGTCCCAGTTCACTGGAACCAGACCGGGCAGATTCTCATAGACGGGGCTACCCGTGCTCTCTCGTTCGCGGGCTAAGGCATGAGCGAAAGTCTGACTCAGCCGCTCGACTTCTTGCTTCAAATCTGCAGCATAATTGGGGTTGTCCGTTTTAGAGACAAAAAGGGAACCCTTATAGCGGAATGTGCGATCCTGCGCCACATCGAACGGCCGCGAACCAACCAGGTCGCTCTGTATCGGAAGGATGCCATGTGGGCGGCAGCCGTGCCGGACCCCCAGTTCGTAGTACACATTCGGGTTGGGGATTGAGGTATCCGCCACAACCAGATCGGCTGTGACCAATTCAAAAAACATGTTAGTGCGAATATCGCCGGCGGACGTATCGCCATCCGCGCGAAACGGTTCGCAGCCGGCTAGCCGCAAAGCAGGTTCCAGGAGGCTGTTGTAAACGGCATCAAAATCAATTTCAACGTTTGCGAGCTTTTCGCGACAAGGGGCGCCGGGGGCCGCCGTCTCTGCCAGCCGCTTGATCCCAAAGGGCATGACGATGAATGCGTGAGGCTTTAACACTTAGTAACTCTTTGTGGCTCAATTGTGACGCGCCGATTGGGCTGTGTCAAGGCAAGAATAGAATCACCCCCACCCGAGTATGCCGTTAATCGATTCGGCGCTACGTGACGCGCTATTGGAAGGGCTGACCCATCGCCCGGAACACGGGGAGAGCCGTCAGCCTGACACCGCAGGCCGACTGTTGACAGATGAACCGCAGTCCGAATTTGCTGACTACCGTAATCTCGAGCTTCAGGGCAAAGGGTGCAGTTAGGGGGCGGCGGTGCTTCAGTTGATCCACGAGACAGCAAAGTGCCTCCGCGGAGACTCGGCGGCCAGCCTTCACCCGACTCTCCTGAAATCGACAGTATCATTGAGATGACAGGTGCGATTTTCGAGCCCAGGACCGTGCTGGCGCGGTGGCCCCGCACGTGCAATCGAACAAAGGAGTTCAAATGACTAAGACATACGACGCGATCATCATTGGAACCGGTCAGGCCGGTCCCTTCCTGGCGCAGCGCCTGGCAGGGGCGAGCATGAAGGTTGCGATCATTGAGCGCAAATTGTTCGGCGGCACGTGTATCAACACCGGCTGCACACCCACGAAGACTATGATCGCCAGTGCACATGCGGCCCACATGGTTCGTCGCGCAAGCGATTTTGGCGTAGTCGACAATGGCCCGGCGAGCGTCGACATGAAGCTCGTCAAGTCGAGGAAAGACGCGATTTCGGGGCAGTCGAGAGTCGGCGTAGAGAAGTGGCTGCGAGGTATGACTAACTGCACCGTGTACCAGGGCCACGGCCGCTTCGAGTCCTCGAAAGAGGTAAGCGTCGGCTCGGAGAGGCTCAGGGCGGATCGGATATTCATCAACGTCGGCGGTCGCGCAGTGGTGCCTCAGATGCCCGGTGTCGAAGAAGTCCCATACCTTAACAACAGCTCGATCATGGACGTCGACTTTCTTCCCCGCCACCTGATCATCGTAGGCGGAGGTTACATCGGCCTGGAATTTGCGCAAATGTACCGCAGGTTTGGGAGTGAAGTCACCATCATCGAGACAGGGTCGCATCTGGCTCGGCACGAGGATGAGGATGTTTCTACCGCTATCCAAGAGATCCTCCAGCACGAAGGCATTCACGTTCGGCTAAACGCAACGTGTGTCGGCTTTGCTAAGCGCGGTGAGGAGATTTTGGCGCGCGTTGACTGCGCCAGTGGCGATCCCGAGGTGAGCGGGTCACACCTTCTGCTGGCGGTCGGACGCCGTCCAAATACCGACGACCTCGGTCTCACAGAGGCAGGCGTCTCCGTCGATAAACGCGGTTACATTGTCGTTGATGACCAGTTGCATACTAGCGTCCCGGGAATCTGGGCGTTAGGGGATTGCAATGGCAAAGGTGCATTCACCCACACGGCCTTCAACGATGCTGAAATTGTCGCAGCGAATCTTCTGGACAACGATCCGCGAAAAGTCAGCGATCGCGTTACCGCTTATGCTCTGTTTGTTGACCCGCCGCTCGGCCGTGCAGGCTTGACGGAGGCAGAAGTCCGCAAAAGCAATCGCCGCGCGCTGATCGGCCGCCGACCTATGACCAAAGTAGGTCGTGCCGTGGAGAAGGGCGAGACACAGGGTTTTATGAAGATTATTGTGGATGCCGAAACTCACCAGATCCTGGGCGCGGCCATCCTTGGAACTGGCGGCGACGAGGCGATTCACTCGATCCTTGACGTGATGTATGCCAAAGCACCGTATACTGTCATTCAACGGGCCGTGCATATTCACCCGACCGTTTCGGAACTGATCCCTACGATGCTCGGCGAACTCCAGCCGCTTTCGAACGCAGCCGCGGCAGCGCACTAGCGCACAGGCAAATGAAACGCGCAGGCGAGACGATTCCCGTTTATCGTCTTCGGCGTCTCCGTCGAGCACAGCTCCCGGTGGATACTGTGGAGTTGGCGCGCTACCTAATTGGCAAAGTAGTGGTCCATGATACGGTCGATGGCAGGCTCAGCGGGCGCATTGTCGAGACGGAGGCTTATCCGGTTGGTGACTCCGCTGGTCACGCATTCCGTGGAGAGACGCGGCGCAATGCGTCACTATTTCTGGGGCGCGGACATGCTTACGTATATTTCACCTACGGTTCGTCATTCATGCTAAACGTGACGAGCGAGGCAGTCGGAGTCGGAGCGGGAGTCCTCTTGCGCGCCCTGGAGCCGCTAGAGGGAATCGCTCTGATGCAACGCTTCCGCAGCGGGGCGGCCCTGCGCGATTTAGCCCGGGGGCCGGGGCGGCTGGCTCAGGCCATGCAGATAGATTTCAGGCAGGATGGACTGGATCTGTGCGGCGCCGGTCCGCTCTGGCTTGCGACGAGCCGGCGGCAAACGGGCGCCGTCGGCGAAAGTGTACGCATCGGTTTGACGCGCAACGTGGATTGGAGGCTGCGTTTCTACGAGAGCGGCAATCCATATGTGAGTGGTCCAAAGCGGCTGTGCGAATAGTCCAGCGGTCGACTGATTGACTCGCAATCACAGATCAATCGCGCTATCGTCGCATGGTACCGAACAACAGATCAGCACGTTGCCCGTGGCTGGTGGCTCGAGCGGCTCGGGCTCATAGTGGACAGTTCCTCCGATCAATCCGCACTCACAGGTATGGCAGACCCCCGTGCGGCACGACCACTGTACGGGAACGTCGCAAGCTTCGGCAAATTCCAGCAAACTGGAAAACCGTGAATTCCACGGAACCGTGAGCCCGCTGCGCGTAAATGAAACCTGTGGTCCGATGCCCGGTTCCCCTGCCGGAGCGTGAACAGGCGCGCGGGAGGATTGCGCAATTCCCGGTGTGATCGGCGCTTGCTGCCTAAACACCTCCAGGTGAATTCGTGTGGCATCAGCACCCCATTTCCTCAAACCTTCGGTCAGTTGTTCGAGGAATGATGAGGGGCCGCACAAATAGAAATCCGCATCGCGAGTTACACCTAGCCGAAGGAGCAGCGGCGTGTCCACATGCCCAACTGAGTCGTAATCGACAGCTAATTCGTCTCCTGGTCCGGGCTTGCTGTAGACAATGTGGCTTCGGCTGTTCGCAAGGTTTTGCAAGAGGTCACGTGACTCTCTTGCGAACGGGTGCTCTGCGCGGTTGCGCGCTCCGTAGATCCACCAGACCTGACGCCGAGACGCTGCGGAGGACAACGAGTGCAACATGGCGAGTACTGGGGTTGCCCCGATGCCGGCACTGAGCAAGACTACCGGAGCATTGTCGGGTCTCAGAATGAAACCGCCCCGAGGTGCGCTTACCTCCAAAGTATCGCCCGCGTGTATATGGTCGTTAAGATAGGAGCTGACAACCCCCTTCGCCTCTCGTTTGACGCTGACCCGATAAGTTGGGGCACCCGGCATGCCTGACATGGAGTAATTCCGGAGCAGCATTGGGCCGTTGGGTGTTGTGCGCAACCGAAGAACGAGAAACTGTCCGGGTAGCGCCGCAGGCAGAGGGGCCCCGTCCGGTTGTTCTACGGACAACGAGACCACACTGGCCGCTTCTCGATCTACTCTGGCGACGCGTAATGGTCGAAAACCTGGCCAGGCTGGCGGCGGGCCGCTTGCGGCCTTGAGCCCGGGATTCCCGCCCTCTGAAGTCTTCTGCTCGGCAATCGCCTTTAAAGAGGCTTTCCATCCCTTGCTGAGTGCCGGCACTCGCAGCGAGCGTTCAAGTTGTTCGCGCGAGGGGTTCGGCAAATACAGGAGCGCATCAATGTCGGCCACAGTAATGCGTTCGGGGCCCTCTGCGACCTTTACAATTTCGTCGCCGCCGCCAACCTCACCTTCCTCCAGCACGCGAAAGTAGAAACCCGGCCGGCGATGTGACACGAGCAAAGCAGCCATCGCCGGCTCTTCCATTCTGATACCCACGCGATAGCATGTGACGCGCGGTTGAGTCACCTCGAAGAGCGCATTCCCAATGCGGTATCGGTCGCCGATATAAACCTCAGCATCAGCTAAGCCATCTACCGTGAAGTTTTCACCAAACTGTCCAAACGAAAAATCCTTGCGTCCGAGCTGAGCCTCCCAGTAGCGATAAGCGTCCATTTGATAGACCATC
Organism: Bryobacterales bacterium; assembly: GCA_963764105.1. Lineage (GTDB taxonomy): Bacteria > Acidobacteriota > Terriglobia > Bryobacterales > Bryobacteraceae > Bog-105. The sequence continues at coordinate 426,063 of CAVXRP010000025.1, forward strand.
ACCGCGCGGTGCTCGCCTCCGTGCCCGGCGAGATCCCCTTGTCCATCGCCGTCCACATTTAGCCGACGGACTCGAATCCTGCCCTGTACTGGCTGCTTCCAAATCGCAGTGTGGACTTTCTCACCCCGCCATGCGATATCACGAGGAAGCCCAACATTGATTGATAGAAGCTGTGCCATCAAGTTGCCCCCAGTTGAAATATATGCGGCAGAACAGCCTGAGCGCTCCATCCTTCGACGTTAAGTATCGCGCCGATGCCAATTGCTTGGCAGATCTGATTCCACGCGTGCCGGCTGGAGTATCTCAAAGATACACGGAACAAAGGCGGCAGGTGGCGGCAGTCAGTGTCGGAGCGTTGACGGAAGACAACCCCAGAGTCTCCCGGAGCTCGAATTGGCAAGTCGAATCGTGTCGACCCGCTGAGTCGGTCCGCGAACAATAGTATGCAACCGTCTGTCATTCAGCCTTTCGTTTCTATGCCTTCGCCGTGGTACGCGACATGCTTCCAGTAAATCGTATCGAACTGAAGGAGAAACGACCATGAAAATACTGATGGTACTGACATCGCACAACCAACTAGGGAACACGGGCCTCCCGACTGGTTTCTGGCTCGAGGAATTCGCGGCCCCCTACTTTGTATTCAGGGACGCCGGCATTGAGCCTACGCTCGCTTCTCCGAAAGGCGGCCAGCCTCCGCTCGATCCGAAAAGCGATCTGCCTGAAAATCAAACGCCGGCGATGGCGCGCTTCAAGAAGGATGCGCCCGCACAAAAGGCTCTCGCCAACACAGTCAAACTTGCAGACATGAAGGCGGAAGACTTCGACACCGTTTTCTATCCCGGTGGGCACGGCCCGATGTGGGATCTTGCGGAAAGCCCTACCTCCATCGCTCTTCTGGAGGCCTTCTACAATTCCGGCAAGCCAATCGCTCTGGTCTGCCACTCGCCCGCAGTGCTTCGCCACGTTACCTACCAGGGCGCTCCGCTGGTGAAAGGAAAACATGTCGCCGGTTTCACGAACGGTGAGGAGGAGGAGATGCAGCTCACGAAGGTTGTGCCGTTCCTGGTCGAAGATGAACTGCTGCGGCTCGGCGGCATATACGAGAAGATGGCGAACTGGCAGCCTTTTTCCATCACCGATGGCCGTCTCATTACTGGCCAGAATCCTGCATCGTCTACCTCGGCAGCTCTGGCGCTGCTGAAACTCATGACTGCATCGGAATCGGGGCCGTCAACAAACAGCGTAGAAATCGAACAGAAGAGCTATGAGATGCCCCCGCGCGACGGAATCAGCGTCGCACATTTTCTTACCGTCGCCGACATCGGCAGATCGCTTCGCTTCTATGAAACGGTCTTCGGCGGTCGCCCTCTGAGTAGAGGCGACAGCAAGGGCGCGCCTGGGTACATTCAGATCGCGAATACCTGGCTCCTTGTCAACGTGGGGGGCGAGCCGACCCCCGACAAGCCGTCGGTAACCCTTAGCGTCCTCGCCGACCCGAATAAGATCAGCAGCTTTATGAATATCCGTGTTGCGGATATTCAAGCTTGCTATAAATTATGGAAAAGTCGAGGAGCCGAGTTCATCACGGAGCCGATCCCCAAGTACGGTGAGACGCGCTGCTACATCCGCGATCCTGACGGTTATATTATCGAGGTCGGACAGAGCACCGCCCTCAAGTACGGTTGACGTTCGACTCGGAAAGGAGCACCGTATGAGCTTAAGGAGGCCACGCAGATGACCGGCGCTATCGAGTCGAACACGCTTGCGGTGAACGTTTTCACCGCCCCGGGAAAGACTATGGTCGGCGAGCGGCCAAAGCGCTTCGGCGAACGGTTTGGCTTTGACCCTATTACTTCAACATTGATCTTCGGCGAGTACGACGCGGTGCTGGTGGACACAATGGGGACAGTGGCTGAGGCCGAGGCCCTCGCGGATTGGATCGCTCTGCACAACCGCAACTTGGAGACCATCTATATAACGCACGCCCACTTCGACCACTTCTACGGTCTCAGCATTCTGCTCAACCGTTTTCCGGGCGCTCGAGCGATCGCAACGCCCAAGGCGGTGAACGTCATGCAGGCGTCTTTCTCTCCTCCTGTAGAGCGGTTGGCTCGCCGCCTCTTTCCTGGGCAACTGGCCACTAAGTTCGTTCCACCTGAGCCCTATGAGCACGACACGTTCACACTCGAGGGCCACGAGTTGCGCATCATCGAGCAGGGCCGCACCGATAGTCCCGATTCGACATCTCTACACGTTCCGTCGATCGACCTGATCGTCGCCGGCGACGTGGTGTACAACCAGTGCCACATGTACGTCGGCGACACCACCCCCGAGAGTCGAAAGAATTGGATCGCGGCGCTCGACCGGTTGGCAGCGCTGAAGCCTGAGATTGTTGTTGCCGGTCACAAGAAGCCTGGTGCGCCCGACTCACCGTCGGCGATCCAGGACACTAAGCGCTATCTGCTGGACTTTGATCGGCTGCGGCAAACCGCGGAGTCCGACGAAGAGTTGTTCAACCAGATGACTGAGCTTTACCCTCACTGGGTAGCCAAACAGTCGTGGTTGATGTTCGGATTCCCCAGTGGCTGAGGTGAACGCTAGAGGCCGAAGACAACGGCCGACTCTACCTCCGCTCATTTAAGCCTTGTTAGTAAACTGTTCGCGCACCGTGCATGGAGATGAAATATGAAGGCAATTGTTGTCCACCAATATGGCGGTCCAGAGGTACTGAGGTTTGAGGACTACCCCGACCCGGTTCCGGGTCCAGGGAAGGTGCTGGTTCGCGTTGCCGCCACGAGCGTGAATCCGATCGACTACAAACGACGCGCCGGATTAACCAAGGATTTTTATCCGCTCCATTTCCCCGGCCTCATAGGAGTCGATATGGCAGGAACTGTGGTCAAGACTGGGCCGAAGGTAGAAGACTTCTCTATTGGTGACCAGGTGTTCACGATGGCGGACAACACCTACGCCGAACTTTGTGTGGTGAATGCGGCGCTCCTTGCGAAGATCCCCAAGGGGCTCGATTTGATCCAGGCGGCGGCGCTGCCGCTAGTGACGACGACTGGAAACCAGCTGAGTGCCGCTACGGGAATCACGGTGGGCCAGACGGTTATGGTCGTAGGTGCTGTAGGAAATGTCGGGCGTTCGGCGGTATTCACTGCCAAGGAACGCGGGGCGACTGTGATCGCGGGAGTTTTGAGAAAGCAGATGGAAAAGGCGAAGACTGTCGGCGCGGATCAGGTGGTCGCAACCGACGACGACACCGCAATTGCGAATCTTCCTACGCTCGATGCGGTGGCGGATACGGTCGGCGGAAGAACCGCCGAGAAGCTGATTGCCAAGGTCAAGCCGGGAGGAGTGTTTGCTTCAGTTGAGGGGGCACCGCAGAATGCCGCGGAGTACCCATCTGTAAAGGTGGTGCCGGTATTCTCGAAATTTGACAGGAAAACGCTCGAGTTCATGGCCGAAGCGGTGCGCGATGGCAAGCTGGTAATCCCCATTAGCCAGACCCGGCCACTCAGTGAAGCGGCCGAGGCTCAAGCAGCGGCAGAAAAGGGTGGCATCGGGAAGATCTTGCTGGTGCCTTGAACTCGTTGCTGAATAGTTCACAATCCTTGCGACGAACAAACAAGCCGCTGGGGTCGACCCGCCGTCAGTCGTTCGATATCGCATAACTGGACGACGACCACCGAGCGCACGAGCGTTCGCGCTAAGGCGCTGAAATTACAGCAATTTCCAGCATCTCGGTCCGCGCGGCATAAGCTGGTCCGAAGCGTGCACTTACAAATACGGAACGCGTTCTACTACACATAAGCACATCGAACAGGAGAAAGTCATGTTTGTTAGAAATTTTTCACCTTCACGCCGTTTACGATTCGGTTCAGCAGCCGCGCTTGGCATAGCGCTAGCGGTCCTCGGCGGCAGAGCCTTTTCCGCGCAGGACAAGTACACACTGCGCGTACCAAATGGGCTCGCTTTCTCTGACTTCAGGGGTTATGAAAACTGGCAGGTTGTCGCCGTCAGTCAGACTGAAGACTTGCTGAAGGTGATGGTCGCCAATCCCACGATGATCGACGCCTACGGGTCGGGCGTTCCTGGCAACGGAAAGCCTTTTCCCGATGGCTCGAAGATTGCAAAAATCGAGTGGAAACCAAAGAAGAACACGGAGTCCCCTTTTTTTGTGAGGGTACCGGACACCTTACAAGACGTTTTCCTCATCGAGAAGAACAACAAGAGATTCCCGGACACGAAGGGATGGGCATACGCCGTGTTTGACTATGATCCCGCGTCGGACGCATTTAAGCCCGACGCGACGGGCGTCGTCAGTTGCGGCTTCGCGTGCCATACGAGAGTGGCGGCCAAGGATTACATCTTCACAGCGTATGGCAAGAGGTGAACGGTGGAAGTCCGCTTGCTGCCTGTTCAAGCGCAAGCCGGCGCTGCGCGCCACTCTCGTACGAAAGAGGGCTGACCCACGACGGCTACGAAACCACTATAATGGGAGGCTCGAAATGAACCAACAACAAACGAAGGAACAGTATTCTGGAGTGCGAGATCAAGAGATCCGTGCGGCATTGGATCAGCATTGGGCGGCATCCAATGCCAACGATTTCGAAACGGAGCACCGCATCTATCACGAGGACGCGGTGCTGGAATACCCGCAGTCAGGCGAGCGAACCCGCGGTCGACAGAACATACAGAACCAGCGCGCTAGTCAACCGAGCAAAAAGCGGTTCGCTGTCCGGCGAATCATGGGCGGCGGTGATCTTTGGGTCACGGAATACATCCTGACTTATGATGGCAAGCCATCCTACACCGTGAGCATCATGGAGTTCAGGGACAACAAGGTCGCGCGGGAAACACAGTACTTTGCGGACCCGTTCGTAGCTCCAGCATGGCGCGCTCAATGGGTCGAACGAATGGACACATAACTCGGAGCGCCCTAAGTCAGTCTGTCACCGAGAGAAGGGCAACTGTTTCAGCATGAATATTTGAGGAGGAGCGCCCGGTTTCTCATTGCGGCTTTAGCACAGCCACATTCTTGGGCGGAGCGTCGAGATATTCAATCCAGCCGTCCATCATCTCTGTTTCACTAGCACTCCCCCAACGGACAGGCTTGGTGGGATCGGGGTTGGTCGGGTTGTTGGGCGAATTATCGAAGGTCGCGAGCACTTCAATGCGCGTGCCTTTGGGGAGGAAGATGGGATCTTCGGCGCGATAGGTGATCTGCCAATTAAAGCTATAGGCGGGAACGTACAGCAGGGTCTTCTTTTCACCGGTCGGGAGATCGGCCACGATCCGCATCGATTTGCCGCGCAGGTGCATGTGCGGAGTCAGGCTGGTGACCAAAACGTCCTTGTCAAAAGTGTGGCATTCGGATACGGGATGATCGGGGTCGCCGGCCGGAATGCGGAACATTTGATTGGAGAGGTCGATGCGGCGCGAGATCTGGCGCGGCGGTTGTTTCGCGAAGATCAAACCGACGCTAGTGGCATCAGTCTCCCGTTTGCCCGTAGTGCGCGAGTAGTGAATCTGGAAATTGACAGTTGCGCCGGCGGGTATTAGGCGCGCGGTTCCTTCTGGATAGACATCGGGGGCGCGGCCGGGCAAGTAAGAACTGATGAGGCTGCCGAGATCGGAAGATTTGTGTCCTGGAGTTAGGCCATTATCGTCCACGGAACAGCCGTTGTCAATCACTGGTGCTTCCGGACGCATCCATTCGAGTGAGCCTTGTTTGATCATCAGCCAATTGGCGTATTCGCGCTGCGGATCTTTCTCGGCAGGCTTAGCCGCTGTGGTGGCTTCCGATTTTTCGACGACGAAGACGTGTGCATGATGCACGATGCGGCGGTTGCCAGGGCGCAATTCAGCGGCAACAATCCAGCGGTCTTCTTTAAAGTCTGTGGGGACATTTAGGTAGACATATTCGTCGGGGCCGGTGCCTTCGATGATCTGCTCGGGTATAGTGATGACCGCGTCGGGCTTGCCGATCTTCCAGCCGTCGGCGAAGATAGGAGCCGGCGGCATATCTTTGGCATCGCCCTCCACCTTGCCGTTTTCAATCCAGGCTGTGATGGTGGCGATTTCGGCGTCGGAAAGGCGCGGGTCGTTTGACCACTTTCCAAAATGCGGGTCCGCTTTCCAGGGCGGCATCTTGCCGGAGGCGATGGCTTCGCGAATGGCGGCTGCCCAGGGACGCGCGTCTTTATAAGTGAGGAGCGACATGGGAGCGATGTCGTTGGGGTGATGGCAGGCGACGCAGTGCTGATAGAGTATCGGTGCGACGTCATGCGTGAACGTGACGGGGGCGGCGTTTAGGCAGAGGGCGACGAGCGGAGCGGCGGCAATGAGATGGATGGTCTTCAACGGGGATAAAGCCTCCTGGTTAAGAGCATACTGCAAACAGCGAGAAAGAAGAGGCGGCAAGTGGTTTTGGCGGGCTTTGACCGGCAACGAGAGGTTTGGTTGCGGTTCGAGATATGTGTGTCGTCAAGCTAGCCAGCATGCTCGGCGGCTTCGGCGGCGTCGGTGAACACCTCTTCGCGAATGATACGTTCAGTGGCTTCGTTGAGGTAGGCCAGCAAGGCCGACTGCAAATCGAGATATTCGGGCCAGAGCGTTTTCTCCACGAAGGAACGCGGCGCGCGCACCATCACGGTGGTGTGACGCTGCCCTTTATAACGGTACGGCTCGAAACCGTAGCGGCGGCATAACGCGGAAAAGAGGCGGCGCTGCCATTGATCGGCCATGGAAAATTTCGTCTCGGGGAGGGGATCGGTTTTAACCGCCTTCCGGAGGGCTTGGCGAATTCGATCAATGGCAGCCGCAGCGGCTTGGCGTTCACCGCTGGTAGCGGCACCCTCGAACAAGGCGGTGATCTTGCGCAGTCTTTCGCGGAGTTGCTCTTCGGTTGTCATTGGTACAAGCAACCATTGTGGCGCGCCGCGCGCGACTCCGGAAAAGGCGCGGCTTTCAAGCCGACCGTCGCACGCGCGCTGCCCGTGGGTGAAGGATGCCGGCGATTTCTTTCAGAAGTTCGGCGGCGGTGAACGGCCGAGGGAAAATCTCGAACCTTTCCAGATCCGCCCGGTATTGCAGCCGGTCATCGTCCAGCAGGCCGGCCACAACCAACACGCGCAGCCCCGGGTGTTTTGTCCGCAAATATTTGGCCGCCTCATGCCCCGGCACGTTCGCAATGTAGGGATGAGTGATCAACAGATCAATCGGGCAATAGTCGAGGACTTCGACTGCGGCCGCCAAATCGCCGGCGGTTTCCACGACATAGCCCGCGTCTTCCAGTACCTGTTGCAGCACGGCGCGAACCACAGGTTCTGAGCTAAGAAGCAAGATCGTCATGGGAGTCACCTCCTAAATCAGAACTTCGTTCCCGACGCCAATGGAAGCTAACGTGGGCCGAGCCAAGCGTTGAAAGTCGGCAAAACTCATGCGGACAACATCCCGGTGCGTTCCGAGCGTGAAGGCAATGTAATCGCCCGCGAGAGCAACATCCACCGTTACCGGCAAATCGCAACGATCGCCGAACGGCGGCATCGCCCCGAGTTCACAATCGGGGAATAACTCCGCCAGTTCTGCTTCATTCGCCAGCCGAAGATACGACAATCCAAGCAAGCGAGCGAGTTTAACCAGATCCACAAACTGATCGGCGGCCACCACCGCAATTCCGAAGCCCGCGTCACTCCGATAAACCACGCTCTTGGCAAATTCATGCGCCGGCATCTTTTCCGCCTCTGCGGTTTCGAGAGCGGTCTGCGCCGCAGGGTGAATGGAATGCGAATAATCGATCTGCATCCGATTCAGATATTGGAGCCAACCATTGATGAGTGGCATTTAACACCTCCCCTATGGCAAGAGCACGGAGACGGCCACACCCAGCGGGTTGCAGAGCCAGTTATTCAGGGAAACTAAACGTTTTTTATTGGCAATTGGGTCAAAACGCGCATCTCGCCAGTCTTAGCGCACAATTCTTAGGGCGTGCCGGGTTGTTTTTGGCGGGCGCTGGGCGTCAACTGTCGCAAGAAAAACTCTTGAAATACGTTTCCAAGAGCTCCAAATCCGATGCCTATGGCGGCATTTTCAAAGGTTAAACTCACTCCGTTCCGGTTCTTGGCGGGATAGTAGAGGTTCGAGATGCCGCCTGAGGCCAGCGATCCAAGAATGCCGGAGTAATCGGGCTGCCAGCGTCCACTGTCCGACTTGCGAATCACGGAATTGGCGATGGCATATAAAAAACGCGCGCTCTTCGTGCCCTTTCCTTTATAGAAATAGCGTGGGTCCTGTTTGAAGATTGTCGGAAGGATGGCGCCACCGATTAAGGTACCCGTGAAGAAATCCGCATAGGAAGCGCCGTACCGTTTGGCGTAGCCTTGAGCGCCTTGACCGTAGCCGGAATAGTCATTCCGCGCTTGCTCGACGCCTGCAATGACGGCGGTGATCCCGAAGTTGAAAGGATCAATCGTCGATTTCAACGCCAGCCCGAACTTCTGCTTTGGAGTCAGAGGGCCGGCCTGCGGCGAGTAGCTGACGAAATAATTGGGGATCACGCCGAGCAAGCGCTGCTTTTCTTCGGTCTTAATCTGTTCCTGGGTAATCTCGGCGGGCGACAGGGTGACCTCTACGTCGGTGGTAACAGTAGCCACTTGCAAAACGATTTGGGGAAGGTTGAGCACTTCCCCAGGTCGTATGATTCCGGAAGACGATTGAGTAGCGAAGCCCTGCGCCGCCGCCGTGATATGGAACGGGCCGGGGGCGAGGCCGGTAATGGAGAATTGTCCGTCATCGCCGGATCGCGTCTCTTGCGTTGGTGAGTGATCATCGGGTGAGAGTGTCACACGAGCGCCGCGGATCGCCGCGCCCGTCTTATCGACGATGTTCCCGCTTATGCTTCCGGAAACCTGCTGCGATGATAGAAGCGCCGGAAGCCCCAGAAGAATTACGAACAGAGCATAGCCGCGTGCCGAATGGCTTTTCAAATTCAGTGTCAATACGTCATTCTAGCCGCCTTTATCAACGTCCCAGAGCAAAGAGCAAGAGTTGCTCGGACGGAACGTACGGCCAGAAGACGTAGTTCTGCAGGTCTAGACAATTGGGAGCGTTGGCGGGGCCGGCGGCACATTCCTGGGTGAAGCGCTCAGAGAATCCCTCGCCAACGTCGTAGTTACCCTGCGATGGCCAAAGAATTTTTAGCACGTTGGCGAAGCTGGGGTCGGGCTGTGCCGCAGTCATGCCGCTGGTCCCGATCCATAGCTTTCCATCGCCGCCTGGAATTGCTTGCGCGCGCAAGATGGAAACCGGCGTAGAAGACGTTGCAAAAGGAACAGCATAGGAACTGAATGAGCCAGTCAGCGGCCCGGAGGCTTTCACGGTCAAGACACCATCGGGCGGAACGACACCGGTTGCCAGCGTCGTGATAATCGCCTGTTCTCCCAGTACCTCCGATTGAATGTACAAATCGTTACTCGAAACGCCATCGCCTTCAGGGTCGTCGATTTCCAGAGTTTCGCTCCAGCGGCCGACTGAGTTCGGATAAAGAATCGCGTAGACGCCTGTAAACGCTGAGGTGTCCATATTTGCCGAACCGATATAGATCTTACCCACACCGCCGGGCACAACCTGCACTCGCAATCGTTTGACATAACCGCGCCCAATGGGGACGTTGCCAACGCCGCCGACATAACCGCCTGCTGGTGCAGCCGGTGCACTCATGACAGCGGGAAGTGAGGTTGTTGCGGATTGCGGGGCAAGAAAATCATAAGCTATGCGATCCCAATTGCCGGAGTCGCTTAGAACCGTCGGGCCCGCGCCCACGTTGCCGCTGCCAAAACTGATCTCCTCACTCCACCCGGAGGATGTTGAATTGGGGAAGAGAACGTCCAGTGGATTTCCTTGACTATCGTCTAACTCATCCTTGCCGTCGTACGTGGGGTATGGAATCCTTCGCACATGCAGACCGAAGAGAGGGCCGGCCGGAAACGCGGCGGAAAGATTTCCGATATCGATATAGTTCGTTACCACCTGCCACGGAACGGCCGGGACGGCGAATATGAGGCCGCTGGTCTGCTTTTGCCAGCCAGACAGCAAGATGGCCTCTCCGACATTGGCGTAGGGGCCGACAAAAATGTCGGCAGTTAGACCGTTTGAACCCAGTGGATCGATCCGCTCCCATTTTTCCGACCAAGCACTATGCTGGGTGATGTCTCCCACATTGGGATCGAGCGCAATTTGTCCGAAAGGGTCGGCGCCAAGGAAGAATTGCGCTGGAAAGCCCGGAATAACTTGCGCTCGGATGATCGTATAGTTGTCCAACGAGAGTGTGACGCCCGCCTGTTGCACTTGCAGAAAGACCGGAACCAGCAAGTAATTGGGTGCGACTGTGCCAGCCGTGTTGCTGATATACTCCGCGATTGCACTTTCCCCGGGGATTTCTCCGGCAACGAAGATCGAGCATAGGTCAATGCCGTCATCGCCGCTGGGATCTGCGACAACGTATTCTTCCGAATGTGCGCCCAGGTTCGGAAAGAGAATGGCGAGGAAGTTTGCGTAGGTGTTGGGATTCATGGCTTGAGTGCCGACAAATACCTTCCCTTCGAAGCCGGGGAGCACGCGTATGGTGAGTTTGTTGACATACCTCTGTCCGGCACATGACAGTGGAGTGGGAGCTGCCTGAAGGCTAAGGGTCTGTTGACCGAGCGTAGCCGCCCCGGCCGATACGCTGGCAATGAGAATCATGAGAAATCGCATACTTCACTGGTAGGTTGTCGTCACTCACTTTTTCTTGAGGATTTTTCCGTCTCAGATTGGGACTGAACTAGTTCAATGTTGGCTTGGGAGAGCGCTCAACGCTCCCTTGCGGTCGCGGCTCTGAAAGGGAGACAAAACAAATGAAATTGGTTAGGATTAGGTTGTGATCTGTCCAGCTTGCCGTACCACGCGCTTTATGTTTAACTCTTGTTACAACGCCCGGCTTCCGATTGCTCTTTTGGTTCTGGTCTTGAGTCTTACCCTTCCGGGAATTGCCGCTGCCGGCAGTGCGACGGCGACATACATTGGCGCAGATGCCGCCACACAAGGCAACTGGACCGATAACTATGGCTTTGATGGTCAGTTGATCCCCAACGATGTGAGTAATGCGCCAGCCTATGCGAGCGTGAGCTTCACGGGCGATTCACTTTACACATGGGCGGCTTCGAGCAGCGATCCGCGCGCGCTCCAAACAGCAGCGTTTTCGTCCGGGCGCATTGCGTCGACGTATTACTCACGGGGTTTCACCATCAACCTGAACCTGACGGACGGTAACACTCACCAAATCTCATTGTATTTGTGCGATTGGGATCATGGTTCGCGTGTCGAAACGATCTCAATCGTGGATGCCGTCAGTAAAGCGGTGCTTTCCACGCAAGCCTTCTCGGCCTTTACCGGCGGCATTTACGAAAAGTGGAACATTAGCGGGAACGTACAGATCCAAGTGACTTACACGAGCGGATCAAACGCCATTGTGAATGCGGTTTTCTTTGACGCAGCCGCGCCCGCCACCACAGGGACGGTGAGTTACACGGGGGCGGACACAACCACGTTGGGCAATTGGACGGGGCACTACGGGGCGGACGGTTTGTTGATTCCGAATGACCTGAGTAATGCGCCGGGCTATGTGGAGGTCGATTTGGCAGACGCTGCCACGTATACCTGGGCCGCTTCCAGCAGCGATCCGCGGGCTCTCCAGACAGCCAGCGGTTCGACTTCGCGCATCGCGTCGACATATTATGCGAAGAGTTTTGACATTGATTTGAAAATCACCGACGGCAACGCGCACAAGCTTTCGTTGTATTTGTGCGATTGGGATCATGGCTCACGTGTCGAAACGATTTCGATTGTAGACGCGGTCAGTAGGGTCTTACTCTACAAGCAAAGCGTTTCGGCTTTTAGCGGCGGCATATACGAGACGTGGACCATCAGCGGTAACGTGCAGATGCAGGTGGTGGACAATTCAGGAAACAACGCGATTGCCAATGCTATCTTTTTTGATCCAGCGCCAGCCAAGCCTACGGTCACATTGACGGCCAACCCAGCGACGATCACAACGGCCGGCAGCGCCACGCTTAGCTGGTCAAGCACCAATGCCACGGCCTGCACGGCCAGCGGCGGCTGGACCGGAGCTGAGGGAATCAGCGGCAACTTGAGTGTGTCGCCGGCCAACACGACAAGTTATACGCTCACTTGTAGCGGTAGCGGCGGATCAGCCGCGAGTACAACGCAAGTTACCGTCACGGCGGTTCCTGTACCTTCGATACCGACCGGGCTGACCGCGGTAGGCGGCAATGCGCAGGTGAGTCTATCCTGGAGCCCCAGCAGCGGAGCGAGCAGCTATCACGTGAAACGCTCAACCACGAACGGCAGCGGCTACACGCAGATTGCCGCGCCGGCGAGCGCCGCCTACACCGATACCACAGTTACCAACGGGACGCCTTATTACTATGTGGTCTCCGCGGTGAATGGCGGTGGGGAGAGCGGCAATTCGACGCAGGCGGCGGCTACGCCCAGCGCAACCTCAACAGCAGTGCAGGTGACGGTTGACGTACTGACGAACCGGCATCCGATCAGTCCTTATGTCTATGGCGGAGCGTATCCGAATAATGCCGCCACGATTACGGATAGTGGATTGTCGGTGGTGCGCTGGGGTGGTGACGCGACATCGACTTACAACTGGCAAGCGCAGACATACAATGCGGCGGCCGATTACTATTTTGAGGACTATGCCGCTTCCGGATTCAACAACTCCAGCGCGGATAGCGATTCTGTCCAGTTCGTCAAAGACGTAATCGCGGCGGGCGGCAACCCACTGATGACGATGGTGATGTTGCCGTGGGTGGCAAAGAGCGCGGAAACGCCACCTCCCTCTGCGAACTATCATTGGAGCTTTTCGGTAGCCAAGTACGGCGCGCAATGCTCCACTGACTACTGGAACTCCGATGCGGGGAACGGGATTGTTTATTCCGCTAGCTGCGCCAGCCAACCCACTTACCTCACAGCGAATCCGAATGACGCCTATGTCCCGTTACTCGACAATCACAGTGACACTTGCCCGTCGGGAGACGCCTGTGTGTATCGCAGCGATTGGGCGGCGGCGCTGGCCACGGCTTTCGGCAGTGCTCCGCACTTTTACAATATGGACAACGAGATTGAGATCTGGGGGAGCACTCATCGCGATATTCACCCAAACCCCTCCGCCTATGAGGAAATGCGCGACACCTATTTGGCTGAGGCGCGGGCGTTAAAGGGTTGGGATCCGCAAGCCATACGATTAGGGCCGATCACCTGCTGCTGGTGGTTCTATTGGAACGGCGCGAACAACAACGATAAAGGGGTTCATGCCGGCATAGACTATCTGCCTTGGTGGCTCAATGAAGTTTACTGGCAGGACAAGATAGCCGGAACGCAATCGGTGGATGTTTTCGACATTCACGCCTACCCGGATGCACCGGGCGAATCGACACTGGCACAACAACAGGCGCTGGCGGCGCGTATCTATCGGGACTACTGGGACCCGACCTACGTGAGTGAGTCTGGCGATATAAATCAGCCGTGGACGACCACGATTCAGCCGAACAAAACGATTCCGTTCCGCATACCGCGTCTACGGGCGATCGTTAACATGATCTATCCTGGGCTCCCGCTATCCGTCACCGAATGGAGTGCGGAGATTGTCGGACCAGCCGACTTTTCAACGGCGCTCGGAGATGCTGATGCGTATGGAATCCTGGGGCGCGAACGCGTTTATCTGGCATCGCGCTGGACAGCGCCTAGTCCGACGAATCCGAATTACCAGGCGCTGAAACTGTTTACCAATTACGATGGGGCGCATCACGGCTTCGCACCTATATCGGTATCCGCGACGAACAACGGCAATCCGAATCTGATCAGCAGCTATGCGGCGGTGAACGCAGCGGGCACGACGATGACGCTGCTATTTCTGAATAAGGATCCACAGAGCACGGCACAGACGCAGTTCGCTTTCAACGGATTCACTCCGAGCCTAGTGACGACCTATACGCTGTCACAAGCTACGCCGACGAGCATTGTGGCATCACCCGCGCAGGCGTGGACCACCAACCTGAGCTTCGCTCCTTACACCCTTACCTTGCTTGTGATCACAGGAACGACAACGAACCTGCCGGCGGCGCAGTGGGACCTCAACCCGGACACCATCATGCTGCCGGCGAATGGGGCAGTAACGTTATCGCCGAAGATCACTTCGGGCTCTGGACCAGTGACGCTGGGAACTCCGACAGCGGATAGCGGCATTTCGGTTGTGGTGACTGGAGCTTCACTGAGTGCAAGCCAAAACGGATCCATTACAGTGACGGCGGGGAGCACCCCTGGCTTCTATCACTACTCTGTTCCCGGTACCGATAGCTCGGCTAAAACGAATCAGGGCGGTTGGATTGTGGTTGGCAATCCGGCCGCAACATTTACCACTAGCGGCAGTGGCCAATCGGGAATGGCCGGCAGCGCGCTGGCGAATCCGTTGACGGTGACCTTAGCGGCTGGATCATCGGGAGGTTCCGACGCGGGGGCCAGCATTCTGTTCTCGACTAACGCGGGTTCGCTATCGAACGGAACGACTAGCGGTACACAGGTGATCGCGGTTACGAACAGTTCCGGTGTGGCGTCCGTTACGCTGACGCTGCCTGCGACTGCCGGTACGGTGAACATTACCGCCGAAGGGCCGTATGGGTTGGGACATCCAATTGCGACGTTCACGGAGACGGCTCAATAGCTTTCTGTTGTGCGAGGAACGCAAGCGCCGCCACGCTCGAAAAAAATGCGATGACGGCCAAGACGAGGAGCGCGCCGCTCCAGCCGTAATTCACTGAGATACGCGCCATGCTATCGCCTGAGACGATACCTCCCAGATAACCAATGCCATCAATCAGACCGGAGGTTGTGCCGCTGGCTTGTTTGCCGCCGAAATCGAGAGAGATCGCGCCGGCGAGATAGGAATAGGGACCAATGATGAGAAAGGCGACGAGACTGACGAGGAGAACGGTCCAGAGGCGCGAACCATGAAGGGTTCCCGACGCTAGGGCAAGGAGAGTGAAGCCAGCGAGCATGAGACCACTGAGGATGACGGCAGCTCTACCTTTACGACCGAGACGGTCACTGAGCCACCCACAGAGAAGGACCGATACGCCTCCGAGCAGGGGGAACACGGCGCTATTGCCGGCGGCGGTAGCGGGCGTCATGCCGGTTGCCTGAACGAAATAGGTAGGAGTCCAAAGACTGAAGGTCTCTTTGACAATGGTGAGACCTAGAGAGAGGACGCAAGCTAAACGGAAGGCGCTGCTGGATGCGAGGGTTGCGAGGAGACTGCGCACGCTGGGCAGACGCACACTTTTGTCCGCAAACAGATTGGCAGGATTGGCGGCAGGCTCGGGCTGACCGATGGCAGAGGGAGATTCACGCAGCAGCAACAAGCAGGAACCGAGAAGAAGGGTGAGCACTGCAGCGCAGACGGCGAAGACGCCTCGCCAACCAAAGCCGATGGCGATGAGCCAGCCCATAAATTGACGGGCGATGGCATCGCCAAACAGAAAGCTGAGCGACATGATGGCCATGACGCTGCCATAGCGGCGGAAGGAGAACCATTTAGCGGTAATCTTCACCGCGCCGGCCCAACCGAGCGATTGCACCAAGCGGTTTCCCATCCAAGCCAGGGTGAAGAATGGAATGGTTCCGGACGCGGCGAAAAAAAGTGTAAAAGCGATGGCGCCGGCCATGCCGAAGAGGAAGTTGCGGCGACCGCCCAGGAGGTCGGCCAGCCAGCCGCTGGGGAATTTGCCGATGGCATAGGCGAATACGCCGAAAGAGGCAATGGAACCCAAAGCGATGCGGGCGGCGTTGGCGGTTATGCCGCGTGCGGTCATCTCGGCGGCGATCAAAGGCATGGTGACGGAGAGATTGGAGCGGCACAGATAGTAGCCTGAATAACCAATGACTAAGAGGGCGAGGGTTAGGGACTGCCAGCGGATTAGTTGGGGAGGTGGGGCGGTGGCGATCATAACGCTCCCTGGCGGTCGCGGCTCTGTAGGCGGGCGTTAATTTTTTCGAGTACAGGCTCTATTGCCGTTATATCGTCGATGAGATAGTCGGCGGCGTGAAGGCGTTGGCGGGCTTGGTCAAATTTTTTCGCGCGTTCCGCTGGCGGGAGGGTCGATAACTCAGCTGCACTGACTCCGACTTCGTTGCCGGTTTTTATGACTCCGACCGCCCACATACCAGCGTTGTGAGCCTCCTCGATATCACTCGCGGTATCGCCCACTTTGACGGCACAAGCGACTGAGCTTAATCTGAATTCGAGAGCAATGCGCAGACACATCCAGGGATGGGGCCGACCAGCGCCGACGTCGTCGGGACAGAGTGAGTAATCGGGCGAATAACCACTGTTGTGGGCCGACGACAACAAGATATCGAGCATGGGGCGAGTGTAACCAGTGGTGCTGCCGATTTTCAGGCCTTGGGCGCGCAGGCGGTCCACTGTCTGTGGAACACCCGAAATGACTGTCGAGTATGCCTCCAGCACTTCAAATTGAAGAGGGATGAATTGGGCAAAGAGTGTTTCGACGTCGGCCTCGTTGGGAGGTGCGCCTTTGTTCGCGAGCCAAGCGGCCGCAATGGCGGGCATGTGGAGGATATTGCGGATGTGATCTTTCTTGTAGATGCCCATGTCGCGGCGGGCGTCGGCAGCGGAGAGTTGGATGCCATGACGGGCGAACACTTCAGTTACCGCTTTGACGGGCGCGAGTGAGCCGTGATCGACAGTTGTGCCGGCCCAATCGAAGATGATTGCTTCGACTTGTTTCACCATGCCATACCTACCAGAGTCTCCTCAGCAATGCTGAATGACAGTGTCATGCCCGAACCGCCAGGCGATGTAACGATGTGCACGCCCGACTCAGGAGCGAGGGATAGATACGGCTCTTGTGGATGCTTAGCGTAAATTCCGTGCCAGCGTTGTTGGATGGTCATATCCGGCACGCGGAGGAAGCTCGCAATGTAGCGAAGGATTAAACAATCCACCTCCTCTTTGTTGAAGATGTCAATCTCCAAGCCGTACTCATGAGAGTCGCCGAGGGTGAGTTCGCCGGTGGAGGTTTGTGAGACGAGGCCGTGAATGCCCCAGCGGTCATACTCCGGCGTTTCTTGTGCAATGCGCTGTTTGAGGGCGGCGAGGCTGGAGCACAGTTGAAACGCTGGATAGAAACGCAAGGTCAAGCCTGCCGCCAAGGCGGGTCCCAAGCGCCAACCGCCAGGTTGAGAGACAGTGCGGAGCATTTGCAGTTTGACGCGCGTTAAGCCGGAGGTTTTGAAGACCTCGGGATAGAGTGTTTCGAAGTCGTCGCCGGTGCAAACGATGGCACGATGAACAGACCAGCGCTCCGCGCCCGCTTCGATGAAGGGCAACTGGATGGAGCGAACGGGGCAGGCGAAGCGGAATGTCACGCCAAATTGCTCGTGAAGAAAGTTGGGCAAAGTGGCGAGGGTCAAGGGTGGATCGATGGTGAGTTCGAGCGGGCTCCACAGTGCGCCTTGCAACCCTTCGCGATTGACTGCAGTGGACTGCTCCAGCACTTGGGCGGCGTTCAGCCAGGCGCAGTCATAGCCCAAGGCCGGGGCGCACTCGGCAAATTCGCGGGCAACGGCGGTCTCATCGTCCCGATAGACAACGTGCAGAGAACCGTCGGCACGATAAGGCAGGCGGGCGTGTTCGAGGATTTCGAGCCAAATGGCGCGGCTACGCAAAGCAAGCTGGTGCATGACGCCCTGGGGCTGCCCGATGGGCCAGATCATACCGAAATTGCGGATGGATGCGCCGAAAGCGCGCGGCGAGCGTTCAAAGACAACGACCTGCTTGCCGCGTTTGGCGGCGGAATAGGCGTGCGCCAAACCCATAATTCCAGCGCCTACAATGGCGAGGTCGGCGCGGTGGTCGGGCATCTCGTTATGGTACAAAGCGGCGGTTACAGGGGGATGAGCGGGGTGTGGCTTTTGGGCGGGCGAAGAGGGCGATTTGAGGGAATTTTTTTCGCCTATTAATATACGGGTGAGAGACGATACGAAATTGGCTCTTCCAGGGAGCACGCGCGAGACGGGCGCGGTGCCAAGCGCTCCGCCCGAATGGCCGCGGGAGTTCCTCGCTGTTTGGCGGCGCACGGCCGACCCCTTTGCGCTTTGGCGGGAGTTGGGTAGGGGGTCTTTCGGCGGAGATTGGCCGCGAGATTGGTCTGCATGACTGAGTTGCTCCTTTGCTTTACATTGAACCTTCGGGCGGGTTGCGCAAAAAGGCCTTTCCGACCTTAAAGGTAGAAGCGGGGCGAACGGAGAGAAGGATGGAACGGCGGTAAGTTATTGACGAGATAGGGCATTAAAGTTTCTTAAAGTTCCGTGATGGTCGCGGGTTCCGATTCATCTCGAACGGCTCGCCCATCGTCGATCGCGTGTTTCAAGCGCCATGCTTACTCCGTCGACGGGAAGACGCCCTGGAAGACGTAGCCTAACTACTTTCCGGCGCAGAATTCGCCAGCTAAGTTATTAGTTTTCATGAAGGGTGGTCTTCTTTAAGCGATAGATAAAGTAAGGTCGGTGTTCCAGAAGCTTTAATTTTTTCGGGGGCCTCACTAGCTGATCTATGTAAGAAGGGATTGAGCTATCTGTAAAGTAGACATCACCGTCGCGTCCAACGACGACTCCGTCCGGCCAAACAATATCTTTTGACCCTCCGAGCTTTGATAACTGATTCGTGGTTGGATTAAATGCCATGATTGATCCGTGTTCGACGTCGGTTATGATGACACGCCCATCTCGGTCGATCGCAATGCCATCACTTTGTGGCTTTTTCCCAATGTCTTCAATGCTCTGATTGAAAGCTTCAGTTGTCGTTGCCGGGTTCAAGACGATGGACATGGGCGCGCGACAAAGACGAGAATTGGTCATCGAAGCGATGTAGAGCCACTTTTGATTGTCACTTATCTCAATTCCGTCGATCCCGACGGCGAAATTAAGAAGTCCCCAAACCAGTCGGTCGGGCCCATACGGCGTTTGAATAATCCAGTCTTCGGGCCTTAAGCACGGATGATCTGATTTGATCGAGTAAAAAGTGTGGTTCAAGACGGAATAGACGACAACATTTGGAGTTGTGAAACTAAAAAGCCCTGGATTTGGCAAAATGGCGTATTTACCATCGGCTGTGAGTCTGATGTCTTCGGTAAACTTCGCTTCTCCTTCAGGGAATTCAAAAAACTCCACCCGCTTCTTGGTATTCAAATCAAATGCGGAGACGCGCGTATGCTTGGAATCAAAACTCGCTGGTTCAATAAACCAAATTCTATTTTGCTTATCGAGCGTCATTCCAAACGTTCCTTGGAAGTCTCTCTGTGCCTCCAGCGAGGGAAAAGGCTCCACTTCGCCGTTGGACCATTTGAAAACGGTTGCAGGCGAAAAACGTTCGGTCTTAGCGACCGGATGGTAATTAAAATAAACATCGCCATTATTCGCAACCGCAAGATTTCCGGGCGGATAGTCCAGTTGAATCAATTTTTCCAGGACGAACGACTCTGCTGGTAAATTGGCTCCAAGATTAGGATACTGTTTGCCGGTTCCATATTTGAACTTAAGAATTGCCACAAAAATGAAAAACCCCAAGATTACGAATGTCAAAATCTTTAGAGTGACTGATTTTTTCATGAAGATCTTCTTTTCTACGCAGGGTTTTTCTTTAATGGAGAGCTGACCACAAGCGCATCAGAGCAGTCCAAGTACGGGCGCCAAATAGTTTGCGGATGGTGATCATTGGAAATGCAACAGTCTCAAAAGCGCGCTTTGGATTTCGCCATTTGGCGTTCAATCATCCGGAACATCGCGTCAAAGGCGCGGTCGGAAAGAACGCGGCGCATGAACAACATTGTCCTCGCCAATCCGCCGGTCGCATAGCGGGTCTTGGGGTTGCGCGACTGAACCGCTTGAACGATGGTCTTGGCGACAACACTTGGCGGCGCAGGAATTGACCCCTGATGGCCTAACTCCATCATGTTCGCATGCGCGGAGGCGGCCTTCCCATAGGGCCCGTCACCCGAATACTTAATCAGACTGTCGTGGGCTATGTTGGCCCATTCGGAATGGGTCGCTCCCGGCTGGACAACGACGACATCGATACCGAACGGATGCAGTTCCATACGCAAAGAATCGCTAAGCCCCTCCACCGCGAATTTGGTAGCGTGATACCAGCAGCCAAAGGGTTCGCCGAACTTTCCGCCGATGGAAGATATATTGACTATCCGCCCGGAACGTTGCGCTCGCATCGCTGGCAGTACAAGTTGGGTGAGGCGGGCAAGGCCGAATATGTTGACGTCAAATTGTCGGCGGGCTTCTTCCGGCGGCACATCTTCAAGCGCCCCATAGGAACCGTAGCCCGCGTTGTTAATCAGCACATCGATACGTCCCGTTTCTTGCATAACAGTTTTTACAGCATCGGTCATTGAGCCATCATCGGTCACATCCAAAGCCAATAAACGCGCACCCGCATCGGCTAAGGATTTCATCCGGTCAAGTCGCCGCGCCCCGGCATAAACCTTGTATCCCGCCGTCATAAGGCGCTTGACGGTTTCCTCGCCGATGCCCGATGACGCGCCCGTGATGAGAACTATTTTGGCCAAATCTCGCCTCCTGCTGGACTATTGACAAAAATCGTCTATATGTCTAGTATTGACAAATAGACGGCGTTTGTCAATAGTCAAGAGATGGATATTGCAAAAAGAGACAAGGTACTCGCGGCCGCTCGCGATGTTTTTCTTCGTTATGGATACAAGCGCGTAACAATGAACGACATCGCCGAGGCTGCTAGTATTTCAAGGCCCGCGCTTTATTTGGTCTTCGAAAGTAAAGAGGAAATATATAAAAGCGTATACGAGCATTTTGTCAAGGGGACTCTGATTGAGATTGAAAGTAAAATAGGTCAGCTTAAGACACCCGAGGAAAAGCTTCGAGCCGCTTTTGAGCTATGGACGGTTCGACCTTTTGAAATGATGCGAGCTTCCAGCGAAGCCGCGGAACTCTTGGAAAGCACTTTTGGATTCGCTCAAGATTCTGTCAATCAAGGCTATCGATCCTTTGAGAAGATTCTTTTGCCCATTCTTAAATCACACGCCAAATTCCAGAGCGCTAAAACAAAAGTCTCCGCCGAGAAGACGGCGCACATTCTTTCAGGTGCTGTTCGTGGGTTTAAAATCGCAGCAAAGGATGCTGCCGAAATCCGTTCGCTGATTAAGGAACTTCTAATTCTTTTATTAGATGATTAGTCGCACGGTGAGCGTGAATAAGAGATATCACGTCAACCCGGGAATAATTCGCGCCTTAAGTTAATGCTTATGGTGTTCTGGCCCCGAAACGTTAAGGGCCCCGCCCCAATGTCCCTGTTTTGGCGGCGGCCGGAACGGCGCTTTGCGCTTCAGGAAATCTTCAGAAAGCGTTGATATGCTCGTGTTTCGTGCATCCTATGTTCGCTTCCGCTTCACAAACTACGGCGTTGGCGATTATCCTGATCGCTAGCATCTTGCCCGTGAGTGCGCAAAATGCCAGCTCCTCGTTGTTCAGTCAGCCGCATGCGTCGAAACAAGGGCCAGTGACTCTGACGCTGAAAGACGCTCTGGCGCTGGCGGAGAAAAACGATCCCGCGGTGCTCGCTGCTACTAGCGACGCCATGGCGGCCAATGAGGATCGCCGGCAGGCGCGCGCGGCCTTGTACCCCTCGCTTTCGGGCCGCTCGGAATATCTTGGCACGGAGGGGAACGGCAAATTGTCGGAGAGCCGCTTCGTGACGAATGACGGTGTGCATGTGTATCGGGACTGGGCTGTGGTTCATCAAGATCTCTCGCCCGGCACGCTGAGCGGCGTTGGGATACAGCGCGCGAGCGCGGCGCAGGCATTGGCGCGGGCGAAGCTGGAAGTGGCGCGACGCGGTCTGGCCGCTACGGTAACGAAGGATTATTACACGCTGATTGTGGCGCAGCGCAAGTACGCCACGGCGCAGACGGCTCTTGAGCAGGCTCACCGATCACTCAACATCAGTCAAGAACTGGAACGTGGTCGAGAGGTGGCGCATAGCGACGTGGTTCGTTCCGAGCTTCTGGAGAATAGCCAGCAGCAGGCTCTGCAAGAAGCCAAACTCGGCATGGAAAATGCGCGCCTCGACCTGGCGGTTCTCTTGTTTCGTGATTTCGACGAAGACTTCTCCGTGATCGACGATCTGGACGTTGCGCCGGCGCTGCCCGCGCTGGAAGAGGCGGAAAACATGGCAGCGCGCGGTAATCCTGCGCTGGGCGCCGCTATCGAAACGCTGCGCGCGGCGCGCCTTGATGTGAAGATCGCCCGGCAAGCCTTCCTGCCGACGCTGACTGTCGACGCCGTTTACGGTATTGAGGCGAATGCGTTCGCGTTGCATAGCACCGTTGCGGCGGCCAAGCAGGACGGGCCATTACCGAATCTGGGCTACTTTATAACCGCCAGTCTGAACGTACCCGTTTGGGATTGGGGTGTACGGCGCAGCAAATTGAAGCAGAGCGAGCTGAGGCATGAAGAGGCCGAAGTGGATTTGAGCGCGGCGCAGCGCACGCTTGTCAGAAATCTGCGCGGATTTTATGACGAGGCGCAGTTAGCCCATGATCAGATCGACCTTTTGCGCCGCGCGGTCGATCTGGCATCCGAAAGTCTGCGCCTCAACACGCTCCGCTATCAGGCCGGCGAAGCTACCATTGTCGAGCTAGTGGATGCGCAGGCGAGCGCGATTCAGGCCCGTAACGCCTATGAAGACGGGATGCTGCGCTACCGGCTCGCGGTAGTCAATCTGCAAACAGTGACGGGGCCGTTCTAATTCGATGCCGCCGAGAAATTACCTTGCCGTGATTGCGATGGCTCTGCTGGCCGCGTGTAGTAAACCGGCGGAAGAGAAGGAGAAGCCGCCGGTGCCAGTGCAGGTAACCGCGGTGACGCAAGCGACCATCCGGCGCATTGTGGAGGGCGAGGGAGCACTGTATCCGCTGGATCAAGCCAGCATCACGTCGAAAGTCTCTGCGCCGGTGCAGAAATTTTACGTACACCGCGGCGATCACGTTAAGCAAGGGCAACTTCTGGCGGTGCTGGAAAACCGTGATCTGATCTACGCCGCAGCCGAGAGTAAAGGCGCGGTGGAGCAGGCGCAATCGAACTTCAAGACAACAGAAGTTTCCACCCTGCCCGATTCTGTTGTGAAAGCGCAAACGGATTTGGAAGCAGCGCGTGAAGTCCGCGACAGTGCGAAAAGAGTTTTTGAATCGCGCCAGCAGTTGTTCAAGCAGGGGGCATTGGCGGGCCGTCTGGTAGACGATGCGCAAGCGGCGTACGCGCAGGCAAACGTTCAATACCGCTCCGCAGAAGAACATCTGAAGACGCTCGAATCCAGCAGACAAGATCAACTTAACGGCGCTGCCGCACAGGTGACGAGCGCGCGAGCGCATTATAACTCGCAAGAGGCGCAGGTGGCTTATTCGCGCATTGTGAGCCCGATTGCCGGCATTGTCGCCGACCGGCCGCTCAATGTGGGAGAAATGTCCAGCGCGGGATCGCCGGTGATCACGGTGGTGGATATCTCGCGAATTGTGGCGCGCGTGAACGTTCCGCAAGCGGAAGCAGCGGCCGTGCGGGTGGGTCAAACTGCGACGCTGACGCAGCCTGATAGCAAAGAGGAGGTTTCAGGTAAGGTCACGGTGGTGAGCCCCGCCACCGATCCCAATACAACGACCGTTGAAATCTGGATTCAAATTGCCAACCCGGATGAGCGGCTCAGGCCTGGAATGCCGGTGCATGCCGCCATCGCCACGGAGGTGTACAAGGCCGCCACTGTGGTACCGGCCGCCGCCATCCTCCCCGGCGAAGAAGGTGGCACGGCCGTCCTCACGATTTCCGCCGATTCGATCGCGCACAAGCGAGCGGTGACTCTTGGAGTACGGGAGGGCGACCAGGTGCAGATTCTTAGCGGCGCCAACCCGGGTGAAGAGGTAGTGGTGGTAGGCGGCATGGGGCTTGACGATAACACGAAGGTGAAAATCGTGACGACGGCCGTGGAGGAATCCGACGATGAGGACGAGGAGAATGCGCCCAGCGGCCCGAGTCAGAAAGACGGTGCGAAAAAAGATCAGGCGAAGCAGAAATGAGCGACGTTTCGATAGCGCCGCCGAGCGCTCAGCCGGAAACTCCGCATTGGACTGCGCGGCACGGCAAGCCTATCATCTTCGTGATTCTTACGTTGGTGGCAGTCGGCGTTTACCTGGCTGGATCTATTCCAGTGTCGGTATTCCCGAGCACGGATTTTCCGCGCATCGTGGTGGGCGCAGACGTGGGCGTCTATCCGATCGACCAGATGCTGGTTACGGTTACGCAGCCGTTGGAAGAAGCGCTCAATACCGTTTCCGGATTGGAGCACGTTAATTCGATTACCAGCCGCGGCAGCGCGGAAATCGATTTGTTTTTCGATTGGAACGTCGATATGTCCCGGACGTTGGAGTTGGTGAACGCCGCCATCGCTCGGGTACAATCAACGCTGCCAGCGAACGCGAAAGTCACAGCCAACCGACTGACTTTCGCGGCCTTCCCGATCATGGGTTACAGTCTCACGTCGGACCGAATCCCGCAAACGGCTCTTTGGGAGATCGCCAATTATACGCTCAAACCGCGGCTGAACCGGGCGGCCGGCGTTTCTTCGGTGGTCGTGCAAGGTGGGCAAGTCCCTGAATTTCTGGTGCAGCCCGACCCGGCCAAGCTGGTGCAAACCGCAGTCACCATTCCGAATATCCTGGACGCCATTGGACGCAGTAACATGATCGATTCGCCGGGGCTGATTGAAACGAACCATCAGTTAGCGCTGACACTGATGAGCGGTCAAGCGCGAAGTCCGAGCGATATTGCGAAGATCGTTATCAAAACTACTGCGGCCGGCTCGACGTTGGCTATCAAAGATGTTGCCACGGTCGGCAATTCTGTGATGCCTGTATACACGGTGGTTACCGCCAACGGAAAGCCTGCTGTTCTGCTCAATATCTTTCGCCAGCCGGCTAGTAACACCGTGGACGTCGCTAATGCGGTTCATAATGAGATGGCGAGCCTCAAGAAGGACCTCCCGCCGGGCGTTGTTATCCGTACTTTCTACGACCAATCGGAGTTGGTGACTGAGTCGATTGATAGCGTGCGGGATGCCATCCTCGTGGGTTTGATTTTGGCGTCTCTCATTATGGTGCTCTTTCTGCGCGATTGGGGGACTTCGCTGGTGGCGGGATTGGTCATACCTGCAACCATCGGGATCACCTTTATTGCTATGCGGGTGCTCGGCCAGAGCTTTAACCTCATGACGCTGGGAGGACTGGCGGCGGCGGTCGGCTTGGTGATAGACGATGCGATCGTGGTGGTGGAAAACATTGTTCTGCATCGCGATGCCGGACAGTCGCGCGCGGAGGCGATTCGCGGCGCGATTGAGGAGATTCGCGTTCCGCTGGTGGGCTCAACGATTACACCGATCGTGGTGTTCCTACCGCTCATTTCAATCACCGGGGTCACCGGCGTTTTCTTCCGCGCTCTTGCCATTACGGTGGGCGTGGCGCTGCTTACGTCGCTGGGATTGGCGCTGACGTGGACTCCGACACTGAGCTATTATCTGATCCGCAACAAGAAGGCTGGTAGTGAACACCACGATACTGTTCCGCTGTGGTTGATGCGTGCCTATGAGCGCACGCTGCTGTTCACGTTGGAGCATCGCCTGGTGCTGGCGCTGTTCACCGTTCTGTTGATTGGCGGGGCTTATTTCTGCTACCGGCACACTGGTTCGGATCTGCTGCCGGCGATGGACGAGGGAGGGTTTATTATCGACTACACTATGCCGCCGGGCTCGTCGCTGAAGGAAACGAATCGGGTGATTAGCCAGGTAGAGAAAATCCTGCGCGACACACCAGAGGTGGCTACCACGGCGCGGCGCACCGGGCTGCAACTCGGCTTAGCGGCAGTCACAGAGGCGAATCAAGGCGATATCAGCGTCAAGTTGAAACCGATGGCTGGTTTGTGGGCGAGGTTGTTTGGCGCTGCTTCGGCCAACGAGCGGACACGTTCCGGAGAAGAGGTGATTGCGGATGTGCGGGCGAAGGTGACAGAGGCCGAGCCGTTGCTCGACGTGGAATATCCTCAACTCCTACAGGACATGATCGGCGATCTCACCAGCGCGCCACAACCGGTTGTGATTAAGCTCTTCAACGAAGATGGGGAGTTGCTGCGGCACTGGGCACCCGTTGAGGCGAGCGCGATCAAGAAAATTCCAGGAGTGGTGGATGTGGAAGATGGGATTGAAGGCACGACGAGTGGAACGGCCTTCACGTTCAACATCGATCCGGTGATTGCCGCGCGCGCGGGCTTCACACCGCAAGAGGTGGAGTTGGATGCGAGCGCCATGCTACAGGGGGAACCGGCGAGCAGCCCGGTGATACTGAACGCCCGCTCCTACACGATTCGAGTGCAATTTCCGCCGTCCGCGCGCAAGACTCTCGACAGCCTGCAGAAGACTGTGATCGTGAGTGGGACCGGCAAGACGGCCACCATTGGCTCGCTCGCCACTGTGATGGAGATTCCAGGGCAAACGGAGATCATTCGCGAGAACCTGCAGCGTTCGGTGGATGTGACAGCCCGTTTTGAAGGCATCAACTTAGGCGACGGCATGGCCGCCATTCAGAAGGCGGTGGCTGAATCGAATCTGCCGCCGAGCATCCGGGTGGAATATGGGGGTCAATTCGCGGAGCAGCAGAAGTCATTCCGCGATCTGGTGTTCGTGCTGGCGCTGGCGATTGTGCTTGTCTTCATGGTTTTGCTTTTCGAGTTTGGCGAGTTCGGCGCGCCCATTGCGGTGTTGTCTTCCGCTCTGCTGTCTACCTGTGGTGTCTTCCTAGCGCTGCTTGTGACAGGCACGACTTTCAATCTCTCGTCGTTTATGGGGTTGATTATGGTAGTGGGCATTGTCGCGAAAAACGGCATACTGTTGCTGGATGCCGATCAGAAATTTCGCGCGACCGGCTTGGCGCCTGAACAAAGCATGATCCGGGCCGGGGAACGGCGCTTACGTCCGATCATGATGACGGCGCTCGCCACCATGGCTGGGATGTTTCCGTTGGCCTTCGCCGTGGGCGCGGGCTCGCAAATGCTGCAACCTTTGGCGATTGCCGTGATCGGGGGCATTTTGGCCTCGATGATTTTGTCTCTTGTTGTAACACCGGCCGTACGCTTTTATCTCGGGGGCCGAAATTGAATAGGAAGGAAAAATTTCAGATGAGTAGAAGAATTTTAGCGATGAGCTTGGCGATGTGCGCCTTGGCTCTAGCCGCGGAGGGCTTCAAGGTGCTCTCTTCCATCAAGATTGGGGGCACGGGCGGTTGGGACTACGTGGCCGTGGATGCGAACGCTAATCGCGTCTACGCTTCGCACGGCACGGTGGTGGAAGTGGTGGACACGAAAGCCGGTAAGGTGGTTGGTCAAATCACGCAATTACATGGAGTGCATGGCATAGCCGTGGCACCGGAATTCGGTAAAGGGTTCATCACGAATGGTCAGTCGAACAGTGTCACCATTTTCGATCTAAAGACACTGGCGAAGGTAGGAGAGCCGCAAACCGGGCAGAACCCGGACTCGGTCTGCTTCGAACCTAAGACCAAGCGCATCTTTACTTTTAACGGCCGTTCGAGTGATTCGACGGCGATTGATCCGAAAACGAATGAAGTGATTAAGAGCCTGCCGTTGGGCGGAAAACCGGAGGAGTGCGCCGTGGATGGGACGGGGAAGATTTACGCCAACCTGGAAGATTCAAGCGAGATTATCGAGATGGATGCCGCTACGCCCGCGGTGCTGCGCCATGCGTCCCTCGCGCCTTGTGAATCACCCTCCGGGCTGGCGATCGACATCAAAAACAAGAAGCTCTTTGCGGCGTGCAGTAACAAGGTGATGGCGGTGATCGACATTCCGACGCTGAAGGTAGTGGCGACGCCGGCCATTGGATCAGGAGTGGATGGCGCGGGATTCGACCCAGGGCTTGGCCTGGCGTTCAGTTCGAACGGCGGCGACGGAACGCTGAGTATTGTGAAAGACGTGAATGGTAAATATCAGACCGTGGACACGGTGACGACAGAACGAGGCGCCAGAACGATGACGGTGGATGCGAAAAATCATCGAGTGTATTTGCTAGCGGCGGCCTATGGGCCTGCACCGGAAGCGGAGCCAGGGAAGAGAGTGCGTCCGCCGATTTTGCCGGATAGTTTTCATATTTTGGTGGTGGGTAAGTAAGAGCCGGCGCGGCCTTTTGGCTGACCGGGAGGTCAGCCCCACCTGGCGAGCCCAGAGAGTCTGGATCCATTGCGAATCGCGAGGACGCCAAACGACGACCTAGAATGCCAGCTTCAGGCCGAATTGGATTTGCCGGGGAGGGCTGGCGGCGGTGAAGCCGAGAGGTTCGCTGGCCGGTATATTCTTGCTGCCGACGAAATTGAAGGGCGGTGTGGTGAGGCGCGGGTCGCCGACGGAGAAGACGTTGTTGACGCTGATGAAGTTCGTGTGGTTCAGCAGGTTGGTCCCTTCGACGCTGACTTCGATGCGGGCGGCCGAATCGGGTTTCAGGCTGAACGATTTCGACAAGCGCATATCGAAGCTGTAATAGGCGGGGCCGACGCCGGTGTCGCGTCCGATATACCAGGGCCGGGCGTAGAGTGAGTGGCCTTCTGTGCCGTTAGTGGCGCCCGGAACCGTCACGCTGAACGGGATGCCGCTGCGCGCGGTGACAAAGGGCGAGAATAAGAAGCCGGACAGCCAGCGCGGGCCGGAGGTGGTGTACACGGCATTCGCTACGAAGTTGTTTTTGATGTTGAAGGCCGATATGCCGCGCTCTAAATAAAGACGCGTGGGAAAG
This sequence comes from Bryobacterales bacterium, assembly GCA_963764105.1. Classification (GTDB taxonomy): domain Bacteria; phylum Acidobacteriota; class Terriglobia; order Bryobacterales; family Bryobacteraceae; genus Bog-105. The sequence continues at coordinate 455,092 of CAVXRP010000025.1, forward strand.
AACGAAGCGAACTGCGAGTTGAAATCCGTCACGTCGTCAATAGACTTGCTCCAGGTGTAATTCGCCTGGAACTGGAGGTTCCTGGAATAACGCTTAGTGAGAGAGGTGGTCAAGCCGTTGTAGATGGAATCGCCAATCGAGGAATAGGTGTCGGATTGGGCGATGGCCGGATTGATGGGAGTATATTGCGGGCCGTAAATGGGGTCGATGACGCCGGTTTCGCGGTAATTGGTTTCCTGGGTGAGCTGGATGTGGACGCTGCGATACATGAGATAACCGACTTCGAGAGAGAGACTGGGGGCGATTTCGCGCGCAATACTAAAGCTGGCTTGGACTGTGTAGTTGTTTTTGTAATTGGGCGCAAGATTGAAAACGACCCGGCCCGGTGCGCTTGGCCCCGGAGTGATACCGAGGAGACCCAGTTCGGGAGCTCCGATCTCTCCGAAGGGCAGTTTGCCTTCCTGGAGGCCAATGCCCCAAAGGGTGGGGACCGTTAGATTGGTGGGGCTCAACTGCGCCGCCACTTGGTTGATGTATTTGCCGCTATCGCCCAACAGGTTGACAAGGTAGGGAACCTGAAAATATACAGGTGAAACAAAGATGCCGCTGCCGGCGCGAACGACGGTCTTTTGATCACCGTTCGGATTCCAGGCGATGCCCAGACGGGGCGAAAAATAATAATTGTGCGGAACAGGCGCAGGCTCGGCATCGTAGTCATAGCGCAAGCCATAGTCGATGGTCAAGCCGGGTGCCGCTTTCCACGAATCTTGCACGTAGGCGCCAAGATAATTGGCCCACGACTTCCAGTTCGGGTTGTTGAACCCTTGGCGGTACGCGACAGGAATGCCCAGCGAGAAGGACTGCAAGGCGCTAAGGTTGGTGGCAGGATTGCCGGTGGGAGGAAGACCGATCGCCAAGTTGTAGCCGGCGAGCAGCGGCTGCAGAGCCGTCGGCGCGAGGGAAATCAGCCCGACTGCGCCATCAAAGAAATCAAATTCACCGCCGAACCAAAGATTGTTGGTGACATCGTAGTAAACCGGCCGGTAAGAAGCGCCGAATTTGATGGAGTGCTTCCCCTTCACCCAGGAAATGCTGTCTTCAAACTGGAAACGCTTTTGATCGAGGTTGAAAGGGATGGTATAGCTGCGGTCGAAAACTCCCAGGCTGCCAAGAGAGAGCTCAGTCGAATTGGGGCTGAAGGGGAGTTGATTTGAGGTGTTGCTGGGAACTACCTGCACGCGGGCAGTGTTGACGACAGCGGGTGAAAACACATGGTTCCAACTGGCCAGAATGGCGATGTCGTTTCGCTGCGTGTGGCCGGCGTCGCTGGGCGCGGTGACGCTCGATGAGCCGATGGTGGTGTAGTAAAAGCGCTCGACGGAAAAGCGAGCCATGAAGGAATCGTTATTCTCCGGCTGATAGTCGAGGCGAACGATGCCATCGTGACTTTCGGAAACGTCGTCGAAAACTCCGGTGTTTTGCGTCAGCAATGTTACGACATTGGGGTTATAGAGCGGGGAGAGCAGCGGCTGAAGCTGAGCGGCAAAACCGGCGAGATAGGGATTGCCGGACGCGAGCAAGCTATTTACATAGCTCGCCTGCGCTGGGTTGGCGCTAATGCCTTGCGCTTCGGCGGTATTTAGATAATTGCGGAATTCCGGAGTATTAAGGCGGCGGTATTCATAGGAGGTGAAAAAGAAGAGTTTGTTCTTGACGAGCGGACCTCCCAAGGTGGCGCCGGGAAACAAATGCTGCTCATACGGTTTGCCCGGGAAAGTATCGAAATAATAACGGGCTTCCGTGCTCTCATTCAGGAAGTATGCGTAGGCACTCCCGTGAAAGTTGTTTGATCCGCTGCGAGTGACGATATTCAGCGCGGTGCCGGCGGTAAAGCCAAACTCAGCGGCGAAGGCGTTGCGGTTCATCTGGAACTCCTGAATCGATTCCAGACTGATGTTAGGCGTGCGCAAATCGCCGGAGCCGTATTCGTTCTCACCGCCGTCAATGGTCACTAAATTGTTGCGGCCGTTGCTGCCGCCGATGGAAAAGCCGCTGCTGGTAAACCCGGTGAAGGCGGCCGCGTTCTGGGTGCGAGGCGCGGTGGAACTGGCGACGCCGGGCAAGGTAAACAACGCCTCGGCAAAGTTACGCGAGACGTTCGGTAAACCTTCAATGAGCTGTTCATTGACGGTGTTGGCCTGCTGGGCCTGCTCTACCTGAATTGTGGGCGGTTGGGCGGTCACTTCGATCACGCTTTGGACGGAGCCCACGGTCAAGGTGACGTCATAAGGCAAGACTTGGCCGACGGTCAGGTGCAATCCATTGACTTCGGCGCGTTGAAACCCGGCGGCTTCCACGGAAAGGTTGTAATCACCGGGTGGTAACTGAGGTAGAGCATAGCTACCGCCGCTGCCGGTTTGCGTGTTAGCTGTGGTGCCTTTGGCTGGATCGGAAAGTTTGAGAGTCGCGCCGCTTATTCCCGCGCCCTGCGGGTCTAAGACCTTCCCTTGCAAAGTGGCGCTGGTGGCACTTGCCTGACTGAAAAGGCGGCTCGCACTTAGAGTAACGATGACGATTAATGCTAAAGTTCTCACGAAGAACTCCCCCTTATACTGTTACTTCAGGTTTATACCCGAAGGAATAGTATCAAAGGGGGGCGTTTCGTTGTAGCTGGAGAAAAATTAAAGACCGTCGGCGAAAATGAATTCCTGGCTATCTTCTTTTTCCGACTCGAGCCGGGTTTTCGCCTGCTCCATGGCTTCTTCCCAGGTGTCGCATAAGACAAAGCATTTGTGTTTGCCGAAACCCTCAAGAATCCAGTAGACGTAGCCCACTTCTGACTTGGTGCGCTTGATGCTAAATTGGCGGTCTGATCGACTTACAGTCGAACGGAAGATGGGGCGTGCTGAGATGGCCGTTGAGGGCTCTGTTCTGACGGGTTCGGGCATAAAATTTAAGACTCCGGAATAAGGTACGAAAGCACCGCCGAAAAGGATTTGGCGGTTCTGTCTTAAGATTACGCCCTTTGCCTTCAGTGCGCTACGGTATTGGGAGCACAAAGGTGCTGAGAAGCCAGTACTGGAAGTTTCAAGTCCTTAGTACCATTTGGGTCAGGACGGAGGACGCTCAAAACGTCGCTGGCGATGTCATCCACGGGCTGGGAAGCGTTGATGGAGTGATATCCGCGATTCTGATAATAGCGAAGCATTTCGCAGGTATGTTCTGAGTAAATGGCAAGGCGGTGGCGGATGGTGGCCGGTTGATCGTCATCGCGGAAGACCAGGGTGGCACCGTCATGGGGACAAGTGGTAGGGTCTTTGGTCGTCACGTGGAATGTGCGATTACAGGAGGGACACTCGCGGCGCGAACTCAGGCGGGCAATTAGTTCTTCGGGGGCGATCGTCAAGTCGAAGACAATGGGAGGATCGAAGCGCAGCTTTGCCAGCAATTGATCCAGGAAACGAGCCTGCGCCGCCGTCCGCGGGAAACCATCCAGAATGAACCCTCGCGCGCAATCGGGCTGAGCTAGACGGCGCGAGACCACTTCCTCAATTAGTTCATCGGCAACCAACTGCCCTGAAGCGAGAAGGCTTTGCACTTGTACGCCTAGCGCGGAGCCGGAGCGGCATTCATGGCGCATCATTTCGCCCGTTGAGATGGTTGGTATAGCGAGCGCGGAAGCAAGGCGATCCGCCTGCGTCCCTTTGCCCGAGCCAGGGGGGCCTAAAAGAACGATCACACTTCCACGACGCTGCATTGAATTCCTCCTGCATCAGTTTGAGGTAAGGTGCTCCGTTAACGCAACCATGCTAGTCCGGGCCGGACCAGTTGTCCACGGTGCTTCGGCGGCGCGTGGCGCCGCCCTCAAATGCGAGGGGCAAACAGGCTGGTATCATGGACTTTAGTCCTTTTTATGAGTGCTCCCGCTTCGCAAATGTTCGCCGTGGCGACGTACGTTCTGAAACAAAAGCTCGCCGGGCGGAAGCGCTATCCGCTGGTGCTGATGCTTGAGCCGCTGTTCCGCTGCAATCTGGCGTGTGCCGGGTGCGGCAAAATTCAATATCCGGCGCACGTTTTGAAGCGCCAGCTTTCGCCGGAAGAATGCTTTCATGCGGTGGAAGAATGCGGCGTGCCAACGGTAGCCATTCCGGGCGGCGAGCCGCTGATGCACCCACAGATCAAAGAAATTGTGGAAGGCCTGGTGGCGCGCAGGAAGTACATTTATTTGTGCACGAACGCGCTGCTGTTGGAAGAAAAGCTGGATCTATTCAAGCCCAGCAAATACCTAAGCTTTTCGGTTCATGTGGATGGGGAGCGCGAACATCACGATTTTTCGGTATGCCGCGAGGGCGGCTACGATCTGGCGATTCAGGGGATTCGGGCGGCGATTGCGCGCGGCTTCCGTGTGACGACGAACACCACGCTGTTCGACGGGGCCGATCCTAACAGCGTCCGAAGATTCTTCGACGAGATGATGGAATTGGGCGTGGAAGATATGATGCTTTCGCCCGGGTATTCGTACGACAAGGCACCGGATCAATCGCATTTTCTGGGCCGGGCGCGTTCGCGCCGCTTGTTCCGGGCGATTTTATCGAACCGCAAGCCGGGCTGGCGCTTCAACAATTCATCACTATATAACGAGTTTTTGATGGGAAAACGGCAATTCGCCTGCACGCCCTGGGGCATGCCGACCTACAACGTGTTTGGCTGGCAGAAACCCTGCTACCTGCTGCAAGATGGCTATGCGGATACGTTTGCAGAGCTGATAGCGGAGACTGAGTGGGCCAACTATGGAACGGAATCGGGCAATCCGAAGTGCGCTAATTGCATGGTGCATAGCGGCTATGAAGCGTCAGCCGTCGATTATGCGTTTGGGTCGTTCCGCGGCATGTTCGAAATGGTGGCTGGATTTCTGAAGCGCCACGACGATCAAGATGCGCTGGCCTTGTTGAACGAACCCGCCAAGCCGGTGCATTCCTATAATCCGCTGGTGCAAATCAAGAACGCTGAGAGTACGCAAGCATGAGCGAGGCCGCGCCGACTCCCGCCCTTTCGCCGGATGAGTTAGAAATCGTCCCTGGTTTTGAACATGAGAAGTTGCAGGGATGGATTCCCGACCTGGGCGATGAAAACGAATTGCGCGAGGCGTTAGAAAAAGCCTTCGATTATCGCGGCGACATCACCATCACCCGCAAAGACGGTAGCCAAGTTGAAGGCTATTTGTTCGATCGGCGCTTGGGACGGACGTTGAGCGATTCGCTGGTGCGCATCTTGCCGGCAAATGGCCCGCGCGTGAGTATTCCCTATTCCGATGTGGCAGCGCTGAGTTTTAGCGGGCGGGATTCCGCTGCTGGAAAAAGCTGGGAAGCGTGGGTTCGTAAGTATTGGGAGAAGAAAGCCGCCGGAGAATCTGCGGCAATTGAGCCGGAAGCGCTGGATTAACGATAGTCTATTGTCGCGGCTGGGGCGGCTGAAGCAGCAAACGGCCCAAAGCGTCATTCCAAACGACTACCTCTTGATTTGGCTTTCGTGGAGAAGGAATGCCGTTCCCTACTGCAATGCGGCCGGCATCCACATCCGCGTTGATTGCCACACAGGCGGGAAAAGCGTTCTGGAGAAAATAGACGCCGTTCCTGGTACGCGGCAAATCAAGAGCAAAGAGAGTGCTTTGCGGGTTTTGACGCAGGATGGCGCCGGCAGCGACACAGGCTTGCTGTGCGGTACGCGCCACTGAGCCCCAGACTGCCTCGTTGTGCTCAAGCGCGGTGAGTTGAAATAGCACCAGCAGAGAAAACAGCGCGACAGCGATTTTACGATGCGGTACGCTTTCGGCGATCGAAGCCCACAACAGAGCGGCGCCAACGGAGGGCAAATACAAAATGCGCGCGCCCGCCAGATCGGAGCCGATCAGCAGCAACGATATGGCCGGCAGCGCGGCACAGACGGTGAAGGCAGCGACTGACGCCAGACGCCGCGGACGGAGGCTCGCGCATGCGGCGAAACCGAGCACTCCCGCCAACAAGAAAACAAACCCCAGGCGCAACGCCCCGTCTAACGGAACCGACCAATTCAAAGGGATAAACAGCACGGCCCACAAGCGCAAGCCGACAGCCTGCAGCGCGCTCAACCACTGAAAGTGAACGGCCAGGGGACCTTGCGACGCGGTGCGATAACCACCGATCCCTCGCAAATACCAATAACGGTATAGGAAAACCAAAGCACATGCGATAGCAACCCAGAGTGTCTTCCAGTAACAAGTGCGCCGCGCCTCCCGCGGTACAAAAGTGGCCGACACTGCCGCTAACAGGGGTAGGCAGTAGGCGGACTCTTTGCTGAGACAGGCGAGTGCCGCAAAAGCGGCGGGCGAGAGATAGCGCTTCCCTTTCCCCGTCACTTCGAGCAGGGCCAAGAGCACGAACAGCGTGGCCAGCAAATCGTACAGAGCCGAGACCCAACTCACCGCTTCCACATGCGCCGCCTGCCACCCAAAAAATAATGCGCCTGCGCCGGCGCCTAGCCAACCGCCACAAATCCGTCTACTCAACAGCAGGACCAGCAGGGTGTTCGACGCATGTAGGGCCAATCCCGTGAGATGCCAGCGGCGAAAATCAAAGCCCGACCATTGGTAGATCAATTCAAAGCTCAAATCTCCGAGCGGGCGGAAGAACATATCACCCCCGCTGGGGTGGTGGATCAGGACACGTTCGATAAGCATCCGCCATGATTCCGAGGAAACAAACAGCAAGTGGACGTAATCGTCAAAGACAAAGGGAAACCAGAGGCTCGGGATGAAGGCACCAACAGTGGCAAGCAACACGCCCGCGATGGCGAGCGGGCGACTTCTAAAGCTCAGCGAAACAGGGCGAGGTCCCTGGCTCAATCCGGGTTTGATTAGACAGCCGCAAAAACAAAGGAAGGCGACGGCGCTCACGTTCAGTGTCGATCTGGCGGAAATCAAGCCCTTTATAGGACCAATCCAGACACGAAGCAAAAGCAAAGCAAGGGAAACAAGAAGGATTGAAAAAAGGGCGATCCGCAGACACCTTCGGAGGACGATCAAGCGGGACAAACGATCAGTTTAAACCCTTGAGTCAAGCGCCACCTGAAAGGTGGCGCGCTGGCAAGAATGCCAGCCCTACGAGTCGGCAAAATGGGGGCGATGGCAGATGGAGAGCGTCTCTAAAGGGTTTCCGCCACCTCAACAGTTAAGATAGAAGAAACCGCCCCGCGCCCTAATCTCTCCTCGAGGCGTGCGTGGGCCAAAACCAGGGTGCCTGGACCGGACCGCGACGTCCGAAAAAGGATGCTGTACGGTAGACAGCCGACAAGGATACTTAAGTGGAAAAACCTGCTCAAAATATTCAGGAAGCGTTCCTAAACAACACAAGAAAAGACAAGACGTTCCTTACCATCTATCTGATGAGCGGAGTGAAGCTCTCAGGCCGGATCAAGAGCTTTGACAAGTATTCCGTTATCCTGGAAACGAATAACCAGGAACAGTTGATATTCAAGCACGCGATATCGACGGTGGTGATTTCGAAGCCTACGCATGCGGCGGCGCACAGTGCCGGCGCCGGCGGCGGTATCCCCGGGGTGCCCTCAGCCAGCGGCGACGGAACTGAAGAAAGCCAACCTTGAGTGCCGGTGGAAGTTGAGCGAACGCTAATTGTTGGAGTTGCCGTTACGGGACGGCGCCATTCGGCACAATCCAACACCGATACGAGAGTTCTCGACACGCCGGAAGAGATGGATGAATCTCTGCAAGAACTTGCCGCACTGGCCGAGAGCGCGGGCGCGGAGATCAAGGGGCGAGTCAAACAGGCGCGGCCAGCGCTGGACGCAGCGACCTTGCTGGGATCGGGGAAGGTGACGGAGTTGAAGGCGCTGGTGGACGCCGATGAGATCGACACGGTGATCTTCGATCGCGAACTGACTCCAACACAATTGCGCAATCTCGACCGTTTGTTGCAGGTGAAGGTGATCGACAGGACACAGTTGATCCTGGATATATTCGCCCGCCGCGCACGCACGAGTGAAGGCCAGTTACAGGTGGAATTGGCCCAGTTGAGCTATCTGCTGCCGCGTTTGACGGGGCGCGGCACTCAAATGTCCCGGCTGGGAGGCGGCATAGGCACGCGCGGACCGGGCGAAACCCAGTTGGAAACGGACCGCCGGCGCATTGGCAACCGCATCGCAAAACTCAAGACGGACCTGGCGCGGGTACGTACAACGCGCGGCGTGCAGCGGGCGCAAAGACAGGCCGTTCCGCTTTCCACGGTGAGTTTGGTGGGATACACAAACGCCGGCAAATCGACTCTCTTCAATCGATTGACGGGCGCGGACGTGCTGACGGACCCAAAGATGTTTGCCACGCTTGATCCTATTGTGCGGCAAGTTCGCCTGCCATCCCACCGCCGCGTGCTGTTGAGCGATACAGTAGGTTTCATTCGCAACCTGCCCACGACCCTAGTAGACGCATTTCGTGCCACGCTCGAAGAAGTGACGGCGGCGGTGTTACTGCTGCATGTTGTGGACTTAACATCGCCGGGGGCGGCGGAGCAAACAACGCATGTGATGAAGGTGCTGGCCGAGATTCATGCGGAAGCAACTCCGCAAATTCTGGTGTTAAACAAATGCGATGCGCTGGGAAGCGGCAATCTGCCGGGGGAACTGGAAGCTATCACTCACCGTCTGCTGGGAGAAACCGCACGCATCAACAAGACAAAAGCGGCTTTGATCTCGGGTAAGTCGGGCGAGGGCATTCCCCACCTACTCGAGCTCATTGACAGTGAACTGGCACTCGATCCAGTGACACGGCAGCGTTTCCTGCTGCCGGTGAGCGAAGGACGAGCGCTCCACTTACTCCACGAGCGAGCCGCCGTAATTTCGCAAAGCTACGAGGGAGACTTTTGCGACGTGTTAGCGGATACTCCGGCATCGATTAGAAAGCGCTTGTCGCAATTCGCGGTTGGCCCGGCTGAGTGAGTGCGGGATCAGCGCCCTTTCCCTTTGGCCGCCCTTTGCAGTGCCCAACGCTTCTTGGTAGCGGCGATGATGCGGCGCATACCCTCTTCGCTGATGCGGCGTTTCTTGGTTGCCGGAGCGGGCGTGTGCGTTTTCGCAGGCGCTTTGGCCGGAGCCTTCGCAGCCGCTTTAACGGGGGCTTTCGCAGGCGCTTTGCCAGGCACAAGATAGTAGCGGCCCGCCGACTTGCGAACTCTTTTCTGCTTGTACAGCAAGCTCAAAACGTTGTAGACGAGATTCTTGCTGATGGGAACCTTGCGGGTGGCAAACGCCGCCGAAATTTCAGCGGGTGCGACGCCGGCTGAGCCGCGCTGCTTCAATACTTCCCCAACGAAATCGGAGCGGCTCCCCGTGAACTCGACAGTGATGGGATTCTCGGAGGAGGTGGCGGGGGTGGGCTTACGGGTTGCCGCTGGAGGCGCCGGGGCAGAAGCGGCCGCGCTCGGGATGACACCCTCGACGGGCTTACCCGATTCCAGCGCGAGAACCTGCTCATAAGCAGCCAACTCCGTGGATTGAGCTTCTATGGACGCACGAAGCTCCTGGATGCGTTTTTCAATTGACTTGGTTAGAAAAGACATATAGATACTTTCAATCTCACAATCATAGGTCGTAGTTTAGTACGCGCTCTATATCTTACACAATTGCAACAAACTGTGACTGCTGGGGGCAGTCATCCAGAAGTTGTAACTACTTCGCGCCCTTACTTCCTTCGCCTACAAATATTGCACTTGACCGCCCAGTGCGGGGTCTCGCGAGGATTCCCCGAGGAATCCTGTGGAATCGGAGGTGCCGCGCCAAGGCTGAACTCCGCGACAATGCTTAACGCCCAACTCCATCAGCCGCCGGGCAAACTCAATGGGTGGAATATTGTGATGCAAGCAATCCTGGTAAACATCGTGAATCACTCCTAAACCGAGGTTGCGGGCGATTTCAGCCAGTTTGGCGCTGTGAGACGGATGCACCCAGTCATCCATACCGGAGGTGGCAATATGAACCACAGTCGAAGTGCTCAACTCGCGGAAGAGCTTTGCGGTGTAAAAATGATTCCTGAGAACATGCCGGTCCAGCGCGGACGCGGAAAGCCCGATTCTCAAGGAACGAAAGACCGGGAACTGAGATACATACCTTTCGCCCACTTCCGCCATGCAGGTAAAAGGATTCTGCAGAGACACAAGCACAGGAGGATGGTTGTGCCGGGTCATAACAACCGCCGCTTGCATAGCGGCCCAGGTGCCCAAAGACTCGCCGGCGATCACCAGCTTCCTCGAATCGATGGCGGAGGCCGACACACACTCCGCGACTGCGCCGATATCGAGGGCAAAGCCCTGTTCGCAGGGTTTTCCGCGACTCTTACCAAAACCGCGCAAGGTGACAGCGGTCACTCCCGCACCGCCGGAAGCCACTTCCTCAAGGAACTTGAGGCGAGCGCGACGGTCTCGCTGCGGTCCACCCGGCCCAGTGTCGCCCCAATGAGCCCGATTGCCGTGAAAAAGGAGAAAATGAGGCTGCTCCGCAGAGCCTTTCCTCTCCCACACAGTAAATTGCACGCCGTCTGGGGCGGCCAATTGCGATTCGCTAAAGCCAAAAGGCTTTAACTCCGGATAATCGGAGGGCGACTTGAGGTTCTCAAGACCTAACTCGCTGGGCCGGAAAAGCAAATTGTGCTCGCCGTAAGAGAGACACGCCGCCAAAACGCCAGTTGCCGTGGCACGCGTCCTGCTCGGCTTCAGCGGACTCGGCTTCAGTAGATTTAGGAGTTCTTTGGGGAAGTCGGTAATCGTGATAAACCTACGCTCTTGGAGGCGCGCTACTAAAAGGTCACGTTCCGACTGGGAGAGGTCGTTCGGATTGCTCTCATTGGGAGTCCACACTACGGCCTTGGCGCCGGCCGCTTCGATGAGACGCAGCGCAGCGGGAGTGAGAGAGGCAAAAGGGATGTTGATGGTCGCTGGCGTAAGATCGGTCGATTCAGCCATTCGTTGCGCTAGATCTTCCGGGGCACATTCAAAAAGCGTTCCGATCCGCACGCCGGCGACCAGTTCTTTCATTTCCCGCAGACAGTTCAGGTCGAATGAGCTAATCAGAAAATCTTCCAGTTTCCAACCCGTCGCTAAGTACTCGCTCAACAAGAGGGCGACGGCTTGCGAGGAACGCGGGTCCTTCAATTCAATATTGACGACGAAGCGCCGGTCCTTGCGGCGCCGGCCTACGAGATTCAGCACTTCTCTCAATGTAGGAATGGGTTCCTTACTGCGATGCGCCTCCGAGTTCAACAACCTGAGTCTTCGAAGCTCAGCAAAGGGCGCCGCAGATAGCTCAGCCTCTTCGCCTGTCATGCGCCGAAGCACCGAGTCATGGAATACCACCGGCACTCCGTCGCGGGTAAGTTGAACATCCAGCTCGATACCGTCTGCGCCACAGTCAAGAGCCGCCCGAAAAGCTCCGAGTGAATTCTCAGGCGGGTTGCCAAGCCCTCTGCGGCCTCGATGGCCCCAAACTAGAGGATTCATGATGCCCTCCACTTGAATGGATTACTCCGTCACTTTAAAAGTGACAGCAGGCCCATGCTTCGGCTCAGCCCGAGGGCCGTCGATTCTACGGGATTTGCGATAAGCGTTCTTTCATGCACGGCATCCCCGTAGGGATGGGTAAGCAGCTCCGAGACTGCTCACCCCAATCAGCGCGACGGCATGCCGGCAACAATTGCTTTCGTGCAGCCTTAGTGACGATCGGTCGCGAAACGTTTCATATATGCCGAAGAAAAATGCTGCTACTTTGGAATTAATGCTGACGACCGCTATGAAACGAATCGCGCCGCCCAAGCGGCTGATTTTTGGGCCCGGACCATCGATGATCGATCCGCGCGCCTATGAGGCCATGAGCCAGCCGCTTACTGGCATTCGCGACCCGTACTTCCTTTCCGTCATGGCCGAAATCCAGGCCGGTTTGCGGGAAGTGATGGGCACGCGAAACACAAAAATGTTGCTGATACCCGGTAGCGGGACGGGAGCAATGGAAGCTGCGGTTGGCAACTTTGTAAAGGAGGGCTCGAAGTTCGCCGTGTTTACGGCGGGTCACTTCGCCGATCGGATCGCGATCATGGGCCGGCGCCAGGGCGCCCAAGTGGTTCTTTGCTCGAAGGAATGGGGCGAAGTCTTCAGCGAAGAGGAAGCGGCGGAATTTATCGAGCGCGAGAAGCCCGATGTGGTGGGGTTTGTACAAGCTGAAACCTCTACGGGCGCTTATCAATCCGGTCGCGCGATTGCGGGACCTGCGCGCAAGGCGGGAGCACTGGTGCTTGCCGACTGCGTGACGTCGATGGGCGCGATGCCGGTGGAACTGGATGCGGTAGGTATCGACATCGCTTATAGTTGCGCGCAAAAGGGCCTGAGTTGTCCAGCGGGGCTTTCGCCCCTCTCCGTCTCACCACACGCTTGGGATTGGTTGGAAAAACGCCAGGATGAGCCCGTCACCTGGTATCTCGACCTGCGCCTGCTGGCGAAATATTTCGAAGAGCCTCACGTGTACCATCACACGCCATCGCCGCCTTTGTATTACGCGATGCATCAGGGTTTGGCGGTCATTGAAGAAGAGGGCTTGCGAACGCGCTGGGAACGGCACCGGGTGGTAGGACAAAAGCTCGCTTCCGAACTCAGCAAATTGGGCTTTGAACCATTGGTGAAGGAGCCGGATGAGCGGATTTGGCATCTCACCGTGGTTGTCCCGCCCGTGCATGTGAAAGAAGCCGAATTGCGAGACCGTCTCATGCAAAAATACGGTATCGAAATCGGCGGAGGTCTAGGCAAATTAGCGGGCAAAATACTCCGCATTGGCACGATGGGGCCGCTGGCGACGGAGGAGCAGGCTGAGTTTCTTTTGGACGCCATTGCCGCGTCCATCTAAAGGCTGACCAGGAGGTCAGCCGCAGACCGGGAGGTCCGCCCCACATATCGGATAGGGGTGGATGGAAAGGCTGAGACGGTCAGATTTTGGCAATGTTGAGGGTTAACATTGGCGCGGGCGAACTACAACTGCTGGTAGGCGACATCACCAAGATCCCGGTCGACGCTATAGTAAATGCGGCGAATTCGGAGCTGGCGGGCGGAGGCGGGGTTGATGGCGCGATCCACCAGGCAGGCGGCGCCGCTATCATGCGGGAGCTTTCGAGCATAAGGGCGCGCGGCCCGTGCCCAGCCGGCGGCGCAGTGGCAACGAGCGCGGGTTTACTGCCGGCGCGTTATGTTTTTCACGCTGTTGGGCCGATCTATCGAGGCGGGAAAGAGGGCGAACCTGAGGAATTGGCGTCGTGCTATCGGACCTGCCTCAACATGGCTGCCGAGCGCCAGCTCCGATCCATCAGCTTTCCATCGATTAGCACGGGAATATATAGTTATCCGTTGGAAGCGGCGGCCACCATTGCGTTACAAACCGTGCTCGCTTGGCTGAGCAGCCATGAAGGTTCCGTGAAGCAGGTAAAGCTGGTGCAATTCAGCCAGCGCGATCACGATACCTATTGTAAATTGGCCGCGCGGGTGCAAAATAGCCTCACCCACTCTTCCGCCAGTTAGAATGAAAGAGCAGGATGCAAGTTCTCGAAGCGGGAAAAAACAAATACTTATTGCTGGAGCTGGACCCCGAGTCTATCGGGACGATCGCGCGCCAAGCTGGCTTCGATTATAAGATCGATGATCGCGGGCGGGTGATGTCTTTAGAGCTCTCGGTGAACGACAGGCAGGCTCCGCTGCTGCTTTTCGATGCAGCCGACCCGGGCAATCTCGGTTGGTTCTCACGCTGCCAATTTTATGTAGATGGCACGTCTGGCAGCGTTCTGCAGACGCCGCTTTGGCTGGCTAATCAACGAGATCGATCGGGCCGTACCCTACCCCACGCAGTACGCTTACAGATCGCCAAGGAATTGCCAGGCAGCTTTCGCATGCCGGGCAAGCAACCAGTATCGGAGCAAGTGGTCTACGCAGTGTTTTTCAATTTGCTGAATGCTTTGTTGAAGACCGGTGTGGGCGTCTGCGGCGGCCCCATCGTCAGACCCTTGGCTGGACGGACGGAAACGGTCGGCACGAAAAATTAATCAAGAGGTGAGGCCTTCGGCAAGAACCGCGGGCTTGGTTTTGCTGCCGGGCGGGCGGCCGCGGCGTTTAGGCTCGTTGGAATGACCGTTACCATTGAATTCGTCCACGCCCTCTTCCGATAAAAGCGAGGTGGCGTTTGCGGCATCCTTCAACCAGCCAGGTGGACGACCTCTACGCCGGCCACGCCCACGGGCTAACCGTTCCAGGGTCAGAATTGCTTCTTCAATCTGTTCACGTTCAAGCCGCAGCTCCGCCAGCATCTTGTCAACGTCCAAAGGCCACCCTCCCACGATCTGAATTGAGTACCGAATTAGCGCGATTTAAAGGAAAGGTGAACTTCCCCTTAAGAAGCGATTTAGACGAAGTTTACAGGTTGAACGGTATGGATTTCAAGGTAAGTGGAGTTTTTGAAGGTTCAATCGGTCCTAGAACTAACGCCGATTAACGGCGACTTTCGGCGCTTAAGCCAGCCGCGCCCGCTTTTTCCAGTAGTAGTAGAACGGAACGCCTAAAGCCATTAGAAACAGCCCCATGAGAGACTCGCGAGGGCGTGTCTGGAAGGTGCTCACGAGCAGGAAAGCGGCCACTAAGATAAAAAGTACTGGCACGATTGGGTAGCCCACTGTACGGTACGGACGAACTAAGTCGGGGCGCTTTCTGCGCAAAACAAACACGGAAAATGTCGTCATTAGGTATAAAATCCAACTGCCAAATATCACAAAATTGTAGAGATCGTCGTACCAGCCACTGAGGACGACCACAGACGACCATAGACTGAGCAGGATGATTGAATGACCTGGGGTTAGGAATTTCGGGTCGACTTTGGCGGCGGTTTTGAAGAAGAGTCCATCGCGCGCCATCGCGTAAGGGACGCGCGAGCCGGTCAAAATAGAACCGTTCAATGCGGCGAAAATGGAAATGAGCACCGCTACCGAAACCGCCGCTGCGGCCGTGTTGCCATACAAATGCGCCATCATATTCGAGGCCAGGCGCTCTGATCCGGCCACCTCTGAGGGCGTGAGAACGTAGAAATATGCGATGTTGACCAGCAGATAAGTGGCAATGACGGCCAGAGTTCCGAGGATTAACGCGCGTGGCAGATTGCGGCCGGGATTGCGAATTTCAGACGAAACCATGCCCACGTTGTTCCAGCCATCATAAGCCCATAAGGCGCTGACCATGGCCGCAAAAAAGCCGGCCACGCCGCCCAAGGCTGGGAATGTGCTGCCCAAAGTGCGAGTAGTCGCCTTTGCCCGACGACAATCCAACCGCGATGATGGCGAAGATCAAGAGGAGCTTCAATGCCGTGACAGCCACTTGAAGATCGCCGCCTACGCGCACGCCGATGTAGTTGACGCCGCCCAGGAACAGAATCACACCAATGGCCACCAACTGGCCGTAATGGATTTCAAAGGCCGTATGGTTCGGCCCAATCATGAAAGGCGTAACGATCACCGGCTTCCCCAAAACTGGCATAAAGACCGTTAAGTAGGTATAGAAACCGGCGGCTAAGGTAGCAATCGAACCGCTTTTTGCCACCGTGAATTGCGTCCAGCCATAGAGGTAGCCCCAAAAGGGACCATAAGCGGCCGTGAGGTAAACGTATTCGCCGCCAGCTTCCGGCATGGCGGCAGCCAGTTCCGCATAAGTGAGTGCACCGAAGAGACTCAGGATGCCGGCAACGACCCAGACAACAAACAGCATTTTGACTGAACCGACTTTGGCAATCATGCTGGAAGGCACGAGAAACACACCGCTGCCGATGACGGTGCCGATGACAATGGAAGCCGCGCTCCAAATGCCGAGAACGCGCTGTAAATGCGGAGAAGAGGTTGCCTGCGGATTAGATGCCATGTCGTGCTTTCCCGATTTTGGTTAACGTGTTAGGAAACGCAAAGCTGGCGACATAGCCAACCACAAAGGTTGATAGCGAACCTATCAAAACGTACCATGTATAGGCTACGTGAGTCCGCAAGGCGAGAGTCGCCAGAAAGCCCGCGCTCATGCCAATAATGGCCGCCCACTCGCCTGGCCGCTTGGTGAGCACGCCCAGCAAGAAAACGCCAAGCAAAGCGCCGTAGATCACCGAAGCGATGGACAAGCCGGTTTCGAGCACGCTTCCCCAATGCCGCGCGGCCAAGCCGACAGTGAACAAAATGACTCCCCAGCCCACAGTGGACCAGCGGGCGAGTTGCATCAACCTTGCTTCGGAAGTTTGCGGGCGCATAGGCCGGAAGAAATCCATCACGGTGGTGGAAGACAGCGCGTTGAGTGCGGCACTCAGGTTCGACATGGCAGCCGCCAGAATGGCGGCGATGACAAGTCCGGCCAGCCCCACCGGCAAATGGTTCCACACGAACTCGGGATACACACGGTCGAGCGTTTTTGGAAGGGCCTGACCCGCGTCATGGTGGTAGACAAAGAGCAAAACGCCGATAAACAGGAAGAGGCCGAATTGAAAGAAGACGACGATCCAACTCGCAAAGAGAGCGAGGCGGCTTTCGCGTAGATTGCGAGCCGAGAGCAACCGCTGCACCAGGAGTTGCTCGGTGCCGTGGCTGGCGGTGGTCAGAAAACAGCCACCAACCAAGCCTGCCCAAAAGCTGTATTTGTCTTGAAAGAACGCCGCCGTGAATGCGAAGTGAAAATCGAAGAGCTGAAATTTGTGAGCCGCGTCGCCAAGCGCGGCGGCGTGCGGCCAGCCACCCGGAATCAGTTGCAGGATTAAAAAAAAGCTGGCCAGAGCCCCGCCCACGTAAAGGAACATCTGCACCACGTCGGTCCAGATCACCGCGGTCATGCCGCCCTCAAAGGTGTAAAAGAGGGTGAGACAGACGATCACCGCGATGGATAATAGTTCATTACTGCCCAGGACAATCGAGATTACGATGGAGACGGCGAAGACCCGCACACCCTCCGCCAGTGAGCGTAATATGAGAAACGCGCCAGCGGTAAATTTGCGGAATGCGCGGACCAAAGCGCCGGCCCATCAATTCGTAGGCCGTGTACATTTCGCCCCGGAAATATTGCGGGAGGAACAAAATGGAGATGACAATGCGGCCCAACAGGTAGCCCAGAATGAGCTGCAGAAAAGTAAAATTACCGGCAAACGAAATAGCCGGAGTGCCAATGACCGTCAAGGTGCTGGTTTCCGCCGAAACGATAGAGAACGCAATGGCCCACCACGGAGCGCCTCGACCGCCGAGAAAATAGTTCTTTACGGAGGCGTTTCGTTCCTTGAAGCGCGCGCCGAACCAGGTAATGAAGATCAAGTAGCAAGCGATCACCGCCAAGTCGGCTATGCGCATGGGTTTGAATCTGGAAAGGGGATGATAGCATGCGTGATAGGTTAGGGTGGTTTAGCGGTCTGGCCGGGAAACTGGCTGCGGCGGCTGGGCATCCAACGTCGCAGGAATTAAGAAATCTTGAAATATGATAGATACAGTTGCAGGCAGCGATGGCGTTCGTTATACTCCGGCTTTGTGACTCACTTGCAATTTTCGTGTTGCTATATTTTGTCTGCCAAGTTGCAACAGGTTTTAGTCCAACCTTCGGCGAGTAATGAAACTGCGGAAGCATTCGATTTGTAGAGTTAAATATGAAGAATTCCTCTGGGGAGGTTAACGTGGATTTTTGCTTCAAACGCGCAAAGGGCAAGGTTGCGCCGATTGATACCGTGGCTGTCTTGCGCGCCCTCAAAAAAGCGGGGCGGATTACATTCGCTGCCGGCGCGCTGGCGTTCGTTACAGGCTTGGTGACCGTTCCGCGCGCGCAGGCGCAAGAAGCGACCAAGAACTGGAAGGATGCTGAAGAATACGCAGCATTCCAGAAGGTGCAAAATGCGACCGACCCGAAAGCTCGATTGGAAGCCCTGAAGGCTTGGGAAGATAAGTATCCGACGTCGGACTACGCCGGATTGCGCCTCCAATATTATCTGGATACACTTTCGAAGCTGGCCGCGACCGACCCCAGCATGCGTCCCGTGCTTTTGAGTAAAGCGCAGGATGCTCTCAAGGCCGATCCGAAAAACGCCAATGCGATGTACTTGATTTCCTTGTGGGGGCCGATTTACGGAGGTGCCAATCCCTCGCCCGATTTGGTAAGTCAAGTAGAGTCTGCAGCTCACGGTTTTATTGCCGGCGCCGATGAGGCGTTCGACGATAAATTTAAGCCCGCCGCTCTACCGGAGGCCGAGTGGCAAAAGGCCAAAATCTCGCGTATAGCGCTGGCCCACAATGCCTTGGCGTGGGCGGCCGCTTCGAAGAAAGATACTGCCACTGCCGAAAATGAATATAAAGAGAGCCTAACGGTAAACCCGGATTCCGGCCAAACGTCAGCCTTGTACGCCAAGCAACTGTACGAAGACAAGAAGTTCCCGGAAGCGCTCTTCCAATATGCCCGTACCGCACAATACAGCGGGCCTGGGCCTTCGCAGTCGGCCACCGGGCGCCAGCAGGCGATGGACTTCTTCAACAAGCTATACAAAACCTATCACGGGAGCGACGATGGCAAAGATCAGGTTCTGGCCCAAGCCAAAACATCGGCGCTACCGCCTTCCGGTTTCACCATTAGCAGCATTGAAGCCAAGATGAATGCGGACGCCGAGCGATGAATGCCCGCATCAAGGCCGATCCCGCTTTCGCTCTCTGGTATTCCATCAAAACGAATCTCATTGGCGATCAGGGACCCACCTTCTTCAGCAACAACGTGAAGGATGCCGAGATTCCGGGCGGCGCGCAGGGCGTGAAGAATTTCAGCGGCACCATTCTTACAGTGGAACCGGCTGATAAGCCAACACGCGTGACTGTGGGCGTGGAAGATCCGACCAAAGCCGACGCCACTTTGATTTTCACCAACCCGATTCCAACGGCAGCTTTGACCAAAATCAAGGTTGGCGAAAAGATCGAATTTGGGGGCGTGGCCGATAGCTTCACCAAAGATCCTTACATGCTGACCTTCAAAGACCCCGACGTGGCTGGCGTGGAACTCGCTCCGGCACCGCCCCGCAAGAAGCGGAAAAGGTAGGACATTCGGCTTAAATTCCAACGGGCTCCGGAGAGTTGTTCTCCGGAGCCCGTTTGCTATTTTTGTTCGGTGTTCGCGAAAGGGCTACATCTTGTAGCGACCTAGATCTTCGTCGTTCAAACCTTCCAGCCACTTCCGCAATTCCTCGTTATTCACCTTCTCAGAAACGTTGGCGGAATTTCTCGAAGATTGCAGAACTTTGTCGTCGACAAATATCGGGCAATCGTGACGCAACGCTAAAGCCAGCGCATCGCTCGGGCGGGAATCCACGCTCATGAGACGGCCTTCGCGCTCCAGCCAAATAAGGGCATAGAACGTATCGTCTTTCAGCTCGCTTACCACCACCTTCTTGATGGAAGCGTCCAGCCCCATCAACAGAACCTTGATCAGATCGTGCGTCATCGGGCGCGGCGTAGTCACCTTCTCAATTTCGAGAGCGATGGCATTCGCTTCATAAATACCCACCCAGATAGGCAGCACCGAATCCCCGCTCATATCCTTCAGCACCACAATGGGCATGTTGGTCATGGGATCCATCATGAGACCGCGAATTTTCATTTCTACTTCCAAAAGAACCTCCAGTCCCCTCACTCCACGTTACTCGAAAACACTTTCCCCGGCGAAACTATTTGGTCCGGCGCGCGTCACCAGCACGTCCAGATATCTGCCGATCAAGGTCTTTTCCCCGACGGGCGCGGGCATTTCCGCGTCGGTAAAATTCAGAGTCTTGTGTTGGCTGGTGCGTCCAATCCACTGGTTTGTGGCCTTGTTGTAGCCTTCCACATGCACCTGCTCGCGCTTACCCAAATAGCGCGCCGTTGCGGCGCAATTGAATGGAGCGCTGCTGTTCCTGCAGCAAGGTGAAGCGACGCGTCTTTTCTTCTTCCGGAATATGATCCTCATATTCCAGCGCCGGGGTGTTGGGGCGCTTCGAATATTTAAAGATAAAGATCGCGTCGTATTCCACTTCATCGATCAGCCGCAAAGTCGCCTGGAAATCCGCTTCACTTTCGCCCGGAAAGCCGACGATGATGTCGGAGGTGATGGCAATATCGCGGCGGGCATTTTTCATCCATGCCACGCGCTGCATATAATCGCCACGGTTGTACAGCCGCCGCATGCGATTCAGCACCGCATCAGAACCCGACTGGACAGGTAGATGAACATGATTGCAGAGCGTTTCATTTTCGTCGATCGCATCCACGATGCGCTTGCCGAAATCACGCGGGTGCGAGGTGGTGAAGCGGACGCGGCGCAAACCTGCGATTTTGCCGGTTTCATCGAGCAGTTTGGCGAAATCCCAACCGGCGGGCGAGGGATCGCGATAACTGTTTACATTTTGTCCTAGCAATTGCACTTCGCTGTAGCCTAACTCCGCAAGCGAACCCGCCTCGCGGAGCACGCTTTCGGCGGTGCGGCTGCGCTCGGGACCGCGCGTAAACGGAACAACGCAATAAGCGCAGGATTTGTCGCAGCCTTCGATGATGGTGATGTAGGCGCGGTGCGGGTTATCGCGCGAGGTAAAGGGGGTATCGAACGTTTCGGTGGTATTGAGGCTCAAGCCCGTAACGCGGCGATTCCCTGCCTCGAGTTGCACCAGCATTTCAGGCAGCTTGGTATAGCTCGCCGAGCCCGCCACTAAACTTACGTGCGGCGCGCGCTCGAAAATGCGTTCGCCTTCCTGCTGCGCCACGCACCCCAAAACGCCAAAAATCTTGCCCTTGCCCGCCTCGCGCTTGAATTGCTGCAGCCGGTGGAATACCTTTTGCTCCGCTTTGTCGCGAATGCTGCAGGTGTTATACAGCACCAGTTCGGCGCTCTCGACAGCATCCACCTGCCGATAGCCCTTTGCGACGAGCGTGCCCACCACTTTTTCGGAATCGTGGGCATTCATCTGGCAGCCGAAAGTCTCGATATAAAACGTCTTCATTGAGGTTCAGGCTTGTCCGCCCAAATCCTTAGCCATGCAGCAGGCGCATTGCCCAACCGATTCCAAAAAGCGCGGCCATAAAGCAGCCAAAGCAGTATAAGCCGTAGCGCAGGCGCTCTTTGTCTGTTCGCTTGGTCACTAAACCTAACATCACACTGCTCACCAATGCAAAAAGAACGGTGGTTTCGAAATGATCGAGTTTCATCTAGTTAATCCTTTTGCCGGGTGCAGATTTCGTAGGCGTCGACGATAGCCAGAATGTTCAACAGACCGGCCGCGACAATGAATTTAGATCCGTAGTCGGGTGAATAGCCGGCCACATCGGGCGGGGCATAGCCCATAAAACTAGCCGCGAAATAGAAAACTCCCGCCGCCATATCGCCAATCCAGCCGCCGAACTGAATCAGGCGCGAGAGCACGTCGCCACCGTCGGCGCCCGGGTGATAGAGCGGGCCGCGCATCGCCACGCCGATCAGAAATGTGATCAGCACGGTGCCAAACACGATGGCGCCGCGGATTTTCCGGCCCAGTAGAAAATGACCCAGACCGGGAACGAACCACGCGATGGGAATAAGAAGAATGGGCGACCACAGAGGCTGACTCGGGGCAGCGCTGGCGGTATTGGCTGGCATCCTTTCATTTTATATGGTTTGTTTAAAGACTTTATTTTGGAAAGCTTTTAGAAGGCGAGGCGCTTCGCTCCCGCGCCCACAAGCGCTTTCTGCGGCGGCTCGCTGACCAAGTCGGAAATCAACTCGCGCACGCGGCTGACTTGATCTGGTTTGAGAATGAGGAAACGGCACTTGCCGTTCGCGTCTGGCGTAAACACGGTAGTATTTTTCTCGCCCAAGGTAACATTGCCGGTTTCCGACAAACCGAAATAGGCACGCTCAGGGCGAATCGCCTCCAGCACCGCCGTGGAATCCCAATTTGGATGATCTTCGGGCTTGCCGACATAAACTTTGTAGGCCTCAACCACGGGATGATCGACGGCCCAAGCAAAATCGTGCTGAATGCTTTCAATTGGATAGGTGATCACCAGGCCGATTTCAAAACCGCTAAACACCATAGGTGTTGGCCAATTCTTCATGAGATTTTTGAAGGCGTCGGCATCGGTAAACACGTTGTACTCCGGCTGCGGCTTCTGAAAATTGCCGGCCATCAGATAAAGCGTCTTGACTTTGCGCTCAGCGAGAGCGCGTCCCGCCGGCGTAGCGACGAGGCGAGCCAGATTCGTGCTGAAACCAATTTGGGCAATCGAAACAGACGCGTCTGGCTGCTGCTGTAGAATGCGCGTGAGCAGCTCCACCGCCTCGGGCGCTTGCAAGCCGTTCTGCAGCCGCCTGGGATAAACGAAATTGCCATGCGAGTCGCGCCGCTCAACCGGAATTGTCAGCATGGGCGCGTCCTGCGGAGTTTTGCCGTTTCGCACCACGCCAATCGGCACATCGGGCCGGCCGTAGAAATGATTTACCAGATCGATAAAAGGGGCCGCATCGCGATTATCTTTCGTGATGGTGACCGCCAAAAGCCGCACTTCGTTTCGATTCTCCAGCGCGTGAATCATAGCGAGCGCCAGCGCGTCGTCCACATCGTTCCCCATGTCGGTGTCGAGTATGAGACGAACGGGCTCAGCCGCGAATAGCCAGTCCACCGATGCACAGAAGCGCAAAGGGCGCGGCTGCGCGCCGCCAGGCGGCAAAGGAACTCCGTAGAGCTTCTGGCGGAACGCCTAACACCGCGCCCGCCTTGCGCGAAGACTTTAGTAAGCGATCAGCAGAACCCGGCCAGCGGTAATGAGTTTATCCACACGGGTAGATTACAATAGTGTCGTTCTCCTCATTTGCGGATGTGGCGGAATTGGCAGACGCGCATGATTCAGGTTCATGTGCCAGTAATGGCGTGGAGGTTCAAGTCCTCTCATCCGCACCACACATTCGTTAACCCAAGACTCTAGGATTTCTCATCGGTTGATCGCTCATCGAATCCAGCAGCTATCGCGCTTAAAATAGAAAATCCGATCAAGCGACAAGCGTTGGCTAAAGCTATTTGAGGCGCAATAGCAAACCCGTCTTATCGAGAGGCGGGTCGCTTGATGCGGAAAGGAGGATGCTTATGCACTCCCTGATGATGGTGCTGGCCGTTGCTTGTAGCGGCGGAAGTACAGCACAGCCTTTCAGAATTCAAGGCTTGGTTTTTAAGCTCGTTCTGGGCTTAAAGGCAGCAGGGCTGCTGCTGCTCCTAAAGTTAGTACTAGCATAGACTGGTGCTGACGAATTCTGGTTTTATGAGCCAGTTCGAGAACTCTGCCAATTCCTAGCCAGGAGCGGTATTCAACTCCTTCCGCGCACAGCATTCCCACCATCCTCGCCGCACCGTTCGGTAACGCGCCACATAGCCGGCTAGCATCGCCGCCTCTGTGGCGCTGAGGAATCGGATGTTCTCCTGAGAGAACAAATTCAGCGCCGCCTCTATTCATTAAGAGGTTCTGCCTGCTTTGTCCATTGATCTCACGGAATGCGACCGCGAACCCATTTGCCATCTGGGTTTAATTCAGCCCCACGGATATCTGTTGGCTATCAACGCAGATGCGGAGATCACCCACGCCAGCGAAAACATTGGCCAACTCTTCTCCCTGACCGCCAGCGACGCTTTGGGCCGTTCGCTGGGACAGGTTCTTGGCCGCGGGGCAGACGAGCTTTTGCGGCAAGCCGCCGCTCACCCGCCCGGGCAAATCCAACATGAGATTTGGGAGGGCGATGCCGAGCGCTATTCTCTATGGATTCATAAGCGCAGGGCTTCTCCAGAAATTCATCTTCGAATGGGAGCCACTGGCCGCCGAAGGCACATCGCAGAATGCGAACGACCAAGCGCTTTCCGCCGGACTTGCGCACATCCGTAACGCCATGAACATTCCCGGGCAGGCTAAACTCGCGGCGGAACTTGTGGCGCAAATGACCGGCTATGACCGCGTCATGATCTATCAGTTTCATCCCGACTGGTCCGGCGAGGTGATCGCCGAGGTCCGGCGTCCCCAGGCGGAACCGTTCTTGGGGCTGCGTTACCCGGCTTCCGATATTCCCCCGCAGGCGCGCCAGCTTTACACCGAAACTTTGCTGCGCGTACTGGTTGACGTACACGGCACGCCGAGCGGAATTCTCTCATTGCCCGGCGATTCCATTCCGCTGGATTTGACCCTGAGCCAGCTCAGAGCGGTGTCCCACTACCACATCGAATATCTTAAGAACCTGAAGGTGGGCGCCACGACTACCGCCTCGCTTCTTTGTAATGGAGCCCTGTGGGGATTACTCGCGTGTCATCACGAACGGCGCAAGGCGGTGACTCCGTCCCAAAGGAAGGCCATCTCGGAGATTGCGCAAATGTTGAGCGGCAGCATAGAGACGGCTATCTCACGGACCCGCCGGCTTTCCACCCTTCGGCTCAGCGCGTGCGAGAAGACTCTCAAAGCGATTGTGACTGCCCCGGCGACTGCCCTGAACGCGATTCTCTTTGGACCCGAACGCCTGCGTAACCTTCTGCACATCTGTGGCAGCGCTGCCTGGAGTGCCCAAAGCTTGTTGCGGATGGGCGATACGCCGTCGCCCCAAGAGTTGGAGATCTATGCCGCGCACGTACTGCAGGCGGGAGAAGACGTGATAGCCATCGATTCGCGCGCCGATCTAGTCGCCGCACTCGGCTCTTCTCCCCGCAACTCCTCGCTTGCCGGTGTAATCGCCATCGTCGTCTCCCGGCAACCCGCCTTAATTTTATTCGGTTTCCGGCTGGAGGCGATTCGCGAAGTAATCTGGGGCGGGGACATCAATCAGCCGGTTTTGCGCGACGAGCAGACCGGCGCCCTGCAGTCCACGCCGCTCTTTTGCACAATACAAGCAGAGCATTTTGGGTAAGGCTGCGCCTTGGACAGCCGAGGATCTGGCCACTGCTCAGATCATTCTAAGAGTTCTGCGGGCCATAGCGTCCACTCGGGAACAGATGACGGAGCTCATTAACGTGGGGTTTGCCGGGATACGTCGGCTCGCCACAAACGACTATCCGCTCCACAGTTCTCTTCTGGACGCGATGGGCGATGGCATTTCTCTTGGTATTCCGCTCCGGCTCCGGTGAAGCCACGTTGCGCTACGCCAACCAGAGCCTGCTCGACCTGGCCGAAACCTGCTTGGAAGCCGGCGCACCGCTGCCCGCCACTCACGAGCTGTTGGCAGCCATGGGACTCCCCGCGGATCTGCTGGCACAATGCGAATTGGCACCCCAGCAAGTGACGATTGCTACGCCGCGCGATGGACTGCGCCACTTTCTGGTTGAGAAAAAACTGGCGCTCGAGATCTCAGACCAGGGAGGGCACTGGTGGTTTGAGTGCCATGTTGTTTACCGACACCACCCGCCTGGAGCGCGCGCGGCAAGCGTTTCAGGCGGCCGAAGCAGAGAGCTAAGCATCTCGCCTTCCTAAAATCTTCGTTCTTAGCAAACATGAGCCATGAAATCCGCACTCCCATGAACGGAATTCTCGGCATGGTTCAACTGCTGCAGGCTACCCGCACAGACGCGCAGCAGCAAAAATACCTGGACGTCATGCAGCGCTCGGGCGACGCCATGCTGAAAATCATCAACGATATTTTGGATCTTTCAAAGATCGAGGCTGGGATGGTCGACCTGGAGAAAGCGCCCTTCGATCTCACCGTCCTTGTCGAGGGTGTTGTCGATTTGTTGCGCCCGCAGACGCAAGCCAAATCGCTAGCGATTTCCGCCGTCTACGACGATTCGCCGCCACGCTGGTATGAAGGCGATTCGCTTCGCCTCCGCCAGATCCTGCTGAATATCGCCGGTAATGCCGTGAAGTTCACTGCCAGTGGCAGTGTGCTCATCAACGTACATAGCGGCGCTCCGGGCCAACCGGCGGGGCCGATAACCATAGCCATTTCCGACACTGGCATTGGCATTTCAGCGGAGCAATTACCCTATGTATTCGACAAATTCCATCAAGCCGATCCGTCCACCACCCGTATACTATGGGGGTACGGGGCTCGGGCTGGCGATTTCCCGTGAACTGGTGGAATTGATGGGCGGTACCGTTAGCCTTGCCAGCACAGTCGGAGTTGGATCGATCTTCACCGTGTCGCTGCCACTGAAACGTGCCTCCGATCCGGGCCCGAGCCGCGCGACGGATGATCTGCTCGCCGCTAGCAGCGTCCACCCTAGCCCGCCAATAGCCCCGGCGCGGGTCGCCGGATCCTGGTGGCCGAAGATGACATTACCAATCAAATCGTCATCGAGGGAATGCTTGAGATACAAGGGTTCGCGGTTGACATCGCTACCTCCGGACTGCAAGTACTTAAGTTGCTTGAAGATCGCCACTATGACTTGATTTTGATGGACTGCCATATGCCGGACCTGGATGGTTATCGGACTACCGAGCGCATTCGATCGGCGGAGGATCCCCAACGGCGCATACCGATTGTGGCTCTCACCGCCAGTGTAATGGCGGAGGACCGGCAACGTTGCCTGCATGCGGGCATGGACGACTTTATGTCAAAGCCCGTTCATATGGAAACACTCTGGGAAGTACTCCGAAAATGGAACTGTCTAACCCCCCTTAACCCTCCCGCGATGGTGACTGAACCGAGCGCCTAAGCTTCGGTTTCACTCAATTAGCTTACGCCGGACTCGGATTACCGCTTAGATGGGACAGCACACCAGCGGAGTCTGCCATGTAGGAACTTGTATCCATTGCCGATATGCAAAGCGAGGGAATACCTGCCAATTCGTTCGTCGGGCATTCCGTGTAGTTGATGACCCACACCATGCTTTTCGGCCAGTACAATTTGGGACTGGTGGCGCTCTCGATTGCGATCGCGGTTTGCGCATCGTATGCAGCGCTCGATCTGGCGGGCCGGACGACCAGTTCGCGCGGCCGGAGCCGCACACTGTGGCTCATTGGCGGAGCGTTTGCGATGGGCCAGGGAATCTGGGCCATGCACTACATCGGCATGCTGGCCTTCAGCCTGCCGATTCCAATTTTCTACAATATTCCGACGGTCTTGCTCTCGCTGTTGGTGGCGATCGCTTCTTCCGCAGTAGCGCTTTGGTTGTCAGCCGCAAGGAACTGACCAGGCTTATTTGCTGGGGGCAGCTTCGCCATGGGCGGCGGGATTGCGGCCATGCACTATATCGGCATGATGGCGATGCGGCTCGCCGCCCAGCCCGTCTACAATTTGCGGCTCGTTGCACTTTCGTTGATCACAGCCATTTTGGTCTCCGACGTTGCCCTGCGGCTCGCTTTCCGTTTGCGGGACCAAAACAAGAACGTCCATGGCCCGCCCGGCGTCCGCAGTCGTCGTGGGTTTCGCCATCGCAGGCACGCACTACATCGGTATGGCGGCCGTTTCTTTCAACCCGCGCATATCGCCGCCCCACCGTCGATTCGGTCAGCATCTCCACGTCTTGGCATTACTGGAATCGCCGCCGTCACCTTTATGGTGTTAGCGCTCAGTCTGCTGGGGTCTCAGGCGGACCGCCGATTCCGCCTGCAGCGGGAGATGCTCCATGCTGAACAGGAGCGTTGGCGGGTGTTGATGGAAGCCAATCTCGACGGACTATTCGACTACGATGTGCTGAGCGGAGAAGTGTTCGCCTCGCCGCGCTGGGAGGCCATCCTATGGTTTTGGCCCGGGGAATTCCAGGCCTCGCGGGTAGCGTGGCTCGAGAGAATTCATCCGGAAGATGAGCAAAGGGTAGAGGTCGGTACCGCGAATTACCTTCTTGCCGGGCAGGGCGCTCTTGAGATGGAATACCGAGTGCGACACCAGGACAGCAGCTATCGCTGGATTCTGTCTCGTAGTCAAGCCGTGTGGGACGAGGAAGGACGAGCTCTCCGCGTGGTGGGATCGCATTCCGATATCAGCGCACGCAAGCGGGACGAAGCGGACTTGCGGGCTTCTGAGAACAGATATCGCGCGCTCTTCCAGCAGAACCCGTTGCCCAGCTTGATCTACCGCATTCAAGACTTGCAGATCCTGGATGTGAATCAGGCCGCCATTGATCATTACGGCTGGTCGCGTGACGAATTTCTAAACATGAAAGTCTCCTCCATTCGTGCGTCGGGGGAGGGGGAAGACATCGAGGCTGAACTTCGTCAATGTTCGGTAAGCCATCGGCCCATCAAGCCGTTGCGCCGCCGGCGCAAGAACAAAAGTGATATTTGGGTTGAGCTCTCCAGCCATGACATTGAGGCATTCGGCTGTCCGGCCCGGCTAGTTATGGCCACCGACATTACCTCACACATTGAGGCTGGACACCAGATTCAGGAAGAGAACCAACAGATGGAAGCGCTGGTGGAGCGGCGCACGGTCGAGCTGCAAAAAAGCGAGGCGAAATGGCGGGGTCTGGTGGAAGCGCTACCGCAATTTGTTTGGTCCACGACGCCCGCAGGCGACTGCGATTACATGAGCAACCAATGGTCGCAATACACCGGAATACCACTGCCGGAACTCCTCGGCGCCGGTTGGCTCAACACGATCCACCCAACCGACCGCGGTCGAGTCGGAGCCTGTTGGCAGGCTGCTTGGCGAGCTAACGAGGGCTACGATCTGGAGTACCGCATCCGGGCACAAGATGGAACCTACCGTTGGTTCATGGCGCGAGGCCGTCCAGTACGTGAGACTGAAAACGGACTCATCACCCAGTGGCTGGGCACATCCACCGATATCGACGATCAAAAGCGCAGCGAAGAGCGCTTGGAAGCGGCCGTTCGCGAACGCACGCTGTCACTGGCCGAAGCGCGTGATCGAGCCGAGTGCGCGGCGCAGGCGAAAAGCGAATTTTTAGCCCTGATGAGCCACGAAATTCGCACCCCAATGAACGGCGTGATCGGCATGGCCCATTTACTATCGGACACGCCCCTTAATGCCGAGCAGCACCATTATCTGGATACGATCCGCTCGAGCGGCGAGGCGCTGCTGACGATCATCAACGACATTCTCGACTTTTCCAAAATTGACGCCGGCAAAATGAGGATCGAGAACGCGGAATTCGAGCTTAAAAGTGTGTTGGACGAGTCGCTGGAATTGGTGGGCTTGGGCGCTGCCGCCAAAGATCTGCGGCTTTCGCTCGCGTTGGCTGAGGATGTGCCAATCAGGGTAGTTGGCGACGCCGGACGTTTGCGCCAGATTCTTCTCAATCTTCTGTCGAATGCCGTTAAATTCACCGATGTTGGGTCGGTCTCGGTTTTCGTCTCCCGGCAACCGGCGCTCGAGCAATTTGTTAGGTTGCGCATCAGCGTACGCGATACCGGCATTGGGCTCTCGCCTGAACAACAAGCCAAGCTCTTTCAGCCGTTCACGCAGGGCGATAGCTCCACCACCCGGCGCTTTGGCGGAACGGGTTTAGGCTTGAGCATTGCGAAGCGACTGGCGGAATTGATGGGCGGAACTGTCGGAGTGTCGAGCCAGCTCGGCGAAGGTAGTATCTTCTGGTTCGACGTCTGCCTCATGTCTGGAAGCGTGCCGCAGCGCGCCCCAGTTGCCAGCACCGGGCCGTCGAAGACCGACGACGGTGCCGCCCTCCAGGAGCTGTTCGCCGGGCGCCGCTCTCGTATTCTGCTAGCCGACGATAACATCACCAACCAGCAGGTGGCGCTGGCGATGCTGACCAAGATGGGTCTGCGCGCCGATGCGGTTGCCGACGGCGCCGAAGCGCTCAAAGCGCTCGACGCCATTCCCTACAGTCTCGTGCTGATGGACGTGCGCATGCCGAACATGGACGGACTGGAAGCAACCAGGCGCATCCGCAGCGAAGAATACCGGGCGCCGAATAGCGCCTCGCTCACACTAGGGCATAGCCTCCCGGTTATCGCGATGACAGCGAGCGCGATGCAAGGCGACCGTGAGAAGTGCCTCGCAGCCGGCATGAATGATTACATTTCCAAGCCGGTTACACCGCGCGCGTTGGCGGAAGTGCTGGAAAAGTGGCTACCCAGAAAAGCCGTGATTCGGCCCGGAAACGCCAACGGTGGCGGTAACTTGCCGGACGCGGTAGAATCTGCCGCTATCTTTGACAGGAATGGCTTGCTGGGCCGTCTGATGGGTGACGAAAAGCTAGCCCTTAAAATTCTGGATGGCTTTCTCGACGACATGCCAAAGCAGCTTTTGGCGCTTTCAAAATTCGTTGAGGCAGGCCACGCCCAGGAGATAGAAAACCAAGCTCACAGAATCAAGGGGGCTTCGGCCAGCGTCGGCGGCACGGGCATGCAAGCGGTTGCCCTCGAAATGGAAATGGCGGGAAGATCCGGTGAACTCGCGCAGGTGAAGGAACGCATGGCGGATTTGGCTGCCCAGTTCGTTCAGCTGAAGGAAGCCATCGCGCAGCAGCGGGAGGCGTGAACGGCCAGCGGAGAGCAAAGAAACAATGAAGGCACTAAATGACACGAGCAGGTTTTTATGACTAACAGGTGGTTACCATGACGGAAGAAATCTCCAGCGAAGACATGGATGCCTTACTGGCAGAGTGCCGCGAGAGACTCGATGCGGTGGAAGCGGACCTCATCGCTTTGGCTGAAAAGAATGTGGAGATCTCAGCCGAATTTGTGAATCGGGTGTTCCGCGGGCTGCATAGCGTCAAGGGCGCCGCCGGGTATCTCGGGTGCGAACCGCTGAAGCAGTTGAGCCATCTAGCGGAGAGCGTTCTGGCGGAGGCTCGAGACGGGCAGTTAGCCTTGTCGTCATCCGACGCCGAGGTGCTGCTGTCGGCGGTAGATCGTATGAATCAAATGGTCGCCGGCCGCGAACCGCAAGAGGACATTCAGTTTACAAAAGAGCTGGAAAGCCTCACTGCCATCCTCTGCCCGCCAGCCAAGGCTCCGCTTGTTGAGTTGAAGCACCCGATATTGCCGGCTCCCCATGACCTGACCGATGCGCCTCATCTACGGCGTTTGCGCGTCCTGGTCGTGGAAGACGACTTCGTTTGCCGCGTGGTATTGCAAGGCCTCCTCGCAAAATATGGCGAATGCCACATCGCCGTGAATGGTCTGGAGGCAGTTTCGGCGTTTCGCGCAGCTCGCCAAGGCGGTAGCGGGTATGACTTGATCTGCCTTGATGTACGGATGCCCGAGATGGATGGTACGCAGGCTCTAGAAGAGATCCGCGCGATTGAGGCAGAGGATAATGTCTTCTTGTCACGCGTTCGAGTATTCATGACGACGTCGGCGCGCGACATGAAAACGGTGTTTGGATCTTTCAAACTAATATGCGATGCCTATTTAATCAAGCCGATCGATGGCCATCAACTCGAAGAACACCTCAGATCGTTCGCGCTCATTGATCGCAGCAGGGTGTATCAATAAACATGAGGGTGTTCCCCAAGACTCCTCGAACAGATAAGGAAATGGGGACGCATTTTCGCTGCGTCCCCATGTCGTCTCAAACTAACTGAGCGAGAGCGTTACCGCCGGCCGCCTCCATGAAAACCACTGACATGAGCGCTCATTCCGCCGACATATCCATGATTGAAACCATATCCGCCGCGGTAGTAGCCATAGGGCACTCCGTAGTAGCCGATAAACGCTGGGGAGTAAAAGCCCCAGCCGAACGGGCTGTACAGAAATCCGTTAGCCGGCAAATAGGCATAAAAACTCCATGCCGGATCGAAATACCAGCCGGCTCCGTACCACCCGCCATAAGCGGCAACATTCTGTGCGAGCGCCACATTGGCCTGTGACTCATCCCGGCTGCGCACCTCGCTCCAAACATAGAGCGGTTGCGCTTTGACGGTACTCGGGTCGAATCCTCTTGCCTTCAGCGGCGTCGCGCTGGTGAGTTGGACCGCATGATCCTTCCCAAAGCTCTTGCTGCCTGAGGCTCCCATCACCATCACCTTGCCATCTAGTACTTTGACAGTCTGCTGGTCGGCATCGAAAGCATACAAGCCTTTCTTCTCCAGTTGCGCCGTGGCTCCGTTCAGCGCCACTGCGAGGTTCGTGCCCGGAACCAGCTGATCCACTTCGACGATTGCGCTGCCGTGGTCCAACTGCGCCTTAGTGTCCGCCAAACCGGCTGCTGTCATGCGGATTTGGCTATTGTGTCCCACACGCAGAAACGAGCCTGGCGTGAGCAACACCTCGGCGAAGCCGTTGCCGGTGGCCAGTGTTTGGCCGGGCTGCAGAGTCACTGCATTCATTCGGCCGCGCGACTGGTTACCCAGCGGTTGGCCGTCCAATGAAACCTGCCCTTCCAAATAATTGAGCGTTCCAGGGGCAATCATGCCTGGCCGCTGCGCAGCGCCTGCCGCCGCCGGAACGGCTGTCATTTGCGCGAATCCGAGTGCGGTTGAGGCCGCCAGGGCTAATAAGATCTTGTGAGTCGCATCGAAACCCTTCATCTTTTTCTTCTCCTGATGAATGGACGTATGAACGGGCCACCACGACTCAGTGGGTTTTGGGAGATTCGCTAGTGAGTTTCACTGAGGAAGCCCGCAAAGTAATGTCTTCGATGGAGCGGGAAAACCTCCGAGCGAGTTACTGCGTTGAACAGCCAGTCGGAACATCCGCCTTAATTACCGCTCCTTGGCAGTCGCGGCTCGGCTGGCAGTTTGGCGTTGTAAGAGGGGAGCATGTGGGTTGGCTTGGCAGGTAGCTGCGGATGCCAGGCTTTCCTGGTATGCTCAGCGCTTATTGGTCGCGGCGGTTGCCTCGGCCACCAAGTTCACTAAACCTTTCATATCGAAATCCGCACTATGCGTGAAGCCCAGCCGCACGATCACCAGACCCTCGGCGGGAGCGATCACGAGGCGCTGGCCAAAATTGCCCGATCCATTGAACGAATCCGCCGGCATCCCGGAACGCACGCGCCATCTCGCATCCTCATTCGAACCGCGATTTGTCCAGAAGCCCGCACCATAGTCACTATTGAGGGTTGGAGCCGTCGAATCGTCGACCCAACCCTGCGGCAAGATCCGCCGTCCCTGGGCCACTCCGTCGTTCAAATAGAGCATACCGAACCGCGCCCAGTCTCTGGCGGACATCAGCACGTATTGAGACCCCACTGGCGTGCCGGTTGAATCGAATTCGATGGTGGCCGTGCTAATTCCTAATGGCTCAAAAAGCTCGCGCCGCGTAAATGCCAACACATCTTCCGCCCGTCCGCCGACGGCATCACGAATCACCCGCGAAAGAATCAGTGTATTGCCGCTCGTGTAATTCCAAGTTGTGCCGGGAACGTTTCGCAGCTTGGCGCGTGCGGCGAATGCCGCCATATCCGGTTCCAGAAACAACATCCGTGAGATAGGATCGAAACCACTGTCGCTCTCCTCCAAATCCAGGCCCGCCGTCATGCGCAGTAGCTGATTCACTGTGATCGCGCGACGAGGGTCCGTTGGACTGTGCCACTCAGGAACGGGCGCGGGCTGGTCGACTGACAGCTTCCCTTCCCGCACAAGGATGCCTAACAACGCGTTGGTGACCGACTTGGCCAAAGAGTATCCGAACATAGGCGTGCGGTCGCCATAGCCGAGGGCGTATCGCTCGGCTGCAACATTGCCGTTATGCAGAATCACAATCGCCTTCACCCAGCGATAAGGCGGAGTGCTCGGTTCGGCGAATGCGTGGTCCAGCGCCGCTTCGAGAGCCCTGCTCGGTGGATCCGCCTTCAGCGGGGCAGCATTTGCGGGCGGGCTGATTAGGGTGGTAGGAGCTACAGCGGATGTCGGCTCCCCGTCGCGCACGATCAGGCAGCCGAGGCCGTCGCGATAGATAGAGACACTCTCAAACCCGCCGGCCCATGTCGTCGCCACTTGTCGCCGCGATCGATCGATCTGATAGGTCAGCTGTTTCGCGAGCCGCCGGATTCCTGGATTCGGCTTTAACACCTCATCAAAGAGTTGGTTGGGATTTAAGCCGGAAACGAAAACTCCGGAACATAGCGTTTGGCTGACCACTCCGGTTGCGACCAGCAACGCCCGATCCGGCCTGAATACAAACCAAGCAACCACGCAGGCAAGGAGACATCCGCCTCCCAAAATCCAGAGCGCTCGACGCATGCCCTATTGTGGGCATACGCGATCGTCACGCAGCTTTTGGCGATCGCCGAAGGAAAAGGACTGAAAGGCCAACAACCATCCCAGCGCCGAGTCCGATCATGGCGAGCGGAAAGGGGTTGGGACTGATCGGCGTCTGAGGACGGCTCGGCGCGTCCAGCAGTTCTAAAACGAAAGAGCGATGAGCGGACCCCGAATCGAAGGGGGGAACCATGAATCGCGCGACCAGGTCGCCATTCACGCGTTGGGCTATGGCCGGATCTTGGTATAGAAATTGAATACTGAGTCCGCCAACCCTCGCTTCGGACGAAACAGGCGGGATAGACACGGGCCTGATCGTGATATCGTTTATCATCTTGGCGACTACGTCTTCCAGCGGCATCTTCGCCCGTTTTTCCGGATACAACCCATACGTCTGAATGAGCGTGCGCAGCGTTGAACGACTCAGTATGGCACGCGCCATACTCACGACCTGGTCGTCTCTATCGCTCTTGGAAATTGCCGGATTGGAGCTAATCCGGATGAGCGATTGCGAAACATATTGCTTTGTCAATCCCAGCGAGATCGCCAAGCCAATCAGCAAACCCGCCAATCCCATGGCAGTCTCAAAGGCGAAGGCCCTCTTCATGTTCCCTGCTCGCAGTTGCATCACAACCGCTCCTTTCAGAACATCGATCCCCGCACGGCAATTCGGCCTTACGTCTGCAAGCAGCGCATCGAACTCGGCCTGATACCTGTTTCGCCACGCCGCCGGATACAGGCGCGCAAAAAACTCTATGAGCCGCTTCATGCGTGTTTCAGCCTCCGTAACCCGGCCTTCACCACTGCATCCAGGTGCTGCAAGATCTCACTCAGGTGGGCACGCCCTTCAGCCGTAATTCGATAAGGCCGCCGGCGATCAGCCGAGGCCACTGGACGAATCCACTTTTGCTCCTCCAGCCGGGTAATCGCTCCATACAGCGTGCCAGGCCCGAGGCGGACGCCGGCAAAGTGCGCAATGTCCTCCATCATGGCGTAACCGTGCTTATCACCTTCCGCCAGGCTCGCGAGTACCAAGAGTGTCGGGTCAGACATAAATACTACGTTTCACGTAATAACGTACCGCGTAATAGCCGCTATGTCAAGTGACATGTTTGCGACCCATTTGGTGGGTAAACAACTACAGGAATAAGGGGGCGGTGAACTAACTCTTTCGGGTGTGGTGCAAAACCGGTTTCTACTTTAAGCTCAGAATGAACGAGGGACGAACAATGCAATCTATCGATCGAGTTCAAGCGCCGCCACAAGCGGACAGCTGTCAAGAGGCATGGAGGAGCCTGTTGAAGACCAACTGTGATGCGCTATTTCAAATCGCTCTACTGTTGTCGGCAGATCCGGAAACGGCAGAGGCGAGCGTTGTGGCGGGAATCGACAGGGTAGATATGTCTGGGCCGCCAGAGAAGGAACAGTTAGCCATTCTGCAAAAGGCGATCGCCCTGCAGGCTATTGAGGGCGGTCGCTTGATTGCTGCGCCCGACATCGCGGATGCCCGCGCAATCCTGCAGACCGGCTTGTGGCCGGTTCTCCAAATAGATCGCTTTCCCCGCGCCTGCTTCGTTCTGCGTATGCTGCTGGGCTACGCCACCTCATCCTGCGGGCAAATGCTGGGCATCGACGATGGCGCGGTGAGGACGTTTCTCCGCATCGCAATCATGCAGCTTCATCGCGCCGTGATTGGAGGCGATGCGGCCACGGTTTGCGTGGAGGGCAACACACTCGCCGTGTGAATCTGCATACCAGGCCCTTCAATTCTTTCCCGCTGCCCGCAGCTTTTGGGAAAGCGCTTCCTGTTCGTCCTTCGCCCAACGGTGATCGGGCGACAAGGCCAGAATGAGGGCGAGCTCGTTTTGCTCAGCGCGCAGATCTCCCTGCTTGGCAAAGATTCTGGCTAGGTTCTGGCGCGCAAGGACGAAGTCGGGTTCGAGTTGGATCGCCTGATCGAAATTCTGCTTGGCCAGTTCAAGTTGTCCCATACCCATATATGCTTGGCCCAAATCGTTGTAGGCCTGCGTAAAGCTGGGATCAAGCTTAATCGCGCTTTGAAAATCGGCCGCGGCGCGTTCGGCCGAGCCCGATTTGGAATAGGCAAGGCCACGATTCCGGTAGGCCTCCGGCCAATCCGGCTTTTGCTCGATGACTTTGCTGAGATCGCCAATTGCGGTGGCGTAATCCTGATTTTCGTATGCCGCACGCCCATGCAGAAAGCGCGCCGCGGCGTCCTGGGGGATTAGCTTCAGGGCATCTTCCGCATCTGCTTCCGCCTGCGGATATTTACGGCTCCTGAGTCGCGCGTAGCCGCGAGCCAGAAACTCCGCGCCGGTCTTCGGCTGCCAGGTGGGATCAGGTCCAGGGCTTGACGTTCCAGCAACGGACGTCCCGAGTTGCACTTCCAAAACCCCCTTCGCCTCAACCGC
The DNA here is from genome assembly GCA_963764105.1 of Bryobacterales bacterium. GTDB lineage: Bacteria > Acidobacteriota > Terriglobia > Bryobacterales > Bryobacteraceae > Bog-105. The sequence goes on from CAVXRP010000025.1 coordinate 491,655, forward strand.
TTGTCCGTTGATGGTGGCAGGATGGAAGCGCCAACCCTTCATTTCATGCAGGGCGCTCTCCGCCCATTGGTCCGAGGTAGTTTCCGCGATGGATAGGTCTTCAAGCTTCCCGTCCGCGCCCACGGTGAGCGCCACGCGCAGTTTGCCATCGCCGCCGCCGTCTTTGGGATTTTCGGGAATCTGGCCGTGGACAAGTTGCGGACGCTCCGCTCCGTCGGGAAGGCTGAAGCGCAAGCCGGCGAATTGACCTTCGCGATGCGGCGTGATGAGCCGGAATTTCAGCTCCACCTGCGCCGCGACCGGCACTGGCTCTCCTTGCCTCGTCGCCGGTTTGAATCGCCAGCGGCTTACCGCCTGCACCGCCTTCTCATCCAGTCCAAATCCAGCGCCACGGATGACGCGGATATCCTGCGGAATACCGTCCTTGCCGACAACGAGGCTGCACAGGATGGTCGCGTTTACCCCGGCGCGCCGCGCCTCGTCCGTATATTCCGGCTCTACTTTGGAGAGAATGTTCGGTGGAACATCCGCCGGCCGCAGGTCCGGTGGCGGCTTCGGTTGGCTTGCGGTCGAGGGGCGTTTGTTTTCCGCAGCGTCTTTGGCTTCTCTGGCTGATGGTTCGGGGGGCGCTAAGGCACGCATCGTTGAAGCCTCTATGCGTTCGTTGCTCCAATCGTTCTGAGCGGCGAATAGCTGGACTCGGTTGGTGCGGGCGCGAATGTAATCCGGCTCAATTTCGATGGCTTTGTCCAAGTTCACCTTTGCCTGGTCAAACTGTTTTAGTTCGCGGTAAGCACTTCCAATGTCGTTGTAACCGGCGGCAAAATATGGTTTGAGCTGAATGAGCCTTTGATAGTCAGGGATAGCGTTTTGATAATGTCCCGAGTTGGCATAGGCCAGAGCGCGGTAGTGAAAACCGTCCGGCCAATCGGGCCGTGCGCGGATTACGGTGTTGAAGTCTTCAATAGCCGCTGGATAATTCTTCTCCTCGTAGGATGCTCTTCCGTGGAGGAACGCCGCCATGTATGAATCCGGCTGCAAGTGCAATGCGTCCTCAGCGTCCGCCATGGCCTCGGGATACCTACGCTTTCTGAGTCGCGCGTAACCGCGAGCCAGGAATTCCTCCATGGTTTTGGGTTGCCACTGCGGGTCGGGGCCGGCGGATGAGGAAGCAGTCGGGAGAGTGGGCGCCGGAGCGGGAGACGGCACAGCTTGAGTTGCTTTGGGCTTTGGCGCCACATACCTGGAACTCAACACATGATTGATCTCATCGTAGAGACCGACCTCCGTGGTGGGACCTTCGCCAACGCGATACGCCGCGATGATGCCATCTTTGTCGACGACGACCGCGGTCGGTAACCCGCGCACCGCAAAACCGCGCGCTACGCTCGGATCGTCTTTGGTCAAAATGATGGGATAGAGGATTTTGTTCGCGGCCACAAATCGCTGGACAAGCGGTTCATCCTCTTCCGCATCGATTCCCAGAACAACGACTCCCTTCTTTCCGAAGTGCTTCGCGAGCCGTTCGATAGCCGGAATCTCCGCTCGGCAAGGGCCGCACCACGTCGCCCAAAAGTCGATGAGAACCACGCGGCCCTTCAGGGCACTCAGTTGGGTATTTTGGCCATCGGCATCCTTGAATCGAAAATCGGGCGCGGGGCGGCCGACGAATGAGTCGGCAAGCGAAGTGGGGTTTTCGCTGCCATGGCATGCGGCCACGAACACACTTAGTAGCAAGAGCGCGGGCGTCGCGCCCGTTGGAAAACGCATATCCATGAGTCGCATATGGGTGCCTTCGGCCCCCTTGATAACAGCGGAATGGCCGAAAATGGCTTAAGTGACGCTGATCGCAAAATCGTTTCAGGATTGCTTCAGAATTAGGCGCGAAACCTCCCTGGAGGCGCAGTTGGGGTGTGGGCGTGTTCAAACGGAGGCTGACCGGGAGGTCAGCCGCAGACCAGGAGGTCTGCCCCACTTAGGTTAGGCGGCTTTTTTGCGCATCATCGCCTTCCAGGAGCGGTCCAATTGCTTGACCGCTTCCAGTCCGCCGTAGTTATAGGCTTCGAAGCGGGTATCGAGAAACTCATCGGTAAATTCGAAGCCAAATAGCTCGACGAAGTTGGCCGGGGGTTTGAAGCCCATTTCGCGGCCGACAGGATTCATGACCCGGTTGCGGCGTTGGAACTGAAGGGCTTCGCGTTCTTCCTGTAGTTGGGTGAGTTCGGCGACGAACTTGGCGAGTTGCGCGCGTAAGCGGCGTTCCTGTAAGGCGAGATTGCGAAGATCCTTTTTGTAAGTGCGGTCGATCAAGGCTTCGAGCATGGCGGCGCGGACATGGTCGTCGGACACGTGGGCGCATTCGCCGGCGAGTTCGTGACGGCCGAGAGCGTAATAGCCGGATTCGAGAGTGGGAATGCGGAGGAGGCGCCATTCGGTATCGGCGATCGATTGGCAAAGGTGCTTTTCGTAGGCATCGTAGGGTTGATACTTCAGCTTGAGGATTTCTACGAAGTTTTCATAAGCGCCCACATCGTCCGATGGCAGGAGGATGGTGCGGCCGGTTAAGCCGGTTTTGACGGCGTTGTGAGAAGACTTGAGCTTCCCTTCCGGCGATGACGGGCCGGTGGAGTGTTGCGCGTTCGCGCGATTGGCGTTGATTTGAGATTCGGTGGCCATAAAAAGGTATTTCCGATTCAATTGGAACAAGAGGGCGAACGGGGGATGTGAAATGTTTTGCGGTAAGTGCTTGAAAAGAAGGGAGAAAATTTATTTTAAACTTCGGTGAACGTCTTGCAGAACGCGTTGAAAAGGGGCTTGACAAACGAGTCTAGAGATGTGGAATATGCGTTTTTATTGGTGTTTTTGCAAATTGTGCGACCGCGGATCGGTGACTTTCCGCTTTTGAGTTCAACCTCTGGCTGGAAGAAGATGGTTAGATAGTTGAGCGAAAAGGACTTACTCTCGCAGGCGCGGCTGGCGGGGACGATTTTCAGGGCACAGCCGGACGGGTGGAGCCAGACCGGGCCAGGAGTAGATCTGTCCGTGGGGTGGCTGGCCGAGAGAGCAGGCACACCTCCGGTTGAGCGCGTCTAAGGAAGCGTGGATGGAGAGCGGAATGGGAAAGCCTACGGTGTGAGGCGGAGGAGTTGATCGACGGTGAGTGCCAGCACACCAAACATGAGGTGCGCCATGATTTTGATGGCGCCTTTGAAATAGATGAGGCGGCCTCCAAACTCGTCTTTCAGGCGAGCGTTGAGTTGCTCCACAATGGTGCGTTTTTTGAAGCGTTGCTTTTGTTCATCGCTAAAGGGTGTGGGTCCGGGCTGATTCTTGAGGCGGCTCTTGGGCGGCTTGACGAGCGCTTCGTGACCCAGCTTTTCGCTGTGCTGGCGAATGGCTTTGGCGTAGTAAGCGGAGTCCATGACATCGCACTTCCAGCGCACTCGTTCGGCGCTCATCTGCATTAACGGGATGGCGACCTGCGAATCGTGCACACTGGCGCCGGTGAGCAGGCAACTGATCGGGATGCGGCCCCCATCGGCGACGTCCCAATGCAGTTTGTAGCCACGCCAGTATTGCTGGTGGCCTTGGCTGCTGGTCTTAACGCCCAAACTGCAGTCCCGCGGCAGATCGGCGATCATCTCCGGCAGTGTCATATGTTGCTGGCGTTGCAGCCGCGGCCCACGCTGGCGGGCGGTAGAGCGTTTGTGAGGTCCTTTCTTGGCGCCCCGTTTGCGGCTGGCTTTGGGTACCTTCGGTGCTTGCTTGCCACGCCGCGCTTTGTCTTTGTCGCCGGGCAGAGTTTGACGCGCTTCAATGGCGGTGGAGTCGCGCGCGATGTAGTCGATCACGCGGACTTGTTGGGTGCGGCGCACCAGCGCTTCATGCACCTGGGCGGGCAAGCCGGCGGCGGCAAACTCAGCGAAGGCGCGTGAGAATGTGGATTCGGTGGGCACTTGGGAGGCCGTGTCCCAGCCGCAGAGCCGGCGCAGTTGCGAGTCGCTTTGTAAGCGTTGGATGAGGTGGCGCGTGGTGGGCAGATTGTAGATGGCTTTGGCGAGGAACGCTGTGGCCAGAGCCAGGCGGTTGCACGGGCGACGGCCCGTATGCGCGCGGCGCTCTTTCACGTGGCGGGCTAAAGGCTCCAGGCTGAGGACACTGGCCAGCAGTTGGCTTTGTTTACTCAGTGGGCCCAGGCTGGATTCCAACAGCGGAAATAACTCGCTTTGGAGGAGATTCTTGAATTGCACCAGGTGCTCGGGCGAGATAATCTGCAAAGGGGGCTTCTCCGATGTTTGAAAATTGTTTGGCGACAAAATCTTACATCGATGGAGGCCCTTCCTCCAAACATTTTTATCACTTTATGTTTTAAAGTAGTTTAATCTACTTTGGCGTTTTGCAAGTGGTTCCGGTGACCGACTTGCAAAACTCCCGTAGGCAGCTATTGACAAAGCAGAAAACGCCCGACGGGGCCATTTTTCATTGGCGTTTGGGGATTTGCGTTCAGACGGGGCTGCCCAGCGGCAGAGGATGGCGGTCGTGAGTCGGAGCCACTGATCCACAGTGAGGCCAAAATGCCGGCTATGAGATGCGCCGTGACGTTCTTGGCGCGGCTGACCGGGAGGTCGCTTCCTGCGGCTAGGATTTGGGAGCGACTGGAGAAGGCATTGCGGCGCAAGGGTTAGCGGCCGAAACTGGCGGAACGACGACTGGGTCCGGGCGGCGGCGGTGGGGGCGGTTCTTCGATGACAACTTTCTTAGGCCGCGCATCCAGCTTTTCGGCAATCATCTTTTGATAGAGCTTGATAAACTTTGGCGTGCCGGGCTCGGCTCCGATCACGTCCTTCTCCGACACTTCCTGAGCGAGCGGCAAATACTTTTGCAGGTAGTTTTTGACGCGGTCAATGACGAGCCGCTGGCTCGAACGCATCAACAAGAAGAGCAGAATCTCACCGGGAACCTTGGACAAGATGGCGTAAAGGGCCGAAGGACGCTGGAGTTTGGCGGCGGAGAGTTCCTTCTCCACTTTCTTAGCGCGTGCTTCCAATTTGCCGGCGGCGTCCAAATCGGCGCGGGGAATGCCGAGAGATTTGATGAGCTGGGCGCGTTCTTTGGCGGTCAGCTTTTCGAGTAAAAGAAATAAGAACAACGAATAAGAATGGGAGGAGACCTCGACGTCGTAGGGGAGTAATTGGCGGGCTTTCTGCCAACGCTGAAATCCGGGGAGGTTCAGTTTCGGTCCGGCCAGCGCCGGGGAAAAGAGAGGCAGAAGTTTTTCTTCTTCGAGGGCTTTCAAAATCTCGCCCGCTTGCGGTTCCAGCGCCATCTGCCGGAGTTCCTGCTCCATGGACGCGCCGGAGATGAGCGTTTCCAATTTGGCTTCGCGCACGTTCTGATATTGCAGCATGGTGCGTTCGTCAATGGCGAAGTTGAAGCGCGTGCGCAAGCGAATCATGCGCAGCATACGGGCGGGATCGTCATAAAGCGCGTAGTTGTGAATGGCGCGGAGCTCACGGCGCGCCAGATCGCCCAAGCCGTTGGCGGGATCGAGCAATAATCCGCGCGACGCTTTGCCGAGAGACAGGGCGATGGCGTTCACGGTGAAATCGCGTCCGCGCAAATCCTCGTGAATGGTGGCCGGCTGAACTTGCGGCTTGGCGCCGGGTTTGGAGTATTTTTCGTGGCGGGCCATGGAAATGCTGGCATGCACATGACCCGGGAAGAGGAGTTCTGACGCACTTCCGCAGTTCATCCACCGACAACACTTCCGCTTTTGCCTTGTGCGCGACGGCTTTGGCGAACTTAACGACAGAGGTTCCTTCGACGGTAAAATCCAGATCGCGAATGGGAAAACCGCCCATCATGTCCCGCATTGCACCGCCGGTGAGAAACAAATTGAGACTCGCTTGCTCAGCCGCGTCGCGAACCTCGGCCAGTACCTTGCTCTGTTCACCATTCAGGTGACTGTCCAGCATGAACATGTAATCGCTCATTGCTTTTCTCCCTTTGCGCTTCGTGGGTCTCCTGCTGTATTCCGGGCGGCCGCGCGCGGATGATGCCGGTCGACGGTTTGGCGCAAACGCGAGCGCATGACGTGGGTGTAAATCTGCGTGGTTCCTATATCGGCGTGGCCTAACATGGTTTGCACGCTGCGCAGATCCGCGCCGCCTTCCAGCAGATGGGTGGCGAACGTATGCCGCAGCACGTGCGGGCTCAAAGAACGGAAGATGCCCGCTTGTTTGCCATGTGCGCGCAGCAGTTTCCAGAAACCTTGCCGCGTCATGGATGTGCCGCGCGCCGTGACAAACAGAAAGGGGCTGACGCGCCCGGCGAGAAGCTCCTCCCTTTGTCCAGTACGATATTCTTCAATGGCTGCGAGCGCGGAGCGGCCGATTGGAACCAGGCGCTGTTTGCCACCTTTGCCGGTGACGCGCAGCACTCCTTGGTATTCATCCAGATCGGCAACGCGCAACTTAATGAGTTCGCTCACGCGCAGCCCGGTGGCATAAAGCAAGTCGAGCATGGCATGATCGCGCAATCCGGTGGCGGTTGCGCTGTCGGGCGCTTCAATCAATTGGCCAACGCGCTCGTGATCCAGATACTTGGGCAGAGTCGCGCCAATCTTCGGCGCCACTAGCAACTCCGCCGGATTGTTGGGAATTGCCGCCTCTTCGAGGAGAAAGCCAAAGAACCCGCGCAAAGTAGTGACTTGCCGCGCAATGGAGCGGTTCGATAAGCTCGCGGAGGCGCAGATTGTCGAGATAGAGCCGCAAGTCGTTAATCGCTATGCGGGCCAGAGTGCGCTTGCCAAGCCATTGGCCTAACCCTGTAAGATCGCGTCGGTAAGCCTCTAACGTGTTGACAGACAGGCCCTTTTCTGCTTGACAAAAATGCAGAAAGCAGCGCAGTTTCAGCTCGAATGTGTCAACTTCCGCCATTCTGCCAATGATACAATATTTCGGAAATTGTTTGAAACAAACTGAGCAGTTCCTCTCCCTTTGTGTCTTCCAGCACCGCTAAACGCTTGATTTTGTACCGCTTCGACCGCCAGCCGAGCGAAGCGCTGGTGCATGCCGGCGCTTATTTGCTGGCGGGCGGCGTGGAATTAATGACTTCCGACGGAAATCTGCAACTGATTGACTATAAAGATGTTAAGGCTATGTGCTTTGCCGCGGAGGGCGCTCCGGCCGATCTTTTCAGTAGCCAGACGACTTTCGAACGGAGGCCCAAGACACCGGGTCTTTGGGTGAGCTTCCGGCTGCGCGATGGCGACATTTTGGAGGGCGTACTGCCGCACAATCTGCTCGAATGGCCGGCGCAGGGATTTTTGTTCACGCCACCGCGCTCGGGCGCCTACCGGCAAAGGGTTTTCGTGCCAAGGGAGGCGGTGAGTGAGACAGTGCTGCGTGGAACGGTGGGCAGCGCGGCTTCTTTAGCGGTTAAGCCCGCAAGAAAGGGCGAGCCCAGCGAGGGTGCGCGCCAGCTCTCCATGTTCGATTAAGAGAAGGACCAGCAGGTCAGCCCGAACGCTTAGAAACTCGAGCTATAGACTGCCGGCGCGGGCTGAATTTCCGGCGTCGCCCAGCTTTTGGTCCCAGAGCCGGTTCCAGTCCTCCGAAGATCCCTGAGGCGGTTGCCAGAGTGCAACCACTTCACCGATAGGGAAACGCTTTTCGCCCTGGTATTTTTTCCATGCGCGGGAGGCGCGTGCTTTCACGCTGGCCAGGCGCTCCGCTGAAATTGCGCCGCTAATGGTTAAATGCGGAAGAAACTCAAAATCCTCCTCGTGCCTCAGAACGCCAGCGTTGAGCGCATTGTGCAAGCGATGCAACGTCTCGTCTCCTTCGGCAACGTCGAGGTACAAAATATGGGTTTCGGGGAAAACCTTAACGCTACGGAGTTCCACGACAAACGGTTCAAAGCGCCCCAGAGTGAGTCGCGCCTCGTGCGAGGCGCTTTCCGCTGGTGCTTTGAGCGGACGAGGAGGAAGAACGGTGATATGCGCCTGCGGATTTTCCTGACCGGGAAGGTCATGCCGCATCGACTGCAAGAACGCACCCAACGGCTCTGGGATGTAGGCGACCAGCGCGAACGAACCCCACTCCGCAACGTCAGAGAGTTTTGTGTCCATGAGGGCGCTCTTGATGTACTGTTTTAATTTGAGGGCGAATCCGCTGCGAACGCCGCAGACGGTTGAGCTCCCTCAACGTGGTTTTTCTGATCTGCTTTCGGCTCTGGTATCCACCATTTGGCTGGTTCAAAGCCGATGTATTTGAAGATCTGCAATTCTCCTGGAAGGCCGTCTTCTTTGACGGTTTCCAATATGTCACCCGGGCAAAGATCGTTGCCGCGGGCCTTCATATCGCTCCACAAGGCGTAGGGTGTGGCAGCCTCGACCTCGCTGTCTACATCGTAATCCTTTTGTTTCACCACCGCTGTGCCTCCGGTGTGAGGAGCCCAACGGAACTGTTCCTTCATGCCGTCTCGAAGGCGGTGGATCCGGTAGAGGGGCATCACGCTCAGTCTATCGCGGCCTTTGGACAAAGAAAATAGCGCTGGCGGGAAAAATCAAGAAATGATTGAATTGTTTCTCGCAGGTGCGTTGCGGCATGCCGTAAAACGATAATTTGCGCGGAAACAGAACCGCTTGGCGGCAGTGGTCTGTCACAATGTTCTCGGGACCTTCCAAAAGCTCTCGCGATGAAAAAATATTGGCCCGTGGTGGCCGTTCCTGCGCTGCTGTTACTCTGGTGGGGCTTCAGCCGGCGAGACTCGCAAGTTACATTGCATTTCAGCAGCGCGCATCGCGGCACGATTGTCAGCACGGTTTCAACAAACGGCAAGGTTGAGCCGGTGGAGTGGGCGGCGGCGCGGGCAGAGACATCGGGCGTGGTGCGTTCAGTCGCTGTCCAACGCGGGCAGGAAGTGGCTGCCGGGGAAAAACTGGTTGTTTTGGATAGCGAATCGGCGCGTTCGGAGTTAGCGGCCGCGCTGGCGAAGGAGGGCGAAGCCCGAGCGGCGCTCACTACTCTCGGCCAAGGAGGAAAGGCGCAAGCGGTGGCGAACTTGAATGACTCCATCGCCAGTGCGCAAGCGGCGTTGGAAGTGGCTCAGCGCCACTATCAGTCAGTCCAGCGGTTGGCCGAAAAACAAGCCGCCACGAAAATTCAGCTGCAGGATGCAAAGGACTTGGTGGATCGCGCGCAGCTTCAACTGACGGCACTGAGAGATCAAAAGGAAACGCTGGTAACTCCGTCGGACCGTTCCGTCGCTGGAGTTCAATTGCGCGACGCTGAAGCCGCCGTTGCGCTGGCGCGCCATAAACTGGATCTGGCTACGGTAACTGCGCCCCTTTCAGGTACGCTGTATCAGTTCGACTTAAAGGTGGGCGATTATTTGAAGCCAGGCGACTTAGCCGGTTACGTGGGCAAACTTGATCAAGTCAAGGTGACCGTCTATGTGGACGAGCCGGACTTAGGCCGCATCGGCTTGGGCATGCCGGTAGAGATCACGTGGGATGCGCGTCCTGGGCAGAAATGGCAGGGCCATGTGAACAAACTGCCCACGGAAGTCATTGCCTTGGGCACGCGCACCGTCGGTGAAGTGACGACCGTGGTTGACAACCCGAATCACGAATTGCTGCCTGGTGTGTCGGTGAATGCTTTGATTATTTCCAAGGTGGTGAAGGACGCTTTGAGCATTCCACGTTCGGCACTGCGCACGCTACATGGGACGACGGGCGTCTTTAAACTCGCCGGAAATTCCATTGCCTGGGTACCCATCGAAAGCGGCATTAGCGATGTGAACAGCGTGCAGGTAGTTTCAGGCTTGACGCCGGGCGACGAGGTGGCTGATCGCGTGGTGGAGCCAAGCGACGCTGAAATACATAGCGGGATGCGCGTGAAGGCTCTGCTCGATTGAGTGAATCGGCGGTTATTTGCGCGCCTTCGCTTTCATGACAAATGAATCCTTCACCTCAAACGCGGAGTTGGGATTGTCAGGATTGGCTGCACGATACATGGCGCCTTTCAATTCTTGCCCTTGCAATATGAACTTCAGGTAGTGATAGTTGGGAAATTCTGTGGATTGGTATGAATCGTCAGGTGTGCGCTCGACCAGGTAAGGGAACGCGCCTCCGCCACCGGACACCAGATAGACGATGTTCGCTTGTTCATGCCGCTCGTAATTGTGAATGTGACCGGCGCTTACCAGAATCCGCGCGTGAATCTTTTTCGATTTTTCAGCGAGGTAATCGCGTAGCGCCCATTCGTTGGGCCGCGGATTATGATCTACCAGCAGGTGCGTTTGCACGTCTGCGACGGGCGGATGATGCAGTGTGATCAGCAGGAAATCGACGGAATTGCTCATGCCGTCGATTTGCCTGTCGAGCCACTTGGCTTGCTCGCTTCCCGGCGTAAGATGACTCATGCTGTCAAGCGCAATGACGTACACGCGTGAGCCGAGTTGGGTTGAATACCAGCGGCGATTCCTTAAGGTTGGGAAGGCATCCCACCAATTCTCCAGGCATTGCTTTTCATCGCCGTTCATCTCGTGATTGCCGAGCGCGGCGATGACCGTGAAGCCGGCTTGGCGCCAAGCTGACGTCTCGTCTCGATATACCGCGTAATCTTCCTTCTTCGATCCGTCATTTGGCACATCGCCGTTCATAATCACCGCTGCCGGTTTTTCCATGGCGATTTGCTTGACCAGCAACTGGCGCATGATGGCAGTGCTCTGACCGTTGGCGGGATTGGTAAATCTTTGGTCTCCGTAAACGATAAAGCTCAAAGGCGGGCGAATCTGCGCGTCTGTAATGGTGAATGTGGGACCGGCTTTGTCGGTTTGCGCGACCGCAACGGGTAAGGCGAACGACAAGCTCAAGAGGATTCTGTTGGTAATAGTCATTGTTTGTTCGATTAGCCCCCGAAGCAAGAAAGCGTCAAGCGAATACGGCCTGCAGGGCTGCGTTCCATGGACACGGCTGAAAAGTCCGCGATGCAGTCGACGGGCGCCAGATGGGTATGCGGATAGGTTGTGGCAAGTCCAAAGGCACGCATGCCGGCGGCGTGCGCCGCTTGTAAACCTGGTTGGGTATCTTCAAACACTACACACGCCGTTCGCTCAACACCGAGACGGCGCGCTGCGGCAAGGTAGCCTTCCGGGTGCGGCTTGCCTGCGCTCACATCGTCGGCACCGATCAAGACGCTGGGAACCGGCAAGTGTACCGCTTGCAGCCTGTTTCTGGCGAGCGCCTGAGAGGCCGATGTGACCACCGCCCATTCGTGTGCCGCGAGTTTGCCAAGTAGAGTTTTCGAACCCTTGACTGCCAGGGCGCCTTCTTTATCGTGCAGTTCGGCTTGGTCGAATTGGGCGAAAACTTCGGGGGTGGCCAAATGTGGAGCAATTTCGCGAATCGTTTCAGCATTGCGCCTGCCGTGGGAGATTCGCATGATGCGCTCATAATCCAAGTGGTGCTCTTCAGCGAAGCGCTTCCACTGGCGCTCGACGATTGAGGTGGAATCCACTAGCGTGCCATCCATGTCAAAAAGAATAGCGCCGCATTCCAGCACTTTCCGACGATTGCCTATTTGACCCATTGAAGAGCCTCGGCTTTGACGCACAGTTCTTCGGAATAGTGAGCCAGAGGCTCGCCTTGTGGCGATGGCACACCGGAGTTCTGTATTAAATTTTCTTGGAGGGCTGTGATTGTGGCGTGCCGCAGAGGCCAAGGAGGGTGTTCGATTTGCGCGTAGGCAATGCGGCCGCGCACGGCTGTGTAAAGGCGGAAGCGCGCGGTGAGGAAACGATCTAATTCGTTGGTTTCGAGTAAGCTCCCGATAGCAACTGCAATCTCCGTTTTTCCCTGGCCGAAAAGCCGATTCCGCAGGCTGTGGTACTCGACCGTGGAGCCTTGTCGCGTCACGCGCATCGACGCCCAGCGGTAAGGCAGGTGATACCAGGCGCGGGCGAGCATGACGGCGGCCAGCCGGTCCGCTTCCAGCGTGAAAAACCAAACGCCACGTTCGCCATCTGCGCCGCGGACGTAGGTGCGCACATTGGTTTCTGGAAAGGCTGAGATCCACGGGACGGCGGGAAGGCCGCGAAGCTCGATACCCGCCAGAACGAACGGCACGAGTCCCACCCAGGCGGAGCCGTCGAATGTGTCGAGAGTCAATCCGCGTGGCAAACGGCTGGAAATGGCTTCCGGCTGGTATCGCCAATGCAAGAATGTAAGGCTGCGCCAAACCTGCCGCATAGCCGGCCGTTCAATGCTGCGCGGCGCAAGCGCGCTGATGGTCTCCAAGCCCCAAGGTAACCTAGAGACAAGTAAGCCGCGCAACTGCACGGCTAGTCAACAGCATGAAAATCGTCTCATCGAAAGAAATTCTGAAGAACAAGTTGTTCAGTGTGGTGGATGAAGTGGCGCAGGATAACAGCGGCTTTGAGATTCACCGCAACATTGTTAAGCATCCGGGGTCGGCCGTAATGATCGCGATAGACGAAAAGGAACGGATCTTACTGGTGAAGCAATTCCGCTTACCGGCTGAGAAAGATCTATGGGAACTGCCCGCCGGGCGCATCGATCCCGGTGAAACACCATTGCAAGCGGCGAAACGCGAACTGCACGAAGAGACCGGGTACAAGGCCAAGAAGTGGGTGAAGCTGATTTCCTATTGGGCCAGCCCTGGCTATGTAGCCGAGAAGATGAACCTGTTCCTGGCGCTTAGTTTGACGGCCGGCGAACCGCGCCCGATGGGGGATGAGCGCATTGAAGTGGCCTGGTTTTCGAGGAAGAAAATTGCCAAGTGGATTCGCGAGGGCAAGTTGGAAGACGGCAAGACGCTGGTCGGCTATTTTATGTGGCTCGATCATCGGAAAGCCGGGAAAAAAGCTACTCGCTCGTGAGCGGCCGGTCCATCAACTGGCGAATGGCGACCCGCGGGTCCTTGTCTTCGTAGAGCACTTCGTGCATTTTGGCGATGATGGGAAGGCTGACATTGTGGCGCAGGCCGAGTTGGTAGGCTGCGTTGCAAGTGGAGACACCTTCGGCCACCATTGGGGTCTGAGCGAGAATTTCGGGTAGCTTGCGGCCCTTGCCGAGCTGCAAGCCAACGGCGCGATTGCGCGAGAGGTTTCCGGTGGCGGTGAGCACCAGATCGCCCAAGCCCGCCAAGCCACTTAGGGTTCGTTCTTTGCCGCCCAGCACCACCGCGAGCCGGGTGATTTCCGCCAACCCACGCGTGACGAGCGCGGCGACACTATTGCTCCCCAGACCGAGGCCGCTGCAGATTCCGGCACCCAGCGCGATGACATTCTTAAGGGCCGCGCCAATTTCGACGCCGACTACATCCTGGCTGGTGTAGAAGCGTAGCGTGGGAGTAGAAAAAGCGCGTTGGATTTGCTCTGCCACTGCGAGGTCAGAGGCGGCGATGACGATGGCGGCTGGTTCACCCGCGGCAATTTCCCGGGCGAACGTGGGTCCGGATAGAACGGCCACGGGCGAGGGCGCGCGCAGCGTTTCCACGCGCAACGTTTCCACGCGCAACGTTTCGGAGATCAGTTGCGACATGCGCCGCAAACTGACTTCTTCAATGCCTTTGGTGGCACTCACAACGGGCGTGTTCGGCGCGATGAACTCCGCCGCCCGATCCATCACTTCCTGCAAGTAACGCGAGGGCACTACGGTCAAAACGATATCGGCACCGGAGAGGGTGTGTTGCAAATCGTGCGAGATCTCGACGTGATCAGGCAAACGAAAGCCCGGGAGATAACGGGTGTTTTCCCGCTGCGCCGCGATAGTGGCGGCTTGAGCGGCGTCGCGCGCCCACAGAGAAACCTCTTCGAAACGCGATACGAGAGCGATCGCCAGCGCGGTGCCCCAACTGCCTGCGCCGAGCACCGCCAGCCGCTTCACGGAGTTTTGCCCTTCAACGAAAAAACATTTTCTTTGCCTGCGCGCAGACGCGCCAAGTTTCCCTTATGGCGGTATATCACTAGCGCACCCGCGAGGATGGAGGCGATGAGCAAATCTTGGGGCGGCCGGTAAATGGCCCAATAGATTAGAGGGAAGATGAATGCGCACAGGATCGAGGCGAGCGAAATGTACTTGCTGAGCGCCACGACAGCGACGAAAATCGCAGTTAGGGCCAGGACCGCGAGCGGTGCGAGATACAGAGTCGCGCCCACAAAACAGGCCACCGCCTTGCCGCCTTTGAATCCCAAGAAGACTGGATAGCAGTGACCTAACATCACAGCCACCCAGGCGATGGCCAGACCGAGAGCACTGTGATGAGTGAGCAAAGCAGCCAGCCAGACAGCTAGGAAACCTTTGAGAATGTCTAGAAACAGAACGATGAAGCCCGCTTTTTTCCCGGCTGACCGATGTACGTTTGTGGCTCCAATGTTCCCGCTGCCCATGCTGCGAATGTCTTGGCCGAGCGAGAATCGGACAAACCAATAGCCGAACGGCAAGCCGCCTGTGAGGTAGGCGAGGATGGCCGCTGCCGCCAGAGCCCAGTAAGGTTGTGGAACAAGCACTGCGTCTATGTTACGAAGCCGCCATCGCGGTTTGGAATCGATAGTCGCGCAAACTACGGTAAATGCTGGCGTTCGAACCGGGATCGCTGCGGAACAAGCAAAAATGCCCGACCGCGAATGTGCCCAAATCAGCGGGCTGCAGCTCGTCTACTTTGCGCCGGAGGTTGCGCAAAGGCGCGGGAGTTTTGATGCGCGCTAACGTCAGGTGTGGATTAGCCGGCTTTTCGTCCTTGGCTACGCCCAGCCGAAGCAGCCGTTCTTCCGTGTCCGCCATCAGCGACTGCAAAGCGGGTCCGGCATGCACGCCGGCCCACAGAACGCGAGGCGAGCGCTCGTTCGGAAACCAGCCCAGATCACGCAACTCAATATTGAATTGTTCGCGCGGAATAAGGCCAGCCAACGCGGTGTCGAGTTCCGCCAGCCGACGTTCCGGCCACTCGCCAATGAATTTCGTGGTGATATGAAGGTTGTCGAGCGGACTCCATTTGATTAAAGCTTCCGGTCTGAGCGCGCTCAACAGCCGCTCCAGCCGTAAAAGCATCTCTGCAGGGAGATCGATCGCGGTAAAGAGTCGCATAACTTTTATGTCGTATTATGTCCTAGCTTATCCTTATTCAGCGCTTTCCGACGGATCGTGATAGTCGAAGAGGCCGATTGCCGCACGGCCGCCAAATCGGTGCATGCTATGTTTCTAGTTTCATTTGGCACTGTTGCACAAATCTCCGTG
Organism: Bryobacterales bacterium; assembly: GCA_963764105.1. Classification (GTDB taxonomy): domain Bacteria; phylum Acidobacteriota; class Terriglobia; order Bryobacterales; family Bryobacteraceae; genus Bog-105. Next base: position 506,920 of record CAVXRP010000025.1, read on the forward strand.
GCCTCAAAAGGCGCTGATGAGCGCAACCGAGCCGATGCCTATAGAATCTTTCGGCTTACCGGCGCCCGAACTGGCGCAGGCATTATTAAGCACAGTGCTTTACCACCGTGAAACTGCGGGCATGATTATCGAAACAGAGGCCTACTTGGGTGGGGACGACTTGGCCTCCCACTCTGCCCGTGGACAAACCAAGCGGACGAAGGTGCTGTTCGGCCCGCCGGGGCGGGCGTATATCTACCTGATTTACGGCATTTATGAATGTCTCAATGTGGTGGCGGGCGCAGCAGGCACGCCGGGCTGCGTATTGATACGTGCTTTAGAGCCGTTATGTGGGTTGCCGCTCATGTATAAACGGAGGAAAATAACGGGCGCGCCGGCGACGCTTACCAATGGACCCGGAAAACTGACGCAGGCGCTGGGCATCACAGGCCAACTGTATGGTCACAGGTTGGATAGAGGGGAGCTTAGAATTCGCCGCTGGCGCGAGCGGCCGATCTTTGAAACAGCGGTTACCCCGCGCATTGGTATCACGCAATGCATCGATTGGCCGCTGCGTTTTGTATGGGCACAACATCCTTGCTTGAGTCGAGGTCGCTGAATCGGGCACATGAAAAGTCTTTTGTCGATAGCCTGCACTTGCATGCTGCTCTGGTCCTCTCGGGGACACGCGCAAGACGGGCGTAGTGTCAAGCGCGCCGGCCGAATGTCTGTGGGAGTTCCTTCCTGCTTGCCGGCGCGCAGCCGAGCCCTTTGCGGTCAGGCAACGGGCACGGCACTGATCGATTCGAAAATCAAGGCTAAGATTTCAGGATTTAAGGGGAAGGTCGGTTTGTACGCAAAAAATCTAGAAACCGGCGCCACGTATTCTTTGGCCGGCGACGACCCGGTCAGAACGGCGAGCACTATTAAACTGCCGATTATGATCGAATGCTTTGCAGAGGCGGCTGAGGGTAAGCTCGACCTCGCCTCGACCATAAAGCTGACTGAGCAAGAGAAGGTTTCCGGCAGCGGCATTCTGCAAGATTTGAGCGCTGAACGCGATTATCCGTTACGCGATTTGATTATGTTGATGATCACGCTGAGCGACAATACCGCCACCAACCTGATCATCAACCGAATTGGCGCTAACGCCGTCAATGCACGCATGGCTCAACTCGGTCTGGCTCAAACGCGCTGCATGCGCAAGATTCTGGGTGACGGCAACCAATTGAAGCCGTTTCCCAGTGGCGTGAGCGACGAAGGCGCCAAGCCGGAAAATAAGCGCTGGGGCATCGGACGGAGTTCTCCGCACGAAATGGTTCTTTTACTTGAGAAGCTCTACCGCGGCGAACTGGTGGACAAGAGCGCTTCTGCTGAAATGCTCGATATTCTCAAGAAGCAACGCGACCATTCCGGTATCGGCCGCGATTTGAAAGATCTCGTCATCGCGAATAAGTCGGGCGCACTGGATGCCCTGCGCTCCGATGTGGGAATCGCATTTTCGAAACAAGGCCCCATCGCGATGGCGATTACGGTAGACGACATGCCCGAGCCTAATTGGTCGCCCGAGAATCCGGGGGAGTTGTTGATTTCATCCCTATCTGAAGTATTGATCGATTCGTTGCATTAGGAGTACGGCGCGCTCGGGCGCCCCGCCCGCCGCTTTCTTCTATTATTCGGGAATAATGGGCGAAATCATTTCACTCGCGTTGAATCCTATTTAGTGACGGTAGTGATGGGAGATTATGGGGCCAGCTATCGACATTTTGGTGGTTGATGACTCTCCGGACGACGGTTACGTGTTCCAAGAGGCACTCGGGCAGGCTAGCCCGGAGGTTAGCGTGCGCTGGCTAGCGTCTGGCGAGGAAGCGCTGGCCTTTCTCTTGAAAGGACGAGAACTTCTGCATAGCTGCCCGGCGAAATTGGTGGTACTAGACATGAATATGCCAGGCCTGGATGGAATGGAGACACTAAGGCAGATCAGGGAGAGTTCTGTAATCGGCAGCGTACCGGTAGTCATGCTTTCTTCCTGCCGGTCGAGGCTAGATGTTGAACGCGCCTACAAACTTGGCGCGAACGCCTTTTATAAGAAACCGATCTCGTTTGAAGGCTACGTGGAAAAAGTTCGTGTCCTAGTGCAGCATTGGCTCTGCCAAGCCGAGCTTCCGTACATTTATAAGGCCATTGCGTAGAAGCGCTTCCGTTTTGGCATGGAGGCCGACCGGGGGGTACGTACGCCGACAAGCCAGAGGTTCAGGTCAAAAGCCAGTCTCAAGTGAGTTTAGCTGTCACAGGAACGCGGAAGAAGAACGCCGCCCCCTCACCCGGCTTTGATTCTGCCCACACTTGGCCCCCGTGCCTTTCGATAATTCTTTTGACGATGGCCAAGCCAATGCCAGTACCCGGAATGTCACGGCCGTGCAGCCGCTTGAAATAGCCGAAAATGTGCTCGGCCTGCTTCTGCTCGAAGCCGCTGCCGTTGTCGCGGACGCAGAACAACCAGTTTGCTCCCTCGCGTTCGGCGGTAATCGCTATCCGCGGCGCCTCCTCCGGTTTTCGGTATTTAATAGAATTGCTGATTAAATTTTGAAACACCGCAGTGAATTGACCGCCATCGACGGAGATGGCCGGCAACTCCGTGAATGAAACAACAGCGCCACTCTCCTCAATCGCATTCTTGAGATTTTGCATGGCCTCTACGATCATGTCCGACGCCGGAATCGATTGGCCGGAAGAAAGCTCCGCGCTTTGCACATGCGAAAAGGCCAGCAGGTCGTTGATCAATTTCAACATTCGATCGGCGGCGTCCTGAATCATCGCAATGAACTTGGCGCTCTGCGGAGCTAATTCCGTTGCTTGTTGGCGGGCCAGCATTTGGGTATAAATCGAGACCGTTCTCAGGGGTTCCTGCAGATCGTGGCTGGCCGCGTAGGCAAACTGCTCCAGGTCTTCATTGGAACGCTGCAGCGAGATATTCGTTTTCCGCAGCGCCGCTTCCGCGTCTTTCAGGTCGCTCATGTCGAGGACAAAACAAACGCATTCCGTTGCATCTTCGTTCAACGCCGCGGCGCCAATGAGAATGGGGACGCGCGAGCCGTCCTTGCGCCAATATTCCTTTTCAAACGTTGTACAAGTGCCTTTTTCGCGTAGTTCCGTTCGACACTTTTCATCGGCTTCGAAGTATTCAGGCGGTGTGAGCGCTCGCCATTCGAGGGCTTTGGAGTCGAGATCTTCGCGCGTGTAGCCGATCATGTCCAGGAAAACGTCATTGGCGAACGTAATTCCCTCTAAATCCACCATGACCACGCCGATCACATTACTTTCCACCACGCGGCGCAGCTTGCGCTCGCTTTCCGCGACAGCCATCTCGGCATTCGTACGATCTGTCACGTCTGTGAGGATGGAGAGCAACGATTCGATTGAGCCGTCTTTCGCGAACTCCGGAATCACTCGCCCATGAAAGTACTGCCTGCCTTCTTGTTGAGCTTGGTAGCTGAATTCAAAGGGACTCGGCTGCCTGGTTGCCATCACTTTCCCGCATGTCTCTTCGAACACATCGCAATAAACGGAATCGCAGCCCAATTCCCGGTTGGTCTTGCCGATATATTGTTCTGGGGTGTGTGAATCAACCCTTGTCACGGCGCTGTTGATATAGGTATGACGCAAGTTAGGATCGAGGCGGGCGATGATATCGGGTGAGTGCTCCGCTAAGGCAACAAACTCACGATGCCGGAGCTGAACTTCTTCTTCGAGCACTTTACGGGCGTGGACGTCAGTGGCGCTGCCTACCCACTGAACTATGCGGCGCCCGTCGTTCCGCACCGCTCTTGCGCGAACTATGTTCCAACAATAGGATTCGTCTTTACAAAGAAGGCGGCATTCCGCTTCGAAGGGGTCTCCGCTGCTAAGGGAGTTTGACCAGAGTTGCAGGGTACGGTCGCGATCTGCCGGATGCAACAAAAGCGTCCAGCCGCTGCCCAAAGCTTTTTCCCCGGGAAGATCGGTATAGCTCGAAAATTGCTCGCTCACGTAGGTCCATTGACCGTCTGCGGCGGCGGTGAAGATGACGTGCGGAACTGCTTCCACCAGCGACTGGAACTTCGCCGCCATATTCTGGGTAGCCGCCAAGCTCTCTTCCAGTTGCGCCTCTACCTGCCACAGACGCAGCAGCGAGCGCACAGTAGCCAGTAGCAAGCCGGGTTCGATGGGTTCAACCAGATAGCCATCGGCGCCGCCTTCCAATCCAAAGACCCGATCTTGCACACTGGTTTGCGTGGCCGAAATATGCACAACCATCACGGAGCGGATTTCTTCCTGCGCTTTAATACGCCGGCACACTTGCGCACCGTGGATGTCGGGAAGATTCATATCGAGCAAAACGAGTTGCGGACGTTCCGCGGCTATGCGTTCCAGAGCTTCGCCACCGGTGGCAGCTTCGATGACTGCGTAGCCGGCGTTGCGCAAGGTCTGAGTACGAATGTAGCGATTTACTTGATGATCGTCGACGTTCAGAATCTTGGCGGTCTTCATTGGAGCTCCATAGAATCAGCGAGCGGCGCTGTCAGCGGCATATCTGGGTGAGACGGTCAGGGGCGGCCCAAAATCGATAGATAGGGCTTCGGCCCCGGCCAACACATACTTCGGAAGAACCGCAGCCGTGCGAACAGCTAGCTGTTCCCTCACGTCGGAATTCAGGTCCTGGCCGGTTACCACGACCACCGGAATATCGCGCGTTTCCTCAGCCGCCTTCAATCGGTCGAGAACTTCAAAGCCGCTCATGTCGGGCATATTGAGATCAAGCAGGACCAAGTGAGGACGCAACTTACTAACCTGCGTGAGGCCTTCGTTGCCTGTGGCAGCCTCCACCACCTTGAACGACCCGGCCAGCAATTGGCGAAGCAAGTATCGAGAAACTTCCTCGTCATCGATCAAAACGATGTTGCGCGTTTGTTCGGATGGAGCTTCACCAGCGACGGTTATAAAGCGGCGCGGAATCACCACTGTGAAACGGGACCCCGCTCCCGGTTCGCTCTCGACGCGAATAGAACCACCCAACAGTTCCGCCAGCTTCTTGCACAGCGCCAAACCGAGGCCGGTGCCCTTCGTCTTGGTTTGCAATGGATTGTCGATCTGAGCAAACTCCTCGAAAATGCGCGCGTGATGTTCGGGAGCAATACCGATGCCGGTATCTGTCACCGAAAACACCACCAGGTCTTCGTCGGGCAAGTAGCGGGCACTGGCGCAGACCTCGCCTCGCTCGGTGAATTTCAGGGCGTTCGAAAGCAAGTTTCGCAGGATTTGCGAAATCTTGTTCTCGTCGTTGAGGATGAGCGGAATGCCCACCGGATCTTCGAAAATCAGCTCGACCGCGTTGTTGACGGCTAGGGGGCGCAACATCGCCCGCAAGGTATTAAACAGCGTGCTTGCTTCAAATTCCGCCGGCTGAACGGTCAGTTTCCCGGATTCCGCCTTGGAGAGATCGAGAAGATCGTCCACCATCTCCGTTAACGACAGCGTTGTTTGTTGAATGAAGCTAACTTCGCGCGCCACATCGGGATTTTGCCCAACGGCTTCACGCTTCAAAAGCAGCCGGGTTAACCCAAGGATGGCGTTCAACGGTGTTCGAAACTCGTGACTCATGTGGGAGAGGAATCGCGATTTCATGCGATCGGCGTTCCGCAACTGTTCCGCCCTTTGATCGAGTTCCGCATACAGCGCGACTACCCCGCGATTGGTGTCTTCGAGCTCGCGATTCATCCGGCTAAGGTCTTCCTCACGCTGGCGCAAATCTTCGAGGGTACCGAGCAACTCCTGGTTCTGGTGGCGGATCTCATCGTAAGGATCCTGCGGCTCTTGCGCCAATTGCTCCGCTAACGCAGCCAAACCCTGCGCTGCAATATGGCGGGCAGCGGGTGGCAGGTATTTTCGCAAAGTGACCTTGGTACCGCGGCCCGGCACTAACGTCAATTCGAAATCATCCATCAAGCGGCGAGCCCCAACCATTCCAAGGTCGACCGGAGTTGAAGACGGCGGCGTGCTCGCTAAAATCGCCTCACCACCACAATCCCAACGTCCATTCGCGGTCACTTCGATCGTGAGCGATTGAGGCTCCGCTTTGTCAATGAGGAAATCCACCCTTGCTCGACTGCCACAGGCGTGCGCGTTGCGCGCAATTTCCGAGACGGCGGTGCCAATGCGCGTGCCATCTTGATCGCAAAACTTGAGCAGGCGGGCGATTTGCCGCGCCCGCCGGCGAGCAGTGACCACGTCCTGTTCATGAGTGATGGCAACGGCGATGACAGGTAGGGCCATCCTAATTCACTCTTGGCTGACGGGCCACGATCACCGTGGAATCGTCGCGTCCCCTCACGTGGTCGCGCCAGAGAACGCCGGCAATCAAGCTGCACGGCTTGTGCTTCAGGCCGGGATAAGCGCTGAAATCCCAGCGGGTTCCCAAACCGTCAGAATACAAAACCAGCAACGATCCGCTTTCCCAAGGATAGGTAAATTCGCGAAAGGTGCGGACCTCATGGCCGATAATTCCGCTCATTGATACCATGTGGCGGGTTCCAGCCGGCCCCACCAGAACGCCTGAAATGTTGCCCACACCTGCGAAGCGCACCACGGCATCGCGCCATTCGGCTTTCGCGACTGCAACCGCAGCGCCGCGCGTGCTGCGGGTAGCCCGATGAACGGTGTCCAGAAGGTCGACTGGGGGAAGCGCATTATTTTCCTCGTACGCCTTCACAGCCTCGCGTGCTGCCACTTCGGCCAAGTGGCCGTGACCTAAGCCATCCGCCACGAAGATGGACACCCCTGCCGGTTCGATGGCAAAGCTCCAGGCATCGCCTGAGAGCAACTCACCTTCCAGCGCGATGGACATTCCTCCGATTTCGAACTCGCGTCCAGCGGCGGGTGTCTTCGTCCAGAACTCAGCGAGAATGGCAGTACCTTGCCGCGGCTGAGAATAGATATCGAAGAAATCGGCTAGCCGGGAAATCGCGCCCAGACCCGTTCCAGGGCTACCCGCTGTCGAATAGCCATCACGCAGCGATTCGCCCAGATTCGAAATGCCCGGACCTTTATCAAGAGCTAAGAGCCTGAGGCCGCCCGCTTGTCCGCCGTTGTGCAAAATCTGAAGCAAAATTTCACCTTTGCCCGCGTGCTTGAGCAGGTTGGTCGCCGCTTCCGTCGCGACGATCGCCACCTGTCCAGTCTTAACTTCGTCGAAATCGAGTTTTCTGGCGAGTGTTTGTGCAATCCGGCGCGCTTCCGCCGTTTGACTGGAGTCGGAAACAGCAATGCGAGTGGCCACTCCGTTCAAACTTTCCACCTCGTAATTGCGATCCTGGTGCCCTCACCTGGACGGCTATCGATCTCAAACTCGTTGCTCAACCGTTTGGCTCCTCCCAGGCCCAACCCCATGCCGTTGCCAGTGGTGTACCCGTCTCTCAAAGCCAACTCGACGTTCGAAATGCCGGGTCCATGATCTTCAAATGTGAGACGAACTCCCCGCCGGTGATCGCGTTCCACAATCTCAAGTTTGACCGATCCTCCGCCGCCATGCACCCAAGTATTTCTACCCAATTCGCTAGCGGCCGTGACAATTTTGGTTTGATCCACCAAGCTCATCCCCGCCTCAATCGCCCAAGCGCGCACCGTTTGCCGCATGCGGACGATGTCATGGTCCGACTGTAGCGGCAGCTGCTCAGTTTTGGTCGATGGCATGCTGAGTCTCATCGAAGCCGGTCGCGGTTCGAAGCAAAACCATACCCCTTTCGACGTTTAAGGCGGTCTTTACACCTTTCAAGGAGAGACCGAGTTCGACTAACGTGATAGCCACCGATGGTTGCATGCCCACAACCACCGTTTCGGCATCAAGGATCCGCGACATGGCTGCAATGTTGCTTAACATGCGGCCGATGAAGGAATCCACAATTTCCAGTGAAGAGATATCGATCAGCACGCCTTTGGCGCTCGTCTGCACAATCCGGTCGGTCAGATCCTCCTGGAGAGTCATGGCGAGTTGATCGTGCATGTCCACCTGGATGGTCACCATTAGGAACTCCCCCATCTTCAGAATGGGAATGCGGTCCATGCTTATTTGTCGCCCATCGCCGATGGAGAGGACTGGACCTTCTTCTGGTTTCGGCTGACCGTCATACCGAGGCGCTGCAAAGCGAGCAAAAAGGCATCCGCCATGGTGGCTTTCGTGGTGACGTTCTGAAGATCGACGCCCAGATGCACGATGGTTTGCGCGATCTGCGGACGAATCCCGCTGATAATGCAATCCGCGCCCATCAGCCGCGCCGCGGCGACGGCCTTTAGTAGATGTTGAGCCACCAGCGTATCCACCGTGGGAACGCCGGTAATGTCGATAATGGCCAGTTCGGCGCCCGTCTCGACAATGCGTTGCAACAGGTTTTCCATGACCACCTGAGTGCGAGCGCTGTCTAACGTGCCAATCAACGGCACCGCCACGATTCCCTCAAAGAGCCGCACCACGGGCGTGGAGAGCTCAAGCATTTCCTCCTGCTGACGGCTTATGATGGATTCGCGAGTTCTTTGGAACTCCTCAAATGTGAAGAGCCCCAGCCTATCGAGCAAAGCACTGGCCGTTCGGACGCTTCCCTTGATCTCTCGCGAACTGCCGGCGCCCGCTTCCCGTTGTATTAAATTGACCAGCGGTTCGCGAAGAGAAAAGATGAAACTCGACGTTTCCGAGGGTGTGAAGCCTTGCGATGCCCGGCTCTTTGAGATATCGGTCAGCAAATCGCGGACACCGGCCCATTCAGGACGCGAAAGATCGGCCAGGTTGTTTGCCTGCGACGCGTTTCGAAGCAGAGTCAGGAACTGCCGCGACTGTTCCCGCATCTCCGCTTCTTTCATGAGATCTTTTCGCGTACTCGTAGAAGCAAGTTGCTCGTTCACCCACTGCTCCAGCAATTCGGATTCGTGTTTATCCAAAAGTTCAGAAATGCGCACCAGGCGATTTTCAGTAACAGCGGAACTGCTCATTTGAACCCTCCTTAATAGGCTTCATCAGCCGGATCCACACTTAGTTTCAAGCTAGGCAGTTGGATACAGTGAAGCGGAAACGGTTTCATTATTGCATGAAAAATGAAGCGGAAAAGGTCGACTGGTAACACTACAGAGAGCGGAATGAACGTGAAGCAAAAACAAAAATACGGCTCGCCGCTTGGTTAAGCGTGAGCCGCATTTTTTCTTGTTTGACCCTAACGACTAGCGATTTCTTCGCTTTTGTTCATATAGACGTACTCTCCGTCTATCTTGACAATTTCGTCTTCGGAACGAAGCTTGACGATGGGGCTGATTCTCCGCATCACCGCCATCACTTGCTGGGCATAGTTTTCATCAGGATTGTACAGATGAAGTTTGCCGAGCGAATTGTGACGCCGGTATAGCGGCCCACGACCCAATTCATAAGCTACCGTCTGGAGTCCGGCGTGAACACTGGTAAAGTTAATTTCTCCGCCCCCCCAGCCAAATATGTTGTTCTTTTCCCGGACGTAAGCCTTCCCGCCACCCGATTCTATAATCGCGATGCTCGGAAGAAGGCGCCAATCCAGGTGATTATCATCGGCAGCGCGTACAAACTCCTCAGACAAGTAAGCTACAGGACAATGCAGCTTGTTGAGGAATTTCTTCAGACGAATCGTCCGAGGGTCAGTCCTGGGCCGGGAATTGAAGACCCCGGCCACCTCAGCCTTTGGTTTGGAGATCATCGTCTCCAGGCTCCAGGTGCTTAGCAGAACCGCCGAAACGCCACTAGCCGCGATTAGAAGTTGCCGGCCGGGAAAAGTTGCCTTCTCCGGCCTGCGACTATAACCAATTCGCATAGGCGTATTATAGCAGGCTATAGGTTGATGTAAAGGGCACTTGGTTTTACCAAAGCCGCCGGATACGATACGTATCGATTAGTACTTTGTTGCTGACAATAGGCATTTTCCGCCTGAGCCTGCGCAATCAGCGTGTGGGATCAGAGGGATCTTTGTGAGGGCCCAGCAGCAGGCCGACGCGAGTAGCATGGCCACCTGAAATCGCCAGCATTCGCGGAGGAAGGCCTGCTGTTCAACTGTTAACCTGCACTTCCATGCCTAAAGCTTAAGTGTACCGGAGGATTGTAAACGTGGGGAGACTTTCGGCCACTCACAGTTGGATTACTGGGCTGCATTCAAAATCGCCAGACTTGACCGGGGAAAAGCGAATTTCTTGCCAAATTCATCAATCAAGTTCACCTGCGCATCGTACTTCCCGGGTGGAATCTTCGCCATCGACATCTGCAGCCAAACGGGCAGGGTCCCCGGCCTCGTATCCGAGAGGCGGTTCGCCCTAACCGCCGGGGATTCGAACACTTTCTTATCGTCTTTATACAAGGCGAGACTGGCGGAAACACCCGCCCGCCGGAAATTTTCCGGCATAAAATCCGGAATGCTCGGATCGTACACTTCCACATACGCCAGCATGTTTTGATTGACGCGGAAAACTTTGGTCACGTTAGGCACCAACTTTTTGCCGTCGGAGATCAGCGGATTGTTCTGCACCAGCTTCTTACTGTTCTTGACGCCAGCCACTTCACTCGCGACAGGATCACGCTGGTTACTCAAAATCACCGAACTGATCCGCAAGGTTTTCTCAGCATTCACATCGGGAACGATGAATTTGGCTTCATAGGTACCCACCTTGCCCTCGCCATTTTCGCGCGCCACAAAGCGCAGCCGATATTTGCCGGGTGTAAGCGTTACGCCGGTGTCGTATTGAATGTTCTTGCGAAGCACTTGGCCGGCCAGTTCGCCGGCTAATTTCAGCGGAATGGTATCTCTAACCGTCGCCGCCGAGCGATTGCGGTCATCGTAAACTTGCGCAATAAAATCGAGTTCGGTGGCCTGTTTGGCGCCCTTGTTGCGAAACGCCAAAGCGGAGCCCGGGATTTTCACGGCAATGGGCACAAAATATTTCGTCTTCTCCACGCGGAAATAATCCACTTCGACGGCAATGGGCAAATCGGTCACCGGGTTATCCGCCAGCAGCGCTTTCTCCAATTGCGCTTCTTTGTCGCCTTCGGCCATTTTGGCAAACGTAGTCGAACCGTAGTAGCCTTGGCGATAGTCGAGTTTGGCCCGCAATCCTGCCAACCGCGGCGCTAACTTAACTTGAATGCGACGGTAGCGCCCATCCATGGCAGTGTTCGAACTTACGTACGAGAGCACGTAGTAACTCGAAAAATCTTCCTGCACCTGGCGGATGCCTTCCGTTAAATCGTTCGAATCGAGCAGCGCCTTTCCTCCTGTATCCAGCGCCAGAGTGGCCAGTGTTTCTTGTTGGTTGTTGAAGTTTGAGCGAATGGTGTTTTGCCCCGCTCCGCTATATAGATTGTTGCCCACGGCGCCGGCTTGAGTGGCGTCGCCTCCCGGCACCGCCGCCGATAAGCCGCGCGCATCGATTGGATAGAACGCCACGTTGGAGCGGATGGCGGTGTTTACCGTGGCGCGCAATTGCGATTGGTTATCGACGCCGTTCTTCTGGATGCCGCTGGATAGATAAACCAATGCCTTCTTCTCCGGGTACTCACCCAGTTTGCGCGCGGCATCCTCTAACGCCGCTAATTTCAGATCCGAATTAAAGATATTGAACTCGGTCTCATCGGCGACGAATTGGCCACTGATGTCCTGCGCGTCGGCTCCTTCATCCGCGACGACAGCGTTCTCACTCGAATCGCCGATGCGGAACTTATTGATCGTTGCGATGAGCAAATCGCGGTCGGGCGTGAAGTCTTGCACGGTCTTTAATTCGGAGGTGAACAGCATGATCGAAACGGAATCGCTCGCGGTCATTTGGCTGGTCAGGAACTTGATGGCGGCGTTGCGTGCGCGAATCTGCTCGGCTGGCTGCATCGATGAAAAGTCGAAGAGGATCACAATCAGCCGGCGGTCCTGATACTTAGTCAGCAGCGACGCATTCAGGGCCTTCTTCTCAACGTCCGGATTGTAGCCTTTCGGCTCGGGCGCCGGCGGCGCATCTATCACTGGAGGAAGCACGTTCCCGCTCAGCTTCTGGTAATCCACCGCCTGCAGCTTCTGCAGCTTGCCGTCTTCGTACAACTCGAAATCCGCCTTCGTTAGATTGGGAACCGGTTTCCCGTCGTGATCCAGCACGGTCACGTTCACAATCACGACATTCGTATCAATCGAAAACGTCGGCCTTTGCTGAAAGGCAACCAGCGGCTGCATGGCGAGAAGCCACGTCATAAAAAGTGCTATTTTCTTCAAAATCTAAACCTCAGTACGGCCTGCACCGTTCGCATGGCGCCCGCAGCGCTCGGCAATCCATAATTCACCGCATTCACTACGGTGTAGAGATTGGAATAGTTGACGTGATTCACAAGATTCGTGGTCTCGATGCGGAACTCAACACGCCTCCGCTCGGCAAAGGTAAACGCGCGCGCTAAAGCCGCGTTCAAGCTGATAGTGCCCGGTCCGGGTATCGTGTTACGTCCAGCGTCGCCGTATGTGCCCGCAACCGGCACCGTGAACGCCGCCAAATTGAAGAAGCCCGACCCTTCTTCGACGGGTTCGCCGGTCGCCGAAGCGCGCCCGCTGCCGATGCCGCCGGTCTGCGCAAGTTGTTGGGTGTTACCCAACACGCGCGCCGTCAAAGGGTTGCCTGTTTGCGCGGTAAAGTTGCCGCTGATCTGCCAGTCTTTCAGCAGTCTGCCCACCTTGCCATCGGAAGCGATATGCGAGCCCGGGCCAGCCACCGGCGATGTCCATACGAAGCCCAGCGTGAACTGATGGCGGATATCGAAGCTCGACAGGCCGCGTTCAGCCGAAAGGTCCAGCCAGTTCTGTGCCGTGGTGTTCCCCGCCCCGCCGAAGCTCGAAGAATCATCAATCGATTTGGCGAATTGATAAAACGCCTGGAACGATAATCCGCGATTAAACCGCCGGTTCAACCGCAATTGCAAGGCGTGGAAGATTGAATCGCCGTTTGATTCGTCGTACGTGTAGAGGCTACTGCTGTTTTGGGTTAACGATGCCTTGCTGCCCGGCGGCGCTTCGTTGGGGATGATTTTCACATCGAGGCGCGTTCCCTTCGTCCCTAAATAAGTCAAGTCCGCAAAAAAGCCTTTGCCGAATTCGCGTTGCAACGAAATATTCCAGGTGCCCGCATAGGGCGTTCGGTAATTCGGATCAATCGCATAGGTGTTGGTGGCGTTTTCGGGCGTTGCACTTTGAAATGCGTTGAAAAAGGTGAGCGGGTTCCCCAAGCTGGTATTCACCTCGCTTGAGATGGCAAAGGGGGGCTGCTTGGCTAATTGCTGAATGAACGAGTTGTAGATCTGGCCGTTGTAGTAGATGCCGTAGCCCGCTCGCAAAATCGTGGACTTCTTAGCAGGTATCTTCCAGGCTAATGCCAAACGTGGCGAAAAATTATTCCAATCCCCGTGGATCAGACCGCCTGGCTCCCCAGGCGTGGCTGGCGTCACCGGCGTAGCGGAAGTGAAGTCGGGCGCAATCGCCAGATTCGCAATTCGTCCATATTTCTCCGTGATCGGTCCAAAATATTCATAGCGCACGCCCAGAATCAATGTCACATTGGAGCGCACTTTCCATTCATCCTGCCCATACGCATTAAATTGGTTTTGCAGGAAATAGTTGGTTTGCTCGCCGTATTGAATGGAACTGGATTGCGGTAGGCCCAGCAGGAAATCAGCTAAATCGAACCCGGTGCCGGCCACCACTTGACCGCTGCTGCTCAACTCGCTGGTCGCAACGCCAGTAAAGTTCAACGTGCCGCGGCCGTTTGGATCCGTTTTCGTGCTGAGGTCAGGGTGGGTGTATCCTCCGCCCATCGTAAAATTATGCAAGCCCTTGATCCAATTCAGGCCTTCGGTGAAGCCTTGCGATTGATTGCGCGTCAAGCTCGCCACGGCATCGGAGAGGGCCCCAAAATTCGTAAAGTTGAGGGTGGGCGGTCCGAAATTCAAAGGATTCGTGGATGTGCCGGGGATGCCGATCTGCGCCGACACGTCCGGCAGCGTGGAAAAATAAGGCGTGGATTCGCTGCGGTTGCGGTTGAAGCGGATCTGGAAATTGCTGATCAACGTTGCCGAAATGTTGCGTGTCCATCCTAGCGTTACATTCACTCCATAGCCGCTACTAGGATCGGCCCAACCGAAGGCGTTGGCGTTGGTTCCAGCGCGCCTTTGAAACTGAAAGTTTTCAGAGAGCCGGTCTTTTTCTGTGATGCTGCGCTGCAGGCGAAAACCCAGATTGTCCGTGTTATTCGCCTGCGCTGTCTCGAATTGGTAGTTGTTGGCTGTCCCAAGCTGATTGGGGAGCGGATAGAACCTCAACAATGCCTGGGAAATCGGATTGATCATACCGAGCGGAATTTGATTGCCCGGGAACGGCTGATGCGTGGCGGGATCGTAGATTAGCGACGTCACTTGCGAGAAATCGCCCATGCGCTCCGCGGCGGTAGGAACATTTTCCGCAAATAGCTGCGGCGTTTTGGCACGTGTCCCAAAATAGGTTAGGAAGAATTGGGTCTTTGGATCTTTGAGTTTCTTTATAACCAGCGGCCCACCGACGATCAGGCTGAAGCGACTCTGCGCGTAAGCCGCTTGCGGAGTATCAAGCCCGTTTAGAGAGAATGGCTTGGCATTCAAAGCCGAGTTTTGCAAAGTGAATGAGGCTTGCCCGCGAATTTGTTGTTGACGCCGCCGCCCATTGCCAAACTGGGCGCCCGCTACTTGCCCGCGCCGCCCTTGTGGCCCACCCGGTCCGCCGCGACCGCCAAAGCCGCCACCGCCGCCGCGACCGCCAAAACCGCCACCACCAAAACCTCCGCCGCCTGCACCCCCTTGGTTACCACCAAAGCCAGGAGCGCCGCCGCCATTCGCCGCACCGGCGCCGAACTGTCCACCGCCGGGCCCCTCCGGGCCACCGGGGCCAAATCGGACATCCGGCCCTGAATCCGCCTGCGCGCCCTGCGCTATGCCCGGGCTCAGACTTCCGGAAATCAGAAACGATTCGTTACTGCCTCCGGCGCCGTTCGGCGGTAGAACGGCGTTTTGCTGCTCGGCGCTCATGTCACTCTGCAAGTCCTGATCTTGCGTGTTATCGCCGCTTCGCGCACGGCCTGCGGCGCGATTGAAACCTCCGCCACTCGTTCCGACGGCGCCTGCGCGGCTTCCCCCTCCGCCCGAGCCGCCACCGCCGCCGCGCGCTAATTGCTGCTGCATGCGCTCGAAAGCCTGGGACGGTTTCAATTGAATCTCGAAATTGACCGGTCCGGTTGCCGCGCTGTAATCGACATCTTTCTTGAGTGCCGCGAAACCAAACATCTCTACCGTCACGTTCCAGATTCCAGGCCCAACGGAATAAAAACCATAATGGCCATCCTGGTCGGTAACTGTGGTCAGCGTTTGGCCGTTCTGCGTTAAGGTGACCGTAGCACCCGGAATTGGTTGCCCGCCGGAGCGCACAAAACCACTCTGCGCCAGCAGGCAGCCGGCCGCAGACACCATGAGAGCAACTAGTTTGCGCAGAGGACCCACACCTGATCCGATCTTGTCATGAATGATGCTTCACTTAGGGTAGAGGTTACCCGTAAACCGGTAACGGCAACAGCCACTCGAGAGACAAACAATTGGTGAATCGGTTTTTCCGTCTATCCGCTCGCGAGTTTGATAGGGTTGAAGCGGGATGGCTTTAGATCTGGAAACATTACGCAAGGAGATGCAGGCGCATCTAGAAAAATCGGGGATGCCGATTTTCTTCGGCCACCATCGCATGCTCGATTCTCTCATTCAAGTGAGTTGGGATACCGCGGGGCATCCCGATTTTCGTGAGTTCATCGAAACCGGCCGTAAGTCTGGGGCGAAGCTTGTGGTGTTTAATCAGACCTCTTTTCAGCTTGATCAGATCGACGAAGCTCTCGAAGAATTGGAAAGCGCCGATTTTACGCGCGAAGAGAAACGCCATTTTGAAACGCGCCTTAAGCAATTGCAGGCCTATGAAGGCTTCACTTGCTCCCTGCAGCTTTCTTTCGCTCTAGAAGGGCGCCTCTACCTGTTTGAGCTGCGTACCGATTGGTACGATTCCATGCGCGACATCCTCAACGAACTGGAAGTGGCCACCGATCCGTTTTCCGATGAGGAAGAGGAAGAAGAAGGGCCCATCGGCGGTTATTTCTCCAACAACTGATGGCTGCGCCAGCCCAAGCGGCCGCTCGTTGGATTTTGCCGCACGCAAACCCGTTAGCCGCTAAAAAATTACAGGAGAGCCTGGGAATTGAGCGCCTGGTCGCCTCTGTCCTCGTGCATAGAGGTTACGCCGACCCCGCGGCCGCGCGCGAATTTCTTTCCAGTGAACTCACCGCTCTCGAAGATCCCTTCAAACTGCGGGACATGGAACCGGCGCTCGCCCGCATTACGCAAGCCATCGACAGCCGCGAACCAATTCTCCTTTACGGCGATTACGATGTTGACGGATCCTCTGCCATCGTTGTTTTGAAAAAAGCCATCGAGATTCTTGGGGGCGCCGCCGATTTCTTCATCCCGCACCGTTTGAAAGACGGCTACGGCATGCGTCACGAAATCATCGAACGCGCCGCCGCATCCGGCGTCCGCTTAATTGTCAGCGTCGATACCGGCATTCGCGCCAATGATGTCGTGCGGCACGCCAAGGAGCGCGGGATTGACGTCATCGTGACCGATCATCATCTCCCCGATAGCGAGTTACCTCCGGCCCTAGCCGTGCTCAATCCAAATCGCCGCGATTGCGCCTATCCGAACAAACATCTTTGCGGTGCGGGCGTTGCCCTCAAACTCGTGCAGGCCATGCTCGCGCGCAGCGCACTGCCGCTGGCAAGACAAGCCGCGCTGCTGGATTCGTTCCTCAAACCGGTTGCCATCGCCACGGTAGCCGATATCGTTCCGCTGATCGGCGAGAATCGCGTCATCGTGCGCCGCGGCCTTTCCGGGCTGCGACAGGTGCGCAATCCCGGCCTGCGCGCCCTGCTCGCCGTCGCCGGGTTTGAGGAGGGTGAAATGCCCTCCGCTCATCAAGTAGCCTTTCGCCTGGCGCCGCGCATCAACGCTGCTGGCCGCATGGCCACCGCCAGCGATGTGATCGAACTGTTCCTCACTAGCGACGAAGCGCGGGCGCGCACTTTAGCCGAACAACTCGACGCCCTCAATCGCGAACGCCAACAAGTGGAAGCGGAGATCGTCGAAACAATTCTCCAGCAGTGCGAGGAAAATTCCGCGCTGGCCGAAAACAGAACGGCCCTTGTGTTCAGCGGCCCTGGCTGGCATCCGGGCGTGCTGGGCATTGTCGCCAGCCGTCTAGTGGAGCGCTTCTGCCGGCCCGTTTTTGTGCTGAGCGATGCCTTAAATGTGGATGCCGCTGAAGGTCCCCATTTAGGAGGCTCAGGGCGTAGCATTCCCGCGTTCCATCTTTTGCAGGCGCTCGAGAGTATGCCGCATCTTTTTAAAAAATTTGGCGGCCACCGGCAAGCTGCGGGGTTGACCCTTCACGCCGACCACTTTCTGGAGTTCCAACGCCGCTTTGATGAATTTGCCGCGGGGGCTTTAAGCTCGGAGGACCTACGCCCTTCCTACTCAGTGGATGCGTCGGTCGGTTTCGATGAATTAAGCGAGTATTGTATCCAGCAGATCTTTTCACTCGGCCCTTTCGGCTTCGGCAACGCCGCGCCGACGTTTCATGCCGAAGGCGTGGAACTCGCCGGCCCACCTAAAGTGCTAACCGAAGGCAAGCATTTCAGCCTCGCGCTCAAACACCGCGGCCGGCTGCTGTTCGCCAAAGCCTGGAACTTCGGCAATCGCCGGCACCTTATTGAACCGGGCTCGAAACTAGATGTTCTCTTTCAAGTGGAGGACGATCCGTTTTCCCGCAAACGCGGCTATCCGGGTTGGTGTCTTTCGTTGAAAGACGCCAAACCGGCTTGCTAGAAGCTAGCGGGTACATACGAAACGGCGCGGGGAGCGCTAGCGACCTAGCCTAATCCGGCGCCCATCCTCTATCATCTCCTTTAGATGATTTTTGAGAGTCCCGTTCAAAATTGGCTGGTTCTGGGCGCTTTATTCGTCGGTCTGCCGGCGTTGCTGGGCTTGGCCATCGTCACCTCCCATCTGCTGCGAGTCAAATCCGGTTGCCTGCCATTTCTGCTGTTTGTGGGCGCCACGTTAATCGGCGTATTCAGTGTCGCCACTTATCTGAACAGGGGCGGCCAATTTGTCATTGGCGAGGTCATAAGTAAAAGGGAGCAACTCGTTTATCATCTGGATGGCAGTTGGAATCGCCAGATTGACGCACAAGTAAAATACACCCTGCCCGATACAACCGTTCCAATCACCGACAGCCTGAGTCTTCTCCCCGCCCGCTTTGACGATATGCACCAGGGTGATTTCGTGCAGCTTCGTTGCTCGCAAGTACCCGGCCTCTTCCGCTTTACCCGCTTGGAAGATCAGAATACTCGCGCCCAACTCTGGGATCGAGCCGCCGCACGGCCGTTCTTTTTCCTCCTGGGGCTCGGCCTGCTGCTCGTGCTGGCCGCGCGCTTGATCCTGCATGCCGGCTTCCCTACCCTCCTGTTTCTTACCGCATTCGTAATGACCGGGGCGTGGTGGATGACTGGTGTCGCCATCCCGCTTTGGCAACAAATCGCCCTCCGAACGGCATCACTTAATACAGTGACTGCGCAGGTGCGCGAGATCCATCAGCCCTACCTCGGACATGGTCTTCGCGCCTGGTTTTCGGCCAAATTGTTTGCTCCCTGCGATCTGATTCTGCTCGATTTGATCCCCTTCGGCCGCTCCGAGCCTTTAATGGCACTCGACGTGGTAGATCGCGATTCAGTCAACGTCATTCCAGGGACCAGCATCAGCGTGCGGTACTTGCCCGCCGATCCCCGCGTCGCGCTGGTTCCCGATACTGGCCATAGTTTCCTTTGGAAGAACGGTTTACTCCTCACCTTAATGGCCCTTTTCTTGTTAGCCGCGGGCGCTATCGCGGCTCTTCTCTTAAAACAGCAGCTCAATGACATGGATGACGAGGAATAAGCGCTCTACCTAACTCGCTAAACTTAATACTCATGGACCCCATGTTTCTTAAAGACGTCGAAAAGCACCACGGCGACGACAATTACACCCGCGCTATCGAAACGATGAAGCGCGCCGGCCCTGAATATCCGCAAATCCTGCACATGTTCTCTTACAAGATCGCAGCCACCGTGCATCTTGAGCGTTTTACCCAGGAGATTATGCGTGAACCTTCCCCGCTCTTACCCGGCATTCGCGAACTCATTGCCGCTTATACGTCCAGCCTGAATCAGTGCCCGTTTTGAACCAAGTCTCACGCTGCGGTCGCAGCGGAACTATTGAACGATCATGAATTGGTATCGAGCGTGATTGCCGATGTTGAGACGTCGAAGCTTAACGAGTCCGAAAAGGCGCTGTTCCGTTTTGTCCGCAAAGTGAATGAAGACTCCGTCTCCATTGGTCCACCGGATATCGCCGCTTTGCACGCTGTGGGCTTCAGCGACGAGGCCATCTACTACGCTGTTACGGTCTGCGCCTTATTCAACTTCTACAATCGCTGGATTGACGCCAGCGGAGTTCACGCCATGAGCGACGAAGCGCACCGTGCTGGGGCGAAACGCTCGGCGGTGCATGGCTACTCACGAAGTTCCCAGCCGCCCCCAAAGTAGGAAAGGAACGGCGAGCGTTCGACCAAATCCTTGAGTAGGGCTGCGTCGCACAACCCCTAGTGCACGTCGACTGACATATTCACTACTTCAAACTGAAAACGCTCAGGCGGGAGCGAAGAAACCGGATTTGGCGTCATGTCCAGCCAGGTGTGATAGGCGCTTTGCGCCACGCAGTTGTTCAGATAAAACAAGAACTGGTCTGAGCAGCAGCGGATGGGCGGCATCTGGCGGAATGCTAAACGCAGGCCCACAGCTTTTTCCAGATTCACCCCGGGCGTCTTCACATCTTTGTCTTCAAGCAGCATCACGAAACTGCTGCGCCCGGCATGCGGCCAGATATCGCTGCGCAGCAAATTGCGTAGTTCAAGGCGCGTGCCGAAGGTGATCTCACACTGCCTGATCCACTCGAGCACTGAATCGCCCCAATGCCAGTGAGTGAGTACTCCCAGGTATTGATCCACCAGGTTGAGCGCCAGATCCATTCTCCGCCGCTCCAGCAAATCGTCTGTTCCGGGAAGGGGCTCCGCCAGCACAGGAACCATATCTTCCTGTTCGATGATTTCAGCGGCGACACCCATCATCTTGTCGAGACGCTTCACGCCGGGCAAAGTCTTAACAAGTAACGGTGGCAGGTCGTGTGTTTTGCCACCAGGCACTTCTACGAACTTTCGATCTCCAACGATTTCCATAAGCTGCCTCACTGTCTTTATCGCGACAACCCGGTCGACTTATAGTCTTTGCACAACTAATCTGCTCTGCAATGCACCGTCAAGGGAATCAGTATCCCTCGATTGTATGGACGATTTCTCCGTTTGGCAAGTTTCGGCAGTACTCATCCCTATATGTTTAGTTGCCTTAATGCGGCTTTCGTATCACTTTGGCAGCAAATAACCACGATTGCCAGTGATTAGACCGCCCCTAACGTCCTTCGTTATGCTGAAGCATATATGGGTCAGCTAGGGATTTGCGCCGTCGTTTGTCTCTCTTTGGTCGCATCCCGGGCTCAGGCAGCGCCGCTCGCATCCTGTTTGCAGGGCGCGCGCCAATACTTTCCCTGCGAACTCTCATTCGACATGCAGCCCGCTGAGTTGCGTTCGCCGCAAGCTGCGTTAGAAGACGATTTACTCAAGATTGAGTTCCGTTCACCCGGCCACACTACTTACCTCATGCGGCATTTCTGGTCGGGCGGCACAGCGCTTAAGGTCCGCTTCACACCCACCGAACCTGGTACCTGGGCCTACAAAATCAGCAGCAGCAGCAAGCGTTTGGATGAGCAGGAGGCGAACTTCACGGTCGCTGAAACCTCAGAAGCCGGTTTGGTAAATGTGGCGAACTTACGTCATTGGCGCACTACCAACAAAAAGCCTCATCTTTGGTTGGGCGCCGATGTTCCGTGGTTCGACCTCGATCAAGCCACCTTTGAGGCTTGGCTTGACGCGCGCAAAAAGGACGGATTTACCCACATACGTGGCGTTCTACTGAGCGCTAAGAACGCAGTCAAACCGTTCGGCAGCGACGCATTACCGAACCCCGCCTATTTCGACGCTCTCGACGACAAAATACTCGCGGCCGAAAATCGTAATTTCACCGTTGATTTGATTGTTGCGGACGAATCGATGGTGCGTAGCGGGATTTTCGATGCTCGCGAGAAGATCGAGCCGCTGATCTGCTATTTGGTCGGCCGCTACGGCGGACTCAACGTGACGTGGCAGGGCATCGAGCACTTTGAAGACATTCAGGGTTCGCGTACCCTCTTGCGCGATATCGGCCTGGCGCTCAAGAAATACGATGGATTCCGGCATCCGCGTTCCACCGATGCGGTCGCCAGTTCGTCTCCTCTGCTAGCTGACGGTTGGATGAATTTCATCGTCGAAGCCTCGCCGCATTCGGAATTGGCCGCCGTAGAACATCAGTTCACCCAACAGCCTTCAATCCACATCATCTCTTCAGCCGCCCCTGCGGCGTTCCGCCACGAATTGTGGAACTCCACCGCTAATGGCCAATACCCAAACGTGCCCTTCGAAGCCATGCGGAACGAAGCGAACGTAAAGGCCGTGGAAACCTGGTTCCAGATCGTTTCCGATACCCGCCATTGGGAATTTGAACCCTACTTCGAGGTGGATGGCGCGCGCGCCGCCGGTCTAGAAGATGTCGAGTATCTGGCCTATGCCGAAAAGCCCGGCATTGTCGAAATCAACTTACCTCGCCACAAATACAACCCACTCTGGATTGACCCGAGAACCGGCGAAGAGACGCCCCTAAAAGATTATCGTGGCGAAGTGCTGAGCCGCGAGACGCCGGATCGGGAGCGCGATTGGGTACTGCAGGTGCCGCGCGAAGGGCACAAAGAGTCGATGGCAAAGTCGTACTATTTTGAGTCGCAAGATCCGCCGGTACAAGAGGTGGAAAGCGATTCGGCGAAGATCCCGCTCGAAATTGTCGATCCTCCCGGTGACCAGATTAGCGTGCGCGCCCCTGCGCCTTTTAAGGTCAAGATCACGCGGGCTAACCGGGCCACGCGCTACGTGCAATACGTTTGGTGGGGGGAAGTGGTAGCCGGTGGTGAAGGCGCTCGTGTGCTCGGCATTGGCCCGTCAGGCACGCTGAGCATACCGCAAGCGTTAGCACAGCCGGGTGCAATTTTAAGCTTGCGCTTGGAAGCCATTAACGCCAATGGTAAAGCCTACGAATTGGATCGCGTGTACACGCTGGCGCCTTGAAAAATTGCATCCTAGCGCTGGATACCACCTCCGAGTTTGCCAGCTTGGCGTTGCGCCGCTCGCATGATACGGTCGCCGAGATGCAACTCCATTCGCGTGATGGCTTCGCACACGTGATTTTCCAGGCAATTTCCGGCATTCTCGCGCAAGCGAATCTGCGGCTGGAACAGATTGATTGCTTCGCGGCTGCCAGCGGACCGGGCTCGTTCACCGGCGTTCGGGTCGGCTTGGCCGCCGTCAAGGGTCTGGCGGAAGCACTCGGCAAGCCTGCGGTGGGTATTTCCAACCTGCGCGCGCTGAGCCTCTTCGGCACGGCGGCGTTGCGCGCTGTGGTACTCGACGCGCGCCGAGGAGAAGTGTACGGAGCAGTCTACGATGGCGCAACGCGCATCGTCGTAGCGGAAACCGTCTCTCCCTGGGCTGCTTGGCTAGCCACAGTGCCGGCAAGCGCCGAACTCATAGGTTTCGCCGAAGGGCCCTGCCAGACCGCTGGAATTGCCTTTACCGCGGCGCCGCAATTCCTCGCAGCCGCCGTAGCACGCTGCGCCGAGCTAGACGGTACGGCTCATTGGCAAGACCCCGTTACACTTGACGCCAATTATGTCCGTCGCTCGGACGCCGAGCTGTTTTGGAGAGAAGGTTAGCGACCAGCTTAGTAAGCGAGATCAGAAGTTTGCTCGCGTATTCGAAACCGTGCTGGCACGCGCGACTCGGAACGGAGCCAAGAAGGCAACGGAGCGGTTGCGCCGGTATACGTCAGCGTACTTCTGAAGCGGCGTACGGCTCGCTCGCGATGGCCCGTCTAATCGCCCGATTTATGGCACAATAAAGAACGTGCAGTTCCCGCTCTCCCAAGACGAACACGCTGCTATGGCACGATACCTCTCTGGTATCAAAAAACAGTTGCAGGAGGTATCTGACCTGTTTAGATCACGTTACGGTAAGGGAAGCGAGATTTCCCAGAGCGCCGTTAGCACCTTAGCGTCGGTCACTTTGTTGGAGCGTGACTTTCTGCGTGTCGACGAACCGTCGGTAAAGCTTGGTGCCCCAGGCAAGGAAGTCCTCTCCCGGGCCAATTAGGCGCGCATGCTAAAAACGTTTTTCAGCGCCGCAGCCCTAACGACCGCCGTCGTCACAGCTCCTTTGTGGGCGCGCGAATCTGTCTGCCTGACCACTGGTTTTTGCCTCACTGCCGATTCCCATACCCAGCAAGGCTCGGCCTATGTGTTGCGAATCGGAACGGGCACTATGGAGTTTCCCGCTAATCAAATTGCCGAGATTGTCGCCCTACCCGACGTTCCCAACGCCAATCCGTTGGCTAAGCCGCCGCACCCAGCCGCTTCTTTCGACGAAATGCTGGTCCGGGCCGCGCTGGGGCAAGGCCTCGAACCGGAGTTTGTGCGTAGTGTCGCCCGCATTGAATCCGATCTGCGGCAGGACGCCGTGTCCAATAAAGGCGCCATTGGCTTGATGCAGTTGATGCCCGGTACCGCCGCCCTGTTAGGGGTAGACGCGCACAATCCACAAGACAATGTTCTGGGTGGTGCTAAGTTTCTACGCGAGCTCTTGTTGCGCTATAACGGCGATGCCACGTTGGCACTGGCCGCTTACAATGCCGGCCCCGGCGCCGTCGAAAAGTACAACGGAGTGCCACCTTATTTGGAAACGCGCAAGTACATCATCAAGGTTCTGCGCGAATACCAAAAGCAGCAGGAGGCCGAGAAAGTAAAACAGAGTTCTAAAACGCCCAACGCCACAAACTAGCGCCCGCCGTGTAGCCCGCTCCGACGGCGGCAAACAAAATCAAATCACCCTTCTTCAGCCGACCTTGTGTCAGCGCGTCGTGCGTCGCTAAAGGAATCGTCGCGGCCGTCGTGTTACCGAACTTATCTAAATTAATGATCACCCGATCCAGCGGCATTCCCAAACGCTCAGCTGTAGCGGTAATGATGCGCCGGTTCGCCTGATGCGGAATCAGTAACTTCACTTCGTCGGGTGAGATGCCGTGCTTAACGAGCAGCGCTTCCGATAACTCAGCCATTTTCTTGACCGCATATTTGAAGACCTGCGGACCTTCCTGCTTGACGTAATGCTGCCGCTTGGCAACTGTCTCGGCGCTCGTCGGCAAGCGGCTTCCACCCGCCGGCATATTTAAAAACGGCGCGCCGGCACCGTCGATCTCATTCAAATGACCAATGTAACCGCCCTCGGTTGCGGCATCTTCCGACGGCTCCAAAAGGAAAGCACCGCCGCCGTCGCCAAACAGAATGCAGGTGGAACGGTCGGTGTAATCGATGATGCGCGACATGGTATCCGCGCCCAAAACCAAGACGTAACGGTGCGCCCCGCTCGATACCAGGTAAGCGCCTACCGTCAAGCCGTAGAGGAAACCTGAGCAAGCCGCCGAAAGGTCGAAGCCCCACGCCCCTTCCGCACCTAACATGTTTTGCACCGTACAAGCGGTGGAAGGAAACATGTTGTCGGGCGTCACGGTGCATAAAATGATCACGCCGATTTCGCTGGGCGAGATTCCTCGTGTCGCCAGCGCCTCTTTCGCGGCCGCCACCGCCATGTCTGAAGTCGCCATTTCTGCGCCGGCAATATGCCGCTCGCCGATGCCGGTGCGTTCGCGAATCCAGGCATCGTTGGTTTCCACCATTTGTGATAGTTGTTCATTCGTCAATACTTGTGGCGGCACATAGGCGCCGATGGCGCTAATCTTGGCGGTTGGCAATGATCCCTCAACTGACTCGTCTGCGACTCGGAAACTGATCCTGCAACTCCATGTTACATTTGGGGAAAATGCAACTTGAAGCGGCGCTCTTTTTTGAGACGATCGAAGAGATCTACGCGCGCGTTTTCAAAGCAGTGCGGCCGCGAACCACGTTGCCGGAAATTGTAGTCCGCTTCAAAAGATACGCCAACGCCAATAGCCGTATCAGCCTGCGAAACGGCCGCTTACTGGTGGATATCAGCGACTTGCTTCAAAATGCGCCGTCGCCAATTCAAGAAGCTCTGGCTACCGTACTGCTATGCAAGCTATTCGGTAAGCCGCCCGACAAAAATTGTCTTGCTCAATACCGCCGTTACCTTAATCGCGCAGAAATGCGGCGCAGCTTACATTCGGTGAAGCGCGAGCGTGGCCGCAAATGTTATCGCGAGCCGCAGGGCGTTGTTTATGATCTGGAACAGCTGTTTGCCCGGCTGAATGAGCAATACTTCCATGGATTGATGGCGCCACCGGCGCTTGGCTGGAGCCTGCGCGTCTCGCGAACCATTTTGGGCCACTATGACCCTTCTCACCATGTCATTGTATTGAGCAGCGCCCTGGATTGCGCCGAGGCTCCCGAAATCGCGGTCCGCTTCGTCATGTTCCACGAGATGTTGCACCTGCGCTACCCTACCGAAAGCCGCGGCGTGCGCCGCTGTGTGCATACCCCGGAGTTCAAACATGCGGAGAGGCAATTCGAAGATTACCTCAAAGCGAAACAAGAACTCAACAGATTTGTGACCAGGGGGCTTGCACAGCCACAACTGCCAGGGAGCGTTATTTAGCCTTCGAAGAAGCCGCGTCATACGCGCGGCTAACGAAGTCAAGCGGCTGCCAGGGCGTGCAAATAACCGTTCATCTCATCCAAGCGTGCAATCGCTTGACTCACTACCCGCGGTTTGCATCCAACATAGGCGAATAGCAAACTTGCTTCCACCCGCAACACTGTGAAAGAGAACCGCAGCCGCAGCCAGACCAATCGACCGAGTAGACCGGATTGATCCTCCTGACTTTGCGTGATCAGGTATCGCGCGTAAGCATGCAAACGGTTAAAGTCGGCAATGAGGCGGTTCAGATACTGCCGGAAGATCCAAATTCGCTCTCTTCTTAGTTTTCTGTGAAGCGACGCTTCAAAGCCAGGCTGGCGCACTAAGAATGCAAAGTCCTCTTCCGCCAGCAGGATTTCCATCGGCTGGTAAGTCGCGGGCGAAAAACTTTCCAACCACTCCGGAGTGACATCGCTCAAGTGGCACTGCCGCAACAGCCGCGCCATCACCGGTAAAAGGAACAGCAGGATAGCAAGAAACAAGATGATCGGGGCTAAAACCAACGCGAAACTCAAACGAAAATCTCCGTATCACTACAGTACAAGAATACTAGAACTCTTTCAAGACTCAGTCACAAAAATAGTTAAGCTTTGCAGAATGAGATTCAACTTACAGTTCAAGCCGTTGCGAATTGCGCAACAATGCCAAGTTGAGCGCTTCCAACTGCTGTATCAGCTTGCCTTGCTCGCTGCTTCGCCAACTGTGGCCCATCCGAACCTGCGCAGTCTGGCCCTTCGGGTCGATGAAAATGATCCAATACAGAAAACAACAAATCACCACTCCGCTTACACCAACGCTCAATAAATCTCTTAAATAGTGCGAACTCTTGGATATAGCACCTGAAACCGCATAACTTCGCAGCAGCTCAAGGCCAGTCTTCGAGCCGAAATACACCACTAATCCCACGCTCATTATGGCGAGATTGCGTGGCATTTTCACTGGAAACCATAGAATAAATGCCAAAATAGAAACTAAAACAAACAATGACGCCATTGAAATGGCACGATCCACTACTGATCCGACCGTCACAAATCGATCGACCGAATCCGAATAGCGGGCCGCGCCCGTGATGAGATATTCTCCGCGAACTGTTAAGAGCGCTCCGATAATCGCCAGCGGGAAAACCGAGTTTAAGAAAATCCGGGAAAATCGAAAAACGCCAGGCAAACCGGCCAATACGGCTTTCGCCAGTGAATAAACCAGCGACAACGAAACCAACCAGCCGGTGATTGTTGAAACGATCCAAAAGATCCGGTAATCGAGTTTTTCCGCGAACCAGTGGGAAAAAAACAAATACACCGTTGTCGACGCGAGCTGGAACGCCAGAAAAAGCGCAAAGACTACGTAGACGCCTTCACGCCTGTCCCGAAGCGATAAAAGACGCACAATCAGAACAAGCGCGAGCGTCTCGGTTGCATACTGCAGCGCGCTGATCCACCAATTCACGATCTGCTTAACAACCTCTTCTCATAAGCAATAGTACGGCAGATCAAACCGCGCAGCAACCGTTTTTAGAGCCATTTAGCGGCTCGGGGGGCCGGAGCTCAGCAGACTGCTCGGCGCAGCCGAACTGGACGAGCAGGCGCATTCTTAGGATCAGGATTTCAGAAGCGCTGGGGCGGCTGCGGGCAAGGTGGCGGCAGTTTGCAACCAGGCTCGGGATAAGGAATCTCCCTCAGCGTTGTGGGCAGCGTCACTTCCACCCGTTTCTCCACCCGGTCGGCTTTCGCTGTGGCCGAGAAACCCATTGCCGTTGCAAAAAAAACAAAAGACAGGCACAATATTTTTTTCATGAAATTGATTTACCTTGCTTTCGAGAATCTCTTAACTAACTCTCGAAGGGTTAAGATAACTTAGTACTTAGGTTTAATGAGGCCGGACGAAAACGTTTTCCGAGAGCGGAACGACCCAAGTCCCGGCAGTACCCTTGGGGCTTGTATACGCTGCTGTTCGATGTATCATTAAGACAACAAAAGAAATGCAGAGCGGACGTAATAACGTGACGGAAACCGATGGCAGCGATGCTTTGTGGATTAGGGACTTGTCTCAGATCGAAACATCATACGGCCGTTTGGTTTATCTCGCAAGATTACGTAATCCCGATAACGGTAGGTACGAGCATTATGGAGCTTCTCCCGGTAGCGCCAGCAGCCTCATCGCCAGTCGCAATTTAAAGCGTATACACGAGACAATATTTCGCGAATGGGTCGGATTTTCACTTGAGCGCAAGAAAGCGGATATCGAGCTTTACATCGCCAGCGTCGACCAAGGGGACTGTCGTTTACTCGTCGATGCCTGGTTACGACTGACCCCTTACAAAAATTTAGTGCCGGCATCGGTGCAGGGACCTGAGCGTCAACGCCACATCTCCGATTTTGAAGCTATCCTTGGCCTGCTCAAGAACCTGTACGGCGTCGCTTCTCCGGATCAAGACGCATAGCCACGCCCACCACCTGCCCCACCACATCGACTCTCTGATGGATACTTGTAAATTTCGGGTGGCACTCCGGACGCCGCATGCGACTGTACGATCAACCAGCCGTCGCGCACCGTGCACCATCCGCAGCGGAAGCCGGTGCGATCTTCGAGGAAGTAAATGGGCTTCTCATATTCGTGAAGCTGTTGCTCACGTTTGATCTGGCGCTTTGCTTCATCAATCTGCACAAAGGAACCAGGACGAATTAAGGGATGCATCGACCAGTCCTCCGTCCCAATGAACGCATACCGCTGCTTACGCAAATCCAACGACTGCAGCAACAGCACCGGCAGTTTGCCCCAACGGTGGATATGTCGGCTTACATAAGTGGTCGATTTCAAGTCAAAGGAGCCTTCTAAGTCAAACGGCGCTTCCACCAACGTGCCGCCCGCCGGATCGAAGCGAGCCGCGCGCGTTCGCGGAAACTCCAGCCCCATTGAATCGGCTGGCATTTGCGCGACATTTACTCCGAAAATCGCCAAAACAGCGTTGAAATCCATGCCGTAGATCGTACCCAACGAATACAAGCGATAAATGGAAGGAACTGTTCCCTTGTTTTCGATATCCGCCAGCCGGCTTAGGCCAATGGCGAACTCCGGGTTGCCCTTTTGTCGCGCAATACGCTGGCTGGCCTCTACAACATCGCGATATTTCAACAAGAGCTTCTCGCGAAGCCTCTTCATCTGCTGGCCGGGTTCATGCAAGCGAGGCGCGCGCAATGATATTTCTCCTTTTACTCAACGACTGACATAGTCGGCCGGTCGCCAACGTTTGTTGTTCCATTTTCAGAACAGATTCTCATCATACATCGATCCTGATATAGAATCATCGTGGTGCAGGTTACAATTCGTGGGCTTCGCGCTCTCCCCTGCTTCGCGTAACTATAAGTTAAATCGGCTTATCTTCGGCGCGATTAGGATATACTTCCCCAAAGGCTTGGTACTGTGGCAAAAATCCTTCCCGCCGCTCGAAAACGGACCGTTTGGAAAAAAGTCGCCTTTCAAGGCGAACTCGGAGCCTTTAGTCACGCTGCCTCCCTGAAACTGCTAGGACCTGACATACAGCCCGAGCCGTACTCCACCTTTGCCGATGTCTT
This sequence comes from Bryobacterales bacterium, assembly GCA_963764105.1. GTDB lineage: Bacteria > Acidobacteriota > Terriglobia > Bryobacterales > Bryobacteraceae > Bog-105. The sequence continues at coordinate 536,546 of CAVXRP010000025.1, forward strand.
CGACGCGCTCAAACGGAACCGCGCCTCGTACGCGGTTGTGCCGATTGAAAACACTCTGCACGGAAGTATTTTAGAGAATTACGATCATCTGTTGGAATATGGTTTTCCAATTCGCGGCGAAACCAGTGTCCGAATTTCACATCAGTTAATCGGAATGCCCGGCACTCGATTTCGCGATGTGCAACAGGCTTTTTCGCATCCAGTCGCATTAAATCAATGCCGCGAATTTTTCGCCCAGCATAAAAACATTGCCGCAACTTCGTTTTACGACACCGCCGGGAGCGTAAAAATGCTCAAAGAGAAAGGTCTCCCCGCGGCTGCCGCAATTGCCTCCGAAGCGGCAGCCCGCATTTATGGCGGCGTAATCCTAAAGCGCAATATAGAAGACAACCGGCACAATTATACGCGATTTTTTCTGTTGTCGAAACAGCCTAGCGGAGCCGGCCAAATTGGCGCACCTTGGAAAACTTCGGTGGTATTCTCTACAGTAAATTCTCCAGGAGCTCTTTTCAAGGTCATGGCCTGTTTTGCCCTGCGCGATCTCAGCCTCACCAAGATCGAATCGCGGCCGTTAGTAGGCCGGCCTTGGGAATACATGTTTTACGTGGATTTTCTCGGCTCGACCACCGACACCCCTGCCAGGAATGCGCTGGCTAACTTAAGCGAAGTGACGCGCTTCCATCGGGTACTCGGTAGCTATCAACCCACTGCCTAAATGTCGTAGTATAAGGCGAATTCGAAAGGATGAGGCCGTAACCGTACGGCTTCGGCTTCCGACTTGCGCTTGTAGGTGACAAACGTCTCGATAAGCTCTTCCGAGAAAACGTCGCCCTTGGTTAGGAACGAATGATCTTCCTCCAGGCAGGTAAGCGCCTCATCAAGCGAACCCGGCATGGAAGGTACCTTCTTCATCTCCTCCGGCGACAAATCGTAAATATCTTTATCGAGCGGCTCACCGGGATCGATCTTATTGATGACGCCATCCAAGCCCGCCATCAGCATCGCCGCAAAGGCCAAATAAGGGTTCGAGGCCGGATCGGGCGGACGAAACTCGACGCGCTTCGCTTTTGGGCTATTCGAATACATGGGAATACGCACCGCAGCCGAACGATTCCGCCGTGAATACGCCAGATTCACCGGCGCCTCATAACCCGGTACCAGCCGCTTGTAACTGTTTGTCGTGGGCGCAATAATCGCCGATAAGGCGCGCGCATGCCGCAACAGCCCGCCGATGTACCAAAGCGCCATCTGGCTCAAGCCCGCGTAGGTATCGCCCGCGAAGAGCGGCTTCGCGCCGGCCCACAAACTCTGATGTGTATGCATACCGCTGCCATTGTCGCCAAACAACGGCTTGGGCATGAACGTAACGGTCTTGCCATACTGATACGCCGTGTTGCGCACAATGTATTTGTAAACCATCATATTGTCGGCCGATTTCACCAGCGTGTCGAACCTTTGATCGATTTCACACTGCCCGCCCGTTGCCACCTCATGATGATGGCACTCAATGGTAAGTCCGCACTCAATCATCGTCGCCACCATTTCGCTTCGCAAATCCTGATAGTGGTCGGTCGGCGGCACCGGAAAATAGCCTTCTTTGAAACGCGGACGGTATCCCAAATTATTTTGCTCGCGTCCGGAATTCCAGCGTCCTTCCTCGGCATCGATGAAATAGAATCCGCTAAACGCATTTTGATCGAAGCGTATATTGTCAAAAATAAAAAACTCGGCTTCCGCCCCGAAATACGCCGTGTCCGCCAGGCCGCTGTTCTTCAAATACAACTCGGCCTTTTTGGCAATCCAGCGCGGATCGCGATCGTAGTGTTGCCGCGTAATCGGATCGATGATGTCGCCCGCCATTACCAGCGTGCGCGTCTCCGCAAACGGATCCATGAACGCGGTCGCCGGATCGGGGATGATCAGCATGTCGCTTTCGTTAATTGCCGCCCAACCACGTATGCTCGAGCCGTCAATGCCGAAACCGTCTTCAAAAGCTCCTTCATCCAGCATGGCGATGGGATATGAGATGTGGTGACTTAATCCAGGTAGATCTGTGAATCGCAGATCAATCTGTCTGGCGTCATTCTTCTTCGCAAATTCTAGAGTTTCTTGCGCTGTCATACAACCTCCAGGAACGGGCGAACGTTGGCCATTCTTTGCGCTCCGAAAACGCTAGCATACCGCACGCCGCGCCTCCGATCGGGCCGAGTGCCAGAATAACGGCGACTCCGAAATAACGGCCGCTCTTCCGGTCCGGTCGTTTTTAATCTAAGCGCAGGCACAATAACGGAACGGTGCTGCGATGCATTGTTTGGAAATCGGCGCTGATTCTGTGCCGGCCAGTTTAGGGCATCGCCTCGCAAAGAATGCCAGTTGACGGGCCTGCCGAATAGGTAGATACTTTCAGCGAAGGGGTGCTACATGATTCACCTTCGCTTGGCTTTAGGCGCGGTGTTCGCCGTTGGGGTTTCGGCGCTCGCACAATCGGTTGTCTCAACTCATTCGGGCGTGCTTTACTTTTTCGAAGGAGTTGTCTTCGTCGGCGATCAAAAGGCAGAACAGAAGTTCGGCAAATTTCCGGAGGTCGAGGAAGGGCGTGAATTGCGGACGGAAAAAGGCCGGGCGGAAGTGCTGCTGACACCGGGCGTTTTCCTGCGCGTGGGTGATGACAGCGCCATCCGGATGGTTTCGAACCAGCTTGCCGATACGCGCGTTGAACTACTGCGCGGGTCCGCCATTCTTGAGGCAAATCCGGAGGCGACGGGCACGAAAGTCGCTTTGACTTTCAAGAACTGGCAGATGAAAGTTCCGCAGAAGGGCGTGTACCGCCTCGATTCCGACCCGGCAAAGATGGAAGTATATAAAGGAGAGGTTGAGGTATCGGCGCAAGGCAAAACGGACGCGGTGACAGTGAAAGAGGGTGAGACTCTTCCGTTAGCGGCCGTGTTGGTTGCCGAGAAAGCCGCAGAAACGGGAAGCGACGGTTTTAAAGATTGGGCAATGATGCGCAGTCAAGCCGTCTCCGCGGACAATGCCATTTCCGCGCAGATCACCGACGATCCGAGTAAGATCGACGCCTCGTCGGGCTTGGCTATGGGCGGCATTACCTATTTTCCGCTGGGCGGCATTCCGACGTTGGGCATGATCAGCCCTTATGGACTCAGCTTCTGGAGCCCTTATCAATCCACCCTTAGTTCGCTTTATTTTCCGCCGTATTTGTACGGAGTGCTGTTTCCGCGGTGGCCCAGTCCAACGCGTTATTCGCCGATTTACGGACGGCCAGGCGGCTACCCGACCTGGATTGGCACGAGGCCTCGACCCGTCGGGGTTGTTTTACCCGGCAGGACTACCTACGTCACGCCCGCTCGCCCGCCCACTCATGTGGCATTGCCACCCGTGATTGTGCATGCGGTTCCACACCGTTAGGCGAGCGCCCTTACTGGGATGGCGCATAGTAGCCGAGACGCCAGTGCACTTTGAGATCAGGCATTCCGGGCTGCCCGGTCACTTTCACTTCCACCTTGCGGTATTTCCCGTCCTTTGCCGCATTCTTCGGGGAATACGCTAGCACATACTGGTTGCGGAGTTCGATTCCAATCCTGGCGGCGACGCTTGGGAGATCGGTAGCATCGGACGCGCTGAAAGCCCGGCCGCCGGTTTGCTCCGCCAGTTCGGCCAGCAGACGCGGACCCGAGACTTCCTCCTTGCTCATGCCAGTGAGAATGGAGGGTTCGAATACGCCCATGGCGTAAATCTGCACATCGGCCTCGCGTACGAGCGACTCAATCTCGCTGGCCGAGTATTTGCTGTTGTTATCGCCACCGTCGGAGACAATCAAAATCGCTTTGCGGGGATTGGTGGCTTTTTTCATCTCATGGAGCGCCATTTGGGCAGCATCGAGCATGGCCGTGAGGCCGCCGGGCTGCATGGCAGCCAGTTTGTCCTGTAGCTCTTCCACATGTGTTGTGAATTCGACTTCCACTTTAGCCGAGCTGCTGAAGTCGATGAGGAAGGCTTCATCCTGAGCGTTCATTGTTTTGAGAAACTGCTGCGCAGCGAGGCGGGAAATTCGGAGTTTGTCATCCATACTGCCGCTGCAATCGAAAACTAGGCCGAGCGAAAGAGGTGCGTCCTCACCGGAAAAATGAGCGATGGTCTGTTCGACGCCATCCTCGAAAACGTGGAAATCCTGTTTGCGAAGACCGAGGACGAAGCGGTTGAGCGGATCTGTGACGCTGGCTGGGATGAGCACCAGAGTGGCGCCGGCGTTGAAGCGTGGCGTTGTTGATTCTTGACCGGCGTTCGGCGATTTTGCGGCCGCTGGGCAGCGATTCGATCCAGCCAGGAAAGTCACGATAATCGCGGTGACTAGTCGGAGCGGATGTGCAAAGCGAGGACACACTGCTGACCTCCTTATCCTAACTCTTTGCGGCCAGCGTCTTCGCGGCCGAATGAGTCAGATGCGAGATGACCGGAGGCGCTCCAGCCAGGAGGCGAGTTGCCAGCAACGCCCAGGGCACATCGAAACCACCGTTGCTGTCTTCTAAGGCGCTTTTTTCCGCATTCAACAACGGCTGACCTTTTGCCAAAGCGTCGGCGACTTTACCCATGGCTTGCGCCCACCAATCGATACTGAAGAAGTCGGTCGGCGATGCCAAGTTGGTGATTCCCTTGGTAGCGAGCAGCGCTAGCACGTTCTGACGGGTGCCCCCGTCGCGCCGCAACGTCTTCCAGAAATCGAGATCGAGCGAAAACAACGGTAACCTGCTGGCGCTATCGGGATCGCCTGACAGAATCGTCTTCATGGCATTTTGGCCAGCGATTACAAAATCATCGGAGGTGCGATTCTTGAAAATGGAGAGACTGCTATCTTTATCCAGAGTTAAGCTCAGGTAAATGACGACATCATGAACGAAGCTCGACGGCCCGACGAGCAGAGCCTCGGCTTGCGGCGCATCGGGGGAGGACACGGATTTCAAAACGTTAGAAAACTGGCGGAGGTCTGATGAACTCACGTTTGCTTTCTTGAGGAAAAAAACCGATTTGAACGTGAAGTTTGGAATTTGCGGAGAACTGGCGGCCGCGGTAGTAATGATGCTACTCCGCGCCAAGACTTCTCGCAGGTGATCGGTATCGATACGGTTCTCGGTGATCTTAATATCGGTTGCGTTCAGCACAACCTCGCCCGTATCGCCATTCAAGGCAATTTTAGACTTCTTCACAAAGCTGTTTACGTCGCTGAAGTTCAAGATTCCGAGGAGATGAATAGTAAGGGTGTGGGTAGCGGTTAGAGTGAGCGTATCCACCGCATCCACTTCCTGAATGCCGGCCAGCGTGGCTCCGGCAGCAGTGAGCTGAGTAAAATCGCCTTTGAGCGCAGCTTGCAGGGCAACCGTGCTAGTGCTATCCAACGCGTTCAGATCCGCGTCGTAAACAAAGACGTACTTTCTTTCTTTGCTCTGCTTGAGAGCGTCATGCACGGTTGCCTCTATGCCACTTTTCATCGCGTCGCTCAGAACCACTTTTATCTGACCGCTCAGATCGCTTTGTTCGCCGCCGTCTAGAGCCGCCCTAATTCCTTCCAGTTCCCGTTCAGGGGAGGGGCTGATATTTTCAAGCAGAAAGGCGAGGGCGTCCTGAGTACCAATCTTTGCGCCTACGCCGATTGAGACATCAACGCTTTCCTCAATGTCGGACTCCTTGGAAAGGCTGACACTCAAGCGCACTTTACTGTTTCCCAAGGCGGCAATTGTCAGTTGATGTGTATCGGTATGCTCCACGGTAACTTGGAATTTGGGTCCTGATTGAGCCTTGACGCTGAGAGAAGGGGAGATGGACGGTAACGGGAGGGTAGCGAGGGTATTGGTGAAAAAGCTATACTGCACAGAAGCCTTAAACTTGAGGCTTCCCTTGCCCTCAATCCGGCAAACATGCCCTTTGGGCACGCTGAGGAGATCGTCAAGAGCGTGCGGGAGAACGACTCCGGAAATAGCCCTTTGGGTCGCATCCAAGAAGCGATCGGTCATGGACGCCGCGACGTAGTCTTCAACCGAGATCTCTTGCCCGGATGTTAAGCCAAAGGAGAGATCGGCGACGCTGCCCGAAGGTCCACCTTCCAAGCTAGCTGCGAACGCGAAAGATACTAAGCCTGGGGCAAATGAGTTGTCGAGTTTCAGGCTTTTCAGGAAGTCTTGTATTTTGTCGCGAGTGAGCAGGCCAATTGAGGCGTTGGCACCTCCTTTCACACTCAACGTTGCCGCCGAGACAACGAAGCTACCAGGGATACTCGCCGCAAGCAGCAGCGGGAAGTCGCCGGCGTCGAGATCGCCGATTGTCTTCGTTAGCGCTTTCCTGAATTCAGGCTTAAGCGTGCGGAATAGAAATTCCAGGCTGGTTTCGAGATGAGCAGGTGAACCAGTTGAGGAGATTTCGAGCGACGCGTTGTCGGTCAGTTTGATAGAAGACATAAGTTGTCCGAGCGACTATTAGTATATTGCGCGAAGATTGGGTGGTGCTGCGGCCGCGATCGTTATTCCTGGCGGAGATGATCAACGCGCCAACAGCAAGAGCGGCAGTGAGTCGTAATAAACAGCTAAACGCCTGAAGGCCAGCGCCTTTCAACAGCCTTTGGCCACCATGAGCCAGGTGCGAAAAAGTTGCGCCAATCCAACTTGCAATCTTCGACCGCTTGCAACCCGAATTCACAGCGCTTTAATTCCGCAGCCGTTGCGTTTGCGGTACCGAAAGCAAACTTACAACCGGCATCCTTGGCTAACAGGATGAACTTGCGACTTGGCAACCGCTCCGCAGTATTTAGTTCGACAGATATTTTGTTCCGAACCAATGCATCAATCAGCTTCGCCATGCGAGTTTCGGTCCACAGTTCGTCGGCGCTCGCTCTCATTGATGGGGGAAGACGAGTTGGATAGGCGTAAATGTCAATCGGGTGGGCGTCGAAACGTCTTACGGTCCGATTGACTAAATCGTCCATCAACGCTTCGCGGTCCATAATCGATTGCGCTTGGTTTTCATCCGAAGTCCGACCGTCCGCCAGGATGTATCGAATTGCAGCGCGGTCTTTTTGGACAAAGTTCGCGGCCACTGATCGCCCGCGATTGAGAGTGCGAAGAAGACTGGCTTGCCTATGAGCGGACGCAACCATCGCTCGGCGTCCTCATCACTCCTTACAAGGGCGCTTGTGGTGGTAATGCCATATTGAATACCGTCTTGCCGTGATTTTCGCAGTGCGTCTTCGAGCGTCATGCCATCACGAAGAAAAACATGGTAATCAACCATGGGTACATTATGGCGGCCGATGTTGATGATATCGCGGTAAACTTCGTCGACCACCGGAGGCGGGCCGGTGTAAGCCGGAAGATCGTCGGACAGGGGGCGTACGCGAACACTCCGGAAAAACGCCTTCGAGCCATTGTTGTGGCATTGAAGCGCAAAAGTGCCATGGTCCAGAAAACGCTGCTTCTCTCCCCCTGCAGGAATCACCGGAGGCGTGGGCTCGTTGTAATCCACCAGTAATTGACCATTGAGATGGATCTGCACATTCTTCCCGCGCACCGCTGCACGAATCTGGAACGGCTTTTCATCGGGAACTAGCTGCTTGTACATGTTCCGGAGGCCATAGAGCGAGGCGGTTTTCTTTCGCTCCAGATAACCGCCGTCGCCCTTGGCCGTATTGTTGATTTGAATTTCGAAGCCTTTCTCGGGGAAGCCAGTTTCTTGATATTGAGTGTGGAAGTAGACACCCGAATTGCACTCGGGCTTGGTCGTCACTTCCACTTCAATTTCGAAATTCTTAAAGTCCGCCGCATGCACTGGCCCCGTGTAAAACAGGTGTGAACGCGGCCCATCGGCGGCAAGTTGACCATCGACGACCGTCCAGGAACCTTTATTTTCACTCGGACGCCAACCGCTCAAGCTCCTCCCATCAAACAGATCTATCCAATCTTCGGTTGCGGCTCGGCTTGCCACAGGAGCAGCTATGGCCGCGCCGATAAAAGCGCGCCGGTTTAATCTTTGCTTAAACAAAGGTAGTCCTCCCAAAAGAAGTACGTGGTAATTCTGTCAAATCCGGATTGGGTCATCAAGTCATCACGACCTCTTCAGGACACACGATGCCGGTCTAAGGCGATGGCCAAGGCTTGTGCGCGATCGTCGCAGCCGGCGCACCGACTTGTTTTCGCAAACTGGACTGCCTCTAAACCTTGGATTCATGCTAAGTTTGGGTGTTGAAAAAACTATTAGCATTGAACCGCGGCGAAATCGCCACGCGCATTTTTCGGGCCGCCACAGAACTCGGCCTCACTACCGTAGCCGTCTATTCGCAAGAAGACCGCCTTAGTCTGCATCGGTTCAAAGCCGATGAAGCTTACCTCATTGGGCAGGGCAAAGGGCCCGTTCAAGCGTATCTCGATATTGACGCCATCATAGAGCTGGCTAAAGAAAAGAACGTCGATGCTATTCATCCCGGCTACGGTTTCTTGTCGGAAAATCCAGCGCTGCCGAGGGCGTGCCAGAAAGCTGGCATTACCTTTATTGGGCCCAGCGCCGAGTTGCTCGAAAAGTTAGGGGACAAAACCGCAGCCAGGAAGCTGGCACAAGCTGCGGGCATTTCGGTTGTTCCCGGTACCGCGGCCATTGAAGCCGATGCCGAAGCGGCGGCGAAAGAGATTGGATTTCCGCTCATTATCAAGGCAGCGTTTGGGGGCGGCGGGCGCGGTATGCGTGTCGTCACGTCGCGTTTTTCACTCAAAGCCAAGCTGGCAGAGGCGAGCCAGGAAGCGGGTGCGGCCTTTGGAAACGCCGCGGTATTTCTGGAACGCTACATTCGCCGGGCAAAGCATGTCGAAGTACAAATTTTAGGCGACGCGCAGGGCAATACCGTACACCTTTACGAACGCGATTGTTCCGTGCAGCGGCGGCATCAGAAAGTGGTGGAGATCGCGCCGGCCATTGGTTTGCCCGAAAAAGTGCGCACACAATTATGCGCGGCGGCCGTGAAACTGGCCCGGAGTGTCAATTACTACAACGCCGGCACAGTCGAATTTTTGGTGGACGCCGATTCGTTCGAATGGTATTTCATTGAAGTGAATCCACGCGTGCAGGTGGAACATACGGTCACCGAAATGGTGACCGGCATCGACATTGTGCGCGCGCAGATCCAAATCGCCCAAGGCCTCAGCCTGCATGGGCCGGAAATTGGCATACCGCAGCAAGACGCGATTCCTTTGCACGGAACGGCTCTGCAATGCCGCGTCACAACGGAAGATCCCGGCAATCATTTCGTACCGGATTACGGCAAGATCCACACCTATCGTTCGCCCGCCGGATTTGGTATCCGGCTTGATGCGGCCTCCGCCTACGGCGGCGCGGTGATTTCGCCCTATTACGATTCCCTCTTGGTGAAGGTGACGGCCTGGGGCAGCAAGTTTCCGCACGCCTGCCAGCGCATGGATCGGGCGTTGCGCGAGTTCCGCATTCGCGGTGTGAAGACGAATATCCCGTTTCTGGAAAACGTAGTGAATCATCCCACGTTTCAAAGCGGCGCCGCCACTACTTCCTTTCTGGACGAAACGCCGGCACTCTTCGAATTCGTCGCGCGGCGCGATCGGGCCACTAAGCTGCTCACCTATCTGGCTGAAGTAACGGTGAACGGCAATCCGGAAGTCGCGGGTCGGCCGAAGCCCGCCGTGATGCGTCCAGCTCCCATACCGCGTTCGGCAGTGCAGATCACGCCCGAAGGAACGCGCCAGATTCTAGATCGTGTGGGGCCGCAGAAGTTCGCCGAATGGAGCCGTTCGCAAAAGGGCTTGTTGCTGACGGACACCACCTTTCGCGATGCGCATCAAAGCCTGATGGCCACGCGCGTCCGCTCGTACGATTTGCTGCAAATTGCCGATTACGTAGCTAAAGAATTACCTCAACTTTACAGCCTGGAGATGTGGGGCGGCGCTACCTTCGACGTAGCCATGCGGTTCCTGCTCGAAGATCCGTGGAAGCGGCTGGCGGACTTGCGAGCGCGCATCCCGAACATCTGTTTTCAAATGTTGCTGCGTGCGTCAAACGCGGTGGGGTACACCGCTTACCCTGACAACGCGGTGAGTGCCTTCATTGGGGAAGCTGCCGCGCAAGGCATAGACATTTTCCGCATTTTCGATTCACTAAATTGGCTGCCCAACATGAAAGTCGCGCTGGAAGCCACCCTGAAGACTGGGCGTATCTGCGAAGCGGCCATTTGCTACACCGGCGACATTTTAGACCCGGCGCGCAGCAAATATTCGCTGCAATACTACGTGCGATTGGCCAAAGAGCTTCAGACGATGGGCGCGCATAGCCTGGCGATCAAAGACATGGCCGGATTGCTGCGGCCCTACGCGGCGTTCCAATTAGTTAAAGCTTTGCGTGAGGAAATAGCTCTGCCCATTCATCTGCATACGCACGACACTAGCGGTATAAACGCCGCCACCATCCTCAAAGCATCGGACGCGGGCGTGCATATAGCGGACGCCGCCATCTCATCCATGAGCGGCACAACCAGCCAGCCCAATCTGAACTCCATTGTGGCGGCTCTGGCCCACACCGAACGCGAAACCGGTTTGAACTTTGACGCTTTGAACAAGTGCTCCGATTATTGGGAGACGGTGCGAACCTACTATGCGCCGTTCGACGAAGCGCCGAAAACGGGTACCGCTGAAGTCTATATTCACGAAATGCCCGGCGGCCAGTACACCAATTTGAAAGCCCAAGCCGAAGCCATGGGATTAGGCGGCCGCTGGCCGGAAGTGGCGCGCACCTATGCCGATGTCAACTTTGCGTTTGGCGACATTGTGAAGGTGACGCCGTCGAGCAAGGTAGTAGGGGATCTTGCCCTTTATTTGTTGAGCCATGGCATGACTGTGAAGGATCTGGAGAACCCGCCGCCGGATCGCCATTTGACCTTGCCGAATTCAGTGACGGATATGTTCATGGGATCGCTGGGAGAGCCGGAAGGTGGATGGCCGGCAAAGTTGCAAAGCGTTGTCTTGCAGGGCAAGACGCCGATCATCGGAAGACCCGGGGAAGCTTTGGCTCCCATTGATTTTGCCCAAGCTGCCGCTGCCATGAAAGAGAAAACCGGCGCGGAGAGCAAGACAGATCTGCTTAGTTATCTGATGTATCCAGAGGTTTTTGAAAGCTTTGCAGGAGCGCGTGCCCGCTATGGCGAGCTGGAGATTCTGCCCACTCCCGCCTTCTTTTACGGGTTGGAGCAGCGCGAAGAAGTGACGATTGAATTAGAGCCAGGCAAGACACTGATTATACGGCTTTTAACAATCGGCGATCCGCATCCAGACGGAATGCGCACCTTGTTCTTCGAATTGAATGGGCAACCCAGAGAAGTGGAAGTTCGGGACCGATCCATTCGGCAGGAACTATCGGCCAAGCGCAAAGCGGACGCGGCGAAGGCGGGCGAAGTGAGCGCTCCGATTCCAGGCGTAGTGACGCTGTTGCACGTGGCGTCAGGTGAACAGGTAACCAAAGGAGACCGGCTGCTCGTTTTGGAAGCGATGAAGATGCAGACGACGGTTTATGCGCCGGCGGGTGGGACCGTGAAAGAGATTTGCGTGAAAGTGAAAGATGCCGTAGAGGCGCGCGATCTAATGCTGGTGATTGAGTAAACACGCGTCAGCATAAAATGAAAAAGTCCCACCTGGGGGTGTAGCTCATCTGGATAGAGCACCGACCTTCTAAGTCGGGGGTAGCAGGTTCGAGTCCTGCCACCCCTACCAGCCGAAATGCTCAATGAGCGTGAACATGCAGATGTAGCGGGTTCAAATGAGCAGCCCGATGTTCGTACTCATGTGCCTTGTTGCGAAACCCAGCGGCATTCATGATGATGGCTGCCTTGCTGAAAATGGCCGCGTTCTTCACGCCGCAGTCAATCGCACGCTCTATGTAAGGTACGCCGGCGGCGCTTTGCCCGGCGCAATGCAGCGCCCAAGCAAAGGCAGTTTGTGTGTTGAAATTGTCGCGCAGTTCAATGTCTTTGCGCGCCCACTTCACGGCTTCCCCTCCGTCATGAGCCACGTCTGCAAAATATTCCGTCAGGTGATGATAGTAGTGAACTTCGCCCCGCTCTGCCGAATCCAAATAGCCGCTCAGCGCCCGTGAGAAGAGTAGTTGAGCGCGGCTGGGGTTGCCGCCTTTGGCATAGAGGTCGCCGAGTTTCTGCGCTAGCTCCGGTTTGTCCACTCTGTCGAGTACGCGTTCATAGTGGTCGGGGCTTTCCAGCGCGTCGCCAATATGCTCTTCCGTGACCCAGTAGCCGGTGTACGCTCGATCCGCAACATCGTAATGCGCGAGTGCGTCCTCTAACCGGCCGCGTGACAGATCTAACAAACCCCGCTGCAACTCAACCCAGGCAAACGCGCGCATCTCCTTCGCGGTGATCTCGTCTTCAGCGCGCGCGTATAATTCATCGGCTGGAGCGGCGTCGCCCATTTTTGCTTCTATGTGGGCAAGCCGTGCCAGCACATCCCAGGTTTGATCCTCTTCCGCCAGCACTTCCAGCGCCGCGCGTGCTGCTGGATAGCGCCCTTCCTGAAATGCGACATCCGCCAGAATGACCCGTCCTTCGCGTCTGTCCTTTAGCGCAGGCACAAGATTTAGATCGCGCTTGGTTTCCGCTAGCCGGTGCAATTTGAAATCGAGATTCGCCTTTAAGAGGCAAATATCTTCCCGCGGTCCCAAACGTTCAATCGCTTGATCAATCAACTGCTCTAAGGGCCGGAGTTCCTTCAGATCGCCGTTCAGCGCGCTTCGCGCATACAAGTGGTAGAGATAGCGCGCCACTTCTGCATGTTGCAGCGGCTCGAGAAAGGCGGTCTTCTCCAGTTCGGCGATTTCCGCTTCCACACGCTGCAGATCAGCTGCGTGGTGGCCAAGGCTCGGCAAGATAGGGAAACTCCTTCAAAAACTCCTTGTCGTTCTTAAGCGGGTTGGGTGGGGTTTTCGGTTCGATGGGAGCCGAATCCCAGAGCGCTTGATCGTTTAATAGCTCGATGTGATACTTTTTGCCATTCAACTGGGCTTCCATATCGAGGAACAGAGCGAGGAAGCGCGTTGCAACCTGGTCTTCTAATCTACGGCCGAACGGCCATGTTCCCGTGGTATCCACATCGATGGCGCAAACGTTCGGTACGAAAACCTCGAACGCCCGCCGCAACTGAATATTGAGACCCTTCGGATTCCAAGAATCGTCCGGCATATTCAAAGGTTGGAATAACGTCTTGGCAACTCGCGGAAATGCTTCAAACACGTTGCTGTAGGTCTTGTGAATCGAAATCGGCGAGTTGTCGTGGTTAAACGAAGTCTTCAGCCCGAGCGCGCTAATCGATGGGCCAAATCCCCATCCCAAGTGCGCCAGCCGTTTCACGAAGGTGGGCGCCAGCCAGAAATTATTCGCGCCCATTTGCCGGCTATCTTCGCGCTCGCTCAGTGCAGCGTCAGCGAATGGTTGGCCGTCGGTATCCACCAGCTTGTAGCTTTTGAGCTCCTCATCCTGATTGAAGTTGCGCAGCAGGGCGATGGGATTTTCCGACAATACCGGATGATCCGGAATACCCGGGACTTTCTTCGATGCTTTCAACACCCAGCTTTCACCCCAGCAATTGACGATGCGATCTTGCGCGGGAGCGGCAGTCAGAAAGGCCAGCGGGATTTCAAACACAATCGCATTCGAGTTGAGGCCTTTCCGCGAATCATTGCCCGTATATACAAATCTAAAATTGCCTTTCTCGTCCTTCTTGTACTTATTGCCGTTCCACGTATACGGCCCGGGTGGCATATTCTTTTTTTGGCTGTACCCGACCTCGGGCTCGGCAGCATTGAAATTGAACAGATCGTTCCCCTCTAGTTCCAGCAAAGTTTTGGGAATGGGGAGCTCTCGCCCGTCGAGCATCGTATGCGGCACGTGATAGAACTGTGGCGCATAGTTGATCGATCGGAAGAAGCCCGTTAAATCATTAAAAAAGGCTTCCTCGCGGCCGCCAATGAACGCCTTAATTACATGGCCATCGGGCGTCTTAATCTCCGATACCTTATTGGTCTCAATGGCCGTGGAAAAGTCGCCGCCTTGATGAAAGTTTAGGAACTTCACGCTAGCTCTTTGCGCTGTATCCACGTTCACGCGGATTTCTGAGGCTTTGAAATTACCGAGATATTTTTCTTTTACCGCATCGACGTACTTGAGCAAGGATTCAATGCTGCGCCCTTCCGCCTCGGGCCAAGCGGCTCGCGGGGCTGCATGGATCTGAACGCGGTAAAGAATATCGCTATCGAACACACCCGTTTGAGGCACCGAGGCGAACGTCAGCGCCATATAGACTTTCTCAGCGCCCGCCTCGCTATTAGTCGGAAACCCAAAAAAATCGTAAAGGTCGGCAGCACTTACATCGATATCTGAAAACGCCGAATTGACCGAATTCGGGTCATTATGATCTGCCATATTCAATCCCTCCCAGAGGCACTTGACTTACATACCACAGGTGCGACATCATTCTAGCCTAAGTGGATGCTGAAGTGAAACGAATGCCGATTTCGATTCACTTTACTCGTGTAACGTTAGGGAGGGGATTCAACCAGTGAGAGGCCGTCTTGTCAACGTGTGCGGCGGAGCGACCGTAGCAGCCCTGATCTTTTTCACCGCCTGTGTTGGGGTAAACCAGCCAAAGGCCGGAACGGTTTTGGATGAAGCTCGGCAGGCGAATAGGTCCGCCAGTTCATTTCCCGCAGCGGACGAGGATTACTTCCACGACATGGACGGAGGCATCGCGCTCGGTCCTGAGGAAATCAAAGGGCGTAACACCTGGATCGTCTGGACGGGTGGCGATGACAGACTGTGGGACAAGCTAAACGCCTCCAGCTTCGGGGCTCTCGATTTCTTGAAAACTCTTTCCTCGCACGACGGCTTGAAATTCAGCCGTGACAATCGCTGGGATTATCTCGGCTTAGTGAACGAGCCTTGTTTTGAGAAGGCGACCGGGCCCGACCCCAACAGGTTTGGACTGTGGCTCGATAAGCGTTCCGCAGCTTGCCCTGCCGACCCTTTCGAAAATGAAACGAAGTATCCCGGAGTAAAGGTGGGCGCTCGAGGCAAGAATCTGCCGGCGGGATCTTATTACGGCTATGCGACCGGCATCGTTGGCTTGCGGCTTTTCCCGAATCCGGATTTCGATGACGCCGCAGCGAAGAAGTGGGATCCCGTCCGTTACTATAACGACCCCACCTACTACGAATCGAAAGACCTGATCAAACCCTATCGCGTCGGCATGTCTTGCGGCTTTTGCCATGTAGGTCCGAATCCCGTGAAACCGCCAGCTGACCCCGAAAATCCGAAGTGGGAGAACCTTTCGTCCAACGTAGGCGCGCAATATTTTTGGATTAGCCGCATCTTCGATTGGAAAGCGGATGAGACCAACTATGTTCACCAACTGTTCAGCGCCTCGCGGCCGGGCAGCTTAGATACTTCGTTGGTGTCCACCGATAACATCAACAATCCGCGCACCATGAACGCCGTTTACCTGCTCGGCCCCAGGCTAGAGATCGCGAAGCGCTTTGGCAAGGAAACGCTCGGCGGTGGGGAACTGAACAACAAACAGTTTAACGACTTCGTGCCTGCGTCGTCACCACTGTCACAGTTCTTCGTTCCGCCTGCTACCTCGTATTCGCCGCGCGTTTTGAAAGACGGTTCCGATTCTGTGGGCGCACTGGGCGCACTGAACCGCGTTTACTTGAACATTGGCTTGTTCAGTGAGGAGTGGCTCTTGCACTTCAACGCGCTCGTGGGCGGAAAGACAGTTTCGCCGATAGAAATCTCCGTCGCCCGCAAGAATTCCGGCTTTTGGGAGGCGACCGAGAATCAAACACCCGACATGGCCCTATTCTTCCTGAAGAGCACGGCGCCGCACAAACTCAAGGATGCTCCCGGCGGCCAGGATTATCTCAGCAAGTCGCCAGCCGTGGTGAATCAGGGCAAAATGATTTTCGCGGAACGATGCGCGCGCTGCCATTCGAGCAAACTGCCCGCGAATGCACCTGGCCTCGATCCAGGCGGTTGCTCCGGCAAGGACTACTTAACCTGTTGGAACAAGTATTGGGCCTGGACCAAGACAGACGATTTCAAAACTAAAATGCGGGCCATCGCCAGTGCGGCCGATTTTACCGACAACAACTACATGGCTGCGGAATTTCGGGTTCCTGTCACTTTGCTTCAGACCAACGCGTGTAGCCCGCTCGCCACCAATGCGATTCGCGATAACATTTGGGACAACTTTTCTTCGGACACTTACAAAGACTTGCCTTCCGTGGGCGAGATCACGATCTATGATCCCGTCAGCGGCGCTCCTAAGCAGTTCAAGATGCCCGGCGGAGGGCGCGGCTACACGCGTCCCCCTTCTTTGATAAGCCTTTGGTCCACCGCTCCGTTTCTGCTCAACAATTCGGTCGGAAAGTTCAACGCAAGTCCGTCCGTGGCGGCACGCATGGATTCATTCCAAAATTCGATCGAGCAAATGTTATGGCCCGAAAAGCGCGACAAGGATGAAGTATTGGGTGACAAAATATTTGGCAAGATGGACCGGACCACAACCCGCTCATATCTGCGGATTGCGCCCGGCTACGTACCCGACAACTTGACCGGCTTGGTTTCCGCTGGACAACGGATCCTCCCCGCCCTGTTCGGCAATGGCGGTGTCCAGATCGGTCCCATTCCGCCCGGCACGCCAATTGATCTGCTGGCAAACCTAAACCTTTTAGCTGACGATTCCGACGTTGTGGGCCGAGTGGGACACGATGCCAAATTGCTTGACACCGTTCTGAGGCTGAAGCACGACCTGGAGGCGCTGCCGGCCAACGCTAGCGACGACGACGCACGAAAAGTGTTTGCCAACCTCGTCCAGCCCCTCATGGATTTGAGCAAATGTCCGGATTACATTGTGAACCGTGGACATTATTTCGGCACCAGTATGTTCAGGGAGGAGCCAGGGTTGAGCGATGATGAGAAACGCGCGCTTATTGAGTTTCTGAAAACCCTATGAGCAGTGATTTTGACTACGTAATCGTCGGCTCAGGAGCCGGCGGCGGACCGCTGGCCGCGAATTTGGCGAAAGCGGGATTCAGCGTGCTGTTGATGGAGGCGGGCGGCGATCCCTGCTCAGAAAATGAGGCCGGCCGGCTGCTCTATGAGGTTCCCATTTTTCATGGGCTTTCCACCGAATACAAAGCGTGCGCTTGGGATTATTTTGTAAGGCACTATAGCGACGACGCGCAGCAGGCGAAAGACTCGAAGGCGGTTAAGTTTCGCGGCAAAGACACCATTTTCTATCCGCGCGCCGGCACTTTGGGCGGCTGTACGGCGCACAACGCGATGATCACCGTGGTTCCCCAAGCCAGCGATTGGAATTACATTGCGGATATCACCGGCGACGATTCGTGGCGGCCCGCCAAGATGCGCGGCTACTTTGAACGACTGGAAAACTGCCAGTATGTTTCGCGCCCAGGCTCACTAACGGGGATGGTCAGCAACACGCTGAGTTCCATCGGGGAACTGCTCAAAGGCAAAGAGGATTTTCGCGATTTCTACGAACGGCCATGGCTTCCACGGATGGCTACCGACGTGCGAGGCCGATCCGAAAATGGCGTTAAAGGATCCTGAGATTTTGGAGATGCTGCTCAGCGCGGTGCGGCTGGCGCTGCAGAAAGGCGTGGGGAATCCGTTCATTCGCGTCGATACGCGCTTGGACCCAAACGATTCGCGCAACGCATCCGAAAGTCCGGAGGGATTAGCCTTCACACCGCTGGCAGTGGAGAACGGTAAACGCACGGGGCCGCGCGACTACGTTCTGCGCGTGCAGGAAGCGGCGCCCGACCGGCTCACCATTCGCAAGAACGCTCTTGCCACGCGCGTTATTTTTGAGGGGAAGCGCGCGGTCGGCGTTGAGTTCATAAACAAGGCGCATGTTTACGAAGCTGACCCGCAGGCCGCCAGCCAGCGAGCATCACTGCCCCGCGAGCAGGTGCGCGCCAAGCGGGAAGTGATTCTGGCAGCCGGCGCCTTCAACACTCCCCAATTGCTACAGCTTTCTGGTATTGGCCCGCGCGCTGACCTGGAGAGGCTCGGGATTCCAGTTTTGGTTGACCTCCCAGGCGTGGGCCGGAACCTTCAGGACCGCTATGAAGTGGGAGTGGTTTCGCAGTTCAAGCGTGACTTCTCGCTCCTCGCGGGTGCCACGTTTGACCTTCCCGTGGGAGGAGCTTATGACGTTCATTTCGAAGAGTGGAATAGCTCGGGCACGGGGATCTATGCAACAAATGGATCGATCATAGGCATTATCAAGCGATCGAAGGTCGGCCTACCCGATCCGGATTTATACATCTTCGGATTGCCGGGATTCTTCAAAGGTTATCTTCCCGGCTATTCAAAACTGACCGAGCGCCATCACAACATTTTCACCTGGGCGATTTTGAAAGCGCGAACAAATAACACCGGTTATGTGCGGCTGGCTTCGGCGAATCCATGGGATCAACCGGAGATCGACTTCCAGTATTTCGGCGACGGCCAGCGCGATCCCGATCCCGATTTGGAAGCGGTGTTGAGCGGCGTAAAGTTCGCGCGGCAAATGAATTCCCATTTGGCGGAGTTGGGTATCATTTCCGACGAGCAAGTACCTGGACCTGCCTATCAGAGCGATGCGCAGGTACGCGAGTTTATCCGTAATGAAGCCTGGGGACATCACGCATCCTGCACCGCAAAGATAGGCACGCCGGACGATCCCATGGCGGTTCTGGATAGCCGTTTTCGCGTGCTGGGGACGCAAGGCTTGCGCGTGGTAGATGCCTCGGTGTTCCCAAAGATTCCTGGCTATTTCATTGTCTCCGCGATCTACATGGTGAGTGAGAAAGCGGCGGACGTTTTGATGGAAGACGCTGCGGCGTTACCCTGATGTAATGACTTCGCGTCTGCTTTTCTGCTTGCTGATCGCTCGATTGATTCCGGCAAGCTCGCAACAGGATGAATGGGCCAATTATGGACACGATCCAGGAGGGCAGCGATTTTCGCCGATCGCCCAAATCGATAAAACGAACGTCAGTCAGCTGAAAGTAGCGTGGACGTTCCGAACCGGCGACCTTTACGTGCCCGAACATGGCAGACCGCCTGCCTTTGAGGCAACTCCGCTGTTCGTCGATGGCACACTCTATGTCGCAACTCCATTGGGCCGCGTCATCGCTCTCGATCCGGCAACCGGCGAGCAACGTTGGGCGTTTGACTCACACATCAACAAAGACGCAGGCTACGGCGACTTCGCCACGCGCGGCGTCTCCACTTGGAAGCCAAAGGCTGGCGTGCGCCGCATCTACATCGCAACCATTGACGCGCGATTAATTTCCTTGGATAGCGCCACGGGCAAGCCTCTTGCCGATTTCGGCGATAACGGCATCTGTGGACCTGCGCGTGGGCCTGCGGATTCCGGTGAAACGATTCGCGGATTACGAAGAAACCTCGGCGCCCGCGATCATAGGAGACACCATTGTAGTCGGGTCGGCGATTGCCGACAACGGCAGCGTGAGTCAACCCAGCGGCGAGGTGCGCGCCTTCGACGCTAAGACTGGAAAATTGAAATGGAGCTGGGATCCGATTCCTCAAGACGCGAAGGCAATAGGCGCGGACACCTGGAAGAACGGCAGTGCGGCGCGCACCGGGGCGGCGAACGCCTGGTCAACCATCGCCGTTGACGTTCAGCGCAATCTGGTTTTCATTCCAACGGGTAGCGCCAGCCCCGATTACTATGGAGGCGAACGCCTGGGCGACAATCTTTTCGCCAACTCAGTGGTTGCGCTGAAAGCCGACACAGGCGAGCCGAGTGTGGCACTTTCAAACCGTTCATCACGACCTCTGGGATTACGACGTTGCTTCATCGCCCGTGCTGTTTGACATAAAGCGCGCCGGCCAGACCATACCGGCAATCGCAATCGGATCTAAAACCGGCAACATTTTTATTCTGAATCGCGAAACCGGCGTGCCAATATTCGGCGTGGAAGAACGTGCTGTTCCCAAAAGTGATGTGCCGGGCGAAGTGGCTTCTTCCACCCAGCCGTTTCCGCTGAAGCCGTTGCCTATCACTCCACAGAAGATGACCGCTGACGACGCCTGGGGAGTGGACGATAGCCGATCGCAAATGGTGCCACGACGAAATCAGCAAGCTGCGCGCCGAAGGTATATTCACTCCGCCATCGCTCAGCGGGACATTGGCGATACCTGGAAATATCGGCGGCATGAATTGGGGTGGATTTGCCTATGATGCCGGCCACGATCTACTGATTCTGCCCAGCAATCATTTAGCCGCCGAAGTGCGCTTAATCCCACGCGCATCTTACGATGAAGAGCGCACGTCAAGCAGCCGCAAACTGGAAGGCGATTGGGAATTCGCGCCGCAGCGAGGCACACCTTATGGAATGATGCGGCGCTTCCTATTGGGTCCGAAACGCATACCTTGTACTCCGCCACCTTGGGGAACACTGGTTGCCATTCAAGCCAGCACAGGCGATAAAAAGTGGGAGGTTCCGCTGGGGCGGCTGTCACCGAAATTGCCCGAGCGTTGGGGTTCTATTTCGTTGGGCGGCCCCATCATCACGGCAGGCGGCCTGGTCTTCGTCGCTGGCACCCTCGATCCCGCGATCTACGCGTTTGACGTTGAAACTGGCGCGCAACTTTGGCGCGGCGACTTACCAACCAGCGCAAGATCCGCTCCCATGACCTATCGAGGGCCTAACGGCAAGCAATACGTGGTGATCTCAGCTGGCTCTCACCAACCGGCAGGTGACCAACCGCTCGGTGATTACGTCGTCGCGTTCACTTTGTGACCATGGCCCATACGCTAGGTGTGCACCCGGTGCGCGAGGCGTTACGGGCTCGCCGGCCGCTGGACAAGGTCTTGATCGCCAAAGGAACGGGCGGCCCGCGCATCCAGGAGGTGATAGATCTCTGTCGCGATCTGTCTGTACCGGTTCGCTTCGAACCGCGTGACATGCTCGACCGTATTAGTAAAGGCATTCCGCATCAGGGTGTGATTGCTTTTGGCGCCGCGCGCGGATTTGTTGAGTTGAGCGAAGTGGCGGAAAGCGCGCAACTTCTGGTGGTATTGGATGGAGTGGAAGACCCACACAACTTAGGCGCCATCATCCGCACCGCTCACGCTGCAGGAGCGGATGCCGTGATTGTGCCTGAGCGTCGAGCCGCGCCTTTAACCGAGACGGTGCAGCGCTCCGCCGCCGGGGCGATGGAATACTTGCCCGTGGCCCGTGTCACGAATGTAACGCAGGCTCTGGAAAAACTGAAGCAACAGGGTTACTGGATTTATGGTCTGGATGAGCGCGCTACCGAGTCTTACGATGAAGTCCAGTACGCAAGTCCGACCGTGGTCGTTCTTGGTGGCGAAGGAAAAGGGATTCACCAGGGTGTTCAGAAACACTGTGATGTTTTAGTAAAAATTCCCATGGCCGGAGAAGTATCTTCACTTAACGTTTCGGTTGCGGCAGGGGTGGTATTGTTCGAGTTGCGCCGCAGACGGGTTGTTCAAACGGAGCCGGAAGCGTAAGCACCCCAAAAAACCGCGCGCACGAACTTCCGGCCAAAGATCCGCTGTTCGTGCTGCGCTAAACCATCAATCTGAATTCCCTCAGATCGGGACATCTGAACGTCTTAAACTGTAAGCGCTAAGACCAGCAATTCCATCACAAGCTGATCATTCTTGTAACCCTCTCTGAATTTCTTGTCCGTGTCGTAAAGAAGCTCCACCGCCTTGGCGAGACGGGCACGGGGAAAAGCCGCCGCGGTCGCAATCACCTGCTCGGCTCGATCGCGCCACATGCGCACTCCTATGTTTTGGAAGAACGTTTGCGCCTGTGGTACGGAGTTAACGCGCGCTTCCTTAGCCGCAAGAGCCAAGCGGAATTGCGAGCCAAGAAATGTTAAGGCAAGAGGGAGATACTCCCCGTCGCGCACTAAGATATCGAGAGAGCGAAGCGCGCCCTGCCTATCGCGTTTTCCCAAAGCATTCACCAACGCGAAAATCGTGGCCTGCGCGGCGTTCGGTACCAAGGCCCGCAGATCGTCCAAAGTGACGGCCCGATCCGCACCCACAAAAAGAGATAATTTCTCGATCTCCGATGCCAATCTTCCGGCATCCCCCGCCACTGCTTCCAATAACGCCGCCAACTCCGTCCCAGTCAGCTTCAAACCAGCTTTGCGGGCGAGTTCCTGGGCTAGATGCCGGCTCGATTCCGGCGTGAAATGACGAAACTCCACTGTCGCCGCAGCACCTACACTCGAATAAAATTTCTCGACGCGTTCGAGTTTGGCCTTATCATCTCCCACAAAGTCATAACGGCTACACTCAAACACGATCACCGTGCCGGGAGTGGGAGATTTCAAATAGTTGGCCAGCTCCGAATCTGCGGATTTACCATCTTCGTTAGTTTCGTCTGTAGAAACTATCCGGCGCGGCAAAGCCAACTCCGCGCTCGAAACCCAGATAACGCGGTCGGTGGTGAAAAGCGATAAGGAACGTGCGTCGTCTAAAACATCCGCCAGTGAAGCGCCTTCCAAATCCACCTGATTAAATCCGTCTGCACGTGCATCACCCGGCAGAACACGCCCTAATAATGCTTCTCTGCACAGCCTGCGCTGATAGCCTTCCTGGCCAAGAAATAAATAAGCCGGAGCTAGCGGCTGCTTGGCAATCTTGGCCAAAAATTGCTCAGGAATCAAAAGTTTTCCACCACCGCACTGACAATGTCGTGTGCGACTTCGCGATTGAGACGGTCGAAAGCGGGCCCGCTTTCATCGAACAATTGATGCGGATCGACGGCGGCTTCGTAATCTTGCCGCACCCCGAAATTAGGGCGCGAGTAAAGCACCTTCCCTGTACTGTTCTCCACCAGCCTTATCGCGAGAACCACCACAATCCGTACGCTGATGGAAGCGCCGGTGTTGGGGTTGCTTACGTTCGGGTACGCGCTGGCGCTGATGATGCTGCCGTGCAATACCGCATCGGCGCGGCTTGCGTCGTTGACGATCTTGAATCGGGTGCGCGTAAGGAACTCCGTGGCAATCGCTTCCGGCAGAGAATCTACCAGTTTGTAACGGGATGTGGCCGTTAGGAAAGCAGGGATGGCGATGGTCTGCACGTTCTTCGGAACCAGATCGGCTTTGCCGCCCGTGTGATAGCCGCAAGAGCAGAGAAGAACGAGCAGTCCCGCGGGCCAGCAACGAAAATAAAATCGGCGAGTCATGACCTTTGAGCTTTGATGGAACGAAGCAGAGTGACGGCGGTATCGGCGGTCATGCGAAGATTGTCGCAAACCACCCACAGCCAAGCCGCGCGAGCATTATTTCTATCGACCCGTATGTCGCCGGCAATCAGGCCGCTGTGGCCCGCCGCACCGATGCCATTAGGAGCCTCCTGGGTAGACGAGCGAACCTCTATTTGCGCAGAGGCCAGTGCCGGGCCAAGTTCGCTAATAACAAAGTCCGCGGCAAATTCGATCCAGAACGAAATACTGTAAGCATGAAATACCGGCGCTTGAATCAGCCGCACGGAAGGCGCGGGCGGAAGCGCGATTTTGCCTTTACCAACCGGCGCTTGCTTCAGCAACAACTCGATATGCCGCTCGATACGGCGTTCCACCGCAGCCAGTTTGAGCGGAGCGGCCGGCCCATACTGCGGCAACAAATTGAAACCCAACTGGGCATCGAAGACGTTCTTCTCCAGCCCTTTGAACGCCAGCAGACTCGTGGTTTGCTGATGCAACTCGCCTGCCCCGGCTTTGCCGCGCTCACTGGCCGGCTCGAAAACGTTGATCACCGCGCGCGCGATCGGCCGCCAACGCGCAAGACGCCGCAGTGTCTCGGTGATGGCCGCTGCGGCAGATTGCGCGGTGACGAAAAGCCAAACGTCTGCCGGATTTGTTTCGCCGGGAACGGGCGCCACAATGCGAGCCTCCGGTTCCTGCTCGAGGTGACCCGCGCAATCAATGATTGGGATCTTGCCCCCAAGCGTCTTAGCCAGTGAATACGCCTTCAGCGAGCCGGCAGCCGCGCCCGCGGTTACAATGGCGCCGGCCGATTCCACTGCCTTCAAATCGAATGGGTCGAGATAAACAGCTTCGCCCTCGCTTTCGCTGAACGAACCTTCACCCGTCGCCGCATACGCATTCACGAACGAACCCTTGAGTTGGGCTTCGAACACTTCCTTAAGTTCACCGCCCAGCAGCGTTTCGCCGCCCAGCAGCGCGATCTGAAAGAAATCCGGCGATGTTTTAGCCAACTTGCTTCTCCGCGGGTGGGTCGGGAACGCGCGCTCCCGTGTGCCGTTTGACGACACCACTCAAGCGAATCACCACGCCGCTCAGTAAATAGGCGAACGAGGCGGCCAGGAGCACCGGTTGCGACCATTCCCAAATCATGAAGGCGATTCCGCCGATCACCAAAACGATGAGCGGCGTGCGCGGTTTTGAAATATTGATCTGCTTGAAACTGGGATAGCGCCATGTGCTAACCATCAAAATACCGACTAACAGCACCAGCACCAGCCAAACGACCGAAAAGGCGAAGGACCGGACCGGTGCCGCGCTCATGTAGACGACGGCGGCGACGAAGGCGGCCGCGGCCGGAATCGGCACACCGACAAAGTGCTTGAAATCCGGCTTGGTGGAAGCTTTTCCCGCGGGATTCGTCTGCACATTAAAACGCGCCAAGCGAACCGCGCCGCACAACAAGAAGAAGAAGGCCACCAGATAACCCGCGCGCGTCAACTGGCTCTGCCAATCTTGCAGCGCCACCACAAACAACACGCCCCACACGAACACCAAAACCGCGGGCGCGATTCCGAAAGTGATCACATCCGCTAGCGAATCAAGTTCCCGGCCAAAATCGCTGGTGGTATTCGTCATGCGCGCGATGCGGCCATCGAGTCCGTCAAACAAGACCGCGAAACCGATCGCCTTGGCCGCCAGGGTGAAATGTGCGTTATCGCCCATGTCCCCGCCATTCGCCTGCAAAGCGCCTTCAAAAGCCTGCAGAATGGCCACAAAGCCCAGAAAAATATTGGCGCTGGTGAAAAGCGTGGGTAACGCGTAAGCGGCGCGCCGCGGGCGTTTGGTGGACCCAGGCGCCGAATTGACGAAGCGTTCTCGAAGCGTCAGCTTGCTTCTCCTGTCTCCGAACGGCGGGCCAGGACCGTGGCGCCCGCTGCCACTTTGTCCCCCACCTTGGCTATGAGGCTCCACTCGGGGCCGAAAATGACGTCCACTCGCGAGCCGAATTTGATATAGCCGATGCGTTCGCCGGCAGCCACGATATCGCCGGGCTCTTTGTAACAGACGATGCGGCGCGCAATGAGTCCTGCGATTTGCCGGCAAACCACGCGCGTACCCGCTCCTTCAATCACCAGGGTATTCTGCTCGTTTTCGCTGGAGGCGGCTTCGTGGCTGGCCACCAAGAACTTGCCTTTCTGGTAGAACACGTCTGTGACCGTGCCCGCAATCGGCGTGCGATTCACGTGAACATTGAAAATGTTAAGAAATATGCTGACCCGTGTTTCGTGAGGGCCAAGCTCGCGAACGGCAACGATGCGTCCATCGGCTGGGGCCACCAGCAGATCTCCCGCTGGGGTCACGCGTTCGGGATCGCGGAAGAAGTAGAGGCAGAAAGCCGCTAACACATACAAAGGCGCACCAAGCCAGGGGTTCAGGAAATAGGAAAGAGCAAGTCCTAAGATCGTGAACCCGCAGGCGAAGCTAATACCGTCGGCAAGGATTCGCAAACCGCCATTTTCTCACGAAGCGAAAAGAAGCGGTTGCCGGCCGCCGCTAGTCGCACTGGCCGTGGGGGCAGGACACATGAAAGCCGGTGATGTAAAGGACGGACGTTACAAGAAGGCAAGTTCGGCTGTGACTTTCTCATTAGGTATGTTTCAGCAGACAGAAGTCGACCTAGTCTCACTGTGCCCACTAGAGTACGGTTTCTAAGTGACGGAAAATCTGACTAACTCCCAGTGATCTCTATATCATTCTTAGTTTGTTTGGAGTCTAATGAACTAGCGGCAAAACATTTTGAGGCTTGCGCCACCACACCACTGCGCGAGAGAGGCCGCTGGGGCGTTAGCGCGAATCACAGATGGATCGGAGAGCTAGGGCTCTACTGAGTTTTCGCGTTGCCTCCGATGACTCACTTTAAGACCGACACTTCCACGCCTGCACTGACCTTTCCAAGAAAGAGCACCTAATTCATGACAGAGACCATAGAAACACCCAACGGTACGCATGCCGTGCCGAGCCGCCTGGCGCTGAACCGCCTAGGACCGCAGAAAGCTTCGGCTACGCTAGCATCGAGAAAGCCGCTAGAGTCCAAAGGGCGGGCTGAAGATTTCAGCCAGAGCCGTTATGCCGCCAAGAAGATGGCGGAGGACAAGGCGCGAGCGCGCACGGTCGCCCGCTCGCAGGCGGTAGCGGAGAAGCTATCGTCGGCCACCGAAGAGGTAGCGAGCGCCATCAGCGAGGCAACCGGTGCGGTTGAGGAATTGGAAAAGACCATGCACACGATCGCGGCGGGGGCGGAAGAGTCTTCGGCTGCGGCGGAAGAGTCGCGCGCGGCGATCAACCAGATTGAGAAGGCTTCGGATGGCGCCAATAACGGCGCGGACATTTGCCTGCGAAGAGTGAACGAGTTGCAATCTGTGGCGAAATCGACGATGGCGGACATTGAAGCCCTGATGAAAGGGGTGGGGGCCGCAGCGGAAGCGAGTCTGCAATCGGCGAAGATGATTGGCGAATTAGAGCGTCAATCGGAGGAAATCGGCAAGATTGTGCATGCGGTGACGCGCATTGCGGATCAGACGAATTTGCTGGCGCTCAACGCGGCCATTGAGGCGGCGCGGGCGGGCGAACACGGCAAAGGATTCGCGGTGGTAGCAGATGAGGTGCGCAATCTGGCGGAAATCAGCGAGAAGAGCGCGCGTGGCATCCAGGAAGTGGTCAACGAGATTCAAAACCAGGTGAAAGTGGTTTCCGGCGACGCCGAAGCGGCGGGCAAAAAAGGCCGCGAGGAGGTGGAAAAGGGAAAGGCGATTACCCAGGATTTGCAGAAGATCGCTGCCTATCTCGAGGAAGTACAGGTGAATTGCGCCGAAATCCAACAGAACGCGGCCGAGTCGCTAGCTGGGGCAAGATCGTATTTGAAGAGCGCCGAAGAGGTGGCAGCGGCAGCGGAGGAATCCACCTCGGCCTGCGAGGAAGCCCAGAAGTCTACGCAAGAGCAGTCAAAAGCATATTCGGAAATGAGCGACGCCGCGCGCTCGCTGGCGGAGATGGCCGAGACTCTGAAAACCTCGACCAACGCCCAGAAGTCGGCAGAGGAGTTAGCCGCCACGGCTGAGGAATTATCGACGAATGCGGAAGAACTGAAGTCTTCCTCGCAGCAGATATCGATAGCGATCGAGCAGATCAGCAAGGCGGCTGGAGCGCAGGCTAAAGCGGCGGAAGCGGCGAATGCCTTGGGGACGCAATTGCGGAGCGCGGCGAAAGCGATGGGAGATCGCGCGGAACTGAGCGCGGAAAAAGCAATCACAACGCAAAAACTGCTGGCCAGCAACAAGGCGAACGTCGATGCGGCGATCGCCAACATTAGCAAAAGCGCCGATGAATCCACCGAATCCGCCAAGAACATTTTGGAATTGCAGGAACGCACGCGGCGAATCGACAAGATTGTGGACGCGATTGTGATGGTGACGGTGCAGACCAAGATGCTAGCGGTAAACGGCAACGTGGAAGCGGCGCGCGCCGGCGAATATGGACGGGGCTTCTCAGTAGTGGCGGACGATATTCGTTCTTTGGCGAACGAGAGCAGCGAAAACGCCGACCGCATTAAAGACTTGGTCAGGAATGTGCAGGGGCAGATTGCCAAGGTGGCGACCGATATCGAATTAGCGAGTAGCAGGGCAAGGAGCGAGGTGGAACGAGCCAAGGTTTCGACAGCGAACCTTGATCGCATTGCAAAAGACGCCGATGCGGTGGTGGGCGACATGCGCGAAATCAGTAAGGGTGCGGGTACTGCCTCCGCCGGGCTCGAAGAGGCTGGTAAAGCCAGCCAGCAGATTGCCGCGGCTGCTGAAGAAACGGCGCGCGCCACAACGGAAGCGGCCAGCGCTTCTGAGCAGGGATCAAAAGCGGCGCAGGAGATCGCGCAAGCGATTGAAGAGATTGCCTCGCAGGCAGACGAACTGCAGAACGGCTAGGAAACAATGTCATGGAAACGGCGAACATACAGCAATCGGGCAGCCTGAAGGACGAGACGCAGTTGGTCACGTTCTTACTAAAGGATGAAGAATTCGGCTTCGACATTATGACCGTGCAGGAGATCATTCGCCTGCCAAAGATGGCAAAGGTTCCGCGCACACCGGCGTATGTGGACGGCATTGCCAATTTGCGCGGCGTGGTGCTGCCGGTGATCGACATGCGCACGCGTTTCGGCATGGAGCGGGCGCCAGAGACGGATCGGACGCGCGTTCTAGTAGTAGACATCAACGGTGTGAAGACCGGTTTGCGGGTTGACCGCGTCAAGCAGGTGACGCGGGTGATGCGCAGCGAGATTGAACCGCCGCCCGCGGCCATTCATGCCGGCACCGCCAATTATCTCGAAGGCCTGGTGAAACTGGACAAAGGGCAGCGCATTGTAATGGCGCTGAATGCCGCCCAAATATGCGAAATTCACGTTTCGCATAAGGAGGGGAACGGCGAAGGTGCGAGAGCGGAGCATGGACGAGGCGAGGCGCAGGCCCAACTGAGCGATGCCGATGCCGATGTGCAAAAACTGGTCACCTTTCGCATCGCAAAAGAAGAATTTGCGTTTCCGATGGAGCATGTCCGAGAAATTCTGCGCGTGCAAACTCCTAACCAGGTTCCGGACGTTCCCGACTACGTGCTGGGAGTGGTGACGGTTCGGGGGCAGATTCTGCCGGTGATCGATTTACGGCGGCTGTTGCAGCAGCGCTCGCTGACCGACGAATTCGCCGATCAGTGCCGCCCGTTGCGTGAGGAGTATGAGCGTTGGATTGCCGAGATGGAGAAATCGTTTGCGGGCGGTGGGCAGGCAAAAGTAGACTTCTCCATCGCCGAACAACTCCGTAAGTGGCTGGCCGAGACGAATAGTTCGAGCCAAGCGCTCATGGAGGCGCTAGCCAAAGTGCGCGGACTGAATGAAAGGACGATCAAGCAGTTGCACGACCGCCGCAAGCAGGAAGAGGGCGGCGAGCAGGAAGAGGCGCGCGCCAGCGGCGAGGAAGCGCTGAACGCAGGGCGCGAAACGGTGAACGCCTTACGCCGCTTCGAGGAGCAGATTGCCAGCCATATCCAGGAAGACCAGCGCATCATTGTGGTGGATGCCGAGGGGTCGGTATTGGGGTTAGTGGTAGATCGCGTGAGCGAAGTGCTGAACGTGCCCAAACGCCTGGTGGAAGCGCCGCCTGCCGTTACAGGGGGTGGCGGCATGGAGCTATTAGGGCTGGCCAAGCTGAACGACGGAGCGCGCTTGATCATGCTCTTGAATGTAGCCAGTCTAGTGAAAGGTGAAAGGCTGTTGGAGGTGCGGAAAGTAAATGGGGCCGTGAAAGACGCGAGGAAGAGTGAAATGCAAGACTCCGCGCTGGAGAAACAAGGACTGGGCGAAGTACAACTAGTGACGTTTCTGCTGGGGGCGGAGGAATACGGCATCCCGATTTCGCAAATCCAGGAGATCGACCGTCTCGCCAAGATCACCAAGGTGCCGAAGGCTGCACCTTTCATCGAAGGCGTTACCAACCTGCGCGGGGAAGTAATTCCGGTGCTCGATACCCGCAAGCGCTTCGATCTGGAAGTGAAGCCGCCGGACGACCGCACGCGCATCATCATTGTGGATTTAGGTGGCGTAAAAACTGGCTTAGTAGTGGATTCGGTGCGGCAAGTCTTGAATCTGGCGAAGAAGGACATTGCGCCACCGCCGGAAGCAATCGGGTCGAGCATCGACCAGCGGTTCATATCCGGCATTGGCAAAGTGGATGCCGGCAAGCGCATGATCGTGCTGCTGGATGTGGAGAAGATTCTGTCGCGGCAGGAGCACGCGCAGCTTTCCGAAGTGACGGTCTGAGTCGAGCGGCTCCCATAAGGGGACCGTATCCAGCGCAATGGCCAAAATACGTGTCTTAATAGCGGACGACTCCGCGTTGATGCGGCAAACCCTCAAACGGATCATTGAGGGCTCGGGTGAGTTGGAAGTGGTAGGCGCGGCGCGCGATGGCGAAGACGCCGTCGCGAAGGCGCGGGAATTGCGGCCCGATGTTATCTCAATGGACATCAACATGCCGAAGTTGGACGGCATCACGGCATTGCAGATGATCGTGCAGGAGAAGATCTGCCCGGTGGTGATGCTATCGTCTCTCACGCAGGCGGGCGCCACCACCACGTTCGAATGCCTGGAGCTGGGAGCGTTCGATTTCGTGGGGAAACCGGACGGGACAGTCTCATCCAACATTGGCGTGGTGGGGGTCGAACTAATCGGCAAGCTGAAAGCGGCGGCGGCGCAGGGCACGACCAGCCATTTGGCGCAAGGCCGCGCGCGGCGGGGTGTGCAACGGCCGGCGCCGCAGGCTAAGGCGTTTGAAAAGACGACGCGACCCAGGGCCGTGGCCATCGGAATATCCACCGGCGGCCCGGCGACATTGCAGGAGGTGTTGCCGCTCATCCCCGCGGATTTACCCGCCAGCTTGTTCCTGGTACAGCATATGCCGCCCAGCTTTATGGCCTCGTTTGCCAGGCGGTTGGATGAACACTGTGCGTTGAAAGTTGTCGAGGCGGTCTCGGGGATGAAGGTAGAGCCGGGCGTGTGCTATGTGGCGCCAGGGGCTATGCAGCTATGCTTGCACCGCAAGCTGGGGGGCGAGGTGGTGATCCGCACGCCGTCCACGCCGGCGACGCTCTTTATGCCTTGCGTGAGCGTGATGATGGAATCGGTTTTAAAAGTTTACGGCAGAGACACAATCGGCGTGTTGATGACAGGCATTGGAGACGATGGCGCCGACCAGATGGTGGCGATCAAGCAAGCCGGCGGTTATACGATCGCCGAAAGCGAGGAGACGGCGGTGGTATTTGGTATGCCCCGCGAGGCTGCCCTGCGCGGCGGAGCCTCGGTGCAGTTGCCGAGTTACCAGGTAGCGGGCGAGATAGTGAAGGTGGTTCGGAGGACGATGGCATGAGCTTATTAAGCGAACAGATTGAACAACTGGATAGTGCCGACGAAACGGAGCGTACCTGCGCGGCCGAGGATCTTGGCTATTTGAACGCGGCGGAAAGCGTGCCGCCGCTGCTCGTGCGATTGCAGCGTGAGCCTTCGCCGGTGGTGCGGGACGCCATCGGCCAAGCGCTGATCCGGCTGGACGGGGATGAGGCGATTGAGGGTGCGGTGCGCTTGTTTGAGAGCGACGATGCGCAGCTCCGCAATCTCGGCGTGGATGTGCTGCGGCATAAAGGCGACCGCTCGGTTCCCTTTCTGAGAAAGGCCATGCAGGATGGCGACCGCGACATGCGTAAATTCGTTCTCGACGTGCTCAGCGGCATTCAAGCTCAGGGAACAGCGGACATCTACGCAGCCGCGCTTTCCGATGAGGACCCGAATGTGGTGATCACGGCGGTAGAGAATCTTGGAAAGTTGCGTGCGGCCGAGTTCCGCGGCCGGATTGAAGATCTGCTCGAGAGCGACGGCCACCCCATGTTGATCGCGGCGTGTTTGGAGGCGCTGGCTGAGATTGGGAATGAATCCTCGCTGCCGGCAGTACTGCGACGCTTTCCGAAGCTAACGGAGTTGCCCGCCTTCTTTCTGACGCCTTGCTTGAAAGCGCTGGCGGCGCTGGGGAGGGAGAGTGAGTTCGTGCAAGTGGCGGGTTTGCTGCCACAACGTGTCTCGCACATCTGTCCGGCCATTTTGGGCGCGCTAATTGCCATTCACCGGCGCTGCATTCATAAGACTTGCCCGCCGCCCGAACTCAGCGATGCCATGCGAGCTGTTTTAGAGACGGTGGTCGAGGGTAGCGATCCACCGACCTGCCGCTATCAGGCGGCACGCGTAATGGGTTTCTGGACGGAGCGCGACGATGTGACCGATTTTTTGGTCTCCTGCCTGGAGAGCCCGGAGCGCTTGGCTCGGCTGGGAGCGGCGGAAGCGTTACGGATGTCGGAACGCCCCGGGCTCGAGGCGCTGCTCCTACAGCACGCGCTCTCGGAAGCCGATGGTGAAGTTAGTCCTGCGCTTAGCCGGTAAACGAGACCCATGCCAGAACTCTCCATCGAACAATTCGAAAAATTGAACCGGCAGATCTATCTGAAGCTGGGGCTGCACTTCGACGAGAAGAAGATCTACTTCCTGAAGACGCGGGTCGCCAAGCGGATGACGGCGTTGGGCCTCGACAGACCCCAAGGATTACCTCTTTCAGATCTGCTACGCCGACGCCGGCGGAGTGGAGATGCAGGCGCTGGCCAATCTCATCACTACCAACGAGACGTACATGTTTCGCGAGTACGATCAGTTGCAGGCCTTCGCGAACCATTGCCTGCCAGAAGTGCTGTCGGCCAAGCAGGCCAAAGGGGAAAAGACCTTGCGCATCTGGTCGGCGGGGTGCTCATCTGGCGAAGAGGCTTACACGCTAGCGATGATCGTACAGGAAATTTTTCCGCAGATTCAGTCGTGGGACTGCGCGATTGTGGCAACCGACGTCGATGAAAACATGCTCCGCAAAGTGGCGGCCGCGCGTTACGGAGAAAGGTCCGTCAACGATGTGCCTGCGGAATTTCGCGAAAAGTACCTGACGAAGATGGGGGACGAGTTCGCAGTAAAGCCCCGGACAGCGTCCCTGGTCCAACCGCGCCATTTGAACCTGCACGACCGCCTGGCGATGCGGTCCATGCGGGGCTTCGATTTCATTTTCTGCCGCAATGTTTTAATTTACTTCGACGATGCGTCGCGCAAGTCGGTCGTCGATCAGTTTTACAACTCCCTCAATAAAGGGGGTTATGTTTTCCTGGGCCACTCTGAATCGCTGGGTCGCGTGACGCCGGCGTTTCACCTGAAGCGGTTCGACAATCACTTAGTTTATGTGAAGGATTAGAAGCTGTGACTGCGAAGAAAACTATCTTAATCGTCGATGACTCGGAATTTGTCAGAAACTATCACTCTTCCATCCTGGAACAAGCGCAGTTCCACGTTCTTACGGCGGTGGACGGGAGCGACGGGCTGGAAAAGCTCTACAGCAATAGCTGCGATCTGGTGCTCACGGACATCAATATGACCAATATGGATGGCTATGAATTCATCCGGCGGGTGCGTGCCGATGAGCAGTACCGCTCATTGCCCATCATCATCGTGTCTACGGAGAGTGAAGGCAAAGACAAAACCAAGGGATTTGCGGCCGGAGCGAATCTTTACCTTGTTAAGCCGTGCAAGCCGGAACTGGTAGTAGAGAACGTGCGCCTGATGCTGACCTGACAAAGAGGGAAGGAGAAACATGCCGTTTTCGGTGGCGATTCAAGGAGGAAGGCAAATTCTGGTGCTGCAAGGTAGCGTGACAATTCGCGACGCCCGCAAGCTTGCGGCTCTGCTGAGCGAAAAATTAGAGGTACGCATGCCGGTGGAAGTCGAGACCGCGCGACTGGAAGACATCGATACGTGCATTCTGCAGTTATTGTGCTCGCTGAAGAAGACCGCTCCGGGGCTTAGTTTCCCCGATCCGCCTTACGTTTTGCTGAGCGCCCTTGACAGAAGCCAGTTGCGGCGAGCGCTGTTGGGCGCGCGGGAGGGTGAATGAAAACAATTCTGACGGTAGACGATTCGGCGACCGCGCGGCAAATGACCGGCTTAGTGTTGCGAGGCGCCGGCTATGAGGTCATTGAAGCCGTGGACGGCGAGGACGCCCTCGCGAAAGTGCCCGGCCGCGAGCTGAATCTGGTCTTGACGGACATCAATATGCCGAAGATGGACGGGCTCGAGTTGACCCGGCGGCTGCGGGCGATGGACGAATGCAAATTTGTGCCGATCGTTTTGTTGACA
This sequence comes from Bryobacterales bacterium, assembly GCA_963764105.1. GTDB lineage: Bacteria > Acidobacteriota > Terriglobia > Bryobacterales > Bryobacteraceae > Bog-105. The sequence goes on from CAVXRP010000025.1 coordinate 570,720, forward strand.
ACGGAATCGCACCCGGAGAAAAAGCAAGAGGGAAAAATGGCTGGCGCGAGTGGCTGGATTGTCAAGCCTTTCAACCCGGAGCAATTGTTAGCAGTTGTAAAAAAGGTGATGCGCTGACCCGACAGGGAATATAGTCCCGCAGGCGGCAAAGAACGATGTCTACAGACAGCCTAGAGCAGATACGGAGCGCCTTCCGAGCGGAGGCTCTGGACGTACTGAGCGAGCTCGACTGGGCGCTGCTGGCATTGGAGGAGAAACCGGACGAGGCGGATTTACTGCATCGCGTGTTCCGGGCGATTCATACTCTCAAGGGATCGGGCGGCATGGCTGGCTACGCGCATTTGGCGCGCTTCGCGCATAACGTGGAGGAGGCGTTTGATCTAGCGCGCGCAGGAAAGCTGGCGATTACGCCAGAGTTGGTGGATTGCGGGCTCAAGGCCTGCGATGTTATCCGGCTGATTCTCGAAGAACCCGAGGAGGAGGAAGTTCTAGGTGAAGCGGAAGTAAGCAGCGCGTTGGAGCGTTTTCTGCCCGCCAAGCCGAGTCAGCAGACCGAGAAGAACAGCGGCGTGGAGCTAACGCTCAATCCGCGCGCGGCGTATGAAATCATTCTTAAGCCGAACCGCGAGATTTTCTATACGGGTACGGACCCCGTTAACCTGCTTGACGAACTCCGGGAACTGGGCCAGACCCATATCACAGCGCATACGGACGAGGTGCCCGCGCTCGCTTCGCTTGAAGCCGAGAATTGCTATTTGTGGTGGAACATCCGGCTGGTCACAGAAAAGGCACTGGCTGCAATCCAAGATGTTTTCGTGTTCGTCGAGGGCGACTGTGGGGTAAGCATCCGTTTAATGGACGACCAAGCGGGCGCGGTGGCGCTGCTGGGCTCAGTGCCGGCCGAAAGCCTTGAATTGTTTCAATTGGAGTGCGAAGACCAGCTAGAGCAAGTGGAGAGCGCCGCACTCGAACTGGAGAGGCACCGTGATTCGGCAGAAGATCTGGCTGCTTTGTTTCGGGCTGTTCACAACATCAAGGGCAACGCCGGTTTGTTGCTGGGACAAATCGGCTCAGGCTTGCTTGCCAGCCATCCGCTCCAAGTGCTGCACGACGTAACGCACGGGCTCGAGTCGCTGCTCGATCCGTTTCGCGCAACGAGCGAGCCGGTGTCGCAACAGGCGGTCGAAACATCGCTCGAGACTTGCGACGCGATCCGCAGATTGTTAGTGAGCCTGACGCATCGCGGCGTAGGGGGTGGCGCAGTTTCGCTGGAGTTGCTGAAGCGTCTGGGCGTTCAAACGCCCGCGGCATCGAGCGCAAGCGCGCTGGATGGGCGAGCTTCAGCATTTCTGAATACCACATCGCAGTCGGTGGAAATGATCGCGGGCTGCTTTGACCGCATGGAGAATGACGGCGAGCCGGCGCGGCCGTTGCTTGAAACCTATTTGCGGGGCGTGAAGACGTTGTCGGCGGCGGCCCGCTATCAAAGCTATCCCGAATTAGAAGAGCCATTGGCAGTACAGCTCAGAATCCTGGACGCGGCGATGAGGGAGGGCGCTGTTTTGAGCGGCGATGAGCGCGCCGACTTGAGTAAGGCGTTTCAATCGGTTTGCTCAATTCTGAAAAATCTGGGGCAGGAGAGCGAAGCTGATCTTGGCACGCCGCTGGCAGTGCGCGCCGCCAAAGCGCCTGCCGGGGAGCGGCCCGGCGCTTCGGGCGCGACAATTCGCATCGATCAGGAAAAGCTCGACCGCCTCATGCGCGTGGCGGGCGAACTGCTGGTGGCGCGTGGCGCCTTTCCGCTGCTGGTGCAGAAGTTGAATGCAGGGGTGGAGCGCGCACTTGTGGCGAAGGATCTGAAGGAGGCAGGTTCGAACATATCGCGCATCACCGACGAACTGCAGGCAACCGTCATGTCGATCCGCATGCTGCCGGCGAAGGCGGTTTTTCAGAAATTTCCGCGCCTGGTGCGCGATCTGGCGCGCTCGCTGGGTAAGGAGGTGCGGCTGGTAATTGAGGGCGAGGGCACGGAGCTGGACAAGACCATTCTCGACCACATTGGAGACCCCCTGATTCACGTGATCCGCAACGCGGTGGATCATGGCCTCGAACGGCCCGAGGAGCGGCTGGCAAATGGCAAAGAGCCATGCGGGGAATTAAAGCTGCGGGCGTCAAATGAGGCGGGCGGAGTGGTAATTGAAATCAGCGATGACGGTCGCGGGCTCAATGCCGAAGCCCTCAAGCGAAAAGCCGTAAAGCAGGGGCTGGTGACGTTGGAGGCGGCTGCCGAGATGAGCGAGGACGCGGCCTATCAGTTGATCTTCCTACCGGGACTATCCACTGCCGAAAAAGTGACCGACGTATCGGGCCGCGGGGTCGGCATGGATGTAGTCCGCAGCAACATTCAGAGCCTGCAAGGAACGGTGGAACTACACTCGAGGCGCGGGCATGGCACCACTTTGTTCATGAAGCTGCCGACCAGTCTCATGATCTCTAAGGGTATTTTGCTGGAGGCTGGAACTGAGGAGTATATTCTCCCGCTCAACAATATTCGCGACATGGTGAAGTTACCCCGCGAGGCAGCGCATAAATATCACGGGATGAAGCTGGCGCAGGTGCGTGGGAAGATTTATCGGGTATTTGCGCTCGCCGAGATCCTGGGTCTCGCGGAAACGCCCCTGCACCAGCCCGAGCTTTCAGTCGCCATCGTGGAAGGCGGCTCCGTCACGTATGGTCTGGCAGTCGATCGATTCACCAGTCAGGTAGAGGTGCTGGTCAAACCGTTAACAGGTGGCTTGGAGCAATGCCGCGAATTTCAAGGGGCCGCCATTATGGGCGACGGCCGGGTGGTGCTGGTTCTGAATGCGCTCGAGTGCCACAGTCTGGAACAGCCCGCATGCCCCTAAACGATCGTTCCCTGATCGGGGTAACCGCCGGCCATGCGAATTCCTTAGCCGGCACTCTTCGCGCGGCCATCTCCGAACTCGAACGTCTGAACCGTGAGACGGAACGTGCGTTTTTGATCGTCGGAGGAAAATTGGCCGCGTCCATTGAAGAGGTGAATTTCATGTCGTCCGGTCTTCAGTCGGTCGCCGAGTTGATTTCGGGCGAGCGGGGGCGGAACGCGGCGCAAGCATTGAACAGCGTGCTGGATCTGGCCAGGGGGATGGGCGCGCGCGGCGGCGCAGACAGCGAACTGCTGGGCAACATCTCCACGGAAGGCAACCGGCTGAAGAAGACCCTCTCGCAGTTCGAAGGTATTGTCGCTGCCTTTCATTCGCTGGGATTGCTAACTCGCATTGAAACGGCGCGGCTGGGAAAGGTAAGCGCGGATTTTGGCAATTTGGCCGAAGATGTTCGATTGCTGGCGCGCAACGTGGAGACGCGCGTTGAGAGCGCTCTAGACACAGCCGGCGAGTTGACGCCGCGCATCGAGAGCGTGCTGCGCCACGTTGCGGCGCTGCAGGAGGGGCAAGCCAGGGAATTGCCTGTGGTGATTGACCAGGTGCTTCAAAGCCTGGCTTCGTTCGGCGAGATGCAGGGTTTGACGCACGACGCCTCCGCCCGCTTAGCGAGCGAATCTCGCGAAATCGCCGCGGCCTTCCAGAGCCTCGTCGTCTCACTGCAGTTCCAGGACATCACCAGACAACAACTGGAACATGTGATCGACGTATTGCGGCGCCTCAGTTCTGTTCCTGGGCACAGCGGAACGGCGGCGGTTATTCTCGAGCTGCAGTTGTCACAACTCTCCGGCGCGAGCGGCAAATTCAGCGACTCGGTGGCGGAGGTGGGCAAGAGCTTGGGCGATATTGCAGGGCATGTGGTCAAGATGGCGGACGAAAGCCGCGCCTTAAGCGGCCGGTCGGGCAACAATTCATTCTTTCAGCAGATGGAGCGCGGTTGCAGCGCGATTCTGGCTAGTTTCGGCCAATGCGCCCACGCAGACGCCGCCACCCAGGCGATGTGCGGGGATTTGGCGGAGGCGGTAACTCGCATGCGCGGCTCTATCGAGGAAATACAAACGATTGAAGCGCAGATGAGGCGGACCGCCATGAACGCCATGATCAGCGCGGAACATCTGGGACAAAACGGTGAAGCGCTCGGCGCTTTGGCCGGCTCGATCCAGCAGAAAGCATACGAATCAAGGCAAGCCTCCGAGGCGCTGATTCAGATACTCGATGCCATGAGCGCCGGCGCGCAGCGCTTGTCGGGACAAGAGCGAACGGCGCTGGACCGGGCGGCGCAGCAGGAAGGCGTGGAAGCCATGCGCACCGCGGCTACGCAATTGCGCGAGTCGCAGGAGAACAGTTTTAGGCATATCAGGGAAATCGCGACACGCGCGGAGAGCCTTTGCCAGGATCTTGCCGAAGCGCGCGAGGGTTTGTCCATCGGAGTGGAGTTCGCTCATACCGTAAACGGCTTACAAAATGGCTTGCAAGCGGCAATAGAGGAGATGCGTTGCTGCTTGCCCAGCGAAAACGAAGAAGTGTTGCTGGCGGGCTTGGCGGAACTGGCGGCCCGCTACACCATGCAGGAACAGCACGATATCCACGCCAACTTAACGGGAGCAATGCGCATGGCTGCGGCGCCGCTACCGGCCGGACAGCCATATGCGGTGGTGGATGCTGGGGAATTTGGAGAGAACGTAGAGTTATTTTAGAAGCGCAAAGCGCGCCACAACAGCTGTATGGCGCCAGCGAAAAAATGCGAAGCTGGAATTTGGCCGGCTGTATTTTGATTTACGACGGGTTGTGTGGGTTCTGCAATCGAACCGTACAGTGGGTTCTGAAGCGGGACAAGGGCAACCATTTCCGCTTCGCGCCGCAGCAGTCGCGCTGGGCCGAAGAGGCTTTGTTGCGGCATGGAATTAACCGCGATGCCATGCTCGAGCAGAATAGCGTCTATCTGGTGCTGAATCCCAATTCGCCGCAAGAGCGTATCTTGCTGCGGTCGGACGTAACGGTGAATTCCCTGTTGCTGCTCGGCGGAGTTTGGAAAGTGCTGGGCCGCTGCCTGCAGATCGTGCCTCGCTTTATACGGGACGCCGCTTATAGTTTGACTGCGCGCAACCGCTTCCGGCTGGGCGGCAAATATAGTGTTTGTCCCACGCCCACAGCTGGAAACCGCGAGAAATTCGTGGGAATTACGGACTAGTCGAGGCCGGCTCAGGTTGAACGATGGCGGCCACGCTCAGTCCTAGACCCGCCAGGGCCGCACCCGTCCCCAATCCCAGCATAAAGACGACCTTCTTCGATGTGGGAGCACTGACAGAAGCGCCGCTGGCCGAGGCCGCAGGGTTGAAATTGAATGCCGAAACCGTCCCTGGTTGGACCATGCCCACCACTTTAATTTCATTGGCGATTTCAACCGGTCCGCTCACCGAACCGACTTCCATATGCTCGCGGGATAGCGCCACCACCGCATCGCCATTCGGTGCCGGGCTGGTCACCCACAAACCGCCAGAACCGAATTTGCAATCCCCGAAGTGTTTGGCGCGCACGGCACCACTGGTCACTGAAACCTGATGCGGCTGAATGATGACGGAGGAATGAGGGCCAATCAGGAATTCGCAGTGGTCATGAATATAGATGGTAACGGGCGTGTTCTGCGTCTGAACTCGATTGCCCGGAGCCAAGGTGGCGTTCGTGGGCGTGACCGTACCGTTGATGAGGAATTGGTCTCCGAGCGCGATTCCTACGGCAGCTGTCGAGATGGCCGCATCCGGAAATTGTTCCTGCTGGTGCATATGGTTCGACAAGTGCGCCATCTTGCTTGTCACGTTGGTCTGGTGAACGGCCATCTCGCCAATGGCCTCGCCTTGATAGGAAACGTGGACGAGCAATATGAATCCGCCGGCAACTCCGTTGTTGCGCACTCCGGCCGCCTTGGCGAGACCGGCGGAGTTGGTAGTGATGGCGAGATGTGTCGCGCCGCCGAAGGTGACTCCCGGCCCCGCTTTGGGGGCGTCGAATTCGACGCGCGCGCCTGATACTGGTTTACCCGCGCCATCGGCCACACGCGCCACCGGTTCATGCGCCGCGCCCGATGGAAGGCTGTTTAGGGCGCCGTCCCCTGCAACCACGACAACCCGATAGGGGCGCGCTACGGTGCTTTTCGGAGTGCTTGCGAGTACCACACCAGCCAACAGTGCAACCGCTAGGCGTAAAGCACTCGGCCGCCCGCCGCCAAATAGGGAGCAACTCTCGTGGACCTTCGGGCGGGGCGCTCGACACCCTGCCCGTCTTGCGCGCGCTCCTAGGAAAACTCTTAGCATCGGAACAGATCTGCTGTGCGCATTTCGCCCGGACGACAATGCAGCCAAACCCTGTGTTTGCTATAGGATAGCACGCGGTTCGAACTTCGAAAAGATTGGCCTGGTAAGGGGTAGTACTGGCGCGCCATTCGCTGTGGGAAGGCCGCATTCCGGCCTGCAATCCTCGGAGTCATAGTAATTGAGATATCGGCGAATTCTCTCAAAACTGTATTTGGTTTCTATAGGATAGAGTCTTACCCCGAAGATTGGGGAAGTGCTAATCGATAGGCGCGGACCAACTGCGGCGGGCTAAGCGTGTCGCTGGAACGCTGCTAAAACAAAGTCATTTCCATGTACACGTTCGCGCGCGCGTAAGGGGATGCCTTTACTCGCTCGGCAGGCAGGTGGCGAAATCCGACAGCTTCATAAATGCGGATGGCGTCTTGTAGCTTAGTATTCGTTTCCAGATACAAACGCCTAATCGCTTTCGCCCTGGCAAACGCGATGGCGTATTCCAGCAGTTGCCGTCCCACGCCTTGGCCGCGTTCCTGTGCCGCCACCGTCATCTTCGCTATCTCAAAGCGGCCATCGCCCAGCGCAATCAGCGCGCAGGTGCCGATGGGCTCCGCGCCTCGTTGCGCCATGAAGATGTAGCCGCCTTCAGCAAGTATGTGGCGATCCGGGTCGCCAAGAGTCTCGCGATCCTTTTCCTCCAACTGGAAATGTTCTTCAATCCAGGCCTCGTTCAATACGCGAAAAGCCTCCTCATCTCCGGGCTGAAAACTTCTAAAAACGATCGCGGATCCTACCGCTTGGGCCATCGAGCCTCTCCTCCTCCAGGGAACACGCGCCATACGGGCTGCGCGCTTCTTCAATTCTCAATGGAATCCATCCATATGTCCAATATCTTGTTTGTCCCGAACGATATCCTACCGATATGGATGAAGGAATCGAACTACGGCACCTCCGCTACTTCATGGCCGTTGCGGAAGAACTGCATTTCGGCCGCGCGGCGCAGCGCCTCCACATCGCGCAGCCCCCGCTTTCTCAGCAGATCCGCCGCTTGGAAGAGATGGTGGGGCATCCTTTGCTGCTGCGCACCTCGCGAGCCGTCAAACTCACGGAAACCGGCGCAGCTCTGCTAGAGCGCGCCAAACGGACGCTTCACCGCATGTCGGAAGACCTGGCCTTTACCCGTCGTGTCGGACTCGGAGAAACCGGCTTACTGCGCGTCGGCTTCATCGGCTCAGGCATGCAAACACAACTCCCCGCCGTCCTCGGAGAATACCGCCGTCGCTATCCCGACGTGGAACTCCGGCTACAAGAAACCCACACCAGCCAATTGATCGAATCGATTCGCGACGGATCAGTGGACGTCGGTTTTCTGCGCGACGGCGGCCCCGTTGACGATTTGACGGTCACTCCCCTTGTCGAAGAGAGATTTATCGCGATTGTGCCGCGCCGTCATCGCCTCGCCCGGGCATCCACCGTTCGCGTCATTCAGTTAAAGGATGAGCCGTTCGTCTTTTTCCCGAAATCCGCCGGACCCACGGCCTGGAACCGCACTATGGACCTGTGCGAACAGCAGGGCTTTCGCGCCAGAATCGTGCAAGAAGCTCCGCACTGGGTGACCGTGGTAAGCCTCGTGGGCGCTGGCCTGGGGCTGACCATCGCGCCCGCTTGTATTCGCCACGTGGCGGCCCAAACAGTGGCCTGCCGTCCGCTCGTCAGTCACGGCCGAACTTTCATTGAACTCGCACATCGGTCCGATGACAGCAACCCCGTCATTGCCGCATTCTGTCTGCTGGCGCGCACTCTTTTCCGTCAAGGGACATAACAACGCGAGTCGACGCGCCTAGGTGGCGCAGACCTCCTGCTCTGCTTCCCGGTCTGCGGCTGACCTCCCCGTCATCCGCATCAGCTTCGCAAACCCCAGCTTGAGTCACATCCGCTGCGCCGCTTCCAGTGGCTGCAACCGCGTAAGATGCAACCCCAACGCCAGTGCCACCGCTAGTAGCGCTGCTAAAAACATCACCACACCCACCCAGCCATACGCCTTCCAAAACAATCCGCCGGCCGTGCCCGCCACGCTCGAACCCAGATAGTAAAAGAAAAGGTAAAGCGACGACGCCTGCGCCTTGGCCTGACGCGCCCGCAACCCCACCCAGCTACTCAGTACCGAGTGGCCGCCGAAGAATCCGAACGTGAACAGCGCCAGCCCCAAAACAATGATTGCCAGCGGCCGTAACAGCGTGAGGAGAACCCCCGCCAGCATCAAGGCCACCACGAACCAAAACACATTTCGCCGGCCCAACCGTCCGGCAAGATGCCCCACCCAAGCCGAACTGACCGTGCCCACCAGGTAAACGGCAAAGATGCCGCCCACCGCCGAATGACTCAGCGCATAAGGCGCAGCCATCAGACGAAATCCCATGTAGTTGTAAACGGTGACGAACGCGCCCATCAGCAGAAAGCCCTCCACAAAGAGCAACCGCAAACCGGGTTCCGAGAGATGCTGCCCGAACGACGCAAGAAGCGAACCGAGGTGCATCGGGCGAGCGTGAAAATGCCAAGATCGCGGCAGGCTGCGCCAAAAAATGACCGCCGCAATCAGCCCGATCGCGCCCACGGCCCCGAGCGCCAGACGCCAACCCATCAGATCGGTCAAGAGGCCGATAAGAACGCGGCCCGACATGCCTCCCACCGCCGTACCGCCCACGTACAAACCCATGGCCAAGCCGATCGCGGAGGGATGCATCTCTTCGCTCAAATAGGCCATCGCCACCGCCGGCAAACCGCTAAACGCAATGCCCTCCAGCGTGCGCATACCCAGGAAAGAGGGCCAGCTAGGGGCCAAGGGTGAAAGCGTCGTGAGAATGGCGGACGAAAACATCGACGCCGTCATCACTGGCTTACGTCCCCACGCTTCCGAAACTGACCCGGCGAGCAAGATCGCCACCGCCACCGAAGCCGTGACCGACGAAATAGCTAAACTACTCGTTGCGGCGCTTACGCGAAACAGCTGCGCGAACAAAGGCAAGAGCGGCTGCACGCAATACATCAGCGCGAAGGTCGCAAACCCAGCCGAGAACAGCGCCAAGTTCGTATGCCGGAACGCGGGCGTGCCGCGCCGGATCAAAGCCGCTTCAGATTGAATCTGTTTCAAACCGCGTGCTTCTGACGGCAAGCGTCCGAGCAATAATAAACCGTCTTGCCCGAAAGCTGCCGGTGGAAGGACGTCGATTCGGAGACGTACGTGCCGCAAACTGGGTCTTTATGCAACTCGCCCGCGCGTGAAGCCTCTTTCGGCGGCTGCGACTGACCGGGTGGTGGCGGCTGTTGTTGCTGGAACGCACCCGACGCCGCCGAACCGAATCCTTTCATCACGCTGGCAAAAACCGCGCGCGCCACCATGGCAACCAAAATGGTGATAATTAATTCGAGGATGGCGCGGAACATGGCAGGAGCGTCCTAAACTGGAGACGTTTTTCTCACGCCTCCAGTTCCTATTGTAGGCCGTTTACTCCGCCTTCTCGCTTATTTGCTATTTCTTCTTCTTGCTCGACGGTACAACCACCTTCGTCTCAACCTTTTCGCCCATCGCCTGCAGCATTGCCGAAGCTTCATCCTTATGCACACCGTTCGGTTGCAGTTCCAGGTACTTCTTCAACGCCGTCGCCGTATCCGGCGGATACGTCTGCGCTCCCGTTTTCGGATCCACTTTCCCTTGCATCATCAGCAAGCTGCCATATTGATACCAGGCTTCGGCGTAGTTTCCATCGGCATCGGTCGCCTTCTTGAAGAAATCAGTAGCCTTTTCAGGCTGGCCGCTGTTCACCAGGTTCGCGCCCATGTTGAAGTAGGCTTTCGGCGCCATCGTCGGATCCAGCTGCGCGGCCTTCGTCAAAGCCTCCGTCGCTTCTGGAATCTTTTTCTCCTTGCCGTACAGGTTACCCATTTGGTTGTAGACGCCGGCGTCGGTAGGCTTAATGGCCAGGCTCTTGTTGTAGCTGGCAATCGCCTGCTCATAAGATTTATTGCGATCATCACCCGTTTGCGCATCGCCCAAACCCGAATAGGCTTCACCCAGCGCGTTCCACACCGCCACTTGTGAAGCATCCAGTTCCCCGGCTTTGTTGAAGTTGTCGATTGCGGCCTGATACTTCACAATCTTCTGCGCCTTATCAGGCTCTGCCGCGGCCGCTTTCATAGAATCCTCGCCGGCATTGAACGCGTCGTTCAACGCTTTGTTCTTCTTCATGACCTCGGCGTTCTTCTTGGCCGTCGCTTCGAACTTCTCTTTCTCCTCCTTACTCATGCCGCGCGCTTGATCGTTCGTGAGTTCCCCGGTCGCCGCCGCTTTTTGCAGATCTGCCTGCTGTGCCGCGGCTTTGCGCATGTCGAAATCGACCGTAGTACTTTCACCGTACTTTGACTGCACACCCTTAATCGTCAAGGCATCCACAGTTTTGCCATCCACCTGGATACTGATGTCGAACTTCCCATACGGCAAACCGGTGTAGAGCCAGTGGCCCTTCTTATCGGACTTCACGCTGTAATGGCCCTTAATGTCGGTGCGGTCCAAAACGATGACAGCGCCCTTCAGGGGTTGGCCGTTGGCATCTCTCACGTCGCCTTCAATGGTAGTGGTCTGGGCCCAAGCGCCCCCGGCCATCACCAATATAAGGCCGCTTAAAAGTAATGAACTTCGCAACTGGGCGAACATAATGGCGTCACCCTCCTTTAAGAGTGGAATTCGTAATCCTCAAAGATACTATACTCCGGCCTGGACCGGTATGGGCTGTTTCGCCCACATTAAAAGAATCAAAGATTTAGCCGCTGTTTAAAGGTTTCGCAACCTGCTTCCGATCGGCGTCATCCTATTACAAGATGGGATTGCGGGAGCACGTTAAGCTATTGATTATGGGGAGATTCGCTTTAGGCCGTCTTAGCGGTTCGTTGCTTCTATTCTTCATTGCCGTTTTGGCCTTGGGAACACTGAACGCGGCCGACCTTTCCAAAGCGGAGGAGCTGTACAAGCACACCGATTTTGAAGCATCCCTGAAGCAGCTGGATAAACACTCAACCGATGCGGCGACCAATTTCTTAATCGGGCGCGATTACTTCATGCTGGTGGATTTCAAAAAGGCGACGACTTATTTGCAAGCAGCCGTTGCAGCGGACCCCGCCAACGCTGAGTACCTCGATTGGCTGGGCAGAGCATACGGTAAGCGAGCCGAAAGTTCCAATCCGTTGATGGCGCCGGGACTCGCATCAAAAGCGCGTCAGGCATTTGAGCAAGCCGTGGAACTCGATCCGAAGAATAGCGATGCTCTAAGCGATTTGTTCGATTACTACTTGGAAGCGCCCGGCTTCTTGGGTGGTGGTTACGATAAGGCGCTGGCTGTTTCCGAAGCCACCGCCAAGTTCGATCCCGCCCAGGGTTATTTCGAAAAAGCCAAGCTCGCGCAGAAGCGCAGGGAATTCCAGGCTGCCGAAGATCATCTGCGCAAAGCGATTAGCGTTGCGCCGCGCGAGGTGGGTCACTTCCTCGCTCTAGCCCGCTTCCTCGCTACCCAGGGCCGCAATAAAGAAAGCGATGCCATTTTCCTCGAAGCGGAAACCAAACATCCTGATTCGCCGCAAGTTTTATTTGCTTGGGCATCTGTTCTGGTCAAAGAAAAACGTGACCTCGGTCAAGCCAAAACCATGCTTGAGAAATATATGCAGGCTTCCGTTACCGCTGACGATCCGCCCAAACAAGAAGCCCGCCGTTTGTTGCAAGAAGTGGGCGGCGCATAAACTGACCCGCCGGTAAATGAATTTCTCCGAAGCCATCAGCTTCAGCTTTCAGGCACTCAAGGCAAACAGACTTAGAACCTTTCTCACGGCGTTAGGCCTCATCATCGGCAATGCCTCAGTAATCCTCGTTGTCACGATTTCCCTCGCCAGCAAGGATCTCATTTTAGATCAGATCCGCGGCGTCGGCTCGAATCTTGTCTTTGCGTACTATGAAGCCGGCGGTCAGAACACCGCGAAAATTCAAGGCGATTTCGTAAAGCTGTCGGACGTACAAGCCCTGCGCGACGCCTTGGGCAATCAAATTGTGGCTGCCACCGCCGTCATGACCTCGCATGATCAGATCGTCGTCCACGGCAAAGTGCGTGAATTAACAGTGGATGGCGTGGATGCCGAATATCCGCAGGTTCGTCCGCTGGTCATTCTCCAGGGCCGCGCTATCGATGCCAGCGATGTAGCGCTCCGCAGCCGCGTGGCCATGCTCACTGACAAACTGGCGCTACGGTTGTTTGGCGGCCAGGATGCTTCAATCGGCCAAACCATCAAAATCAGCCAGTTGCAGTTCACCGTTATCGGCACATTCCGCGAAAAAACCAGCACTTTCGGGCAAGGCGAAATGCACGATGAGACGGTGCTAATCCCCATTACCGTCATGAAGTACTTCATGCAGTATGAAAAGATCGAACCCGTTTATGTGCAGGTGCGCGATGCCGCCGACGTTCCAGCAGTCACCGAACAAGTAAACAACATTTTGGAAAGCCGGCATAGAATAGGCGCGAAGTACGACGTCCAAAACTTAGTAGCTGTGCTGCAAACCGCCGACACGATTGCCTCCGTGCTCACAGTAGTGCTCATTCTTGTTTCCCTCATTGCGCTGCTCATATCAGGCATCGGCATTATGAACATCATGCTGGTAACGGTGACTGAACGCACCCGTGAGATCGGCTTGCGCATGGCGGTGGGTGCTTCGCGCCGTGAGATCCTCCTCCAATTCCTGGTGGAAGCGGTCGTCATGAGCGTCGTAGGTGGCGCTTTAGGCATTGTCATTGGCATCGCCATTCCGCTCAGCGTACCGCTGGCAGTTTCACTTCTGGAATTGCCCCTTTCGCTCAAAGTGCCGGTTTCGCCCATATCGGTTTTGGTCGCCTTCGTGGTTTCGTTTGTGGTGGGAGTCACCTTTGGATTGCTGCCCGCGCGGCGCGCCTCGCAACTCAATCCGACTGAGGCTTTACGCTATGAATAAAATCCCACTCGCGCGCCGCCCGATCGTGCAGCAAGGGCAGATCCGCTTCCAGAACAAAGCCTGAGTCGACCAGAGCGCGGCCGGCCTGATCAATTTTTGCGAGATAGTCTTGCTCGTCCCGATACCGCTCTTCCACTGATAAACGCGGGTCGCCGCTCTTCAAACGATCTTCTTTCGTGAGCGGAAACGGAATCCAGGAGCCGGTATAACTCAACATCTCACTCCGCGCGCCGATCGCCGCACTCCTTCGATTCCAGCCGGTATACGAAGCCAGCGGCGCCTTGATCTCAGGCATCTGGATACCACCTAAATCGTTGCCATCCACATCCACCTGCGGTACCAGCGTGGGAAATGCCAAGCCCATTTGTTGCGGCGGTTCAACTGAAAAATCGAGGCGATACGCTTCGCGCTTATGAACCGGCAGTTCCACGCCTGGAACTTTAGGAAAGTGCAAGTTTTCACGCGCTGTGAGTTCGTTGTTTGCCAGACGCGGAAAGCGCGAAGCCGGCGGCGCGCCATCCGTTTTGATCCAACGATCCATCGCGAGAAGTAGGGCTCGCAACGCATAGCGGTAATCGTTGACATTGGCTCTATCTTGCGCCGGCACTTTCGCCGGCGGAATCGACCCGGCCCCATGCTGCGAGCCGGAGAAAAAATAGATCCGCGTGTTCGCCGCTGGCGCCACATCGGCTGTACCACCCGCCGTTGTGTGGATGAGCGAGGCGCAGCGGCCCCAGTATTCATAAGATCCGTGCGAAAGAAAAAGCTTCGGCAAAACGTGAGCGGCGCTGGCTCTGGCGGTAAGATGCCGCTCGTCAAACGGCGGGATGTCGACATCGTAAAAAACGTTGACAAAAGGCTGGCCGTCGCGCGAAGGTTGAGCGAACCGCTCATTAAAACTTCCCCGCCCCGCCCCGCCTACATGCGCCCACACGCCGTCGAAAACCTTGCGGTGAAGTTCGCTTTCGTTGAAACCGTCATAAAGGAATTCGCGCAGAAAACGCCCGCTCTGCGAAACGCCGAAACCGATGGCCCGCTGTATGCCCGCGCGATCTGCGCTCAGCGGCGTAGCAACTCCGGAATATTTGAGGTACGAAACGAAATCGCGCATGCCGGCCAGGCCCAATCCGGCCACCACCGGATTCTTAGCCTCATAAACAATTTCATACAGCCGGCCCGGCGCAAAGCCGCCATTTAGCTTTACGTGCCTGCTGTCGGTAAACTGCCATTCTGCCCGCGGAATCAAATTGCGAGGTGCGGCCACCGCATCGCGGACGAAAAGTTCATTCTTCGGTGAGGCCGGGTCGAGAGCTTCGTAACCAGTCTGCCCTCGATCGCCGGTCGAGATCACATCTTCGCGCTTCTCACCCACCCATTCGGAATGAATCATACCGCTAATGGTCTCGCCGCCCTTGCTGGCGACCGGCAGATACGCTCGCAGCATACCCGGCTCATTCGGCACATCAAACTCCCAGCCCAGCCAAACCAGCGTGAAGCCGTTCTTGAGCAAAAAGGAATCTCCGCCGTGCTGGGCCAGATCGAAAACGTTCATCAGCCCTTTGCCGCCGCGATTCGAAACTTCTACCAGCGCCGTCCCGTTACCCGCGCGCGGGCGAACCATGTAAAAATCCGCTGAAAACTCAACCAAGCCCCGGGCGTTTTTCGGCGCGAGATCAATGTCCCGGACAATTCGATTCGGGCCAAGCTTGGGATCAACCGCGAAGTACACCTTGCCGTAAGTGACCTCTGCGGGAACCCCGTTCTTAAATTCGCTGCGAGATGCCACCTCAATCCGTGTGACCGCCCCTTGAGCGCTCGCGCAGAGCAATAGGACGACAAAGATTCGCGACAAGGGATTACGCTGCGATCGCTCGCGTCGATTCCAAGCGCCGGCTCACCAGCGCGTAGGCGCCAAACAGCACGCCGGCGTAAAAAAGATCGGCCAACACCGTGCGGCCAAAGAAAGGAAGGGCAGCGATGTAGCAAGTGGTCAGCCCGCCAAAAGTTTGCGGGTACATGTCAGCGGCTCCCAACCACACAAAGAAATTGGTGATGAGGAAGAATTGCAGGCTGCCTGCCAACGCGACGCTCCCAATTCGCAATGGGTTGCTGCTGTTGCGCAGAAACGTCCGCCCCAGATACACGCTGATAAGAAACGATGCGTAAATGATGGGCGTCATGGCCGAATAGGCCGGATAACCACCTTCCAGCCGGCTGCGAATCGGATCGGTGAGGACCATGGCCAGCAGTGGAACAACGTAAGCTTGCCAACTGCGCAATCTTGCACCGCCAAACAAAGCCACGCCGCCAATGGGCGAAAAGTTCGGAGGATGCGGCACAAGGCGCACGAGCGCCGCCAGCACGGTTAGAACAATGGCGAGCGGCTGAAATGAGTTGGGTTTACGATCCATCTAGATCTTAAGTATATCGAAGGAGCGATGTAGAAAGGCGGTAAATACTGGGTGCTTAACCGACTTTCAGAGCCGCGACCGCCAGCGAGCGTTATCGCGCCTTCGAATTACCCGATTTCCAGCCTCCAGGGCACGGTCACAACGATTGACGATTTATTTTCAGCCCACTAACCCCATGAAAGCAGACAGTTCGTCCCTTTTTGCCCCCAATTGCCATGGTCGAGACGAACCCACCTCGCGCTAAATTCAAACCAGTTAAAGGCGATTGTCGTCTGACGTCTTCCATGTGCATCTGGATCGCGTCCGCATCCGCCAAGCCGGGAATCTCCCGGCTTCGATCTTTCTAAACCGAATAAATGAGCGTCAAGAAAACGCAATCACGAACGAACCCGGCTCTAAGGTGTCCCAACGGCGTGCAGCCAGCCCGCCGTTGGGTTTGTTTTTTCAAATCGGCGGCCATCCCCGAATTGGGTTCGTATCGCAGAATCACCTGTCAGACTGGAAACTCCGCCGATAATCCTCCCCCCAAGCGCAAGGCGCATCCGTTCGTTTGGGTTCGTTTTTTCAAGCCCTCGCTGGCCCCGAATTGGGTTCGTATCGCAGAATCACCTGTCGGACTGGAAACCCCGGCGATAATCCTCTCCAAAGCGCAAGGCGCATCCGGTCGTTTGGGTTCGTTTTTTCAAGCCCTCGCTGGCCCCGAATTGGGTTCGTATCGCAGAATCACTTGTCGGACCGGAAACCCCGCCGATAATCCTCTCCAAAGCACAAGGTTCATCCCACCGTGTGGGTTCGTTTTTTCAAGCCCTCGCCGGCCCCGAATTGGGTTCGTATCGCAGAATCACCTGTCGGACTGGAAACCCCGGCGATAATCCTCTCCAAAGCACAAGGCGCATCCGGTCGTTTGGGTTCGTTTTTTCAAGCCCTCGCTGAATCCGAATTGGGTTCGTATCGCACAATCGAGCGTCCAACTGGCATCTCGGGCGATAACCCTCCTCCCAAGCACCAGGCGCATCCCGCTGTTTGGCTTCGTTTTTTCAAGTCGGCTGGCAACCATGAGTTGGGTTCGTATCGAAAAAATCCTGTCGACCCCGGGACCACCGCCGATTCGCTCAGACGGTGCAAAGATCGGGCTCGCTCTAGGCAATTCTGGGCAATCATGCCAAGCCCACAATCAGTTTGGTCTAGAATGTTGCCTGCCGCAAACTGACCGTCAGCGAGCGTCGTCGATGGATTCAGATTGCCGGCGTTGTCGAAGACGGAAAATACCGTTCTCTCGGCGAAGCGCCGTCGCCAACTGTCTTTGAGTCCCTCGAACAGCATTGGTCTCCTGCCCAGACCCTCGTTGCTCGTTCTCCCCTCGCTGAAACCGAGACGATCCGCCTGCTGCGCCGCGCCGTCTCCGAACTCGATCCGTCGCTCACTGTCTTTGACGACGGCAGCCTCACCAGTGCTCTCGGACTCGCCTTGTTCCCCGCCAAGCTAATGGCCGTAGTGCTCGCTTCGTTCGGCTTACTCGCCGTCGTCCTCGCTGCCACGGGCGTCTATGGAATTATGGCTTATGCCGTGTCTAGAAGAACGCGCGAAATTGGCATCCGCATGGCGCTGGGCGCAGCCCCATCGCAAGTGGCGCAGGCAGTGCTCAGGCAAACCGCGGCGCTACTGGCCGTTGGCACAATCATTGGGTTGCTGATGTCATTCGCTGGCGGGCAATTCTTCAGCCAGATCCTCTATGGAGTGAGCGCACACGACCCGTTGACCTATCTCGGCGCCATCGCGCTCATGACACTAGTCGCATTCGCTGCCTGCTGGCTGCCCGCGCGCCGCGCCATTCGCGTGGACCCGCTCAAGGCCTTGCGCATGGAGTGACGCAAAACTCTAGGCAACTACTGAAACGCTGAGCCGATTAGCGTCACTATGCGGGCGAGTGCGCCGGAAAGGCCACTCAGAAAGAAGTTAAAAAAACGATGTCAACTGCCACCGCAACGCCCGCCACTGCCCAACTGACCGTCAATAAATTTCAGCTCGCCAACCACTCGGGCAAAACGAAAGTGAGCTATGCCCCTCCCGAAGGACCGATAGTCGTGGGATTGCCTGCCAAAACTCCATTCTTATACAGCGGGCCTGAAGGCGAGCTTAGTTTCACAGAAGCGCAAATCACCCGCGACAATGTCCCAATGGGAACCCTCTGGTCCGTCGTCCTCACCCAAACCGAGGCCGCCTCAACCACTTTCGCCGTGTTGATTCCCCCAGTTTTAGGCAATGGAGCGCATACCATTAGCACTTATGCCGTGAAGGCCCGCAAATCAGCTTCGGTGACTGCGGGCGCCGTATTCACCTATGAGACAGAGCACCTTAAAGGTGACGCTGAATTTGTCCGCTTCTTCGCACTCTAGCGCAGATCCGAAACGGAGCCGGAAGCGTAAGCGACCTATGATCCTCAACTCTGAAGTGGCCTGGCTAGCTCACTAATGAATGTCCTTGTGCTGGTCGCGCCACTTCCAATAAGCGGCTTGCTCCCGCTTACTGGCCTTGCTCCATTCGTGATCCTTTTTATGATGCTCTTTCAAGTACTGGTGCCAAGCGGTATTTTCGTTATCATTCCACTGGTGCTCCACTTGATCGTGGTGATCCTGGGCGCTCAAAGTCGCAACCGGTGAAAGCAGCGCCAAACCCAGAACCAAAGAACCTAAAACCTTGTACATTAATTCTCCTTTAGATAGCGGGCGCTCTATCGCCCATCCAAAATCTAGACTGCGCTTATGTGAAGAACGTTACCCGTCACGAGCGCAATTTGCTTTTGCCTTACGGCGCGGTATTGGCCAGTGGCTTGATAAAACGCACAATGCCTCGCGAATCGTGGATCCAATTGCGCGCAATCAATTCCACTTTCATGTCGGCACTGGCGGTCACATCCACCCGCCCGGCCGCTCGCTCTTCCGGAGTGAGCATCACCGGCGTACTGTCATCCACTCTCACCGCCGCGTAAACGGCACTACGCGTCTGGTCCGCCGGCCAGGTCACAACCACCGTCTCGCCCTTGCTTTTTACCGTCAACGGAATGATAGGAGAAGGAACTTGCAAATAAGCGATGTAACCGACCAAACAGCCGAGAAGCGCGGCTAGCGGCAGCACCATCACAAAGCGCGCAGCAGTGCTGGCCGGCTTCTTTTTGTTGAGCAATTCGATTTGCCGGTAGGCGTCCGGCAACAAGCTGCCGCTCTGCGCATCCTCCCTAGCTTCATCGCGCCGCGCCAGCGCATTTTGTGCAGCAGCCGCTACGGCTGCCCCCCGGCTTAGTGGTTCCAGCTCGACGCCCGCTGCTGCCCGCGCATCTGCTGTCGTAGCCGCTTCGAAAGAATTCACTGGCTCTAAGGGAATCGCCGTCTCCACATCCGCCACGTCCGCCTTGGGAGCAACCTGCTCCAGCGTGAGGTGTCGCTGCCGCCGCGCCGCACGATCTTCCATCACTTGTGCAGCGGTCCGCGGTTGGGCTATCTCATCCGCCAAAGCAAAATCGCCAGCAGGAACAGCTTCAGCAACCTGCTTCAACTCTGCAGCCGTCACCTCCGTCGCCGCCCCCTCCCGGCTCTCCGCTTCTACCCCGCCGCGAGCGGCCGTCACCACAAAGGAAGGCGCGGGAATCGAGGCGACCGGTCCGTTCGCGGCCCGTGCATTACGTCCAGGCAGCGGCAGAATGACCGCCGTTTGCGAGGCGTCGCGGCACAGGCTCCCATCTTTTCCGCGCACTAAGAAACCGAAGCGCGTCGGCTGAAAGCGTTCCGGCTTCGCCAGCACGGTTAGCATTCCTTGCCGCGCGAAATAGTGCTCGCACAACTCAGCTTCCCTATCCGTCAACACAAGCGGTCCCCTGGTGTGCGAAAGAAACCACCCCACCGGCTCCAGGCCCGCCAGTTCAGCATCCGCTCCCGCATCGGCTAATTGTGCCGTTAGCATTTCAAGATCGCGCTCCGAAAGCACCAGCGACGGACCCGATGCATGCTCGCAGCGTATCGGCCGGAAAGCCTCAATGCGCGTGCCCTGCTCGTCGATTTTTCCGAACAGCAAGCCGCCTTCCTCTATGCCACCGTGCGGAATTTTGCGATACCCTTCATTCACCGCAAAATCAATCTCGTGAAACAGCGGCAACGAATAGGTGACCACTGTCTCGCTGTTAGGTACCTTCCAATACGCGTACTCGTTGCGCTTTTCTGTTGCGACTTCCGGTTTGTGATCGCGAGTCATTTATGCAGGGGCGCTCGCCGGTGAAATCGACGGATAGGCAATCGAAACTGTACCCGACGGTTCGTCAGTCTCACTTGTTTCGGCCTCTAGCGCGTAGTAATAGGTTACAACGCCCATCGCTAATGTGAGCAGGAAGATCGTCGCCAACCAGCGCGCCGCCCGCGCATTCATGATTTTCTCTTCCCCCACAATCGCCGCTGTATACCCCACCATGCCACCCGCCAGAATTATCCCAAACCCCAGCTTCCAGGCCCAATGCATCGCGTCAAGTGCCGCCTGTCCGCCGATCTCCGGCCAAGCTGTAAATATCGCAATTAACGCCAACAAGAATTCGCAGGCATAGCCGAACCGGAACAGTTTATGGGTCATTCCCGCGCTCTCTCATTCTACGATGAGATGTAGGCAAGAAAGCCTATCGCTTTGCGGGGCGACCCTTCGTCCCAATTTGTTGGTGTGCCTGGAGATATCACTTTTCTCATGAAAGTTGCACTGGAAGGTATTGAACTGCATCTGGCTCATCCGGATGAGTTGAACGTCACCTGGGTCGGTCAGGAAGAGGCGATGCGCCAGTTAATGGCCGCCTGGATGGTTCTCAACGACCGCGATATGCCCATGAACCCGCGCCTCCTCGGCAAACCCGGCGTCGGTAAGACCACCATGGCCTATGCCGCTGGCAAAAGACTCGGCCGCGAAGTCTACATCGTTCAGGCCACCGTCGACACCCGCCCGGAAGACCTTATTATCACTCCCGTCGTAGAAGGTTCCGCGCGCCTCAAATACGTGGCGTCCCCGCTCGTCACTGCCATGCTCCGCGGTGGCGTAGCCATCCTGGATGAGGGCAACCGCATGAGTGAAAAGAGCTGGGCCAGTTTGGCGCCTCTCCTCGACAATCGCCGCTATGTCGAATCCATCGTCGCCGGAATCAAGGTCAAAGCGCACCGCGACTTCCGCCTGGTCGCCACCATGAACGACGATTCCTCTACCTTCGATCTCCCGGAATACATCCATTCCCGCCTGCAGCCCCAAATTCTAATCGATTTTCCCGAGCGCGAAGAAGAGCTCGCCATCTTGCGCGAAAACCTGCCCTTCTCGCCCGACGACGTGCTGCAATATGTCACCGATTTTCTTCAGCAAGCACACGCCGCCGATGAAAGCTACACCGTGCGCGATGGCGTGAACATTGCCCGCTACGCGCTGAAGTTAAGCCACGAAACCGGCCAACCACCCAAGCTGTTGTTAACGGTAGCCATTCAATCGGTGCTCGGAGAGGAGGCTCTCCGCTATCAATGAAATTCCCCTGTCACAGCCAAGCCGCCTTTGTGGGGCAGACCTCCTGGTCTGCGGCTGACCTCCCGGTCAGCCCCGGAGCGATATGGCCGACGATCTAACCACACACGGCATTCTCAGCCGAGGCAACATCTCCTACTTTCCCGTTGTTCCCGGCAGATTGGAGTTTGCCTGGCGCGTGCGCCGCTACTTACTCGAGCGAAAGCCGAGCGTCGTTGCGGTCGAAATGCCGTCCTCTCTTGAAGCGCTTTATCGTAAGGCGCTCGACCGTTTGCCGCAAATGTCCGTCATCCTCATTCCGGAAGACGATCTCGACGAGAACGAAGCACGCGCCACTTACATTCCCATCGAACCGGCCGATCCCTTTGTGGAAGCCATGCGCACAGCGCTGGAGCTCGGAGCGGAGATTGTCTTTCTGGAACCGCCCCGTCTCGACAAACCGCATGTCAACGATTCGTATCCCGAACCATACGCGCTGGAAATTGTTGGTCCCCGCGCGTATCTGGAGGCGTATCGCGTGCATCCGCAAGCGCGCACGCCGGAACTCGAGTCGCACGCCGCCGCCATGGCGTGGAAGCTGCAGGGCGCGGATCCGCTGGCCGCTGTCTGCGCCTTTGTTTCGTTGAATATGTTGGATCCTTTGCTGGATGCCATGGAAATACCGCAAGATGCGCCGCCCGCTCCCAGGACCCGTCTCTTCCAGCGCGCCGAACTCTGCAACATGCATCCCGATTGCCTGGCCGAAGTAACCATCGAGCCGCCTTATTACCAGGAACTTTACGAACGCGTTCGCCTGGAAGAGAACCTTGCCGAGTTTCGCTTCGACCGCCCGCGCTGGCAGCTTCAACTATTGCGCGAAGCGGAAAAGGAATATGCCATCAACACCGGCGAAACAATGCAAGCCTGGCAGCGCATCACATTGGCCAAGTTTTCCCGCAATCTCGCCACGCTCGACGGCCATTTGATTCCCACCATTTACGACCTCACGCTCGCCGCCCGCTCCATCGTGGACGATAACTACGCTTACGAAGTCTGGCAAATGGCCAACCGTTTCAGCGAACAGCAGACCGAAGTTCCCGGCATGGAGACGCTGAACCTTTCCGGCGATGAAGTCTGGCTGCGCACCCGCAAACTGCGCATCCGGCGCCGTCTGCCGCGCATGAAACAGCGCCTCAAACCCAGCGCCGTCAAAGCTCGCAAACGCGAAAAGTTTCCGGGCGAATGGGCGCAGCAAACCAGCGGCCAAAGCATTTGTTCCTATCCGCCCGAAGATTTGGTGATCGAAAACTATGGACGCTTTTTGAAGCGTTATGCGAAATCTAAACTGTCAGAAGAACGCGCCCGCGTGGAGCCATTTCTCTCGTCTACCCTCGATGGCATCGATCTGCGCGAAACCATTCGCAACTGGCACGACGGCAAACTCTATGTTCGCGAACTCGGCAAGTTTTCCGGCGAAGTCGGCGCGCTGATCGTAATTTTCGACGAGGACCGCCAAGACCGCTATCGCTATCTCACTACCTGGCTCGGCGAACATCAGAACGAATCCGATATGGCGTTCTATTCCACGCACCCGTTTGACCATTTGATCGGGCCCGGCATCGGCCGCGCCGAATATGGTGGCTTGCTCATGACCTTGCCCCCGCGCCGCCTCTATGATGTCTGGAGCGACCTGGACTACGAGACTGCCGAAACCAAAGCCGAACGATTGCTCATGGCCGCGCTGGATTATTCCATCGAGCGAAATGTCGTTTATATCGCCGCCAAGCCACCGCGTAGTGTGTTTCGCCACTTGGCTGCCAAGGTCAACCGCAAGATTATCTACATTCCATTAGGCCAATTGTCGCCCGCCAAATTGAAAAAGATTCGCGTGGTCCATGTTTTGGACAGTTACCAGCGGCGAACAGAAGCAAAGCAGTATTTGTGGTAGCGACAACAACCGAGTTTTTACTGTTCCACCTTCGGCAGTTCAGCCAACTGCACAATCAGACCTTTCGCTCCCACCGCCCAAACCGCCCCGCCTCCACCCGCAACGGCATTTAAGCTTAAATCCGAAAAGTGCTCCCATGTTTGACCCCCATCCCGCGAGACATCCGATCCCTCCGTCCCAACCGCAATGAATAGTTTGTTGCCGAGCGCGGCCACACCCGAGCGATAGCTCAGCCCAGTTTTACTGTTCGGAGCCGTCCACGTCTTTCCGCCGTCTCTCGTCAACGCAATCGTGTGATCCGCCGATTTTGCATTTTGATAATCGCCGCCCACCGCCATGCCGCGCTTTCCATCCGCAAAAGCCAGCGAGAAAATTCCAGCCGTTTTTGCTCCGCCCAGTGGTGCTCTCGCCACGTTCCACGTCTGGCCGCCATTCTTTGTGCGAAACACGCGCGCGCCCGCCGGTCCGCCCGTTGCGAACCAAGCCTGCTTCCTACCATGCGTGACTATGCTCGTCCCGCTCGCGGCAAACGCGCCCTCACCTTGCAGAGCCGCCGGCGCCCGCTGCCGCTGCCAGGTTTTGCCGGCATCCGCAGTCGTAAAAATCACAAAGTGCCCGTCGACCGGATCGCCAACCAGAATCGCGTGCGCTTTGTCCCAAAATGCCAGCGAGTCAAAAAAACCTTTCGCATCGGGGTTCGTCAGCAGCAGCTCCCAATGGCCGCCCGCATCGGTGGTTTTGTAAACGCGCGAGTTCGCGCCCTCGCCGCTGGCGAGCAAGTAGGCAGTATTTGCATCAAAGGCTTCCACATCTCGAAAATCGAGAACCTCCGCGTCCGGCACAACCCCTGCGCGCCAATGTTGGCCGCCGTCGGTAGTCGTTAGGAACGTTCCCTTCGTTCCGCTCGCCCATACGATTTGAGGCGAAACCACGCACAAACCCCGCAAACTGGCCGTGGTGTTTGAAACTTCAGCGTTCCATCGCAAAGTTAGAGCAGCCAACAAAAGTAACGCCGTGTTCGTCATATCGTTTCTCGTGCAGTGTAACCCGCTGCTCGTCGGCAAAGACCCGCTGTTCGCCGATTTGCCGGTGCGCGACGCCCAAATCCGCCTTACGATCAGAATCGAGGTTCAATCATGACAAGCAAGGAAATAGACCCGTTTCGAATCGATTGGAAGAGCCTCCTTCTTCCGGTAGTGCTCATGTTGACCGGCGCATCGGTATTAGCGATTGCGGCTTATGGGCTGGTTTCGTTAGATCGCGTTCAGAATCTGTGGCCTGCGGCGATTATCCTGGTGGGTTTGGCAGATCTTCTCAGCGACGGCACGCCGGGAGAGCGCAGCCCCCATGACTAACGGCGTCGAAAATCGTTTATGGTCCGGCGGACCGGGTTCTCGACTCTTTTTCGCGGGATTCCTTATTGTTGCAGGGACGTTGCTGTTTCTGGGCAATCTCGGTATTCTCCCGATTCGCCATATTTGGTTGTATTGGCCTCTGCTGCTCATCGGCTTCGGCGTTTCCAAGATCGTGAACGGGCTAGATCTCGCCATGCGGCTGTTCGGCGGCCTGTTCACGTTCTTGGGCGTCGTTTTCTTACTCATCAATCTCGACATACTCCACGTTCGCACCCACGACGGTAGTTGGCCCATTTCCCTCTTGCTGATTGCCATTGGCGCGACCATGCTCATCAAGCTGGTGCAAAAGCCCAGTCCCGACAGGCCGATGTGGGCCCGTTTCGGGCGCCCGATCTCGCTGACCGGCACGGCAAATGAGTTGAATGACTTCACCCTGATGGGTTCCATCAAGCGGCGTTTCGACGCGGCCGATTTTCGCGGTGGCAACGCACTCTGCGTTTTAGGCAACATCGAGCTTGATTTGCGCCATTCGGAGATTTTGCCGGGACAGAGCATTTCTTTGGAAGTCTCAGCCATACTCGGCGCCGCCAAGATCCGCGTGCCCGAGCATTGGCGGGTGCAAATACATGGCGCGAGTATCCTTGGCACGTATGAAGATAAGACTGTTCCGGCCAACGCCACTCCTGATTCCCCTGGGCTCATCATTACTGGTTACTCGTTTATGAGTTCGGTCGAAGTTGAGGATTGAGCGCGCGGCCTCAACATCCATGCATCCGCTGTTTCAAAATCGCAATTCTCTGCTCGCCTATTTCTTCGCCTGGGTGCCGCTGGGAGCAATGCTTGGCGTGGTCATCTCCGCAGCCGCGCACTTGGATTGGCGTGCCACGCTCGCGATCGTTGCACCGGTCACTTTGCTACTCGCCTTCGTTTGTTTATCGCCTTGGTATCTTTGCCGGGTTTTGCCCCTCAACGGCACGCCACGCTGGAAGCTGCTCGCGCATCACTCGGTGGCCGCCATGTTTGCCAGCGCGCTGGTGCTCTTTGTAGTGCCTTTTCTGCTGCAGGTGTTCGCGCGCTTCCGCCCCGGCATCGAAGAACAATTTGAACCGGGCCTGCGCGTGTTGGCGGGCATGTGCTTTCTCTTCTTTTTACTGTCAGTGGCTTTACACTACGTGCTACAGGCCCTCGAGACCTCGCGCCAGGCGGAAGTTCTTTCGCGCGAGGCGGAATTAAAGGCCCTGAAAGCGCAGGTCAATCCGCACTTCTTATTTAATAGCTTGAATTCCATTAGCGCGCTCACAACCATCGATCCAGCCAAAGCCCGCGAAATGTGCATCCGTTTATCGGATTTTCTGCGCAACAGCCTGCGCTTGGGCGAGCGCACCTCCATTCCTTTTCGTGAAGAACTCGCCCTGGCCAGTACTTATCTGGACGTTGAACAGGTTCGCTTCGGCAAGCGGCTGCGTGTGATTCAGGATTTCGACTCCAACTGCGAAGCTTGTGAGGTGCCTCCGCTACTCGTGCAGCCGCTGGTTGAAAACGCCATAAAGCATGGGATCGCCGCCCTTTCGGAAGGGGGAGAAATCAGCATGAGCGCGCGTGTCCATGAGGGGCGCCTGCGCTTCAGCGTGGAGAATCCATTCGATCCGGATGCACCTTCGCAAAGGAAAAGTGGCTTCGGCCTGGTGAACGTACGAAACCGCTTGCGCGCACGCTACGGAAATGCGGCGCGTTTGGATATCGACGCGAGCACCAATACCTACCGCGTGCACATAACCGTGCCATTCATTAAGGAAACAGGCAAACCATGATCCGCGCCATCATCGCCGACGACGAAGAGCTTGCCCGCCACATTCTGCGTGAATATCTGACGCGCCAATCCGACGTAGAAGTGGTCGGCGAATGCGATAACGGTTTCGCCACCGTAAAGGCCATTGCCGAGCTCAAGCCAGACCTTCTTTTCCTCGATGTGCAAATGCCCAAACTGGACGGGTTTGAAGTACTCGAACTGGTGGATGCCAATATCGCGGTCGTCTTTGTCACCGCCTACGATCAATACGCCACCAAAGCCTTTGACGCCGCAGCCGTCGATTATTTGCTGAAGCCGTTTGATCTTACGCGCTTTCAGACGGCGCTTGAACGCGTGCGTCTTCGACTCGCTTCGCCGGCAATGGCGGCTGTGCCGGCAGCCGAACTCCGCAATGCGGCTCAGCCTCCGGGCCGTTACGCCGAACGCATTGTGATTCGCGATGGTGCTCGCGTCCATGTGCTGCCGGTAGCGCAGATCGATTATGTGGAAGCACAAGAAGATTATCTGGCGTTTCATAGCGCCGGTAAATCCTTGCTGAAGCAGCAAACCGTTTCCAGCTTAGAGCAAGCGCTCGATCCGAAACAGTTTGTGCGGGTGCACCGATCGTTCGTGGTCAACCTCGAGCGCATCAGCAAAATTGAAGCCTATACCAAAGATGCGCGCGTTGCGATTCTTGCCGATGGCGCCAAGATCCCCGTCAGCCGCTCCGGCTATCTTAAGCTAAAAGAGGCGATGGGTCAGCTGTGAGAGTTGCTGCGGTTCAGGCAATTCGCTACACTTCTTTAACATGTGGGTTCGGGTGTCATGAGGCTTGTTAGAAAAGTGCTGGGCGCAATGCTGCGTCCGATTTATAAGGGTTTTTTTGAGAGGCCGCTTTGGTGGTTTCTCGCCAGAGTGAAAGCATTTTTTCTGGCCGAAATCGGGCCTCAATTGGCGAGCACAGAGCACCGCTTGGCGGCAATCGAGGAGCGGCTACAATCCGCGGAAGCGAACAATGCAGCACAGTGGAATGCTTTGGAACAGCTAGTTCTTGCGCTGTTTCGCCAGCCTGAGGTGCGCATTGAGTCGGACGGGCGGAACAATATACGTTGATGGCGTTTGCCCTGAGATATTGCCGCCTATAACCATTCTCGACGGTATTTTGGGGCTTTAGAAGGCCTTAAAAGCGATTTCGTTCGGGCGATGAATTGGCAAACGAAATTTTTCACATGAGCGGAACGATATACGCCGATCTGCGCTGTCTTCAGGATCCCGCCTATCAGTGGCGCGGGATCGGGCATCACGTGTGTTCCCTGCTGAGATCGCGAAAGCACAGCCGTCTTGCGGGCTGGAAGGCGATAGGTCTTGTTGACCCTTCGCTGGCGACACTCCCCACTGAGTTCACGGGATTGGTTGATGAGACGAGTCCTTCGTCGAACCCTTACTGGAACGGCGAGCGCAGTATCTTCATTGACGGGTCGCCCATGACGCATGACACGCGGTTCACTCTGCGCGTCCAAAATCGTCCGGGGTTGATTGCGGCGGCGATTCTTTACGACTTCGTTCCGCTCGATTGGCCCGGCTATTTGCCGACGGTGGCGAGCCGGATTGAGTACGTTGCCAAACTTGCCCGTCTTAGAACGTTCGACTTATTTTTTCCGATCTCGGAATATACCGCCGGGCGGCTTTCTGAATTGATAGGCGTTTCATCTGAAAGGATCAGGGTCACTGGCGCTTGCGATTTCGTCGGCGACCAGGCTTTACGAACTTCTCTTTTGGCATCGCAGGAGCAAATGGGGCGGACGTTTCACGAGGATTCCGTGGGAGAACGGTTCTGGGCCGTTGTCTCTGAAGCCGTGGAGAAACAGCGCGGCCTGGCGGTTGTCTCCCATCGTTCCAAACCCCGGGTGGCATTTATAAGCCCATATCCACCCGACCCGTCCGATGCCGCTTGCTACGTGGCGGGGTGCATGAAGGCGGGCAAGGAATTATTTGATTCCGATGTCTATAAAAGTAGTGCGATCAGTTTGGCGCCCTTCGCCGATAGACGATACAATGCGATCGTCTCGGTACTCGGAAACTCTTCCTCGCACAAGCGAGCATTCGAAGTTTTTGAGCGGTATGGCGGCCCTTGCATTCTGCACGACGTCCGTCTTACGCATATCAATTTCGCGCGTTTCGGGCCGCAGGGATTCTTGCAGTTTGCGGAAAGGCTTCTTCATCGCCAGGTACCGCTAGAAGAGGCACAGTCTTGGCTGCAAGATGAAAATCCGCCTTCGTTATTTATTGAGCAGGTCATTGATCGCGCGGCGCCCTTGATGGTGCAATCTCAGACACAGCGCGCGCTGATCAAGAAACGCTATGATGTGGACGCTCATCTACTGACAACTTGCCCGACCGCTCACTTCGCGGAACATCAATTAACAGTGGCCGAGAAACAGAAAATGCGGAAAAAGTTCGGCATAGAGCGAAGCGCCTTTGTGATATCGAGCTTTGCGCCGTTCGGCAAGGCAGACGAAATATACACCGCGATACTTGCGCTTGAACTCTTGCGGAGCTGGAACGTTGCGGCGGAACTCTACTTGGCGGGCGATTTGGGCGATCGTAAAAACGAGGCCTCCCGTGTCTCAGCCCTGTACGACGTTTCCGGCCACGTTCATTTCGGCGACGACCTTGCCGACGACGTGTCATATCGCAACTTGCTCATCGCGTCCGACGCCGCAGTACAACTGCAGCCCTACGGATTCGGGCACGCACCGACAAGTTTGACCAACTGCATCAGCGCAGGTTTAGCGGCGGTGGCGAACAAAGATGCGGCTGAATCCTGCGATGCTCCCGCGTCTGTCTTGACGGTGCCCGATGTGTTTTCACCATTACAGGTGGCAGAGAAACTTGCACTGATTTGGGAAGCCAAAGGCGAATGTGCAAACCACTCGGACGCTCGCAGACACTACCTGCAAACCCACAATTTCGCATTCTACGCCAAGCGGCTTGTGGAAGTTCTGGGCATGGGATGAGCTTCTATATTGACCTGAGTGAGTTCCTGGGCAACCCAATTACAACTGGCATCCAGCGGATCGCAGGAGAGATCTGCCGGTATCTGCCGCCCGACACCGCTATTCCGGTGCGCCTGGGCCGTCACGGATACGTAGCCCTGCCAACCAAACTAATTGGGGTAATTGGCAGGCACTTCAAGGACGCCGGACAATCCGGGGCTGCAGAAATTCGCAGACTTGGCACAGCCGGGGAGGGCCCAGAGGTCAAACTCGTTTCGGGCGACACGGTCCTTGTGGCTGAAGTGTTCACGGACCCGCAACGCCTCAAGTTCTTTAATGAAATGCCGGAGGAGGAATTGCGGCGCTGCCGATTTATTATCTACGACCTGCTCCCGATGACTCACCCGGAATATTTCTCTTCGAGAAGCATTGTGAGCCTTTATGGCTATTACAGGATGCTGCGGCGAGCCAGTGGCTGCGCTTTTATTTCTGAAGATACACGTGACAATTACTATGGGCGGTTAAAACGAAACGGTGATAGGTCAGGTATTGTTTTGCCGCTGGGCTGCGACGCGCTTGGCCCGAAGCCGCCTCAAACCATGCTGAATCGTCCGCTTACGTTCAGCGTGCTCGGAACGATTGAGCCACGCAAGAATCATAAGCTGATACTGGAGGCGTTTGAGCCGCTACTTAGGCAGGTTGACGGATTGCGCCTTTCGTTCATCGGCAAAATGGGGTGGGTGGATGCGGAGTTCGCTGAGAAGGTGCGAACTCTGGCGGCTGATGAGACTTCGGGGCTCACATTTCACCCCGGCGCCGATGATGGGGCCATTCGGCGCTATATTGAAAGATCGCGAGCGACTATCTATGTGAGCTCGGCGGAGGGTTATGGTTTACCGCCAGTCGAAAGCCTCTGGATTGGCACTCCCGTTATTGCTTCGAAGGCTGTTCCCAGTCTGAAAAGTGTGAGGGGATTGGGCGTTCACTTTGCTGAGCCCTTGGACGCAGAAAACCTTAGACAGGCAGTAATTGCGTTCCTCGACGATTCTTACGCCAACCAGAAGACGGAGGAAACGCAACGACTGAATCTGCCGAGCTGGCAATCGTTCGCCGAGGAGGTCCTCCAGTGGTGTGTTCGAGGGTCGATCGCATAGTAAGCTAAAAGACGGCCTGCTGGTGCTTCGGTGCTGCTGGGGAATCATTGCCGGCGCGACGTTTAATGGCGCGATTCCCAGAACAGCCAGCGTTTTCTTGGGCAAGATCAGCATCTCAAACCAGTCACTTCGCAGTTGGATCTTTTGATCAGCGCTTCAGGTAGGATTGAATGAAACCGAACTTATGCCACAACTGAGTTTCACCCGTGTCAGGTAATCCCCCCCCGTCAAAGATCAACGTGGCGCAACTGGTCCAGAATATTCGCGAACAGATTGCTCAAAGAAGCGGGCCTTCAATCGCCGCTTCAGCGCCAGCTCGCGAAGAGAGCTCTGGAGTTTTCAGCCCAGCACAAATAACGGCTAACCTCCAGTCTCTGAGCGAAGAGATTGAAGCATTCGGCTCACGAGTGGAATGCGGCGAGCCTCAGCCGGAGTCGGTCACGCTACGGAGTCGGCTGGGCGCTCTGCTGAAGAGCCGTTTGACACGGTTCATGTGGTGGCAAAGCTATCAGACGAAGTCTTTAGTGACTCTATTCGCCCAGCAAAACCGCGCGCAAATGAGGGTGGTGGAAGCGCTGCTACTGAGCATCGCGGACAACGAAGCACGACTTCGAACATCAAAGGAAGCTGTTGGAGAACTGCAAAAACATGTGGCCCGACTGGAATACGGCAAAGCAAATCGCAGCGAATCGCTGGAGTTGACCGCCCATTATGATTCTCTTCTCGCGGTAAAGGCGAATCGGGAGGAATTGTCGGATGTGGCCGGTAAGATCAACATTCTGGAGACAGGCAAAGCGGAACAGCGAAACCTGGACGCACTTGAGGAGCGCGTCCGAAACTTGTATGCAATTGAGGAGCGGGTCAAGGAGTGCGAATCGTCCCGCGTTGACCCGCAACAGATCGGTCACCTTAATAAAGAAGTGCAGGAGACGGGCCACAAGATTACCGTTCTGAGGCAGGATCTGCAGGACTTTCACCGGAGGTTGAGCGTCTTTTTGGAGCAGGCCAGGAAGCGGATGCCCGAGCCGTTCACGCCCAAACAAATCGACGATATGGCCGTGAAGGGGCAGGACTTGATGGACTCGCTCTATTTAGCGTTCGAGGATCGTTTCCGTGGCGGATTCGACACCGTTCGGGAAGGGCTGAAAGTCTATCTACCGTATATCCGGGAAGCGCTTCAAAGGACCAAAGGCGGCCCCATACTGGACGTGGCTTGCGGCCGGGGAGAATGGCTGGATCTGCTGCGAGACGAAGCCATCCAAGCGAGGGGCGTCGATTTGAATGGCGCCGCTATAGAGTTGTGCCAACAGCAGGGCTTAGAGGTCACACGGGAAGACGCCTTTGCTTACTTGCGACGGCAGCCCAAGAACAGTTTGTCGGCGTTGACGAGCTTCCATTTTATAGAACACATTGACTACCGTTCTTGGATTGCTTTGCTCGATGAGGCCTTACGAACACTCAAGCCGGGAGGCATCGCCATCTTCGAAACGCCCAACGCGCGCAACATCCTGACCACCGCCGGAGATTTTTACCGGGATCCGACCCATAATCGACCGGTATTTCCGGAGACGATTGAAGCGATTGCGGAGTTGAGAGGCTTCTTCGACAGCAAGGTGTACTCCTTCAACGAGGGTCGTTCAGAACTCATCCCTTTGTCAGAGCACCGTTTTGATGTATTGGAGGATTACGTCTCGGTTTCACGGGATGCCGTTTGGGTGGGAATTAAATCATAATGCGGATCGGAATCGCCGACGTTCAGGTTCCATTTATTTCCGGCGGGGGAGAAGCGCTCGCGAGGGGGTTACTGGAAGCATGCCGCGCATCCGGGCACCAAGCTGAGATGATGACAATCCCCTTCCGATTTTCCCCGTCCACAGAAGTGGAACGCACCGCGGGTTATTGGGAGGCGGAGAGTTTCGACAACCTGAACGGGTACAGTCCCGAGATCCTGATTGCCCTGCGATTTCCCTCTTACTTTTCGACTCACCGCCGAAAGGCGGTCTGGCTCCTGCACCAGCATCGTTCATTCTACGATCTGTGGAGTACCTCCGCAAACCACAGTTCTGAAGAAGAGACTGTGCGTAACCACATGATTGAAAAGGACACGTTTCACCTCTCCAAATTCGCGCGTGTCTACACCATCTCGCGGAACATCACGCAGCGGCTAGAGCGCTTCAACGGTGTCGCATCAACCGCACTTTATCACCCTCCGCCGATGGCCGGCAAGCTTTACTCTGGCGCGTCCGAAGCTTACGTTTTTGCGCCCAGCCGTCTGGAGACACTGAAGAGACAGTGGTTGCTCATTCAAGCAGCCCAGCATATCCGTGGCCCCGTAGCCATCCTCATTTCAGGCGAGGGCGGGCAACGCTCCGAGTATGAAAAGCTAATTGAGGACTTGGGGGTCGGCGACCGGGTGAGCCTGATCGGCAGGCTTTCGGAAAAGGAACTGGCTGGTTTCTACGCGTCAAGCATGGCTGTGTTTTTTGGGCCGCAGGATGAGGACTACGGCTATATCACCTTGGAAGCTATGCTCGCCCAAAAGCCCGTGATCACATGTACCGATTCCGGCGGCCCGCTGGAATTCGTGGTAAACGGTGAAACCGGCCTAGTGGTCGATCCAAACCCTCAGGCAGTGGCTGCAGCCATTGAATTCCTCTACGCGAATCGGCGGAAGGCAGCCGATCTCGGCGCTGCTGGCTATGCGAGATACCAAAACGTAGGCATCCGTTCCTGGGAGGAAGTCGTCAGCGAGTTGATCCAAACTTGATAGACGGCATTGGCAGATGAAGATCGGAATTATCGCACCCAGCCCGGTGCCGTTCGGCATCGGCGGGGCAGAGAATCTCTGGTGGGGTTTACAGGACTACCTCAATCAGCACACGGAGCATCAGGCCGAACTTATCAAATTACCCAGTCGCGAATTTAACTTCTGGGATTTGATCGCCACCTACCGGGAGTTCTCACGCCTGGACCTGTCGCACTTCGACATGCTGATCTCCGGAAAGTATCCGTCTTGGATGGTTCGCCATCCGCACCACGTTTGCTACATGCTGCACTGCCTTCGCGGGCTGTACGATACGTATCACTTCACCCGGCTCTCGACGGAGTGCGACGACGGACCTCCGGAAGTAGTATCGCTGGTGGAGTTCATGCGCAATCACCACGGCGACCCGGACCGTATTGAGGAGTTCTTCGAGCGAGCTGACCGGTTACGCTTATGCGGCGCGCCGCCCAAGACGTTCGCGTTTCCCGGCCCGCTAATCCGGAGGGCGGTTCACTTTATGGATGCGGCCGGACTGGCGCCTTCGCGTATTCGCAAGTACGCCGCTATAGCCCGAAACGTGACTCGCCGCGAGGGTTACTTCCCGAAAGGCGCCCGCGTTGAGGTGGCCTACCCACCGTCCAATTTGCGCTCCTTTCAGCGAGGAGAGTCTGAGTACTTCCTGGCGGTAGGCCGCTTAGACGGAGCTAAACGGACACATCTCATGGTGGATGCCATGATCCGCTCGCGAACGCGGATCCCCCTGAAGATTGCAGGCACCGGCCCAGACGAGGAGGCGCTGCGGCGGAGAGCCGACGGCGATCCACGCATCGAATTTTTAGGGTTCGTAAACGACCAGAAAATCATCGGCCTTTACGCCAACGCACTGGCCATCATTTATACGCCATACGATGAAGACTATGGACTGGTGACCGTAGAGGCGATGGCCAGTGGTAAACCGGTTTTAACCACCACTGACTCAGGAGGCCCCTTGGAGTTCGTGCGCCCTGGGGAGAACGGCTACGTTGTTGACCCAGTACCCGAAGCCCTAGCGGAACGCCTTGATTATCTTGACGCGCACCGTAAGGAAGCCATCGCGATGGCTGGGGAGTGCCAGCGCACCGTGCAATCCATTACCTGGAAAAATGTCACCCAAGTCCTACTGGGACATCCAGCAGCCAGCCGGGGCCTTTCGCGAGCAAAATCAAAACCGAAGATCACGGTTACAACTACCTTTCCAGTTTATCCGCCCAGGGGCGGAGGGCAAAGCCGGGTTTATCACCTTTACCGGAACTTGGCGTCGGAGTTCGACATAGAGATCGTCTCATTTTGCGATTACGGTCAAGCAGAGTTTGACGAGCCTATCGCTCCAGGCGTGCACGAGATCCGTATTCCCAAGAGCTACGCTCATTTTGAGGCCGAGGCGCGGCTCACAAAGCGATTGGATGGAGTGCCCGCCGGGGATGTGATTATGCCCAAAGTCTTCTTCCTGACTCCGCGCTACATTGAGGCGCTCACGCGCTCTGCGTTCGGCAGCGATTGGCTCGTGGCCTCCCATCCCTATCTTTTACCCGCGATTGAAGCGGTTCGGCAAAATCAGCGCATCCTTTACGAGGCGCAAGACGTGGAGGCCGTTCTTAAGTCTTCAATTTTGCCGCCGAACAGAATGGGGCGCTATTTCCTACGGTTAACTGAGTTCGTTGAAGAGCGCTGCTGTAAGCTAAGCAGCTTGGTGGTGACTTGTTCGCAGGAAGACTCCTCCGCTCTTAATCGCCTCTATGGTGTGGAGGTGGACAAAACGCTCGTTGCTTCAAATGGAGCAGATCTCAACTCAGTGACGTTCCAACCATGGGATACGCGCCGGCAATTGCGCCGGCAGGGTAAGCTTCCGCCGCCTTTTACCGTTTTGTTCATGGCGAGTTGGCATGGTCCGAACATTGAAGCGGCACTATGCATCACCGAAATTGCTCGCTTGCTACCACATGTAAACTTCGTTTTTCTAGGCAGTGTCGGGGGCTATTTGGATCGGTTCGGATTTACGTTGCCGGCCAACGCCAAGTCCCTCGGGGTGGTAGACGATCAGACGAAGGATCAGATTCTGAGTTGGGTCGACTTGGCGATCAATCCGATGCAAAGCGGATCGGGCACGAACATTAAAATGTTGGATTACATGGCTGCGGGGGTGCCGGTGCTAAGCACCCCGTTCGGGGCGCGCGGCCTTGGCTTGCAAGATCGCACCCATGCCCGTTTAGCGCCGGTCATCGAGTTTCCGAGGGTTATCGAAGAAATGAGGACCGAGGAGGCTAGCGTTATCGCTTCCATGGTTGAACGGGCGCAAGCGCACGTGATGGGGCACTTCTCCTGGGAAGTGATCGCCCGGCAATTGCTGGAGCGTTTGCTGGCGAGCCGCAAGGACGAAAAGTCTGCGGCCGCTGGCCGTAGTTAGATCTACAAACAGCCCCGTTCTGAGTTCCGAGAGCCTGCCCGCAGACTCCCTGTACTCATTGCTCTACTTCGCTTTGATATTTTGGCTAATCGGTGGAACCGTCCGGGTGGGGTATGAGACTCACGGAGAAAGCGATTCTACGAGGGTCGTTGCTGCCCGCAACCACCGCTGGCCGATCAGTCTCAAAGCGAATCAGCGTTTTCCCGGGTGCGAGTTCTAATTCAAACGGTCCAACTGTTGCCGCGCTGCCTCCATTCAGTGCGACGGTCTTACTTCCTACTGGGGTTATGACTGTTACGTGACGTTTAGATGTCGTGTTTAAAACGAACGTGTACTGCTCTTTCATCGTCTTCGGCAAAGGGTTGTTTAAGACGAGCGTAGCCTGTCCTCGACTCCACGTGTGGGCTCCTTTATCCCAATCGCCCTCCCAGCCATAGAAGCCCGATCCCAGAATTGGGAAGGGCTCCCGTGACGGTTCCGGCAGCAGCGCGACGGAGAACGCAATCTGGCGCGGGTCCGCACCTCCAGCCGACACCGCTGGGGAATCCGTGTCAAATCGTATCGGCGTCTGGCCGGGCGCTAGTTGCAATGCAAAGGGACCAACCTGCGCGGCCTTGCCTGGAACCAGTTCGACCACTTTTTCTTCGTTGGGCGCAATAATCGCGACCCGGCGTCTTGAAGGGCTACCCAGAACGAAAGTATACTGCTTTTCGATAGCTTGCCGTGAGTCATTTGTCAGGATCAGTGTTGCATTCCCTTCGCTCCACGATTGGGCGCCGCGGCGCCAGTCTCCCTCCCAGCCGTAGAATCCGGTTCCTGGAAACGGTGGGATGTCCGGTGCGAGGACCGGTACCCTCGGTTGTAGGCGTATTGCGACGAACTCGCCCGTTGCTCCCTGTTCAATTACCCTTCGGCCGCTGGACTGCAGTTCTTCCAATAGGCTCGCGGCTCCATCACGGTATCCGTTGCGATCAATCAGCAGCACGCCGAAACCATAGCGCTCTAATTTGTATGCCATCTCGCGAGTCGGAAGATTCTCTACGTCATGTTGCCAAGCTTCCAAGGGACGTCCTTTGTCTGAGCCATACGAAAAACGGAGGCGGCGAGAGTAGAGATAGGGACGTAAATACGTATAGTCTTCGATTGCGAGGTGCGGTGGGACCTCCGGAAAATCCATAACGGGAGCTTGAAATACCATCGTGCCCGCTGGAACTACTCGCTCAAGCTGCTCAACAAACTCTCTGTCTTCCGCTACCACTTCTTGGGTAGCTCTCAACGTCTCTTTTCCCCAGAATGGCGGCAAAATATCCCACAGACCGACTAATAGCATTACACCCGCCAGGATCAGGCGATATTGCCGCGGACAGATCCGTCCCAGTTGTCTGATCAAGAACAACAGCGCAAGGCACAATAGTACGATGCTAAAGCGATTCGTGCCGCGAAACAACTGCAAGCCGGCTACGCCGATAAGGAGATTCACCCCCCCGATCAGCGAAAACACGATGATCCAGAGACTCTGCCAAAACATGACCGGTATCAGTTGCGGCTTACCCTGTAACAAGCGGACGATCCCAAATCCCATCAACCAAACGAAGCCCGCAATGCCGACAATCCCTAAGTAAGGCGACCCCATCTCGCCGCGGATCAGGCTCACTTGGAAATAATGGGTTTGGCCGAAATTGAATAACGCCTTCCAGCGGTGGAATGGCGGCAAAAATAACTCGGGAAGTTGCAGACCGAAAGCCTGGAGGTTCGACAAACTTCTCTGCACGACGACAGTATTCGACCCATGCAGAATACGATAAAACACATGCGGCAGCGACATAAGCACGGCGAATCCAACGCTAATGCCGCCAACGGAAACTATGGAAACCACCTTCCGGGCGTTTCGGCGCAGAGCTTGCCCTACTATCGCGAACCCGAGGAACTGCCAAAAGATAAACGCATAGTAAATCGCCTG
Source organism: Bryobacterales bacterium (assembly GCA_963764105.1). Classification (GTDB taxonomy): domain Bacteria; phylum Acidobacteriota; class Terriglobia; order Bryobacterales; family Bryobacteraceae; genus Bog-105. The sequence goes on from CAVXRP010000025.1 coordinate 608,346, forward strand.
CAGACCTGTGAGTGCGCCCACCACCGCGGCAAACCACCAGCGAGACGATCCAAAAGCCAGGCCTCGTGAATCAAAACACCACCATGTAATAAGTAAGCAGAATGGGATGTGCCAGTAGTAGCTAAGACTCATATGAAAGAGGAACCGGGCAGAGATGTAGTGTGAAAACCCGAACATCGCGGCTCCGACAAAGCTGAACATCCACTGGTAATTTAAGATGCGGCAAGTGACATAGAATGCGATCGCCGCAAGAACAGTCGCTGTTAGGCCTGCCAGGTTATATGCCGGCATCAAACCAACCCAGCGCGCAAAGATGCCAACGCAATAGGGCAGCATCTTTTCACTCATCGGATAGTCGTTCCAATTAGCGCTGAATGGCGCATTCAGCGAGCGAACCATTTGCAATGCCCATGGCGTGATCTCGCCGTCACGATACGCCTTAATCATCCCCAAATACCACAAGCTATCGCCGCCATAAGCTCTTGGGACACTCCAACTGGCAAAACTATTTATGTGGTAAACCCTGCACCAGAGTCCCACCATTAGCAGAGTAAGCGCTAGAACACAGGCTCCTTCCTTGAAACTGATCCGATTGGCCGCGCGGAGCAAAGCCGCCGTCGCCGAGATACGCACGAGTTCTCCTTAACCGTAGTTCCAGCTGGCACCAGCGCAGCCGAATCCATATCTTAACGTCCCGACCGCCGACAGCCTTACAATGCGAGGCAGTCAGACAAATAGCGGCCGGCCATCACATGCTTGCCAACTCCTGATCTAAAGGCGCTTTGCTACTGCTAGAATTCTCCTAGCGATGGGACTTTTTACGATTTACTCGAAGAACTCGGGAGACATTGTACGAGATTGGGCGTTTCTAGCATTAGGAGGGCTGGCCTTGTGTCTTGCTTCGTGCGATCACGCGACCGAGAGTGTTCCTACTCAGTCGTACAAGCTCGAACACTTTTCGCAGGAAATCACCAGCCCGGTCGATAAGCTGAGCCTGTCGGTAAACCAAAGCATACAGGTACCCGTCACTATCAAAAACCCGAGCACCGACACTTGGTTCGCGGAAGGGCAGTACCCAATTCATATTTCTTACAAATGGTTCAACGGCAGCCAGATGCTACCGATCGAAGGCGAACGCACCGCTCTTGCGGCGGCTCACGTGCTGCCTAACGAAAGCGTGCAGGAGAATATACACATCGTTGCTCCGGGCGCGCCTGGCGTTTATCAGTTGCAAATAACCCTCGTGCAAGAGGCTGTTGCTTGGTTTAACTTAGCCGGTGCAAAACCGCTGGTTATCGCGGCGACCGTTCGGTGAGCGCCGCTTGCTCAGCGATTGAAAGAATCATCCCGCATTCGCTTTGGCCCCAATTTTTTCGAAATTGATGCGCTCACGTTCTACCACCAGGGGTCGCGCGAGAACCTGGGTGTGGATGGCTGCCACGTACTCACTGAGAAGGCCGATGAACGCAAGCTGCACCGATCCGAAGAAGAAAATGCCGATAACAACCGGTGCAATGCCGACGGAGAAGCTCGTCCAGAATAGCAACTTGGCTAACGTATAACCGAAAGCCACGAGAAGGCTCAGAGCCGCACAAGAGAAACCGAAAAACGTAAACAGACGCAAGGGCGCCTTGGATACATTCGTGATCCCGAGCATCGCCAGATCATACAGCGTGTAAAAGTTATTCTTGGTGATGCCGCGTTTGCGGGTTTTCTGATTGTAGAACACTTTGACGTGGGGATAGCCTATCTCAGCGATCATACCGCGGAAATAGGGATAAGAATCTGGGAGAGAACGCACAACGTCCATCAGACTCCGATCAAAAAGCCCGAAGCCGGTGAAGTTTTCGTACATCTCAATGGAAGCGAACTGCTGGAGCATTCGATAATACTTAGTGCGAAGCCAGTACATCAACGAATTCTCTTCGCTGGTATTCTTAATTCCTAATACGACAGGCACTCCTTTCTCCCATTCACGCACAAAGTCGCCAATGAGTTCGGGTGGGTCTTGCAGGTCGGAGAAGAGGAGCACAACGGCATCACCCTTGGCCTGCAGCATGCCGTGCATGGGAGAGCGGAGATGACCGAAATTCCGGGCATTCACAATTACCTTGATACGCCGATCCTCAGACGCCAGGCGGCGAAGTACCGCCAGAGTAGAGTCTTTGGAGGCGTTATCAATGAAGATGTGCTCGTAGTCGAGATGAGGGAATTGAAGCATCGTCTGACGCACGCGGCTAGCCACCTCTTCGACATTGCCTTCTTCGTTGTAGCAGGGAACGACGATACTGATCAGTCTGTTCATCTCACGTGCTCTCCTGCTCGCTCGGGCTGACAAACGGCTCCATCTCCGTAATAGGATGACCGAACGCAATTTTGGGGAGCGCATTGGTATAGGTGTCCACCAGCACTTCTAAGAGGGCTGGGCCCTGGCCGGTGCCGGCCAGCCACTTCATCGCATCAGGAACGCAAGCCGGGTCGGAAACACGCGCCGCTTGAAGGCCGTATGCCTGCGCCACCCGCTCGAAGCTTGGTGCGCTGTAGCCCCATAGAGTGGATTGATAGCGACCTTCGAAATAGCTTTGTTGAAACTGGCGGACCATTCCATGACACCCATTGTTTACTACCACGATCTTGACGGGATACTGGTTCCGCGCCAATGTCTGAAGTTCCTGTAGATTACACTGAAAGCCGCCATCGCCGGCGATCACGACCACCGGGCGGCCGGGAGACGACAAGACCGCGCCAATCGAGGCAGGCAAAGCGAAACCCATCGACCCCATGCCGCCCGAGGTGAGAAAACGCTGGTCGTGTCGAAGTTCAAGCGATTGCGCGGCCCACATCTGGTGCTGCCCTACGTCGACAACATACGCCAGTGCGTCGGGAAAAGCATCCGACAAGCTATGCATAAGCACGTTCGGATTAATCCCCGGAGTGTTGGCCAACTCGCTCGTATCAGGCCACTCCCTGCGGAGTCGATCCAGATGCTGTAGCCATTCGCTGCGAGAAGGCCAGTCGAGTTTTTGAGCGGCATCAATGGCGGCAGTTAAGAAATCCGATAGCTCCGCGTGAACAGCAACGCAGTTCTTCACTCGATTGTTAATCTCGCCGGGTTCACAATCGACGTGAATCACCTGTTTGCCTTGCATAAAGGCGACCGTCTCGGAGCCGGTTTGGCGCACATCGAGGCGACTTCCGACGACGAGAACGAAATCCGCTGTTCCCAAGGCAAGATTCGCCCAGCGGTTCCCATAGGACCCGATCATACCTACCCGTAATGGGTCGTCGTAGGCAATGGCATCAAGACCCAAAAGTGAAGTTACTACTGGCACCTGGATCATGGCGCTGAAGCGGCGCAAGAGGTCGGAGGCCTGCGCAGCGCGGACACCGCCGCCCGCGAGGATCAAAGGACGAGAGGCAGACTTGAGGGAGGCGGTCAGCAACGCGAGCAACTCGGGTGTAGGAGGCGCGCCGCGGGTGATCGCGACAGGCCCTTCCGGCGCTGCCGGAAAATCCATCTCGGTACGCTGGACATCCATGGGAATGTCTAGCAGGACCGGTCCAGGACGGCGGGAGCGCGCGATAGAAAAAGCGCGTTCCAGCGAGGATGGCAATTCCGTAACATCCTCTACTAGCCACGAAGCCTTGGTGATCGATTTCGCCATAGAGACGATATCGGTTTCCTGAAAGCCGAGTTGACGGATTTGGCGATCCCCTTTCATCTCGTTGCGGTTGACCTGCCCGGTGATGAATACGGAAGGAGAGGAATCGAAAAAACAGCTGCCGATACCGGTCAATAGATTGGTAGCCCCCGGGCCGCTGGTGGCCATAGCAACGCCAGGCACGCCGGTCATGCGCCCCATGGCATCCGCCGCAAAAGATGCCGCCTGCTCGTGATGAATGCTGACGAGCTGGATGACTCCGCGGCGATGAATGGAATCCAACATGTGGGTGATCATGCCCCCGCTCAGCTCGAACACAAAGCGGACACCCTGACTCTCTAGAAAGGCGCTGATATAGTCTGATGCCTTCATACGAAGTCAACTCTCATGAGAGCGTAGGTATCGGATAAGCGCAGAGACTATCCACCATGTACTCGATTTGCTCCGCAGCTAAACCCGGGTACACGCCGATCCAAAAGACGTGATTCATGACAAAATCCGCGTTTTTGAGATCGCCAATCTTGCGATGCGCCACATTTTGGTAGGCAGGCTGGCGGAGGAGATTACCACCGAACAGCAGTCGCGTGGCGATTTTGCGGCTTTCCAGGTGCCGTACCATGTCGTCACGGTTGAAGGGCGCACCCGGCCTTATCGCAATGGGAAAACCGAACCAGCTGGGCTCGGAGTTCGGTGTGGCCTCTGGCAGGATGTACACATCCTGGCAGCAGGAAAGTCCCTCTCGCAATAGCTGGAAATTACGGCGGCGTGCTTCAATGAAGCCGGGAAGCTTCTCAAGTTGCGCCACGCCCACGGCGGCTTGCATGTCGGTGAGTTTCAGATTGTAACCGATGTGGGAGTAAGTGTATTTGTGGTCGTAACCGCAGGGCAATTCACCCAACTGCCAACCGAAGCGCTTACCGCAGGTATTATCCTTGCCGGGTTCGCACCAGCAATCGCGGCCCCAATCGCGAAAGGACTCGACTAGGGTTTTCAGCAGCGGCTTGTCGGTGAGTACCGCGCCACCCTCACCCATCGTCATGTGGTGAGCGGGATAAAAACTGACAGTGGCGAGATCGCCATAGGTACCCACCTTTTGCCCTCGATAGGTGGCGCCCAAGGCATCGCAGGTGTCCTCAATGAGCCAGAGGTCGTGTTTTTTCGCGAAACTTGTGACCGCATCCAGGTCAAAGGGGTTACCGAGTGTATGAGCCACCATAATGGCCCGCGTCTTTGAAGAGAGCGCGGCCTCGAGCATGCTGGGGTCTATGTTGTAGGTGGGCACCAGCACGTCCACGAATACGGGTACCAAGCCATTTTGGATGATTGGATTCACGGTAGTGGGAAAGCCGGTGGCGACCGTGATCACCTCATCCCCGGGTGTGATCCGCCGCTCACCGAGTTTCGGGGAGGTGAGGCATGTGAGTGCGAGCAGATTGGCGGAAGAGCCCGAATTGACCAAAATTGCCGAGCGCAGGCCCATGAAGCGCGCGAAGCTTCTCTCGAATGTCTCCGCGAAGCGGCCGCTGGTGAGCCAAAAGTCGAGCGAAGAGTCTACCAGCAGCTTCAATTCTTCAGCGTCAAACACCCGGCCAGCGAAAGGGATCGGCGTCTTACCCTTTTCAAAAGGCGCCCGTGCAAAGGCGAGTGCCTGATACTTTCCCACCAAGTCAAGGATTTGTGCGCGAATCTCGTCAGCTTCAGCGTTCATTCTGCAAGAACCCTTTGTACCATTTGACGGTAGCCTGCAGCCCTTCGTCAAGGGTAAACAGGGGAGACCAGCCAAGCATGCGGCGCGCCTTTTCGGCGCTCAGATATTGGTGGCGAATCTCGTTCGTCGCCTCGTTCAGCACCACCGGGTCGATGGATTTACCCATCAGCTTGGAAATGCGCTCGACTAAGTCCAATACGGTGATCTGAATTTCGTTAGAGAAGTTGAAAGCTTGCCCGCGCAGCGCCGGGTTTTCAATGAGTCGCTCGGCCAACAAGGCATAGGCGGCTGCCCCGTCCTCCACGTAGAAGTAGTCGCGGACTGACAGCCCGTCGGAACGAATGATCGGAGCTTGACCGCGAATTAAAGAGCGGATCGTTCCGGCAACGATGCGGTTCCAGTTGAGATCGCCGCCACCGTAGAAATTGCCACAGCGGGTAATAACCACCGGCAGCCCGTAGGACTTTGCGTATGCGCTGGCAATCAGATCGGCGCAGGACTTGCTTACATCATACGGATGGCGCCCAGCCAGGGGTGTGTCTTCGCAATAGGGTAGAACCTCTTGGTCGCCATACGCCTTGTCAGAGGAGGCTATGACAATCGCCTTTAGCGCCGGCGAACGCCGGCATGCCTCCAGCAAGTTCCAGGTGCCCTGGATGTTTGTCTCGAAAGTGGAGATCGGGTTGCGGTTAGCGATACCAACAATCGTTTGGGCCGCGAGGTGGATCACTATCTCCACTTCATACTCGCCGAGGGTACGCTCAAGCACTTCCCGATCGCGCACGTCGCCCCTGACGACCTTGACGTCTTCAATGTGGTGGGCACGAACCAGTTCGCTCTGCGGAACCCAATCACGCATCAGACAAACAACATCGGCGCTAGAGGCCACCAGGAGCCGTGTTAGACAAGAGCCGACCAACCCTGTGGCTCCCGTAATGAGAACAGAACGGTCGGTCCAAAAACCCGCCGTCACTCCCAAACCTTCCATGGAGCAGCGCCGCGATTCCAAAGATCATTCAGGTGCTGGTATTCGCGGTAGGTGTCCATGGCGTAAAAGAACCCGCTGTGTGGATAAGCCATCAACTGCCCCTGCGACGCTAGACGCTCGAGCGGTTCTCGCTCAAACACGCAATCGTCGCCCCCTAGATAATCAAAAACCTTGCGATTCAAGACGAAATAGCCAGCGCTGGCCCACCCTTCGGCCTTTGGCTTTTCCGCAAACCGGATCACTTGATGGCCGTCAATTTCGAGAATACCGAAGCGCGAAAAAGGCGTCACAGACGTAACCGTCGCCATCTTGCCGTGCGAGGTATGAAAGGCAATCAGTTTGGAGATATCCACATCGGACACACCGTCACCGTATGTTAGAAGGAACGTTTCGCCTTCAATGTGCTTTTCCACTTTCTTGACTCGCCCGCCGGTCATACACTCGAGGCCGGTATCGACGAGTGTTACCCGGAAATCCTGCTCGGTATGACCGCCATGGTAAACGATCTGGGACTGATCGCCGAGACGCACGGTGAAATCGTTATTCATCGCTTCGTAGTTGAGGAAATACTCCTTAATGACGGAGCCTTTGTAGCCCAGGCAGACGACGAAATCGCGGTGGCCGTAGCGGGCATAAGTCTTCATTATGTGCCAGAGGATGGGGCGGCCACCCACTTCCAGCATCGGCTTCGGGCGAAACTCCGTTTCTTCTCGCAACCGACTGCCTAGCCCTCCGCAGAGAATCACGACCTTCATTGGCGGAACCTTCCTGGCAATATCAGGATTCTAGCAGAACGCGACGCGACGCACTGAGCGGGGCGATGGAAAGCTGGAGGTTTTCATCGCCATAGGTTGGCTGCGGGCCCATGAGTCTCGGCAGGCTGCTCCCGCTGGCCCCAAAAGCACGATATGGTTTCATTCTGTTAGGAGGCGCGTCCATTCAAAAGCACCCGCCGCTTGCCGTCAACATGATAATATGCCGTTGATGAGTCGTAGAGCATTAATTACGGGAATCACCGGTCAGGACGGTTCCTATCTGGCCGAATTGCTGATTGCCAAGGGATACGAAGTGCACGGCATTGTTCGCCGCGTGGCGCTGGAAGACCCGGAGCACCGGCTGGCACGCCTTGGTTCGGTGCGTGATCGCATTAAGCTGCATGCCGCGTCTCTGGAAAGCTACGCCAGTATCTACCAGGCCGTCGCTGCAGTTGTTCCTCATGAATGCTACCACTTGGCCGCGCAAAGCTTCGTCAGCTACTCATTCGATGATGAATTCTCCACGCTAAACGCTAATATCAACGGCACTCACTTTCTGCTGGCGGCCGTCAAGAACGCCGCGCCGCATTGCCGCTTTTATTTCGCTGGTTCCAGCGAAATGTTCGGCAAAGCGGAAGAAGTACCGCAGACGGAGCGCACCCCCTTTCATCCCCGCTCCAGTTATGGCATCAGCAAGGTGTGCGGTTTCGAATTAACGCGAAACTATCGCGAAGCGTATGGGATGCATGCCAGCAGCGGCATTCTTTTCAACCATGAGTCGTCCCGCCGGGGTTTCGAATTTGTCACGCGCAAGATTACCTCGGGGGTCGCCCGCATCTTGGCGGGCAAAGCCAAGAGTCTCAAATTAGGCAATCTCGACGCGAAGCGCGATTGGGGACATGCCCGCGAATATGTACAAGCGATGTGGCTGATGATGCAACAACCCGAACCGGACGACTATGTCATCGCCACTGGCACAACTCATACCGTGCGGGAGTTTGTCGAAACGGCTTTCTCGCTGGCAAATCTGGATTACCGCAACTACGTCGTCACCGATCCCGATCTTTTCCGACCGGCTGAAGTCAACATTCTCCTCGGTGATGCTTCCAAGGCCCGGCAGGCTCTGGGCTGGTTGCATAAAACAGATTTTCTCGATCTCGTGCGCGAGATGGTTGAGGCTGACTGCCGCAATCTCGGGGTGTCTCTTGATTCGCCAAAACCATCCACCGTTAGTGCTGACGTCTAGCCTGTGGCAAAGCTCCCGGCAGGCTGAATGCCTGCCCTACCGGCTTCGTCAGCTGTTGACCTGCCTTGGTGGAATGAGCGGTCAGCCTAGGCCATGCCGATCTTAACCTCGAATCGACCCGGCCATGAGACATTGTTCGCCTTGGACACAAAAAGTCTGGTCCAGATCAATCTCTGGGAATCATCTCTGCGAGGTTGGTTCGTTGCCACTCCCACGGTTTTCGACCCTCACAGTGTTCTAGGTGTCCTCGTCGAGGGTTCGTTTATACCCGCCGTGTACGGCATTCCTCGCCCCGATGTTGCCCTTCACCTCAATGATCCTGACCTGATCAATTGTGGGTTTTTCATTAGATTTCGGGGGCCAAAGCGCAATCCGCTGATCAAACTGGTAGCGCAGAGTAAATCGCGCACAGTGGTTTTGGCCGAGTTGAACGCCCCGCTTGTGTCTGCCACAACCGGCCCTGAAGCCACCATCGATAGCTACGAAGCTTGGCTGATTTGCCGCGAAGCCTCGCTGTTTTGGCCCGAAAACGAGGTTTATGACCGGCTATCGGCTCTCCCTTACCGCCCAATGGTGTCGGTTCTCTTAGCGGCGTCCAACGCGGACTCTTTCTTCCTGGAGCAATGTATCCAGTCGGTTCTTCGGCAGAAGTACGCCCACTGGCAACTCTGCATCTCCGACTATTCGTCTGATCTCACTTCAAAAGAACAGCTCCAGCGGCTGGCGGCTTCCAACGATCGAATCACGCTTGCGTCCAGCCCTGAACACGTTACCACCGCTGCGGAAGCACAGAATCTCGCGCTGAATAACGCACGGGGCGATTTCATCATCACGCTCGATCAACACGACGAGTTACATCCGTGCGCCCTAATGGAAGTAGTTCGTTTTCTCAACCAACAGAACGCGTGCGAAGCGCTCTATTCCGACGAGGATACGATCGACACTTACGGCTCGCGCAGCAACCCCGTCTTCAAGGCGAACATGGATCCGGATATGCTTTTGGCCTCCAATTACCTTGGGCGCTTAGCGGCCCTCAAGCGCACGACCGTGCTGAAACTGGGCGGCTTCCGTTCTGAGTACCAAGGTGCCCAGGAGTGGGATCTTTTGATGCGTTTGCTCGATCACGCGGGACCCGGTGCCTTTCAACACGTGCCGAAGCCGCTCTATCATCGCCGCGGGGAGCCAGCGCCAGCCAACCCTTCGAACACTGCCAGAAAACTTGTGCGCAAGATGTCTGCCAGAGCTCTCATGGATCACGTGACGCGCACCGGCAAGATGGTTGTTGTCGAGCCGGGCATTTCACCAGACTCGTTCCGTTTGAAGCAAGAGCCTCCTCAGACGGCGAGCGTGGCCGTTTTTGTTCTTCAGGAAGACGGTGTTTTTCAAATCAAAACGATAGGTACTTGCTTGAATCGCGGACGGGAGATTTCGCTCTATGCGGTGAAAGACTGCGCCATCTACCCTGTCCACGATGCGTCGCCGTCTCCATTACTAACCCTGAACGACATCTCCGCGGACATATTCATTTTTATCAATTACCCGCTCGAGTCGCTCAATCATCTATTCTTTGAAGAGCTTGTCGCCCAAGCGCTGCGCAAAGAAGGCGGTGTAGTGACGGGCCTCTCGGTTGATGTCGCAAGGCGAGTACTGCACAGCGGTTTCGTTTATTCAAAGGAGGGCCATCTAGTCGATCCCTACGCCGGCTTCGAGTTCTCTCAAGTGGCTCATCTTGGGCTCATGAACGCCGTAAGATCGGTAGAGATGATTTCCGACCTTTTTTTTGCCACTCGCCGCGAGAATTTACTCGCCGTTGGCGGACTGAGTGCCGTATCCGCAGGCCAGATGCTCCCGTTAGTTCACAGGCTGGTCGCCAGCGCACATCGCGACGGGTTGCGCGTTATCGTCACTCCCTTCGCTGTCGCAAGCTTCCATCGGACAAGCCCCGTCGTTCCTGTCGATCCGGTCAGGTTGCAGACTCATAGCGGTGTTTGTTTGAACCCTAACCTATTAGCGTTTGAAGATCTCAGTCAGGCTGTCAGGGGAGTTTTTTAATTGCCCTCACACGAAGATTCGACGGCGTTGCGCGCTGAGCTGATGGCTTCGCAGGGCGGGCGCCAGCTAACGGCCGCTCAACTTCGCCAATGCGAAGCCGAACGCGTCTATCTGCGCAATGAGCTTGCTAGAGCGGAACACACTCTGTCGGAGTATGCCCGGGTGCAAAAAGAGCTGCGAGCGGATCTGGAATCCCTCCAAATCGAGGCCGAGTCTCTACGCAACAGCTTTGCGACGGAACAGGCCATCCGCAGATCTCTTGAGACATCCCGCTCCTGGCGCTGGACTCGCCCGCTCCGCGATTTGCTGAATGCGAACAAGGGGAGGAGTTGAAAACGCAGATTTTCGTGCCGGTTGGCGGGGCTACCCAGGATCTTGACCTGTGCCTGCGCCGTCTTGCGGAGTACCTGCCAAAAGATTGTTCTGTGTCGATATTGGACTACGGACCGTCCGGCAGTGCGGACGCCGCATGGCGGCCTGGGAACGACCTTCTCTTGCTAAATCCACATACCCGAGTGACCGCCGGCTTCCTCGAAGAGATGCAAGCTGTCCTTCACTTACACGAGAGGCATGCCGTGGTAGCTCCGAGAAGCAACGGCTCAGGGTTTCTTTCGTTTCCAGCGGCCGAGGATCTGCCTCCCTCTGAGTCCCATCATTTATGGACAAAGCTGCATGCCGATTTACCCCGCTACCACCTTGTCCCAGCGGTTGCAGACTTTTGCGTGCTGATCAAGGGTGAAGTGTTGGAACGATTTGGTCTCTTTGAGATCACCCCCAACCTAGATGCAGTGAACGAGTTCATAGCCCGGATCAATCGCTTCGGCTATTCGACGGTGGCGGCGAATTGGGCCTATGTCTTGAATGAGAAATCCTCCAACAGCGCGAAACTCTCTCCGGAGTGCGAACGTAAGATCTCCGACTACCGTAGATTTCAGATGGATCCGCTTGAGAATTTTGCGAGCCTTTACTCAGCGCATCGTCCACGAATTCTCTATGACCTTTATCATCTGCCCCCGCAGCATTCCGGCACGTCGGATTTCGCCCTGAACTTGCTCAGAGAGATTGAGCCGCTGGCGAAGGAGGAATACGACATCTACGTCGGTGCTGGAGCTGATCAGGCATTCTTTCTAAATGAACTATGCGGTTACCGCCTGCATGACGAACAAACGAGTTCGCCTATGCTCTTCGACTTAATCTACAAGCCCAGCCAAATTTTTCGTTGGCATGAATTCGCTCGCATGACCCGGCTGGCACCGCGGGTCGCGTTTACGCTGCAGGATATGATTGCTCTTCGCTGCGACTATATCGGCAACGCACGTCTCCCACCGCTTTTCCAGAGAACCGTTGAATTGTCCGACCAGGTTTTTACTATAAGTGAGTTCAGTCGTTCGGACTTTGCGGCCTATTACGGCTCCGATGCCCCCATGCAGGTCATCTATCACGGAAGCCACGCCCATGCTCTCGCCAGCGAGACAGCGGCGGGCAAACACATCCTGATGATCGGTAATGCGCGGGCTCATAAAGGATTGCCGGAGGCCGTGCGGTGCTTGGGAGACGATTGGCCGCTGGTTGTTGTGGGTGGGGATCGGCTGTCCAGTGGTCAGTTAAGCCGTCGCTTCATGCATGATGTGTTCGCGGAAGCAAAAATCGTCGTTTACCCAAGCTACTACGAGGGCTATGGATTGCCGGTAGCCGACGCGCTGGCCCTTGGTAAGCCGGTCATTGTGCTCGATACAGCCGTCAACCGTGAAATAGCCTCCAGAACCAGCGACCCAAACCTATATCGCATCTCTTCGCTCGATGAGTTGAAAAACGCCGTCCAAAGAGTTTGGAATGAGCCCCCTAATCCGGCAAGCCCACACACTCGACGCTGGTCCGACGCCGCTGCCGAATACCTGGCCGCTTTCCGCACGCTTCTGAACAAAGATATCGATCTAGCTAAGATGCGCCGCCGCTGGGAGACGATACGCCTGATCGAATCGCTCGAGCGGAGCTGACTAAAATCTCAGCCGCAACACAAATTGAATCTGGCGTGGATCCTTCGCCGAAAAGATCTTCCCGAATGTCAGAGTTTGATCCACTACCGCATCCGGCTGATTGAAATTCGCACGGTTCAACATATTGAACGATTGCGCCTCGGCCACTAACTGCATGCCTTCACGAAGGAGAAAGCTCCGGCGCAACGAAAAGTCGACAGTGGACAAACCGGGACCGCGCAAAATGTTGCGTCCGGCATCGCCCCACGTGTACGGCGCCGGAATGGCAAAGGCGGAAGTGTCGAACCATTCCTGTGGGCTGGGGTTGGCCAGTGCCGGACTATGCAGCACGTTCGGCCGATCTTCCCCAAAGCTCCCTCCCGTATTTCCCGTATTGCTGTTGTCGTATGAAAGCGTGGGAGTAAAAGGCTGGCCCGATTCCGCCGTAATGATACTGCTCGCTTGGAAATTGCGCGTCCAGCGGTTGAATCCCGGGATTTGATACACAAAAGCGATGGTGGCCCGATTGGGCATGTCATAGCTCGAAAGCCCTCTCTCCAGGGCGTAATTGTGGCTGTCTTGGGGAAAGTTTTGGTCCGTGCTCGTAGGTAAGAAGGCGGATGTGTCATCAATGGATTTTGACCACGTGTATGCCGCAATCATCGTAAGGTGCTTGGCCATTTGCCGGTTGAAGGAAACCTGCAAAGACTCATATTCGGAATTGCCGCCGCTTTCCGTCATCAAAATGTTGCTGTAGGAGGGATAAGGCGCACGCGATGCAATCGGGGTCGCTCCCGGAAACGGCTGGTTGATATCGAGAGAACGCGGCAGGTGCGTTCCTTTCGAGCCCGCATAGGCAACACTGAAAACACCCACTTTCGAGACATCGTGTTGTATGTTGAAGTTCCAATCCTGCGCGTAGGCGGGTTTGAAGCTCGGGTCAACGAAGCTCAGCGCGGCGGGCGGAATGAAGCCATTCGAGGTTGCAAAGGGATTGGCCAGGGTGATCAGAGACGTCGCGCTGGGGAAGAAGACAGAGGTCGTGAAGAAGGGCGGATTGTAATAGAGAGACGAATTCACTACAAACATGCCTGAGTCATAGTAGGTGCCATAGCCGCCGCGCAGCACCGTGTGCTCCGAGGGAGACCAGGCGAATCCCACACGCGGTTGAAACCCACCTTTTTGCGACTCGACGCCCGAGCGCGGAATGCCATCTGTACCCACCTGCACCGTGGTGCCGGTTTGGAAATCGAAGGTAGCCATGCGATTCGTAGGATCGGTCGGAGGCGTGTCGTATTCGTAGCGAAGCCCAACGTTCAGAGTCAGATTTCGCGTCACTTTCCAATCGTCTTGGATGTATCCGCTCCATGATTTTGAACGCAAAGTTTGCGGGCCGGTGTAATGAGACTGAATCCCCAGTGTGGGTAATCCCAGCAGAAGATCGCCTATACCAGAGCCTGAGAGGGCACCCGTAAAATCAACCTGACCGCGCGCATAAACCTCGATGTAGCCGTTGAGTTGCAGATCGCGCAGCCCACCGCCAATCTTGATGCTTTGCGCTCCCCGAACCAAGGTAAGGTTGTCTCCCACCTGATACGTGTTGTCGGCACGGTCTATCGGCAAGGTAGCTACATCTCCAACTCGCGAATAGCCGCTCACCGAAATGCCAGGGTATCCGAAGTCTCGCGACACGGTCGGCAGGTAGTTGACGCCCCACAGTTGATTCACATCCACCTGATAGTTTTGTGCGAAAACCTGACGAATTGTGCGGTCGAATCCCACAATCGCGGAATTCATGGTGCGCGAGCTGAAGGTCTTTTCGTAGTTAATCAAGGCATTATGCCCGCGATCAAAGACATAATCGCCAAAGCCGGGCAGTTCCGTTTGATTCTCGGCGAAGGGCTCGAACAGATCGCGCCGCCCATAGGTGTAGCGCAAAGTCACTTGCGATGAATCCGATAACTGGCGGTCTATGCGAACGCTTCCTTCGTTTTGCCGGTCAGTGCCAATCGGGTTGGAAAGATAGTTTCCTGAGCTCCCGGGCAGATTCGGCTGGGGGAAGAGTGCCAAAACGTCCGCCGCGTAGGGCGAAATCCGCGATGCCGGAATAATACCGTTGGGAAATGGCAGTCCGGTGAACGGATCGTTTGCCCCGCCCACGGAAGAAAGATCCCCACCCCTGACGGCCAGCGTCGGTACCGTTCCCAGTTGCGTCAAGCCCTGGTTCTGCTGCAGGCCCTCGTAATTGGCGTAAAAAAATGTGGAGTTCCGAATCACCGGACCTCCCAACCCGCCGCCGAACTGATTCCTAATAAATTGCGGCTTTTCACTTCCGTCGAAATAATTGCGGGCATCCAGATCGCGATTGCGCAAGTAATCGTAAAGCGTTCCGTGGAATTGGTTGCTGCCACTCCGCGTGATGATATTGACTTGCCCGGCTGAACCCGTTCCGTACTCAGCGCTATAGGTGCTGGTGGAAATTTTAAATTCCTGAATCGAATCCACCGATGGCTGTAGAGTGTAGCCCCGGGTGTCCGAATCGTTGTTATCCAGGCCGTCCAGCAGAAAGTTATTGTCCTCTTCGCGCCCTCCATTGGCGTGCATCGCGAATGTTCCGCGCGTAGAAAGCTGCGAACCCTCTACCGGCGGCGCAATGCCCGGCAACAAGAACGCCAGTTGCAGAAAGTCCCGCTCATTCAAGGGCAAATCGTTAATCAGTTGCTGACTGACCACTCCTCCGATTTCGCTCGTTTCCGCGCTCAGTTCGGGCGTGCGGGCATCCACCACAATCCGCTCGCCGCGCGTGGCCAAAGTCGTCTCCAGGTTGAAATGCACGCGCTGATCCACTTCTACATGCACCGGTTCCACTTTCAGCGGGGCAAAGCCCTTTATGCTGACACTCAGCCGGTAATCGGCCGGCGCCAGGCCGTCGAAGTCGTAGAGACCGCCATTATCCGTTTTTGTCGTCCGCGTCAGCGCCTGCGTCTTGCTTTCCAACACTACCGTCGCGTTCGGAATCGCTCTGCCGGACGGATCGAGAAGATATCCCGACACTGCTCCGGTATTTACTTGCGCGCTTGCCAACAAAGCAACGAAAAGAGACACAAGGGCAGCCCGCAATATATTTATTTTCTGGAAATTCATACAGGATTTTCGCCTTTGCACCGTCAGGCGAAAGGATCAATTACTGTCCAAACATAGCATGTAATCGGTGATTTCACTCAGCGCGCCAGAGGGAGTACGGTACCAGTATCCTTGGACCGCTCCAAGAGCATATAACCGCTAGAAGCCGTCCAACCGCCTACCGGCAGGCCCTTTTCAGTCCCAGGTCGCACGCTTCTTTCAACCGCTCCTCGGCGAGCGCTTGATCTGTAGCAGTCCCGACTCCCTGGTGATAGAGATTGGCCGCAGCCAGGCAGCTTGCCGCGTTCCGGCCCCGGCAACCTTTCTCGAAATTCTCCATGGCCTTCGCGGGGTTGATTGAGGTGCCTTGACCCGTTAGATAGCTCACGCCCAACTGCCCACAGCCGCGCCACCAGCCGTTCTCACACGATTTGCCAAACATTCGGAAGGCAAGCCCTTCATCCTTGGGAACGCCATTACCGGTAAGCGCGAGCGACCCCAGAACGAAGCAGTTCGCTCCGTCGCCGCCGTTGCACGCGTCCAGAAATGGACTCTTGCCGTTTTCGTGCGCAAACACAATCAAACTGGAACAGGCCTGGGTAAGACCAAGGTCGCAGGCGTGCGCGAAGCTGACACCCGCCTTAGCCGCATTACGGGGCGCCAATCGCCCCTCATTTAGCACCTGCCCGAGCGTAAAGCAACTGGTGCGCGAGTCCTCTTGACACGTCAGGTTCAGTACCCGCACCCATGTTTTGCAGCCGTTCCAACGCCCTTCCTGACACGCTTGCTGCCAATGGGCGAGATTGCCGCCGGGATGGTCTTCGCCTTTGCTCAAGAAACCACTCCCCATCATGAATGCGAAGAAGGCAGCCCAAACCGCCATCCAGGCAAAATTAGCTCGCTCCGGGCTCCATGCGCGGAATGAAAACATGGATCGGAGTCGCACTGCGGCGGCTTCGCTGAACCGGTCCAGCCTGCGAACCGTTAAATTGAGCAGCGGCACGCACAGCAGCTTATCGTAGAACTGAGGCGCGCCGGCTGCCCCCAAAAGTGCGCACAGCCCAAAGACGCAAGCACCGTACGAAGCTCCAAAAATAATCTTGCCCAGGCTTTTCCGCGGCGAAGTGGCCGGGTCGGTCACCAGCAAATGCAACCCGAGAAAAACCGAAACCGGTATGTTCGAATCGAGAAAGTTGTAATCACCGGTCATCCCGGTATAGGAAATGTTCAGCACATACAGAGCTATGGCTGACCAAAGAGTGACCAGAGTGACACGGAAGAGACTCTGCGCCACCAAACCCAGCAGAAAGATTTCCAGATAAATGTGCGGGGGATTATGGAGGGTAGAGGCGATCCATTCTCCTCGGGTGATGCCCGTCGTCTGGGTTGCGAGCAGGACGATCGAGAAGACAAACAGTGCAATCGCCGAAGGATTGAAGATGTGGGTCAGCCGACCCTCGCGCCGCCAGCGAATAAACTCCTTGCCCAACACGCCAGTGGCGATCATCAGGAACTGCAGGAAAAACCAATCGTCCTTGAACCACAGAAACAGGTTGGTGCTTAAAATGATAGGAACCGGGCCAAAACCAAGAATCCAGTTGTCGCGGCGTGACCAACACACCAGCATGTCCAGCCCATAGGCGAAGACGATTTGCGCGAAAATCAGCGGTATGAAGTGGTAGACGTCCCGCGCATACCATCCCCAGTACGCATAGACGCAGGATTGCATTGTGAGCTGAACATAATGCACCCTGTTGAGGACGACTTCGCAGCCGAGCGTACGTCCCGCACGCGCCGCGCTCCTACGCAAGAAAAAGAAGAAGATGAGCAGGCTGGCTGCGGCGCCATAGACGCAGGCGGCCAGCCGCGCGTGATCGTTAATGCGGGGAACGGTCAGCGCCAGCAGGCAGAGAAGCAGAATCGGAACGGCGATCAGCCACAACCTATCAACAGGCTTGCCGCCGCCAGATTCATTCCGGCTTCGGGCGGGTGCGCGCTTCGGTGTTCCGACAATCAGCGGTTCTGTTGCCATCGGTTCGCCTCTAGGGGTGGCAGGCTGTCTTCAGCCCTAAGTCGCAAGCCTGCTTGAGCCGCTGCTGAGCCAGCTCTTGATCGGTGACGCCATAAATTCCCTCATGGTAGAGCTTAGCCGCTTCAAAACAACTGGCCGCGTTCCGTCCCCGGCAGCCCTTTTCGAAGTTATCCATTGCTTTCTCCGGGTCCGCCGCGGTTCCCTGGCCCACTAGATAACTGACGCCCAGCCGCCCGCAGCCGCGCCACCAGCCGTCCTCGCACGATTTGCGGAACATGCTGAAAGCCAAACCGTCGTCTTTGCTCACGCCGTTACCACCGCTCAGCAGCGAGCCAAAGATGAAGCAACTCTTCCCATTTCCCCGGTCGCAGGCTTTTAGGAAGGCATTCCTGCCGTCGCCGCGAACGAAATCGATCAGCTGGGCGCATCCTTCGGCCACGCCGAGATCGCAGGCTTCGCCGAAGCTCACGCCGGCCATAGCGGCGTCGCGTGGCACCACTCGACCCTCGTTCAGTACCTTCCCCAGCGTGAGGCAGCCGGCGCCCGAACCGTCTTGGCAGTCCACGTCAAGAGTTCGCACCCAAGTCTTGCAGGCGTTCCAGCGCCCTTCTTGGCAGGCTTGACGCCAGTGCGCCGGATTGCCCCCAGGATGATCCATACCTTTGCTCAGGAAGCCCGATGCCGTCATGGTGGCGAATAACGCAGCCCACACCGCCATCCAGGCGAAATTGGCTTTTCGCGGGCTCAAGGCTCGCCACGAAAAGTTCGCTCGGAACCGCTCAGCTAGCGCATCACTAGCCCGGTCCAGCGCCCGCACCGTCAAATTCAGCGCCGGCACGCACAGCAGCTTATCGTAAAACTCCGGCGCGCCTATTAAATTCAGAAACCGGTACATTCCGAAAACGCCCGCTCCATACATTAAGCCGAACAGAATTTTTCCGAAGCTCTTGCGTGGCGAGGTCGCCGGGTCGGTAACCAGGAGATGAAGTCCCAGAAAAACTGAAACCGGGATGTTCGAATCCACGAAGTTGTAGTCCCCGGTCATTCTTGTGTACCCAAGGTTCAATACACACAGCGCTACCGCTGACCACAGCGTGACCAATGTCACCTGGAACAAACTTTGTACGACCAGCCCCAACAGGAAAATTTCCAAATAGATGTGGGGCGGCCGGTGCAAAGTATCGGCGATTTCCACGCCCCAGGTCAGGCTGGTGTTCTTCGTGGCTATCAACGCCACCGAGAAAATGAATAGGGCCAAGGCCGACGGATTGAAGATATGAGTGAGCCGGCCCTCGCGTTTCCACCGGATGAATTCTTTGCCGAGCACGCCGGTGGCAATCATGGCGAATTGCAGGTAGAACCAGTCGTCTTTGAACCACAGAAATAAGTTGGTGCTGAGAATGATGGGGAACGGCCCGAAGCCCAGAATCCATTTCTCACGCCTTGACCAGCAAACCAGCATATCGAGCGCGTAGGCAAAGGCGATTTGCCCGGCAAGCAGCGGCACATAGTGATAGACCTCGCGCCAGTACCAACCCCAGTAGCTGTAGACGCAAATGTGCATCATCAACTGCACATAATGCACTTTGTTGAGAACTACCTCGTACTTAAGTGTCCGTCCTGATTTAGCCGCCCGCCAAACCAGTAAACACAAGAACAGGAGCAATCCTCCCGCCGCCCCCCAAAACGATTCCTGCAAACGCGGCGTATCGCTAATGCGGGGAGCGCTGAATGACAACAAAACAAAGAGCAGGATGGGAACGGAAATCAGCCATAGCGGCGCCAAACGTTGCGCGCTGCTTGGCCCCCGACCAGCTAGCAGGACGGCAGTCTGTTTCGGCTCTTCAACGCTGGTTCTGGCGGGCATTGCGAACTTCTAGACCGTTCCCTTTTTCCCTGTCCTTTTACAGCAGTTTTCCCAGCGGCGCAGGTTTCAACGTCCAGACAAACCCGTTATCACGGCCCGGTCTCGATTTCGGAATTAACTCACCAAGTCCGGTATTCTCGTAGCACATCCTGATATTGAGCTTTGCTTCCGGCACCGGGTTCACCAGCGCTTGCGCCATAAGCCTGAGAAACTGCGCCGGATTCAGCATAGCTCCCTCAACAGTAATGCTAACGGGAATGCTGTTCTTCGGCAGTGGCCCCTCACTCTTGTCGTGCAGTCCGGGTGCGATTTCGGCGCACAGCCGAGCTACCTCCGCCACCGAAACTACGCCCTCGTTCGGCCCGTGTCCCGTCAGCACACGGACCGGGCCATAAACTTCATCCACCTTGACCGAATCCGGTATCTTGCCCGTGCGATGAAACTCCGCCAGCGCGTCGCTCATAACCTGAAACATTTCAGCCTTCGACAAGTAATGACCGTCGGCCGCAAAGATCGCCGGAGCATATGTATCGTTGCCCCAGGTCTTTAAGAATTCCGCAAGCGAACTTTGCAAGGCGGCTGTAGACACAGAAAAGCCCGTGCTCGGCGGTGTCGATCGCTGCAAATCGCTGCTCGATACGAACCGGCTGCCGGGATTCCGTGGCAAGAAAGCGTCAGCCAGCCATTTGAGGGTCGCATTCTCATTCGCATAGGCCGCATCGACATCGCTCTTGGCGCGCCAGGCGGCGGCAGGTAATTTAGGATCTTGCGGATGATCGTAAGCGTACTTCAGCGGTGGATAATTTGCGCCTTTCGAGAATTCCGGCTGCAAATAATTCATCTCCGACGCGAGTTGCACATGGATCACGTGAACCTTAGAGCGGTCCAGCTTCTCAAAGCTGTCTTTGGTCCCCTGCAGCGCCTCATACGCACGGATCAAGTGAGCATCTGGGGTGCTGCTTTCCGACGACCGCAAAACATAATCCTGCCAATAAACTTCGGGCGCCGTATCGGGAACGGGGCTGATCATACTGCTAAAATGCCCGCGTGCCATGGCAAAACCGGGGAGACTCGCCGGATTGTCGTCGGCGATTCCAAACATGATCGCTTGCGTGTTATAGCGGCGCATGGCGATGACCGCTTCCGTATCGCCGCCTACTTCAGGCACCAAGCCGGAAAGAAAGGAGATCGTTGGTACCGGCGTGGCGATGGGCTCTTTAGCCTTACTCGCGGCTCGGCCAAACGTTACGCCCGGACCCGTCTTCATCAGCGGCGTCAATCCTGTGATACAGGCAGCCTCGCCGAAAACGGCCTGCATCTCCTTCAATCCACCCGCCATTCCCGCCTCGGGGGTGCCGGTAACCGGGTTTCGACCTTCCGTCAGAAACTTCTCTTCGGCGGTCTTGCGCAATACCCAGCGGTCCTGTGAGGTCGTATCACGCGTGAAATCCACCATCGGGCGGCTATCATAAGTCGGTTCATCCCAGCCGTCGTAACCGGCCTCAATCACCCCGCGCCGTATGTAATCCTTAACAAAATCTACAATGTGGGTTTGCTTGTTGCGCTGCGCCAGCGCTTCGCTCACCGCGCCCGAGAACAAGACAGTAGCCGTTAGGTGCTCGCCGGTGTATTGCTGGCGATACGTCTCGATCATGGGCAAAAGACGCCGCAACTGATCCTCCGCTATGTCCGCGTTCACCTGATCCGTAATGCGCGAATACAGGTAAACATAAACCGGTTCTTTGGCCGTTTCAGCGGCTGCGGCGATGGCACCCGAAAGCAAAGTGAAATTCAACAGAAAAGAAACAAGGTATTTCATAAAAACTCAATTATCAGTCTGAAGCCGGGAGGACTCAACGTCAATACCCCCGGATACAAGTAGACCAAAGTGATTCGCTTTTCCTCGGATAACAAGCAAAACGGCCCCCGGAACGAGTCCGGGGGCCGTTCTATTGCGTGAGGCCGGCTCCCGCTACTTTCTACCGCTGCTCGGTACCGGAACCTTAACTGTTGCCTGATTCGACTGGCAAACTTCGGCCCCGCCGTTGATCGGCTGAACCACATAGTAGTAGGTATCGCCGTTTGTTAGGCCGCTTGTGTCCGAAATCGACGTATTGCTGGTCGTCCCCACCACCGTCGGGTAAGGCCCTCCCGAAACCGTCCCTCGCAAAACTTTATACGAGGTCGAATTCGCTTGGTTACTCCAGCTTAAATCGATTCTGGCCGGTGCCGCACCCGCAGCCTGACCCGCACCGCTCAGATTGTTAACGCAGGTTACGAAGACGGTTCGCTTCAGCATGATGAGCGACCATGCCGTTTCGTAGGGGAACGAATTACCATAGTAATTATTTCCATACCAGTGACCGTCGTACACACCATACTCGGGCTTGGTCTGAAGATTGATCAGCGTTTGTGCAATTCCGTCGCAAGGATCAAGCCCCTCGTATACCGTCGGATCGAGAACCTGTCCGGCGACGGAGGCGGCCGAAACGGCCCCATACCAGTCAATGGTATTCGCCGGAACATGCGGGTTACCGGTGAATACATTCGGTGTCTGCGTCCTTAGGTACTGGATCGGTGACAAGGAGAAGGCCGGGTCGTGAAGCAGCATTGCTTTCGTAAAAGAAAACAGGCCGTAGGTATAGGATCGGGGCGCCGTCTCCACGTTACCGGCCGGAGTGTTGCAGAAATTATCCGCGTAGAACGTTTCCGTGTTGTTCCAGCGTTGATCGAAAGCAGTGGTCGAATCGCCAAACGCTGTGTTCGTCGTCCGACCTACGCCGTCCATGGCCATCTGCACCAAGCCCGATGGAGTAACGGCAAACGGCCCCAAGGCATTCGAATAAGCAAAAGATCCACGGTAACCGTAGGCACCGTAGTTGTCACCCAAAGCCGTTGGGTTCGTTCCGGTTGGCGCTTTATCCTGAACATCTTGCGCGTTGGTGATCCAGACGTTGTTGAAATCCGTGATTGACGCCGGGATCGGAATGCTGGGGGTCGCTCCGCGTTCGCCGGAAATGAAACCGATGGCAGCCCACTGTGAGGTCGAACTATCGTCGCCTTGTTGGGGGCCATACAACCAAGCGCCACCTGCGCAGCTGCCGCCATTGCCACGAGTGTTACCGCTGCTGACGTCGCAATCGCCGCCGTATTGGGAATATCCATAAAAATCCAGGATGTCCTGAATGATGTTCTGGTACGTTTCTCCCAAAATTCCAGCCGGGCCGCTCACCGCTACAGCATTGGGAGTGCCGGCCGCAACAAGAGCGTCCAGGAAGGGGGAAGTCGTGTAGCTGTATTCCCCGGAGTTATCATTACTATAGGCCATCAAGCCGTTCTTATTACCGTCATAGGTAATGGTGCAATTGGGCGTCGGACAAGAAGTGGCGCCCGGATTGTAAAAATATTGGCCGCCGTGCGACGCACAAAGTGGGTCAGCTGTCGACGGAATACTCCCGTCCTTGCAGGTATAGTTGGCCGTCGCCGGATTGTAAGTATAGGTAACCGGCTGAACAGCTTCGGAACCGATGTATTGAGTCATGTCAGCCAAGCCGCGAGCAACGTCATCCGTATAAGGATCGGTAGCGGGCCCGTTTGCCGTGTGTCCATTGACCTCAAAGGCTTGTACGTTCTCAGCGTCCATGGAACCATAGCCCTGGCAATCGTAGATTTGTCCGTTTACTGGAGTACAGCCACCGACCCAGCCGCCCGCGTTTATGGTGTTCGAACCCACTGTGATCGTTTTGCGCCCCATCGTTCGGTGCATGTACGATAAACCCCAGTCAATGGCCACGTTCACACGCGACGAGAGATTGTTGGGTTCCTGAATCACGTAGTATTTCGCCGATCCGGAAGTGTTGTTCGTAGTATCGGTGACGGTGACCGTCGCTGTCCATTGGGTTCCGGTCGTGGCGCTGGCCGGATATTGATGGGTTACTGAAAGATCGTATGGATTGGTAACAGCCGCCGAAGTGGAACTGGTTCCATCGCCGAAATTCCACTGATACGTGAATGCATCCGTCGAGCCAACCGCGCTGGGAACGGTCGCTACCAGGATGATCGTCGCCTCAGTTGTGCCGTTGATCGCGTAAGTTGTATGTGGGGTCGTCGCAGTTGCTGGCGCACCCACTGGAACCGTGAGCACAGTAACCGCAGCCGAGGCCAAGGTTTGTGCTAGGAACAGAGCGGCGCTGGCCGCTCCTACACGCATAAATATTTTATTATTCATTTTGAATTTTCCTCCTGGCGATTCCGCCTACTTGGAACCGTCCTTTCGAGAAAGCCGCATTTTGGCAAACGCAAGCACACCCACAGCCGCTGCTGCCAGACCTGCCGAAGCGGGTTCGGGAGCTCCTGAGGGCGGCGGTGGCGGAGGACCTGAGTTGCCAAGAACGGCCGATCCGCTCAGATATACATCGAGAGCGGACGTGTTTGAACCATCAATAGGGTGAATCTCTTCCACACTGAAGCCGCCCGGATTGGTTGTCGAAAGCGTAAAGTCAATCGTCTCGGTCTGGCCGGCTTTCAGCGGTGTGAAACCAAAGCCTAACGCCAAAGACACAAAATCGTTGCAAGAAGCGGTCACACTTCCCCCGCCACTCGCGCCGCAAGTGTTCGCGTAATTCGACGTGGTACCCGGTACCGAATTGGTATCGCTCAAGGTCTCGCTAGCTACGTTGTCCACAATCGTCCCAAGGCCATGATTAGGCGTCCCAGTCCCAACATCGTATTCCGGAACGTCGATCTGGTATGTCTCACCGCTCACAGCCGTGCCGTTCACGACGCCAAACTCGTTGTAAAACGGGATACTTGCGGGGATGTCGAAAAACGCTGCGGCGTAAGACGCGCCCACCGAAGTAACCTTGATCTGATAGGTTCCCAGACCGGTTGTGGCATTAAAGCCCGTTTGGGTCAGCGTGGGAATCGACGCTAACGTTTCCCCCGATCCCTTGGTTGGGAAATAAGTAGTCCCATTAACGTTAAATTCCCAGTCTTGCAGGGATGACGCGTAAAAAGCGGGGGCAAAAACCCCCGCGATCATTACCGTAAAAATTGTACTCAATTTTTTCATTGTCCCTCACCCTCCCGTGAGATCCAGGCCACACTGCTCTTCGGCTCTTGCTCGTCCTGTGGTACAGTGCCCAGACAAAAAACAGCACTAAGCTGCCTAACCTTCAATCGTTATGCTAACCGAAAAGCATTGCTGACGATAGTGGACCAAAAGTGGGGAAAGTACTGTTTAAGGCTCGTAGTACCGCTTTAGCCAGGAACGCCTCGCCTTTTGGCTGGAAATTTCATCTAGAAGGGCAACTTTCGTTTATTTCCCCTAGTACTGGTCAACCTCGTTGCAATTTAGAGACAATGAGAGCTGTACCCGACAGAAAAATTGCCGTACTTATAAGTTTGGCAAGAAAATGCAACGATTCGCGGTTTTCCGCGACTCACCATCGCATGCTGAATTCTCGAATGGAACCTAAAATCGAAAAGGCGGCAAACGGCTGCGGCTCAGGGCGTGACATCACTCGCGTGATCCTCGAACACGCGGCCCGTATCAGCAAGGAGCAGGATATCTCCGCCCTGATCGGCCTAAACGCCGCTTTGGCCCGCGATTTGGTCGATGGCGATCGTTCGAGCGTCTGGCTCATTGACGAGGTGAAGGGCGAGCTTTGGACCCGGGTCGCCGACGGCATCGGCGAAGTCCGCATTCCTCAAGCCACCGGCCTGGTCGGGGCCTGCATTGTTCAAAACGAAATCATTGTCGCCAACGATCTCAGCAAAGACCCGCGCTTTCATCGGCAAGTGGATGAAACCAGCGGCTACAAAACCACTTCCATCCTGTGCGTCCCCCTCCGTGCCGGCGACCAGGTCATCGGCGCCCTGCAGGTGCTGAACAAACCCGGCGGATTCGGCGATCAGGATGCCGAACTGCTGCGCCTCATGGCCGCTTACGCCGCTTCCGCCATTCAAGCCGAACGCCTCCGTAGCGAAGCTGAAATGGCCCGCTTGCTGCGTCATGAACTTGATATCGCTCGCGACGTGCAGATGCGCCTCCTCCCTCCCATTTATGGCGAGTCCGCCGGCATTGAATACAGCGGCTTCTGCCGTTCCGCTCGCATGGTTGGCGGCGATTACTACGACCTGCTGCCGCTTGAAAACGGCTCTTTCGCCTTCACGTTGGGCGACGTCTCCGGCAAGGGTATCCCGGCCGCCGTCCTGATGGCCAGCATTCACACTCTGCTGCGCAGCCTCCTCACGCGCAGCTCTGACGACTTGCGCTATGTCGTTCAGGAGCTCAACCAAGCGGTACATCGCACCTCGAGCGATGACCGCTTTTCCACCTTGTTTTGCGGTGTCATCAGCGCCGATCGCACCGAGATCCGCTACGTCAACGCCGGCCACATACCCGCTTATATCGTTTCACAGGACGGTAAAATCCAGCGGCCCGTCGGAACCAACCTTCCGGTCGGCGTTCTGGAAGGCGGCAAGTATTCGGAACGAAGTGTGGGCGTCAAGCCCGGTTCCTTGCTCGTCTGCATCTCAGACGGTATCAGTGAAACCAAAAACACCCACGGCGAGTTCTGGGACGAAGAACGCATCGACGAGGTGCTGCTGGCTCATCGCGACTCCTCTGTCCAGCAGGTGAACGATGCTTTGGTCGAAGCCGCCGACCAGTGGGCCAACGGCGCCGAGCAGCATGACGATATGACCATCGTCGCTATGCGCCTTGCTTCTTAACTCAATGAACCGCTCGCTTGAAAACAGCTCTCTGAATCACGTGTTCCCTCCTGCTATCAAGCGTTAGCGAAGCTGGTGACTGATTGAATTTTCCCGTCGACCTTAAACTCAAACACGCTGCTCCCCCTCGCGCGCTCTTGGCCATCCTTATCCATCGCAATCCACTCCGCCAGGACCGAGCCTTGGCACTGACGCACCATCCCCTTACGGCGCAATCCGATGCCGGGCATGAAGCGCTGGGCCGCGCCGGTATGCGCCGTCAGATCCGCTAAACCATCCAGCAGGCTATAGCGGTCGCGGAAGCAAATATCGGACGCCGCAATCCTGCTGAACGTATCCTCCCGCGCCTGGTTATCTGCGATCATCCACGCGGCGAACCATTCGTCGACAATGTTTGCCGCACCCGCGTACAATTCGTCTGCGACCACATTGCTGAACAAGGAAAGCTGAAAACGCCAACCCTGTACGTGCTCATCCCGCGGACCCGCTTCCGCGAACTCATGGCGTAAATGAACGCGGGTCCCTGTTGAATCGGGCGCCAGGCGCACCGTCACGCGCGAGTCTCCTGGCGCAATCGGTTTCCCGCTCGCATAACCGTAAGTGAAGACGATGCTCTCTGGAGAGTTCACCTCCAGAACTTCGCCGATTGTCTCTACCCCGTTGGCATGGCGTATGTAAACCTTCCCTCCCGGCTGGGCATCAATGGTTGAACCCGCGCCCCACCAACTCGCCCAGCGTTGGCTGTCCGTGAAGAATTGAAAGACGGTGTCGGGCTTTGCTCGAATCACCACGCTGCGCTCTAAATGATACGGTAAGTCAGCCATAAGTTCTCCTGTTACTTCTTTCGCTTGGGCCCGCGGCGGCTTTCCTCTAACTCGGCGGCCAGTTTAAGCTTCCACAACGCGTCCGCCCACATGTCTTCGAGAATCTTTGCCACTGGCGCCAGTTTGTCGCGCCGTGCGCGGTAAAAGCGCTGGCGCTGCTCTGTGCGCGCCTCCACTAATCCCGCCTCCTCCAGCGCTCTCAATTGCAGCGAAACCGCGCCGAACGTAACATCCGGCATCGCTCTGTGGATCGCCCCAGCGCTCTGCTCCTCATCCCAAACCAAACGCAGAATTTCACGACGGCGCGGCGACGCGATGGCACTGAGAATGGCTTGCTCCACAAGTTCAGATTTATTTTAGTTAAAACTAAATTATTTGTCAACCCGTGCGCGGCCAATTCGAAACGCTACGTTCAGATCCGGCATGAAGACCTGTTCCAAAACGGTATGAGCCTGCATCGTCAGCCCTACAAATGGCTTTGTTTCAATAACTTGACCGACGGCATTCCAGCTGCCTTTAGCCAGGCATGAACTTCTGGATGATTCTCCTCGCCGCCCAAGTCATTGTTGCCATCATCGCCTTCGCGCGGGGCACAAGGCAGGATTCGCGCTTTCAAGACGATAAACTCGACTTTCGCAGCTAGTTCGCTTTCGTTAACGCGTCGCTCAAATCTCCGCGCTAATCTGGAGACGAATGGAGACTTCCGACGCTGGCCCGGAGCGGGTACGGCAAAAGCTCGCCGAATTGAGGGAAGTCCTCCTCAACCTGCACAAAGCCTTGCTTGATTCCGAACGGACGGCCTATGAAATTAGGCACGGAGACATCGGCCCGCCCGCCGCCTTCCTGAACCTCTTAATTCACGACCCGTCTTTTCAATGGCTGCGGCCCATCACCACTCTTATCGTTCAAATCGACGAGACTCTGGCTGCCAAAAAGCCGCCCGCCTCGGCACGCGATTTTGAACAGTTGATCACCGACATGCGCGCCTTGCTTTCCCCCTCGCGTGAAGAAGCCGATTTCTGGCGTCGCTATTTCGCCGTCGTGCAACGCGATCCAGCCGTTGCCGTCCTGCACGAACAAATGGAAAAAGTCTTTTCCGTCACCTAAGCGCGCGAGTTGTTGGGCAGACCGGAGGTCCGCCCAACAAAGGCCAAGCCAGAGGCGGCCGCCGCTCTATAGCAACTCCTCGCGCCCCTGCGCGTCCAGCCGCTTCACAATCTTGCTCACATCCTGCGCGCTACTTCGGCTCGCCACCAGCAACGCATCCGCCGTATCCACAATCACTAGATTCTCCACGCCCACCAGCGCCACCGGCTTTTGCGCATCCACATAATTGCCGCGGCTATTTTCCGCAATCAATTCCCCGCGCCCGGCATTGGCGTTCGCATCTTTGTCCGCCAGATCGTATACCGCTTCCCAACTGCCCACATCGTTCCAGCCGATATCGTCCAGCGCCAGCCCTACCACGTCTTGCGCCTTTTCGATAAGCGCGTAATCCACCGAAATGTTCTCGCACAGCGGATAAGCCTCCGCCAATTTCTTCGTGAAACTTTTAGCGTCCACCCCGGGTAAACCCGCCAACAGTGTCGCGGTTTTGGGCTGGTGCTGCCGCATCAATTCAAGCACCGTCGCCGCCTTCCAGAAAAACATGCCCGCATTCCAGAAAAAGTGCCCGCGCTCCACAAACTGCTTGGCCGTTCGCGGATCGGGTTTCTCGCGGAAACTCTTGACCGGGATCGGCGTGCTCCCGCCCGGCAATACGTTCTTCGGGAACTCGATATACCCATAGCCCGTTTCCGCCCAGCGCGGCTGAATGCCCAGCACCACCACATTGTTTGTATCCGCCGTCTTAAACGCCGCTTTTACAAAGTTGCGGAATCGCCCTTCCTTCAGAATCAAATGGTCGGCCGGAAACACGCCCATCACCGCTTCGGCATCCAGCCCTGCCAGAATGTGCGCCGCCAAGGCAATGCAAGGCGCCGTATTCCGCTGCGCCGGCTCCGCGATAATCTGCCGCTTCGGCACTTCCGGCAATTGCTTGCGGATTTCTTGCTGCAAATAATCGTTGGTAATAACCCAAATATTCTCGGGCGGAATGAGCGCGCTCAGCCGGTCCACCGTCTGCTGGATCAGTGATCGTTCTCCAAAAAAACGCAAAACCTGCTTTGCGTTGCGTTTGCGGCTGCGCGGCCAAAAACGGGTTCCGCGGCCGCCGGCCATGATCAGGCCGTATCGGTGATTTGCCATAGGTTTGTCTGTCCGACCTGCCCTGCAAATCACTGATACTGATATGCATGGTGGCGCAGGCGGTTCCGCCTGCGGTTTTCTAAGGGTTCGGATTCCCTCGATTCAACGGCAGGTCCTGTGCCGGCAAATCCCCATCCGGAAATCCGCGAATCACCCTCAACGTGCGGCTCCAGCGCGTTCGCGTAAAGAAATGTTCCCCTAAATCCACCGCGTGCGACACCAGCGAACCCATGCTCGATCCCGCCAGATCGTCCGTCGAGGCCTTGTACGACCAATAAATGATAATCGGCTTGCCGATGATGTTCTCCCGCGGTACGAAACCCCAGTAACGGCTGTCCAGCGAGTTATCGCGGTTATCGCCCATTGCAAAGTAATGATCCTTCGGCACCACAATCTCGCCATTCACCACATTGTCTTCCAGCATCTTGCGCTGTAGCTCTGCCGCCATCGGCGTGTTCTGCGTGAAAGGCGATACCGGCCCCGGAAAATTATCCCGGTACTCGTCGTACATGTCGGCTTTGTGATAGACATACGGCTCATTCAGCTTGACCCCATTGCGGTACACGTCTCGCTTGATCATTTTCAGATGGTCACCCGGCACACCAATCACCCGCTTTACGAAAGTCGCCGTGATATCGGCCGGATAACGGAACACAATAATGTCGCCGTGCTTCGGCTCTTCATAGGGCAGCAGATATTTGCTGACGCTGCCCGCCGGCGCGTACGCCAGCTTGTCTACCAGTAAATGATCTCCAATCAGCAACGTGTCTTCCATGGACCCGGTGGGAATCACGAAAGCCTGCACCAGAGTCGTCGTTCCGAACAGCAGCAGCAGAATCGTCACGGCCCATTCCGCAATGCTGTTGCGCGCCGGTTCTTTCGGCTCGGCCGCCACGCTCTTTTCCACCACTTTGATTTCTTTGATTTGTTCTGCCATTTTGGGGTTCGCCGCTAATCTTCATTGTATCTTCCGGTGCTGACACGGATGGCACCGCGAATCCGATTCCCTTCTTGTGTTAAATAGATGTTGATGAATCCCGTTCAGAAGATATTCCTACTCTCCGCCCTGGGTTGTCTCTTCATTGCTTGTGGGCCTAAAGCCGTAAGCGATCAAGACTTAACCACAGCGATTCAAGCCAAGCTCTACGCCAACGACGCCACCCGTTCCGCCAACATCAAAGTCGCCGTGTCCGATGGCGTCGTCACTCTTACCGGCGATGTCCCCACTTCCGATGTAGCACTGCAAGCCACCAATGCCGCCAATAGCACTGCCGGCATAAAGAGCGTCAACAATCAGCTCACCGTCGATAATGCGGCTGCTTCTGCCGCGGCAGTACCGCCGCCCGTTCCGCAGGCCGCCATCCCGCCCCAGAACCTCGCACCCCCGCCTCGCCAGGAACAGATGACCCGGCACGATGGAGATCGCGAACGGGACCATGATCATGATCATGACCACGATCACCCAGCGCCGCCTCCACCACCGCCACCATTTACCATCCCTGCCGGCGCGAGTCTCTCTGTCCGCATGATCGATGGCATCGATACAGCCCATAACCAACAGGGACAGACCTTCCACGCTTCTCTGGCCGCGCCTATCACGGCCGGCGACCACGTTGTCGTTCCCGTTGGTGCGCCCGCTACCGTTCTGCTGGCGGCGGCTCGCGGTGCTGGCCGAGTTAAGGGGCAAAGTGAACTGGAACTACGCCTTGTCAGCATCGGCTACCACGGCGCCGAGGTGCCCGTCTCCACCAGCACCTATGAAGCTGAAGGTTCCAGGCGCGGCAAGCAAACCGCCATTCGCACCGGCATCGGTGCTGCCGCAGGAGCGCTCATCGGCGGTCTCGCCGGTGGGGGTAAAGGCGCTGGCATCGGCGCAGCCGCCGGCGGTGGCGCGGGCGCAGGTTTCCAACTCCTCACCCACGGCCAGCAGGTCAAGGTTCCCTCGGAAACTGTCATCAATTTCAGTTTGGCCGCGCCGCTGATACTGTCGCGCTAACTTAAACCGTGGGGGCGCCGTGCGCGGCCACGCTGGAGCGAGCGCCCCGACGCAACGCGTTGCGCCGGTCAAACTGCAACGAGCCGATGTGCGCAGTGATAGGCGATCCACGGGGATCTCGCTTACGGCGTCGGCGAGTTTTCCCATGCCATTACATGAAAGTCCTGAGACAAATAGCTTCGGTGCAAATGGCAGGCGTTCAGGGTAACGGCGTTTAGCTTAGCTGTTCTGCTGTTCTGCCGGCTAAACGTTAAGCACCCCGAGCGAATTTGAATCCGCGCGCCCCCCGTCATCTTGTTATCCTAGACCCGAGCGCATGTGGGCGCTGCCGGTCCGCGGAAAGGGATTTTCCCGCCATTTCGTTTTCGTAGTTCAAAAACCTTCTTTCAGCCTTTTATGCGGACAATGGGCGATTTGAAAAGGGTTTTTATGTCTGCAAATTCGGGGGCGCTCCGCCTCAATCTCGAGTATTACCGCAAGCAAGCGAAAGCTTTGCTCGCAGCAGCGAAAAGCAACGATGCGGCCGCGCTCGCGCGAATGGCCAGCCATCTGCCGAACTTCGATGCGGCTCTTGTGAAACTGCACGATGCGCAACTCACAGTCGCGCGCGAGAACGGCTTTGCGAGTTGGGCGCGTTTCAGAGCTCACATCGCTGAGTCGGAGCCGGATGAAAAACGGCTGAGTGCGGCGTTTATCGAAAAAGTGCTCTCCGACTTGCGTGGCGCCGAGCAGATGCTGGCGGCGAATCCGAAAATCGCCCATGGCGGGTTTTATGTGGCGCTGACGTTTGGGGACGCGAACGGCATAGAAGAGGCGCTGCGGGCGGCGCCGGACTTGGCGACGAAGGCTGGTGGGCCGCGCGCTTGGGAGCCGCTGCTGTATGTTTGCTTCTCTCGGTTTGCAACAGGAGCGTCGAGGCTGGCGGGCGGAATGGCCGGCGCCGCGCGCGTACTGCTGCGCTATGACGCTGATCCGAACAGTAGTTTTGTTTCGAAGGACTGGCCCGACCATCCGCGTCTTTCCTGCCTGTATGCGGCGACGGGTTTGAACAACAATCCGGCCCTTGCGTTGGCGCTGCTCGAAGCGGGCGCGAACCCGAACGACGGCGAATCGCTTTATCATTCAACCGAGCACAAAGATTTGGCCTGTCTGAAACTGCTGCTGCGCTTTGGCGCGAAGCCGACTGGCTCAAACGCGCTGAAGCACATGCTGGATCGCGAAGATGAGGAAGGTTTGAGACTGCTGTTGACGGCGGGCGCCGATCCGAATGAACGAAACGAGCGAGGTGAAACGGCGCTGCATTGGGCCGTCTGGCGCGGACGAAGTGCGGCTATTCTGGCTGCGCTGCTCGATAGCGGAGCGGATTTGGACGCACAACGGAAGGACGGACGAACGGCATACGCTTTAGCTGTGCAGAGCGGCCAGACGGAGGCCGCTGCCCTGTTTGCGGCGCGCGGGGCGATGACGGAGATTGGGGCCATCGACCGTTTCGTGGGCGCGTTCGCGACGGCGCATGAAAAGGAATGGGAAGCGCTGCTGTCCTACCGGCCGGCGATTGTGCTGTCTGCTGAGAATGAGAAATTGCTGGTGGATCTGGCAAGCAATCGACGAACGGCGGCGGTGCGGGCGCTGTTAGCTTGCGGTGTGCCGGTGGATTCGCTGGGACCGATGGGTGAAACGGCTCTGCATTGGGCTTGTTGGAAGGGCCATGCGGATCTGGTTGCGTTACTTCTGGCGAACGGCGCATGTTTGACCATTGAAGACCGGCAATTCCAAGCGACGCCAGTGGGGTGGTTTGAGCATGGGTCGGAGAATTGCACTGAAGGTGGGGGCGATTATGCCAAGGTGGCTCGATTGTTGGTGGCGGCCGGCGCGAAGACGAACATGAGCTAGGCTGAAGGAAATGCGGTTGAAGCCTTGCCTTTTGATTGTTTGTGGTTGTTTCTGTTTGCTTGCTTCCGGAAGGAGCGAACAATTGCCCAAGACCGCGAGCGAGAGTTTGGCCGGCCGTCCGATGACATTGCCGGACTCGTTGAAGGGTCACCCGGCGGTGG
Organism: Bryobacterales bacterium; assembly: GCA_963764105.1. GTDB lineage: Bacteria > Acidobacteriota > Terriglobia > Bryobacterales > Bryobacteraceae > Bog-105. Next base: position 641,611 of record CAVXRP010000025.1, read on the forward strand.
TGATTGTGGGCTTCAGCAAGAACTCACAAAGTCGGGTGAAGGAATGGGACAGCCAGGCGCGCCGGCAACTGGGCGAAGCATTCGATGTCTATCAGGTTGCTGTGCTCGAAGATGCGCCGCGATTTGTAAGAGGGATGATTACTCGCGCGATGAAAGGGTCAACACCGGCGGAGAGGCAGGAACATTTTCTAATCGTCGTAAAGGGCGAGGCGGAACTCAAAAAGGCGGCGGCTTTTTCCGCATCGGACGATGCGTATGTGTTGTTGCTAGATGGCACGGGCGACGTTCGCTGGCGCACGCATGGCGCGGTGAGCGAAGCCGCCCTAGGGGAGTTGCGGGAACAAGTTGAGAAGATGAAGCAGGGCGCGTAACGCGCGCTATGCGGCCTTCTGTACCTGCTCAGGCTGATCGATTTTAGCAACCTGAACAGCGGTAGCCAAGCCGAATTTCCTGAACACTCTCAGTAATAACCATGAGGGATCAAACTCGTACCAGGCGAGGCCGTGGCGAGCCGAGGTGGGATGCGCATGATGGTTGTTATGCCAGCCTTCGCCGAAAGTGAGCAGAGCTACCCACCAGTTGTTGCGGGAATCGTCGCGGGTGTTGAAGCGACGGCGGCCCCACATGTGGGTGGCGGAGTTGACCAGCCAAGTGGCATGCAAACCGAATACGACGCGCAGGAAAATGCCCCAGAGAAACAGCGGCAATCCGCCTATGGCGAGGAGGATGGCGCCTAAGACCACCATCGGAACCCAATGATAATTGTTGAGCCAGACATAGAAGGGCCGCTTAGCGAGATCGGGCGCATACCTTGACATGGCGGAGGTATTGTTATGATTAGATTCGCCGAAAATCAGCCAGCCGACATGCGCCCACCAAGCGCCATCGCGCGGCGAGTGCGGATCGCCCTGTTGATCTGACTTCTGGTGGTGAATGCGGTGCGTAGCGACCCAGGAAATGGGGCCGCCTTCGAGGGTGAGCGCGCCACACACGGCGAAAGTGTAATCGAGCCAAGTGGGCACCTTAAAAGAGCGGTGCGTATGGAGACGATGGTAGCCGAGGCTGATGCCCAATCCAGTCGTGGCCCAATAAAGCAACACTGTAATGAAGAAAAGCTTCCATGTGAAGAAAAAAAGAGCCGCAATGGCACCGGCATGGAAAACCACCATGGCAATGGTGGTAGCCCAGTTCAAGCGCTCTGATTTGTGAAATATAGCGTCAATATTTGTAAGCACGAGGGTCCGTTTCAATAACTCTGTGTCTTCAAGCTACCAGGAAATCTGCGGGTGTTCTGTAAGACTTGTGTAATATCGGTTTGTCAAAGAGAAGGACCTGAAACGGCCACTTAGGCTAGCGAAACCCCTGCACGTGCAGCCAAGCAGCCAGATGATCGGGCCAAGTGCGCAGGATAGGGTCCGCTACCGCCAGCCCTACGCCATGTTGGCCTTTTTGATAGATGTGCATCTCGACGGGCACGCCTGCTTTCCTTAGGGCCAAGTAATAATCAATGCTGTTTTCAACGGGAACAACCTGATCTTCGGTGGTGTGAAACAGGAAGGTAGGCGGCGTTTGGGCGGTGACTTGAAGTTCGTTAGATAGCAGCTGCACGAGCGCCGGGTCGGGTTTGTCACCGAGCAGATTACGCCGTGACCCCAGGTGGACGTAAGGCTCAAGCATGCTGATGACGGGATACGATAGGATTGCAAAATCGGGCCGGTCGCTTTGCCGGTCGATGGGATCGGCTTCGTTGTCTGAATGGGCAAAGTGGGTAGCGGCGGTCGAGGCGAGATGACCACCGGCGGAGAAGCCCCAGATACCGATGCGATCCGGCCGAATGCCGAATTCGGCGGCGTGGGAGCGCACGTAGCGGATGGCGCGCTGGGCATCCCAAAGTTCAACGGGGTAATGATACTTGGGGCCGAGCCGATATTTGAGTACATATGCGCTGATACCGAGGTTGTTGAGCCAGACGGCGATCTGCGCGCCTTCATGGTCCATGGCGAGGTGAGCGTACCCTCCGCCGGGGCAGACGATGACAGCGGTGGTGGTTTTGGCTGGGTCGGAGGCTGGATAAAGGGTAAGAGACGGTTTGTCTTCGTCGGCGGTCCCTTGCGCGCCGGGTGCGCCGTTGGGCCAAAGGAGGACAGTTCCGTTGGGAACTTGGGCAGCGAGACCAGAGGCTAACAAGATGGTAAATGTAAACAGGCGGAGGGAAAGCATGTCCCCCTTTTATACACCGGCCGAGGGGCGCCCAGTGGCCAGGAGTTCGTCGGAGGCGGATCGAAAGCCGCTTCTCGGCAGGCTGAAGAAAGAACGTCACTTAGTTTTCCGGTTCGGCCTCAGTTTCGGCGATTTTTGTCGCCAGAATTGTGCGGAGCCGGGAAAGCTAAGCGGCATTGGGTTGAAGCCTAGTTCAGCTAGGTACGCAACAAACTCAGCCCATGTAGCTGAAAAGATTTTTTATGTTCATGGTGCCTTGCGCTGCGATGGCGGCTTGCATAGCGGTTTCCGCAGTTGTAAGGTCAGTGGCGGCTTGCGTCGCATCGGCGTCGCGCAAGCCGCTCAATTGCGTTTGCAGACTGGTCAAATTGGAGGCGGCGGCGGTAGCGGAGGATTGCAGCCAATTGATGGTGTTGCCGGAAATTGTGGTGGCTTGCCCTAATTGAGCAACGGAAGCCTGCAAACTCGAAACAATGGACGGCACGGCGGGGACGGCCGCCACCGCCGGCGGACCAGGCGTGGCGGCGACGGCGGGAGTGCCGGCGGAAATCGCGGTTTGATTATTGGTCTGCAGAGCGTGTATGAGATTTCCAATAGTCGTAAGAATATTGCCCGCCGCCGGCACCGTTGGCGCTGTTGGGGTGGCGCCGGCAGTTTGGGCGTCGAAAATCTGCTGCGCCGTTTGCGCGGGAACGGGTATTGAATCGCCATCGCTGTTGGTGAGGGTGACGGTGTTGGTGGCCGTGGTATTTCGCGTGTAACCCGGCAACACGATTGGATTAGTCGAGAAATTGGCGGTGTAAGGCTGGGTGCTTGACGCGTCGCCGCCAAAAACATATTGGCCTGAGAAGGTGGTGTTCGCCAGCGCCACCATTTGCTCGCCAATTCCCTGAACCTGCTCGGCCAAAGAGTTGTTGGTAGCCGCCGTGGAAGTAGAACTGGCCGCCTGGGTGGCGATAGAAGTGAGTTGATTGAGGAGATCGCTCGCGGAGCTGAGAGCAGAATCGCTCACATTGGCGATTGTGGTGGCCTGCGTAATATTGCTTTGAATTTGCGTGACTTGATCGATCTGGCTTTGAAAGCCGAGAATCGCGTCAATCGCGCCCGGATCGTCCGAAGGCACATTGACGCGATAACCGGAACTGAGTTGTTCGTTCGCGGTATTGATGCGAGTTTCCGCGGTGTTCACATTACTGAGAAAAGTGGAAGTATAGGAGTCAAGGCCGGCTAGCATATCTGTTCCTCGTTTTAATCAATCGAAATCTTATGCGCATTTGTTTATGGCTGGGCAACCCATGAGGAACTGGCCGAGAGCAGATCCTGGGCAATGGTGTTTATGACCGTGATCATTTGGGCCGAGGCCTGATAGGCCTCCTGATATTGAAGCAGTTGGGTGGCTTGATCGTTCAAGGACACGCCGGAGACGTTGGCGCGCAACGTTGTGGCCTGATTCAAAATATTCGTGGTGGTGGTAGCGTTGTCCGACGCAGTGGAAGCCTGCTGGCCGATATCGGAAGCGATGTTGCCGTATGCCTGGGTGTAGCTGAATAGCCCCGTTGAACTCTGCAACATATCTAGAGGGTTCGTGGGGTTGACGAGTCCGGCCAGTTCCGTGGCCACGCCGTTGGCTACGGCGGCTGCAGCGGCCACGGCTGGGGGACCTGGCGAAGCGGCCACGGCGGGAGTGGTGGCCGCCAATTGCGAGCCGGTTATATTCGCAACGCCAAGCGAACTGGCCACAGTTGTCGGGCTTGTGGGGTTGCCCGCCGCATTCACTGCGCCATAGGTAAACAAGGCGACTCCGGCTGCCCCGGAGCTGGTTTGCCCACCTTTCAGGAGAGTGTTCACCCGCTGGGCAACGGTCAGCGCCAACTGATTCAAACTACCCTCCGTTTGGCTGTTGCCGAGGAGGGAAGGCATGGTGGCGTTGGCGAAGGTGAGTTGGGCGCCGAGCGCACCCTGATTCACCAGGGACGTGACATCCTTACCGGCGACGGTCAACTGCGCCGTTGTGGGCAGGGCGTTTGGAAAGGGCGCGGTGGCCGACGTGGGAGGGTAGTTGAGCACCACATTATTCTGCGTGGTGCCCATCACCAGAGGCGCTTGGCCGCCTAACAGCACCGTGGCGGTCCCATCGCTCTCGATGTGGACGGTGACGGGCGCAACGGTCGACATGTCCTGGAGAGTGTTGTACAACTGGGCCTGCAAGCCAGCGTCGCCGGCACCACCGGGATTGGAGCGGATTTCGCCATTGATGGTGGCAACCTGCGCGCTATCGGTATTTAGTTGACTCACCGAGGCAGTGAGTTGCTGATTGTTATCGGTGTTAATCTGCTGGGCTTGCGAAACCGTTTGGGAAAACGACGTGGCTAGAGTTTGCGCGGCCGAGAGAACGCCTTGCTGGGCGGTAGGATCGGATGGATCGGCACTCCAAGCGGAGAATGCGGAGTAAAGCCCGCTTAGCCCCCCGGGGATGCCGCTGGTGCCGGAGACATTGAAAATCTGCTGCAGTGAGTCGAGGTTAGCCGATTGCGTGCTGGCGAGACTCGACTGCTGACTGGCGCTCCACACCGATTGCTCGGCATAGATGTCACGGGCGCTTTGCACGCCAGTTGCTTCGACACCGCCTATGAGATCCTGCGCGGGATTGAAAGCGCGGGAGCCTAGTTGCTGCGTTTGGGTAACGTAGCCCGGAGTGGTGGCGTTGGTAACGTTATTCTGGACAACGCCGATCGCTTGTTGGAGAACATCTAACGAACTGCCGGCAACTCCGAGAGTGGCAAAAAGACTCCCCATGACTCAGCCTCGGAACGCGAGCAGCGCGGGGCCGGAATCGTTGGACCAGCCGAAGCTCTGATAGCCTTCCCCTGAATAACCTGTCGATTGATAATCGGCCGCTGGCGGCCCGGCAGCGCACCATCCCCGATAGAATTCAGCGGCAGAAGCCAGCAAACGCTCCAAGCCGCGCAGTTTTGTGGGGAGGCGGCTCAGTTGACTTCGCAGGTCTGGATGCTGTGAGCCCAAATCGTAACGAGCTTGCGAGAAGGCGCGCAATTCCGCACTCGCTTCAGCCAGCGCAGCGGCACAACGGGCAGCCGGTGCCTCGCGCTTCAACGACGTAAGATCTTGGAGGGCCTCATCGAGCAAATTTTCGACGCGGCTCAGATGGGCCTGCGGGTTCATTTGATATGCCCCTGCACTACCGCGTGGCTTACGCTGGCGATATCGCTAGAATACTGGCCGCTGCGCACGGCCGCAGTCACACTCGACACTTTCGCCGAACGGTCCGGTGCTGCGGCAGCCTTGGCCAGACTTAAGAGCTGGCTGGCGCTGGATAGATTCACACTATCTGTTTTCGAGGTTGTGGCGGCCGTTCCCTGCTGATTCGCCTGTACGCCATTAGCCGCACCGGTGCCCGTCGGGGCAAGCGTTTCGATACTGGTATTGGTTATCTTCATGGGATTCTACTTATCAAGTTCTGCTAAGCCCCTCATCGCGTGCGGGCACGTCAGAGTGGCTCTTAGAATGCTTATCGGCCGCCTCTCGAGAAACTAGAGGCTAGCGGCCGATGGCCAATCGTGAAGTTTCACCAGCAATTCCACTTCTCCTTGGGAAATCTGCAGATCGGTGGCAATTTCGGCCGTCGTGCGGCCCTTTCCGTGGAGCCGTAGAACTTGACCGCGGCGGTTTAGGTTGACGGCCTGCGGCGCCCAATCTACTGGAGCGGCGCGTGATTCGACTGTTGCCAAACGGGCGCGCAGCGCCTCTAATTCAGCCACCAGCTCGGTCAAACGGCTATCGAGTTCGGCACGCGTCACACTGCGCCGCACAATTAACCCCAGTTCCACTTTCAGGGCGAAATAAAGATAGATTCCCAACGCGAGCGTCACAGCGAGCAAAACGAGCGGACCCCACAGTAGGAGGGAATGGAATAGGGATGTGAGAGTGATCATGGCGCTTCCTTCAGCCCTTTTTCTGCCGCATTAATAGCCCGTTTTGCCAGCAGGCCATTTGTACTCAAGATAGGCCCGCAGCCGCAGTATGCCTTGCGCACGCAATTGCGAGATGCGGGTAATATGTAGGTCCATGACGGAGCCGATTTCACGCAAATTCAGTTCTTCCTTGTAATAGAGACTCAAGACCAGCCGCTCATTCTCAGGCATTTTTTTCATGCCTTCGGCGACCACCCGTTCCAGTTCCGAGCGTTCGAGAATCCGTTCGGGCGTGGCCTGACCGTCATCGGCGATGAACTTGAGCAGGCTCATGTCTTCGCCGTCTTCGACAACCTCCAAGCTACCGAGGGAGACGGCGCGCAGTTCCACGACCCATTGCTGATATTCGGCCAGCGAAATATTCAGCTCAGCAGCTATTTCCTCCTCCCCCGGGGTCCGTTGCAGCTTGCGCTCGGCGCTTTGCATCGCCTCTTGCACCATCTTGACGCGCTTGCGTTTATGAGTGGGAATCCCATCCAGACCGCGGATGCTGTCTAGAATGGCGCCGCGAATCTTGTATTCGGCATATGTTTTGAGGCTGGCGTTTTTGCTTGCGTCGTAGTTGTCGACGGCCGCCAACAAACCCACAATGCCGGCTGAAATGAGATCGTCAAGTTCGACACTGGGCGGCAGCTTCTCATGAATCCGCGCGGCGATCCAATGCACTTGTTTCAGATGCTCCAGAATGAGTGCTTCACGCTCCTGTTCGCTACGCGTAACTGTTTCGTAAGCGTACATAGGAGCTAGGCGGCTGAGGCGATGCGCCGGCTCCCGTGGCCGCTGGAGATAAGCGATCCGAGCAAACGGTCGAGCGATGCTTCCTCTATATCCTCTGGCACCTGCTGGCCATTTGCCAGGAACGAGATCGGTAATCCCGAGCGCAAGGCGGTTTCGAGCACCGGGCCGTAGCTTTCGGCTTCATCCATATGCGTAAACAAAAGCTTGGATGGGGCAAAAGGCGCGAACCGTTGAATCGCCGCCAGATTGCTGCTGGGCCGCGCCGCTGCCGACAAGACAAGTTGCACTTCGACGAATGGGCGGTGAGTGGCAAGCCAGGCGGCGAGACTGCGGCTCTGCGACTCATCACCCGGCGAAAAACCGGGAGTGTCGATCAGAAGCAGCTTTTTTTGGCTGTATTCGGCGAACGCCTGGTCGAGCGCCGCCGGGGTGTGCACCGGTTGGCACGGAAGGCCGGCGATGCGGGCGTAGCAGGCGAGTTGTTCCCAGCCGCCGATGCGTAAGGTGTCGAGCGAGAGCATTTGCAGCGGCTGGCGAGCGCGCAGACCATAGCGCAGCGCGAGCTTTATCAGCGTGGTGGTTTTGCCGGTGCCCGCCGGTCCCGCAAGAAGCACAATGCGCGGCTCGGCTCCGGCCAGACCCAACGAAGGGCTGAAGCGTAGGCGCTGCTCGCATTCGGCGCGCAGAGCCGCGTCGAGTCCGGCGGTGCTGGACCCTTCCTGCGAACGGCGGACTTCCGCGGCGGCCACTAACTCGAAGGCCAGACCTTCGGAGAGTTCGGCGGCGGTGAGGCGCGCTACCAATTCGGTACCCTCACCACTCAGCGTCGTCCCCTTTTGGAGCGCGTCAGGCCGATGGTCAACCGAGCGCTTCACAGTTTCAATTTGCTTGCGCAATTCGGCCAATTCCCGTGAGAAATCGTTGCTCCCTGTGCGCGCTTCAAGCGGCGCGGCAGAAATTGCTGAGGCAGCCGGCGCCGTTTTAAACGGCCTGACGATCTCCGCAGGTGGCAATTCCTCCGGCGCGACCGCGAAGACCACTTCATAGGCTCCGAGCGAGCGTAACTCAAGCTCTGTCTTCTTAGAGTCCATCAGCATGGCTTCCGGCCCGAGTTCGCGGCGCGCCTGCTCCATCGCTTCAGTGACTGAATCGGCAAAATAAGATTTGATTCGCATTGTTTATATGGTTCCTAGTGACAAAATTTTGACGCCCGCCGGCACTTCATTGTGGGAGACAGGAAAAACGTTCGGCATCTGCGCTTCGACGAGCTGCCGCAGAAAATAGCGTGCGCCGGAAGACGTGATGACGACGACCGGCGCCTCGCGGCGTTCGATTTTTTTCTCGATTCGATTCAAGACTTCGCGGGCAACTTGCGGCGCGAGTGCGAGAATACTGTTCTGTTCGCTGTGCTGCACCGCCGCTTCAATGGTCTGTTCGACGGAAGAATCAAGAAAGAAAGAAGGCAATTCGCCCTTGGGGTTGAGGTAAGGCTTTACCACTTGACGGCGAATAGCCTGCCGGGTGTATTCGGTAAGCAGCACCGGATTTTTAGCTGTTGTGGCAGCTTCGCTTAACGCTTCGAGAATCGATACGCCGTCCCGGATTGAAACACGTTCTCTCAACAAATTCTGCAGCACTTTCTGTATTGCACCTAGAGAGAGCAATTTGGGAACCAAATCCTCAATGAGCTTCGGGTTCTCCTGAGCGATACGGTCGCAGAAGCCTTTAGCATCCTGGCGGGAGAAAAGCTCACCAGCATACAGGCGCGCTAACTCTGATAACTGAGTGCCCATCACGTTCACCGCGTCCACTACCGAATAGCCGGCTAGGCGAGCCGCATCGACTTTATCGGATGGAATCCAAAGCGCCGGTAGACCGAAAGCCGGTTCACGGGTCGGTTCTCCAGGGAAATTCTTGTCGGCTTTGTTGGTGGGAATGGCCAACTCGCAGCCCGGCAGCAAATCGTAGCGCCCAATTTCGCTGCCTTTGAGGAGGATCAAGTACTCGCGCGCTTTAAGTGACAGGTTGTCGGTCACGCGCACGGGCGGTAACATAAAGCCCAGACTGGAAACGAACTGGCGGCGAATGGCGGCGATGCGCTTGAGCAGGGGTGACGTTTTGCCGCCGGCGACTAAGCCGGCTAATCCGAGGCCCACTTCAATGGCGAGCGGTTCCACCCGCATGAGCGCTTCCAGATCATCCTTGGGGGCGGCGGCGGCCGTGCTCGCGGCCGCGCTATCCGTCTCTGTCTTGACGGCAGCGACCACCTTCCTGCGCATACTCCAGCCAAAGGCACCTAGCCCGCTGCCTAAAACGAGAAAGGGCAGTGTCGGCAATCCTGGAAACGCCGCCAGCAAAATGAGGACACCGCCCGAAAGGAGTAAAGGTTCCGGTTTGCCAAATAATTGCCGTTTGAATTCCTCACCGACCCGCACGTCCGACTTAGCCCGCGTCACGATTAAGCCGCCTGAGACGGAAATCATGAGTGCGGGGATCACGGTGACCAAGCCGTCGCCAATGGTGAGAACGGTATAGGTTTGCAGCGCTTTGGCGAGTTCCATGCCATGCTGCAGAACACCGATGAGGAATCCGGCGATGATGTTGATCGCGGTGATTAGAATGCTCGCCACCGCGTCGCGTTGCGTGAAACGTGACGCGCCGTCCATGGAGCCGTAGAATTCCGCTTCGGCGGAAAGTTCTTTGCGGCGGCGGCGCGCTTCCGCTTCGTCGATAAGGCCGGCGTTCATCTCGGCATCAATCGACATCTGCTTACCGGGCATGGCGTCTAAGGTGAAGCGCGCCGACACTTCCGAAATGCGCACCGCGCCGTGGTTGATGACGACGTACTGAATGGCAATGAGAATCAGGAAAATGACGGCGCCGATCACATAATTGCCGCCGACCACGAAATTGCCGAAGGCCTCAATGACACTGCCGGCGGCCGCTGTGCCGCTATTGCCGTTGAGCAGAATGAGGCGCGCCGAACTCACATTGAGGGCCAGCCGGAACAGCGTTAAGAGCAGCAGCGCAGTGGGGAAAACGTTGAACTCGACCGGCTTCAGGATGTACATCGTCACCATCAGCACGATGACAGACATCATGATATCGACGACAATCAAGAAGTCGAGGAGCCAGGAGGGCATGGGGGTGATCAGGGCGATCACGATCGCCAGCACCGCCGCCGGAACGGCCATCTCACCCAGCTTAGGCAGGCCAAATTTCTTGACGCCGGGCAGGACTTGGGGTTGGGTGGACATTGTTGCGGCTGGCTTTAGTAGGGCAATTTGCGGCCCATTAGCCGATAAACGTAGGCGAGGATTTCGGCGATGGCTTTGTAGAACTCGGGCGAGATGGCGCTACCCACTTCCACGGCACTATATAAGGCGCGGGCGAGCGGTGGGTTCTCGACAATTGGAACCTCGTTTTCAACGGCCACTTGCCGGATGCGCTGCGCCAGCCAATTTTTCCCCTTAGCGACCACGATGGGTGAGGTCATCGTCTCCATGTCATAGCGGATGGCTACCGCATAGTGGGTAGGGTTGACGACGACGGCGGTGGCGCGTGGCACGTCGCGCATCATGCGGCGGCCGAGCAGTTGACGCCGCATCTGGCGAATACGCTGCTTGATGTGCGGATCGCCCTCGTTCCCCTTATGTTCCTGGCGCACTTCCTCTTTGCTCATCTTCAGAGTTTTCATATGGCGGCGATAATTCTGGAAGAGATCGAAAGCGCCAAACACGATAAACAGCTCCGCCGCTTTCCAAAGAAGCCCGTGAATGGCGTCAAACACCTGGGCTGCCGACGCACGCACATTTTCCCGCGGCAGACGCAACAGAAGCTCGACGTGCTCCTCAATGAATGAGCGCAAGAAAAGGCCTAGGGCGATGATTAATAAAATTGCTTCTCCCAGGGATTTCAGATTTTGCGCCGGTAAACTCTTCAGCTTCGTCAGCGGATTCAGGCGATTGAATTGCGGCATGAGCCGGCTCAGATTAAATCCCAGACCTGTCATGGCGAGCTGGGTAGCAAGGGTGGCCAGAAATAATGCGGCGCCCAGCATGAGAAGCGGGCTCAGCGTTTGGAAGAAAAGCCCGCGCAGCAGCACGATCCATTCGAGGGGCCCGATTTCGCCGGTCAGCGCGGTTTGATAGAGGTGGACGAACGCGGCGGCAAGGTGATTGCTCCAGGCCGACAAGACATTGCCGACCAGCGCGAGAAAGACCAGGAACTGCACGGCGCCGAGGGTTCCATGCGAGGAAAGAAACTGGCCCTCTTCGCGCGCCTTTTTTAGGCGCTGGAGTGATGGTTTTTCAGTTTTTTCGCCCGCCATGCTGTGCCGTTCTGCTTACTTTCTCTATGGCCACCACAGCCTTTAGCCGTGCTGCAGCGCTGCGAAAAGCTGTGCGGCGTAAGTCAAGTAAAGACCGGGAACGATTTTGAGCACCGCCGTCAGCGCGACAAGCGTGAACAGCATTTTGAGCGGCGCCGAAGTATGACTGAGTTGCAACGCATTATTGAGGCGCGCGACGAGGGCCAGCGCGATTTCACAAAGCATGAGAAGGCCCAACACCGGGAAGGCGATGCGCAGCCCGAGCGAAAAAACGTTGGCCGCCAGGGCGAAGACCGTATCGACAAGCGCGCGCGTTAACACGAATTGGCCCGGCGGATGAAGTTGCAGGCTCAGCGCCAAGGCGCGCAGGATTTGGCCATCCAAGCCAAACGTGAAGAATAAGAGGCCGCCCGTGAGGCGCGCCATGACTTGGAGTACGTCGGAATCCGCTTGGGTGGTGGGATCAATGACGGAGGCGTAACCATAACCAGCCTGCAAGCCGAGAAGTTGGGCGCCCATGGTCAAGCTCTCGGCGAGAAATCCCACCAACAGGCCCGCCGCTAGTCCGAAGGCTGCCTCGCCAGCAAGCCAAACCACAAAGGTGCCCGTGGTGGCCAGGCGCGCATCTACCTGCGGCCAATTGGGAAATAGCGCCAGCGCAGCGGCAACCGAAAAAGCCGCGCGCGCCAGGGCGGGGGCGGCATCGCGCACGGGAAGAGGTAGAAAGAAAAATACCCCGGCCACGCGCGCTAAGACAAGCGCGAAGGCGAGGGGGAGCCCAGCCGGAATACTAAGCTGCGGTCCCATGATCAGGCGCGCATGTTCGTGTTTGAACTTGGGCTAACGCATTAGTGGGCATACTTGGATAAGTCGCCCATCACGGCCACGGCATAGCCAGTGGCCTTGCTCAACATCCAGGGCAGCAAGAAAAGGAAGGCGGCTAAGCAGGCGATGAGGCGCGGAATAGTGCTAAAAACCTGGTCCTGCAAGGATGTAGCAATCTGAATTACGTTGACTACAATGCCGAGCGTGAAGGAAATAAGTAGCAGTGGGGCGCAGATCCAAAAAGCGGTTATCAGCGCGCTACTCACTACGTGAATAGCCATTTCAGGCGTCAATTTGAAAAACTCTCCTCTTCGCTCTAATCGGACGAAAGCGTGGGCGGCTTTAGGCTGCTCCTAACAATCACGCTCCATACCGTCGCGGTGTCAAGCGCACCGCCCTTTGCGCTCAATCTACTTGAGAAATAGTCAAGGTCCTAAAAAGGTTTTCATAAGCGACCCCACGAGCAAATTCCAACCATCGACCAGCACGAAGAGCAAAATCTTGAAAGGCGCCGAGATCATAGCCGGCGGCAGTTGCATCATGCCGATGGAAAGGGTGACGGAGGCGACGGCTATGTCGATAACAAGAAAGGGCAGAAATAGGACCGCCCCGATTTGGAACCCGGTTTTCAGCTCGGACAGAATGTAGGCGGGTATTAACACTTTGAGGCTTACATCGGAAGGCTGGCGCGGCGCGGGTTCGTGGCTGATTTCGACGAAAAGCTGAATGTCGCGCTCGCGGGCAAAACGCAGTAGAAATGTGCGCAATGGCACGGCACCTTGGTCGAAAGCTTGCGCGGCGGTGATTTGACCCTTTTCGAGCGGCTCCCAGGCGCGGGTATAGATGTCGGAGAAGACCGGCTGAACGATGAGCAAAGAAAGAAATAGCGCCAGGCCGGCGAGAACTTGATTCGATGGCGCGGTCTGCGTTCCCAACGCCTGACGCAAGAAGTGAAGCACGATGGAGATGCGTAAGAAAGGCGTGATGCAGACCAAAACGGCCGGCAGCAGGCTCAGCAGGGTAAGGCCGAGGGCGATCTGCAAAGGAGCAGACAACGTGATGCCTTTGCCCCCCGCGCCCGTTGTTATGCCCATGGACGACAGCGGATCGGCGGCGCGCGCTACGCCAGCTAGCAAAAGAAGCGGCAAGACAGCCCGCAGCGCGGCGGCGGAGGTCCGCTTGACAACGCTGCGCGTCATTGTGAGCCGCCGCTGGCCGCAGCCGCTTCGGCTGGCAGCTCCGCAAAGTCTGCGAGCGCGCGGCAGCCACTTGGCGACACCGCCACGAGAATCAAACGGCCTGAGCAAGCAACAAGATGCAGCGAATGTTGGCCGCTGAGCGGAAGCCGTTCGACAACGCGCATTTGCCTTGGAGCTCGGCTCGAACCCCGCCCCGGCAAACGCAGGGCCAGCGCCGCCATGCCTTTGCTGCGCGCCAGCCACAACACGCCGCCCAACAGTGCCAGGACGAAGAAGACCGCCAAGGACTGGGACAGCGTGGGCATGCTCTTTCAATCGGCCTAATGGATGAGTTGCAACACGTCCTGGTCGATGGTCTGCTCAGTTGAAATGACGCGCGAACTCGCCTGATAAGCGCTCTGATAGACGATCAGGTTGGTGAATTGAGTGGCCATGTCGACGTTCGAGCTCTCCACCGCGCCACCCAAAATCTGGCCGCGCCCGCCCGTTTGAGGCATCCCAACCGCCGGGATCGCAGTATTCGCGCTAGCGGCTAAATTGTTGTTGCCAACGTTCTGAAGGGACGTTGGATTCTGAATTTCGGCCAGCGCCAATTGCGCCTCCACCTTCGTCTGGCCATTCGAATAGGTCGCAACTACCTGGCCGCCATTTTGAATGCCGACGGAGGTTACCGAGGAGGCCGAAGTGCCATCCTGCGCTGAGGAGGCGAGTCCTGACGCTTGTGCGTAGTCAGTGAGCTGCGCGGTTCCGCTGGTGTTTAATAGGGTCCAGTTCATGGTCATGGCCGCCGCGCCGTCTGCCAAGGCCGGAGTGCTGACCGCGATGGCCGGTGTGCTGGTTGTGGCAGCCACGCCATTCAAGGTGGCGAGAGCGCCTGTAGTGCTGAAGGCGACCGTGCCACTCCCTCCCGTCAAGGGCACGCCCGTGGCGGCGGTGTAGCCGGCGCTGGCGGCGGTGGTTTGCGCCGCGGCCGAGAGATCTGCGAAGGGCATTGTCACGTCATAACTCCACTGGCTGGGCGTGGTAGCGTTCTGGGTAAAGTTTATGGACAGCTGATGGGTGTTACCAAGCGAATCCACCACCTGCATTGGGGCCGAAAAGGTGTTCGGGGTGCCAGCCACTGTCTCAGACGAATCCAGATTGGCGTTGATGGAAAAGTTGGCGGTTGGCGAGGGCGGGAGCACTGCGTCGGCCGGCAACACTATGTTCCCGGGCGCGCCGGTCGTGCTGATGCCGGTTGGCCCCGCGGTCCAGCCTTGCACCGCTTCACCGGTTTCGGTTTGTAGCTCGCCCGCCGCGTTTTGCACGAAATTGCCGTCGCGGGTATACAACGTTTGATTGCTAGGACTGTTGACCACGAAGAAGCCGCTGCCCTGAATGGCGGCGGACAAGGGCGCCGAACTGGTTTGAATGGCTCCTTGCGTGAAGAGTTGGTTATTGACCGGCAAGGTAACGCCCAGGCCTGAGTCGTAGCTGGCGCCGTTGCCCATAGAGGCGCTGAACAAGTCTTTGAAATCGACGGCGCTGCCTTTAAATCCGTCGGTATTCATGTTGGCCAAGTTGTTGCCAGTAGTGTTGATGGCGGCGGACTCGGCCTGTAAGGAAGAGAGTGCGATCGAAAAAGCGCTAGACATGAGTTATATTCCTTTTCTTATTCTTCTAGTTACGTTGGGACGCTCCGCTAGCTGCCCAACGTTGAGGCGGCGCCCGTGGCGGCGGCGTTCGCGGCGGCAGCCGCTGCTGCTGCCGCGGCCGCTGAGATGGCGTCTGTCGCCGAAGTGTTTGTTGCCGTGCTAGAGGCTGCAGTGGTGGTAGTGGCCGCGACCGTGCCGCCCGAAGGCACAGAACCGAGCATCTTGTTGCTGATAGCATCGACATCCTGGCGCACGGCGAGATTCTGCTCGACATCGCTGAAGGTCGCGAGTTGAGTAACGAACTCAGTGCCTTGCACGGGTTGCGTGGGGTCCTGGTTCTGCAGCTGGGCGACGAGTAGTTGTAGGAACGTCGACTGACTGCCGAGTGAGTTAGAACCGTCTGCAGTTGCCGTTGCAGCGGTTGAGCTTGCAGTAGATGCCGCTGTGGTAGTGGGAAGAGTGGTGCCGATAGATGACATATGATTATTTCTCCTGGTATGGATTGAGGTTGTTATTGTTTGGGACCGCGCTCGGGGCTGAATTCGGCGCCGAGCTTGAGACTGACGTTGATACGGAATCCGCTGTGCCGCCGAGGGTAGCCATCTGGCGCCACCAAGCGGGCGTTTGATCTTGTTGACGGTCCTGCTGCGGATTGCCTTGACCGCCCGATGAAGAGCCACCCTGCGAAGATTGCCCGCCGCCGCGTTGATCGGGCGACTGTTCGGATGAGCCTGAGGAATGCCCTCCGGCCGAAGTTTGGCCTGCCGCCGGCAACCAAGTCTGCGTTTGATAGTGCTCTGCCGCAAGACGCGAGCTCAGTTCCGGCAAATTATCCTGCAAACCGCGCGTCAGATTACTATCGGAGGCGCGTACGCTCACCGATAGACCGCCCGCATGCTCCACCATCCGCAGATCGACTCGTTGGTCGCCCGTTCCCCCTAGTTGAAGCTGCAGCGAGCGGACGGGCTGGGCGGAACCTGTGGGATCCTCCACATCCACCTCGGCAAGCGGCGCGGCCGCAGTAACGGACTCGGCAGACTTAGCCTGATCGTTCAAAAGTGCGGGTGAAGATGTGGGTGCAGACCACGGAGTGGTATCAGCCGCATCCAAGCTTGCTCCTATTGCCGATACTTGACGGGAATGTGCGCTGCCTGAACTGGCCGCTAGCGTTGCGCTGACGAGCAAACCTGCCGGGTCGGTGATGCCGCCGGAAAGGACGCCTGGGTCAGGCACGCTGCTATCGGCAGGACTGGTAGTTGGCGCGCTCGCCTGAACCTGAACTGGACCTTGAGCCAAGCTTGTTGCTGAACCTGCCTTGGGCGTGGCATCGTTATGTTTGCCCGCAGGTGTAATGTGCATCGCGAATGCAGCGCCGGGTAATGTGTTCAACCCGACCTGGCTTGCCCCGGCAGGCGATCCGATTTTTTCCGTCAAGCCGGTTGCAACTACGGTCTGCTGGCTGTCGGCACTTCGATCTGACGTTGCGCTCTGCGCCGTGGCATGGTTAGCGGCTGCCGATGACGGCATAGCTCGTGCTGGCAGCGCGCCCGCCAATGCCGGCAGGCCGGCCGCCGCGCTACCGCTTGGGTCCGAACGCAGTGGCTGACCTGGCTGTTCCACCTTCTTATCAACCTTTGTGCCTGCTTGTCTTGTGCTTGCTGGTGAAATTCGCGCGGCAGATTGATTTTCGGTTCTGGCTGAACCGGAAGTCTCGGAACTGGAGACTGGTTGATTGGCGGGCTCGTTTGCCGATTCGCTGGTGGCTTGATCACTCAGATAGTCAGAATTCTCTGGTACGCTGTCGGCTGCTCCAGCGGATGGCGCCTGACTAGCACTGGCAATGGGTTGCGTCGTCCAATTCGAGGCAAAGTTAGACGCCGTGCCGCTGGCATCTGACCAGGCGGAACTAGTAGCCGCGAATGCCGGCTGCGCAGCGGTGTTAGCAAAGATGTTTTGAAAAGAATTGGCGCTGTCTGCCATTTCCGCAGCCAGCGCGTGAGCCGGCACGCCACTGAGCTGCGTTGCAATGGTCCAGGCAAAATTGGGAAGAGCAGAAGGCGGAGTCACGCGCTTCGAGAATGCAATAGAGTGGCCGAAGCCGCTGACGCTGCGGATTGCTCAAATTATCAATACGATAGCGGCACGCGGCCAAGCTGCAAGCCGTTCCATTCTGGGACGAGCGACAGCATGCCGGGACAAAGCGTCAGAAAAACCCCAGGAGTACCGGCACAGCGTCAATCGTTTGACAGTCCGCAAGAACCGCTGTCTTCGCTATCGCAAATTGAGCGGGGAATTCTAGCTATTTTTTGCCTCTTAGTGCAAAGGGCTCGATGGCGCGCCGCCACACAGGGAGGAGTTCCAGCGGACATTCGGGCGCAGCGCCTGACAGCAAGCCCATCTATCGCGTGTTCCTTAACCAGCGTGGCCATCCGCTTGCACTTGTGACAAGCGAAGCTTATGGACCCACTCACAACCGCCGCCGCCAGTGGCTTACAAGCCCGCATGGATTCACTGGATCTGCTGGCCAACAACTTGTCGAATAGCTCCGCGAGCGGCTATAAGTCTGATCGCGAATTCTTCAACACCTATCTCGCCGCGGATGCGATCAACTCGCCTGATCCGGCCGTCGGAGATTCCCCGGTTGTCGAACGGCACTGGACCGATTTCTCTCAAGGCCCACTCACAAACACGGGCAATCCGACCGATCTGGCGCTCTCCGGTACGGGATTTTTCGCCATCAACGGGCCGGCTGGAACCTTATATACGCGCAACGGCAGCTTCGAGGTTTCGCCGCAGGGCGCGCTCACGACAAGCGAAGGTTACCCGGTACGGCTCATCGGCGGCCAACCGCTCACCCTCAATCCCAGTGCCCCGCTGGTGGTGGGCGCCGATGGTACCGTCTCGCAGAATGGCGCGGCGCTCGGCCAATTGGAGGTCGTCAATTTCGCCGATCCCAGTCAGTTACAGAAGGCGGCCGGGGCGAATTTCGTCAGCCCCGATCCACAAAAAGTCAGTCCGCAAGCGGCCACCAATGTGCAAGTAGCACAGGGGAAGCTGGAATCGTCGAACGCTTCGCCTACTGAGTCGGCAGCCCGCATGGTCATGGTGCTGCGCAACTTTGAAATGTTGCAGAAAGCCGTCAAGATCGGCGCAGACATGAACCGGCAGGCGGTTGAAGAAGTGGCTAAGGTCAGTTCGTAGCGCACAGGGCACGCTCGTGCCGCGAAACAGAATCAGGAATTCGCGCGGCTCCGGACGGGTCCGCTTGAGCGAGTTTCTTAAAAGGAACGAAGGAGAAAAAAGATTTATGATTCGAGCACTGAATAGCGCTGCCAGCGGCATGACGGCCCAGCAGTTAAACGTCGACACCATTGCCAATAACTTGGCGAACGCCAATACGGCGGGCTTCAAAATGCGCGTGGCGCAGTTTGAGGATTTGATTTATCAGAACATGATCCAGCCGGGAGCCGCGGCGGGCCAGCAGACGACGATTCCGTCGGGCTTGCAGCTCGGACTCGGCACGCGGGCTGCTTCGAACGAAATCATCTTCACGCAGGGCTCCATGAATCAGACCGGCAATCCACTGGACATGGCCATCCAAGGCAGCGGTTTTTTTCAGGTGCAGCAGGCCTCCGGTACCTTGGCTTATACGCGCGCCGGCTCATTTCAATTGAACCAGACCGGCAATGTCGTAGACACCAACGGCGATACCCTTCAGCCGCAAATCACCCTTCCGGTGACCGCCCAAAACATCACCATCGCGCAGGACGGCACAGTCAGTTACACGATAGCCGGCCAGACCGCAACGCAGAAAGCCGGACAAATTCAACTCGCCACCTTCCAGAATCCCGGCGGCCTGAATAGCGTGGGAAACAATCTCTACTTACCAACCGACGCGTCGGGCGAACCACAAGTTGGAGTACCGGGAGGCGCCGAAGGGCTCGGCACGCTCATGCAGGGTTATACGGAGCAATCGAACGTCGATGTGGTCGGGGCCTTCGTCGCTCTCATTCAAAGCCAGCGAGCGTACGAAGCCAATTCGCGCGTCGTGAAGGCGGCCGACGAAATGTACCAACAAGTCAATCAATTGACGCAATAGCAGAATGTTTATGCCACGCTCCATATCACGGGTCGCGTTATGCGTGTTGGCCTTTTCGGCCAATATCAGCCAAGCGGCCATCCCTTGCTTCGCGCCTGCGGGCGATTGGATCACGGGCAGCGACTTAGCGGCCGTGGTGCCCGCATTAGCGGCTTTGCCGTCGGCCCTGAAAGTGGGTTACGCGCCGGTGCCCGGTCTCGAGCGCGTGTTTCATCCTGACGAACTGCGCCGCTTGGCGCTGGCAAACGGCCTACCCGATCCGAAGTTAACGGCCAACGTTTGTTCCGCTTGGCCGCTGGCGCCGCTGACCTCCGAAAGGCTGGTGGGTGCAATGGAGAAAGCACTGGCGGGACGTGAACCGCACATTGAACTGCTGGCGCGGAACCTGGCACTCGCGCCGGCCGGCGAAGTCGTCTTTCCACTCGCTGGACTAAGCGGCTATTCGGAGAATGCGGTGATCTGGAAAGGCTACGTCATCTATGCCGGAACACGTCACTTTGAAACTTGGGCGAGCGTGCGCGTGCGGGTCAAAGAAATTCACCTGAAGGCGCAAGGCGCCATCCATGTGGGTGACCGTTTGGCACCCGGCCAGTGGCGCGCCGAAACTTACGCTGGTCCACCCTTGCGTGATGAGATCCTGAGCGACGGCGCAACAGTGGAGGGATTAGTGGCGCGGCGCGACTTTGTCGATGGCGCGCCCTTGTTGACAGGGTATTTCGAAATGCCCAAAGCCGTGGAACGCGGCGACACGGTTACTGTTCTGGCCAACGTCGGAGCTGCCCGGATTGAGGCGCCTGGTCTGGCGCTCAGTGCCGGTCGCTGCGGCGACGTAATTGCCATCCGCAATCCACGCTCGAACCGGACATTTAGAGCGCGCATCGCCTCGGCTGGGCGAGTGGAGGTTCTGCCGGGTGCGTCCGCCGGACTGGTGGGCAGCGACGCAGCCGGCGGGAATCCTCAATAAATGGATCACACTATGACAAACCCATCTTTTCGTGGTTTTGGCTGCTGCCTGCTGATGGCGGCCGCCGCGGCCGTAAGCGCACCGTGCGCTTCGAGCCAGCAATTGACGCCCCCGGCGCTCAAGAAAATCCTTAAGAAATTCGATGAGCCGTCGGCGCTCGATCAGTTCGTCGAGCAAGCTCACAAGCGCGCGGCGGCGACCGCCATGCTCAGTCCCGGCTCGCTCTATTCAAGCGAGGCCGTGTGGGGCAACCTGGCGATTGACGATCGCGCACGGTCCGTCGACGATATTGTCACCATTGTCGTCAACGAGCAGGCGTCGGCGGTCTCGACAGGAGCTACCAAGACCTCACGCGCCTCAAGCGCCAATTCGTCCCTCACCTCGCTGGCCGGGGTTTTGCCTTCCTTGGGAAAACTGGCGAATCTAGCCAACGTCAACTCCGCTACCTCGCTCAATGGAGCGGGCACCACCTCGCGCCAAACAACCTTGACCACGACGATCACCGCGCGCGTTACCGACGTGCTGCCGAACGGCTATTTGGTGATTGAAGGACATCGCGCCGTGCTGGTGAATTCCGAGAACCAGGTGGTCACCATTCGCGGTGTCGTGCGTACGGCGGATCTGACCAGCGCCAACACTGTGCAGTCCGGCAGCGTCGGACAAATGGAGTTACGGATCAACGGCAAGGGCGTGGTGAACGATGTCATCCACCGGCCCAATTTCATCTATCGCCTGTTCCTGGGGCTCTTACCTTTCTAAATGTTTATGTCAAATCTTTTTCGTGGGAGCGAAAGCATGTTGCAATCGAAATCTGGTTCGGGAGCCTTCCGGGGACTGGCGGCGTGCGCTCTGCTGGTGTTTGCGCCAGTCGCCTGCGCGACCGAACACGGCGTACGACTGAAAGATCTCGTCTCTATCGAAGGAGTGCGCGGCAACCAACTGGTGGGCTATGGCCTGGTGGTCGGGTTGAACGGCACCGGCGACAAGCAGCAAACTCTGTTCCCGGTGCAAAGTCTGATTAACATGCTGTTGCGTATGGGAGTCAACATGGCCAGTCTTCCGGCCGGTTCGATCACCGTCAAGAATACCGCAGCCGTCATTGTGACGGCAACCTTGCCCCCCTATGCGCAACCCGGCACGGCAGTGGACGCATCGGTCGCAGCCATTGGCGATGCCAGCAATCTGCAGGGCGGCTTATTGGTTCTTTCCACGTTGCGCGGTGTGAACGGGCAAGTCTATGCGACGGTGCAGGGCCAAGTGGTGACCGCGGGCTTTGTCGCCGGCCGCGGTTCCAACTCGACAACGGTAAACCATCCAACGGCCGGGCGCATCCCCAATGGCGTTACGATTGAGCGGGCCGCACCTTCGGTGCCGATCGGCAGCGTCATCAAGTTGCAATTGAACGAAGCCGACTTTGAAACCTCGGCACGCATTAGCGCCGCCGTGAACGAGCATTTCCAGGCTAGCGATCCGGTGGCGCATGCCGAGAATTCGGACCTGGTCAGTGTGAAACTTCCGGACTCTTACAAGGGCAGACCCATTGAGTTCGTGGCCGAATTGGAGCGCTTGTCGGTGGAACCGGACCGGGCGGCCAAAGTCGTGATTAATGAAAAAACGGGCACCGTGGTGCTGGGCTCCGATGTCCATATCTCACCGGTGGCCATTATGCACGGCAACCTCACGGTATCCATTAAAACCAAACCGCTGGTCGTGCCTGGGGGCATAGGCGGACCGTCCACGACAGTGCCCGAAACCACCGTCGCGGCCAAAGACGATAAGTCGCGTAACTTAGTTTTGAACGAAGGCGCGACCGTCGAAGAATTGGTGCGCGCCCTCGCCTCAATCGGCTCGACCACGCGCGATGTGGTGGCAATCCTCGAAAGTTTGAAGGCGGCGGGTGCCCTTGAGGCCGAGTTGGAGGTTATCTAATGAACGTCTCTCCCTTGCCGCTGCCAGACGTAACCGCGCTAACCAGCACAGCGTCGGCTGCGAAGCCTTCGAGGGCCGCCGCGGCCGCCGGGCAGTTTGAAGCATTGTTGATTGGCCAGATGCTTAAGTCGGAACGCGAATCGAACGAAGATGGCTGGATGGGCGGTGGTGGAGATAGCGCCGCCGAATCCGCTTATGGCATGGCGGAGAACCAGTTTGCCCAAGCCATTTCCTCCCGCGGCGGCTTCGGATTGGCAAGAACGATTCAGCACGCGCTGGAGAACCGAACTTCCGACACGGCGGACAACGACGCGGTCAGCAAGAAGTAAGCCGCGGAATTGGCTTGCCGCTCGCGCAGAAACGTTAGGACAGTAAGACAGGCGAGACTAGTTTATTGACGCTGTTTCAGCATGCGCCGAATGTTTTTCTTCCCGTGCATAACCGCGAGAAGAGCAGGTCTTCCGGAAACACCGGGCGCTTCTTTGGGGTCACCTATTTTCGTATGTATGGATGGCCCCAGCGGGGCTAAAGAAGTTCACGATCGAAGGCTTGGCGCTCCTTCTATTCGCGGACAGCATCCGGCCATTAGGTTCGTTTTTTCCAACGTGCCAGGAGGTCAACGTCCAAGCGAACTGGCTTCGTTGCGCAAAACAGCGATTACTCGGAATCCCGTTTCGCAGAAACGCTTTTTGTTCGCTGCCTGCGCTTAGCTGCTGCTGGAAAGATGTTGTTGAAGCCGTGCAAGCCCACTCGGGACGTATGCCCATCGTTCGGGTTCGCACCACACTCCGGTCACGCCCGACTTTTCTATGCGTCGGACGCAACCTAATCCTTAACCTTCAGCTCAGAACGAGTAGGCGGTTCTCGCACACGCTGCCGACGAATCGTCAAGGTATCCGCCGTAAAA
Source organism: Bryobacterales bacterium (assembly GCA_963764105.1). Taxonomy (GTDB): domain Bacteria; phylum Acidobacteriota; class Terriglobia; order Bryobacterales; family Bryobacteraceae; genus Bog-105. The sequence continues at coordinate 664,448 of CAVXRP010000025.1, forward strand.
GGGTACGCTTGCGTAGGCCTGAGAAGCCGAACTCTGTTTGCTGGCCGTCGTGATGGCTTCTGGGGTAAACTCTGATGTGCGGGCCTGCGCAATGGCGGCACCGCGCCAACCCTCCAACAAGGTCGTCAGCAGGGCCGAAACTTCAATGATCGGTTCCGCCACCTGACGGGCATGCGCTTTCAATAATTGTGTCTGCATATAGCAGTACAAGCGCTTCAAGTTCTTGCTGATCTCACCGCCGCGCTCGTCGTCAAGCGAGATGAGCAGTTCTGTAAGAATGGCAGTGGCCTTGTTAATCGCTTTGCCGCGCCCCATAATGTCGCGTGCGCTCAGCGCTCGTTCCGCTTGGTTCGTCGCATCGAGCGCACCCTGGTAAAGAGCAATCACTTGGTTTAAAGGATTGCCGCTGAATAAGCTGCCATCGGTATAGGCTTGGTAAGGATTTTGGTCGTTTAGCACTTGTTTTCTCCGCAAAACTTTATCGCTAACAATTGGGCATCATTCTAGGATGTCGCAAGCTTTTTTTCGGATTAGCGCAGAGGGCACGGCTGCGCACCGCTAAACAGTAGGGACCTCGCTAACATTCGAAGCCGGGCGCCTGACACCGTGCCCGTCTTGCGCGTGAATTCTTAATCAAACCTTAGCCCGCAAAAAGACCAAATCCTCAGGTGATTTCCCATACAGGCCGCCGTTCCAACGCCGATAAGTACTGAGAGGGACGCTCGTAAACGATGTTTTCTATCATTGGCATGGTTGTAGTCATTGGCGCCATCGTGGGCGGCTATTTGATGGAGAAGGGAAAGCTGGCGGTGTTGATGCAGCCGGCCGAGCTGATCATTATCGGCGGCGCAGCTCTCGGCACTCTTCTCATCGCGAATCCATTACCCGTCATCATCAAGCTGATCAAAATGATCCTGGCAGTGCTGGGCGGCGATAAATACAACAAGGGGCGCTACACCGACACACTCAAGATGTTGAACGACCTTTTTTCACGCGGCCGCAAAGGCGGCATCAGCAGTTTGGAGCCCGACGTGGAAGCCCCGGATAAGAGCGAAGTCTTCAAAAAATATGATTTCGTCATGAAGGATCATCATGTTCTCGACTTCATTTGCGACACGCTGCGCATGGCTATGACGGGCACGGTATCGCACTTTGATCTCGACCAAATGATAGAGCTGGACCTGGAGGTTCATCATCACGAAGTGGGTGCGCCCATCGCCGCACTCTCGACGGTGGCGGACGCGCTGCCGGGTCTGGGCATAGTCGCGGCGGTTTTAGGTGTCGTTATCACCATGGGCGCCATTGGCGGGCCACCCGCTGAGATCGGCCACAAAGTGGCTGCGGCGTTAGTGGGAACCTTCTTAGGAATTCTGCTGTGCTACGGCTTCTTGGGTCCCTTGGCGCTCATGATGACAAAGATCAACGATTCAGAGGCCCAGTATTACAACTGTCTGCGTACCGGCTTGATTGCCTTCGTGCGCGGCGCCGCGCCCATCCTCGCTGTCGAGTTCGCCCGCCGCTCCATTCCATCGGCGGCGCGGCCGAGTTTCAAAGAAATGGAAGCGGCGTGTAAGGGCTCCAAGGGGGGCGATGCTAAGGCGGCCTAACGCCACTCACAAAGGGAACCTATGTCGGCACCAGCAACTCCACCCATCATTGTCATAAAAAAGAAGGGCGGCCACGGCGGCCATCACGGCGGTGCCTGGAAAGTGGCCTATGCCGATTTTGTCACTGCCATGATGGCTCTTTTTATCGTCCTGTGGCTGCTGAGCAGCAGCGAAGACGTAAAGAAATCGGTGGCCGGCTACTTTAAAGATCCTAAGGGCTTCGGCAAACAAATGGGCAGTTCCATGGGCGGCACGGGCGAAAGTGTGACGCTCACGAAGAGCAATATGGACCACCTCAAAGACAAGCTGGAGCAAGCGATCAGAAAGAGTCCACAGTTTGAAAAGATGAAAGACTACGTGGAAATGACGATCACCGGGGAAGGTTTGCGCATTGAGTTGCTCGAAACGGAAAAAGGTATGTTTTTCGAAACCGGCCAGCCCGTACCAACGGTCACCGGCACCGCCCTACTGGCGAAGCTCGCGCACGAACTGGGCACGATGAAAAACACTATTTTCGTCGAAGGGCACACGGATGCCGCGCCCTATGAGGGAGCACACTATTCGAACTGGGAGTTGTCGGCGGATCGGGCCAACGCGGCGCGCAAAATCATGCAGGAGAATGGTCTGCGCCCCGATCAGGTAACCCAGGTGCGCGGCTTCGCCGATCAACAGTTGCGCGATCCGGGCAAGCCGGATGCCGCCTCAAATCGCCGGGTCTCTATTATCGTCCAATTTCCGCAAGCGGTCGAGCCCGAGCCGCCACCGGCTAAGGGAGGCAAGGAGGGTGGCGAAGGCGGCGCAGAGCATGGCGCGGAGAAAGCGGCTGACAAGAAGCCGGCTGACGCGGCCAAGCCGGCGGAGGAAGAACATAGCCCGGCCGCGAAGGCGCCCGAGAAGCCAGCCGAGAAGCCGCCGCCGCCCAAGAAATAGCAAACGGCGCAAGATCTTCTCTACTCTCGCTCGCCCGTTATCGATAGAGGCCTTAGATAACGAGAAACGAGCGAGAAAATGCAAAACCAGGCAGCGCGGCTAACTGAGAATGTCCCGAAAGAAATCAGAGTCGGAATGAACGAGTGTCGGCTGGCCCGTGAGGGTGAGCGTTTGGTGGCGCGGAGCGTGTTCGCTGACGTAGTTCTCACCATTCAAGTCCCGTCGCTCGCTTTCGCAGCGATGTTGCGCTTTAGCGTTCCAGACGAAGCGAGCGTTTCTAACTCCGGCATGCGAGCTCTCACGGATTTTGCCGATCAGGCGCTAGCCTTGCTGTTTGAGAGTATGCGTTCCATGAATATACCGGCCGAGGCCATGACCGTTTCAGCCATAGGCGGGGCCGATGTCGACGGCATCAGTGATGGACGTGGAGGCCAATTGGCGGCGGCGGTCGAAAAGAGTTTGTCAGAACACTGCGTAATCCTCAACGGCACCGACTTAGGAGGAACACAGAGCCGCAGCATCTGGCTCGAATCGTCGAGTGGTCGGCTGATCGTTCGGTCAACCTCGCTGTCGCTTAACCCCTCCTTGAGCCCTGCATCCACTAATGGCCTCATGGCCAACCTACAACCCGTCGTCGCGCCCAACTGGCAACTACCTGTGCTGCGGGATGCCACCGCGTAGTTCCCGGCGCAAAGACCCCTAGCCGAGCCGCGACTGCGAAGGAGCGGCAGCACGATGCCCATTCCGAATTTTGGTCCTCTCAAAGTCCGCGGCTCTGCAGCCGATAAGGATCTTTGAAGATGCCTGCGTTCTTACTCTACGGCCTGCTGCTCGCAGGATTCCCGCTCTTGGCCGCGCAACAGTCAGCCGCAGCCCCCGTCAAACCTGAACAAGCGCAGGCAAATGCGCTCGAAAAACAGCTTGCATCGGTCCAAATACAACAGCAAGCCATCCGCCGGCAACTCGGCCAAAAAATGGTGGTAGCCAACAATCCAGTCATGCAGTTCACCGAGCCGATGCCCGCGCCGAGTCCAGCCCCTTGCCCGTCACTCGATAACGACAGACTGAGCGAGATGGTCTCTGCCGCTGCGGAAAAGCAATCGCTTGATCCGGCGCTCTTAATCGCGGTGATGAGACAAGAATCCGCTTTCCGGCCTTGTGCCGTTTCGGTGAAGGGTGCTCTCGGCCTCATGCAATTGATGCCGGCGACCGCCCGCGAGCTCCACGTCGACGATGTCTTTAATCCCGAGCAAAACATACATGGCGGAGCTGCCTATCTGCGGCAATTGTTAGACCGCTATAAAGGAGATTTACGGCTAGCGCTAGTGGGATACAACGCTGGTCCCGGCCGTGCCGATCAACCTGCCGGCTATCCGTACCCTCGTGAAACGCAAAACTACGTTGCCAACATCCTGGCCGAATTGGGTATGGGTCCTGTCGAAGCGGCTCCGTCTGAAAGCCCCGTCCCAAACACTGGAACCGCGCTGCTTCCGTTCAATCCCGCTCTTCCTCAGCCGCCAAAACCGTAGCTTTCCGCAAGGTTTGTGGGGCGGACCTCCCGGTCTGCGGCTGACCTCCCGGTCAGCCTGTAGCTTCATTCCCGAGCCGTCGAGGCATCCGCCAGCGAATGATTGCAAAACAGAAACTTTCCACCGCTGGCTTTCACGGTAAAGAAATCGCTGCGTGGCACCTTCTCTGAAATACGCGCCAGCCCCGCTTTGTCCACTACGAAATAACACCGCTCGGAAGCATGCCACCGGCGGACGAAATCGGCATCGTCGATGAAAACCGCAGGCGCCTCCGGCGCGTACGACCCGTAAACAAGATTATTAAAGCGGCCATTCAGCAAGAGCGCCCGGCGGTCCGTGTAAAAGAAGATGGATGAGAATTCATAGTAGTGATGATTGACGACCAGCGTGCCCGGCGGCGCAGCCAACAGCGCATTGGCTAACGGGCGCGAGGACATAAAGGGATCGAAAACCACCAGCGCCAAACGCGCGGCGTGAAAAAAGACGACCATCATCAGCGCCGCCGCCATATAAACTTGCACGCTTGAACTCTTCCCCCAACCGCCGAACCAACTGCGCATCGTCCCAAAACAACCGATCAGAAATGCCACCGCCGCCACGGCCAGCGGAAGCCGCAAATAAGCGAACGACGCCATCGTCAAATCTTCCATATGCCCGAGCGAAAGCTTATAAGCGGCCGGATGGCTAGATAACGCACTCGCGATATCGCCCGGCGCCGGTAGGCCGCGCACGCTAAACAAAATGCCTACAACCGTCGCCGCTGCCAGACCCGCAACCACGCAAAGCACGCGCGTGCCGTGGCGGATCCAAACACTGCTGTCCGCCAGCGCGCACCCCAGCAGCAGGGCCACTGCCGGATAGATCGGCATTGAATAATATTCCTGCGTCGTTGAAAACGTGAAGAAGACCATCACGAATCCAATCCAACAGAGCGCCAGCAACCGGGTCTTCGCCGCCCGATCAAGAGCCAAGGATGGCTTAAACGAAAGGCGGAAAATCGCCGGTAGATAAACGCTCCACGGGAAAAGCCACAGCAGATGAAACAGCCAAAATAAGTAGCGCGGAACAGTGTCGTAATCGCGCGGGTAGCGCATGTTCAAAAAGCGCAACAATTGTTCGTTGAAGAAATAGAACCAAAAGAACCCGTGATACTCGCCCGGCGCGCTGCGCATCGTGAAGACGAAGGAAGGAGGGTTGCGGAGCGTGGCCAGAATGTGCCAGGGAGCGGCAATCAGCAGCACGATCAATGCTCCGGAAAATGGCCGCAACCGCCGCCAGGTGCGCCCTAAGAAAAGCTGCTTCGTTAGGAAAAGATAGACCAGTCCCGCCCCGACTGGAAACACCAGGGCGATAAGACTCTTCAGCAAGAGGCCCACGCCAATCGAAGCGGCCATCCCCCCTGCCCACAATTTCGGATGCGGTTCCTCTTCTTCCAATGCTCGCAAAAAAGCCCACAGGGCAACAGCAATCGTCAGCGTGAGAATCACATCGGGAATCAAAATCCGCGTAAACAAAAACAGCCCGATGCACGTCGAAATCACCAAACCCGAATACAGCGCTTCGCGTGCGCCAAACGCCCAGCGCGCAAAAGCCGCCGTCACCAACGCCAGCCCGATGCAAGCCAACGCAATGGGCAGGCGCGCCACCCAATCCGCTACGCCAAGAACCTTATAAAAGACCGCTATGATCCAGTACACCAGCGGCGCTTTTTCCAGGTAAGCGACACCGTCCAGCCGCGCCGTGACCCAATCGCCCGAAGAAAGCATGTTGGCGGCGATTTGCGCCTGCACCGCGTCGACGTCGTCCATCAGCGACGGTGGTGAAACAATGCATCCCAAATACACGGCTGCCGCGCACAGCGCGACAAGCAGGTAAACTTTGGGTTTTGACAATCTTAAGATTCTCCTCGCTCCCACAAAATAGCAGTTCCTTCTAAAATGCGATTCTTCTGCGCCGCGCGCGCCGGCAAGCGCTTTTGCCGAATTTGGCAAGTCCCTTGGAATGTTATTCTTTGGTTGGGTTCAGGCCGCAAAGCCTGATGGGTGGGGAGTTGGGTTTGAGGATAAATGCATCCATCGGCGATCACATACCTGTTGCTTGTAGTCGCAGGCTTTCCATTCATCTATTATTTGCTCACTATTTGGAGCACAATCCGCTTTTTCGCGCGGCCAAAACAAAAGATCAACGGCTTCGCGCCACCGGTTAGCATTCTCAAACCGGTTCGCGGACTCGATCCAGGGGCTTACGAAAACTTCGCCAGCTTCTGCCGGCAGGATTACCCGGAATACGAAGTTCTCTTCTGTGTCGGCGACCCGGATGATCCTTCAATGCCAGTCATTGAGCGTCTCCAGGCAGATTTCCCTCTATGCCGCATCCGCGTATTATTCGGCTCAGGCCGCGTAGCCGCCAACGACAAAGTGGCCAAACTGGTGCGTCTCGCTCAGGAAGCAAGCTACGAACACCTGGTGATTAACGATAGCGACGTGCGCGTCAGGCCCGATTATTTGCGGAGTGTCATTGCGCCGCTGGAGAATCCAAAAGTCGGCGCTGTCACGTGTTTCTATGTTTCCGTGGGCGACCACAGCTTTATCGAAAATCTGCAAACAGCCGGCATGCTGTCCGATTTCTACGCCGGTTTGCTGGTGGCCCGTGAGCTCGACGGCGTGAAGTTTGCCCTCGGACCCACCATCGCCACCACGCGTGCCAAATTGGCGGGCTTCGGCGGTTACCAAGCCATCGAGAATCGTCCGGGCGATGATCTGCTCGTGGGCCGGCTGATCGCCGAGCAGGGTTACCAAATCGAGTTGTCACGCTACACCGTCGAGACCGTGTCCGACTACCAGACGCTCAACGAACTACTGCACAAGCGTCTTCGCTGGCTGGTTGTGATGCGCCACATGCGTCCGGCCGGGCACTTGGGGCTGCTCTTTACACAAGGCCTGCTCTGGTCGGCCGTCGCCGTTTTGGTCCATCCAACTTGGACCACTGCCGCTCTTTATTTCCCTGCTTACTTGGTTTTGCGCGTGGCGATGACCTGGCTCATCGGCGGCTACGGCTTAAAGCAAGAACATATGTGGCGGAAAATGCCCCTGGTGCTCTGTTGGGACGCTTTTGCCTTAGTGATGTGGGCAGCCAGCTTTTTGCGTAACACTATCCGTTGGCGCGGCGGTTCCTACCACATTCGCGGCGGAGAGCTCGTGCCGGCGGAAAAGTAGCGTAAGCGCACGAAAATGGTCGCGACCGCGCTGACTTCTATTGGCGATTAATTGTCGGATCCAACTCGTGGGTCCCTTGCGAGTAGCAGTCATCGTGACGAGGGCCTTTCAATATGATCAACCACGACAAACTCGCCGCGACCGCCGGTTGGCTCAAGATTGAGCCCAAGCGTCTGCAGCGCTTTCTTCATGTCGTCAAAGGGAATAGTCGAGGCTGCCGATACCGTCGGATCACTCGCTGCGGGGAGTGACCGCGGCCCTTTTAGCAGCTCCTCGTCTTCCGAACGCAGCTTCAAAGTAATGTTAAACCTGCCTGCGATTCCGCTTTCGTCCACGACATGCCGGTCCAAAAAAATAGCTAACCCAGCGCAAAAATCTGCCAGCGTCACAGCCCTCATTTCGAATCCGTCCCGCCGTGCTCGAGCCGTTCCGCAATCCATTTCGGACGGCGGCCTGTCAAAGTCTCTCGGAGTGCAACTCCCTTGGAACGGCTCAAGTTTAAGGCCGCCCTCGGCAACCGTCAGCGCATACAGCGGGACGCTTCTGATTTCACAATGTACGCGGGCCTTAAACCTGTCTTCAAGCAGGATTTGTAGCATAGGTCCATTCATCATTGCCCGGCTTTCGGGCCCGTTCGCTTTTGCGTCGATCTGGTACAGATCAAAACGTGTCCAAGCGGGGCCGCCGGCAACCGCCAGGGACGAAGCCGGATCCATGTGGCCATTCGCGAACAGACCGTAGGCTTGCTGGATGAGCCGCTCGGCAGTCGTGCATTGCGACTCGAACGTCCCAGGGGGAAATTCTTCCGGCGCGACTCTGCGGAATGCGGCGCACGATTTAATCGATGCCTCGTCGAATCGAGGAGCGGCTAACCGCGCTTGGGCCGAAATGCCAGGGGCTCTCATGCTGATGCCGGCTACGATGGGAACCGTCAGAGCTCCTATCGCTGCCGTTGCCAAAGTAAGTTTTTTTGCCAAGTTCAGGTCGCCGGCAAGGTGTCCGGCTAGAATAACATGGATTCTCTTCTTTAAATTTGCCCCTGTTACTCCACTTACTAAAGACAACGGTGATTCCAGGTAGCTCTTACAAATGGTAAGAATTCCTTCCGTGTAAGCGAGCGGCTCGTTGCCGAGGCTCAGCACGGCCTCATCGCAGGCCAACTCGCGCTCTTCCATCAGCCGTGCGCCAATCCACCACACGAGCGGGTGAAACCAAAAGACAGTCTCGACGACCATGTGGATTGCGGATGTTAGATTATCGAGCCGTCGGGCATGACTCAGTTCGTGCGCGAGCACGGCCTTCAATTGGGGCTGCTGCAAACGCTCTTCGATCCCGGCGGGCAGGAGGAGGATGGGACGGAGCAGCCCCACCACGCCTGGCTCCAGCAGGCCCGGCGACAAGCGCACCTGCATTGTTCCTATAAAATCGATGGCAGAGCTAAGAGGCACCGCCTCCCGAACACGCAGCCAGCCGTGAAGACGCAACAATATCAGCCCAACGAAGCCGCAGGCCCAAACGCCTAAAATCCCAATCGCGGCCCAATCGTGAAGGGGTCTTGTTAGGGCGCCCTGCGCCGACGCTCCGAAAAATGGCGCACTGACTTGTACCACTGCCAGCCGGACGGCTGGCGTAGACATGCTATGTATCCGTGACGCCCACTCTAGCCGCCTGCCGAACGTCATCAATACCGAAAACGGGATCAAAAATTTCACCGCTCCGCTGAGCCACAGCCAATAACGGACCTCAGCTCGATTTCCGCGGAGAGCAAGAGTAATGAGCCCGGCCGCAATGGCGATATCGTTGATTGCCAAACATGATTGGTCAGCTCAGCGATCATTTCGATTCACCGCGTCCTTTCTGCTTTTGTGCCAGCCGCATTCTTTTGAGGGTATTTTCCAACTCGCGCACATCCTCAAGACTGAGCTTACCCGCTTCGGCCAACTGCGCCATCATAGGCTGCGCGCGCCCTCCAAAGAAACTCAGAATCTCGTCGAGCAGGCGGTGTCGGGCCACGTCCCGCGCCAGGATTGGCTCAAAGATATGCGCGTTGCTGATCTTGCGAACACGATGCACTACCTTTTTTTCTTCCAGCCGATACACGATCGTCTGAATCGTTGTGTAAGCGGGGCGAGGCTCGGGAAAGCCCTCTTGAATCTCGCGAATAGATGCCATCCAAACCAAGAACGATCCCGGTCCGGTCGCGTCCAGCATGCCGACGCCTTGGCCACGGCGCTCCACCCTTTCGACTCACAAGACCGCCTACTGCTGGAAGTCAGCCAAGCGTTTGCTTAGCTTAGACTGTGTATAACATCAGCAGGTAATACACATCATGCGCACAAACACAGCCATTGACGACAACCTCATGCGCGACACGCTCCGCGTTACTGGATTGAAGACCAAGCGCGAAGCCGTTGAGCTCGGCCTGCAGACGTTGGTGAACCTTGGTAAACAGGCGGAGATACGCCAACTGCGCGGGAAACTAAAGTGGCGGGGCGATCTTGCGGCGATGAGGACCGACCATTGATTCTGGTTGATTCCAGCGTCTGGATTGACTACTTCAATGGGGCGATCACACCACAGACAGAAAAGCTCAACAGCTTACTGGGCCGTGAACCGCTCGCCATTGGCGATTTAATCTTGCTTGACGTGCTGCAAGGATTCTGTAAAGAAAGAGACTTCGAAGTCGCCAGAGAGCTGTTAACTTCGCTCATGGTGGTTACGCTGGGCTGCCAGGATACCGCAATACAAGCTGCCAGGAATCTTCGTACGCTTCGCCACGCCGGTGTGACGGTTCGCAAGACCATCGATTCCGTGATAGCAACCCGCTGCATTGAAAGCGGCTATGAATTGCTGCACGACGACAAAGATTTTAGGCCATTCGTGAAGCATCTTGGTCTGCGCGAAGCGGTCATCGCTTAGCCGGCGGTTGCGTGCCCCGAAAACCGCAGCGCCACGAACAGCCGAATCCATACCATCATCAGCAGCACGTCCACAATCCAAAGCGCCCGGTTGTCTAAGATCGCGGTGCAGACGCCTCCCAAAATCGCTCCGGCGAGGAACGCCACACAAATAGCGCTGAACGTTCTCGCCTTTTCAAAAGCGGCCGTACCTCCCGAGCTGAAAACGCCTTGGAAGAGGGCCTCGCCAAATGTCCGTAGGTTGGAAGTCGTCACTGTGGAGTTATAGTTGAAGCCGGCGACCTTGCGGAACGTCGAACTCTGCAGCGCGGCTACAAACGAGATGCCCAGCACCAGCGGCGTCCCCGCGAAGTCCTTCGGAAACCAGCCGCCGATCAGCAGTGCAAGAATTTCGAGGCTGACCGTGGCGATCTGGGCCTTCGGAATCCAATGCTGGAAGCGCGCCAACCCGAAAACCTGGGCCACCGCAACACCGAACAGGAACGCCAGTATGGGGCGCAGGTGGTCGAAAGCCTCGCTCCATCTGCGGGTCGCGGCGTCCACACCCAGCAGGACTACGTTGCCCGTCATGGCATTCGCAAAAACGTGCCCGTGCCCCAAATAAGTAAACGCGTCCAGGAACCCGCCGCAGGCCGCAAGCAGCACAGCCACGCCCAACGTTTCCTCCACCACGCGGGCGGAAGCAGTTCACGGCACTTGCGGATGCATACCCAATCGTAGGGCAACGCCTCGCTACCATAGAATTTGCAACAATTCATCCATGCCCGATAACACATTCGACATCGTTTCCAAGATCGATCTCAATGAAGTGCAGAATGCGGTTCAACAAACCTCTAAAGAGATCCAGACCCGCTACGATTTAAAAGACAGCAAATCGTCGGTAGAACTGAATGAGAAAGAGCATAAACTGCTGCTCGCCAGTTCGGACGAATACAAGCTCAAAGCCGTCATCGAAATCCTTGGCCAAAAACTGGTCAAACGCAACGTCCCGCTCAAGGGGTTGACCTACGGCGCCATTCAAACCGCCTCAGCGGGCGCGGTGCGCCAGGAAATCACATTGCAGCAGGGTATTCCCATGGAGAAGGCCAAAGACGTGATCAAGCTGATCAAAGACAGCAAGCTCAAGGTGCAAGCCAGCATCCAGGGAGATGTGGTGCGCGTTGCCGGCAAAGACCGCGACATCTTGCAGCAGGTGATCGCACTACTTAAAGGAAAAGACTTCGGCATCGACATGCAGTTCACCAATTTCCGGTCTAATTAATGCCGCGCCGCATGGAGACGCTGTTCTTACCGGGACCGGCAGGCAAGCTGGAAGCGCTGCTTGAAGAACCCGAGGATGCCGAACCGGTCGAAGCCGCGTTGGTGTGCCATCCGCATCCAAAGGGCGGCGGCACTATGCATAATAAAGTCGTCTACCGGCTGGCGCGCGGCCTGCGTAAATCGGGTTGCGTGGTGCTGCGATTTAATTATCGCGGCGTGAACCTAAGCGAAGGCGAGTTTGACCACGGCATCGGCGAAACCGAAGACGCGCGGGTAGGTTTGCGCGAACTAGCGGCCCGTTATCCGCAGCTCCCGCTGGTGGCTGGCGGTTTCTCTTTTGGTTCGCGGGTGGCGCTCCGCCTCACGTCTCAGGAAGCCGCCATCCGGCGCGTGGTTGCCGTGGGTTTTCCCACAGTGATTGCCGAGCGCGAATTCGTGAACCAAGTGCATGTCCCCAAATCGTTTGTGCACAGCACGCACGATGAGTTCGGGCCGAAACCTGAGTTCGAGGCATTCTACGAAACTGTGCCCGAACCGAAACGCCTCACCTGGATTGAAGCAGCCGACCACTTCTTCAAAGGCGCCCTGGACGTCTATGAAGCGGCTATTGTGCGCATTGGATTTGAGCGATCTTCCGCCTGAGATGAGGCTTGCCGCAGCTGGCGATGCACAATGCGCGCGGCTCGCTGGCTGATCAGATCGGCCACTTTACTGAGCAGACTGGGCAGATCTTGCGGTTCAATCAGCACCGGATGGGGTTGATCCGGGTACGTATTGCGATAGGTTGTCAGGATGGCGGTAGCCGGTTTGTATTCCATGAGCCGGGCGTGCGCGATCACTTTCAACCCCGCTTGCGGGGATTCCATCCGCAAGTCGCTGAGGACGAGTTCATATTGCTTCTCATCCATCTTTCCTACGGCTTCGGCAGCCGAGGCGGCGGAATCGACAAAGTACCCCCGGCTTCCAAAATCGCTTTGAGAGTCAATCTGGAGGTCAGATCGTCATCAACCAATAGCACGCGCGCTAGTTCCAATTCCTTACCCGGCGGTTTTCGATCCGGTGTTTTCAGTAAGGTAGCTTGCATTCACGTTGCTTTCTGGCGGGCTGCGCCGTCTCATAGTTTCGCCCAGCAGCGCAGAAGGCCGAAGCTGGCGAGTATAGCGCCTTGTCCGATCAAGCGGCAGGGCTTGGCCTTACAGGCTAGTGAATATAGTGTAATCGAAAACGTCAGAAATACCCATAACGAATTTGTATTGGTACTGTTAGGGCTAAGTGGCAAAGACCCGGCGAAAGATGGCATCCACGTTCTTAAGCTGGTGGCTCACATCGAACGTGTGCGCTAGTTGGGTCGCGCTCAGATAACGAGCAATCTCGCTATCTTGTTGAATCGCCTCTTTAAAATCGCTCTCGGCCTGCCAAGCGCGCAAGGCGTGCTGCTGCACCAGGCGATAAGCGTCTTCGCGCAGCATTCCACCGGCGGCCAGGTCAAGAAGCAGTTGGCCGGAGAATATCAGCCCACGAGTGTTATCTAGATTTCGTTTCATCCGTTCTGGATGAACCACCAAACCATCGATGAGCCAAATGGTTTTCGCCAGCAGATAGTCGATGAGGATGGTGGAATCCGGCAGGATGATCCGCTCTACGGAGGAATGCGATATATCTCGTTCATGCCATAAAGCGACGTTTTCAAAGGCGGCTTGCGCGTTCGAACGTACGATTCGCGCCAAACCGCAGATCTGCTCACAGGTCACCGGGTTCTTCTTATGGGGCATAGCGGACGACCCCTTTTGCCCGGCGGCGAACGGCTCCTCCACTTCGCGTATTTCGGTACGTTGCAGATGGCGGATCTCGAGCGCAATTTTTTCGAGGCTGGCGGCCATTCCCGCCAGAACGGCGACATAGTGCGCATGCAAATCGCGCGAGAGAACTTGCGAACTGATGGGCGCGGCGCGCAGACCGAGCCGGGCGCAGATCTTCTCTTCGGCTGCTGGCGAAAGATGTGCGAACGTGCCGACCGCGCCGGACACTTTGCCCACGCGCATCTCTTCCGCCGCCGCTTGAAACGCGTCTCCTGGCGCGTCAGTTCGTCCCACCAGAGCGCCACTTTCAGGCCGAACGTAATCGGCTCGGCATGCATGCCGTGCGTGCGGCCGATTTGTACGGTGTCTTGATGTTCCAAGGCTAGCTTGCGCAAAGCCGCGAGCAGTTGACCCAAATCGGTCGAGATAACAGCCGAGGCGTTCTCGATCTGTAATGCTTGCGCGGTATCGACGACATCGTTCGAAGTGAGGCCATAGTGTAGCCAGCGCGAAGCTTCGCCGGCGCCCTGCGCCTGCATGCTTTCGGAAACGGCGGTGGTGAAAGCGATGACGTCGTGCTTCACTTCCCGCTCAATCTCTTGGATGCGCTGCAAGTCGAAGGAAGCGTGTGCGCGGAGCGCTTGCGCTGCTTCGCGCGGCACTTCCCCGAGTTCAGCCAAGGCTTCGGAAGCAGCCAGTTCCACTTCGAGCCAGCACTCATACTTGTGCTGTTCACTCCAGATAGCGCCCATGGCAGGGCGCGTATAGCGGGCAATCATCTTATCCCAGGTTAATAGGTGAAGACTTCCGATTGCACGCCGGGTTCGGCGACAATTAAGCGCGTCCACAGGGCGCGGCCACGCAGCGCCTTGGTGGCGAGATTGCGAACCAGTTCCGGATGATTATTGTGTTCGCTGATATGGCCCAAAACAAGGGTGGATACGCTGGTATCCAGATCGTTTTGAATAAAATCGGCCGCGACCTCGTTCGACAAATGCCCGCGCCGGCTCATCACGCGCTGCTTCACCGACCATGGATACGGTCCCACGCGCAGCATTTCCACATCGTGGTTCGATTCGAGCAATAAGAGATTGCTATTGCGCAGATGAACGCGCAGAGAATCGGTGACATAGCCGAGATCGGTAGCTATGGCTACCTTAATACCCTGCGCTGTCAACGTGTAGCCCACAGGGTCTACCGCATCGTGCGGAATGGTAAAGCTGCCGATATCAAAATCGCCAATGGTGAACCCACAGCCGGCTTGAAAGGATTCCACGACAGGCGTGGCTTCGGCCCAATCGATATAGGGCGCTGTCTTATGCGTCATATAGACCGGTACGGGCCGTTCGTTCGCGCCTTTCGAAAGCGGCACCAAACCGGAAACGTGATCGGAATGTTCGTGCGTGATCAAGATAGCGTCCAATCCGGCCAGATCTTCACCGATAGCCGCCAAACGTTTCGAAACTTCGCGGCGGCTCAAGCCGGCATCGACGAGAATGCGCGTGCGATCGGTGGCTACTAACACCGCGTTGCCGGAACTGCTGCTTGCGAGGATGCAGATCTTGACAATTGAGAGTCTCCCTATTCCGCTCATCGGGTGAGCTAAGAGAAAGCTTACAACATTTGTGATGGAAAATGTTCGGCTAATGTTGAATCGTTTTGGCATCCAGCGTGTTGAGCCGCTTTCCCTCCTCGAAATCCTTCTCCGCGCCCTTCTCATCACCCATGACTTCACGCAAGTTTGCGCGGTTCAGAAAAGCGCTCGCGAAATCGGGCCGCAAGCGAATGGCTTCAGTGTAATCGCGCAGCGCGGCGTCCAATTGGTTCAGCGCCGCGTGCGCTATGCCGCTGCCATAATAAGCCTGCGCAAAATCCGCTTTTAGGCGAATCGCTTCAGCATAATCTTCAAGCGCACCCTTGAAGTTGTGCAACCCGCGGCGGACCTCGGCGCGGTTAAAGAAAATCTCGGGATCGGCCGGCTTGAGTCGGATAGCCTGATCGTAATCTTTGAGAGCGCCTTTCAAGTCGCCGTTATCGGCGCGCAATACGCCGCGATCGTTGAAGGCATCGGGATCATTGACGTTCAACCTGATCGCTTGGTTGTAATCTGCCAGGGCGCCTTTGGGATCGCCGGTTTTGTAACGCGCCTCGCCCTCTTCAAACAGGATGCGGGCGTCGTCCGGTTTGAGGCGGTTCGCTTCGCGGTAATCTCTGAGCGCCGCCGGCCAATCGCCCTGAGCGACATGCGTGTCGCCGCGACTAAGTAGAGCGCCTAGGTAGTCGGGCTTGAGGCGTAACGCTGCCGTGAAATCGGCAATGGCGCCATCCAAATTGCCCTTCTTCTGGCGGGCTAAACCGCGGCCTGCATAGGCTGCCGCATCGGCGGGATTCTTCAGTGGGATGCCTCTGTCGTAATCAGCCAGTGCGCCGTCCCAGTCTCCTTTGGCAGAGCGCGCCGCGGCGCGATTTAGCAGAGCGTCGGCGTTATCGGGCTGCAAGCGGAGGGCTGCGCCGTAATCGTCGAGCGCGGCGTCGACATTGTTGCCACGGTAGCGAGCCACACCACGGTCGTTGTAAGGCACGGGATCTTTCGGATCGAGCCGAATCGCCTGGTCGTAATCTTTGATCGCTTGTTCCAACTCGCCTTTGTGATAGTCCGCGACACCCGACTTCACTAAGCGAGCGACTTCGGGATCGCTGGTGGCGCCGGGGAACGGGCGCGCATCCTGCGGCGCCAAACGCTTTGCCTACTGCATAATCTTCGAAAGCGCCGTCCCGGTTACCTTCTTTAAAGCGCGCAGCGCTGCGGCCATAGTAAGCCAGTGCGTAGTCCGGTTTCAAGCGGATCGCCTGGGTGTAATCCTCTTGGGCGGCGGCGAACTCGCTTTTACGGTAATGCGCCACTCCGCGATTGAAGAACGCATTGGCATTGGCCGGCTTAAGGCGAATGGACTCACTGTAATCTTTGATGGCGTGATCGAGATCGTCTTTGGCAAAGTGCGCGATGCCCAGGGCGTCGAACGTGTCGGCGTCATTGGGCTTGAGCCGGTTGGCTTCTTCGAGATCCTGCAGCGAAGCATCCCACTCGCGTTTCGTTTCGCGCGCTTCGCCGCGGCGCAAGAAAGCTTCGGCATAATCGGGCTTGAGACGAATGGCTTCGCTAAAGTCTTCGATTGCCTTGTCTGTTTCGCCGAGCGATTGCCGCGCGACGCCGCGGCCGTAGAACGCATCCGGCATATTGGGTTTGAGGCGGATTGCCTCGCTGAAACTCTGCGCGGCCTCGCGGAAGTCACCTTTCTTTGATTGCGCGGCAGCAAGGCTGTAAAAAGCATCGCCATCGTCAGGCTTGAGGCGGATAGCGTCGCGATAATCGCGAATGGCAGCGTCCAGATCGCCTTTTTTGTCGTAAGCCACGGCGCGCGCATAGATGGCGGATTCGTCGCTGGGATTGAGGCGAATGGCTTCGCTGTAGTCGCGAATGGCGCCGTCGAGATCGCCACGCTTCTCGTAAACCGCACCACGGCCGTGATAAGCATCCGCAAAATCGGGCTTGAGGCGGATGGCTTCACTGTAATCCTGCGCGGCTTCATCCAACTGGCCTTGTTGGTAGCGGAGAACGGCGCGCGCATAAAATGCGCGTTCATCGTTAGGGTTGAGGCGGATGGCGGCGGCGTAGTCTTTTTCCGCGCCTTCCCTATCTCCCATTGCCTGGCGCGCTTGGGCGCGGCCGATATAGGCGCTTAGCAAATTGTGTTTCTTGTGGATCGCTTCCGTGTCGTCTGCGATGGCGCCTTGGAAATCGCCCTTGTCATAGCGCAGCGAGGCGCGATTGAGATTGGCATCAGGATTGTTGATTTTCAGGCGAATGGCTTCGCTGTAATCGGCGAGGGCACCGTCGTTATCGCCCAAGCGCTGGCGCACGGCGGCGCGGGCGAACAAAATTTCGCGGTCGTTGGGCTGCAGCCGGTTGGCTTCGTTGTAATCGCTCAGCGCGGCGGCGAAATCTTTGGCGGCCGAGTGGTAAATGCCGCGATCAAAGAAGGCGAGTGCGAAGGCAGGCTGCAGGCGAATGGCGGCGGTGGAATCTTTGATGGCGGCCGCAAAATCGTTGGCGTTATAGTGTTTAACGCTCAAGGTTAAGAGTTGCTCGGCGGTCAAATTATGGCCGGGCGAGGCGCCCGATTGCGTGGGCGTTTCCTGCGCCGAAACGAGGCAAGCTGCTAGCAGCAGCGAAGCTCTGAAGGGATGCATAGCCAGATACCCCCTATGGATAAGTAGAGATGTTCTTAACTGTACCTTAAAACCACGATAAGCCGGGGGAGTTTCAGGAGGTAAAAGAGGAGTTTTCGGAGGGTTTTCGAGAGTTTTCGGGGGGTTTTTGAGGGGTTTTTGCAGGGTTTTTAGTGGGCTCGATTTTAGCTGGTATGCACATGAAAAAAAAGGAGATGCGGAGCAGGCATGGTGCCGCCCGGGGTGCGAAAGTGCGATTTTGGAGGTGGCCTTGCGCATGGTGGAGAAATCCCCTTTGCAATCAGGATCGGAGGATGTCAAGGGGTGAATTTGGCTGGTTTGCGGTAAGTTACTGAAAAGTCAAGGAAATTTAGTTGGGAGCCCGTGGGCGACTAGATCAGCAGGATCGCCGATAACTTCTGGGTTCATAGCGCAGTGCTACCGCCCCCGAGCTTAACTCCAGGCGCCCCACGAGATTCAAGTCGACGTACTTCGATAAGCCCTCGAACAACTTCGGTCCGTGGCCTGTTAGCCGGGGTTGCACCACGAACTCGTACTCATCGATCAATCCCAGCTCCGCTAAAGCCAACGGGAGCTTTACGCCTCCCGCGAAGAGTCCCTTGCCAGGCTCTTGCTTGAGCTGAGTAACGGCCTTGGCTAAATCACCGCGCAGGAGCTCTGCGTTCCAATCGACCCGGTCGAGAGTGCTCGAAACGACGTATTTCTTGGCGGCGTTAATGGTCCGGGCGAAGGGTTCCATCCAATCAGGTCTGGCGCCCGGCAGGGTGGGCGGCCGGAACGCGGCTTCCATCATTTGGTAAGTCACCCGGCCAAAGAGGAGGGCATCGGCATGGTTGAGGTTCTCGACCGCGTGGCGATGCAAATCTTCGTCGGCTAACACTGCGCGATGATCGCAGCAGCCGTCCAATGTGACGTTGATGGAATAGCGCAAGGGTCGCATTAGGCAAGAGTATCGCGGATGGGATGCGGGTGGCCTGGCGAGCGATCATGCCGCTGCGGCGTGAGCATACTCAGGCGTTCGGCATATTTAGGAATGCCGCCACCGCTCTTCGCCGATGCATCAGAAAGTAAACGACCGGGACTGTCATTCGCGAAAAAGCCAGGGAGGCAATTTCGCCCGCCATCAGGGCGATAGCCAAACCTTGGAAAATCGGATCGAACAGAATCACGGCAGATCCGGCGACAACCGCTGCCGCAGTCAACATCATTGGCCGAAAGCGAACGGCTCCGGCTTCGACGACAGCTTGATCCAATGTCATACCGTCCCGTAGTCGCAGTTCAATGAAATCAACCAGAATGATTGAATTGCGCACCACGATACCGGCACCGGCGATGAAGCCAATCATGGATGTCGCGGTAAAGAACGCGTGGAGCGCGCCGTGGGCCGGCACAATTCCGACTAAGGAAAACGGAATGGCCACCATAATTACCACCGGCGTTAGAAGCGATTCAAACCAACCTACGAGCAATGCATAAATCAGGATGAGCACTGCGGCAAAGGCAATTCCCAAATCGCGGAACACTTCATAGGTGATGTGCCATTCGCCGTCCCATTTCATGGAATACTTAGCCGAAGAGTCCGGCAAAGCAGCCATATGCTGCTCTATTGAATAACCGCCCGGTGCTCGCAGTTTGTCGATCTCGGGACCGATTTGCAAGACTGCATAGACGGGACTCTCAATGGCGCCGGCCAGATCAGCCGTGACGTAGGTGACAGGCATGAGGTTCTTATGGTAAATGCTCTTGTCAATGAGTGTTTTCTCGACATGGACAATGTCTGAAAGAGGAATCTGTTTACCGTTGCTACCCGGCACACGAAGCGTCAGGAGTTGAGAGATGGACGAACGGTCAGCCCGGTTGAGTCGAACAACGATTGGTACATCCTCCTTAGAAGAATCCACGTGCATCAGTCCGGCAGAATATCCTACGGAGGCAGACTGAATCGTGCGGGCGACTTGGTCGTCAGAGACGCCGCTCAGCGCAGCCTTTTCTTTATCGACAAGCAAACGAAATTCCGTTTGATCGTCCTCTACATACCAGTCGGCATCTACGACGCCATCCGTGCGCTTGAAGATGTCGCGAATCTGACCAGCCAAAGCAATCTGGCCTTGTTGGGTGGGCCCGTAAACTTCTGCGACCATCGTTTCCAGAACCGGCGGCCCCGGGGGCACCTCAGCGACTTTAAGCCGCGCGCCAAATTGTCGCGCGATTGTCAGTAACCGCTGGCGAACCTGCTTAGCGATTTCGTGGCTCTGGAGAGAGCGCTCCGATTTGCCAGTGAGATTCACTTGGAGGTCCGCAATATTCGAGCCCTGTCGCAAATAGTAATGGCGAACGAGGCCGTTGAAATTATAAGGCGAAGCAATACCAGCGTACGTTTCAATGTTGACGACTTCCGGTTGCTTTACCGCCTCACTGGCGAGAGCCTCGGCAACGTGCTGAGTCTGCTCTAAAGTTGTGCCATTCGGCATATCCACAATGACCTGAAATTCGCTTTTGTTGTCGAAAGGCAGCATCTTCACTTTCACGAGGCCAAAGTAGAACAGGGAGACGGACGCCAGCAACAAGAAGGTGACACCTGCAAGAAAGACGCAGCGAACTTTTGTTTGGTGCAAGAGCGCGTTCATGAGGACGCGATATTGGCGGGTAAAGCAGTCCTCACGGGCATCTGCGTGCTCACTGCCGTGTTGTTTCAGAATCCGGATCGCCGCCCAAGGTATTACCATGAATGCCACGAGCACCGAGAAAGCCATGGCTGCGCTGGCGCCAATCGGAATAGGACGCATGTAAGGGCCCATCAGACCGCCGACAAAGGCCATAGGGAGAATGGCGGCAATGACGGCGAGGGTCGCCAGAATTGTGGGATTGCCGACTTCATCTACGGCTTCAATGGCCACCTCCGTTACAGGGCGGCCGTGGTTCTCCGGTTTGCGCCAGTGACGGACGATGTTCTCAACCACCACGATGGCGTCGTCTACCAGAATGCCGATAGAAAATATCAAGGCGAAGAGAGTGATGCGATTCAGCGTGTAGCCATAAAGATAGAAGACGGCTAGCGTGAGCGCGAGCGTAACGGGGATGGCGATAAACACAATCGCTGATTCGCGTAAACCGAGAGTGAACGCAATGAGCACGCTTACAAAGACAACGGCGAGTAGCATGTGGATCAACAGTTCATTCGATTTTTCGGCTGCTGTTTCTCCGTAATCCCGGGTTATGGTCAGCGCCACGTCTGGCGGCAATTGTGCATCCTTCATTGCCTGGACTCGCTGCAAAACATTGCCGGCCACAACGACGGCGTTCGTCCCCTTTCTCTTGGCAACAGAGACAGTAACCGCCGGGGCCGTGAAGCCGTTGCGATCTCTATATCTGACGTATTGAATCGGCTCCTCTCCTTCGTCGGCAACTGCAGCGACGTCGCGCAAGAACACGGGTTTGCCATTGGAGACGCTGACGGCCACGCGCCGGGCGTCATCTGAGCTGCGCAAAAATTCTCCTGTCTTCAAAAGAACTTCGCGATTGCAATCATCCAGCTTTCCAGAAGAGACGCGCTGGTTCGATGCACCAATCGTCTTCGCCACGGCAGCAAGAGTCAGGTGGTAGGCATTCAGCCGGGCGATATCCAGCGTCACGCGCAGTTGCCGCCTTTGACCACCAATCAGCGTTACCGCAGAAACGTCGGGCACCTGTTTAATCGTGTCGCTCATTTGGTCGGCGATTTGGCGCAATTGGTAGTCGCCGTAGCGCTTACTCCAAAGAGTGACGGCCAGGATCGGAACATCGTCAATTGAACGAGGTTTAACAAGGGGTTGTGATGCACCTGGCGGTATCAGATCATAATTCGCCATGAGCTTCTGGTTCAGCCGAACAATGCTCTTTTCTTCGTCTTGTCCAACCAGAAAGCGAACGACCACCAACGAATTGCCGGGGCTGGAGGTGGAGTAAACATACTCCACGCCCGGGATCTCCCAGAGCAGCTTTTCCATTGGCTTGGTGACGCGTTCTTCCACTTCGCGAGCGGATGTGCCGGGCATCGCGACTGACACGTCAACCATGGGAACGATGATTTGGGGCTCCTCTTCGCGAGGCAGCTTAATGACTGCGAAGACGCCAGCCAGCAGAGCCACTACAATAAGCAACGGAGTGAGCTTAGAGTTGATCCAAAGAGCGGCGAATCGGCCCGCCATTCCTAAGGTTCGCGGAGTGCTCACTGTTGAGCCTCCACTTTGTCACCGTCGGCCAAGCCAACGGGAATGGGGGAAACGACATGCTCCCCTGCCTGCAGTCCGGAGAGGACCTCGACTTGTAGTTGGTGTTTCTCGCCCAGGGTGACAAGCCGGGTGCGCGCGACGTTTCCCTCAGGTACGAATACCGAAGTCAATTGACCGATTTCAACTACTGCGGCGAGAGGTACGACGATAGCCTGTTTGTTGCCTGCTGAAAAAGAGACATGCCCGAATTGGCCGGCGTGTAGAAGGAGCGTAGAGGGAAGGTTGATCTTGACCGTATAGCTATGAGAATTGATGTCGGAACTCGGCGAGATCTCGCCCACCTGGCCTGGGATATCGGCGGACTGGGCATCCAGCGAAACGGTAACCGTTTCTTTCAAGCGCACCAGCGATAAACGCGATTCCTCAACGTCGGCATGAAGACGATAGCCGTTTTCGGCTTCTATCGTTAAGAGGGGGGCAGCCGGCACGGCCAACGCACCCGGTTCAACATTGCGGGCCGTGATGACGCCACTAAAAGGCGCTTTGATCAGCGTGAAGTTGCGGGATACTTGCGCTTCCTGAAGAGAGGCGTCGCGCTGCGCGATACGGTCGGTCCATTCGGCTCGCCGCGCCTTGGCCATTTCGTAATTTGCTTGCGCGATTTGCAGCTTGGCATTGGTTTCATCAAACTCTTGCTGCGAGATGGACCGCTTGTCATGAAGGTCGTTCATTCGTTGGGCCGTGACGTTTGCCAGATCCAAGTTCGCCTTGGCGGCGGCAATGCTATTTTCGGTTTCGGCTATGCCGTTCTGTGCTTCGGCTCTGGCAGCGGCTGCCTTTCGGTAGCCTGCCTCCGTCTCTTGTGAATCAAGAGTGATCAGGGTTTGGCCTGCGCTCACCCGATCTCCTTCGTGCACTCTAACGCTCACTACACGGGCCAGCAACTGACTTGCCAACTGAGATTCGACCCGTGCGTGAACAGTGCCGGTGGCTGAATACAACAAAGGGAGCTGTTGCATTTGGACGGGAAATTCGTGAATGGGCAGCGCTGCCTTGGCTGAGTCGGCGTTTGCGATGCGCGGCGGCTCACTACAGGACTGAATGAATAGAATGGCCGGTAGCAAGACCAGGGTTCGCAGGAAAGTGTGTTTGCGCATGTCGTTCATCAATCCTTGAGAGACGCCGAGTCTGCGGTTAGGAGCCCCGCCGCTACATCCAGTTGAACGGCGGCAATCCGTTGGTCGTGCAACGCGGACAGATATGCTGTGCGGCAATCCAGGAGTGCCGCTTCGGTTCGGAGCAAATCGGTGACCGTGCTCAAGCCAGCTTGATAACGGTTTTGGGTGATTCGCAAACTCTCTTGAGCCTGCGCCACCGTCGCCTGGCTCACGGCAATCCGCTCATTGGCGGCGTGCATTTGTTCCCAAGCCCGCCGTACTTCCAAGCTGACCGCTGAAGCCATGCGCTGTTGCGCAGCCTTGGCACTGAGCAGATTTTGGCGGGCTTCTGCAATTTGTTCTTTGTCACGGAAGCCATTAAATAAATTCCAATTGAGCGAAGCCGCTACCGTCCAGTTGGCGCCCCCTCGTGTGACAAAGGTCTGACGATCCGCTTCGAGTGCGGCCTGAACGGAGATGATGGGAAATAGCGATGAGCGCTGGCGGGCAAGCTGGGCCGAGGAGAGATCACTGGCGTATTTCATACGCAGTTGCTCGGGGCGTTTGTCTTGCGCTTGCTTTTCAAACGCTTGGAGTGCGGCGGGTTGTGCAGCGGAGCGAGTCAGTGGAGTGGTAAGGCCATACTGTTTGTCTAATGGCTGGCCGAGGGCGTCGTTCAGCGCCGCGAGGGCGATCGCCCAGTCGGAGGTTCGACGAATTTGTTGTTCCTTCACTCGTGCCAGGTGGACACGGATGGAAAGCACGTCGGCATCGGTTGACATACCGGCTTGATGAATATTTTCAGCGCGTTGGAGGTCGGCATCGGCAGACTGAACGGCCTCTTCCGCGGCCTTTAATGCGGCTTCACATAGGACTGCATCCAAGTACGCGCGAACCGCGGCATAGGTCACTTCCGTCGCGGTACGCTGCACATCGGCGGACGCGGCTTGTTCCAAGATTCGGCCCGCGTGGATGGCATTTTTCGTTTGCCCGCCGTCGAACATGGTTTGTTGGGCCAGCAATGAAGAACGGAAATTATCAAGAGCATTCGGCCGATTCAAAGGTCCAATTTGAAAATTGCCGGTCGCAAATTGGTGTTGGGCAAGCAAGGAACTGAAAACAAACACTGGGTTGTTGCTGCGAGTGGCCGATTCCTGGTAATTCAGAGTTGGGTAATAGCCGGCCCGAGCGCCTCGCGTGTGGTCTTCCGAAGCCTTCACGATGAATTTTGCCGCCTCCAAGTCTTTGTTTTCGCGTAAGGCCAGCAGCACCGCCTGAGGCAAAGACAGGTTTTCCTGGGCTGCCAGAGGCCAAATTAGACAGAGCAATGCCAGCAGGGAACTTACTTTTGTTTGCATTCACGATCGAAGATGCAAACTCTTGAAAATCGTGACGGCGTTGTGGAAGAAAGATGGAGGGGAGCTTTAACTTTCCGTTCGTTCGTACGCTTGTCTCATTTTGTTTCGCACTTCCTCGGCCAGTGGGCCGGGCATCTGCTCCAGTCTGAGATCCCTACACATTGCAATAGATTGGCGCAACGAATCCAGGAACTCGACGCATGGGGCGCATCCTTCAATGTGTCCCGACAACTTCTCACAAAGGTCAGCGGGAAGTTCAGCGTCGAGGTATTGAGACAACAGAGCAAAGATTTCCTGGCAAGATAGCTCATCCAGCTTTGAGTTTTGTTCCATGATCGGAAACCTCCGCGCTTCTTAGATATTCATCGATTGTTGCTCGCACGGCCAGTCGGGCCCGATGCAGACGCTGCTTCACTGTAGCGACGCTCAGATCTAATATTTCCGCCGTTTCGTCGGATCTGAGGCCCTCGACGTCGCGCAGGAGAAGGACCGAGCGGTAGGTGTCCGGCAACTCAGCGATAGCGCGGTTCAGGGTTGCCTTCAGCTCAGATTGCATAAATTCGTCCTCCGGCAAATGAGACCAATCGGCTATCTCAATGGCCGCCTCGTTGCCATATTTCCGTGCGGGCAGATAATCGCTGAGCGACAACTCGCGCTTTGGCGCAAACACGCTTTTTCGGCGTTTCGTGAGGCACGCGTTCTTTGCGATGCGGAACACCCATGATTTCAAGCTAGCCGGATCGCGCAATTGGTTCAAACTCTTGAATACTTGAAACAGCGCGTCCTGCGAAACTTCCTCGGCGTCCTCGCGCTGGCCGCACATTAAATAGGCATATTGGAACAATCTGACGTGATAGGTATCGACAAAACGGTCGAACGCGCCGGTCCTGCGCGCCATAAGGTCGCTCGCCAGTTGCAGATCTTCGTCTGGTTTCAATCACAACCATTGTAGAGAGTCTTATGAGGTCTGCAAGATCGCGACGTCAGACACGGCAATGTCAATGGAAGGAGCGTGGAGCAGGGTGTTGTGAATGAGGCAGTTTTTCGCCGCCCGCATGACGCCGTCGCGATGACGGGGATCTGCTAATCCGGGAACTTCGAGGACAATGCGGAAATTGTCGAAGCGCGGAGGCGGTGCCGCTTTTCCAGCTGCTACTTTCACGATTAGGCCGGTAGTGGGCAATTACGCGCTGTCAGTGTTAGCGATCATCCAAAAACGTCTTTTTTTGAACGGTCGGGCCGACCTGTATCGCGGTGGGACAGAGGGAAATGGATCAATCCAGATAATGTGGCGGCCGCAGATCGCGCACTGGCATACGGTCGCTCTCTGCGGCGGCGCCGGCGAAGTGATCGGCACGATACATTGATCTGTCACGGAAGGTTTCGACGCCCGCTCTCGATAGCGCTGCTGACAACGCCGATGGGAATCCCTCCCTAGTTCACTTTGCTGGTAGCGACAGTTGGCGTCATGTCGCTGCCGACGCCGCCCTTCCGACCGGCATTCCGGACTAGAGTGGCGCTGGCCGCGGTCGCAGCTGACACAGATCGTGAAGATGGCCCGGCCAGCCGCGTGGCCGCAAATCCGAAGGCGAAGAACAGCGTTATCGTCCATGTTCACATCCGCCACGAAGGGATTATGCCACCGGCACAGGTTGAATTGCATTTGTCGGCCACCGGCGCTGGCTGGCGCGGGCTTGGCCGTCCCAACTTCCGGTTAGCCCGTAAACCGGGAGTTGAGCGGAATGACCAAATCGGTCACTTCGACGATATGCCGAAAAACCGTCCAAGTGAATCTCAACTATTCCGAAGCTCTCCCAATTCGAAAACCTTGCCAGCCTGAAGAAGGCTAGATGTCACCTGGCTTGCCCTCGATGCTCCCACCGGCCGCACAGCCTGGCAGAAAGGCTCCGTAGTTCCGTTTCTTGAGTTGCACTTCCGCCAGACAGGCGCAGTTATTTTCTGGTTGCTTCGACGGGCGCTTTGTAACTGGCGACGGCGTTCGAGAGCAGAGCAATCACTCGCCATAGAATGATCTTTGAGCATTTAGCAGGGCGCGCCATCCAAGACTGGCGTTGGCGGGAGGTGGGGATGATCACACAACGCGAAGTCGGGAAGACTGCGGTCGCCGGCTTCCCATCTTCAACAGTGACATGATGCCACCCTCGCACGGACGCCCGCTTGACGACGACGAAGCTATTCGTCTTAAGCTCGTGAGCTCGGGAAGGCTGACCGGTACAGGTAGGGGCGCGACGTGCCGGCGTCGAGTGTTTCGGCTAAACTGAACGATGGAATGCAGGAAAGGACCGATCTCTTCCTATCCTACGCCCGCAGTGACAATGAGCCGCTCGTCAAACGGCTTTACAAAGAACTCGTGCAGCGAGGTTGGAAGGTCTGGTGGGACCGTGAGTCGATGCCGAATCGCGCGTTGACTTTCACGCAGGAGATACGCGACGCTATCGAGCACGTTGATCGGCTCCTGTTGTTTGTTGGGCCACATGCCGTTCGATCTGACTACGTGCGGTCAGAATGGGAGCATGCCAAACTTTTCGCGAAGGGCATCGTTCCGATTCTTTGCGCTGGCGAGTATTCGCTAGTGCCAGAAGAACTGAAAGTGCTTCATACTCCGGACTTTCGCCAACCAAGCAATTTTGAAGTGGGCATAGAGGAATTGGCACGCATTTTGGCGGAACCGCTCCAGGAGCTTGGGCCACTCCTCACCGCAGTTCCAGCCTTACCCCCTCATTTCCTACACCGGCATGATCAGTTAAATGGAATAAGGGACGCGCTCCTGGCTGACGCCTACAGACCTATCGTTATCACTTCGGCGCGCCAGACCGCAGCACTACAAGGCATGGGTGGTATCGGGAAGTCGGTGTTGGCGGCGGCATTTGCCCGCACAGTAGAAACGCGCCGCGCGTTTGTCGATGGTGTTCTTTGGTTGACGATTGGGCAATCGCCAGACCTCTTACAGACCATTCGTCTAGTTGCACTCGCTTTTGGCGAATCGTCCGAAAACTATATTGACATAGAATTCGCGAAAGCCAGGCTACCCCGTCTGCTTGACGGGCGAGTATGCCTGATTGTTTTAGATGACGTCTGGCGCCTGGACGATGCCCTGCCATTCCGGAACGCCCTCGGCCCGCGCTCTCGCTTGTTGGTGACGACCCGAGACAACGGTTTGGTGACCGCGCTTGGCGCTCAAGAACAGTCTCTCGGCGTACTCACGGACGATCAAGCCTTGGCGCTTCTAGCGGATTGGTCTGACCGCCCTGTCACCATGCTCCCGCCCGAAGCCAGAGATGTAGCCAGGGAGTGTGGAAACCTGCCCCTTGCCTTAGCCTTGAGCGGGGCTCAGGCCAGAGACGGAACTTCCTGGAGCGACCTCAGGGAGGCTTTGCAACAAAGCGACCTTGAGTTTCTCGATCATCCTCATGGCAGTATTATGCGCTCGCTGAAGGTCAGTGTAGATGCGCTGCCGATGGATCATGCCCGCCGTTACATCGAACTTGCCGTGTTTCCTGCCGATTCGGCAGTGCCCGAAATCGCTGTTCTTACGCTTTGGCGCCACACTGGAAACCTGACACAACGCGCAGGCCGCCGGACATTGAATCTTCTCAACAGAATGGCTCTTCTTCGTATCGAGCCGGGAACTCCGCGTCTGGTATCTCTACACGACCTGCAACACGACTGCGTGTGCGCGATGACCGGCAATCTGGCGGACGCACATGGCAAGCTACTTGACGCTTACGCAACAGAAGCCGGTGGGCGATGGTCGCAGGGGCCAAACGACGGTTATTACTTCCAATCTATCGCCTACCACCTGACTGAGGCAGGTCGAAAAGAAGAATTGCTACATCTGCTCTTCGACTTCAAGTGGCTCAGGACAAAGCTGATGAGCACTGATGTCCATAATCTGCTTGCAGACTTCGCGTATGTGAAAGAAATTGAGGCTGCTGAACTCTTACAACGTGGAATTCGACTCTCGGCGCACGTGGTGGCACTAGATGCGAATCAGCTTGCGGGCCAACTCATGGGCAGAATGCTGTCGAAGCAGGACGACTCGCTCATTGGTCCCCTGCTAGAATCTGTCTCGCAGGACGCTGAAACCAACTGGCTGAAGCCGATGCAAGCAAGCTTGACCCCGCCGGGTGGTCGTCTCATCCGCACACTGCAGGGGCATTCCGACTGGGTCAATGCCGTCGCCGTCACTCCTGATGGTTTTCGCGCAATCTCGGCGTCCGACGACCGAACGGTGAAGGTTTGGGATCTTTTAAGCGGCATCGAGGTTCTCTCTTTTGAAGGACATCAAGACTTCGTAACGAGCGTAGCGGTTACCCCGGATGGTCAACGCGCAATCACGGGCTCTGAAGATCAGGCAATAGAGGTTTGGGACCTGGCAACCGGCGACGAAGTCTGGTGTCTCGACGAGCACGCCGGTGGAGTTCGGGCCGTGGCGGTCACGGCCGATGGACGGCTGGCCGCTTCGGCAAGTGAGGACGGAACTCTAAGGCTTTGGGATCTGGCAAACGGACTATCAGTCTGCAAACTCGAAGGACACGCTGGGTGGGTCCGGGCCGTGGCGGTTATGCCTAACTGCCGGTATGCAATCTCCGGCTCTGATGATCAAACGCTGAAGGTTTGGGATCTATCTAATGCTCAGACACTCCAGACATTGAAGGGTCACTCCAGCGCGGTCTCGGCAGTTGCAGTTACTCCCGACGGCAGACATGTCGTTTCCGCCTCTGAAGACGGAACAATTAAGGTTTGGGATTTTGTCGCGGGGTCTATTATTCGAACTATGAGTGGTCACTCTGGCCGAGTTCGGGCGGTGGCGGTGGCACCTGATGGCAGACGTGTTCTTTCTGCATCGGACGATCAGACTGTGAAGGTATGGGACCTGACAACTGGTCAGGAAGTGTTTACGCTGACGGGACATTCCCGTGAGGTCTACGGGGTTGCTGTGACCCCTGATGGCCAGCGCGCGCTATCTGCATCGTATGACCGGACAGTCAAGATTTGGGATCTACGCAGCGACGAGTCTCGCTCCGATGCGGGAAATGCGAATGCGCATTCGAAAGCTGTCAACGCAGTGGTAGTTACGGCCAATGGCAGGCAAGCTATTTCTGCCTCTACTGATCATACGCTTAGGGTGTGGGACTTAGAAACGTTCCACGAGACCGGCACCCTCAGAGGCCATCGCGGTTCAGTCTCCGGAGTGGCGCTGACCACTGATGAAAGGTTTGTCGTCTCCTCATCTGACGACCAGTCACTCATAATTTGGGATTTCGACGGGAGAAGTCTCGTTCGGAAATTGAAAAATCACCCTGGCGCTGTCTCTGCCGTAGGAGTAACCCCCGATGGAAGGTGGATCGTATCCGTTGCAGGTACAAGCACATTAATTGTTTGGAATCTCAAAAGCGGACGGATGCTCCGAGTCATGGATGTTGACGGAACCGAGGTGTTCGCGATGGCATTGACGCCAGATGGCAGATTTGCCGTTTGTGGTTTTGAGGACGAGACTTTCAGCGTGTGGGATATTTCGAATAAGCGGAGACTCCGCACATTCGTAGGCCACACCGGCTCAGTCGAAGGCGTAAGCGTGACACCTGATGGACGGTACGTTATTTCGGCGTCCGGTGATCAGACGTTAAAGCTGTGGAATCTAGCCGAGGGCAAGCTCCTTCGCACGTTCACTGGTCATACTGGATTGGTGAAGGCAGTTGCAGTAACGCGTGATGGCCGGCGAGTTCTCTCGGCATCCCATGACTGCTCGCTCAGGGTTTGGGACCTCGCCACTGGAGACTGCATCGCCGCGTACACCTCTGATCGAGCGCTTTACAGTTGCGCTGCCTCGTCAAATGGAGAGGTCATCGTTACCGGTGATGAGGGGGGTGGTCTCCATTTCCTCCGGCTTGTCGAGACACGGCCACGCGCTACTCCGAAGCCCTCTAAAGTGCCGTAACGACCAGGGAGCGAGGTGCTCATTGCTGTCACCTGCCGTTGTTGTCGCATCCAAACGATGTACAACATAGGGGTTCCCACTCGGGAGCCCACTTGCTTTGTGGGCGTGGGCTCTGGCCCACTGTGCTGATGCCCTGCGTTGCCGCGGCGGGGCATTTCGCGAAAACACTTTTTGCGTTTCTCAATACCTAACCTTTGAGGAACGTGCCACAAAGTGCGTCTCTCCACTTGACCGTTTAACGCCCATTTAGTCTTTCAGGTGAACGCGTTGATTGTTTCCGGTTGGTCGGCAATCCGGAAGTTGGGTGAGGTCGGGCGCCGGCGGCAGATTTCAGACGAGCGCGGTCATGGGTTGAAGTGAGGTTGTGAGCAGTCGCCATGCGCGCGGATAATCGGACGGATGATTGCGCCTTCGGCGCGGATGATGTTGCCCTATCCGGCGGCCGTTCAAAAAAAGACGTTTTTCGATGATCGCTGACAGTCAGATACTGGACGGCATAGTAGCCGGCGCAGGCGCCGAGCGACGCGAGCAGGAACTCCGGCGGAGTCATTCCCGAGTCCGAGCCGCCATTTTCGACCGGTTGGTCACATAAGATTTTATGTCCGCGAGCCTCAGCTTCGAAACGGACACCACCTAGGTAGTGGACAGTAGTTTCCATGGACATGCAGATGCAGGAAATCGATTTGCTTGACAACAGAAAGTTCATCGGGACAATAGAATGCGGGGCGATTAAGACGAAGGAGCTTAACAAGGGGCTGCAGCGGACGTGGGCGCGCCGCCGGTAAACCGGATGGTCGGGTTGCGGACGGTTACCACCGACGCAGGCTTCTGAGGCAACGTTCCGGAAATTGACGCCATCTCTCACTTCCAGGCGCGAAAGCGAGCGCAGCGAATCACGCTTAGCCCCACCGCCAAAGTCGTTGGCTCCAGCGATTACCGTAAGGAGGCGTACTTCGCCAGCGTTTCTGCCGCCGCTTTGGCTTCCTTGGCTCCGCGAACGTTGGGGTCGAGGTAGAGAGCTCTATCGCATTGTGCGATGGCTTCCGGGTATTTTCCCGTCTTCAAGAAGATGAGCCCTAGGTTTACGTGTGGGAGGGGGGTATTTGGATCCAGGTCAATGCTCTTTTCGCATTCAACAATGGCCGCGTCATAGAGCTTCCTATTGAGGTAGACGCCACAAAGGTTGCTATGGGCGCGCGAAAGATCGGGATCGAGCGCGATGGCCTTCTCATATTCCGACGTCGCCTCCTCATACTTGCCTTGGTGACTAAGCACCGTCCCAAGAGTGTCGTGAAAGGCGGCGTCCGGCATAAGCCGAATGGCTTTGCGCACTTCCACAGCTGCCCGGTCGTAGCTCCCCTTATGGTCAGTACGAGGCCTAGGTTGTTATGCGCCACGGGAGAGTTGGAGTTGATGGCAAGAGCCTTCTGGTAATCGTTGACGGCCTCTTCATAGCGTCCATTTCCAAAATCGGAGGCTCCGCGATCCAGCAGAGCCTGAACGTCCTGCAGACGATGCACCTGCAACGAAGCCCAAGATAGCGCTACGGCAAAACACACAAGGGCTCCTGCAACGGCTGCGAAGGTCTTCTGCCTCAAAGAAACAGCGTGTTCATCCAGATTTGGTGATAGTCCGCCCTCACAGGGCAAAATGCGCGCAAGTTGGAGAGCAAGTCTAAACGCAGCGGCTGAGGCTTCTTTTGCCGTCAGCAAAGCGGCAGATCCATCTACACTGAAAGCAATAGCAGCCGCTCGCTGCAGCTTTTCATCGGGGATCCTCGGGACAGAGGTCGCGCCGCTGGTCAACGCCTGCCATCGCGAAGTAGGGTCGAGCAACGAGGGCCACTCGGCATTGGTTTCGTCCGGCCGAAAAGGCGGTAGGAGCAAAACCATCTTGGATCTCAGGTTCGATTGAAAGGCCAGCCGGTCGAACTCCCACTTCAAGCCAGGCGTTCCGGCAACCACCACGACGATACACTCGGCTTTTTGAGCCATCGGCAATATGCGATCCTTCCAGCTTTCATTCGGCAAATTGAGCTGAAGCGCGCCAACAGGAGTCGACACATACGAGACCAAAGAGGGCATGATCTCGCGCGCATCTCCAGTGGGTGCGACGCTGAGAACGGGTCCGTAGGTCCATAGGTCTCTGGCGATCATCTCTTCCAAACGAACAAATCGGAAAACATTCTGATAAGACCACGCAAGCGGCGAGAAAAGTAGAAGCCGGCGCCATCCTTTCCTTCCAAAGTCGAACCTCGATTCATCGTCGTGGAATGATCGGAGGTAGAGTGTGAAGCCACCGGCCTCGAGTATTTCCTCGACTAATGCTGGCTCGATGCCTTGGGCGAGTGCCGCAAGAGCCTTGCGATAAGCCAAGGCTGCCACATAAAGGATTCCGCCCAAGACCAAGACTTTCGTAAGGGGCCGGGTTAGCATGGGATCGACATCCTCTAATTCCCTAAAAGGGCCCAGCGCTAAGGCGTAAACGTAGCCAATAACAATCAATGCCAAGCTGCCTGCGGCATACAGGAACGCAACCATCCGGTTTGCGCTTTGCAACACGAGGAATAAGATGTAGCCCCCGTTCTTACGCGCTTTGCGATTCCGGGCCAAGGCTTGCATTGGGTAGAACGTGGCCGCTCGGCGCAATGATAAAGCTGTTGGGATCACAGTGCGAACAAGGAGAAAAGAGGCCAAGATACCGCCAACAATCCAGAAAAACTCCCAACCTCGGTTCGCAGGTACTAGCCAGCCTGTCAGCGGGATCAGCAAAATAATGAGAGGCATAAACAAACAGCCGGTCCACATTCGACTGCCTGGGCCAAAACTCTCGATCAAGTCATTATCCGTGTACATAACCCAATAAAGAATGCTCTCCGCGAGCACGCAGGGAATCAGAGCGAACAGCAGATTCAACGACTCAAAATCTGACCCAAGCCGAAGGGTGGCATTCACACCTCCTGACACAACGACAGTAAGCATTGCCAAGCAGAGCAAAACCTCGATGATGATTACTATTTTGCTGAGGCCGCGCTTTGCCATGTTAAAGGCGGCTACAAGTACGGAGACACCAGCAAGGATGGCGAGAAGGTTGCGGGTCTCCTCCTGGGCCGGATCGCTGACGCCAACGAGCACTAAAAGCCCGCAGACCGTTACGAGGCGGCTTGCCTTAAGCACCTTCTGAAGCCTTAGAGATCCTTCGAGGTCCAACTCGACGAACGTGCTCTGCCGCCCTTCACATTGCTTCTCAGAAAGTTCGGTTTGCATCTGTGAGGCACCGGCCTTCGATTACTCTCGATTGAAATCCCTTCGGCTTCGCCTTGAAGATATTGCAAAAAGCGGGCCGAAGCATCATGCAATGATTGGCTTATCGATTGGCTGTGACAGCAGCGCTCTTCGCACCTCGCAAGCCCTGGAGCGGCACAAAAGGAGAGACTTCAATGCACCCTCACACAAGGGCCGTCTTGTAGCGTTCCTGACCAAACTAAAAGGATTCAATGGCTCGGGCGGGAACGCAGTGTCCGCCGCTTTGGCAGCAATCCGGTCAAACGGGGTCATTTCGCCAAATCTGCTGAGCCAAATAGCGCTATAAGTTATTTCGACCACGCCGCAGGTTGGATGCTGCGATTCTCGGCAGGCACTTGTCCGTAGAACGGGCGACCGTTCATGGTGACGTTCGCCGCGCGCCAGATCGGTTTCGATCGGTGGTTTGCCGACGATAGAGGTGCGTGAAGCTTCCTACAACGAGAATTTCGATTCGTCGGGTAACTTGAAGGTGATGGAGTGCTCTCAAGCAGTGCAGCCACTTACTGCGGATGGTCAAGCGAGGGAAAAGCGGACAAGTCCCAGTTGTCTTTCCAGTTCACCGTGAGCGCGTGCTTGATGGGATCGATTTCAATGGGCAACCAGATGTGAGTGGCCGCTCCGAAGTCTGGGATGTCTTCGCCGGAAACGGCACCAAATCGATCGGCCATGTAGATGAAGGCGTGAGGGTTCCCTTGGAGACGCAGTACGAAGGTCGTTTGCCCGTCAAAGGTCGTCTGCTGGCGCGAGCCTTTGGCAAAAGGACCTCGTGGCGTCCATGGCCCATCAATGGAAGACGAAGTGAAGTATGTATTCTGATTGGGGAACCAGCCGGTGAGCCGGGAGGCGAGCAGATAGTAAGTCCCACGATCCTTTAAGAGTGCCGGCGCCTCTCCTTCGGCTCCTTGCATGATCGCAACACGGGCGGCGCAGGTATAGCTGGCGCCCAGTTCATATAACAAGACGCGCGAATGAGCGGTAATCAAGTAGGCTTTGCCGTCGTCATCTTCGAAGAGGGTCGTGTCGAAGCCGCGGATGCGCTCCGGGGGATCTGCGGCGGCCGACCGCCACTGCGCAGCCGGAAGGCCGGTGCCGGCGACCCAGGGACCCGACCAGAGGCCGGCGGCGTTGGGATGCCCGCACCAGCCGAGCTTTCCCATAAAACGGAATGGACCCTGAGGCCGATCGGCCTCCGCAAAAACGACATCGTTGACGGTTTCGAAATCAGGAGCGGTGAGAGCCGCCATCAAAATGTATTTCCCGGTTGTCGCGTTTCTAATGACTTTAGGGCGAACGAGTAACTGGGTCGGTTGCAGGAGATTTGCGGGGGCGTAACCGACGTCGGTCAATTGGTTCGGCGCAGCCTTCCAGTGAAGCAGGTCGCGCGATGAATAGACTGTGATGCCCACGTTCAAGAGCCATGCAAAACCTTGCCTGGGCAGAGTGCCCGGCGGAATGCGAGGCGACCTGAAGTCCATTCCGTACCAATAATAAGTTTCATGGTCAAATAGCAACCCGCCCGCATGCGACTGAATGGGTTTGCCGGCCTCATCCAGCCACACCTGGCCCGGTGCGAAAGATGACTGGCCCGGCGCCATGAAGGCGAGCAACAAGGGCGCGAGCAGAAAGCGAAAGCCCGGGACGTTTTCGGGCGAGATACGCATATAAAGGACCCTCCTGGCTGAGCAGATTTTCAGCGCAGCCATCAGTGCTTCGGTGATCTTGCAGTATACGTGGTTGAGAAATATTCGCGACTCCGTTCCGTGCATCACGGCTGATAAGAGGCGGCCGCGTGGCCGCTCATTAGCCGCTGATGTGGTTGTCCGGCGGGCCCGAAGCCGTGTGTAATGGCGCACAACAACATTGTTGATCTCGCAAGCAGCCGGCATATGTCTAATGCTATAGAATTGCGACAGCCTCACCCATGCCAAGTAGCGAACGAACAACCTCAGTCATGCAGCAGATCGCACGAATTGTACTTGGAGCAGCCTTGGCATTTGCCGGAATCTCACACCTGACGTGGTCGCGCGTCGAATTTCGGGCGCAAGTGCCACCTTGGGTGCCGCTTAGTCCAGATATGGTGGTTGTGCTATCGGGAGTTGTCGAGATTACTCTGGGGTTAGCATTCGCCTTCTTGCCTCATTACCAGGTCCAATTGGGCTGGCTACTGGCGGCGTTCTTTGTTCTGGTCTTTCCTGGCAACATCGCACAGCTGGTCTACCACAGGGATGCGTTTGGCTTGAATACGGACCGTGCGCGAATGATTCGCCTGTTCTTCCAACCGCTTCTGATTGTCTGGGCGTTATGGTCGGCAGGAGTTTGGCGCCACTATCGACAGCGCGGGTGAGTCTCGGCTCAATTCAGCGGTCTGCCGGCGCGAATTGGGACTTTGCCGGACATGCCGGCAAACTAGGTCGCTGACGCTCCGGGCTCCAATTCGAGATTAGATTGGTGCAAGATTGAAAACAATAAGGTGAGACGGGAGACTAGGCGAGGCTAAGATTTCTCATCGGGCAGCGCCACTTTCCGGATGGCTTCCGGCGGATCGCCAAGAGGCTGTTCACCCGCGGGCAATGTGATGTTCTGATAGGTGGTACTGCCTAGAGCGGGCGAGAAAACCGCAGTGGACAAATAGACCGGCTGGGCTTTGGTGTTTGCGACCTCAATATACAGTTGCGGCGGGGCGGGCGGGGCGGCGCCGGCCGGAGTGGGGGTGCCGGCGTAGTTGATTAAGAAGTAGCCGGTGTCGTCGGTGTAGGCGAAACCATACTTCTCCTGAAAGACCTTCTTCGAATCCACCAAGAAGACGGTGTAGCGGGACGCTGGCTGCCATTGCGAGCTATAGACTCGCCCCTGCAGGGCCCAGCCATTGGCCGAGACTTGCGGTGACGGCGTGGCCTGTTGCTTCTGCAGTATTGAAAGGCGGCTGATCGTAGTCGATTGCGCCGTCACCGCGGCTTGCGCCTGCTGAGCCTGGGTGCTGCTAGCGCCATACTGCGCGCTAGCGGCAGTGGCTGCACGATTCAGGCCCGAAAGGCGAGCCTGGTAGATGAGGCTCAGAGTATTCACTTTCTGCGTCGCCGTTAAATCGGCCGTCCCGAGCGCGGAGGTGATCTGCTTTCGAGCCTCGGCGAGATTAGTTTCATCGTTGACTGGCGCGGTGGCACTGTTGGTGGCGTCCATTAAGGCTTATCCTTTCAGACTGGCGGGGCAGAGCGCGGGTGCGACCACCAGGTTGTTTGCAGCCTTTAGCCAAGTGGCGGTGGCTGCGTCAGCGACCAAGCAATATGTGCTTATGTTTTCAGCGGTGATGTTCATCAGGCCGTAAGTGAAACCGGAGAACAGAACGGGATACAAGGGTGCTTCCTGGAAGCGGTTGTTCGAGACTTGCAGCGAGCCGGCCAGCAGCATGGCATCCAGGAGAGCGGTAAGTAGGGTGAGTTCGAATTTGCCAGCGACGTCGAAGGCGGGCGGCCCATCGAGCCACAGATGGTTGTTGGCGAAGTTGAGGGAATCAAGAGTAACGATGAACACGTTGGTAAACGCACGTTGGCTGATTTGCTGCGCCTCAAGCTGACAAACATTATTGGTGAAGGTGACGGCGCCGCTGATTTGGGCCAAAGAGAAGCTAGTTTGTAGGGTAGTGGCGGAATTGGACGCGTAGTAATTGGAGAAACTGCTGGTCGCGGTGTTCGTTTCAAGCGCTGTCCCCAGGTTCATGATCAGCACCGTTTGCGCCAGAGGGGCGCCTGTATCGGTGACGCCGCCGCCGCACGCGAAGTGATTGTTTACGATGGAAAACGGCCCGAAGCCGATGGCCGAGAGGCTCATGGAGAGTGGCACACGAACAACGTTGTTGTCGATGCGCAACGCTGGTAAGCCGGGTTCCCAAACTTTAGCGCCATAGCTGAGGGTGGAGGTCGCGTTGAAGGTGGATGGCGTAGCAAAGGCGCAGATGCCACCGCGGCCAAATAGCGTAGTGCCCGTGATTGCGCCAGGATTTGTCCAGTCGCGCGTTTCCAGAATCTGGTTGCGGCTGATTTGGACCATCTCGCCTAGAAAGACGTAGACACCGCATACCTTCAACCCGGGCTGCGAGCCGAAGTTCAGGATGAGGTTGTCGCGGATATTGAGCGTCTCGACATCGGGCAGGCAGATGGCGCCATAGCCCAGGAACTGAGTCTCTCTATCGAGCTCGGCCAGATTGCCTTGGAGCGTGCTCGCGATGGTGTTGGAACTGATGGTCAGGTACTCGATGCTGACAACTTCCAGCATTTGCTCCAGATCGAAGAACCCGACCGGGCCGATGCCGCAGACATTGGTGTTCTGGATGAAGTTGCGATCGATTTGAATGTTGACCAGCTTCCCGGCGGCGGCCAGTTTGCTGCCAGAAGGCGTGTTCGAGGGTAGACTGCCCGGCTGAAGAGGATCGTGGTGGAGCACTCATCCAGTTGCGTGGTGAACGTTCCCAGAACAGTTCCGGTGTCGTTGCCGTTGGCATCCACAACGATGTAACTGCCGAGGGTGATTCCGTTGAAACCGCAATCCTGAATATTGTTCTCGAGGATGAAGACGTTCTTCGACGGGCCGGCGATCTGAATGCCGCCGGGAGCGAGCAGGGCGTTGGTTTGCAGCCGATTCTGGGCGGCCAAGTCGGAAGCAACGCTCGAGGGGACGTAATTTCTGGCGTCGAGGTTGAGCAAGCCCACCCAGTTACGTTCGATGTGGATATCGGCGCCGCTAACCTGTACCGCCGGCCAAGTGCTTCGAACATTTTCCATGGCGATGCGGTTGTGCTCGATGGCAAGAGTTCGGACGGCGTGGCCCAGGATCGCCGGGAAATCAGAAGCGGTGATGACCAGATCGCAGATGGCGGTGTCGATGACGGAAGGCTGGTAAAAGATGACGCCGATGTCGCGCTCCTGTGTTTGCGGTGGCGCCTGCGTGCTGGCCGGTGGCCCTGAGCTGAGATTGCCGGCGCCATCCAGGAGGATGCCCACGTCCTCAACGTCCGCCTCGACGCAAAACGATTCGAGCTTCACGTGTTGTGAGTTCGAGATGGTGATGACCGCGGTGAAGGTGCTCCCGCTTGTTGGGTTCTGCAGGATGCGCGGCTGGTTCTGTGGCGGGTTCAGTGCCTTTTCCTTTACCTGTGTTTGCGCGCCAGGTGGATTCGGATTCAACGATTGCGAGGCGATGCGTGTCTGCCATCCGCAGCCGCGCAAAACGACATCTTGTACGCCTTCGATGAACACATTTTCGTAGTAAATGCCTGGCAGGATGCAGATCTCGCCACCGGTTGAGGGAAGCGCTTGAATGGCGGCATTGATGGACGAATACTGGGCGCCCTGGCCCACTGTGTAGGTACAGCAGCAGCCACACGCGGCGCCACCCGAGCCGGGATTCCAGGGTGTGCGGCAATCGGGATTCGAATTGGGGTTGAAGGTGACGACCGACAGCGCCGCGTAGTGGTGATGTGGGCCGAGAGGCGGAGCCTTGGTGAGCGTCTCGATGAGGCCGTCGGCGGTGCGCGCAGTGAACGCCCAGAAGTCGCCCGTCAAGAACGAACCCGAAGAAGAACTAAGGTCGAAGGCGACGGTGATGCCGTTCTCCAGAAGCAAGACGGCTCCGGATGGCGGCACGGGGATGTCGCCGGTTGCACCGTGGGCGCCGAGATCCCACCAGACCGTTTTGCCGTCGTTCAAGTAGACGACGCCGGATTGGTCCCAGCGAATGATACGCGGGTTCAAGGCGGCATGCAAACTGTAAGAACCGGGCAGCGTGGTGATCAGAGTGATGGTGTTGGTAGCGAACTGGACCGTATCGATTTGCGCCAGGATGCCGGGGGTCCCGTTAAGTTGGAACGAATCATCGGTGAGTTCGACCCAATCGCCATTCGAGAAGCTGAGCACCTGGTCGCGCCCCAGGCTAACAACCGTCAGCGTGCTGGCCGGATTGCCGTCGCTATTGGTGCCGCTGCCGACGGCCGTGACCGCGGTTTGGACGGAGCCGTTGTCGCGCGACCACTTGAAGGTAGCTGTTCCGGACGCGATGGGGCTGGGCGCGGGCGATGCCGACGGCGCGCCCGGCTGATGAATTTCTA
Source organism: Bryobacterales bacterium (assembly GCA_963764105.1). Taxonomy (GTDB): domain Bacteria; phylum Acidobacteriota; class Terriglobia; order Bryobacterales; family Bryobacteraceae; genus Bog-105. Next base: position 704,050 of record CAVXRP010000025.1, read on the forward strand.
TGCGGTAAAGCTGATTTTCTTGTCCCGTATAGCCGGTGGAAGAGGTGAGGCAGCACGGCCCGGGAGGCGTGGTGGCGACGGGTCCGGTGGTGAGCCGCGCGGCGGAGGAAGCAGGCCACCAGGCGTTGGAATTGGGACAAGTGGCGCTGCCGCCGGGCGAAGGCATCAGCTTTACTTGCCAGACGGTCTGCAGCCGGCCGGTGGTATCCACTCCGATGGCGGGATCAACCAGATGCGCATCTTCGATGTAAGTAACGGGCCGGTTCCACACATCGAGATAGGCCAGGAATGGACCGTTGCCGGTGATAGCGGAGGCGTTGGGCAGATATGGCTGCTTGGTGTAGTCGATGGAGCCTGTCGCGGGTGGCGTCGGCGGCGTGGTGGGGGGAGGCTGGGGCGTGTTCGAAAGCTCCGCCAAGGCGGGGTCCCAAACTGCAGTTGACGGGTCGCCATGATTCTCCGCCAGCAAGCCATCCACATACATGCGACCTGGGCCGATCAGAAGATGGCTGGTGCCATCGCCGGCGGTTTGTGCGGTTATCTGGAACGCCGAAGGTGTCGTTGGCGGATAAACGGCTCGCCCAACCGTATCAAGGGTACCCGCCTGGGTGCGCCGGGAGAACTCAGCCAGCCACTCATTCCAGTCAGAGTCCGTTTGGACACGGCCCTGCTGCATGACAACTCCGCTGTAGTTATTCCAAGGATTGAAGGTGTAACGGCTGTTATCAAAGCTCAAGGTCGTCTCCTATCAGTTCTGGTAAATGATTCCGAAGTTCAGGCCCACCGGCAGGTATTCCTGCAGGCGAATGCTGAGATCTGTTTCCCGCAATGGCCCGAGCACAAAATGAAAGGCACCCATTTCGCCGCCATCGTCAGCGCCGCGTCGCACCACGTTCGGGGTAGATGCCAGCAGCTTGGCGTAGCCAGGTGCGCCGTACTGCGTGGCGAAGAAGATGGGGCCGGGGCCGCCTAAAGCCTGCGGCACGCATTCGTATTGGCGCGGCGTGACGGCGCCGATGGGCAGAAAGCTGAAGCGCACGCAACCCTGCTGCTGGCGGTCGCAAAGCAGTGCCGTTGACCAGGGGTCGCCATGCGTGAGCGCGCCCCAAAAGATGGTGTCAGAAGCGAGCGTCAACAAAGAAACATGCGCTTTGCCGATGACGGTGCAACCGTTCAGCGTCAGCGCACCGCCGCCGCCCTTGATGCCGGGCAGGCCGCTATAAGCGACTTGCGTCCGATCGGTAGCGTCGATGATACTGTCGCAAGCGCAGACGGTGACGAACTCGGGCGATTGGATCGCGCCCACAATGGACTGTTCAATGTCGATCTCAACACCGGATGCTTGCGCGACGATGCTAGGGGCAGTGGGGTACAGCGGCTGTCCCTGCGTGTTGACATTCCAGCCGGGCACCAGCGTGCAGTGCTGAATGGTAAGAGAGCTGAGACTGTTGGTACTGCCGTCGGCGGCTAACAGGGGAACGTTGATGAGTGCCGTAGAGGATGCGGCGCCGGGAGTCATGGACGGTGCTGCGGCGATCAACAGGCCGTTCAAGATGAACTGGCTTGAGGGGGCACCGGTAACCGACAGTTCGCCATCGAGAAGCAACAACGGACGGTTGCCGTCGGCCGCACGGAGTTCGAGACTGGTACCCGTTGGCAGATCTACCGAGAGAGTTGCGGTCTGCAGATACGTGTTGTCGTCGGCGATCTCAATGGCAACTGCGCCCGTTCCAGCGCCGGTCAGTTGCGTAACCGCAAAATTCAGCGCCTCCTGCAGGGAGTGATAACGCGGAGTCGAGGCGGTATCGGGATAAGGGAAGACGGAGCCGGCGTTGCTGACTTGAAACGTGGCGGCACGCGAGTACGAGCCGCCGCCCATATCGGCGTTGAAGCCGTAGTAATAAGAGACGGTCACAGCAGGGGCGCCCACACCGGACTTGGGCGTTGTTAGCGCAAGGCGCCCGAGTTCGGGATCGACGCTCACTAGATAAGGCGAATTGCTGTCCGTGACAAGATTCAGCCAGGAACCATCAGCGCCTGAGAGATCGGCCACGCGAATCTGGTAGGGGTTGACGATCTGATTGTTGAGATAGATGGCCAAGCTGTTATTCGGACCGTAGTAGGAACCACCCGCACCCTGGCGCAAGTCTTCGCAGAGCACGCGTCTCAACAATCTGTCGACTACGTTGACCGGAGTTGCGGGATTAGTGATTTGCTCGCCTTGCGAAATGGCGCGATGAAACAGCGGCCTATCCATTCCGAGCGCGTTAAAGCGAAAGCAGAGCGGATTGGCCGTCGTTGCGACGGCAGGCGCTTCGCTGATGGAGTAGGCGTTGAGCGACCAAAGAAAGATGCCGATGTTCTGGATGTTGTAGCGGCCGCGCCCCGACGAGATGTTGCGCACGTCCACTTTGTGCGCGGTTTCATCGAACCCCCGGTCGATGTATAGCCCAGGCTTCCACTTGCGCAGATCCGGTGCGTAATAGTTATGGGGACGGATGTGGTCCAGGTACTGCGTGTCGGCGAGGATGCGGAAAAATTCGACAGCGTGCCCTCCCCATGCAGTCACGTCGCGCGCAAGCTGCTCCATTACCAGGACCGTCCCCTTGCGACGCCGCAACGAGATCGTCTCCGCCACTTCTGCGCGCGGATTATCCACCGTCGGGGCAATGCCGTGTATTGACTGATAACCGATAAGGTCGCCGATATAGGGAATCACCCACGGCGCGCAGGTTTCAATGAACAGGTCGTCGTAGAGCTGATCCAGATTGTTCGCCATAATGGCGAGTTGTTCCTGGATTAGCATCAACAGCGAGCCGAGCGGACCGCGCGACTGCTTGGCCAGCAACGCGTCCAGGCGCGCCTGCTGATCGGCCGTCAGCGGAGGCGTTAACGCTTGAAGAGTTGCCAGTTCGCTCTGTTCGGCCGGCGTTAGTAGCTGCTGAGTTTGCGCCAGCTGTGCATCGCGCAGGCGGTAGACTGCGGGCATCAGATCAAACAGATCGAAGCTCACTGGAGGACCCCCAGGACAACAGAGTTGGGGTCGGGATCAAGCACGGGGATGTCGGCGGGTTGCGGCAGCCCCTGGGGATTCGCCACGGGGAGATAGGCGCAGATGCGGGTGGGAGACCCGGACTTCGGCCGCTTCAAATGCACCTTTTGCGATAGCCAGTTGTTGAATGAGAAAACCGAGTAGTTGCCGCTGTTGATGTCGCCGGCAGCGCTGGTAGCAACCACGCGGAGCCTCTTGACATTGACGCCCAGGACGCCCGGGACGCCTTGAATGAGCGCCGCCACTTCGTCGGATGACACGCCTTGGCCGAAGCTGCGGTTTGCGAACGTATATTCCTGGGTGAGTGCTGCTTGCACGGCCGACTGCACGGCGGGCTGACTGTAGGCGGGATCGTAGGCGATGTCCGCTTCCAGGCTGAAGAGAGTTTCCAGGAACGATGCTGCATAGATAGGGATGAGTGGGTTGCCGTAGTCCTGCAGAGCCGTTATCAGATTGCCTAGCGTCAGATTGCCCGATGGCAGCGCCGAGCCGCCGGCAGCAGCGACGGTGACAAACACGCCGCGGCCCGGCCCACTTGGAATCCAGATGGCATAGGCTTGCGCAATGCCCGCGAACGAAGCGGCGAAGTTCTGATAGTCGGTAATAGAAACGGCGCGGCCGAGCGTCAGAACCGACAATGGGGCATTGGCGCGAATGTCATCCACTGATTGGGCATCCTGTCCGCCGGTGGCCGCTTGGGGATTGACCACGCCGCTGACGCCAACCGGCCGGTCAATCAATGTGGTGATGGAGCCTGAGGCAACGTTACCCGCAGCGCCGAGGCCGACGCGGTAGGTGGCCTGAATATTGTTCTGGCCGGTGGGCAGCGTCGAGCCTTCCACGCCATCGCCGAACAGAATTTGCGTCACGCCGCCCGTCTGATTGATGATCGAATAAACCTGTTGTGTCGGGCCCTCGTCGTAAAGTGTCGGCACCTGTGTCCAAGTGACGCCGTTGGCGGAAACCTGCAGCGTGCTTTGACTGCCTGTCGGAGTCGGCGCTTGTATGAACGTCAGCGGCTTTTGCTTTAGCGTAAAGGTTTGGTTTGGGGTGGCCGCCGATCCGTTTCCCAGAATCTCGGTTGTGGACGCTCCCGCAGTGGCCGTCGCTACGTTCGCGTTGACTGCGGCGGTAACGCGGTTGTAGCAGTTCATCAATGTCGAGCTTAGGTGAATGCGCGTGCGCGGAAACGGATTGGCATTGATGCTGATCCCCAGCACCTGCGCGAACTCCTGCACGACGGGATCGCTGCTGGCTGGAGCGGAGATAGTGAATGCCGATACAGGCGCCTGCACCGTGCCGGTACGGCCGTTCGAATCCGAGAGCCGCAGCGGGCGCGTTGTGTTGTCGCCAGTCCAATCGGAAATGGCGCCATCCGGATTCAGCGGCAGCGGATTGGGATCGATGATCGTGAACATGTCGCCGGGGTTCAGCTGTACCGATGCAGTGCCATCGTCGGGTACGAAATTGGGATAGCTGCTGAGGCCGGAGTTCACGGTGAGCTTCTGTGCATTGCCTGAGAGCGCAATGGCCGCGACATTGTTCAGATCGGGTCGAAGTAGTTCCAAATCGACATACGATCCATAGAGCGGATGATCCAGCGGCTGTTCGGCGATGGTGAGCTGATCGCTTTGCGCCCAAACTTCGGTGAGATCTAGCGCAAAGGCGCCGATGTTCGGGTCGTTGTAATCGGCCGCAAGCTTGGTGACCTTTGCCGAAAGCCCAAAGTTCGTCAGGGAAACGGAAGTCGCGTTCGTGACCTTATATAGCTGCGCGATGCCTTCCAGCGTCAAGGCGAACCAACTGCCGACAACTACCTTCGGATAGGCTGCGTTGAGGTTGACGTTATTCGAATCTGTCAGCCAGTAGTTCTTCCATTGCCAAGGCGACGTTGTATCGTCGATCAAGTCGGGCAAATTGGTACTCGTGTTGTGCTTGGCGTTGACGAAAAGATTGGCCTGCGGAGCGTTATTGCCGAACAGCGGCGCCTTTTGGCGGAAGGCGAACACTTTCGCTGTTGTCCAGCCGCTGGATTTTTGCCCTGATCCATGATCCAGCGGCGTGTTCCACGCGACTAACGTGCGATTGTTCATTGTGTCGGGCTGAAGCTGGTTGATGACCACAACGTCCCATTGCTCGCCGGGCGTGCCAGAGGGAGTGGCTGGCCAGTACTCACGCTGCGCACCCAGAATCAGCAGCGAATCGCCCAGATTCAACTGCGTTGTTGTGCCGGCCAGATAGATTTGCTGATTTCCGGGCGGTGTCCATGGGGAGCCGGTTTGAACAGGAAGCGCACTCCAGTCGGGTTTCGCCAGAATGTCTGCCGAGGTCTCGAATGTTTGGGCGGATTGTCCTTGTGCGGGAACGCTTTGCACCTGCGTGCCCTTGCTAATTGTGATGGCAGGCGTCAGCAGATTCGTGGGTGAACCGGTGGCCGCCTTCAACGTGAATGCCAGGTAAGTGGACGCGGCAACTCCTGGCGATGGCTGATAGCCGATCAACTGCGAAAGCTGCATCAGCGATTGCAGTTGCAGCGCAGTTCGCAGATAGCTTTCGTTTGCCAGGCGCTCCTGGTAGAACGTCAGAATGTCGAGCACCACCGCCGTGGCGTCGAGGAGCGCAATCGTGAAGTCGTCGTCGTCGCGTGTCTTCAACGGCGCAAGCGCAGGGTAATCGGCGCTCGAAAGCCGGGCGAGCATGGATTCTTTGAAAGTGGCCCACGTGCCGACGCGGTACGAAATGGCCGGCAGACCGGGTGCGTTGTTGACGATCAGCGGTGTTTGCACGCTGGTTCCGGTGCAGCATCCGCAGCAGCAGTTTGTTGTGCCCGCGCAGCAGCTCATCGCCTACTTGCCTCCTTGCAACGTCAGCGTCAGCTGGCCGTGATTGGGAAAGCTGGGGTCGTTGTCCATGCGCGCGATCTGGAACGGTCCCAGCGGGATCTCGCCTTGCGAGAGATAGAGATTTGTCGTGACGCCTTGCGGCGCAAACGTCGTGGCAGTCACCGTTACGACGCCGGGTACGGTTCTGGCGGCGGCGTAGATTGGACTCAGATAGACAGTTTGGCCAAAGGTGAAGTTGCTGGGATAGAACAGCGCCTTTTCGCCGCTTGGCAGAAGGCCGCTGCCGAGCACCTGCTGCAGTCCCTCCAGCACATGCGATTGGAAATATGCCGGATCAACGCAGACGGTCAGCGCAATTTGCAGCGGCACATACTGCGGCGATTCCAATTGCAGGTCTTGTCCAGCCAGCCGGTAGCGACTGATGTTTTGCAGCAGCGCCCGCTGCAGCGACTTACTCAAGCTGCCCGCCGAAACCGGTTCGGCCGTAATGAAGACCGTGTACCAACTGCCGGTCCATCGCAGAGTCGCCACGGCATTCTCTACTTGCGTATTCATCTCCGTGACCGTCTCGTAGTCGGCCATCGTCACGGCGCGCTCCTGCGTGAGAAACGCGGCCGGGGCGCGCCGCCGAATCTGGGCGTTCGTTTCCATATCGACGCCGCCCATAGCGGGTAAAGGATTGGTACACGAGATGATGCGGGGGTCGCCCACAAACAACTGCAGGCTGTTGGCGCCGACGTTTCCGGCAGTTCCATTGCCGATCCGATAGGTAGCGGTAAACGTCGTTCCAGAATCCGGCCGCATGCCGTTCGTGTCGTCGCCGAAGCGCAGAAATGCCGCACCGGTATACTCCACTTCCACAACAAAGTTGGTGTCAGTTGGTCCATCGCCCAACAGATCAGGCAAAGGATTCCAGACCGTATTGGTGCTGTTGTAGGCGCCGTAAAGTGTGATGGAAGGAATGGCCTGATTGGCGTCGTAGTTCATGAGGTCATAAGCCGAGACGCTGAGACTTGGTTCCTGGCCGAAACTTCGGACGCTGATCAACTGCGCGCTGGAAGTGAAGTTGGATGCCACGGTTTGAAGAGTCACGTTGTCGAACTCTTCGACCGTTACCGGCAGCGAAACGCCCACCCCACCGGATGCCGGCGAATACAGCACCAGCAGATTGAACTGGTCCGGATTCGCGATGTCGCCCTGCGCTAAGAGACCGAATCGCGGCGGCCAAGCCGTGGGGTTCACCGCCTGCACTTCCAGATAGGTATTGTTGAGCGCGTCCTGTACGTTCACCGTGCCGCTGTTCGTCAGCATGATGGGCGTGCTGGGGAAATTCGTGGGAGTTGCCGCCGGGGGTGTATAGCTGGCGGGAACGCTGACGAAGTTTGAGAGCGCGTTGATCTGCTGTTTCGCGTACGCGGGATCGGTCAGGTTTGGATAGCTCTCCAGCACCACCGGTGTCACACCTGGCGAGGGCGCATAGACCACAGCTAAGTCGAAATTGCTGGTGTGGACGGCATTCTGGTTAGCCTGAATGCCAAAGTATTGCGGCCAGGAGGCGGGGTCGTTCGCCGCAAAGGTCAGGCTGATGTAGCCGTTGCTGTCCTCAAGCGCGCCATAACCGGTGAGCGGAATAGCCACCATATTGGCTGTCACGGGGGCCCCGGCCAGGGTCAACGGAACGGCTTGCGTCAGCGGGCTATCGGGCAATTGCGGGTAGTAACGGACAGGCAGCGGCACCGGCGCCGACGGCGACGGCGAACAGCGATTGCCGGCCGGATTAGGCGGCACGAAAATCTTCGGCTGCGGCACGGTGGGCAGCGCCTTGTTCTTGAATGTCAGCCCTTGATCTGCCAGCACCACATTGCCAAACGCCTGGCTCACGTTGGTCAGGTTCTGCTGTTTGCCGGTTGAGTCGATATACGACGAGGAGATACAGACAGCAAAGGGCAGGGCGTCGTCGCTCGACCATTGAATCTCCGTCACCGGCGTGGGCTTTTGGAGAGCGGACGTAATCGGCTTGCCGGTGCCGTCTTCAAAGAGCGGATCTACTAAGGTTTGGCCTTGCGCATTTGTGGTGGCCACGGCAGTGAGCCGAACGGCGCAACGATGCCGAATGTCCGCGTCAGCCTGATTGCCCGTCTGCGGCCCCATCATCTCCTGGAAGATCAGGACGTCGCCCGGCTGAAGCTTGGTTTGCGTACCCAGCAGAGTCGCTTCCGTTGCTCCGGCACACAAACAGCAGTTCGTGTCGCCCCAGGTGTAGAAGTTGAAGCTATTGTTTTCAGGATGGAGCGTCGCGTTCTGCATCGGCTCAAACACCACCACACCGGCCAGCAGCGCCTGCTCTTCATTGCCGGTCAGCTTGGCGGGCATCCCGAGCGCAAGGGTGTAGAACTCCGTCTGCGTGCGGTCAAGCGTGAACTCGGCCGATATCTGAAGCTGCATCCAGGCGCGCGCATTGCAGCCATCGTGAACGTGATAATCCACCAGCAGCGCATGCCGCCGCAGCGAAATACGGCTGCGCGCGGTCTGCAGATAGGCTTCCGTATTTGTTGCGTCTTGCTGGTAACTCAAGCGGTCGCCGACGTACGAGATCAATTCGGCCAGCGCGATCCCGATATCCGCTTCGCTTGTGGCGCCCCAATTCGGCAGCAGCTGATTCATGCGATCGAGCATGATGCTGCGGAACGAGCCATAATCCTTCGCCAGATAATTGATCGGCGGCGGGGTGACAACGTCCGGTGGGCAATCACAGGGGGCCGGGTTGCAGTCGAAATCCGGCCCGCACGCTACTTTGAACGAGAACTCGACATCCGCTAATTGCGGATCGAAGCCGCTTAAGACTTCTGTTACTTCGAATGAGTCCTCGGCTGCTGCGGTGGCATCCTTAACCAGCCGCAGCGTGTACGGCGAAAAATCGCCGGCCTGGCTGACGCGAATCACCAGCGTGTTTGCCGCGTCTACGAGCGTGTTGAGATACGCGCTTTCTACTGCGGTGGCCTGCGGCGGAACCGGAGTGGCCGGAGCAATCCATAAAGCAGTAATGCCGGTGATGCTCTCGCCGCCCATGATGAGTACGTTCGAAGTCACCAGCGCGGGCGCAACCTTCAGGCAATGCACCAACAAGGTCTGCTGGGGCAGGTCGTCATTCGGCAGGACTTCCAGGTAATCAATGCCGTTCAGGGACGGATTGTTCAACACCGCAGCCCGGCGATTTTCATTGCAGCAGCGGTAGATCATGTCGCTACCGTCCCGTAGACAAAAGTCTGCACCTGCGTCACGTCCGTGGTCAGCGGCGTGTAAGTCACCGTGACCGTCAGCGTGGCGTCTTCAGCGGTGGCCACAACCGAATTCACCTTGATGTAATTGCCCAGCCATTTCTGTAGCGAGGCCTGCACGGAGAACTGTGTCGCCGCAGCCAGTTGCATGCTGTTGGGCGCGAACGCCAGTTGCAGCAGGCCGCTGCCGAAGTCGGGTAAGTTCACGCGCTCACCCGGCGAGGTGAACAGTACCTGTTCCACCATCTGCCGGATGTAATCCGCCAGCGGGTCCGCCGTGCCGCCGCGGCCATCGAATTGATAAGGGAAATTGACGTTCATCGCATTCCTTGTTCAGGTGGCCAGCACGCGCGTCTGCGCCACCACGGGAAGCAGCGGAGTGCCTGTGGGCACGCAGACGGCGACCCCGGTCATAATGGCTAGCGGTTGTCCCAGCGACGTGACCCTCACTGAGCCGACAACCCATTGCGCGGTTACGCACGGACCGTTGCCCGCCGGTGGCACAAACGCGCAGCCTGCCACGGCGTAGGGCGCTGCGATCGTCGCCGCCGGCATTCCGGCCACCAGCACGCGCGGGCTCGGCACAGTAGGAATCGCTTGTCCGCCATGCGAACACAGCACCGTGGCGCCGACATGTAAAACGGGTGCCGGCATCTCAAATCACCGTCAAGCCACCGATGTTGACGTCCACTGTCGGGCCAATCAATGTGATGGTGGCTCCCTGTCCGTTGCTGATGTAAATGCCCGTCTCGTTCACCACGATCATGGCGCCGCTCACAGACTTCAGCACAATCCCTCCAGTGACGGGCGTCGGCGGCGCATCGCTGATCAACACCATGTTTTGCCCAGTAGTCTGCAGACAGATGTTCTGTCCTGGCGGAATGGCAGGTGGCGCAGTGGCGAAAACAGGAACGTCGGCGACGAGCCCCCAGAAGCCCCCCGTCCAAATCGGATAGTCAGGGTCACCCTGTTCAAACTCCACCCACACTTGCGAGCCAATCGGCGGCACCACAAAGACGCCGGCTTGAATGCCTGCCACCGGAACGCAAGGAATCGCCCAGCTTGAGGGAATCTCGCCTAAGACCGCAGGAACTTGCACGATCACTCGTCCGATCTGCTCGGGGTCGATGTTTTCCACCACCAAGCCACGATACTTACCGTAGAAACGTTTCGGGTTGTCGCCGGGTGAGGGCGTGGGTTGCGTGCTCATGACCGTTTACTCATGGTGAGACCGTGGAAACGGTGGAAACCAGTCCGTTGCGCGTCAGCGTGAAGTCTTGCTTGTATTCGCCGCGCTTGATCTTGTGCTTGACGCTCTTGACGTAATAAAGTCCGTCAAATACCGGGCCGGCGCCGCGCACGCCCACCAGTTGCCGCGCCTTCAACACGCCGCGATAGCGCGTCACGTCCAGGCTGCCGGTGGCCGTCACCGCTTCGGCGTTCTGCGCGGCTTGGGCCAGGCCCATCATGATGGCTTGCGGAATCGGCTTCTTCGAAATGTCGTCACGGAACGGTGTCAAATCAGGCGGCAGCAGATTCGTCGGCAGCGGCGGTATCAGCCCCAGCGGCGGATTTAGCGGGGTAATCGGCGGTATCGGAATCGGGATGCTTATGCCGGTTTGCGAGTTATAGATATAAAGGATCGGTATCTTATTCTTCTGCTGGTCGAAGGAGAACTGCATGCTCTCCACATTCGTGTAGGCATCCAGGTCCACGTTCAGCGCCGGTTGCTCCGGTCCCACCTTCACCTGCGGTCCCCAATACGCCTTGCTGGCGCCTGCTGTGGGCCCAGGGTCGATATAAAAGACGTAGCCAGCCTGCGCGGCCAGATAGCGGACGTACTGATAATCGGTGCCCTGCTGGCTCGGGATCTGATCTATCGGCAGCGGAACAAACAGCAGCACGCTGGGAATGACAATCGGAATGACGCCGAACAGCGCGTACTTCAGCAGAATGAGACCCACGCGCGCCTCGGCCGGCATGGCGGGATAGGGCAGCCCGCTCAGCACCGATTGATCCATCAACACGGTAAGATCTTTGCCCAGCAGCGTCAGTGTGGAGTTCGAACCCTTATCGCCGGGAGCAATGTTGTTCTCCGTGATGACTCCATCAATCAGCACGTTGGGGCTGCCATTTACGGTGGCCACAATCACCACGCGCATGAACAAAAGCGGCAGGCCACCTGTCAGCAGGAACAAAATGTTCAGCGGCGATTGCTTGTCGATGCTGAAGGTCAGCTTGAAGCCGCTTTGGCCGACGTCTTCGGTCTGGACCTCCACTTCCGCCAGCGCATCCATCACCGGACGCGGCGGCGTGAGCGGGACGATCGGGCCGATCATCAACGTCAGCTGTACGCTGCTAAGCAGCAATCGGACCTCCGGGCACGCCCTGCGGCATGGTGATGTTGATGGTTGTCCCTGGCGTCTCGGTTAAAGACCCGGGCTTGATGGCTCCGTTCGCGTCGCAAATCAGCCAGAAGATCAGCGGATCACCCAGATACTTTGCGGCAATCAGGTCCAGCCGGTCGCCCGATACCACTGTGTGCGTGGCAACCGTGGCATAGTTGGGCGCCCCGGGCTGCGGCACCATGCGAGGCTGCAGATAGGTAATGTTCTGGCCGTTAGGCGCGGTATAAGTGAGTGTTCCGAACCCGTAGTAGCGGCTATCAGTAGGAAAGTTGACGGGCGGCACCAAGCCCATCTGAATCAGTGTTTGTAGCGGATAGTTCACGGCAACCCTGCCAGTCCAAGAACGCTCAGCGCGGCGCTCTGTGCTTGCGCAGCCAGTTGTTCTTTGTTTGTTAAATAGGCCAAATAATACTTAGCCGCCGGATGCGCAAAGCCGAAGTCGTCCACGCTCAACACGCGCATTCCCAAGCTCACCTTGGCGCGAATCGGATTTAGATTCACATCGAACATCTCCTCGGTAATCGAGAAGTCAGTCAAGCGCACCGGAACCACGCGGGTCTTGCTCCAGACAAACAGCGTTATCGGCTGTTCCAGCGGAATAATTTCCAGCGTTCCGGCGTTGGCCATGGCGTCGTCGGCCATCAGCGTTTCTACCGTCGGGTTCACCAGCATTTCCAGTTGAGCCAGTTGCGGATGCAATCCGTACTGCACGGCGAGCGGGTTCTGCGACGGGAACTCCAGCATGTCGGTCGCGTCCAACTCCGCCTCAATCTTGATGGTTTCTACGGCCGGACCACGGAGCCTCAGCACATCCATGACCACCCCGCTCTGGCCGCCTTGCACGGCTTGAATCTGCAGCGTGCGGCTCAGCGAATCCGGGTTGTATTGCAGCGCAATCACGCTCTGGACGGCGGAGGTGTCGGCGTCCAGAGTTACGATGCCGCCGCGAACGGTGCGGGGAGAGATGGGCGATAAGTAAGTCATGCCGCCCATTTATGCCTTATCCTCCATCAGCCCTCTGCTCATGCCATCTCCTCCGCTTTGCTTCTTCTGGGCGGCGCAGGGGCGTCGAATGTGTCAACCTCCACATCGCCCGCCAAACAGCAATTAGGATCGTGGTCCAATACTGACAACTCGATGCAGTATTTGTCTTTGGGGAGGTGCTTCCAGGTGAGTGTAATGCCCTTGCCGCTCGGCACTTTCACGGTCTTAATATCGCTGTCGACAATAAGCCCTTTTCGCTTGAGAGTGACGAAGATATCGCCGGATGCGCACGGCGCGCCTGCAGGGTTATCTTTCGGCCGCCAGTTCCCGTGCAATGTCACGCGCAAACCGCCGTTGTCCACAGAAAAGTAGCGATGACAAGGTAGGACGTTGTGACAAATACTCATCGTGCTCTGGAAATTAAGCTTCTTGCCAGGAATGGGCGGTACCGATTTCAAGCTGGGCGGACAAGCCGGTGGCACTCGCGAGGTTTTGAATGTCCAAGGCGTGTGGTCGAGAGGTGGACCTTTTACGCCTCCGGGACCCAATAAGCCATATGTCACTGTTATGGAGTCGCCGAAGTACTCGTTTCCACTTACATAGGAGTTGACCTTAGATTCAAACCACAACACCTGGTTCAAGTCATAAACACGCATCAGTGAATGCTGCTCCACCTGTTTGTTCATGTTGGTGTTCGTGTCGACGTCGCCAATGATGATGTTCCAGCGCTCATCGCCCGGACCGTGAAGATCGCGGCCGCCAGTGCGCCTGGTGGCTCCGTGCAACATGTGAACCGGGTACCAGATCCGTCGCTGCTTAGCCCGCCGGATGCACTTGAACTGTTCTTTATACGGTTTTTCGGACGCCTGAGAGCCTCTAGTGTTCCCGGGGCATCGCGTCAAGGGCAAAGCGGTTACGGTGCCGGCTTGACCAAGCGAACCCAAATTCCAGCTCACATTCGTGAGCGGAATCTTCTTCCCGCACAGCTCTTTATTCTTGTCCTTTTCCTTGTCTTTCTCCGTATCCGGCGCTGGAACGACCGGTGGAATGGGGTCAGTCCCGGGTTGTGTTTTCGTGTCGGGTGCTGGCTCGGTTTCACCTTCTGGCGTGGGTTCCGCTTCGCCCTCAGGCGAAGGCTCAGAATCCGGCGTGGACTCGGAATCCGGCGTGGATTCCGATTCTGGCGTAGACTCCGGTGTCTCCTCCATCTCCGGCGCCTCCTCGGGCAATTCCTCGACGTCCAGGTCGGGTTCTCCGAACTCCTCAAACCCACCACCCGGTGGCTCAATAAAAGGCTCTTCGGGCAGCGGAAGTACCTCTTGCCTCTGCACCATTTGCACAGCAGATCCAGATACGTCCTGGATGGAGCTTGCCGGTTTTCGCTGCAGTTCCCGTTTCTTCTTGCACTCGTCGCATTCTTCCGAACCACCACCGCAACTACATTTGCGCTGTACAGCAACGCCAGGAACTGTCCCATTCAATCGTGCATGGCTCTTGCGCGCTCCGCCGCTCTGTTGCACCGTATGAACCAACTCATGCGCCAGCAGCGATTTGCCGGCGTCGGTGTTTGGCGCATACCGGCCCGCGCCGAAAACGATGTCGCTGCCCACGGTATACGCTGTGGCGTTCACTCGCTTCGCTGCTGCTGCCGCTTCGCCGTCGGTATGCACTCGCACCTTGCCGAAATCAAATCCGAATCGCGACTCCATGTAGCCGCGGGTTGATCCGTCAAGCGGTCTACCGGCCGAACGCGGCGTAACCTCATCCGCCACGACACTGATGCCATCGGCCGCTGCGCCTTCCGCCTTTCGCTGCACAGGCGCGGGCGCCGTCTGCTCTTCCTTCTTCTTCGCGTCCTCGCCAGCCTTCAGGCCGGGCTGCAACAGCGGATTGCTTTGCAATCCCCCCAAGCCGGGAACCTGCATGAGCTTGTGCAGGCTGTATTGCTGAAAAGCCTTGTCTTCCTGGGCCTGTTGCTGTGCCTGCGGAGTGCCGGGCGCGTATTTCATGTTGCGAGTCGGATCCCATGAGCCGCCCGTATCCGGACCGGAGACACTGCCGCCGCTAAATGCCGAAGGCTTCTTGCTATCGCCTTTAGGCGTGAAGCTGAAGGTGATCATCGCCTGAGTCGGCTTGTCGACCGGGCCTTGGTAGTCGATCTTTACACTCAACCCTGGCTTCACCATGTCCAGCGGAATCGCCGGTATCTGGATGGGCAGCGCTTTGTGCGTCGCGGCCAGCGCGGAAACGGCTCCTACTGCCGCTGTTCCCGCCACTACTTTGCCCGGCAACGTGTCCAAGAAGCCGGTCGCAGCGTTGCTGGCGTCTTTCACCAACTCGTCCTTTTTGACTGATTCCAGCAGCCTCTTGCCGACATCTGTCTGCAAAAACGCCTCGCCCAGCTTGCCCAGGATTGACCCTGCATCCCTTGGCTGCTGCTGCACTGGGGATTGTTGAGGCGGTCCGCTTGCTGCCGGAGCTGGTGGCGTCTGCCGCTGGATGTTTTCACCGCCTAATTTCGATATGCTCCAGGGCGCGTTTCGCCCATTGCGTAGCGCGGCGGCGGCTACGCGGTCGGCTTCCTGCTCCAGTACGTCGTGCGGTTGGCTGACGCGCAGGCGCTGCTGCGGTTGCTGTTTGGCGGCGTTCTTCGAGCCGTCACTTTTTCGCGAGAGCAGCGCCAGACTCATGGCTTCAGCCCCTTGCCGATGCCGCGGCCGATAGCTCCGCCAAGCTGGCGGCTGCCCGCTGTGCCAGGTTGATAATCCAGCTTGCCCAGACGAAGCACCGGCGTGCGATGCGACAGTGCCCACTCAGCCCTTTGCTTCGGGTCGGCCAGCGCGGCAGACAATTCCGTCTCCAGCGCTTGCGCCACAGCCTTGCCGTCTGTGTGCTCAAAGCCCTTCAACACCAGTTCGTCTATCGTCAGGCGAATACGGCTCATACCCAGCCTCGAATCTCCGCTTCCGATAGCGCGCGGTCCATCTTCTGCGCTTCCAGTCGCGCAGCGTTCAGCACGTGCGACATAGTCACTGCGGTTCCTGCTTCGGCCGCCAGGAAAGCTGCATTCAACGCAATGTTGCGGATACTTCCGCCCGCCACGTTCAACTGCGCCAACTTCTTCCAGTGCAAATCCTGGGTGGCCGTTTGCCGTGGGAACACGCGCGCCCAGATGGCCTCACGCTGCGCCACGTCCGGAAACGGGAACGTCACCATGAATCGCAGGCGCCGCTGAAACGCACGGTCCACCGACGTCCGCATGTTCGTCGTCAGCACAGAAACGCCCTGATACGTTTCCATGCGTTGCAGAAGGTAACTCACGTCGATGTTGGCGTAACGATCGTGGCTGTCCTTCACCTCGCTGCGCTTTCCGAATAGGGCGTCCGCTTCATCGAACAAAAGCAACACGCCGCCTTGCTCAGCCGCATCGAAGACTTGCCGCATATTCTTGGACGTTTCGCCGATGTACTTGCTCACCACCGCGGACACATCCACGCGATAGAGGTCCAATTCCAAGTGCCGCGCCAGCACCTCAGCCGCCAGCGTTTTACCGACACCGCTTTCGCCGGAAAACAGTGCGCTTACGCCTAGCCCGCGTGGTCCCTGCGCCGCAAATCCCCAACTCTCGTAGACCTTCATACGATGACGTACTTGCGACGCCAGCTGCCGCAGAATTTGCATTTGCATGTCCGGCAGCACCAGGTCTTCCCATCCGGCCTGCGGAACAATGCGCTGGGCAAGGTCCTCTAGCCTGGGCCTCGACATCGCGCGGCACAGCGGCCAAAGGTCATCCGCGGTAATCGGCCCCCCAACTCCCCTCGCCATCGCCCCGGTCTCGTGAATCGCCTTCGCGCTCAACCGAAACTGCCCGGCCAGCTTACTCAACGCCTCATCGGCTCGCTCACCGGCCGCTGCCCCGTTCAGCGCATGTTGCCAAAGCCGCTTCTGTTCCACGGGCTTGGGTTTATCGACAGCGAAACGTAGAAAGCGCCGGCTCAGTGCAACGGGCTCCCGGCTGCCCGCAATCAGTGTGCCGGGCACACGTTCGGCTAGCAGCCTCGCCGCGGCGTGCCAGCCGCTTCGGCTGCCCTGAATCATCAGCATGCCATTCAGCAAAATTGCTTCACGCCGCCACAGTGTTTCGAACTGATCCAGTTCCGTACCGATAGACGGAAGATGTTCTGCGTCCGCCAGGAACAACTCTTTGTGCACTGCGTGCGCGGCGAACGTAGCGACGTCTTCCTGGCCTTGTGCGTCGTCACCGCATAAATGCAGCACAAGAGCATCGCCGGCATAAGCAGCCATAGCGTTCGCCACATCGGATGCAATAGCCTGATGCTCTTCGCCAATCCATGTGGGCGATGCACCCTCCCTCAGCAAGCCTTCGAGCCGTACATCCAGCGCGTTCGTACCGGCCAGGAAATGCAGGACGCGCTCATCAATGCGTAGCTGCGCGGCAGTCAAGCCGCGATGCGCGTCCAGGCTTACAAGCTGAAATCGCCGCAGCGGACGCAGCGGTGTAAGCGCACTCCAATGCGCCTCAGCTAGCGTTCCCAGTGCCAGCGCGAACGTTGCCGATGGCTGGTTCGCCGTACCGTTCGCCTCCGCGCAGAGCATCGCCATCTCGGAATCCATCTCCACACCCGCGCATAACAGGAGCAAGTCGCGCTCAAATCGGCTCAGGTCGAAGCGTTCCGTCAACCAATCGATGGCCGGCTGCTCTTCCATCTCTGCCCGTATGTCGCGCGCCAGCAAAACGCAACCGCCCGCCGGTTCGCCGCGCAGACACGCTTTGATGCGGGCAAACTCAGCGCCCAGGAACCGCTGGTTAGCTTCCGTCCAGAGCAACGCGCCGCTCGCATGCTGCATCAGCGTCATAGCACCGTCACCAGCGGAGAGGTAAATCCCGGCGGCGAGGCCGTCCAGGTCACTGCCGACTCCACGCCGTCTACCTGCAAGCGAATTACATAGATACCCGCTGCCAGTCCAGGGGTCGGGAAAAGGAAACTCACCTGTGGCGAGATGGTGGTTGGTGGGGTAAATAGTTGCGCCGGCGCCGACGCTCCGCCCATCGATAACGAAATGGTTTGCTGTTGCTGCAAGAAGGGCGTCGCGTTCACGGTAACGGTGGTGCCCGATGCGTCGTTAGTCACCACCGGCGGCGTCACCGTCATATCAATAGCGGGCGCAATGCCCAGCGGCAGCGTGTTTGTTTTGTTGATCACGTCGCCGGACGCATCGGTAAACAGGCACGCCACCATGTACACCCCGGCCGGCAGATTCGTCGGGTCGTTCGGCAAGTTGAACACAATCGAGGTGGATGTCACGGTGGATGGCGTGATATCCGGCTGATAGGTGAATCCAAATCGCTGATTCGTCAATCGAACCAAAGCTACGTTCGCCAGCGATTGCCCCGTCAGAGTGACTTGCTGGGTAAGCGCCGCGCCGGATTGGAACTTCGGCACTGTCACGCTGGAGAGCAGCGGCGGCGGCCCCGGCTGAAGCGTGATGGCGGGATGGAATACCGGCAGCGCCGAAGTCTCAGCTACTGGCGGATACAGCAGCACCACGGAAACCTGAAACGCGTAAGTCGGCCGGTAGTCCGCCTTCAACGCCGTCCAGATCCAAGCCATCTCTTCGCGCCCGAGCGTATCGGGAGTAATCTTCAATAGCTCTATCTGCTGTGCCAGCCCCGTCGATTGCAGCGGGGTAAACAGCGGATGGCTTGCCGGCAGCGCGCTCAAGGCGTTTGTCACCTGCCCGCGCGATAGCGTTGGATATTGATGCAGCATCAGCAACGCAAACCCCAGCAGAGCTTCGGGAAATCCGTCCTCGGTCGAATACGCCGTCAGCAAGTAATGCAGGTCCAGCGCCAGTGGCGGGTTCTTCAGTATGGTGATGCCGTCCGGTGCAAGCGAAGGCAGGCCTACATTGCGCCAGGCAGGATTGTGCCTCACCTGGTGCAAAAACAAGTTCACCTGGTTCACTCCGCTGCCAACCTTGACGCTAGGCTGCACCACGTCCGGCGCATATGCTGAAACCGACACGCTGCCTAACCCGGCGCCCGGATTGAACACGGAGTTGAGCATCGATTCCAGCACGGCCGTTACGGCTGCAATCCCGAGCGCACTACTCACTAACTCCTCCCGCGTTTCAGATAGTCGTCAAGGCTAGGCGTCTGACGCTTGGGTTTCGACATGGGAATCGGCGCTGGCTGCACGGCAGTCACTTCAACGCGCCCAATGTGTATTTGAATGGTGTCGCTCTGCCGGGCGCTTGCGGTTTGCCTGGATGCGAATCTCGCGTTTGCCGGAGGATTCTGAAAATTAGACCTTGCGGGTGAATTGGCCACTTCCGCCGGTATGCGCTCCTGGGGCACAAGCGTTTGTAGCGGGTTCCGAAATAGAGGCTTGGGCGCCCTTTCCGAGGTGGTAGCCTCTTTGGACCGGATTGTTAGCGGCTCAACACCTAATTCCTGCTCAGACGTTGGGAACAGTGGCTCAATGTGCGGCGTTTCTTGCTTTCGCTCAGGCAGTTTCACCAGAAATGGTTCTTCCGCCTTTTCCATGCGGCTATCGGAGAGAATGCGGGCATCGGCCCGCGATTGCCGTTTTTCCGTCTCTGGCGCAACGTGCTCAGTCTGCTTACCCAGAGCGGAGAGAGTCGCTCCCCGCTGCCCGCTTGCCGGCGCCTCCGGCAGAGTCGTTTCCCTTTCCAGCGTGTACTCCCTCAGCCTATCTGCTGGTGTCGATGGCGCTGCGAACAAAGCGCTCGGCATGGGATGCACGCGGTTCGGCCGCTTCTGTGCGCTTGCTGACAGGCGCTGCAAATAGCCGGGCATCACTGCACCATTCCCAGGTAAGCCGAGCGCCGCAGATCTGCCATCGCCAGAATGTCGTTTTCCGCCCAGCCGTACGCGCCTGCCAGTACATGCACGTCGCGCAACAACGCTTTCGCTCGCGCCTCAATCTCTATCCAGAGAAAGCGTGCAATCTCGAAGCTCTCGCTCCACTCTTCGCGACACTGAGGACAACTCAGGGACAACAGTGTCTCGGCGAGGGAGTCGGCCTCCGCCATGCTCTCGCCGATCTCTTCCAGTTCGCTCTCTGTCCAGTCCTCGAAAGCACCGGTCGCGTCGAGGCAACACCGCTCGGCAATCATTCGCGCCGCGATAGCGGGGTTCTGCTCGTTGGCCGCTAGTGCGAGGTCGCGGCTGCTTGGCAGCCGGAAGCGCCGACCGTTCACGATAATCGGTTCTTTCGTCATCGCGGCCTCAGCGCTCGCGAATATGCGCGCATCCAACTGAAACTCCAGTTTTTCGCTGCAGTTCGGGCATGCTACCCAGCCGTTGATCTCCGGCCCGGATAGTGCCAAGCGGACTCTCGCCAGTTCGCTGTTGCGCCGCCCCAACGGCCAATCAGCCAGCACGTCGTACGGGGTCTCAGCAAATGCCAGGCCCAGAATCAGCAGCCCCTGATCAACCGGATGCAGACGCGCCCCGCGTTCCCAAACCGAGAGCAGATCGAAATTGGAGATGGAACCCATGACACCAAACAGGACAGGGTTTGTTTGCTTATGCGGTAGCGCTGGTCAGCGTCGGTTCCTGTGGCTCCGTGACGCTGGTATCCATCTTCCAGCCTTCGTTCTCCAGCTTGATGTGTTGAATCGCGATGGCGCTCCCATTCGAATCCAACTCCGGGAGCGCCTGGTACTCGGATACCCAACATCGATAGATCTGGTATGCAATCACCAACTGCCCGGCCTCATTTAGAAATTCGAGATAGATATCTTTACGAAAATTGGCCAGCGATACCTCAGACCCCAGCGCCGCTCCGTAGTTCCATACCAGCGCTGCCCAGTCATTAAAAGACGTGTCCATGGTCACGCCCTGTTCCAGCATGATGGCGTCGTAATCCGTCTTCGCCGGTGATTTGTGAGACGTGGAAGGGTCTCCACCGAAGCGGTGCTTCACTACTTCTGTCGTCCGTTTCAACGGTCCCACTTTGCTGATGCCAGCGACATAAACGCCGCCCCACTTCACCCTGAATTTGAAGTTCTTATAAGGGTCCAGGCGTGTCGTATTGACGTTGAATAGTGCCATAAACTGTCTCCTTTAATTTCCTACTGCCCGGCCATCTGCTGGATCTGGATCACCACAAACTCGGCAGGATAGAGCGGCGCGAAGCCCACCAGGATGTTCACAATGCCCTGGTTGATGCTGGCCTGCGGATTGTTCTCTGCGTCGCACTTCACGAAATACGCCTGCTGCGGCGTGGTTCCCTGAAACGCTCCTTGCAGAAACAACTGCTGCATGAAAGATCCCACGTTCAACCGAATCTGCCCCCACAGCGCCTCGTCATTCGGTTCGAACACCACCCACTGCGTACCCTCATACAGGCTGCTCTCCAGAAACAGAGCGAAACGCCGGATGGGCACGTATTTCCATTGCGAACCCACCGCGTCGTTGCCCAGCAGAGTGCGTGCGCCCCAAACTACGTTCCCATAAGTTCTAAATTCACGCAGACAATTAATGCCCAGAGTGTTCAGAGCGCCGTTCTGGAGGTCCGTTAAATTAAACTGCAGCCCCAGTGCGCCGGTAAGTCCGGCATCGATCCCCGCCGGTGCTTTCCATACGCCTCTGTTCGCGTCTGTGGCGGCGTAAATGCCGGCAACAAATCCGCATGGCGGCAATAGCGTCGGTCTGTTTCCGAACAACGGGTCTTGCGCCGATATCCACGGAAAGTAGTAAGCGGAGTTGGCGGCATTCGGCGCGGTAATGATAGTGGGATCCGGGCCGTGGGCCGTATTCAAACTGGTGTAACTTGCGGAAAGAGGCGCGTCTACGATCAAGAATGCTCGATAAGTGGCGCAAAATGCTTGTAACTGCGATATAGTGCCGCCTTCTGCCTCACCTGGAACACAAAGTAAGTTGAAAATAGGAACCTGACTGAGTAAAGACACTCCGCCTGTGGTCGACGTTAGCTGCGTCTCGAAGGCGCCGTCGTTCACCGCGATGGCAGTGCCGTCGCTCCCTCCCTTTAGCTGCATTGCACTCGTGGGCGTCAACGTGGTGGTGGTCGGTGTAGGAGGAGTCGTGCTCCCTTGCGCCAAAAACGAGACATATTGCGAGTCGTTGTTGATGATCGGCACCACGTAATTGGGGTCTGTGGTTGACAGCGAAAGGTTATAGAAGTTTTCCAGCGTTTGTGTCGCTCCGCCCGTCGTGCTCACCAGTTGCACCAATATGCTGAAGTGCACGCCATCCGGCGCCAGCGCCGTCGTAATCAGCAGATTGTCACCCCACAGTCCGGGGCTGCTCGCGTACAGCTTGAGTCCGCCGATCGTAAACGGCGTGGTCGCCTGGGACGAATCTGCTGTTTTTACGTCGCTCGGCGCCACCCGCACGATATAAGCTTGCTGTCCTCCGTTTGCAAAGAACTGGTTGACCGAGTACCCCAGATAGTTACCCGCCACCAATCCGCCGAATTCGGTTTGAAAGTCCGACCAACTCTGAACCAGCACAGCTTCGTCTATGGAGCCTTGCGGCGCGGTGCCAGCAAAGGCGGCGATGGAAGTTGCCACCCCTGTAATCGTGTGTACCGCGCTCGGTAACTCCTGAATGTAGACGCCTGGGTAATTCAGTGTCGGCGGCATATATGCGCTCCTTTATTGCTGCTTTCGGTTGTCCGCATCTTCAGACACAACGGTACTTGTAAGTAAGCCGTCACCCCTCAAACTGTGCGGCTATTTTCTGGCGGTGAACAGAGGAGGTCAGCCGCTGTTACAGCATCTAAGAGAGGCCCGAGCGGATTCAATCGCAGGGGGCAAGGACGAATTACTGAGGAATTGTGGATGATATCAATATAAGTGAGCCATAAGTGAGCCCTATTTTATACAAGGCCCTCGCTCAGTGTCAAGTAAATTGTGGGGAATTGTGAGGAAACACCCTGGTTGCCAAACCCGTCTTGAAGCGTCTTACTGGTACGATCTGCGGCCTCCGATGCGCCACCAGCTTGCCCGGCATCGGGAGTACTTTTTGCTCTATTGTCAGATTCGGGGGCGCATTGAACTAACGGATGATATGCCGGCTGGACGGGTACCGATCTATACCAGCCCCTACGCCGATGGTCCATTGAAAGGTGAGCCTGTGACGAAGCGAGAGGGGTCCTGACACCAGAGACAACGGTAGTCATCGGACGATGAAAGTAGCCGCCCACCGAGAGCCGGTCATACAAATTGACCAACGCGAGGTGTAGGAGCTTGTAAACATGAACGGCTCAGCTTACAAACACCGCTTTTCCAGATCATTTAGAAAACCACACAATGTTGGTTGAACCCCGGTCCTTGACCAACAGGAGATTCATTATCCGGGAGTGCAATGGAAGCTCAACTTTGAATTTTCAGCCGGCGCCGCTGCCGAATCAGGCGCAAAAAAGCCGTAGCCAAGTGCGGCGAACCGCCATCGGCTACGGCAATTTCAGAACCACGCGCGTCAGCGAGTGGTCATGGCTATCAAAAATTCAAGTTAAAGTAATCGGCAAAGGCCTTCCCCTTAGGAACTCCCACGCCAGTGACATTGTCCCAGCCTTTTGCCGTCGTTAGCCCGGTATCGGTGCCAAAGGTCAGCAAAATGGTCGTATCTTGATTGAGCGGATAGTCCCAAAGTGCACTGAAGAACTGCGTAGTCGCCCCCAGCGGCGCCGCCAACTGAGCCGCTGTATAGGTGCTCGTCCCTGAATAATAATCCACGATGGTGGCAGTCACGTTGGTTGCTGAGCCAACCGGGACGATATCAAAGATGGTGCTGGCTGGCATCGAATACAAGTAGGATGCCGCCTGCCCAAGAGGGTAGCCAGCCTCCTGATTCGCGATGGCCCATAGCGCCGAGAACATCGGACACGCGAGACTGGTGCCACCGTAGACTTGATAGATCAGCGGCGGTGACTGGAAACCGTAGCTGATCGCAATAATCCCTCCGGTAAACGGGTCGGCGAGCCACGAGACGTCCGGAAGTTGGCGATAGTTACCAGGCAGGCCCGATTGGAACCATGGCTTCTTGAAAAACGCACTCGGGCCGCCGCCTGAACCGCCCCAAAAATATCCATTCGTCGGCGGAGCGGAAATGCTCCCTGCCTCAATGAGGGGATTCTGGTTGGTGCCCCAGCCAACCTGCGCTTGAATCGTGTTGTTGGAATTGAGGGCCAAGCTCACCCCGCCCACGGCCGTCGCCCAAGGCGCGTCCGCCGGAGCGTTCACCGACGCAGGATTGTACAGTGGAAAGTCGTCCGTATCGTCGCCACCGTCTCCAGAGGAAAACTGTGCCGATTCACCAAACAATGCCGCGACTTCACTGATGAGATTCTCGGTAACTAAGATATTGTCCGGAGTGTAATACTCTTCGCTTCCATAGCTCCCCGAGATCACGCTACCCAATTGATTCACCGCCGCGTAGAGGAACGCATTGTCCGTATCTGTAAACAAGGCACTGGGTGGAACAAGCAAAAGGATATTCGCGCCTGGCGCAATCGCATGCGCCCACTCGACGTCAATGTTAATCTCCGGGTCCGGAGCCGCACAAGTTGATGGCGTCGGATATTCAACAATCTTGAAGTTCGCGTTAGTCAGCGAAGGCAATCCAAACTTTGCCGAGAAGGCATTGGCGTCACCCTTAATCGTTGGGGAACCGCACCAGTCGATGATGACGATGGTTTGTCCTGTCCCATCAAACCCCTCGTTGTAAAGGGCATTTAAGTTGTAGGCTGTGTGAATTTGCTCCGGCGTATAGCCGCAACCTTCAGTATTCTTGGTGTAGCCGTTTCCTTTATAGGTCGCACTCGCGGGCTCACCGTAAACGTCAGTGCCGGTAAAGCTTTCGGTCTCCACGCCGATGAAGCAGTTCGACGTGAAGAAAGCCGGATCAGCATTTGGAGTTGCCCCGGCCGCGACACCCTGCATTGGACTCCCTACATTTCCGGGTGGCGTGGTCTTCCCCGCCGGAACGCTGGTGCGGCTCATCGCCGGGTGTTCAAATTTTAGGTCATCTAATCCGTACACCGCTCCGACAAGTGCGCCAGCCGCGCCTTCCACCACCGGATCGCTGGTGTTACCGCGAAAAATCTGGCCATTGACCAGGAAATTGTTGAGCGTCACATGAAACGCTTTCTCAACAGCAGCCACTGTGCCTGTGGCGGTCACATTGAAATTCTCCGGACCGATGCCGATCACTGACAAACCATTTGCGGTAAGAAAATCTTGCACGGTCTTTGCTTCCGCAGCTGTTGGCGCAAACTTCGCGACGAAATCGCTCTTGCTCAGCCAATGACGATAATTGGGTGATTTTGGATTGTAAAGATCGGCCGCTACTGCGTCCAATTCGCTGCGGTTATGAACATTGAGCCAAAGGCTCACTTCAATGGTGCCGGTCGCTGCGACCGGTCCCATGTTCTTCCCGGTAGTCACAAACTTCGGCGTATTGTTTGCGATTACTTGGCCTTGCACGGTTCCCGCGAGACCAACCCCGATCAATAACCAATGTGAGAAGCTACTTTTTCCTAACATGCTATCTCCGAGCTTTAAAAATAGACTGCGCCGTTGAGTATAACCGTAGTTAGGGTAGTAATGCTACACATTTGTAGTACTGACGGTACTTTCACTTTAACTTCCAAGATTTTCATTCTTTTTCCAAACAAAGCAGGCGGCAGCTGACCTCCGGGTCTGCCGAAAGGAAGGTAAGATATCCTATACTTACTATCTCGCAGAACGATCTGTTAGCTTCGCATTAGGATACAACAAGCCGCCTCTAACCATCAGTGGTCAAGGCCCATAATAAAAGAGCGTATGAAATACAAACCCCTTGGCGATACCGGCCTTCTCGTTTCCACCCTGTGTTTTGGCACCATGACTTTCGGCGGTGAAGGCTTCTGGAAAGCCATCGGCTCCGTCGATCAAGCCGCTGCCGACGAACTCATCAAAGCCTCCCTCGACGCTGGCATCAACTTCTTCGACACCGCCGACGTTTACTCCGAAGGTCAAAGCGAAACGATGCTCGGTCAGTCCTTCAAGAACTTGCGGATCGCTCGCCAAGACGTAGTCATCGCCACTAAGGTATTTGGGCGCGTCGGTCCCAGTCCT
Organism: Bryobacterales bacterium; assembly: GCA_963764105.1. Classification (GTDB taxonomy): domain Bacteria; phylum Acidobacteriota; class Terriglobia; order Bryobacterales; family Bryobacteraceae; genus Bog-105. The sequence goes on from CAVXRP010000025.1 coordinate 729,746, forward strand.
AATGATGTGGGCGCCTCGCGTGGGCACATCATGAACGCCGTCGAAGCCAGCCTCCGCCGCCTCCAAACAGACCATATCGATCTCTACCAGATTCACGGCAATGATTCCATCACGCCAGTTGAAGAAACTCTTCGCGCCCTCGATACACTCGTCACGCAGGGGAAAGCTCGCTACATCGGCTGCTCCAACTGGCAGGCCTGGAAGATCGCCAAAGCCTTGGGCATCTCGCAGTTTAAGAATCTGGCCCGTTTCGATACTCTGCAAGCCTACTACTCCGTAGCCGGACGCGACCTAGAGCGTGAAATCGTCCCGCTGCTCGAAGCTGAGAAGACGGGCCTCCTTGTCTGGAGCCCGCTCGCCGGCGGCTTACTCTCCGGAAAGTTCAGCCGTGAAAACCAGAAGCCCGAGGGAACCCGTCGCTCGGAGTTTGACTTTCCCCTAGTCGACAAAGACCGCACCTGGAAAATTCTCGATGCCATGACGCCCATTGCCAAAGCCCACGGTTGCAGCCCCGCTCGTGTCGCCCTTGCCTGGCTACTCGGCAAATCTTTTGTCACTTCCGTCATCATTGGCGCCAAGCGTCTCGACCAACTCGAAGACAACATTGCCGCCGTGGACCTTCAGCTCACCTCAGACGAGCTGAATAAACTCGACGAGGTCAGTGCGCTTCCGCCCGAATACCCCGGCTGGATGCTGCCATTCCAAAACGCCAACCGCCTCAAAGCGGCTCCTCCTCCCATGCCAGCCAAGCCGTAAGCGTGGCCAGCCTTATGTGGCCTCTGTTCTTTTTCATAGCGGCAACGGCCACCACTCTTGACGCGGGTTCGCAAGGCTATGTCGGCAGTAAAGCGTGCGTCCGCTGCCACGCTGATATTGCGGCCAATTACTCCCGCACCGCCATGGCGCAAGCCAGCGGTCGAGCGCCAGATCTACACCTCCCGGATGGAAATGTCTTCGCCGCTAAGGCGAACACCATCTACTCGTTGACTTGGCAGAACGGCAACCCTCAATTGCGTTTCCACAAAAAGCTGGCGGACGGCACCAGCGTAGAAGGTGCTAAAACGCTGACTTACTATATCGGTTCCGGCGCGCATGGGCGAGGATTCATCTTTGAAGAGCAAGGCCAGCCGTTTCAATCCCCCATCGCCTATTACGGCTCTGCGCGCGGTTGGGATGTAGCGCCCGGTTATCAAGACGAGACCTCTATCTTCCTAGGAAGGAAAGTGGAAACCGCCTGTCTCAATTGCCACTCTAGCGGCTTGAACCCATCCCCCGCCGCATTGTTCCAAGAGGGAGCGGTTTCCTGCGAGCGCTGCCACGGTCCCGGCGAGAGTCACGTTCAGGCTGTTCAGTCCGGCAAATCAAAAGCTTCGCTCAGCATTGTGAATCCCCTGAAGCTCGCGCCGCAACAGCGTGATAGCATTTGCGCGCAGTGCCACCTAACCGGTGAAACGCGAGTCGTGAAGCCAGGAAGTTCCGAGACTTCGTTTCGCCCAGGAGACCTCCTCGGCCAGCATATTGTTCCTTTCATTTGGGCGAGCCCGGACAAGGCTGAGTTGAAAGTGGTAGGACACTTTGAGGGCTTGTGGCAAAGTAAGTGCAAACGCGCCAGTGGCGACAGCCTCACTTGCCTCACCTGCCACGATCCTCACACCAACGTCCCTGACACTGAGAAGGTTGCTTATTATCGCGAAAAGTGTCTGACCTGCCACCAGCAAGCCTCCTGTAAACTCTCCGCTGCGGCCCGAAGCGAAAAGAGCGACTCCTGCATCGCATGCCACATGCCAAAACGAGAGTCGACCGATGGCCAGCACACGGCTTTCACAGACCATTCCATTCGCCGAAACGTCGCCAGCGAGCCGCTGTCTGGTCACTCAACTGAATTGGTTGCTTTCTGGCCCTCCGACGCGACGGAGAGAGATTACGCCTTGGCCTATGCCGATCAGTCATGGCAACACCCAGACGCCGACCATGTTAAACAAGCCCACGACAAGTTACTCGCCGCTTGGACCCACTCACCCGGTGATCCTGCAATCGCGGCCCAACTCGCGTACACCTGGGACTTAATCGGAGATCACGATACGGCCGAGGCTCTCTACCGTCAAGCACTCAAACTCGATCCCGAAAATCTTATCGCTCTCACCAATCTGGGGACGCATCTCGCCCAAAAAGGCCAAATCGCCCAAGCCGGCGATCTCTGGCGCAAAGCATTGGCCATCGATCCTGGCCTAGCTATTCCAGGCCTCAATTTAGCGCGCGCGGAAGCGATGGAGGGACACGGGAACTCCGCTTTGGAGATCATTCGCCGCGTGCTAAGCCTGAATCCGGACTCCGCGGCCGCCCTAAAACTACAGCGCGACCTTAAAAACTAAATCGTAAACCCAACTGTGCCGCAAAGGGGATGCCCACCGTCGTGCCAGGGCCAAAAAAATCCCCCAACGCACCGGCCGGGACGCGCAGTTGATTCAGGCTGGTAATCGGCTCCGTCTGAGTGCACGCAGCGTTCAAACAGAGCGCCGTCGCGTTGTAAAGGTTGTTCACTGGATTCGGTAAAGCCGCCAAATTCGTCACATAATTCGCACCCGGATTATTGCGATTGAACAAGTTGAAAAACTCCACGAACGGTACAAGCCTATACCTTTCATGCCACAGGAACGGTCGTGCTGCACGCAGATCCACCTGAATATACGGCGTCCCGCGAAACTGATCCATCGCCGTCTGCACTCCATTGACAACCGCCCGATCGTCGATCGCATCTCCGAAGCCGTTGACATCCACCGGCGTCGTCATCGTAAAAGGCCGCGCGCTCTCCGCCTGGCTCAGAGTCGTCAACTCCACTCCACCCCACAAGTGCAGCGTCCCCGCCAACACAAAACGGTGCGTGACGTTTTCACCCGAAGGTCCATAATCCCCCTTCGCAAAAGCATGCAGTGGATCGCAAACCCCATTCACATAGTCGAACAACTCACCCAGCACACAGCCCCATGTTTCGGCCGATGATAGCGTGTAATTCATCACCAGATTAAAACGGTTCGAAACATTTCCCTGTAAGTGAAGAGACAAGCCATCGTAACGTGAACGGTTATCGGTTCGAAACACCTGTATATTCGGCACATACTGCTGCTGGGCGGCGGTATCGGACGCATACAGTGGAGAGAACAGCGTATAGCCGGCCGAATACTGATAGCGGCGAAAGGCATGCACGCCCTCTTCATGCGTGTAGTTGGCGCTCATCTTCCACTTATCATTAAAGGCATGTTCCACGCCTCCCGTCACATGCACCGCATAGGGAGTTTTGTAGGCGGGGTCGATCAACGAACCGCTGCCGCCATTAGCAGCGCCCGCCAAACACCCCGGGTCGCCTGGAACAGCGCAAGTCGCGGGAGTTTGATTGACCGCCTGAAACGCCGTCACCCAGCCGTTCTGCGCCAGATCGTTATAAAAGAGCCCGAAGCCCGCGCGCACAACCGTTTTCTTGGCCTTCCCGAATGCATAGGCAATTCCCAGCCGCGGTGCAATGGCCAATCGGTAATCGTGCGGCGCTCCCGGATGTTGAAACAAAGGAATGTCGAGCGCCTCTATCGTAAGCAGCGCCGGATTCTCTAGTTGCGAACGTCCCGAGGCCTCAAAAAGACCGAAGGTAGTGTCATAGCGCAAACCATAATTAATCGTCAAAGACGAAGTTGCGCGCCATGAGTCTTGCGCATAGAAGCCGAGCCGCTGAACATTCTGCGAGAACGACCCGTTTCCCGCCGGTGTGCTGCTGCAGGTCGTCCCGGCTGTCACAGTCAATCCGCCGCTCGGAGTGCACGTGAGATCCACCGCGAACTGCTGCGGGTTGCTCAAATAGTTCAGCGGATTCTGGGCAAATACCGTGAGATTCTCGGCATTGGCGGAAAGCGCTCCACTCAGCACTGGTTCGTGAATCACATCCACGCCCCAGTTAAAGGCGTGGCTTCCGGCGGCATGAGTCAATGCGTAACGAAGTTGATACTTCTCCTGATTGCGCAGCACCGGAAAGGCGGTAATCGGCGTGACAAACTGGTTATCTCCGAAAGTCTCAAAACCCGAAATTGTTTGCGAGGTGGAACTGAATGGAAACGCCAACGCATACCCCAGCGTGGAATTCCGTTCCTGCGTGAGGTGCAAGAGGCTGGCATCCAGAGTTAGGCTGCCGAGCCAAGTGGGGCTGAAGATGAATTGGTTGCCAATCACCGCGTTGAAGTAGTTAGAGTGCCAGGTGGTGCCCGTCGAAGTCAGCGTTGCCTGCTGCACAAAGGCGTTATCGGTTGTGTAACTATCCACCGATCCGCGCAGAAACCATTGCGATCGCTGCGTCTGGTTCCAATCGAACCTTTGCGTAACCAGAAAATCGCGGAAAGGAACTGAGACGTTATCCGGCACATTGATCGACGAAACCCCCGGCAGCAAACCGTCGCTCGCCAGCGACGCTAATGCGTGGAATTGCGTTAGGCTCGCTGGACTGTAAGCGATGCTGGCTTTTTCATTCACCCCTTCGAACGAAGAAAACGACCACAGCTTATCCTTCACAATCGGGCCGCCGAGCGTGGCCACATAATTTTGCCGGGAGAACGGTTGCTTGGGCAGTGGCGCGGGGTTTTCGATTGGATAGCGCGCATTCAAAGCAGCGGCGCGCTCATAAAAAGCCGCCAGAGCGTGCCAGTCGTTGGTTCCCCGCTTGGTCGTAATCACCACGGCTCCCCCCACTGTGCGCCCCGTCGCAGCATCTTCTTGCGCCGTCTCAACCGCAAATTCCTGTAAGTCGTCCGGCGAGAAATTTTGCAGGAACCCGCCGATGTAATCGTCCGAGTTATCTCCTCCGTCCACCGAAAGAACATCGTTGAGCCCGGAACTTCCGCCAAATGAGACGGCGGTAATGCGCGCCTTCGTTGGATCGGACGGTTCAACCGGTTCGGTACCGGGCACCAGATAAGCTATGTTGGCGAAGCTGCGTTGCGCCAGAGGTATAGTCTGGAGGTCGCGCGATTCAACCACTCCACCCACCACTGCGCTGCTCGTATTGATCGGTTCAGTCGTAATGGACGAAGCTGAACCTTGCACAGTCACCGCTTGTCTGAGAGTGGAAGGACGCAGCGTGACCCTAATCTGGCGCCCCGAACTGACATCAACAGAAACCGTCGCTTCCACCGGTTCCAAGCCGGCTGCTCGAATAGAGACGCGGTAAATTCCTGGCGGCAGATCGTTGAGCCGGAATTCTCCATTCTGGTTGCTGGCTGCCCTTCGCTGCATGGATGAGCCGGACAACTCCACCGTGATCGCGACAGACGGAACGGGCGCGCCACTGGCATCGCTGACGGTCCCGCTGAGACTACCGTGAAAATCCTGGCCGGGACACAGGTTTGCCAAGATTAGTAAGGCGAAAACTGAGCAAACCCTAGTGAAAAAAGCCATCGCAGCAGACTCCTCACAGAAAGTCCCCGTAGGATAACACGGAGATTAACGCGTTACGCGGCCGGCGCGCATCCAGTAAACTTGGGGTTGAGCCAGACAAAAACAAAGTATCGCATCGGCGCCGTCGGCTATCTGAACACCAGCCCTCTCGTGTGGGGCATGCTGCACGGTCCGCAGCGTGAGCAAGTTGCACTATCCCTTTCACCGCCGGCAATTTGCGCCGAGCAGGTGGAAGCCGGCGCCACCCAAATTGGTCTTGTACCTGTCGCTGAGATCGCCCGGCAAGGTTTGGAAATTCTTCCGGGTCTCGGCATCTCCTGCTTTGGAGCAGTGCGCAGCATATTGCTCTTTTCACGCGTACCTTGGGGGCAAGTGCGCACACTGGCCGTCGATTCCGGTTCGCGTACTTCCGTGCAACTCGCGCGCGTCATTCTCCGCGAGCGCTTCGGCGTCGAACCGCAAGTCGCCGCGCTTTCGCCCGACTTGGAAAGCATGCTGCAGCACGCCGACTCCGCACTGATCATCGGCGATCCAGCTTTGCGTATTCACGCGGAGCTTACTCCCTATCATTGGCTCGATCTCGGCGCGGAATGGCAAAATCTAACGCAACTCCCCATGGTCTTCGCTGCCTGGGCCGGCAAACCGCATCTGCCTATCGACGAATTGAGCGAAGTAACACACGCGTCTTTTGAATTTGGCAAAGCTCGCCTCGCTGAAATTGCCGCGGCCGAATACGCCCAGCGTGGCATCAGCCATGAACTGGCCTATCAATACCTAAATCAATACATCCGCTATGAAATCGGGCCCAGGGAATTGAGTGGCCTGGAAACGTTTTTCGAACTAGCAGGACTAACCGAAGGAGCCCGACTGTGATAAGCCGCCAAGAAGCCATCGAAATGTACGCGAGCGACGACCTGGTCGGCCTTGGCATGGAAGCCGACGCCATACGCCGTAAATTGCATCCCGAAGGCGTGGTCAGCTACATTATCGACCGGAATATTAATTACACGAATTTCTGCACCGAATACTGCAGCTTCTGCGCCTTCTACCGCCCCATGGGCCACAAAGAAGGCTACATTCTCCCTACCGAAACAATATTGGACAAAATTCAGGAGACGGTGGATCTCGGCGGCACCGGCATTCTGATGCAGGGCGGCCTTCACCCCGATCTGAAAATCGAGTGGTATGAAGATCTGCTGCGCGCCATAAAAGCGCGCTTCAACATCTGGTGCCACTGCTTTTCCGCGCCGGAACTGGTCAACATCGCCGAAGTCTCCGGCATTTCTTTGCGCCATACCATCGCTCGTTTGCGCGATGCGGGTCTCGATTCCATTCCCGGTGGCGGCGCTGAAATTCTGGATGACGCCGTGCGTCATCGCATCAGCCGGCTGAAGTGCACCGTTACCGATTGGATCGACGTGCACCGGACCGCTCACTCTCTCGGCATGCGCACCACGGCCACCATGATGTTCGGCACCGGCGAAACCATTGAACAGCGCATGAACCATTTCGATATCGTCCGGCAAATCCAAGAGGACACCGGCGGCTTCACCGCTTTCATACCGTGGTTTTTTCAGCGCGAATACACATCACTCGGCCGCTTTGTGAAAGAGGAGGCCACTGCCGTCGAATATTTGAAAATGCTGGCGCTATCGCGCATTTATCTCGAGAATATTCTGAACATTCAGGCTTCCTGGGTCACACCCGGCCTGAAGGTTTGTCAAGTGGGCTTGCGTTTCGGGGGGAACGATGTGGGCAGCATCATGATTGAAGAAAATGTTGTTTCAGCGGCGGGTACTCACCATCGCGCCACCGAAGAGCAACTGCGCCGCCTCATTCGCGACGCCGGTTTCGTACCCAAACAGCGGGACACTCTATATCGGACTTATTTCCTCAACTAGCCTCGCGGCAAAAAAGAACGAGCGCTCATCCACTGCAAATGAGCGCTCCGATTTTTCAGGTTGGAGGATTGGAAACTTAGCTTGCTTCTTCCTTCTTGGCAGGACGCGTCGCCTTGATGCGCTTCGTATCGATCGATTTATTAAACCAGTCTTCCGCTTGCGCGATATCCGCCTTGGCCGCTTCCGGACTGTCTTCCAAATCGGCCTTGTTACGGAGCAACAGGTTCATGTAGGTCATGGCGTCTTCGTTCTCTTTATCAAGATCGAGACACTTCTTTAGATTTGCGATGCCATCGTCGATCTCCTGCTCATATTTTTCCTTGAGATCGGCTCGCAATTTAGGATCCTTGATCGGGCCCGGATCAGTGGCCGCCATTTTCAATTGAACGCGCGCCGTCTGAATGGGCGGACGGACCTTTACCCAATCGATAACACCCATGTAATAATACGGCTCTGCGTCTTTTGGATTTGCCTCGATACGCCGCTGATTCCACTTCACGGCTTCCTGCAGTGCCGCCGCTTTCTGTTCGGGCGTGCCCGAGGAAGCCTGGTTGTAAGCCATGGAAGCCATCATAGCTAGCGCGAGCGGGTTGCCTGGGTCTCCCTTGAGAACTTCGTCGAATTTCTGCACAGCCATGTCATGGTTCTTGACGTTATCGGGCTGTTCAGCGCCTGGCACCCACTGGATCATGTACGACGTGGCCAGATAGAGCTGCGCATTCTGATTGCCCGGATCCAAAGTGACAGCCTGTTGAAAGTGCCTCACCGCATCCGCGTATTTGCCGTTCTTATACGCCTGCACTCCCTGGTTAAGCTGATCGCGAGATTGCAACTTGGAGCAACTGGTAAGCAAGCCGACACCGGCGCAAAGCACGACGATGAGGCTCTTCTGCATATAGGAATTTCGCTTTTGCATTTCCGTATCGCCTTTCCTTCCATCTTCTAGGAAGCTACTGTCCCGCTTCCACTTTGGGAGTCATGATACCAACTTTGTCCAATTCCGCGCCCTTGGCGTCATCTATGGCTTGCGCGACATAACGGAAATCTACATCGGGATCGCCTTTCACAAAGACAACTTTGGTGGCGCGCGTTTTGAAGATGTCTTCCAATTGAGCGGTCAGATCCTTTTCCTTCACCGGAACGGTGTTCACTTGCATGGTCCCGTCTTTGGCGACGTCAATCACGACGTTAGGATCCTGATTGGGCGGCGGAGGAGGCTGGTTCGGCGGTGGAGGCTGCGGGACCAGTGTATCCAAGCCGTGCGGTGTGAGAGGTGTGATGACCATAAAGATGATCAACAGCACAAGCAGAACGTCTATGAGGGGCGTAACGTTGATGTCCGCCTTGGCTCCGCCTTTGGAGCCGCCAACTGCCATTGACATAAATTTAGTCCTTAGTTGAAAATCTTCTACTCAGACAGCTACAGCGCCATAGCTTTCTTCTTATCTTGTATTGTCTCGGTAATTAGACCGACGGAATCGACACCGGCCGTTCGCAGATTGTCGATTACATCCGTCACGCTCGAAAAACGCGCGCGGGCGTCAGCGCGAATGTAAACGGTTTTGTCCGATCTGTTAGCCTGCAGGTCTTTTACTTTAGGACCGAGATCTTCCGGGTGGATCATCATGTTGCCTGGACTCAAGAATGCCCGTCCGTCGCGTGTGATCGCGATCAGAATGGCGTCTTCCTTGTCAGCATCTGGAATTTTTCGGTCGTTGTGAGTCTTCACCATGTTGACGGGTTGCCCCTTGGTCAACATAGGCGTGATCACCATGAAGATGATCAGCAAAACGAGCATCACGTCCACCATAGGCGTAACGTTGATGTCGGAGACGACGGGCGGAGCTGTCTTCTTCTGCATTTGTATTTTCTCCCGAACCTTTAGGGTTGGGAGCGGATTGTGATCCGCTCCCAACCAAGGATTCAACTTAAGAGCAACACTTCAAACCGGCTACTTACCGCCGGCCGTGCGAACTTGGGAACGCTTCAGGAAGTAATCGATCAACTCGGAGCTGGAATTGCCCATCTCCACGTCGAACGCTTCAATACGGTTCGAGAAGTAGTTGAACATCCACACCGCGGGGATGGCAACGAACAGGCCGACGGCGGTGGTGATGAGAGCTTCCGAAATGCCGCCCGCGACCGCGCCGATACCAGTCGATTTCGAAGTCGAAATCGATTTGAACGCGTTCATGATACCGACCACCGTTCCGTACAAACCGACGAACGGTGCGGTGGAACCGATAGTCGCGAGGCTGCTGACGCCGCGCTTCAGTTCGGCATGCACAATGGCTTCAGCGCGCTCTAAAGCGCGGCGAGAAGCATCAATATCTTCGCCAGGGATTTCGGAACTCATCTGGTGAGCCTTAAATTCCTGCAGACCAGCCACGACCACTTTGGCCAGATGGCTTTTGTTGAAACGATCGGCAATCTTGATCGCTTCATCGAGTTTGCCTTCGCGCAAGGCTCCGGCCACGGCCGGCGCGAAAGCGCGCGATTGTTTGCGCGCCGCGTTATACGCGATCACGCGATCGATCATCACGCCAATGGACCAAGCCGACATGACGAAGAGGACGAAGACGACCGTCTTGGCCATCCAGCCCATGTTTCCCCAGACCGACCGGGGATCGAAGCTAATGCTGTCGGCTTCCTGGAGTAGCCAGAATGCCCAAACTTGAAGTTGTAGTACCATGCTTTTCTCCTAAGTTAAATCGAATCTTTTCAAACGGACTTTCGAATACAAACTGACCTCAAAGACGCTACTGGCTCAACGTGAAGTTCACGATGATATCAGTTATAACCTCAACCGGCGAACCATTCAGCATGGTTGGACGGTATTTCCACTGCAAAACCGCTTCCTTGGCCGCATTCACCAGTAATGGATGGCCTCTGACGAGTTGCAAGTTTTCGATATTGCCTTCTTTGCTAATCGTGGCGGTGAACTCAACCGTTCCCTGCACTCTGGCCGATTTGGCTAGCGGCGGGTAAACCGGTTGAATGCGCCTGATCAGGTTGGCTTCCGCGACCTGGCCGCCAATTCTCTGCGGACCGACGGGTGCCTTGGGCTTGGGAGGCGGCGGGGGTGGTGGCGGTACGCCGCCAATCACACCACCGATTACTCCACCTACCGCGCCACCTTCCACACCTCCTACAACGCCTGTGTCAGGCGGTGGGGCTGATTCTTCAATGCGGTTGATGGATTTCGGAATCACCCGTGGAGCCATCAGCTGGTTCGCGATAAACTGCTTGATCACCGGCTTCACCACTTTCACCACCTTCTCGGGTGGAGGCGGTGGTGGCGGTGGTGGCGGAGGCGGTGGCGGCGCTAGCAACATGCTCTTCAACTGAGCGTTGGGCAGCGTCTGAGTATAAATCAAAGGAATCAGGATCAAGATGCCAATCACGCCAATCTGCATCGCCAGAGAAAGCAGAATGGTGAACGGCTTCTTGGTTTTCTGTGTCCCGTCTACAAACGTTTGTTCGAACATTTCAGTTCCTCGCTCAAGTTCACTTGGCGGTTTTTACCGGCTTGGCCGCCTTTACACCTTTGTCACTGACGGACGAACGCCCAGCCGGTGCCGGACCTCGCCCCTGTTGCGCCCGACCGTCCGCCAAATTGTGCCAGAAGATCAGGATGGGACTAGCTACAAAAATCGATGAATAAGTCCCGATCATAATACCAATGACCAGGGCAAAAGAAAAGCCATTCAGCACCTGTCCGCCGAAAAGCAGCAGGGATACCGCTGTCAGAAAAGTGAGCCCAGAGGTTAACACCGTGCGACTCAAGGTTTGATTGATACTCAGATTCACGATATTAGTAAATGAGCCGCGCACTTGCAACTTCAAATTTTCGCGGATACGATCAAACGTTACAATCGTGTCGTTCATGGAATAACCGACTAACGTGAGCAACGCCGCAATCACCGTTAGGTCGATTTGTTTATTGAACAGCGAAAACAGCCCAATCGTTATGATGGTGTCGTGAAACACCGCAATCACGGCAGCCACGCCATAGATCCACTCAAAGCGGAATGCAATATAAATCAACATGGCGACCAGCGCGATGAGCACTACATTGACTGCCTGCTGACGCAAATCCGCACCGATTTTTGGACCAACGGTTTCCGCGCGCCAGATTGCGAAATTACCTACCTGGCATTCTTGTTTGATCACGCTTAGAATTTTCGGTGTAACGCCTGGAACGGAAGAAAGATCGTCGAGCGAAACAATCAATCCCGAATGCGCCGACGGTGTGTCGCGAAACGCCGTGATGGCTTTGCTGAGCGTTTGCAGTTGGTCTTCGGAAAGACCGACGCCGGCTTGCGTCAAAGGATCGCGCAGCCGATCGGCAATTGCAGTTTGCCCCGCCAGATTCAGATCCAGCTTCTGTGCGCTCTCGCTCGGATTGAACGCCTTCTTCAGGGTGTCAATCATATCACCGCGCACAATTTGCAGCGCCCTGTCGTCCCGCGCGCCCGTTTGGATAAAGACTTCCTGCGTGCCGCCGATTTCCTGAACCTCAATTTCGCCGGATATTTTCTGGCGCAGTGCCGCGCGGATGGCTTCCGCCGAAGGCCGCTTGATGAAGTTCACATCCATGAACGCTCCGCCAGTAAAGTCAATGCCGTATTTCGGCCCACCCTTCACCCACAAACTGACAAGGCCGGCAGCGGTGAGAATAAGCGACAAAATAATGAACGGCCACTTTTTGCCGATAAAATCGTAATTCGTTTGCTTGAAAATTTCCATCTAGCTCTTAGTGCCGGCATTCTAAAGTCATAGACACCGGTTCTTAACAAATGTTCCCGAGTTCACTGAGGATTTCACTAGCCCAAAGCCGCCAAATCAAATGCTGAGCACTGCCACCGGCTTGGGCCGCGATAACTCCCAGTCAAAAATTGCTTTAGAGACAAAAATCGCTGTGAAAACGTTGGCCACCAGGCCGATCACGAGTGTCACAGCAAACCCTTTAACAGGGCCCGATCCGAACAAAAACAGAATGGCGCACGACACCACTGTCGTGATGTGCGTATCAATAATGGTCAGGAACGCCTTGGCGAAACCGCTATCCACTGCCGGAATCACCGCTTTCCCTGCCCTGAGTTCCTCGCGGATGCGCTCAAAAATCAGCACGTTGCTATCGACCGCCATACCGATGGTAAGAATAATACCGGCAATGCCCGGTAGCGTGAGAACTGCGTCAAAGTAACTGAGGCATGCCACCAATATGATGGCGTTCAAGACCAGCGCGAGGGTGGCGTTGATGCCGCTCTTCTTGTAATAGACCAGCATAACCACGATAACCGCGAGTACGCCCGCGATACCCGCAATGAACCCTTGGCGAATGGAATCGGCGCCGAGCGACGGACCGACCGTATCCTCTTGTTCGTACTTGACGCTGGCGGGCAGCGAACCGGCTTTCAAGTTGAGCGCCAGATCCTGCGCTTCCTCCTGGCTGGGCTGGCCTTCAATCACGCCTTGGTCGCTAATTTGATTCTTGATGTTGGGTGCTTGTAAAACTTTGCCGTCCAAAACAATCGCCAGTGGAGTGCCGATATGCGAACCGGTGAAATCGGCAAAACGGCGGGCTGCATCCTGGCTCAAGACGAAACCGGTCGACCAGCTGCCCGGCATTTGGCCGGTTTCAGCTTTGGAGTCGCGAATGTCAGTTCCGCGCACCACCGGAGTGCGGGCCACAAGATAAACGCCACCACCTTTGGCGCCGGGTTGGGTGCTGGGTGGTTGGCCAATTAACTTGGTGCCAATGGGCAAGACACCGCCGTTTTGCGCCAAGGCTTCATCACGGCTGGCGAACGGGCCGCCCTTCACTTCGTAGAGTTCGAGGATGCCGGCCGTCTGAATAATTTGCTTGACGCGCGCCGGATCGTCCACCCCCGGCATTTGCACCAGCAATTCGGAATCGGCGTCTTCGCGGCGCTGCTGCACGGTGGCTTCGCTTAAACCAAGGGCATTGATCTTTTTATCGATGGTGTTCTTGGAAAGCTCGAGCGTGTTTTTCCAAAGCGCCAACGCGCTGGTGGGCTTCATGGTGAGCCGGTAATCGGTGGGGCTCTGCGGAGTGAGCAGCCATTCGTTGAACTGTTCATTCACCAGGCTGCGGAAATTGCCGGCCATGGTGGCGGGAACGCCCTTCACGATAATGGCCACGTTCCGGGCGGTTTGCAAATCCTTTGCCTCATCGACGTTCACCTCGCCGATCGACACATTCGCTTTGCGGGCCGCTTCTTTCAGAGCATCGGCCGTAGAGCTGGCTTGAGCGTTGAACGCGTCCTGCTGCTCCACCTGAATGACCAGGTAGGTTCCGCCGCGCAGATCGAGCCCCAGCCGGATATTGTTGTGCCAGTTGGCGATCAACTCGTCTTTGCTTTTGGGCAAGCCGATGATGCCATACAAACAAACCAAGATGACCGCGGCAATGAGTATAAATTTGTAGCGAAGATTCGTTTTCATTGTTGTTGCTGTATTTTTCGCCAGGCCCTCGCGCTACTTCTTAGCCGCATCGTCTGAGGCGATCAGGCTGGTGACGGCCGTTCGCGACACCTGCAGTTTTAAATTATCTGGCTTAACGCGCAGTATCAGAGTATCATCGTTCACCGCCACGATGGTGCCAATGATGCCGCCGCTGGTTAGTACCGTTTGCCCGTTCTGCAAAGACTTCACCATTTCCTTCTGATTCTTCTGCTGGCGCTGCATCGGCCGGAAGACCAGGAAATAGAAAATGGCGATCATGAGGACCACCGGAATCGCCTGCCCGAACGCGGAAAACGGCGAAGACGCGGCTGGGGCGGATTGTAAAAGAATTAGAAACAGCATTTGGTTTGTTCCAGCTTATCCAGACACAGCTCAAGTATCGTACTCCACAGCCTCTTTGGCCTGGAAGCGCCGCAACCATTCCGGGAACTGGCTAAGTAAGATAGACTGCCTGATCTGGCGCATAATGTCAAGAAAGTACTGGATGTTGTGCAGCGTAGCCAAAGTGGAAAACAGAATTTCGCCGGCTTGAAAAAGGTGCCGCAGATAGGCTTTGCTGAAGGTTTGACAGGTGTAACACGGGCAGGCGGGGTCAAGAGCGCTTTGGTCTTCCAGGTACTTGGCATTCTTGATTACTACTTTGCCTTGCGAGGTGAAAAGGTAGCCATTACGCGCATTCCGGCTAGGCAGTACGCAATCCATCATGTCTACACCGTGGGCAACATATTGGGGTAGCTCTTCGGGCATGCCCACGCCCATGACATAGCGCGGACGATCTTTCGGCAAGAGCGGCGCGGCGATGGCGGTCATCTGCTGGCTCAGGTCGCGCGGTTCGCCGACGGAAAGCCCGCCGATGGCATAACCGGGCGCATTCAATTCAAGCAGCGCCGCCACGCACTCTGCGCGCAGATCCGCATACATGGAGCCCTGCACGATAGGGAAAAGCGCGCAATGCAAGCCTTTCTCACGACGGTCGTAGTGCGCAAAGGCTTCTTGGGCCCAGCGAACGGTGCGCTGCATGGATTCGCGCGCCTCGGCATGAGCCGCGGGATAGGCGAGGCATTCATCCAGCACCATCATAATGTCGCTTCCAAGAGCGAGTTGGATATCGACGGTGCTTTCCGGCGTGAACATGTGCGCGTCGCCATCAAGGTGCGAGTGGAACAGCACGCCTTCTTCGCTGACTTTGCGCAGCTTGTCGAGACTGAAGACCTGGAAGCCGCCGGAGTCGGTGAGAATGGCGCGCGGCCAGGACATGAATTTGTGTAGACCGCCCATACGCTCAATGCGTTCATGACCGGGACGAAGGAAAAGGTGATAAGTGTTCGCGAGGATGATTTTGGCGTCAAGATCGTCGGTGAGGTCGCGCGGAGACAGGCCCTTGACGGTACCTTGCGTGCCGACGGGCATGAAGACGGGCGTTTCGATGATGCCGTGAGAGGTGTGCAGAAGGCCAGCGCGCGCGCCGGTATGCGGGCAGGTGGCTTGGATTTCAAAGCGGAGCGGGATCATGCACGAAGTTCCAACGATTGTATGGTGGCATGGGATGCCGAACCGCCGTCGAGGAAGCGATTGCAATCCACCCACGCGCGATGCGCGAGGCAATCTGACAGTTCTATATATACTCGTTAAGTGACCGATCTCGATATCATCCTGCACGTCCTTTCCCGCTTTATTCACATCATTTGCGCTATCTTTTTGCTGGGGGGCTGCTTTTATGCGAGGCGGGTTTTGACCCCGGTCCTAAACGTTTTGCCGGAAGACAGGCGTATGCAAGCCGCAGCGGGCGCGCAGTTGCGCTACAGGACCATCCTGTTCGGGATTATTGGGTTCAGCTTGCTTTCCGGTATTTACAATTTTCTACAGACGCCGCATTCGCGCGTCTATCACATCGCGTTTGGTATTAAGATGCTGCTCGTTTTGCATATCTACGCGACGTCTGTTCTTTGGGCGACATCGCCGTATGGCGACGTGAATTTCGCCGGCAAAGGCAAGCACCGCCTGCTAAGCATTACCATCGCGGGCGTAATTGTCGTTCTTATTTCGGCTTACTTGCGTTCCTTGAGCACGCCGGGGTTCTAAGGCGCTATGACAGGGTATGAAGGGCTCCGCTCGGCGACGGCGTGGTTCGATGTTTCGGGGCGCGGCAAAATTCTCGTTACCGGCGAAGACAATGCGCGCCTGTTGCACGCGATGAGTACCAACGATGTCAAAAATCTCGCGGAAGGCGCGGGCCTTTATGCGTTTTTCTTGACGGATAAAGGCCGCATCATTGCCGATGCGTACATTTATCACCGCCCCGACGGTTTCTTTCTCGACAGCGAACCTGAAACCGCAAATGTTCTTCTCGAGCACTTGGACCGCTACATCATCGCCGACGATGCCGCGCTTGAGGATGAAACCGCCGCCTTGGCCGCCTTTGCTCTGGAAGGCCCCAGCAGTTTCGAAGTCGCTGCGGCGCTGGGCTTACCTGTCCCCACGGACGCGTTCGGCACGTTGACCTGGCAGAACGGTTTCAGCGCGCGCGTTTCTGTTACCGGAGCGCCGGGCTTGCGCGTGTTTTTTCCGACCGTCGCGAAAGGGGCATTCTTGGATCGCCTCAAGGCGGCGAACCTGCCGCAAGCAACTCCAGCGGATGTGCGAGTGGTGCGCCTCGAACATGGCAGCCCCCGGTTTGGCGATGACATCAGCTCGCGCTACCTGGCGCAAGAGACGCAAATGACGCATGCGGTCCATTCGAACAAGGGGTGTTATCTCGGACAGGAGATTGTGGAGCGGGTTCGGGCGCAAGGACAAGTGCATCGCCTCCTCGCGCCCGTTCGCATCGCTGCCGCTGAACCTCCCGAACCGGGCACGAAACTTCTGGCGAATGGCAATCCGCTAGCGGAAATCACTTCAGCCGCGTTCTCGCCGGCACTCGGCGAAGTTGTGGCACTGGCTTACGTGCGGCGGGAAGCTTTGCGCGATAAGCCAACCCTGGTGGTGGCTGGCTCGTCGCCGGAAATCGCCGCCCATCTCTGATTCAATTTCGCTTTGCCTCCCACTGAAACGCTGCGCCGCGTTCCCGCACTAATCCAGCGAAAGGAGAGCTTGAATGCTCATACTTCGCATTTGGCGACGATCGGGACTCTTTGTCTCACCGTTTTTGCCAATGCGCGGCATGAGCCGGATGAAACTCCCGAGCCGAAAGGGCCGCCGGAGTTTCGCAGTAACTTAAGCGAAAGAAGATAACATCATGAGTAACACAATTGCAACAACTAAGAGTAAATGGCTGACCTTGGGCTTGCTGGCGGGGGCGTGTTTACTAGCCCCGGCAGCAAAGGCGCAGAGCGTAGTGCCAACCTTTGGCGGATCATACAGCATAACTGGGTATTTCGAGCCTGCGCTGAGTGGCTCCTATACCTGGTGCTTCGATTTCGTCAAGACGGGCTCCGTTTTGTTCGCCAACAGCGGCACCTGGAGCGTTCCTAGCTATGCGTTTGGCTGGAAGGGAACCTGGTACCAGGATGGCGACGAAATCATCTTTCACGGCGTCGCCGACGGCACCTATTTGTTCTCCTGGAAGGGGAGATTAGACAGCACCACGGCCATCAGCGGGCGGCAAGTCGAGTTCTACATCAACGGCAACACCGATACGGCCGGAACGTTCACTGGCACAAAGGCGGCATCTTGCCCTGCCGTAGATCTGGAAGCGGTCAGATCGAACGGGTCCGATCCGGTGAAGTAGGATTTCAAATACCGGTTCGTTCTTTTAGACTGCAAGAGGGAAGCTCCGTTCTTCTCTCTTGCAGCACTCTTTCCGCGCGCTAAGCGAACCTCAATCGTCCCCCAACAAGCGCCCGTAGTCTTGCAACGATTCCACGTTGTCGCAGACGGCCTTGATCCCTGCCGTGACCGGAACAGCCAGCAGCAGCCCGACACCGCCCCAAAGCATACCCCAAAACATCAGCGCCACCGTCACGATAAACGGATTGAGTCTGACTCGCCGGCCAATGATTTTGGCATATAGAAAGTTCATCGCAATCAGGTGCAGTAGCGCGGTAATCGTCACAATTAACGCCACTACTTTGAACTTGTTGGGAATCGCTAAGGCGGCCAGCACGGGCGGCACAATCGAAAGCGGCAAGCCCACATACGGCACCAGGCTGAAGAACGCGCTGACGGGTCCTACTAACGGCCAATACGGCACTTGCAGCAGAAAGAACGCGATGGCGCTTACGCTGCTAACAAAAACCCACAATAGAAAATTGCCCAGGACGTAACCACGCGTCGATTCGCCAATGCCGGACCAACTCTTACCTACTACATAGCGCGACTCGCCTTGAAACAGCCGTTGGAACGTCCGGCTGATGTGATCGCGCCAGCTCAGCATGAAGTACACCAGGAATGGTACAAACGACGCCATGACCAGAATGTGGAAGTATTGCGCCGCGTAGCTGTAGACCGTGGAAATGAGGGGCTTCGGCTCACTATGGATGCGCACTTCTTGAATCAGCGGCGTTTGTTGCACAGGCGGCGGCAAAGGAATACCCGCGCGGCGGCGGCGCGCCTTCATGGCTTCCTGCGGCTTCTGTTGGATCTGCTGTTCCTGCTGGCGCAGCGTTCCCGGCACAATCAGGTCAACGGTCTTCTTCTCAAACTCGTCTAATTTGTCGTTGGCTTTGTCCACTAACTCAGCAATCCGCGAACTATACGTTGGCAAATCGTCGCTCAGCGTCACGAGTTGCATCCAGATCACCAGGCTCAGCAAATATACGGCCACCAACGCGAAAACGATCACGATCGCGGTTGAGGCAGCCCTGGGAATTCGCAGTTTCATGACCAGAATTACCAGTGGATCAAGCAGGAAAGCGAACACCGCCGCAATGATCAGGGTGATGAAGAAATCCCTGCCGAAATACAACAACGCAACGGCAGCCGCTAACGCAATCACCGAAATCGCCAGGCTAACAGCCTTGTCTGTAGTTCGTATTGGGGTGTCTAACACTGCCAAAGCGGAAGTTCGTCCAGTGGGCTTCTGCTATCAGTTTCGCACCCTCTATAATCCAAGGTTGGCGGAACGAATGCGCAATGATGGGACAGGTCGCGTGCTGGCGCTCGATGTGGGCAAGAAGCGCATCGGCTTAGCGGTGAGCGATGAGCTAGGCTATACCGCGCAGGGCATTGAGACACTGGTTCGAACGCGCGTTCGCGACGATCTGGCGGCGCTCCAACAGATTGCCGCTCAATGGAACGTTCACACGTTGTTAGTCGGTAAGCCGCTGCATATGAGCGGCGCGGAAAGCCGGCAAAGCGAGTATACCCGCGAGTTTGCCGAGCGGCTTTCCAAACACCTCACTCTGCCGCTGGTGTATTGGGACGAGCGATTGACGTCGAAGGAAGCGGAACGGCTGATGCGCGAAGGCGGCGCCAATGTAACGCAGAGCCGACAAGCGGTCGACCGCATGTCTGCCGTCTTGATTTTGGAAAGCTATTTGGGCTTCCTGGAGAATCAAAAACTCTCGGAGTTCCGTCCAGATGCGGGGGAATTCGTTGGCTAGCCGTTTCCGCTGGCGGCGCTGGCTCCTCATTGTTTTCGTTCTGGCGATCGCGGGCGGCCTGGTCGCCACAGGCGTCTGGTACCTCGGACCCGTTCGCCCGCCCCAGGAAGAGACATTTGTCGAAATCGAGCACGGCATGTCGAGCAGGGGAATCGCTGATTTGCTCGCCGGCGAAGGTCTGGTTCGTTCCAACTGGGCTTTCCTGGCTGTCCGTTTCCTTCATCCGCGCGCCAAACTGCAAGCCGGTGAATACCGCTTCGGCGCTGAACAGACGCCGTTCGAAATCTTCGACAAGATCAGCCGAGGACAGGTCTATTTTGTCGTGGTCACGATTCCCGAAGGCAGCAATCGCTTCGACATCGCGGCGATTTTAGAAGGAGCGAGCACCATAAAGCCGGCTGATTTCCTAACAGCCTCGAGCGAGGCGGAAAGCATTCGCGATCTTGATCCAATGGCACCCACGCTGGAAGGCTATCTCTTCCCTTCCAGCTATCAGGTCACGCACACCACCACGGCAAAGCAGTTGTGCCGCATGATGACGAATGAATTCCGCAAGCAATGGCGCGCGCTGGCTCCCGAGCCGCTCTCCGGCGCAGAAGTGCATCGCGCCGTAACGCTGGCTTCCCTGGTTGAGAAAGAGACTGCCCTCGCCGCCGAAAGACCGCTGGTGGCCGGCGTCTTCAGCAACCGCCTGCGGCTTAACATGCCGTTACAATGCGACCCCACAACGGTGTACGCTGCTTTGCTCGATAGCCGTTATAACGGGGTCATTCACAAATCAGACTTAGCCAGCACTAATCCGTACAATACGTATACGCATAGTGGTTTGCCACCGGGGCCCATTGCTAATCCGGGTGCGCAATCCTTGAAAGCTGCCTTACAACCTTCCACCGAAAGCTACCTGTATTTCGTGGCTCGCGGCGATGGCTCGGGCGGCCATCATTTCAGCGCCACTTTGACGGAACACGAAAAGGCGGTCGCCGATTTTCGCAAGACGTCGCACTAGCAAATCGCATTCGTAAAGTCGCATCGAATCCCGCTCAAGACGCTCGGCATTTTCGCCGATGACATTTACGAAGGGCAAATAAGAAAAAAGTACTTCGCTTAAAGTTCTTAGCCAGTACTCACCTTAGCGAATACGCAGACTAAAGCCCCTCGTGGAGTTCGTCTTATGTTTTTTCGTTCGACCTTGTGGCTTTGTTTGTCCGCACTCGGCGCATGGGCGCTACCGGCCGATTCCATCCCTAAGTCCGATTTGTCGCCAGCGCTTTCCGCCGAACTAACAACGCAGAATGAGCTTCTCGAAAAGTCGCGGCTGGCGAATGACGATCTCTACGCTAACCTAAAGTCCTTCGTTTGCCAGGAAGAGATCCGCCGCTTCAAGGGTGATATGGGTGGGTCGAAGTCGCGACCCATCGACCGCGTATCGGCCAATCTGTCTTTCGAAAACGGCGTGGAACGCTATTATGACATCCGGCAAAACAGCCGCAGCCTGGCAAGCATTTCAGCTCTTTCGGGCGCTTGGTCTGAAGGCGAATTCGGCACCCTATTGCAGCAAACGGCGCAGCTCTTAGCAAGCCAGTCTGTCACTTTCGTAGAGTCCACCACTCTCGCCGGCAACCCCGCCGCCATCTATCGCTTCAACGTTTCGGAGACTGAAAGCCCCTGGGATCTTGAGGTCGCTTCCAAACATTACCGTATTCCATTTACCACCGACGTGTGGATTTCCGCCGCCAACGGCGAGATTCTCAAGATCACCCGGAAGTCCATCTCCATACCGGAAGAGACGCGCATCTCCGAGATCGATTGGGATGTCACATTGGACGCGGTCGATCTGAATGGCACGACGTGGCGTTTACCAACCGCTGCCGCTTATTCGGTCTCGTATGTGGAATCGAAGCGCCGCGAATGGAATCAAATGAGTTTTTCCGGCTATCGCCGCTATGGCTCTGAATCGCTTTTGCGATTCGATGGCTTCAAATAGCCCCTGCGCCCTACTGAGAGCCTTTGCTGAGCACCATCACTTTCAGAGTGTGAAAGATGATGTAAAAATCCAAGGCTGGCGCAAGGTGCTTGATGTAGTAGAGGTCGTATTCGAGTTTGATCATGGCGTCCAACTCGCTATCGCCGTATTTGTGATTAATCTGCGCCCAGCCCGTTATGCCCGGCTTTACAGCTAGCCTTTGCCGATAGTAAGGAATCTGTTGCGCGAGCAAATCGACGAATTCCGGGCGCTCCGGCCGCGGCCCGACAATCGACATATCGCCGCGCACCACGTTCCAGAATTGCGGTAACTCATCCAGCCGCAGCTTCCGCAGCCACTTTCCCACCGGCGTAATGCGCGGATCGTCTTTCACCGCCCAGACCGCGCCCGTGCGGGCTTCCGCATCCACGTACATCGATCGGAACTTGTAAACCGTAAAGAGGTGTCCATTCAAGCCGACTCTGCGCTGGCGATAGAGCACTGGGCCTTTTGAGGTCAATCTGACCGCCAGCGCGGTGAGGAGCAACAGCGGCGAAGTTAACACCAAACCCAGCAAGCTAATCATCAAGGAGTAGAACGTCTGTAGGGCAATGGCGTTGCGGCGCGGGCCCAACATGCTGGAAAAAATCAATTGGGACGGTTGAATCTTACTGCTGCAGACGCGGTGCAGCGCTACCTCGTACGTATCGGCCGCGTCTTCTACAATCACGCCACCGAAGCGGATTTCTAACAGGTCGTGGACCGGCAAACGATTGCGCCGCTCGGCCATGCCAACCACCAGCCGAGTGGGGCGATGCTGCTCACAAACCGCGCGCACATCGCTAAGCGTGCCCAAGCAGGGAATCGGAAAATCGCCCGGCTGTTCTTCACACAAGTAGCCAATCAGCTTATAACCAAACTCCGGCCGTGCCAGAACAGCGCTGATGACTTCGCTTAGAATGCTCGAATTGCCCATCATGAGCACGCGCTCTGAGCGCAACGCCGAAATGACATAGCGCCAAAAAAAGATTCTCCACAAGGGCAGCAGGATCACAACGCCGAGGCTGCCGATCATCATCATCCAGCGGCCGAGCAGGGCGCTCGGGTCGACATACCCGATGAAAGCTGAGATCAAAAGGGCGAGGCCGACCGAGAGGCAGACCTGTTGCACCAGCAGAATATTAGAGATGATCCGCAAGTCGCCATACAGATCCTGAAAATACAAACCCAAGACAATGACGGCTGCGACGACAAGGAACTTCCAGTAATTCCTCTCTTCAAAGAGATAGAAGGCCGGATCAATCCCAAGGAAATAAAGCGCAAGAACGTAGCACCCCAGAATAAGAATGATCTCTGAAATCAGGAGTGCAACAACGCTTGCAGGAATAAAAACGCGAAAAAGGCGAATCACGCGAAAAATTTTCGGAAAATGTCGGGCCGTAGCGTCAAGCTACAAGGTAAGCCTAGCAAACTAGTCCCCGTTTTCCCTTTCGCCTCTCTTTAATTTAAGACTTGACCGTCGCGCATCGAAATAATTCGGTCGGCGAACGCCGCAGCCTCAGGATTATGCGTAATCATGAGAATCGTTTGACCGATTCGTTTATTGAGGTCGCGCAGTAAGTCTAACACAGCGTTTGAGTTAGCAGTGTCCAGGTTGCCCGTGGGCTCATCGGCGAGCAGAATGGCCGGTTGATTCACCAGAGCGCGGGCAATGGCGACCCGCTGCTGTTCCCCGCCCGATAGGGCGCGCGGCTTGTGGTCCAATCTGTTTTCGATCCCCAGCATTTGCAATATCTTGTCGAAGCCGACCGGGCGGGTTTTGATGCCCGCAATGGCTTGGGCGAGATAAATATTGTCGCGGGCAGTGAGGGTAGGCAA
Organism: Bryobacterales bacterium; assembly: GCA_963764105.1. Taxonomy (GTDB): domain Bacteria; phylum Acidobacteriota; class Terriglobia; order Bryobacterales; family Bryobacteraceae; genus Bog-105. Next base: position 752,953 of record CAVXRP010000025.1, read on the forward strand.
CAGATTGTATTTTTGAAAAACGAAGCCAACCTTGCGCTGGCGCATTTCAGTACGCTGCGACTCCGTCATCCCGCGTAGATCCACTCCGTCAATCCAGACCTCGCCGGCGGTGGGCGGCGTCAATCCACCCAAAATATTGAAGAGCGTCGATTTACCGGAGCCGGAGGGGCCGACGACGGCTACGAACTCGCCACGCCGCACGCTTAGATCGACACCGCGCAACGCCTCCACGTCTACGCCGCCGGTTCGATAAATTTTACGCAGGCCTTTCACGCGAATCATCTCCGGCGCTATTTCCGGCTGCGGCACGCTACTCATAACTGAGCGCCTCAATGGCATCCTGGCGGGCAGCTTTCAAGCCCGGATAAAGAGCGCCTAGAATGGCTCCCGACAAGGCAATGGCGGCGGCTTTAGGCCACCAATCGGGCACGTTGACTACGTTGAGAGACGCGGGGAACATACTCACAATGAGCGTGCGGGTGACCAAAGCCAGAATGATGCCGATGACCCAGCCGACCAAGGCGAGAAGAATCGCTTCGCGGATTAACAAATCCATAATCGTCCAGGGCTTAGCGCCGAGCGCTTTTAATATGCCGATTTCGCGAGTGCGCTCCAAGACGGCGGTGTACATGGAAAGACCAACCACAAGGAAGATTACGACCACCCACATGGTGGTAATGATGTTGATGAACAGTTCCAACTGGGGAAATGAGCTGATAGTAAATTGGGAAACGACATCCGCCATCGAAATGGCTTTCAGGTTCCCGCTCAGCAGTTTGTTGAAATACGCCACCATTTCGTTGGTGCGGGCCGGGTCGTCGAGCTTCACCAAGATTTGCGATATTTTCCCGGTGTTAGCCGTTACCTGCTGCAGCGTATCTAACGGGACAACAAAGCGCGCCAGCATACCGCCTTCCACTATGCCCGACAAGTGCCAATCGTGGCCGAAGAGCTGGACTGTCGCGCCCACATGCAAATGCTTTTGTTGGGCATAGGATTCATCCACCAGCAAATCGTCCGGTCCTTTTGGTGGTCCGCCCTCCAGATAATGAAAGCCGCCGCTGAGCTTGGCGAATTCCGGCACGTCTACGCCGTTCATGGAGGTAATCAATTCCACTGACTGCACAAGAACGCCCACGGCCTGGGTAACGTGGGGCTGTTTTCTCAGCAGCGGCAAGAACTTTTCTGAAATCGGGCCGCTGGCGAAAGATATGGTGCCGTGTGTGTCAGGCCTTAGAATGATATCCGCGCCGGTGCCTCTGGCGCGTGCCGCCCTTTCTTCAAGCAAGCCGCGGCTGAGTCCGATCAAAGTCGTAATGGATGCCACCAGCACACCCACCAGCAGCGCGCCCAGCAGCGTTCGCACCCAGCGGTGTTTCAAATTTTCAAAAACGAGTTTGTTGATCATCTTCGTTGATCTCCGGCCGTTTCAAGCGTGTCCAAGAAATCCTTAATCACTCGAGCAACAGGTTCATGCGCGATGGCCACCCGCCGGTTCATATCCCGCATTGCTGCGTCGTCAATCCGGTTATGTAGCAGGCCGAGAGCCCAGGCGACCCCGGGTTGACGGGCGAGCAATTCTTCGCGCACAACAAAACAAGCGTTGTACGGCGGGAACGTCTTCTTATCATCGCCTAGCGCGGTGAAAATGGCTTGCGCCAATTGGCCATCGGTGGAATTCGCCGCGCCCATGTCAATTTGCTTCTGCTGCAGCGCGCTGTAGAGCAAGCCCAGATCCATGCTCTTGGGCGTGCCATCCCACTTAAGATCGTAAGTCCTATCAAGGCTCTGCAAGCCATCTTCACGCGTCAAAAATTCGTAGCCGACACCCAGCCGCCAAGCACGCGCCTTGGCCGCTGTGAGGGTGGGTTGGCTGAGGCGTGCCGCGTCTTGGCTCCTCACAACCATGGCAAACGTATCGTTGAAACCAAGCGGCTCAAGCCAGCGCAAATGAAACCGTTCTTCATAAGCGGCGCGTACTTGCTTATAGACGCTGGCGGGGTCGGACGCGCCGTGTTCGCGCAAAACCACGGTGATCGCTGTGCCTGTGTACTCAGGATAGATATCGATGTCGCCCTTAATGATGGCGTCGTGCGCCAGCAGGGTACCACCCAAATTGAAGCGCCGGTCGACCGTTACGTGCAGTTTGCGCTCTAACTGCTGTGCCGCCAATTCACCCAAAAGCAGTTGCTCGACAAAATTCTTGGAACCGATGGCGATCGTACCGCTTCGTCCGCACGCGCTCAGAAAAAGGGTTGCACAAACCAGGCCGAGAGCCAGCGGCCTCATCATCGAACAGCCACTTTCTTTTCCAGGTAAGACATGGCGCCATCGGCGATCAACGCCATGAGGGCGGCCGGCACTGCGCCCGCCAGAATGAGGAGCGTGTCCAAAGATTCGACGCCGCGGAAAATCAATACGCCCAATCCGCCTCCGCCGATAATGGCCGCAATCACCGCGGTGCCAATGTTGGTCACCAGCGCGATGCGCACACCCGCCAGGATGGTGGGCGCCGCTAGCGGTAATTCCACCATTTGGAGCAGTTGCCGATCGGTCATGCCCATGGCGACGGCCGCTTCCCGCAGAGGCGCATCGACGCCGGAAATGCCGACGACGGTATTGCGCAGAATCGGCAAAAGCGAATAGAGCACCAGGCAGAGAATCGCCGTATGCTTGCCGATGCCGCCGATGAACGGAATGGGCAGGAGGAAGCCGAACAACGCCAGGCTGGGGATGGTTTGCAAGACGTTGGCTACAGAAATGGAAACGTTGCGTAGCGCTCTATGCCGCGTGCCGAGAATACCCAGCCCGACGCCGATGACCACGGCAATCAGGGACGATGTGGCGACGAGAACAATGTGTTCGGCGGTTGATTCGGCAATGTCGTGAATCAGCGTTTTGAGAACGTATGTGTCCAATACCGTATGGTGGCATGCGCACCGTTGGAATGATTTGGCGGATTCCGGGGAGGGCGAGGCGGACGCCGCAGAGAGGAGGGAGCTTTTGGCAGGGAAAAAGTGGGCGGCGGCGGGGCTTTCGATCCCGCCTATAAAGAATAACAGCGAGCAGCGGGAAGCGACGGTGTTTTTGGGGGAATCCGCAGTGAGTTTTTCCCGCGTGGGGGCTGGTCTGAGTGGAGCGCGCGAAGACTTTGCAGAGGCGCAGGCGGCCGGGCGCGGCGACGGCGGGATGGCGGGCTTGCAAGGCGCGGCGAATTTTTGAGTCGAGATTTTCATGGTCAAGATGGGGCTTTCGCCTGCAAGCGTGGCCCGCGTTTCTGGCTTGACTTTACCCTAAGAGGGCAAACGGAGACTTGAGAAAAAATGCGTAAGTGTTTGAAAATATTGGAAGATAATTTTCTTACAAAGATCGTGATCGATTCTTGAGCGTGGCTGAAGGGCGCTGGCGAATCGGAGTGGGAGAGGTGAAAAGTTGGAGTTTTCTGGATGTTTCGTGCGGTTGACTTGGCTCTCTTCAGGTGAACGTTTAATGGTTGACGGTATCCTATTGATATTTAAGCAACATTCTGCGGAATCGTGCTAATTTCTTAATCAGAGCGTAGTGCGCAGGATGCGGCGCGCGTGAGGAGGAGGTCGCGTTCGCGGGAGTTGCGGGTAAGGGCGGCGGCGCGTTCGAACTCGCGGCGGGCTTCGGAGTAGCGGCCGAGTTTGTAGAGGAGGTCGGCGCGAACGCTGGGCAGAAGATGGTAGCGCGCTAGAGAGGGTTCGGCAGCGAGCGCGTCTATGAGCGTGAGGCCGGCAAGGGGGCCGTTGGCCATGGAGACCGCTACGGCGCGGTTGAGCTCGATGACGGGAGACGGGTTGAGCTGGGCGAGCTCTGTGTAGAGGATGACGATGCGGGGCCAGTCGGTTTCGGCTGGCGTGCGGGCGCGGGCGTGGCAGGCGGCGATCTCGGCTTGCAGGAGATAGGGACCGCGGGTGGCGTTACATTTATGAGCGCGTTCGATGGCGGTGAAGCCGCGCTGGATTAGCAGTTGATCCCATTGCGTGCGGTTTTGGTCGAAGAGTAAGACTAGTTCACCGCTGGAGGTGACGCGGGCGCGGGTGCGGGAGGCCTGGATCTCCATAAGGGCGACCAGGCCGTGGACTTCTGCTTCGGTGGGAGTCAGCTCGGCGAGGATGCGGCCGAGACGGAGCGCGTCTTCGCAGAGGGCGGGGCGCATGAGGTCGTCGCCGGCGGTAGCGGAGTAGCCCTCGTTGAAGATGAGGTAGATGACTTCGAGGACTGAGGAAAGGCGCGCGGCGCGCGCGGGGCCGCGGGGAACCTCGAAGGGAATGTGCTTGTCGGCGAGGGTGCGTTTGGCGCGGACGATGCGCTGGGCAATGGTGGATTCGGGGGTGAGGAAGGCGCGCGCGATCTCGTCGGTGGTGAGGCCGCCGAGGAGACGGAGGGTGAGAGCTGCGCGGGACTCGGTGGGGAGGACGGGATGACAAGCGATGAAGACCAGGCGGAGGAGGTCGTCGCTGCTGGTGTCGTCGAGAGTGGAGTCGCGGTCGGGCAAGGTTTGTTCAAGGCCTTCGAGTTCGCGGGCGAGCTCTGCGTGTTTGCGCCCGACGACGGCGTTGCGGCGGAAGAGATCGATGGCGCGGCGTTTGGCGGTGGCGGTGAGCCATGCCGCGGGATTATCGGGGACGCCCGATTGCGGCCACTGTTCGAGTGCGGCGACAAGTGCCTCTTGCGCGAGGTCTTCAGCGAGGCCGACGTCACGGGTGAGGCGCGTGAGCCCGGCAATGACGCGCGCGGACTCGATGCGCCAGACGGCTTCGATGGTGCGATGCAGGGCTTGCTGTGCGGCGTGCGATGGATCGGTAGCGGACACTGCTACCGATCACACCAGCTTTCGAGCCACCGACGCAAGTGCCGGGCAGCTATTTGTTAGCGGTCTGATTGGGCAGCTCAGCTCGAAGCTCTACTTTGTGCTGGATCTGCTCTTCAGACAGAATGGGTGCGAAGTCTTCCATCTCAAAGATTTGGCGGATTTCGACTTCGTAGTCGCCGGCGCTGCAGGTGGGGCCACGCTTGACCCACTCGATGGCCTCTTCGAGGGATTTGACCTGCAAGATTGAGAAGCCGGCGACGAGTTCCTTAGCTTCGGTGAAGGGGCCGTCGATGACGCTACGAGACTTGCCGGAAAACTTGACGCGCGCGCCTTTGGAACTGGGATGGAGGCCATCGAGGGCGAGCAGGACGCCAGCCTTCATGAGCTCTTCGTTGTATTTGCCCATTTCGGCCATGAGCTGTGGATCGGGCAGGGCGCCTTCTTTTTCTGACTCGGGGGTTGCTTTGACAATGACCATGAATCGCATATCGGAATCTCCTTTGGGTTGAACGATGGTTGGGTTAGTTGTTTTCGGATTTAGCTTGTTTATTGGCTAACCGTTGAATTCGGATTCAGAGAGCCGCTGGATCGCTGTTTGCTTGCTTTCGTACTTGCTCTCTGCTGATACGTCGAACGGGGCTTGGCCGAATCGACATAAAAACGAAATTCAATTCATTATTTTACGGGGAGACGAACGTTTGGCCAGCGCGGTGAAAGCGGCTCGTTGTCCTGGTGAGGCGCTTTGGCTTAGCGCCGTTTTGTCTTAATCACCACCGGCGTTCCTTGAAAGCCAAATCGTTCGCGTAGCCGGTTGACTAAGAACCGCTCGGTGGAAAAGTGTAGATCGTTGGCTTTGTCGGTGAAGACGATAAACGTCGGCGGCCGCACCGAGGCTTGCGTCATGTAAAAAACCTTGATGTCGCCATCAAACTCCACCGTTTCCATAAAACGGTTCAACTCACCGGTGGTCACTCGCTTGGAAGCGTTGTCGAAACAACTTCGAATCGTCGAATAAATGCGCCGGATACCCTCACCCTTCTTAGCCGAGGCAAAAATAACGGGCGCGTATTCGAGGAACTTCAGTTCATCGCGCAGATTTTCTTTGAAAGTCCGTTTCCCCTTCTCGTCATCCACCGCGTCCCATTTATTCACGACAATAATGACCGCCCGGCCTTCTTCATGGGCGTAGCCGGCGATTGTCGCATCAGCTCCCAGCACGCCCTCCGTGGCATCCACCACCAGCAGTACAACGTTCGCCATGCGGATGTTACGGCGCGCCATCACGACGCTCATCTTTTCCGTCATCTCAGTGGTCCGGCCTTTGCGCCGGATACCCGCGGTGTCTACGAAGCGATAGGTGGTATTTCCTTCCTGCACAGTTTCATCCACCGCATCGCGCGTGGTCCCTGCCACGGGAGAGACAATGGCGCGTTCCGAGCCGACCAGCGCATTCAGCAGAGTGGATTTACCCACATTGGGCCGGCCGATAATAGCCACTTTGATGCGCCGTAAATTTTCCTCCGCCTCAGGCTCCTCTGTTTCCGGTTGCCAATCGGGGAAGGGCTTAGTCACCTCCGCCAGCAGATCGCCAATGCCTAGCTTGTGCTCGGCTGAGACAGAGGCAGGATCTCCCAAGCCGAGCGAATAGAACTCATGAACAAGGTTCTCGCGCACTTGATGGTCTATCTTATTCACCACAAGCGTAAGGGGTTTACTGAGTGTTCGGAGCAGCTTAGCCAGATCGCGGTCGGCCGAGGTAATTTCGGTTCGGCCATCAATCACAAACAAGATATGGGCCGCCATATCCAGGGCTACCTTGGCTTGCTTCAAGATTTCGGTTGGAATTAGCGCGTCGTCATTCGGGATAATGCCGCCAGTATCGATCAAGCCAAAACGCTTGCCGCGGTATTCGGCCTCGCCATAAATGCGGTCGCGGGTAATGCCCGGCTCATCGCCTACGATGGAGCGGCGTTCGCCCACAATCGCGTTAAAAAGAGTTGATTTACCTACGTTGGGGCGTCCCACGATCACAACTACGGGCAACGGTTCGTCTGACGCCATGGTGTTTCCAGGTTCGCACATACACTGGCTCAAACGCTTAGCGCTGCGCGCTCATGAGACCATGAAGCTTACGAATGGCAGCATATAACGACTCACTCAACACGCGTAACATTGCAATTATTGCGCACGTTGATCACGGAAAAACCACGCTGGTAGACGCGCTTTTGCGGCAAAGTGGCATTTTCCGGGCAAACGAAGCTATGACGGATCGTGTCATGGATTCGAACGATCTGGAACGCGAACGTGGTATCACGATTCTGGCAAAAACCACCGGCGTGCGCTATCACGGCACCAAAATCAACATTGTGGATACACCGGGCCACAGCGACTTTGGCGGCGAAGTAGAGCGGGCGCTCAAGATTGTGGATGGCGTGATGCTGCTGGTGGACGCCAGCGAAGGCCCTTTGCCGCAGACGCGCTATGTACTGATGAAGGCGCTCGAAGCAAAGCTGCCGCCGGTGCTGGTGATCAATAAAATCGACCGGCCCGATGCGCGCATTCAAGAAGTGCTGAATGAAGTTTACGATTTGTTCATTGATTTGGACGCGACGGAAGATCAACTGGATTTCCCGGTGGTCTATACCAATGCCAAGGCAGGCATTGCGAAGCTCGATCCCGACGGCCCGGGCGAAACTTTGGAAGTGTTGTTCGAAACGATCGTCAATAAAATTCCCGCGCCCACGGGCGATCCGGATGCCGTGCTGCAGCTGCTGGTGGCCAATTTAGATTACAGCGACTACCTGGGCCGCTTGGCGATCGGCCGAGTGTTCAATGGCACGCTGCGGCTAGGCGACGATGTGGCCATTGTGAAGCTGGACGGCAGTCTGCATAAAACTCGCATCACCAAACTGTATTCGTTTGAAGGCTTGAAGAGGGTGGACGAAACGGTGGGTAAGACCGGCGACGTGCTGGCCATCGCCGGCGTAGAGGGCATCACCATTGGAGAGACGATCACCAGTGCGGAAACACCCATGCCGCTGCCGCAGATTCAGATAGACGAGCCGACGATCGCGATGACTATGACGATCAACAACTCGCCCTTTGCCGGCCGGGAAGGCCAGTATGTCACTTCGCGTAATCTGCGCGACCGTCTCGACAAAGAGTTGTTAACCAACGTTTCCATTCGCGTGGAAGAAGCGGGCGGCCCGGATGCCTTTAAAGTAATGGGCCGCGGCGAGCTGCAACTCGCGATATTGATTGAGATGATGCGGCGCGAAGGTTATGAGCTGCAAGTGGGTAAGCCGGAGATTCTGACCAGGACGATCGATGGCAAGCTGCATGAGCCGCTTGAATTGCTGGTGATCGATTGCCCGGAGGAATTCATTGGCGTGGTGATCGAGAAGTTAGGCAGGCGGAAGGGAAAGATGTCGAAGATGGTGAATCACGGTTCCGGGCGGGTGCGCTTGGAGTTCCTGGTACCGTCGCGCGGGCTTATTGGCTTGCGCAGTGAAATGCTCACCGATACCAAGGGGATGGCTATCATGAACCATCTGTTCAATGGCTACATTGAATGGCAAGGGGAAATTGAGATGCGCCCCACCGGATCGCTGGTTTCCGACCGGCCGGGTGTGGCGACGAGCTACGCGATTTTCAACATGCAGGAGCGTGGTGTCATCTTCATTTCGCCCCAGACTGAAGTCTATGAAGGCATGATTATTGGCGAGAATGCGCGTAATAGCGATCTTGACGTGAATATCGTCAAGGAGAAGAAGTTGACCAATATGCGCGCTTCTACTTCGGATGAGGCGATTCGGCTGATACCGCCGAAGATTTTGAATTTGGAACAGGCCATTGAATTTATTCAAGAGGATGAGTTTGTGGAAGTGACGCCGAAGTCAATCCGGCTGCGCAAGAAGGTTTTGAAGTCGAACCAGAGATAGACTGAAGCTGGCGCTGGGAGCGTTGACTTTTGGTGCTGGCTTGGGACCCGATGAGCCGTTGCTAATCTGAAAGAGAGTTGATTATGTGGCACCGTGTCAAGGACCTTTCATCCGAGCAGCGCATCGTACTCGAAGGCCTGATAGGGCGAACACTTCAGGAAGATGAAGGATTGAGCATTCAGCCTTCGCACATTCTACAGGAGTCGCCGACGGGCGATGCCCGAGTGTTCGCCTACAGCCGGTATCTCGAGCATCTGGACAAGCTTGCCGGCCGAGTAAACGGAATCGCCGACAATGAACTGGAACCTCTGATCGACGAGGCCTGCGGGCAAGCTCGGCACCCGCGTTCGTGATCGTTGCGAGTGACAACGGCATTCTGGTGCGCATGAACCTGGCCGCTCACCTTATATTGGCTTAGGTCGGCAAGGCCCTCAGTCGTCCGCACTGCCGAACGTGACCGCGTTCTGCCATCGCTATGGAATCGATGTTATGAACGAGGTTGAGTTTGTTGACTCGCCGGCAAGACTGAGGAGGTCGATTCACTTCCAGGCCAACCGTCGCGGAAAGAGTGCGCCGAATCCTCAGCATCTCAAAGCTAATGTGGCACCGTAGTCGCGCCGACGTAATAGAGTATGCACACGTGGCAGTTCGCGTTCGGACTTTGGATCACCGTGTCTAGCGTGGCAGCCATGGGAGTTCTACGTCCGAAAAAGCCCCGTTCGATTGTGCTAGCCCTTGTGCTTGTTGCCATGGCATGGCTTCCCTATATGGCTATCCCCGTTGTGATGCTGTCCCCAGCCTCGGGCACGCGCCTGGTCATTGCCACGGCTCGGTTCGACAATTCGCGAGACGCCGCCAACACTTCCGAAACTATCCTTACTCCTGCCAACGTGAAGGCTGGAAAATTCGGTCTCGTTTGCAAAATGGAGGTCGATGGCGATCTATTCTCGCAGCCGCTTTACGTCCCTCACATCACGGTGGCGGGAACTCCTCGGGATCTCATACTGGTCGCAACCATGCACAACTCCGTGTACGCCTTTGATGCCAACGGCTGTGCTCCGATTTGGACAACAAATTTCGGGCAGGCTTGGCAGTTCCGCAACTATCCGCATATCGATAACCCGAAAAGCCCTCTCTTCTACGAACACGAGGTCGGCGCCTCCAACGTGGTAGCTGATTCCACGAATGTCTACGTGGTTACGGCAAGCGCTACGGGGACCTGGACTCTCCGAAAGCTGGTTCTAGAGAGCGGAGCGCAATGCGCTAGCGTCGAGATCAGTGGGCAGGTGGTGGGCAGCGGAGATGCCGGCCAGCACGATTCGCTGAACGCGTCCAATCTGTGCTTCAACGGAGCCCGGCAACTGCAGCGTACTGCGCTGACTTTGGCCAACGCTAAGATCTACTTAGGTTTTGGAGGTCAGTCAGACCGCCGACCCTATCATGGCTGGGTGTTTGCTTACAACACCTCGGACCTTCGCAAGGCGGCCCTGTTTTGTACTTCACCGAATAGCTGGGGTGGTGGCGTTTGGAACGGTGGCGGGGGTCTGTCTGTGCTTCCTGGTGGCGACATTCTGTTTAGCACCGGCAATGGAAACTACGACGGTTCCACAGAGTTCAGCCAGAGCGTACTCCGTCTGAACGGTTCGACTTTGGCCGTCGTCGATTGGTTCACTCCGGCGGACTGGGCCAGCATGAACACGAACGATTCCGATCTGGGCAGCGGGCCGATGATGCTCATTCCCGGCAGCGCGAAAGCCGTTACGGGCGCCAAGGATTTCCGGATTTTCATGGTGGATACATCCTGCATGGGTCATCTCGGAGGAACGGTTGGCGGTTGCTCCGGTACGCAAGTGTTCTATACCAACGCAAGAGGCAAGTTAAGCGATCACTCCGGGGTGTACAACGGCGCGTTTTTCAATGATGCAGCCTTCTTCCCAAATACCAGCGGCAGAATATACCGCTTCATTTTTCGTGCTGGCACCGCCGGCACTTTCGACACCATACCCGCGACCTCGCCCGCCAGTTACGAGTTTCCCGGTGCCCAGTTGAGTGTCTCGGCGAATGCAACTTCGAACGCGATCCGATGGGCGACCACGGTGAACCAGAGCGCTCTTTACCATCCCGCGCCAGCAACTCTTCGCGCCTTGAACCCTGGAACTTTCTCAGAGTATTGGAACAGCCGCGCAAGCGGCGGCGATACGCTGGGGATCCTGAGCAAATACGCTCCCCCGGTTGTCGCCAACGGTCGCGTCTATGTTTCCACCCAAAGTGGCAACGTCGTTGTCTATGGGCTACTCCGTTGAAAGACCGTATAGCAAGCGGAGGAGAAGGCCAAACAAGGTGGCTAACGCTCCCAGTTCCGAGTCGAAATCAAGCCGCATCCGGCAATAGAAATTGCTGCTTGCTCCCAAAGTGCTGCAGCACCGCCTCGGCCGCAAGATAGCCGCTTCGCACCGCCCCCTCCATCGTGGCCGGCCATCCCGTGCGCGTCCAATCGCCGGCCAAAAACAGATTAGCAACGGCGGTGCTTTGCGGCGGGCGGTGCGCTTCCAAGCCGGGCGCGGCGGAGAAGGTGGCTCGCACCTCTTTGACTACATGCGCGCGCTCGAGTTTCGCTTGCGCGACGTTTGGAAAAAACTCCGTCAGTTCCTGCAGCGCCATTTGGATGACTTCGCCGCGCGGCATCTCCGTGAGAGGGCGCGATGCGCTTACCACCAATTGCACGTGCCGTCCGTCTTCCTTGTTGTACATCCACTGGATGGTGCGATCCAGTAGCGTGGCATGGGGCAAATCGGTCACCGGGCGGTCGAACCAAAGATGAATGCCGGTAATGGGCGAGTGCGTAAAGGCGGAGAGATCTAGCTTCAATTCAGGCGCCAGCGCATTGACCCGCTCGAACGGGACAGCGAGCACATAGGCGTCGGCTTCGATAGGGCCATTTTCCGTCAAGGCCGCGCGCACTTCGCCGTTAGCAATCTGAATCCGCTGCACGGCGGAGCGGTAAGCGAGCTTTACAAATTCATAGCGAGACCAAGCCTGGGCGGAATACAAATCCGCCAAAGGCACAGCCGGCACACCCATTTCGTAGGCCGTGGCATTCGATAGAAACCCCAGATAGAGCACCTGCAAACCATGGGCCGCCGCCATGCGGTCCAGTTCTTCGTTGACGGCGCTCACCAGAACCTGCCGCCAAAAGCGCTCGATGGCGCGGGGCGTTTGCCTTTTCTCGCGGAGCCAATCCGCCATGCTCATCTGGTCTAAATCGGCCCGTTTGCCATACTCATATTTGACGGCGAGGAGTCCGCTGGCCACCGACAGCTTGTCCATCGGTGACAGGAATCGAAGCTTCGCAAAGGCGCCGGTAAAGTGCAGCGGCGCCGGCAATAGGCCGCGCTTCATCAAAGAAGTTCGGCCGCCCGGTTCCATCCAATAAAATTCCCGATAGAAGTGAATTTGCCCCGCCACGCCTAAGCGCCGGTAAAAATCCAGCAAGTTTGTACAGCAGCGCAGTAAGATGTGCTGGCAATTATCTATCGTGACATCGTTCACTTCGTACGAAGTGGCACGACCTCCCAGGAACGGACGCGCTTCGTAGACTGTGACCGGATAGCCCGCTGAACCCAGCGCCAAGGCGGTGGCAAGACCGGCGAGCCCACCGCCGATTACCGCTACGTTTGGGTTCTCCGCCACGCCGCGCTAACCGAGACCAACCGCACCAGCAACGGCGTGTGCGTAAGCCTCAATCATGTTCTCCATCAACCGCAGCCCGCAATCGCGTTCCAGAGTGAGGATCGATTCCGGATGAAATTGCACGGCTTCCATCGGCAGATCGCGGTGACGAACACCCATAATGATGCCGTCTTCCGATTCAGCGGTCACTTCCAGGCATGCGGGAAAAGTTTCGCGCTGCGCGTAAAGCGAGTGATAGCGCCCCACGCGAAACGGCGACGGGATATTTCGAAAGACTCCCTTGCCTTCGTGCATGACGAGGGAACCCTTACCGTGCATTGGATACGGCAAAACTTCCAGCACGCCGCCAAAGGCTTCCACAATGCCTTGCAAGCCCAGGCAGACGCCGAAGGTGGGAATCCCGCGGCGCGCTAGTTCCTTGACGAGGTTCGGCACACCGAAATCCGCCGGCCGAGCCGGGCCGGGCGAAATCAAAACAACATCCGGTTTGCTGCTATCAATCGCGTCCAAAGCGACATTGGAGCGGAAAGTGGAAACTTTCGCCCCGGTTTGCCGCGCGTAATTGGCCAGCGTGTGAATGAAACAATCGTCATTGTCGACAAGCAACAGCCGGACGCCCTCGCCCACCTTGCGCGTCGGATGGCTTTCCGGGCCGACAGCGTTTGCCGGGAAGAGCGCGCGGAAAAATGCCGTCGCCTTCAGGCGGCATTCTTGATCTTCCTCGCGCGGGTCGGAATCATAGAGCAGCGTAGCGCCGGCCGCATACTTAGCAACACCGTTCTTCAAATGGACCGTGCGAATCGTGATACCGGTGTTGATGTCACCATTGAGGCCGATCATGCCAATGGCGCCGCCATACCAACCGCGCGCGTCTTTTTCCAGATCCTCCACCGCTTGCGCGGCCGCCTTTTTGGGCGCGCCGATGATCGTGACCGCCCACATATGTGTGAGAAAGGCGTCGAGCGAATCGAAGCCAGGTTGCAAGACTCCCTTGACGTGATCGACGGTGTGAAAGAGTCCCGCGTAAGATTCAATCAAGCGGCGGCCGACAAGGCGAACCGAGCCCGGCACGCACACCCGCGACTTGTCGTTGCGATCGACGTCGGTACACATCGTGAGTTCCGATTCTTCTTTTGTGGAATTGAGCAGCGCGCGAATACTTTCGGCGTCGCGCAGCGGATCGCCAGAACGGCGCGCCGTTCCCGAGATCGGGCAGGTCTCCACCTGGTCCCCTTCCACCCGTACGAACATTTCCGGCGATGCGCCTACCAGTTGTTCGTCGCCCATCTGCAGCATGAATTCATAAGGGCTGGGACTCGATTTCTGAATCCGCTGAAAAAGTTCCGACGGGCTTTGCGAGAAAGGTGCGCTAAAAGTCTGCCGCAGGATGACTTCGTAATAATTGCCTTGGCGCATGCCTTCACGCACAATTTCCACCTTGGCCATATACTCTTCGGTTTGGTGGTCCGAGACGATTTGCGCTGCCGCCGGCGCCTTTCTTGATTTTGCGATGAGCGGGGTAACACGGTCCAAACCCGCTGTCGAACCGGCGCTGCCCTCAAAATCGTATTGATAGTGCTCAATCACTTCTTTCTTGCGGTCCATGAAGTAGATGTCATCGCACAGAAAAAGGTGAAGTGTCTTTTGATCCTCGCGTGGCAGGCGTTGGGTGATGGGGTCAAATTGCAGCAGCAGGTCGTAGCCGAACGCGCCCGCGAGCATGAGGCGGGTGTCCGCCGGATTGTGAAATTCTTTCACCAACAAGCGCACCAGTGAAAACGGCGAGGGCTGTTTGCTGCGTTCTTCTTCGGAGAAACGGTCGGCCAGCGGCTTGAGGTGCAAGGTGAATGAATCAGCGCTCGCCGGCTCACCATCCCAATGCTCGTGCCTGTCAACCAGCGGATGGAGCAGCCGCAAGATCACCCGTCCGCGCTCATTGAGGGCGTTCAAGGCCAGTGTTCGATCGCGGCCGACAATCTCGATAGGCGGTGCCAGAGTGGCCACATCCCAGCGTGAATAACGCTCCGGGTATTCGTAGCCGGAAGAAAAATAAGCGCCCCGTTTGTTGTCGAGCTGCTTCAAAATATGACCTAAGCCGCGCGAAAACGCGAGCTTTGTTTCACTGCGGGTGACGGTAATTCCGTTTGGAGTGTGGTAACGCAACTGCGGCATGGGGGCGGCTAATTACCAAGGATAACAGCCGATAGACGATAATTCCCTCAATGGCGAAGTCTCTGGCGATGGCGCCCGACAACCGGTTGCTGAGACGCGCGGCATTCATCAGCGCACTTCTGGCTGTGACGTTATTCATCGGTACGGCCGGCTTTGTGCTGCTGGAAGGCTACGGCATTTTCGATGCTTTCTACATGTCCCTGATCACCATTACAACGGTCGGCTACCAGGAGATTCATCCGCTGCATCAGGCGGGGCGCATCTTCAATTCGTTTTTGATCTTCTTCGGCGTCGGCGCCATTTTTGTGGCGGCCGGAGCAATGACGCAGAGCATCATCGAATTGGAGCTGCAGGACCGTTATGGCAAGCGCAGAAAGAAAAAAATGATCGACAACTTGCACGACCATTTCATTGTGTGTGGCTTTGGGCGCGTAGGGCGCAATGCTTCAACCGAACTGCACCGGCTAGAGGCGCAAGTGATCGTGATCGATCGAAGCCCGGAACGCGTGGAACGCGCCATGCGCATGGGCATGCTGGCGGTAGAGGCGGATGCGACGTTAGATAATACCTTGCGTTCGGCCGGCGTGATGCGCGCCAAAGGCCTAATTGCCTCGCTCGCCAGTGATGCGGAGAATCTCTTTGTAATTTTGTCGGCTAAGTCTCTCAATCCCGGCCTGACGGTGGTCACCCGAGCGTCGGAAGAAGAGGCGGAAGTCAAGCTCCGGCGCGCCGGGGCCGACATTGTGTTTACGCCCTACGCCATGGTGGGCCAGCGGCTAGCGCAATCTTTGGTAAAGCCGCAAGTAATTGAGTTTCTTACCATGACGATGACAGATATGGGGCCAAACGTAATGCTGGAGCAGATGATGCTAGGGCAAAAAAGCCAGTTGGCCTCCAAGACTTTTGGCGAGATTCAACAGCACTGCCCGAGCGGGGTGATTCCGTTGGCCATTCGCCGTTCAGGCGGCCAAATGGTCTTCAATCCGGTGCCCGCCACCTTGGTTTCGGCCGGCGATTACCTGATTGCTATTGGCGAAAAGCTCGGCTTGGAAAAGCTGGACCGCCTGCTGGCTGAAAATTAACCGCCGCTTCGCGAAATGTGTCAAGCTAGTGTATATGGCAAGAGGCTGGGAGAGTAAAGCTGTCGAATCGCAGATAGAAGCGGCGGCTACTCGAAACGAGCAGTCAAGAGTCAATCAATTGCAAGCGGCGGAAATCAGTCTGCAGCGGGAGCGCGAAAGCCTGGAACTTTCCCGCACACGAGTGCTGCAGGATCTCGCGAAAGCCGAAAATCCACGATACAAAGAACAGTTGGAGCGCTCTCTGATGTTTCTGGATGAAAAGCTGGCCGCGCTCAACGGCGCCGGCACAAAAAGCATTAAGCACCACGCCTAGCGAACACTAACGCACGTGCACGGTCACGGCCAGCGATTTTGTTTGCCCTTGATCGTTTGAAGCCGTCAGCGTGTACGTGGTGGTAGTGCGCGGCGCGATGGTCAAGCAGTGATACGCCGAGGGCTTGGCGACTTCCACTGCCGGCTCGAGCGTCACTTTCGTCGCGTTGATCACTCCATAACAAAGATCGGCCGATTCGCCGCGCGTGAGGCTGGCTTTATCGACGGAATAGCTGACGATCTTGACTTCGCCCGAGCCAAAGATGAGTTTGGCTTGCTCCTGTCGTTTGGCGTCCTGCTTGGCGGCTAAATCTCTAATCGCTTGCTCGTTAGAGGCATGGCGCGAATAAAATATCCAGGCGACATAGAGCGCCGCCACTAAAATTCCAAAAGAAGCAATACGCGACGCCGTCTGTAAACTCGATGTGCGTTTGGGTTCCAGGTCCGGCGATGGATCGGTCAGAGCCATAACATGAGTTTAGACGCCATTGCCGGTCCGATCTTTACTATTTAATAAACCGTTTCAAGTGCTATGCCAGTTCACCCAGGGCTCGACCCCGGGGATGAACGGCCCACGGCGCACGCTGGCGGATTATATTCCAGTGCCTAGCGTTTATCCCGTGGGGCGGCTGGATTTTGATAGCGAAGGCTTGTTGCTGCTCTCAAGCGATAGCGCCATCCAACGGCTCAGCCATCCCCGCACCTACTGGGTTCAAGTCGAAGGAGTAGCAAGTGAGCCGGCTCTTGAACCCTTACGGCGGGGGTTGCGGATTCAGGATTATCAAACCCGGCCTGCCCAGGCAGTCGTGATCGCTGAGCCGGCTCTTCCCGCACGCGACCCACCCATTCGCAATCGCCGCAACATTCCGCTGTCATGGCTTGAGATCACCCTCAGCGAAGGCCGCAACCGGCAAGTGAGGCGCATGACCGCTGCGGTAGGGCTACCCACCTTGCGCCTGATACGCGTGGCCATCGGCCCCTTGCGCCTCGACAATTTGCCGGTGGGCGCGTGGCGCGACCTAACGCCGGCTGAACTGAACCGCGCGCGGCTCTAAATAAGCGGCGCCTGTTAATACCGGTTGCCGCCGAAGTTAGCGCGGTAGCGATAAAGCTCATTCAAATCGCCCGCCAGCACGTCGCGCGCATGTGGATCCATCCGATTGCGCGCCAACACGTTCCGCAAATCGTCTATGCCGCGATCAAGTTTGCCGCGATCGAATCGGCCGGCGTACAGTCTGCCCGAAAACTCCGACAAATGTTCGATGGCATGCTGATAGCGTTCGTGCTGGCCATGCGAAAACGTTTCGCGCTCGGCAATCTGTCGAAGATCTTCAATGGTTCGTTCGGCTGGCGAAGCGGCTTGACGCTGATAATAGCCGCCTGCTGGTGGATAATTTGGCGGGTACCCTTGGGCGTGCAACATTTGCCAACCGGGCACCAGTGTTATGGCGATGGCCCCCACGCGCATCGCGGAGCTAATGGAAACTTTGAACATGTTGGTTTTTAATCCGTCCTGCGATCAAAGACGCTCGAAGCCGCGCGAAGTTGTACAGGTGCAAGCAGCAAATGAGAGGAATTTAAGATGAGTGGATTTTAACGCTGTTCCACGTTCACTTCCACAAACGAAGCAGTCCGGCGCGAGCGGTAAATGCGTTCCGTCGCGGTCAGGAAATCGTCGAATTTAGCCGCGGGAATGTCGCCGAACGTCTGCGGGTTCCTGTCGGTGAGCGGAAACCACGAACTCTCCACCTGCACCATAACGCGATGACCCTTTTTAAAGCAATGATAGATATCCGGCATGTTGAAGCGAATTTGCTCGATTTTGTCCGGCTTGAAGGGTTCGGGTTTTTCGAAGCTGTTGCGGAATTTGCCGCGAAATGGTTCGCCGCGCACCAATTGTTGGTAGCCGTCTAACTTTCCGGGCGCATCGGGGGGATACACATCAATGAGTTTCACATCGAAATCGGAATCGCTTCGGGTGGTCGAAACGAACAGTTCGGGAGAGACAGGGCCGGCTATTGTCAGATCATCGTTCAGTGGTTCGCTCAGATAACTCAAGACATCTTTCCGGTCGCTGAAGGAAGCGCTGATCGGCGATCATATACTCCTTCACCATCTCCTGCGGGGCGTTCGGGAAGTAAGGCACGGGGTCGGCGGGATCGCTCAGGTATTCGTCGAAAGCGCTGGGGTCGAGCGGCGGCCGCGCGGACAGCTTCCCGTGTGCCTGCAGGTAAAGCCTTTGCTTCGTGCCGGCCGGCGGCCACTGCGGCAGAGATTTCCATTGGTTTTCGCCGGTTTCAAACAGCAGGGCTGGCGGCAAATCCGCTGCCGGGCCGTCTTTCAAATGCTCTTTAAAAAAGCGCAATTCCGCCTCGCGCAGCCGCTCCGCCGTGTTAGCGGCGAAAGAGATCTCGCCCAGCTTGGCGCCATTGCCAAAATTCCACGCCCCGTGAGACCAAGGCCCCATGATGAGTTTGCAATCAGTGGCGGGAGATTGCCGGCGAATCGCCTGGTAGGTCATCAGCGTGCCATACAAATCTTCGGCATCGTACCAGCCGCCCACAACCAACACCGCCGGCGTGATCTCTTTGAGATGAGGCAGAATATTCCGCACCCGCCAAAAGCTGTCCTCCGTCGTGTGGCGGTACATATCCGTCCAATATGGATTTTTGTTCAGCAAATACAGCCGGTCGGAATCGGCCAGCGGCCCCATTTCCAAATAGAACTTGTAGGAATCCTTCGTGCCGTAATCGAACGGGCTATGTGCCGGCGCGGCAACCGGATTGTTCTGTTTGTTGAAGTTGGTGTAAAAGGAGAAATTGGCCACCAGGAAGAAAGCACCGTTGTGATAAGCATCGTCCCCACGATAGAGATCCGCCATGGGCGCTTGCGGCGAAGCCGCCAGCAGGGCCGGATGCGCGCGTATTAAAGCGCAGCTCGTGTAGTAGCCGCTATAAGATGTACCGATCATCCCCACTTTGCCGTTGTTGTTGGGAACGTTCTTCACCAGCCAGTCGATGGTGTCGAAAGCGTCGGTTGTTTCGTCGGTATCTTTCGGCCCGTCGAGCACCTCTTTCACCGGTCGGACATCGACAAATTCGCCCTCGGACATAAAGCGGCCCCGCACATCCTGAAAAGCGAAAATGAACTTCTCTTCGGCAAAGCCAAGCGGGCCTAGATTCTTGGGGTAGTCGTTGGAGCCGTATGGCCCTGATCCATACGGAGTGCGCGTGAGCAAAATCGGTAGCGTGCCAGTGGCGCCGCGCGGCGCATAAATGGTGGTGTAGAGCTTCACACCGTCACGCATGGCGATCTGGTATTCCGTTTTCGCATAGTGACTCTTCACATCGAAATCGGCTGCAGTTGCCGGCATCCACGCGAACAGCACGGCGAGAGCGCATCGGCAGATAATCATGAGGACCGGCTATACTGGCAAATAAAAGGCGAAAGGCGCCAACTTTCTCAATGTTGGATACCGAGACACAGCTTCAACGGCTCAAACAGCGCATCGCCGCCATAGACAAAGCGTACGCCGGAAAGTATGCCCGTAAAGATAACACGGCCGTTGCCGTCGCTGCGGCAACCAAAGCATGGGGCGCGCGCAGTTTTATTGAGGAGTGGGCGGAAGGCGCCGTTGTCAGTAACGACTTTGGCGAACACTTTCAAATGGAACGGCTTTTTTCGGCTTTGAAGCAGCACGGTTCGGCGGATATAGGAGCGCTGAACGAGTTGCCCGCCAGCCTATTGGACGCGCTGAGCGATAACGAAATCGTCGCGGTTGCGCCCGCTCGTTGGGCCTTTCTCGATACCGAGACAACCGGGCTCTTAGGTTCCGGCACTTATGCTTTTCTGATTGGCGTGGGCCGGATTACCGCGGAGGGGTTTCGCGTGCGGCAGTTCTTTATGCGCGATTACGTCGAAGAGAGGAGTGTGCTGGCCGCGCTCGAAGCCCATCTCAGCGAGTTCGACGTCATGATCACTTACAACGGCAAGACATACGACCAGCCGTTGTTAGAGACGCGCTATCGGATGTGCCGCCATAAGCCGCCGTTTTCCCGAATACAACATTTGGATTTGCTGTTTGGGGCGCGCCGCCTGTGGAAGTTGCGCCTCGATAGCTGCCGGCTGATTCAACTTGAGCAGCAAATCCTCGGCGTGTTTCGCGAGGGTGATTTGCCGGGTGAATTGATTCCCTATGTTTACTTTGAATATTTGCGCGCGCGCGAGGCACAGCGGCTGGTGCCGGTTTTTCATCACAACGCCATGGATATTCTGACGCTGGCCTGTTTGACGGCGGTGGTGCCGGCGGCCTTTCGAACGTCAGATGGGGAAATCCTAGAACGGTTGGGTTTGCGGCGCGGCGAGGATCTAATCGGCGTAGCGCGCTGGCTGTTGAATGCGGGTGAGATGGAGAAATCGCTCAATTTGTTCAAGCGCGCGATTGAGTTAGGTTTGCCGGACAAGTTACTGTTTCGCTCCCTCTGGGATGTGGCCGCGCTTGAGAAAAAGCTGGGGCGGCCGGCCGCTGCCTTGCAAATTTACATGGAGTTAGCAGGTTGCCGGAACGATCAGCGGGTGAGCGCCCTAGAGGAACTGGCAAAGTATTACGAACATGACGAGAAGAATTATGGGGTGGCGTTGGAGTTTACCCGCCAAGCGTTGGAGTTTGAGCGCACAGAAATATTGCTGAAGCGCAAGGAGCGGTTGGAGAGGCGTTTGGCGAAGCCAAGGGCGCGGAAATTGATTTAGCGAAAATGGAATTGAGGAACCGGATGACTCAGCTAACCATTGGAATCCCCGATGACTTGGCCCGGAGTCTGGAGGCGATTGCCTCGGCGCAGAAGAAAAGCATGGAGCAGGTGGCGTTAGATCGTCTGCGTTCCGGCTTTGACACGGTCGACTCAGCTGCCCTTCGGGAATTACCACGCCCGAGTTCTGCGGCGGTCGATGACCTCGACGCCTCGCTTGCCGCCTCAAGTCTGCCTGTGGGCGACGAAGGCGCGTTTGACAATTGGCCAGTCCCGTGATTTATTTGCTAGACACCAATGCCATTAGCGATCTGCTGAGGGACGAGTTCCGGGATCGCGGACTGGATGGCGCGTCTGAGCCCCAACGATCGAGTCTTCACATACACGATCGTTCGAGGTGAAGTGTTATTCGGGATTGCCAGGCTGCTGATGGGTCAGCGTCATCGCGAATTGGAGCAGGCCAGCCAACGCCTGTTTGCCGCACTGCGCTGTGAGCCGGTTCCCGAAAACGCCGCCGAGCACTATGCCGCCGTCAAGCTCTCGCGCCAAAAGCGCCCGCTTGCGCTGGACGAAAATGATTTATGGATAGCCGCGACAGCGTTAGCTCTCGGCGCAACGCTCGTGAGTCGCGACGGCGACTTTGCTGGTATCGCTGGTTTGTCTGTTGCTGCGGTGAAATGATTGGCATTCTATGACGACCGCCGACATCTACGCTTCTCTGGCGAAAGAGAAACTTGGTGTCCTCGCGACGGTCGGTCCCGAAGGCAATCCTCAATCCGCGCTCGTCGGCATCGCCATTACGCCACAGCTTGAGATCGTCTTCGATACCGTCAAGAGTTCTCGCAAATACCCAAATCTGCTGGCGCGCCCAGCCTGCTCCTTCGTGATCGGCGGATGGGCGACAGCCGAACAAACCATCCAATACCAGGGTGTAGCCGAAGAACTTAAATCACCAGCGTTAGGACCATATCAGGAGATCTATTTCAAAGCCTGGCCGGACGGTCCCGCGCGCCTGACCTGGCCTGGAATTGTTTACTTCGTGGTGAGACCAACGTGGATTCGCTATAGCGACTTCGATAAGAACCCGCCACTCATCGTGGAATGGCAAGACGGCCAGTTGCCTATCGCTCTTTAAATCCGCCCAGGCATAACGCAAGGAACTCCTCATCTGCTACAACAAAGTTCGGAGTCCTCCCTCATTTGTTCCGCAAAATCCTCATCGCCAATCGGGGCGAGATCGCCGTTCGCATTATCCGCGCCCTGCGCGAGATGAACATCCCTAGCGTCGCCATCTTCTCAGAAGCCGACCGCCGTTCCTTGCACGTGCAGATGGCCGATGAGGCAATTTGCGTCGGCCCCGCTGCATCAGCGGAAAGCTATCTCGTCAAAGATAAAATTCTCGCCGCGGCCAAGCAGGTCGGCGCCGACGCCATTCATCCCGGCTATGGCTTCTTAAGCGAAAACGCATCTTTCGCCAAGGCTTGCCATAACGCGAAAATCAAATTCATCGGTCCCGATTGGCACGCCATTGAGCAAATGGGTTCGAAAACCTCCGCCCGGCGCGTAGCCATCGCGGCCGGCGCGCCCGTGGTGCCCGGTACGGAAAAGGGTCTGAGCGATGCCAAGGCAGCGCGTAAGATTGCCGCTGAGCTGGGTTACCCCGTACTACTCAAGGCGGCGGCTGGTGGCGGTGGTAAAGGCATGCGCCGGGTGGACCAGGAAGCGGAACTCGCCGCCGCCATGAGCAACGCTTCGAGCGAAGCCGAGCGCGCCTTCGGATCGGGTGAAGTTTATCTGGAAAAGTTGATCGAGCGCCCGCGCCACATCGAAGTGCAAGTGCTAGGCGATGAACACGGGCACCTCATTCATCTGGGCGAGCGCGAATGCTCCATGCAGCGTCGGCATCAAAAGGTTGTGGAAGAATGTCCCTCGCCTCTCGTGCTGGCCAACCCCGAACTCCGTCAGCAGATTGGCGAAGCGGCCTTGCGCATCGCGCACGCCGTCAACTATGCAAACGCCGGCACTCTCGAATTTCTGGCCGATCAAAGCGGCCGCTTTTACTTCCTCGAAATGAATACGCGCCTGCAGGTGGAGCATCCCGTAACCGAATGCGTCACCGGCGTTGATCTAGTCCGCTGGCAGATTCGCATTGCCGCCGGCGAACGGCTGACACTCCGCCAGCAGGATATTCGCTGGCACGGGTCGGCCATTGAGTGCCGGGTGTATGCGGAAGATCCTGAAAATGGTTTCTTCCCCAGCGCCGGTCGGCTGGCGCAATACGCAGAACCGAGCGGACCGGGCGTGCGGGTGGACGGAGGCGTCTATCCGGGCTGGACCGTTCCGTTGGAATATGACCCCCTGCTGGCCAAGTTGACGGTTTGGGGCGACACTCGTGAAACAGCGGTCGACCGCATGCGCCGCGCCTTGGCCGAATACCGCGTCTTGGGAATCAAGACCAACCTCGTCTTGCTCACCCAACTGATGAGCGATGCCGCCTGGCTCGCTGGCGACTTGGATACCAATTTCCTCGACCGCTTCATGCAACATTTCCAAGCCGAAAAGCCCACCCCTGATTCAACGCTTTCGAGCATGTTGGCGGCAGCGCGAACGGCGATGCAAAAACCTGCGGCCGCACAAGTAAGCGAGCCTTCATCGCAATGGCGAGCGGATGGAAGACGAGGCCTACTCCGATGAATTTCCTCGTTGAGATCGACGGCGAGAACCACTCACTCGATAGCGGCGCACTGGATTCCGCTTCCCTGGAAGAAGTAATGCCCGGCGTGTTCTCCCTTTTGCTCGGCACCCGCAGCTTCACAGTCCATCTCGCTGCGCAGGGCGATCGCTTCGAAGCGGTCAGTAGCGATGGCCTGCCCCGCAGCGTGTTCGTGGCAGACGCGCGCGACCGGCGTACCTCGGCCGATGCCTCATCCTCGCAAGGTCCGGCGCTGATTCGCGCGCAGATGCCCGGCAAAATCATCAAAGTGCTGGTGGAAATGGGCGCACGCGTGGAGGCTGGTCAAGGGTTAATTGTGGCGGAAGCCATGAAGATGCAAAACGAAGTCAAGTCTCCTAAGAACGGCGTGGTCGCAAAAATTCTGGTGGCCGCGGGCGCAACCGTGTCCGCCGGCGAAACGCTCATGGTATTGGAGTAAAGATGGCGCGCGCCGATTGTCAACAGTGTGGCGGCACCGGCTGGACCGTCAGTGAGAGAGAGGGTGTCTCGTCGGCGGATCGTTGTGCTTGCGTGGCCGAAGTGCAGGTAGAGGAAGCCGAGGCGCGCGCCGGCATTCCGGGAAATTACCGGCAAGCGTCCTTCGAGACGTTCTTGCTGCCCACCGATAATCCAGTCTTGCAGCGCGCCTTAGCCGACGTCATGCTAGCGGTCTCTTCCTTCGCCCGCACCTACCCGAAGACCCCCAAGCCCGGTCTGCTTCTAGCAGGGCCCCCGGGCACCGGCAAGACACATCTGGCGATTGCCGCCCTGCGCTCGCTCATGGCGCGCGGCCACGAAGGAATTTTTTTCGATTATCAAAACCTGCTCGAGCGCATCCGCTCCGGCTACAGCGAAGCCCTGGGCGCAGCCAATCGCGATGCCTACCGAAGCGCCCTGGAAACCGAACTCCTGCTACTCGACGATTTGGGATCGCATCGCGTCACCGATTGGGTGGAAGACACCGTGACCGCCATCGTGACGTACCGTTGCAATCACAAGAAACCCACCATCGTGACCACCAACCTGCCCGATCCCGATATGGGCAGCCCGCTGATCGACAAGTCAGCGGTGGCTTCCGCGCCTCGCTATAAAACCACCCTCGAAGAGCGGGTGGGCGAGCGCGCCCGTTCCCGTCTGTTCGAGATGTGTAAAGTGATCCGTATGCCGAACGCCAACGACTACCGCATCCGGCCGCACCGCAGTACTCCTTAAGACTTCAAACTCTACGCCGCCGCCCCGGCGCCAAAGCTGGCCACCGCTTCCTTCTCATCTTCAAAGATCGGGAAAATCGTGTGCAGCTTGGTGATTTGCAGCAGATCTTTCATCTTGCCCTGCAAATGCAGCAGCTTGATCGAACCGCCCTGATTCGTCGCTGTCGTGTATTTCCCGACCAATTCCCCCAACCCGGCGCTATCGACATACGATACGTTGGCCATGTTGATGATGATGTGTTTGCGCCCCATAGCGAGCAGCGCATTCAATTCGTCGCGCAAGACGCCCGAGCTTTCGCCCAGCGTAATCTTGCCGTTCAAATCCACGATTGAGACGTCGCCGACCTGTCGTGTTTTTGCCGTGAGTGCCATTTCGTAACTCCTTTGCCTAGATCCTAGATTACCTGAAGGTCGCAATACTAGTGGGTTTCTGTCAAGAGCCTCCGGTAATGTAGCCATCGTTTCGAACCAAAAACATTGGACCGCTACACTGGTGGAAGAATTATGAAGTTAGGCATCGACTTCGGGACGAATCGCATCGTCGTTGCCGCCGCCGACCGCGGCAATTATCCGTTGATCTCGTTTGAATCAACTGATGGGACGAATCCCGATTGGTTTCCGTCGCTGCTCGCCGTGCGCGGCGATGAGCGGCGCTATGGCTGGCGGGCGTGGGAGGCGCAAGCCGATGATTCTTGGACAGTTGTTCGCTCTATCAAGCGTCTTTTAGAGGACGCTGGGCCGCGCACAATGCTCGATTTAGGACATCGGCATATTCCGCTCAATAGCCTGTTGCAAGGCTTGACCTCGGCTCTCTACGCCGAACTGCGCGAGCGATCGAACTTATCGCTCAAGCCCGGCGAGCCCCTGCAGATCATGCTGGGTGTGCCCGCCCATGCCAACAGCAACCAGCGCTTTCTTACTGTCGAGGCGTTTCGCGCCGCCGGTTTCGATGTGCTTGGCATTCTCAATGAACCCAGCGCCGCCAGCATTGAATTCGGCCATCGCCAGCGGCAAAGCAAGTCCACCCCCGAAACCATTCTGGTGTACGACCTGGGAGGTGGGACCTTTGACGCTTCGCTCGTAACACTGGATGAGAACGTGCATCACGTGATCGCTTCGGAAGGAATCCCGTCCATCGGCGGTGACGATTTCGACCACATCCTGGCCGATTTGGCTCTGGACAAGGCAGGCGTCAGCCTGGACGCGCGCGATCAGATATCGGCTGCCGGCTGGTTCGCTCTCCTCGAGGAATGCCGGCTGAAGAAGGAATCGTTAAATCCGAACTCTCGCCGGATTCCCATCGATCTGGAACCCATCAACGCGGCGTGGGGTAATGTTGTTGTGCAAGTGGCCGATTTTTACGAGATGGCCAAGCCGCTGGTCGAAGAAACGTTGGCGGCGGCCGAGGATTTGCTGGCACAGAACGGCGCTGATTTCGGCGCGCTCTATGTCACGGGCGGCGGTAGTGAATTGCCGCTCGTGGCTCGCGTATTGCGTGAACGTTTCGGCCGGCGTGTGCTGCGCTCCGCGTACACGCGATCCGCCACGGCCATCGGTTTAGCCATCCAAGCAGGCCAACCCGGCACCTACCAACTCACCGAACGGCTGGCCCGTTCTTTTGGCGTGTGGCGCGAAGCGGACAGCGGGCTGCGCATTGTCTTCGATCCGTTGTTTGAAAAAGGGCTGAGTTTGCCGCAAGCGGGCACCGCGCCGCTGGCCATTCGCCGCTGCTACTCTCCTGTGCACAATGTAGGCCACTTCCGCTTTTTGGAATGCAGTCACCGCACGGCCGACGGCTCACCCAGTGGCGAAGTGACCATGTGGGATGAGATTTACTTTCCGTTCGATCCAGCCTTGCAAGATACCGCGGACTTAAAGTCTTTGGCGGTGGAGTATTCGGCCGCAGCGGGAAGGCAACGCATCGAAGAGCTCTATGAATGCGATAGCGGCGGCTCCATCTCCGTGACAATTTCGAGTATGCCCACGGGCTTCAGCCGCACCTACAAGCTGGGACGCTGGTCACTAGATGCGAAGCCGGTGAAAGCGTCAGGCAGAAAGAAGCGGCCGTTGGGAGTGGGAACATCGGTCTGATGGCCACGATGACGAAGAGAAAAAGAGGGGACATTCCGGGCTCGTGTCGGCAACTCCGCACTGTCCGATCGACAGGCGTGTCCCCTCTTTTTCGCCGCCCTCCAGACCCGGTTTTTCAACGGAGTACTCATGGACCGTCGGCGCACCCATGGTGATGAAAAGAAAAAAGAGGGGACATTCCGCCCGGTCGGCAGCCTCGCCCCTGAACAGGCACTTTAGTGTGTCCCCTCTTTTTTCGCTGCCCCCCAGACCGCTTTTCCAACGTGGGCGCACGCCCGTATTCCCTACGCAAAGATAGCGGTAGCGTTTCCCGATGTTAGAATACCGATGTGCGAGACCTATCGGTCATTGAAGCGGAGTTGACGGAAATCAGCGCGATTCAGGAAGACACGCTCAAGCTCGAACGAATCGTCGCCTGGTCGGCCGCTCATCCGCACGAAATCCCGCTCGCTCTGCGCTTTTTCGTCGGGAACGCCAAGGGCATCGAAGAATGGGTCGAGCGCCATGGCAAAACTGCATAGCGCGCTCATCCTTTGCCACCTCTCCTGCTGCGCTCGACGATGAATCCGCCCAATAAGAACACCGGCAGCGGTACCCAACTATAAGCGGGTACGAAAAACGCGACGATTAAACAAGCGGCAAACATGGCCGCTGTTTGCGCCGTTCGAAAGGTGAGAAGGAACATCTCCGCAGGCTTCGCCCCGCCAATCAAGGCCTTCCGTTTCGCGTACTGCCAATGCAGATTCAGCAGCAGGGCAATGGCGAGTTGGTTGCCGAAATAAAACAATTGCGAGACGGGATGGATAAAGAGGTGAGTCATCAACCCGGCGGAGAAAGGCAGCAGAGCCACCAGCAGCAAGAAGATCAAGTTGACCCAAACCAAAAAACTATCCACCTGCCGGATGAAATGAAACGTCAGCTGATGCAGAAACCAAAACCCTCCGGCGATGAGAAACGTGACGACATACGCCATGAACGCCGGCGCCATCGCGAGCAACTGCTGGAGCATGGCTTCGTTGGAAGAATGGTGCATCACTTCGGGCACATCCAGCTTCAAAACGAGCAAGGTCATGGCGATGGCGAAGACCCCGTCGCTGAGCGCCTCGATGCGCGATTTGCCTATTGTCAAGGGCATGGGATAGAGTTCAACTTTCGCCGGCGCTGCGCATCCTTGCTCGAAGACCAATGATTTCACAGACCGGAGCGTACAGTCTTTTCGGCCCGCGATGCTGGCCCCGGCTCGCGGCGTCGGAAGCTCGGGCGCTCTTTGAGCACAGAATCTCGTGGCCGAATCAGACCGTGCCGCCGCCGCCTGTGGCCGCTCCCTATTTGGGGGCGCCTCAAGAATCCCGGAACAGGGCGCGGAAACCTTCCTGTTCAAAATGGCGGTCGTTGGTCAATACGTCCGTCAAACCTTCGCGCCGCATGGTTTGCATCGAAATGCAATCCGTGAGACTGTAGCCCTTGTCGGGACGGCTCGCGTAAAGATCGAACCCGGCCTGAAAGGACTCGCGCGTTTGCGGATTAATGTGAACTCTCCGGTTTCGGGCGAGGGCCTTCACCGCCGCAATTGCCCGCTCGCGCAACCAGCGATCTCCGGCAAAAAACGTCAGGAATTCCGATAACACTTCATCGGTAGTTAAGATCAAGAAACCCGCGATTTTGATGTCAAGCGCCAGCGCATCCCGGTATCGAGTCTCGGCAGGATTGGAAAGGGCGATCCAGTAAAACGTGTCGGCAAAAACCGCCTTCACACTGCTCTCTTGGGTGTGCCGTAAATGTAATGGTCGTGCTGATCGGCTCCATCGCTCGGCAGCTTCGCCCGGACTTCATCCGGCATGTCGGCCCATATTTCACCAAACATGGCGGATAGGGGAGGATCGTCGTCATCAGGTGTATCCGAGGGCGCAACGGGCGCGGCCTTATCTACCAGCTGCGTCACCCATTGCTCGACCGAGAGGCCCTGCGCCTGCGCATACGCTTTGAGAGCAGCGGCCTTTTGATCGGGAATCTCAATGTGTAAGGTTGCCATGGAATCAAGCCCTTCATTATCCAGCGTAGCGAACGCCACGCCGAATCGCCACCGATGGCAAGAAAGACGGGCCGAATAAGGGGCAGGATCGGAGCCGGTTAGTACAACATAAAGGACGTTATGTTGCAGTATTTAAGGGCGAAATGTGCTATTTTTCCCCTTAAGAGGAGGGGTACACACCACATGACTTGGGCCATCTACGACAACATGGGAGCGATGCAAGCATCTGTAGGCAGTGAGCGAACGCACTCGGAGCGAGTCACAATAGCGCTCGTCGAGGCGGTCATCCGAAACGTTCCCGAGAAAACGTCAGAAGAAGACCTACGGCAGTGGTTGTATTCAACACGCGCGATAGTCATCCAAAGTGAGACGGCCGTTGTTGCTCCCGAACACGAATGGCCAGCTGATGTTCGTCGAATGATCTCTGGCAAAACCTGTCCATACATCGAACTTTCATGGAATCGGTGAACCTGGCATCTGAAATTGCTCCCCACTGTTCCGGGCCGGAACTCCCGGCGCTCATCGTGCATGCGGGCGAAAAGGGCGCGTGGCGCTTCCCGCCAACATCCGCAATAAAAACATCCGCGCGGCTTATGGGCAGGCGGCAGGCGCGTTCCTGCGCCGGCGTGAAGACAGAAGCACCACGCGCATTGAGGACGGCAGCCGGTGCATTTGGCAGCGTACATCGAGGAATCGTGTAAGATCCGCTCCGACCGAGAAGGGAGGGATTTGAGACCAGTGATACCAAACAACCAAACCAGTTATTTTCTGGCGTGAGAATTACTCACTTGTTCGTGTCAGGCTCAAGCTGAGCATTGATGTATTGCCGCCGAGATCTCGCAGAAGGGCCTTGCAGGCTTTTTCATGCGAAGGCTCCATCGACATTGCTAAGCCTGTCGGAATCTCCTCAACGAAGAGCTTAGTGCCGCAGTCAGAAGTCTTGATCGTGGTGGTTACCTTCATCACACAATCGCCTAGAGCCTTAAAACCTTCACCGGTAAACGATTTATCCTTGCCGGTCGAGAGCGCAAAATCGCTAGTGTCTATATTCTTGAATCCATCAACCTGGGAGCTTCGATAAATCCGCAAGCTGTGCGCCGCATTCTGAACGCTGATTACCCGATACGTCGTACCCTTCCAGTCTCGCCAACCGCCCATCGGCCAATACAATCCGATCAGCGCTTCCAGTGCGCGCCGATGCCCAGAATCCAGATCGTCTGGTTGTGGAGCAAGAATTGAAACAAGATCGGGTTCCAACTCTTTTGGCCTAGAGATCACAGCCGCTCTCAGTTGCTCGTATAAAGAACACGCTGCTCTCCTATTGTCAAGGTTCCCGCCGTGCTCCCATGCGCCGATGTTGGCCGTTGCCAATGCCTCAGTTGCCTGCCAAAGATGGTCGTCGAATTTCTTACTGAGAGTTAACTGATAGATGGCTTCGTTAAAACGCCCCATTCGCAACAGGACTTCTCCCATCAAAAAGCGAAGGTCGGCATTGAATTCGTCCGTCCGAATCCGGTCTTTTAGTTCAGAGGCCGCCTCTTCCCACATTTCATTCGCAACATATTGTCGAAGCTTCTGGGACAGTTCGCCGGTATCGCCCTTGCTTTGACTCTGGCTCGGCGGTGAAGCAGCTGTTGACTGCGCCATAATTGGAATCGCTGTGCAGGAAATGAGAGCTAATAGGGTGATCACGTTTTTCGCTTCCATGGTGTCTGCGGACTTTTTATAGCGTATCGCTTGCTTCCGGCGGGGACGTTTCGAGTGCTTGGCAAATGCGGAGCGGATGGCAGAAAGGAAGCCCGTTTTTCCGTGTATCAGCGTAAATGGGAAGTCGGTAAACCGGCAGCGGCGACAGTCCGAAAGTTTCCAAGAGTTCCTAATACAAGGTAGAAGGGGTAATCATGAATATTCCGAACCTTATTCCAGTGAGGCCCTGGCGCGCGGCCGACGCCAGCATTGAAACCGCGATAGAGCAGACACCTTTCGCGCCAACGGCATCAACGACTAATCTGACCGACGGCGGCAAGCTCGAAAGCGCCGAGCGCATGCCTTGTTATTTGATAAGTTATGGTCTCCGATGACGCAAGCAGCAGCAAGATCAACAAGATTCCAAGACAACAACAACATGTTTGATTGTCCTGACTGGCCGAGGATTAGAGAACACTTTGACCAGCTGCCAAAACCAGGGCGGGCGCGTGGGGATGAAGGCGAGATTTGGTCGAATGGCTGGATATTTAGAGGGCAGAAAAGAGAGAGCTATCTGCTGGAGCCCACGATTGAGCGTGAATGGCCGCACGATGATTGGAACGAAACCGAATACAAGGCGCTCCAGGAGTTCCAATCAAAGGCACGTCTGCATATGGACGCAGCGCAACTGCCAAAGCCTGACGATAAGTTGGGCTGGCTCGCTATTATGCAGCACTACGGAGCGCCGACCCGCCTTCTCGATTTCACTTATTCCCCCTACGTTGCTCTCTACTTCGCTTTGCGTAATCGAAGGCAAGGCGAATCGGTTTTCGTGGAGGTGTGGGGCATGGATGCCACTGCGTTGCGCGAACGAGCTACAAGAACGAGCCGGGAAGCGGACGAGGCAGTGCGCACGCACCAGAAAACTGCGAGCCCCGCAAAAAGCGGTAAAGTGTCACTATCGAGGGCCGACGCAGCCACGCTGCTTCAGCGCACACAGGAGGACGACAACTATTGGGAATCATCCATTCGCCAAGCGCTCACACCTTGCGGCGCGCGCAGAGAATATTTGAACCGCCACGGCTTTGTAGCAGAGGCATTACCAATAAATCATAATCCTCGTCTATCTAGTCAGCAGGGTGTCTTTCTGTTTAACGGAGCTGAGCAGACATTCGAGGAGTCCCTGGAACTAATGATGAGTGGAGTGAGCACTCAATGGTACAAGCGGTTTCGAGTGCCGGAAAGTGTCCTCTCTCAAATTGAAGCCGAACTCTTTCAGCTTAATGTCCACGACCTATCGCTTTTCCCGGATACCGAAGGATTGGCTGGCTTCGTAAAGCAGAAGATTCGACTGCACTGGTGAACCTGCGTCGTTGCGGGGAGTGTTGATGGCCGAATGTCCTCAGTCTTTAACGCTGCGGTCGATGGATAACGTTCCTCGGGTCGTACTCAAAGCGCCGTTTGACGGGCTCGCAACAGCCACCCACCAAGACACTCTCAGGTAGCAGAGGGCGCAGCTTCTCTGCCGCGCTCTGCAATAGGTCAAGATTGGGAAAGTCCGTCGGACGCCCCCTGTAGTCTCTTGCTAAGCTCCTTCACCGCCAGCTCGCGCTCCCGTGCCTTGCCGTCACGCAGGGCGTCTACCAGCACCAGCAACTCATACAGGTGCGGGTCGGCGAGCGCCGCCTTCGGCACATTCTTGTGCAGCGGTGAGGCGGCACCATGTGCGGCCTGCCGGCATTCCCCGTTCCTACGAATCGCTTCGGTGCCGCTGTGATTCCTTGGAAAAGGGCCGCCGATTTCCAATTTGAAATCAATGAGTTGACTCCCACACAACCTCCCCAAAAACCAATGAGGCGAGCCCCCGCCGCGAGGCGGTCGCGAAGCGATCTTCATCCCCTCCTGTGGCAACCCGAAGGCTTCCCATGTGCCGGTCCTTCGTAAAGTCGAATTTTTAGGCCCTGCCGAATCAACAACATAAATTATTTGGCCCTCCCAAATAAATCGCCTTAGAGTCTACCCGGCCGGAGGCCCTTTTCATCCCTCGTTGCGGCGGCTGGAACGGCCGTCGTGGGGGAGTCACAACAAACAAATTGTTGAAAAGCTTTATCACCTTTTGTATCAATAGGTTACGCCACTTTTTGCGCAATCAGCGGTCGCTCGAATTCTATCCTCGTCTCAGAAGCGGGGTTCACCACTGGCGTGAAACGCCCACAAAGGAGTACCATTTGACGCAAACGAATCTTCCTGAAACCGCGCCGCCGTGCGCGGCCCTGCAACGCGTCCGGCAAGGGCGCCACCAAGCCATTTTTTCGTTCCTCCCCCCTTTACTTTAATAGGCGAAAAAATATACTCCCGAGCCGCCGTTTTTTCAGCCCGGTCATTCTAATTTTTTATACTTTCATTCTCTTGCATAAAAATCTCTTCTGGGATAATCTGGTTTTAAGGCGGAGCAAGCTTCGCTCTTACCGGAGCCAAGCCTGTCCGTCAATCGTGATATGAATCGGCTTTCCACAGTCGTCGCGCTCCTCGGCCCAGTCGTTATTGGCTCTGCTTAGGGACGCCTCACGAGTTGAAATCGAGGGCCACCTGGCGGAGAACCAAATCAGCCAAGTGGCCCTTTTCATTTGTAGAGTCGAAATAATATAGGAACAGTTATGTCATCCAATTTGTTATCGGGCGCGAAGATTTTGCTGCATTGCTTGACGGCGGAAAATGTCGAATGCATTTTCGGCTATCCGGGCGGCGTCACGCTTCCGCTGTATGACGCGCTGTACGACTATCCCATCAAGCACATTCTGGTGCGCCACGAACAGAACGCCGCTTTCGCCGCCCAAGGCTACGCGCGCACCACCGGCAAAGTGGGCGTTTGCTGCGCCACTTCAGGACCGGGCGCCACTAACTTAGTCACCGGCTTGGTCGACGCCATGATGGATTCAATTCCGATCGTCGCGCTCACCGGTCAGGTTTCGAGCAAGCTCATGGGTAGCGACGCGTTTCAGGAAGCCGACACCTTCGGCATCACGCGTTCCGCGACCAAACACAATTTTCTGGTAAAAAATATTGCCGATCTGCCGCAGGTCATTCATGAAGCGTTTTACTTAGCGGCGTCCGGTCGTCCGGGCCCCGTGCTGGTGGATATCACGAAAGACGCTTTCCAGGCGCAGGCGCACTACGTGCCCGTTACCGAAATTCATTTGCCCGGTTACAAGGTTTATAGCGAAGGCCACGCCGGCCAAATCAAGCGCGCCGCGCAAATGATGTGGGAAGCCGAGCGGCCTTTTGTTTACGCGGGCGGCGGCGTCATTGCCGCCAATGCCAGCGCGGAGTTGCGCGCCTTGGTGGAAGCGCTCGATGCGCCCACCGTTTGCACTTTAATGGGCTTGGGCGCGCTGCCTTCCGAACACCGGAATTTCATCAGCATGCCGGGCATGCATGGTAGTTACGCCGCCAACATGGGCATGTCGGGCACCGATCTGATCATCGCGTTGGGCGTGCGTTTTGACGACCGCGTCACCGGCCGCCTCGCCGCCTTTGCGCCGCACGCCAAAGTCATTCACGTTGACATCGATCCCGCCGAAATCGGCAAGAACCGGCAAGCCGATTTGCCCATTGTCGGCGATGTGAAGAAGGTTATGCCGAAGCTCTTGAATGAGCTGAACGAGCTGGCGCCTGCCATGAAGGAGAAAAACGCCGGCGCGCGCCAAGCCTGGTGGAAGCAGATTCAGGATTGGAAAGAAGATCACCCGCTTGTGCCTGAAACCTCCGCCACTGAAATCAAGCCACAGCATTTGATGGCTGAAATTGACAAGCTATCCGGCGGCCGTGCCATTGTCACCAGCGACGTCGGTCAGCATCAAATGTGGTCGGCGCAATTGATCCGTTTCAATGAGCCGCGCTTGTGGATTAACTCCGGCGGCCTCGGTTCCATGGGTTTTGGTTTGCCTGCGGCCATTGGCGCGCAATTCGCGCGACCCGATAAGCTGGTCTTTTCCATCGTCGGCGATGGCGGCTTCCAGATGTCGATTCCCGAGCTCGCCACCATCGCCAATCACGCGCTGCCCATCAAGATCATCGTCATGAACAATGGCTATCTCGGCATGGTGCGGCAATGGCAGGAACTTTTCTATAACAACCGGCTCAGCGAAGTGGCGCTGACTTCTTTCCCCGATGTGGAAAAGCTGGCCGGCGCTTATGGCTTCAAAGGCCGGACCGTCAGTTCGGTCGATGAATTATCCAGCGCCCTGAAAGCAGCCGTCGATGAACCCGGCCCGTTTCTCTTGAACGTCAAGGTATCGCCGTTTGAAAATGTTTATCCCATGGTGCCGGCAGGCGGCGCCATTAATGAAATGGTGTTGCGGCCGCCGCAACCGGTGGAAGTATAAACGTTATGCAACAGATTATTTCGTTATTGATGGAAAACAAACCGGGCGCGCTGATGCGCGTCACAGGCTTGTTGAGCCAGCGCGGCTACAACATTGAGTCTCTGACGGTCGCGCGCACCTTCGATCCGACCCTTTCGCGCATGACCATTACGGTAGATGTCGAACCCAGCACCCGCGTACAAGTCATCAAGCAGATGTCAAAATTGGTCAACGTTCTGCAAGCGACCGACGTAACCGATGGCCCCGCGGTGAATCGCGAGCTCTTGTTGATTCGCGTCAAAACAACTCAACCGAACCGCACCGCAGTGCTCAAAGAAGCTGAAATTTTTCACGCCCGCGTGGTCGATTCCACCACCGAAGGCTTCTGCCTGGAAGCCACCGGCGACCCCGAAAAGCTGGACGAATTTGTCGATGTGATGCGCGGCTATGGTGAGATTGAAGTGACCCGCTCCGGAATGGTTGCGATGTCGCTCGATAACAAGAAGCTGCGCCTTTCGGCTCCCGTGCCTTTGGGCGCCTCGGCCGAGGAAGCTTTAGAATTTTCCGAACCACGCGCCTAAGCGGGTGGACCAACTTAAAAAGGATTTTATGCCACGTAGATTTTATGAAAAGGACGGCAGCCTTGCGCCGCTCCAAAAGAAGACCATCGCCATCATCGGCTACGGGAGCCAAGGGCACGCGCACGCGCTCAACCTGCGCGATTCCGGATTGCATGTCGTAGTGGGCCTGCCCGCTACCAGCAAAAGCATCGCGAAAGCGAAAGCAGCCGGCCTGGAAGTATTAAGCGTGAGCGACGCCGCCAAGATTTCCGACGTCATCATGATTCTGGTGCCCGATCATTTGCAAGGCGATATCTACCGCAACGAAATTGCGCCGCACATGAAGAAGGGCAAGACGCTGATGTTCGCGCACGGCTTCAATATTCATTTCAACGAAATCAAGCCGCCCGCCGATATCGATGTTTCTATGATTGCTCCCAAAGCGCCAGGCCATCGTGTGCGTGAGTTGTTCACCGAAGGTGTGGGCGTTCCGGCGTTGGTTGCGATCGCGCAAGATGCCTCCGGCAAAGCGCTCGAGAACGCACTGGCCTATGCTTTCGCCCTCGGCTGTTTAAAAGCCGGCGTCATTGAAACAACCTTCAAAGAAGAAACTGAGAGCGATCTTTTCGGCGAACAGGCAGTGCTTTGCGGCGGCGTGAGTGAGTTAATTCGCGCCGGCTTTGAGACTCTCACTGAAGCCGGTTATGCGCCAGAAATCGCTTACTTCGAGTGCCTGCATGAGTTGAAGCTCATTGTCGATCTGATTTACGAAGGCGGCTTGGGGTATATGCGCTATTCGGTGTCAGACACCGCCGAGTACGGCGATTACACGCGCGGCCCGCGCATCGTCAACGCCGAAACGCGCGCGGAAATGAAGAAGATTCTCAGCGAAATTCAGTCTGGCGAATTTGCCCGCACCTGGCTCAAAGAAAACCGCGACGGACGCAAAAAATTCCTGGCCATGCGGGAAGCTGCCAAGAATCAGCCCATTGAAAAGGTCGGCGCCGAACTGCGCGCCATGATGCCTTTCTTGAAAAAACGCAAAGAAGCCGGCGTACCGGAAGAAGCAGTCGTGTCCGCCTAAGTATGTGGGGCTGACCTCCCGGTCAGCCTCAACCCGCCATCTCGTCAGCGGATTCGCATCCTCCGAGAAGAATCCTGGTAACGGGCCCCTAGTCCGATCCATCTAAGCTCCTGTCGAGCCTTATAAAGGAAATCTATGTTTCGCCATTCCTTCCTTTCCACTCTTTTCATGGTGGGCTTATTTGCGTCTCATCTTTACTCGCAGAAAATCGATTCCATCCCTGCCAAGCGGGCGTTGATCACGCAGGCAGTAAACAATGAAAAGCGCGTGACTTTGTTCGGAAATACCCGCGCTGCGGCCAATTCCGCCAATGATCGCGGCCGCGTTTCGGACAGTTTGCCTTTAAAACATATGCTGCTTCAATTGCGGCGTCCCGCGGAGTTAGAGCAGGCGCTCGCGCAGTATCTGAGCGATCTTCAAAACTCGGCTTCCCCTAAATATCACCAATGGTTAACCGCCGCTCAGTTGGGCGAAAACTTTGGCTTAGCGCAGACTGATATTGATGCCATTACAAGTTGGCTCGAATCGCAGGGTTTCGTGGTCGATCAAGTGTACGCGAATAAGATGACCATCGCGTTCTCCGGCACTGCGGGCCAGGTGCGTCAAGCATTTGGAACCGAAATCCATAATCTGGAAGTGAACGGAGAGATGCATATCGCCAATATGAGCGATCCGCAAATTCCTTTGGCTTTAGCGCCAGCGGTGGTGGGCATTACTTCCTTGCACAACTTCATGCCGCGTCCCATGAATAAGCCGCGAGCCAGTTACACATTCACCTCAGACGGCAGCACCTATGAAGCAGTGGTTCCAGCCGACTTGGCGGCCATCTACAACCTGAATCCGCTGTTCTCCGCGGGCATCACCGGCACCGGACAGACCATTGTCGTCATTGAGGATACCAACGTTTACAGCACGGCTGACTGGACGACGTTTCGCAGCACGCTTGGGCTATCCGGTTACACCTCTGGCACGTTCACTCAGGTGCATCCCGGCAGCTGTTCGAATCCTGGAGTCGTCGCTGGAAACGATGGCGAGGCGATTCTGGATGCCGAGTGGTCTAGCGCGGCCGCGCCAAATGCCGCGATTGAATTGGCCTCGTGCAGCGATACCAATACCACCTTCGGCGGCTTGCTCGCTCTCGAAAATCTGTTGAATGCGAGCAGCACGCCGCCTGCTCTTGTCAGTATCAGCTACGGCGAGTGCGAAGCGGAGAATGGCGCCGCGGCTAATGCAACCTATTCTGCGACTTACCAGCAGGCAGTCGCAGAAGGTGTCTCCGTCTTTGTTTCCGCCGGCGACGAAGGTGCGGCCAGCTGCGACGCCGGCGCCGACTATGCCACACACGGTATCGGCGTGAGCGCGTTCGCTTCCACGCCTTACAATGTTGCGGTGGGAGGAACGGATTTCGGCGATTCCTACGCAGGAACTAACGGCACTTATTGGAATGCGACCAATACCTCCACCTTCGAATCGGCAAAGTCGTACATTCCCGAAATTCCCTGGAACGATTCCTGCGCCAGCGCTCTACTTACAACATATTCTGGCTATTCCCAGTCGTGGGGTGCGGATGGCTTCTGTAATAGCGCTCTCGGCAAGGAATATTACGTGACTGTTGTCGGCGGAAGCGGAGGTCCAAGCGGCTGCGCCACCGGCACTCCTTCTACCAGCGGCGTTGTCAGCGGAAGTTGCGCCGGCTATCCGAAACCCAGTTGGCAGGCGGGAATTTTCGGCAATCCGAACGATGGTGTTCGCGACATCCCGGATGTCTCATTATTCGCCTCCAATGGCATCTGGGGCCATTACTATGTGTTTTGCTGGAGCGATACTCGCAACGGAGGAGCTTCTTGCTCGGGCGCTCCCAGCACCTGGGCCGGCGCCGGTGGAACCTCTTTTGCCTCGGCCATCATGGCCGGTATGCAAGCGCTGGTCAATCAGAGCACCGGCACCCGCTGGGGAAACCCGAACCCCTACTATTACAAATTTGCCGCTGCTGAATATGGAACGGCCGGGAACAGCGCTTGTCTCTCGAACGATGTCACCAGCACGTCGTGCACCTTCTACGACGTGACGCTGGGCGACATGGATATGGTGTGCGCCGGAACAACCCAGTGTTATGGCTCCAGCACCAGCGGATCTGGCCGCCGTGCATCAATCGTTTATGGCGACCTGTCTATCTCATCCAGTTCCCTGTTGCCGGCTTACGGCACCGGCAGTGGCTGGGACTTCGCAACAGGAATCGGCACGGTCAATGCCGCTAATCTTGTCAACACTTGGAAGGCCGCAACGTCCGCCGCCTCGGCGACGTATACAGGCCTCGACACAACAACTCAGGGTACCTGGACTGGCAAATATGGTTCCAATGGAGAACTCATTGCCAACGACCTGAACGACCCGCCTTCCTTCGCAACCGTCAGCTTCACCGCAGACAGCCTGTATACCTGGGCGGCTTCCACAACCGATGTGAGAGCCCTACAGACGTCCAGCGGCGCGTCCACCCGAACCGCCACTTGTTACTT
The DNA here is from genome assembly GCA_963764105.1 of Bryobacterales bacterium. Taxonomy (GTDB): domain Bacteria; phylum Acidobacteriota; class Terriglobia; order Bryobacterales; family Bryobacteraceae; genus Bog-105. Next base: position 791,995 of record CAVXRP010000025.1, read on the forward strand.
CTCTCATGCGACCAGTAGTTTCACAATCAACCTGAATCTTACCGACGGAAACACGCATAGGATTGCGCTGTATCTGGTCGATTGGGATAGTACCGTTCGCACCCAGACAATCTCAATCCTGGATGCCAACAGCCAGGCGGTTCTCAGCACTCAGGCCTACTCAGGTTTCCATAATGGTGAATACGCCATTTGGAACATAAAAGGGAACGTGCTGATCCAAGTGACCCACACCGGCGGAGCAAACGCCGTCGTCAGCGGCATTTTCGTCGATTGAGTTTTTCTTGCAACCAAGAACTATTCGCGGTCACCCGCCCGTCCTGCGCGCCTGACTTCCTGAAGTTTTTTCACTCTGCGAGAATAATCAATGCAACGGAATGGCCGTCGATTCGACTATGCACCTGACGACTTTCAAAAAGGACACCATGCTTCGCCATCCCTTCCCTTCCACTCTTTTGCTGGCCGCGCTATGCATCTCCCACGCCTACCCGCAGAACGTCGATTCCGCTTCCAAGCGTGCGCTGATCACGCAGTCTGTTGACAATGAAAAGCGTGTGACGCTGTTTGGAAACACGCGCGCTGCCGCGAATTCCGCTAATGATCGCGGGCGCGTTTCCGATAGTTTGCCTTTGGAGCACATGCTGCTCCAACTGCAGCGCCCCGCTGAGATGGAGCAGGCGCTCGAGCAGTATGAGAAGGATCTGCAAGATCCCAGCTCGCCCAGTTACCACGAATGGTTGACGGCCGCCGAATTCGGCGAGAAGTTCGGGTTGGCGCAAAGCGATTTGGATGCGATTACCAACTGGTTGCAATCGCAAGGCTTTCTGATCAATCGCGTTTATCTCAATAAGATGACCGTGGATTTCTCGGGAACGGCAGGGCAGGTAGCCCGCGCATTCCGAACCGAAATCCACAACCTCGAGGTAAACGGCGAGCGGCACATGGCCAACATGCGCGATCCACAAATTCCCGCAGCCCTCGCTCCCGCCATCGCCGGCATCACATCGCTGAATGACTTCAGGCCGCATGCCATGAGGAAAGATAGACCCAAATTCACCATCAGTTCGTATTTCGGATCGACTGAAGCCGTCGTTCCAGGCGATTTGGCGACCATCTACAATTTGAATCCATTGTTCGCGAAAGGCATAACCGGCAAGGGGCAGACCATTGTCGTGATTGAAGACACCAATGTTTACAGCACAAGCGACTGGACTACCTTTCGAAGCACATTTGGTCTTTCAGGTTATACCTCCGGCTCGTTCACTCAGGTTCATCCTGATAACTGTTCCAATCCAGGCGTGGTGGCCGAAAACGACGGTGAGGCAATTCTCGATGCGGAATGGGCCAGTGCCGCCGCACCTAACGCCGCGATTGAACTGGCATCGTGCAGCGACACGACCACCACGTTCGGCGGCTTGATCGCTCTGCAAAATCTGCTGAATACCGGCACGCCCCCTTCGCTCGTGAGCATCAGCTACGGCGAGTGCGAAGCGGAGAATGGCGCCGCCTCCAATGCAACGTACCTTGCCGCCTATCAACAGGCCGCGGCCGAGGGCGTTTCGGTTTTCGTCGCCGCCGGCGATGAAGGTGCGGCCAGCTGTGATGCCGGCAACAGCTATGCTTCCGACGGCGTGAGTGTGAGTGCGCTCGCCTCTACACCGTACAATGTTGCCGTCGGCGGCACAGACTTCAGCGATACCTATGCGGGGACGAACAGCACCTATTGGAATTCAACCAACACGGCCACTTTTGAATCCGCCAAGTCCTACATCCCCGAGATTCCCTGGAACGATTCGTGCGCCGGCGCCTTGCTCGCCTCTTCTTTCGGCTATTCACAATCGTGGGGTCCGAGCGGATTTTGCAATAGCTTCTATACTTACTTCACAAATATTCTGAGCGTCGCCGGAGGTAGCGGAGGCCCTAGCGCGTGCGCCACCGGCTCGCCTTCCGTCAGCGGTGTGGTGAGTGGAAGCTGCAAAGGATACGCCAAGCCGAGTTGGCAAGCCGGACTCTTCGGCAATCCTAACGATGGAGTTCGTGATATCCCGGATGTCTCCTTGTTCGCCTCCGATGGCAGCGATTGGGGTCACAACTACATCTTTTGCTGGAGCGATACCGCCAACGGCGGATCTTCCTGCTCGGGCGATCCCAGCACTTGGGCGGCCGCGGGCGGCACATCCTTCGCCTCACCCATCATGGCGGGCATTCAGGCGCTCATCAATCAGAGCACCGGGAGCCATTGGGGCAATCCCAATCCTAACTACTATAAACTCGCAGCAGCAGAGTATGGCTCGGCGGGAAATAGCAGTTGTTTATCGAGTGGCGCCCCCAAAAGCTCATGTACTTTTTATGACATTACCCAGGGCGATATGGACATGCCGTGCGCCTCAGTAGACTGTTACGGTTCCAGCGGCAGCGGCTTTTCACTCGTTGTCGGAGTTTTGTCCACTTCATCCAGTACTTTGCTGCCGGCATACGGGACCGCTAACGGCTGGGACTTTGCAACAGGTATAGGCAGTGTGAACGCATACAATCTGGTCAGCAATTGGCCTGGCGCATCATCCGTTCAATATGTGGGTCTTGATACAACGACCCAAGGCACTTGGACAGGCAAATATGGCTCCCATGGAGAACTTATTGCGAACGATCTCAGTGATCCTCCTTCCTTCGCAAGCGTAAGCTTCACCGCAGATAGTCTCTATACCTGGGCGGCTTCGACAACCGATGTGCGAGCCCTACAGACATCCAGCGGCGCGTCAACCCGCACAGCCACCTGTTACTATTCGCATGCGTCCAGCAGCTTCAACATCAACCTGAACCTTACCGATGGAAACACGCACCGAATCGCCCTCTATCTGGTTGATTGGGATAGCACGGTTCGCACCCAGACCATCTCTATCTCAGACGCCAACAGCCATGCCATTCTCAACAGCGAGACCTACGCAGGTTTCCATAACGGCGAATATGCCGTGTGGAACATCAAGGGCAATGTGGTCATTCAAGTTACCCACACCGGCGGCGCGAACGCCGTCGTCAGCGGCATTTTCGTCGATTGATCCTTGTGGGGCGGCCATTCTTGGCTGCAAGGCGGCTTTCGAGCCGCTTAGTTATTCAGCAGCGAAGAAGCAATTCCCGGCGAATGCAAATGGATGATGCCGCGACGCAAAGCAATAGTCACGGCATGCGTCCTGTCTTTCGCGCCCAGTTTGCTCAGGATATTTTGAACATGCGCCTTAACCGTACCAGGCGCCGTGCCCAAAATATCCCCCACCTCTTTGTTGCCTAATCCGCGCGCCACCAGGCTCAGGACTTCCACCTCGCGCGGAGTCAACGCAACGTCAGGGAAAAAGCCGGTTAACTGTTGCGCCACTTCCGCTGGAATGAAGCGTTTGCCGGCATGCACAACGCGAATGGCCTTCACCACTTCGGTGTGAACCATTTCCTTTAACAAGTATCCCCGCACGCCGGCTTCGAGCGCGCGATAGATGTCCTGGTCGCCATCATACGACGTCAGCGCTATGATGCGCGCATCTGGAAATTCGTGGCGAATCGCCACCGTCACTTCGCTGCCGCTCATGTCAGCCAAGCGCAAGTCCATCAGCGTCACATCCGGCAAATGTTGGCGAAATAATTGAAGTGCTTCAGCGCCCGAACTCGCGGCGGCCACCAATTCCAAATCTGCTTCAATCGAAAGGATCGCGGCCAAGCCCTTGCGGACCAAATCATGATCGTCCACCGAAAGAATACGAATGGGTGTTGCCTGCTCCATCATGCCCGCTCAACCAAAGTGCTAACCAATCAGATGCTCCATCTTGCCGGGCGCGTCAACTTCCTCAATCCTCCCAGGGCGCTTGAGCGGAACCACCACGGACAGGGTAGTTCCCTGCCCCAGCTTAGTGTCAATGGCTAAATTCGCGCCAATTTCGCGTGCGCGCTCCTCCATGCCGACCATGCCAAAGTGGCCAAATCGGGGGCGCTGGGCATCGAAACCCACGCCATCGTCTTTAATCGACAGGGCGATTTGCGCGGTGGTTTGATCGAGTTGCACCTCCAGTCGCCGCGCACCGGCGTGTTTCACCACATTGTTCATCGCTTCCTGCGCAATGCAGAGAAGCTGATATTCCACCTCCGGCGATTCGGCGAGCGAAACGGGGTTGAGGCGCAGCAGCGGAGTAAGCTTGCCACGCTCGGCCACATCGCGCACCAGTTTCTGGAGTTTGCCGGAAAAATCAAGCGAACCGACGCCAATGGTCCGCAGACCCCACAATGATTGCCGCGCTTCCGTGGAGCAGCGCGCCGCGTCTTGAATGATTTCTCCCAGCATCGTGCGCTCTTTGGAGGACGGTAGCTTGGTCCAAACCGCCTGCAACTGCATGGTGATGCCCGACAGCCCCTGCAACAGAGTATCGTGCAATTCGCGCGCGATCCGGCTGCGCTCCGCTAGAACTTCGTCAAAACGATGCTTGATGCGCGCGATGCGGAAACGCACCATCGCCGCAACAATGCCGGCAATCAACACGCCGATAGCGGGAAAGAACCAACCCCGCTGATAGAGGCGCGGATCGACGGTGAAACTAAGAGCCGCGTCATTACTGCTCCAAACGCCATCGGCATTTCGTGCCATCACCCGAAAGTGGAAATGGCCCGGCGGGAGATTCGTGAAAAAAGCCTCGCGCCGGGAACCGGCATCGGTCCACGTTTTATCGAAGCCGTCCAGCATGTAGCGGAAGGTCACTTTCTCAGGCGAGACGAAACTCAACCCGGCATAACGCACCTCCAGGTTTCGTTCCGCTGGCTGCAAATGCAGACCCGGCAGCGCTTCCCGCCGTTGCCCGTTCACCACAATCGAAGTAATCTGCACCGGCGGCGGTGTGGCGTTGCCGGCCAAGTGCAGCGGATCGAGCATTACCAAGCCGTTGGTTGTCGAAAACCACAAGCGCCCATCGCGCGTCCGGCACGCCACAGGCTGCACGCCGGAGCGGCACTCAAAGCGCAATTGTCCTGTGCTGAACGGAATGCTGGTGACATAGCGTAGTTTGCCGCTGCTGAAATCGTCGATGTCCCGCTCACTGACGCGGAAAATTCCTTTGCTCGAAGCCATCCAAAAACTGCCGGCGTCGTCGCGCAAGACACTGTAAATGCGATTGTCGAATAAACCATCCTTCACGCGCAGCCGCGTCACTACCCCGTTCTTCCAATGCAGTAAACCTGAGCCGTTTGTGCCCAGCCACGCTTCTCTGCGATCGACATCGATATAGGAACACACCACCGGGTGCGTGACATCAAGCGAATAGCGAAGCTCTTTTCCGTCTTTTAGATAGGAGAAGCCTGCTGAGTCGGTGCTGATGAACAAACGGACCGCACGTCCCGCATTTAGTGCCACAATCCCGCCAGGTGACGCGAGCGCCACATGCTGAAAGCGGCTTCCATCGAAGCGATCGAGTCCGCGGTTCGAGCCTGCCCAAAGAACGCCTTGGGTATCCACCGAAAGGGCACGCACTTCGGGCCCCGAAAGGCCATTCCGCTCGGTGAACGACGCCACCACTTTGCCACCGCGCAGGCGGTTCAAACCGCCCTTGGAACCCACCCAGAGATCGCCCGAGCGATCGACTTGCAGGCTGAGAATGTAGTTATCCAGCAAACCGTCTTTCTTCGTTAGCCCGCGAAAATGGCGCCCGTCGAAAAGATTGAGCCCGTGACCCAACGTTCCCACCCAGAGGCGCCCGGCATTGTCTTCGAGCACCGGGCCGGCATCGTTGCTTACTAGCCCTTCGTTAATTGAATAAGGCGTCACTTTGCCATCGGTGAATTGATCGAGCCCGTCTTTTGTGCCGGCCCACAAGCTGCCCTCGCGATCGAGATACAGCGAAAGAACCACGCTGTGAGAAAGTCCGTCGCGCGTGCGGTAGACGCTGAGATCGTTCCCGCGAACGCGCGTTATGCCATCGTTCGTGCCAATCCAGATCGTCCCGTCGGGACCCTCCAGCAAAGACAGAACTTCGTTATCGGGTAAACCGTCGGCCGAAGTCAGGCGGCGAATTCCGTTTCCGTTGATTTCGACGGCGCCATCCGGCGTACCGGCCCAAACGCTGCCGTTCTTGGCGCATTGCAGAGCGGAAATACTTTCGCCCGGCCGCAGGGCGGCCGCACGCTTAAAGCGAGTTCCATCCCAAGAACCCAGGCCGAAATCCAGACCCGCCACCCAACGCGTGCCATCGGCCGCGATGCAGGTTTCGCGAATTTGATTGCTAGGCAGGCCATCGGCTGTCGAGTAAATCCGCAGCTTTCCCTCTTTGCCGATGCTTACCAATCCGCGAGGCGTGCAAACCCAAGTTGAACCCGCTGTATCCGGCACCACGCAGAATACGTCATCAGCGGGCATTCCTTCTTTGGTGGTGAAGCGCCGAACTTCGCTGCCATGCCGGATACGAACGGCGCCGCCGCCTAAAGACGCTACCCACAAATCGCCTTGGGCGTCTTCGGCGAGCGAACGGATCAGCGTGCGCTGCAGACCCGCTTCGGCAGCACCTTCAAATTCCCGAAAATGAATCCCATCAAAGCGGATTAGGCTATCTTGCGTGGCCAGCCACAAAAATCCATCGTGGCCTTGCAGAATGGAATAGATTGTGGGCTGCAGCAGCCCTTCTTCCTGACCCCAAATCCGATGCGCATATTGCGTGAGCGTTTTAGTGGAATCTAGCGCATACAATTGCGCCGCGGCGAGCAAGCAAACTGCCAGCGTGGCCTTTCGGGAACAATGGCGCCGCTGGATCAAGCCTTTCATGCCTATTTTGATAGTATTCTGTACCATTCGCTAAAACTTCTATATGGCGCTTCTTAAGATGCCGGAGTTACTGGATATGCTATTCACCAAGCGTGCGATTCAAACGGAGCCGGAAGCGTAAGCGCCCAAAGGACTGCCTACTCGAACTCCCAACCAACGGTTCACTGTTCGTGTACAAACCCGCAATCGCAATTTCTCCAGATCAGGAGTCTCTGTAAACTCTTTCTATGGTATTCACCAAGCGGCTGCGGGACGGAGTTCGGCGCGGCGATATCACTTGCAGCGTGCGAATCTGGACGCGCCCCCACGTCAAAGTCGGCTCTCGCTATCGGATGGAAGAGGGGGAAATCGAGATCGATTCCATCGAGCCGATCGGCTTCCCGGATATCACGCCCCAACTGGCCAGGGAGTCAGGTTTCCTCGGGTTGATCGACCTACTAAAGGTTGCCAAACACGGCAAGGGTGACAATATTTATCTCGTTCGATTCCATTACCTGCCTCCCAATAGAAAGCGCACAACTAAGGCAGCCCTGCCTAAAGGAATTGCGAAGTGATTGCAGCACGGATGGTTAGAGTAGTTGAAATAGCCGTGCACGATAAAGGACATTATGGTCGGATCAGATCAGCTGTTTTACATTGTGCGGACGAAAAGAAGTTCTTGACGGTATCCTGTAGGCGACTCCCACGAAGCTGCCCATCTGTGACAGCCTTTGCAAACCAGCGCGAATACGTTTCGGTGTGTTGGGCTAGCGCCTCCTTGTAATCGACGTAAATTGCGGCGGCGAGCACATGCATTCCCCCGTCCTGCTGCCGCCAGTATTCGCACGCATTCCGGCCTATGCCGAACTGCTCGCTAACTATTTCCTCCAGCGCCTGAACCGAGTCCTCCTCGATATAGCCACTCGCAGTGTTGTAGCCAAAAGAGCGATCGTGGTGCTGAACTTTGTCGGCGATCAATGGATCGCTCCCAAGTAAGCCGATAGCCTTCCGCACGGCAAGATCACTCATGTCGTAGGGTGGATGCATAGTTTCGTGGATCGCGTTGTGAAGCACGATGCGGAATGGATACGAAACATGGGTCAGGAAGCGAAGTCCTGTAATTCGAATCCCATGTGGTTCTGAGTAGTTCAAGAGGTAGACGGTGATCGTTTGCGATGGCAGCGCGAACCCAAGAAGTTTCTCGATTGCCGGAACTATGTTGTAGCGCGGCAGTTCCGGAGCAAGTTCCGCCATGCGCTTCTCAACCTTGGGCTTTGCTGTCTGCATCCAATACGCCATGAATCCAACCCGGTCTAGAGCGCGCAGCGCCACTTCAAGGGCCGGTTGGGCCTTCTTATAGCTCTTCCAGTCATCCTCGCTCCAGTATGGCGTCTTCCTGAGAGCTGTCTCCATGGCGGAACTATCATGCGCTGTACGAATCATATCCGCCAGCGTCTCATCGCCGACAGCCGAGTAATAGAGAGTCAGAGTTGCCGAAACGATCCCGCCGCCATCGTCTTTGAGGACTTGTTTGAGTCGGACGAACGCCGCCTGCTCGCCTGGGGTAAAAAGAGAATGAAAGCGATCGTATTCGGCTTGATAGTAGTGTAGATAATAGGGATCGCCGCTCAGCACATTCAGCAGACACAGCGCATCGTACTTGAGTGATGGCTTAAGTTGCCAGTCAGTGTTTGCGTGAAACTTTACCGCTTGCGCTGATAAAGGCGGAAGCGTTGTGCACAATAGAGCAAGCCATAGGACAAGTCGAACGAATCGATGCATAACACAGTTTTACCCGGCCTGGGGCCATCAGGTCGTGAATCCATTTGCAGCAACACGCCACATCTTCGGGCTGAAGTCTGTGAGTTGCTTCACACCGCGAGTCATGTGGGATTGGTCGGCGAAACCGAGGTTCACCGCAATTTTCGCCAGCGGTTCCTGTGTATTCTGAATCAGCTTCCATGCTTGACGTGCGCGAACTCGCGCGCGAAAGGCTTCTGGCGAAACACCAAATAGCTTGCGGAAACTGCGCGATACAGTCCACGGCGCAAGTCCCATCTGCTCGGCCCACTGGCATAGCTTCAGAGAAGGATTCTCCATCAAAGCAATCGCCAACTGATCCGGCCAGTCTTTAGCTGTTAGTTCCTCGGCATGTGCCGAGAAAAGCAGCATCTCTGCCGCATCACGGGTGTTTCTCTCAGCGGTCCGGACTACAGAATCGAAATCTGCCACCCGCGCCTTCCCCGAATGATAGACAGCTTGTTCTGGCAGGGGGAGGTTGAGCAGCACCGTGCCTCTCGAAAACATGCGATCTACATGGACCTCAAAGGGACCATGGAAAATGACATCGCCTGATTCTACAAGGAAGCGACCGCAATCCCCAGCCTCTTCATAACCTCCCGAGAGCACCAATGCCGCGTAAGCTTCCTGGTGGCTGTGCCAACTCAGTTCAGAGGCACGGATTGTCTGCCAAACACGCATCTGCCTCCAGTATCAGCCCCCAGGATTAACGCAGCGGCCGTCCTTCTTTGTAACCATGGGTGAGCCAATGCTGCACAGCATCGACCTTGGCGCGCTTTACATCCGGATTGGCTTTCAAATAAGCTTTGGCATCAAATCCCTTGGGCAACTCGGGCGTCGACTGTGACATCTTTTTCGCGTGTTCGATTTGTGTTTTAGAAACGATTCGGCCCGAAATGATGTTCGGCATTTGCTGCCCGCTAGAAATATCTGCAATCTCGCGGTAGTTGATAGGGCCTAAGAAAGGAACAGAATGCAGCGGCGTGTAATAACAACAACCTTGGAAGTAATAGTGAGTGACTTGGCTATAGCGGGTGCGTTTTAGGTCGTTTTGCGCTGCGCCGCCATGCAAAAGATTGGCCGCCCAGATGAGTGCTTGACCTTTCTTAGCGTGGAATTGCAAGGGCTTAAGACTCAGAGATTCCACGATTTGCTCCCAAGCCTGCATGAAAAGGCCATAGTGGCTGGATGGATCGGTTGAAAATTCCGGATTCACCCCAAGCTGTTCATTTGTGTAAATGGGTAAGCTGTGTGATCCCGGATAGTAAATGAGCGGGCCGTTGTCGGAATCAATATCTTCCAAAGCCACCCACACCCCAACCATGAAGCGTTCCGGACAGGAACTGAAATGCACGCTATCGGTATGAAAATGCTGCTGGGTACCCACCGGAAAGTTGAGCGTTTGAAAAGGAAATGCCGGGCGGCCATATAAATCGGCCAGCAGTTGCAGGATCGTCCGATTCGAGGCAAGGCGTTGCACCTCGGGCACATCCCGCCAGGCATCCTGTACACGCAGGTTGCGGTTGGTTCCGCTGTGCCAACCAGCCCAATCGTAGCGGCTATCCAGTTTATTGATAATGGTGTCGGCGAGCTTGTCGAAATCCGCATCCGGAAAATCGATGACCACGAAACCATCGCGCCGGAGATTTTGGGCCAGCGTCTTCGTTTCCGGGGAAACGTTCTTTTCTCTGAAAATCAGGTCAAAGAGGGGCGATTCGACATCCGGAATACCGGGCAGCCGATTTTGAAACTGACTCATCCAGCATCCTCCAACAAAACAAACAGTGTCTCATGAGCTGGCAAAGCCAGCGAGTACTATGCCAAATGGCATAGCGAGCCATCTTTCTTTTGGCAGTAGTGCACCCCCTCCTCTTGGTTCATAGTCGAATTTGTCCCTATGATCTCCGAATCGAATCGTCCGTCAAGCCTTAAGAGCGAAGTGGTGAGTGTGGAGTCTAAGCCCGTCGACCACAAGTCCGGGAGCCATTGGGTTACCTGGGTCGTCGTCTTGGCGCTGCTCCTGGGGGGCGGTTATTTGTTATCGCGACGAGGCACGAGCGCCACTGCGGCGAAGGGCAGCGGCAAAAAGGGCGGCAAGGGCGCGGGCGGCGGCCCCATTCCCGTAGCGGCCGAAACAGTCAAGCAAGGCGACATGGGGATCTATATCAGCAATATCGGAACGGTGACCGCAACCTACACCGTGTCCATCACCAGCCGGGTCGCCGGGCAACTGATGGAGGTGGATTACCGCGAAGGTCAGCTCGTCCACAAAGGCGACGTCTTAGCCGTGATTGATCCGCGGCCTTACACCGCCGCCGTTGAACAAGCGGAAGGACAGCTGGAGCGGGACCAGGCGCTATTGAAGAATGCCCACACAGATCTTGACCGCTATACTGCCGCTTTCGCCCAGCACGCCATTCCCGAGCAGACATTGGCCACCCAGCAAGCGCTGGTGAATCAAGACGAAGGTACAGTCAAGCTCGATCAAGGGAACGTCGACGCAGCTAAAGTAAATGTGGATTACACCCGAATCACCTCGCCTATCGACGGGCGCGTTGGATTGCGCCTGGTAGATCCCGGCAATATTGTGCCCGCCAATGGCACCGCGGCTTTGCTGAGCATTACCCAGCTCCAACCAATCACTGTAATTTTGCAATTCCCGAGGACTTCATCAGCGAGGTTGTGGCGCAGGTTCGGGCCGGTCACAAGTTGGAAGTGGACGCGTTTGAACGCGACAACAGCACATTGTTGGCGAAAGGAACGCTACTCACGCTGGATAACCAGATTGACGTCGGTTCGGGAACCGTAAAGCTCCGCGCTGAATTCCCCAACACTGATAATCACTTATTTCCCAATGAATTTGTTAACGCGCGGCTGTTAGTGAGAACCCTCAAGAACGCAAATATCGTTCCCAGCGCTGCGCTGCAACGCAACAACGACGCTTCCTATGTTTATGTAATTGACACTGATACGAAAGCTGTGAAGTCGCGCCCGGTCACCGTGCTCACCACTGATGGTTTACAATCCGCCGTGACAGGCGTCGAGCCAGGCGAAACTCTCGTAACCGACGGATTCGACAAATTACAAGACGGCACCAAGGTGAGTGTACGGCAGCCGCGTGGCGCGCAGGGGAAGGCTCCGCCAGATAGCGCGCCGGCGGCACATAAAGGGCACAAGCAGTGAGCCCGTCACGCCCGTTTATTCTGCGGCCGGTGGCCACGTCGCTGCTGATGTGCGCCATTTTGTTGGTCGGCATTGTGGCTTACAAACAGCTGCCCGTGTCCGCCTTGCCTGAGGTGGATTACCCCACCATGCAGATTGTCACGTTCTATCCCGGCGCCAGCCCGGACGTGACAGCGTCAGCGATTACCGCGCCTCTCGAAAGACAGCTCGGCGAAGTGCCGGGCTTAAATCAGATGCGTTCGACGAGTTCGGAGGGTGCATCGGTCATCACTTTGCAATTTGCACTCAGCCTTAACATCGATGTGGCCGAACAGGAGGTGCAAGCCGCTATCAATGCTGCGCAAACGTTTCTGCCGACCGATCTGCCGCTGCCTCCTATCTACAGCAAGACGAATCCGGCCGATGCGCCCATTCTTACGCTGGCTTTGACGGCCACCAATATGCCTCTGCAGCAATTGGAGGATTACGCCGACACTCGGCTGGCGCAGAAAATCGCCCAACTTTCAGGCGTGGGCGCTGTCACCATTAGCGGCGGCCAAAAGCCTGCTGTGCGCATCCAAGCTAATCCATCGCAATTGGCTTCCTACAGTCTAGGCATGGAGGATCTACGAACCGCGCTGACGAGCACCAGCCTGGATGCCGCCAAAGGAAGCTTCGACGGTCCGCATCAGGATTTTCAAATCAACGCCAATGACCAATTGTTAACAGCCAAAGACTACAAGGACGTAGTGGTGGCTTATAAGAACGGATCGCCTGTCAAGCTTAAAGATGTCGCCCGCGTAGTGGACGGCATTGAAAACGAAAAGCTCGCTGCCTGGCGAAACGAAACGCCCGCGGTGATCGTAAACATTCAACGGCAACCCGGGGCCAACATCATTCAAGTGGTAGACCGCATCAATGCGCTCTTGCCCAAACTCAAGAACACTATCCCGGCAGCCATTAACGTCACAACTTTAACTGATCGAACGATCACCGTGCGCGCCTCAGTGGAAGACGTTGAGGTTGAGCTCCTGATTTGTATTGCGCTGGTGGTTATGGTGATTTTTGTCTTTCTCAGGAACCTGGCCGCCACCTTTATTCCCAGTGTGGCGGTTCCGCTCTCATTGGTCGGAACCTTTGCCGCCATGTATATGTTGGGCTACAGCCTAAACAATCTCACACTCATGGCACTTACCATCTCAACCGGTTTTGTGGTAGACGACGCCATCGTGATGATCGAAAACATCATGAGGTATGTGGAGGAAGGTGAGGCGCCACTCCAAGCCGCGCTCAAAGGCGCTGAACAGATCGGCTTTACCATCATTTCACTCACTGTCTCGCTGATTGCGGTTCTGATTCCTCTGCTCTTCATGGGTGACATTACAGGCCGCCTCTTTCGGGAGTTCGCCGTCACACTGGCCGTCACCATCATCATCTCGGCGGTAGTGTCGTTGACACTCACCCCCATGCTGTGCGCCAAGCTGCTAAGGCATAAGGAAGCGGCGAAAGAAGGCCGCCTGTATAAGGCGTCGGAAGCCGTTTTTGAAAAGGTCATCTCACTCTATGGCACAACTTTGGAGTTTGTCCTGCGCTTTCAGACCATCACCCTACTGGTAGCCGCCGCCACGTTAGGCCTGACCGTCTATCTTTACGTCGTCATTCCAAAAGGGTTCTTTCCAGTGCAGGACACTGGGGAGATTCAAGGTGTTTCCGAAGCAGATCAGAGCGTTTCCTTCACCGAGATGACCAATCTGCAGCAGCGCCTGGCTACCGTGATTCTCAAAGATCCGGCAGTGGAGAGCCTCTCTTCCTTCATCGGCGTCGACGGCGTCAACACGACTCTCAACTCGGGCCGCATTCAAATCAACTTGAAGCCCATTGAAGAGCGCAACGGCAGCGCTTCCGATATTATACGGCGTTTGCAGCCGCAGCTCGCCAAGATCGAGGGCATCACACTGTACATGCAGCCGGTGCAGGATTTGACGGTGGAAGATATCGTGAGCCGCACGGAATTTCAATACAGCATTGAAGATCCGAACGCCAATGAACTCAATGCCTACGCAGCCAAATTCACCGAACGGCTGAAGGAGCTACCGGAGCTGGCCGACGTCGCTAACGACCTGCAAACGAATGGCAAGGAACTCGCGTTAAGTATCGACCGGCAAACGGCCAGCCGCCTCGGGATCACGCCTTCAACCATCGACAATACGCTCTATGATGCCTTCGGTCAGCGCGAAATCTCCACACTTTTCACCCAGCTCAATCAGTATCACGTAATTCTCGAAGTTCCTCCTCTATTTCGAGTCAATCCGGAAAACCTCCAGAGCATTTATCTCATGTCAACAACCGGCTCGCCGGTACCCATGAGCGCATTTACAAGTTTCAAGAATTCGTCCATGCCCATCCTCATTAGTCACATCGGGCAGTTTCCAGCCACCACCGTGTCCTTCAACCTTGCACCAAATGCGGCACTTGGAGAAGCGGTGGATGCCATTAAGGAAGTGGAAAAGGAGCTTCCCCCTCCGCCCGCCATGCAGTCGTCCTTCCAGGGAACTGCCGAAGCTTTCGTGGCCTCTCTCACCAATGAACCGTTGCTGATTCTGGCGGCGCTCGTTACCGTCTACATTGTGTTGGGCGTACTCTACGAAAGTTATATTCATCCCATTACCATTCTTTCCACGCTTCCCTCTGCCGGAGTAGGTGCCCTGTTGGCTCTGATGGTTTGCCGGCAGGAGTTGACGGTGGTAGCGATTATAGGCATCGTGCTCCTTATTGGCATCGTAAAGAAAAACGCCATTATGATGATTGACTTCGCTCTGGAAGCCGAACGTAAGGAAGGGAAGACGCCCTATGATTCCATTTTCCAAGCTTGCCTCTTGCGCTTTCGCCCCATCATGATGACCACTATGGCCGCCCTGCTGGGCGCTGTACCGCTCGCCTTTGGCCGCGGCACCGGCTCCGAACTGCGGCGCCCGCTGGGTATCACCATCATAGGAGGGTTGCTACTGAGTCAGTTGCTCACGCTCTACACTACTCCCGTCATTTATCTATTTTTCGACGGTATAGCACGAAGAATCTCAGGACGCGGCAGAGAACAAGGTGTTAGGACCGCGACTGCTGGTCTGGAACACGCACCGGCGCAGGGCGACTAACCATGAGCCTCTCTTCGCCCTTCATTCATCGCCCAGTGGCCACGGCGCTGCTCACGATCGCGGTCGGCTTGGCGGGCGCGGTCGCGTTCAATCTGCTGCCGGTTTCCCCGTTGCCGCAGGTGGATTTCCCCACCGTCTCAGTACAGGCATCGCTGCCGGGAGCCAGCCCTGAAATCATGGCGTCTTCGGTGGCCACTCCCTTGGAGCGCCAGTTCGGGCGAATTTCCGCCGTCACGGAAATGACCTCGTCCAGTTCGCTGGGCCAGACCAGCATCACCCTGCAATTCGATTTGAATCGTAACATTGATGCTGCGGCGCGCGACGTTCAAGCGGCTATTAACGCTGCTCGCGGCTATCTACCTACCGATCTTCCCAGTAATCCTACTTATCGTAAAGTAAATCCGGCTGACGCACCGATTATGATCATTGCGCTAACCTCGGCCAAACTCAAGCCACCGCAACTTTACGACGCCGCCTCCACCGTTTTGATGCAGCGCATCTCGCAAATTCGCGGAGTCGGCCAAGTGATTGTCGGTGGGAGTTCGGCCCCGGCTGTTCGGGTGGATCTCAATCCCACTCAGGTGAATCATTACGGACTCAGTCTCGAGAATGTGAGAACAGCCATCGCCGCCCAAACCGCTAATCAAGCCAAAGGCAGCTTTTCCGACAGTAAACACCGCTGGCTAATCAGTGCGAACGACCAACTGCTCCATGCCGTCGATTACGAGCCGATTCTTCTCAAGTATCAAAATGGCGACGCGGTACGGCTGAAAGACGTTGCGAAAGTGACCGATTCAGTGCAGACAGTAAGATCGCTCGGGATCGCCAACGGCCAACACGCCGCGCTGATCATTATTTTCCGTCAACCCGGCGCCAATATTATCGACACGGTAGATGCCATCAGAGCAGCGCTGCCGCAACTCAACGCAGCCATCGATCCCTCTATCAGGCTCACAGTCACGCTGGATCAAACTATCACCATTCGCGCGTCAGTTCACGACGTTGAACGATCGCTGATGATCTCAGTAGGTCTGGTCGTCCTTGTGGTATTTCTGTTCCTCCGAGAGGGGCGCGCCACTTTGATTCCGAGTGTGGCTGTCCCGGTGTCGATTATCGGCACCTGCGGCGTGATGTACCTGTGTGGCTTTAGCATCGATAATCTGTCGCTCATGGCGCTCACCATTTCGAGCGGTTTTGTGGTCGACGATGCGATTGTCGTCTTGGAAAACATTACGCGCCATCGCGAGCAGGGCTTAAGCCCGATGGAAGCGGCTCTGCGCGGGGCCGCCGAAATCGGCCCTACTGTTCTTTCCATTAGTATTTCGCTGGTTTCCGTATTCATTCCCATTTTGCTGATGGGAGGCGTGGTCGGCCGCCTGTTCCGCCAATTCGCCATCACGCTTTCCGTCACCATCATCTTGTCCATGATGGTGTCGCTTACCACTACTCCCACGATGTGCGCGCGCCTGCTAAAGGATCAAGACGAACACGGCTGGCTGTACCGCAAGACAGAACGGATTTTTCAATTCATTATAGGCACTTATGAGCGCATGCTGCGCTGGGTGTTGCGCCATTCGGCTATCGTGCTGGCTATTGCCATAGCTATGCTGGCCTTGAATGTCTATCTCTTTGTGATCGTGCCGAAGGGCTTCTTTCCGCAGCAAGACACCGGCAGGTTAAACGGCAACTTCATCGGCGATCAAAGCATTTCGTTCCAGTCAATGCAGGACAAGATTACGCGTTTGTCGGCCATTGCCCAAAAGGATCCCGACGTCGATACGATTCAGGCCTTCAGCGGCGGCGGCGGTGGCACCACGCTTAACACCGGCCGGTGCTTCCTAACGCTAAGGCCATGGGGCAAACGCAAAGCCACAGCCGATGAAGTGATTGCCAGGCTGCGTCCCAAGATGAACTCCATTCCAGGCATTACGCTGTTCTTGCAGGCGGCACAGGATTTGCGGGTTGGGGGCCGGCGAAGCAACGCGCAGTATCAGTACACTTTGCAGAGCGACAATTTAGAAGATCTCATGCATTGGGCTCCTGTCCTGTTGAACGTTATGCACCGGCTGCCGCAACTCACCGACGTCAACAGCGACCAGCAAGACGCCGGTCTCGAAGCAGGTTTGAATATTGACCGTCCAACGGCCTCCCGCCTTGGCATCACCCCAAGCGCCATCGATAACATTCTCTACGATGCATTCGGCGAGCGTGAGGTGGCGACCACATATTCGTCAATGAACCAATACTACGTGGTTATGGAGGTCGGCCCCGAGTTCTGGCAAACGCCAGCGGGGCTCAATCAGGTTTACGCGCCATCCACTTCCGGCGCTCCCGTACCGCTGGCTGCTTTCACCAGCATGCGGCCATCCACCGCCGCGCTGATGGTGAATCACTCTGGGGTGTTCCCATCTGTGACAATTTCGTTCAATCTAGCGCTAGGTGTCGCATTGGGCGACGCGGTAGACGCGATCCAACAAGCCGGACAACGCGCCGGTGTGCCCACCACCATCAACACAAGCTTCTCAGGCACGGCACAGGCGTTTCAAGACTCGCTGGATTCGCAACCCATCCTGATCGCTTCGGCGTTGGCGGCCGTTTATATCGTCCTCGGCATCCTATATGAGAGCCTGATTCACCCGATTACCATTCTTTCCACGCTGCCTTCAGCCGGAGTAGGAGCACTGCTGGCACTCATCATCACCAAGAACGATCTCAGTGTGATCGCTTTGATTGGCATCATTCTATTGATCGGTTTAGTCAAGAAAAACGCCATTATGATGATCGATTTTGCTCTCTCGGCGGAGCGGCATGAACGTAAGTCTCCAGAGGAGGCCGTATTTCAGGCCTGTCTCTTGCGTTTCCGGCCCATCATGATGACAACCATGGCAGCGCTGCTGGGCGGGTTACCTCTGGCCCTGGGCACCGGCACTGGTGCGGAATTGCGGCGGCCACTCGGTATCACCATTGTCGGCGGCCTCATCGTGAGTCAGTGTCTCACGCTGTTCACCACGCCCGTCATATATCTCTACATGGATCGCCTCTCGCGATTCTTGCGCAGATTGCGCGGCGGCGCACCACTCATGACGCCCGCGCCGGCACCCTCGGGAGACTAGGAAGCTTGCAGCCACATTACAAAATTGTGAGCGCGCGGAACCCGAGCGAGCCATCAGTGACTTTGTCCCTCAACGGCAAGTTTGACGAGGATGCCATTCCGGAGCTGGAACACTCGATTGTCGAAGCGCGCGAGTTGCACCGGTTAGTGTACATCGATCTGAGTGAGGTGACGCTGGTGGACCGCAAGGCTGTGCAATACTTCTCCGAACAAGCTGCGCACGATGTAAAGCTGGTGAACTGCCCGGTGTATTTGCGGCGTTGGATTAAACAGGTTAGCGATGATAGTGAACAATAAACTCCTTTTTATAGTGGCCCTCGGTGTCCTGCTGTTGTGCGCTTGTAATCCGGCGCCGAAATATGCCCGACCTCCCGCCTCGACTCCTATGGCGTACAAGGAAGCTCCGAGTGGTAAAGAAGGCACCGGTTGGAAGCTCGCCCAACCCGGCGACGACAAGATCAGAGGTAAGTGGTGGGAGATTTATAGTGATCCCCAATTGAACGCTCTAGAAGTGCAGGTAGCGATCTCAAACCAGAGCATCAAAGTGGCCGAAGCCAATTTTCGAGCGGCGCGCGCGCTGGTGGTTTCCGCCCGATCTGCGCTTTTTCCAACCATTGGCGCGAGTCCCTCCTATACCAATTCACGCGTTTCCGGCACCACTGGCCACCTGGTGGCAGGCAATGGCACCATCAACGAGTATGCCTTGCCTTTCGATGTTTCTTACACGCCCGATTTCTGGCACCGCATTCGCAACACCATAGCTGAGGAAGCGTTCAGCGCACAATCAAGCGCCGCCGACGTCGCAACCGCCCTGCTCACGACGCAATCGGAGCTAGCCACCTATTACTTCGAATTGCGCGCGACTGATATGCAGCGCAAGATTCTGAATGACACTATGGTCAACTACCGCCAGAATGTCGGTCTCACGACGACCCTCTACAAAACGGGTATCGACTCAGAGCAGGATCTCGTGCAGGCGCAAAACCAGCTCGATACCGCGACCGCGCAAGCTACCGATTTGGGAGTGGCGCGTGCGCAGTATGAACACGCCATTGCCACACTCATTGGGAAACCGCCCGCGGAGTTGACAATTGAGGTGGGCACTTTTAATCCCACGCCTCCCCCGGTTCCCGTGGCTGTGCCCTCCACTTTACTCGAGCGACGACCCGATATCGCTGCCTTGGAACGTACCATCGCTGCTGCCAACGCCAATATCGGCATTGCTCGCGCGGCCTACTATCCCACCCTCACGCTTTCCGCCAGCGCCGGCCTGGAGTCTTACAGCTTCACGCAATGGTTCGGTTCGCCGAGTAAATTCTGGTCTTTGGGTCCCACCCTCGCGCAAACATTGTTCGATGGCGGAGCGCGGCGCGCGCAAAATGAGCAGGCGCAAGCACAGTACGATGCCGCCGTAGCCAACTACCGCCAAACTGTTCTTACTTCGTTCCAGTCAGTGGAGGACCAACTCGCGGCGTTGCGCATTTTGTCACAGGAGATTGTAGAGCAACAAACCGCCATCAACTCTTCGCAACGCTATCTGGACTTGGCCACCATCCGGTATAAGACGGGAGTCGACAGTTATCTTAACGTGATTACCGCCGAAAATTCTTTGCTGAGTAATCGTGAGTCACAGGTTTCCTCGGAATTGCGGCTTATGTCCGCCAGCGTCAGCTTGGTTATGGCGTTGGGAGGAGGCTGGGATCCGGCGTCCCTCCCACAAATGAAAGAACTGATTGCCAAGCCTGCTAAAACCGGCGGAGCGGTGCCGAACTCGACAAATTAACGCGCTGAGCAGCCAGCCAGCCGACACTCACTTGATCGCATATTCTAGCGAGACTATGCCTGTTCGATCCACCTTGTGATCTCTCAGCTTTAGCTTGACCCGCTTCTTCAAATCCGACGCCAAAGGCACCCCCGTGCCCAGAAGAATCGGCATGATGCGGACTTCTACCGTATCCACGAGTCCGTCTTCAGCGAGACTGCGGAACAGCGACCCACCCCCGAACAGCCAAATTTCCTTTCCGGGACGCGCCTTAAGAGCGCCTAAGGTCTCTGCGTGATCGCGCGCAACGATAGTGACCTCAGGGTGATCTTCTTGCCTCAGCGTCCGCGAAAAAACAATCGTCTTCATGCCAGGTATCGAGACCTGTCGAGCGGCCACCATCGTGTCAAACGTTCGCCGCCCCACCAGGAGAGTGTCAAACTGGCTGAACATCGCCGCGAAATCGAAATCCGGGTCAGTAGTGATCCAATCCGCTTCGCCCTTTGCTCCTGCAATGTAACCATCTAAACTCATCACCACGCAATACCGAACGCGTCGCATAGATTACTCGATCTTTTTTTACGTCGCCAAAAAACAAGTCGTTCGAAACTGCTCCAGTCCCTCTTCATAACGCGCGATCGGGTACAGCTTCCCTGCTGCCGTCACCCGCGCCAGTTTCATATCGCGGCTCTCAAAAAACTCGACAAAATCCCGCACAAACGTTCGCGAATCCAAATTGCAACCGCCGAATTCAAAGCTAACTCTATCAATCGCGTCACGCTCGAACATCTTAAGCGCTCCGTTCAACACTGCCAGTTCATGTCCTTCCACGTCGAGCTTCAGCAAATGAATCCGAGTTACTCCCTGCTCAGCGCAATAATCGTCCAAAGTTTTCACTTGCACCAGTTCACTGCCGGTAAACGAATGGCCATGATACTCAACTCTGCGAGGATATAACGAACTAAGTTCCGACCCCGCCACATCGTAATACAGGCTCCGTTCTGAGGTCTCACTGCCGAGGGCGAAATTGTTTAGCACCACGCCACTCTTCGCGCCGAAGCGCTGCCGCAACTCCGCAAAGGCTGCGCTGCTCGGTTCAAATGCATGAATCACGCTTTGGCCAAACTCACTCAAAGCAAGTTGCAGAAACTGCCCGCGATTCGCGCCCGCGTCGAAAATGACCAGCGGCTCGCCAACACCCTTGAGCTCTCGCAACACCGCTCGATCGGTCGCCGAATTAGCCTTCCCCGCGCAGCCAATTCCTTGCCAGTACTGTCCTAGCTTTACGGCATTCTGCAGAAATCTCTGGAACGTCACTTCACTGCTGCCTGCTCATCGAAACCGCGCGTAATGTGAGATGGCCGGTGGGCCGCACGTGCCCCAGCGCCCGGTTGAATTCCAAGGTGAGCAAAAACCCACTTACGTTGGGAGGGGCGACAAACTCCCACGCTTGCGGCGCATTGAGCAGATCGCCCGATTCAATGTTCGCCTCGCCGTTCGTCGCCCGCAGATGCCAAGCCAGCCCGCTGCCCGCGGGAATGCCCAGCGCGTCCGCCTTCCACTGCAGCTTGTATAGAAATCCAGGCTCGACCGCAACATACTGCCGCAACAACTCGCAATGCTCTGGCTGATCGCCCGACAATCCTATATCAATCGAAGGCTCGTTAGTAAACTGCTGAATGCGCACGCCCTCCGTCTCCGCGCTCACCCAGTCAAAACCATGGCGATAGAAAGGCAACCGAAAGTCGCCATTAGTAAGTGGCTGATTCGCATCGGGCACGCTTTGCGGAATCCAGCGTCCATCGCGCAGCGTGGTCCAAATCTGTAAGCCAGTGTGCAATTCCCCACTAGCCAGTACATGGTCGAGCGACGCCGCAATCAAATCGTCGCGTCCCCACGCGCGCGGATCGTCGTTGCCCACCACCCGCACCAACCGCTGAATCATCGGCGGAATCGCGCCGTATTGATTGCTGTTCGACAGAAACCAGATGTATTGAATCAAGCTGCGCGGCCGGTCCGGTATAACGGCCGAAAGTCGCGCCGGGTCTTGGCTCATCAGCCACATTTGCGTGAAAACCGGGTCGCCCGAATACGGCGACACTTTCAACGCTTCATTCGCCCAACGGAAAAACTCGCTCAAATTCTGCCGCCGGAAGTAGTAGTTAGTGAGCGTCCATTTGGGCAGGAACATTTTGTTCACCGCTGCCGCTTGCAGATAGTAACTCTCCGCTGCTTTCGGATCGCCCTCCGTCATCTCGGCATGCAACCCAAGTTGAATCAAAGACTGATAATCGAACGGGTTCAGCGCGATCGCTTCTTTCAGTAAAGGAATTTGCCGGTCGGTGTCCCAGGCAGCCCAGCGCGCCACATACTGCGAGTTATAGGGAACCAGCCGAACTGCCGCCGGCACGGAAGTCGCTGTGTCCCGGCCATACAGATATGAAGCGCGCGCCAGGATGCTCGAGTAATAGGCCCCCGCAATGGTGCCTGCAATCAGCAGGTAACGTAAAAGAAACGCCGCCGCCGATTTCATCTCACCCGCCGAGCCTCACGCGTCGACCCTCACCCGCTGACCTTCACCCGACTGATCAGCACTGCCGCCTGCGCCTCGCAAGATTGCCCCTCGCCCACCGGACCCACCTTCTCCGCCGTCTTAAATTTGATGCCCACACAACCGGCGGAAAGATTCAGCACCCGCGCCAGATTATCGCGAATCGCCGCGCGGAACTCCTTCAACTTGGGCCGTTCCAGCACGATAGTGGAATCTACGTTAGCGATCGCGTAACCATGTTTTGCCACTAACTCCATGGTGTGCCGCAAGAACGTCTCGCTAGCGGCGTCTTTCCATTCCACCGCGGTATCGGGAAAGTGCATGCCTATGTCGCCCAACGCCAGCGCGCCCAGTAAAGCATCGGTTACGGCGTGAAACAGCACGTCAGCGTCTGAATGTCCGGCCAAACCAAATTCGCTGGGAATTGTCACTCCACCCAAAATCAAAGGCCTGCCCGTTTCGATGCGATGCGAGTCCCATCCTTGGCCAATGCGGAATAGTGGTGAAACCTCTTGCTCCATTCGGCTACGAAACTTCCAGGGGTGAACCCTCCAGCGCCAGGTAGAGTCGCGCCAAATCCATATCGGTGGGCTTGGTGATTTTAATGTTACGGTCGCTGCCCATCACCACCGAAACCTCCACTTCCTCCAGCCGTTCCACCAAAGACGATTCGTCCGTGCCCACAAACAGATCTTGCCGGGCCTTCTCAAACGCCTGCCGCAACAACTTCAAACGAAACACTTGCGGCGTCTGCGTCAAAATCAGCCGCTCGCGCGGCAGCGTCGCCCGCACTTTGTTACGATGCACTTGTTTCACCGTATCCACCGGCACAATGCCGACAATTGCCGCCCCGGTCTCATGCGCTTCCTGAATCACTTTCTCAATCACCTCGCGCGCTACAAATGGCCGCACGGCATCATGCACCGCCACCAGATCCGTATCGTCTTCAATCGAGGCAAGCGCGTTCTCCACAGATTGCTGCCGCGACTCGCCGCCTTCCACCGGCCGCACCGACGGTCCCAATCCTTGGCTCCTGAATAATTCCTTGGCCCACGCCATATCGTCGCCCCGCAATGCCACCACAATCTCACTCACCAATGGCGAACTGACGAACTTGCGAATCGTGTGGATCAGAATCGGCGAGCCGTTCAGCAACATGAACTGTTTCCGGCTAATGCCTTCTTTTTCCGGAGCGCTACGGCCCATGCGCGTACCCAGTCCAGCGGCGGGAATGATGACGGAAACTTTCATTTAGCTCGAATTAACATCATAGAGGATGGCTAGTTTGCGAATTTTCAAGGATCCCGATGCTTCCACGCGGGTACTGCTTGCCGTAATCGCGAAGCACCCCAAGAGCGTTGAGGATGTTTTGAGCCCATCCAACGACTAATGTAACTCGTTATGATCACCCTTCCAGACAACGGCCTGACCCATCTAGACAGCCCCTATTCTGTCGCTGAAACTGTCGCCCGTGTTCTCAAACAAATCTCCGAACGCGGTCTCACCCTCTTCGCCCGCATCGATCACAGCGCAGGAGCCGCCGCCGTCGGCCTCGAAATGCCTCCCACGGAGTTACTCATCTTCGGCAGCGCCAAAGCGGGCACGCCTTTGATGCTGGCCGCTCCCACTTTGGCCATTGACCTTCCCTTAAAAGCATTGGCATGGCAAGACAAGAACGGGCAAGTCCGGCTCTCTTTCAACACTGCGGAGTACCTCCAGAATCGCCACAATATCCCGCCTGATTTACTGAAGAATATCGCCGCTCTGCCATCCATTCTCGAAGCCGCACTGAAATAAAGCTCGCTCTCCGCACCATGCCGGCGCACTCAAATCATCGCTAACCCATCGTGCGGGTTGGTCTCAGCTCGCCGTCCGTCCAATCCTTGTCTTTTTCTTATCAGTGTTTATCTGTGTTCATCTGTGGCCATTCAGCGTGCAAACTAGCGTTCGAGTCACTCCCCACCCAAATGTCGTAATCACGCCCGTCCTCTACCCAATTCCGTTCTGCCGCGCTCCAGTAACTCAACTCATCCCTGCTTAGCGTAAAGCGTACCGTCTTCTTCTCGCCCGGCGCCAGTGTCACGCGCTCAAATCCTTTCAAGAGACGCACCGGACGCGATGCGCTGCCCGCTCTCTGGTGAAGGTAAAGCTGCACCACTTCATCGCCGGCTCTGCTTCCGCTATTCTCAACCTCCACCGACGCCCCACCCTTGTCGACTTTCAAGTCCGCGATCGTGAATTTCGTATAGCTCAATCCGTAGCCAAACCGATACAACGGCGTACTCACCTCATCCCAATACCGCGAAACAAAGTCTGGCGCGTCTTCCGGCTTATGCGTCAGCGTATGCGCGTAATAGATGGGCACTTGGCCCACACTCCGCGGAAACGTCACGGGCAGCTTCCCGCCTGGATTGGCATCACCAAACAAAAGATCCGCTACCGCGTGCCCGCCCTCCGCTCCCGGATACCAGGCTTCTAAAATCGCCGGCACATGCTCCGCCGCCCAGCGAATACTCAACGGCCGCCCGTTCATCAGCACCAACACCACCGGCTTGCCCAACGCAACCACCTTTTCCAGCAGCTCCTCCTGTCTGCCGGGCAAGTCGAGCGATGTGCGCGAAGCCGCTTCCCCGCTCATATCCTGCGTTTCTCCCAACACCATCAGTGCTAGATCTGATCTCGCCGCCAGTGCCACCGCCTTCTCAATCTCCGCTGAGTTCTGTTCTTCCGTTAACGGCGTCGCTCGCTTAACGCCGGTAATCGCGTCGAACATCGAGGGAACCTTGCGCCTGATCTCGCAGCCCAGCGCCGTTTCAACCCTCACGCCCGTCCCCACCTTCTCCCGAATACCCCGCGCAATGCTCACCGCCTGTGCGGGATCGTCCACTAAGGCCCACGGCCCTCTCACGTCCACCGCCGAATCGGCCATCGGCCCTATCACCGCGATGGAAGAATACTGGGCCTTCGCCAGCGGCAACAATGATCCCTCATTGCGCAGTAAAACCGCTGTTCGTTGCGCCGCCCGTCGCGCCTCTTGCTTGCTCGCAGGATCGTCGAAAACTCCGTGCGACGCCGCCTCATCTACATATGGCTTCTCAAATAGCCCAAGCCTGATCTTCGCCGCCAAAATCGGCTTCACCCTCTCGTCAATCTGCGCTTCTTTCAATCGCCCGTCTTTCACCAGCTTCTGCAGATTGTCCTCATACGTTCGGCTGCCCATATCCATGTTGACCCCAGCCGAAAATGCCCGGTAAGCCGCGTCTTCCGCGTCGCTCGCAAAGCCATGCGTCACTAGATCCCTTACCGCAAAGGCGTCACTCACCACAAACCCCTTGAACCCCCATTTATCCCGCAACACGTCCGTTAGCAGAAAGCGGTTCCCCGTCGCCGGCACGCCGTTCAAGTCCATGTAGGCGCTCATCACCGTAGCCGAGCCCGCCTTCACCGCCGCATCAAAAGGCGGCAGGTACACATTCCAAAGTTCCTCATCCGAAATATAAGAGGAGTCGTAATCGCGTCCGCCATCAGCCGCCCCGTAACCCGCAAAGTGCTTTACCGATGTCAGTACATGCTTAGGCTCGCCCGCGAACGACCCTTGAAATCCCCTCACCTGCGCTCGCGCCATCGCCGCTCCCAAAAACGGATCTTCGCCCGCACCCTCCACAATCCGACCCCAACGCGGATCGCGCGCAATGTCAACCATCGGTGCAAAGCTCCATCTCACGCCCGCCGCACTCGCCTCCCGCGCCGCCACTGCTTGCGCCCGCTCCACCGTCGCTGGATCCCAGGATGCCGCCATGGCAATCGGCACCGGAAACACCGTTTTGAATCCGTGAATCACATCCAGTCCGAACAGCAATGGAATGTGCAGCCGCGATTTCTCTACCGCGATATGTTGCAGCCGGTTCGTCTGCGCCGCATCCGATACGAAAAGCAGGGAGCCGTAATCGCCGCGCGCCACATCTTCATCCTTCAGCGCTGGCATGCCGGGCACCTCCTGCGGCAAGACGAAAAGCTGATTCAGCTGTCCGATCTTCTCGGCCAGCGTCATCTGCTTCAGCAGCGCCTCCACTCGTCTTTCAAGCTGTTTCTCGGGGATTGGCTGCTGAGCCGGCACCGCCAGCGCGACAAATGCGCCTATCAGCAGCGAGCGGTTTAGAATGGACACGTCATAGATCTATCACACGCTGGCGCTAGCCGCATAGCTGGTGGGCGGCGCCGGAATGTCTTTCAGCTCAAACTCAATTCCGCCGGTGAATTTCGCCACCAGATTATAAAGCGCCGCGGCAATTAACCCGACGATGAACCCCAAAATTCCGTAGCCGATCGGCATGACCAACAGCCAGACCGGGCTAACGGCGCTAACCGACGCTTCGGCTGCCGCCCGCGCCAACAACAGAAACGGCAGCGCAATCACCGCTCCAATGAGCCCTCCGACAAAATACAGAACTGCCAGCACAATGCCCGCTTTTAATGGTGCGACGTACGTCAGTTGCTTTTTCATACCTCTTACAATAAAGGCAGCTAGTGCCAAA
This sequence comes from Bryobacterales bacterium, assembly GCA_963764105.1. Classification (GTDB taxonomy): domain Bacteria; phylum Acidobacteriota; class Terriglobia; order Bryobacterales; family Bryobacteraceae; genus Bog-105. The sequence continues at coordinate 818,829 of CAVXRP010000025.1, forward strand.
AGCAAGAACAGAAGCGCAATGACCAACGGCACCCAAACCGCTCAAGATCAACCGCCCCTTGACGCGCAGTCTCAAAACATCATCATTGAGCCTGGCTTCCTGGCCCGGAACTGGTGGCTTTTGCGTAGCGCCTTTGTCGCCGCCTACGAAGACAACTGCTTCGGTATCGCCAAAGGCGCGGCTTATTCGGGCCTGTTGTCCCTCTTTCCCATACTCACCGTTCTAACGGCGATTCTGATTCAGGCCAACGCGCTACAGGTCGTCCATGTGATTGAACGGTTCGCGCAAGATATCTTGCCGCCCAGCACGGAAGATTTGGTCGTCTCCAGGCTGCGCGATCAAACACATCGCAGCATCTCATTGCCGTTAATCGCTATCATCGCCGCACTCTGGGCGGGCTCCGGCGCCATGGCCAGCTTGATGGAAGGATTCCAAGCCGCCTATCGAATTCCTTCCGGACGGCCATTCTTGAAACAGCGCGCCATGGCGGGGTTTCTGTTGCTGATTGCGGCCCTGCCTGCCGTCGGCGCCTCCTCCCTAATCATCTTCGGCAACAAAATTGAAGCGGCCATGATTCAATGGGCCGGCATTTCAGATCTCAGCACTCCCCTTGAACTCGCTTGGCGCTTTGCGCGTCTGGTGGTGGCGTTCGCGGCCACCATATTTGTCACAGGTTTGCTCTACTATTTCGGCCCCAATCACCGGCCTGAGCCAAAGAAAATCGCCTCAAACACGCAGTCGCGTTTCATGCGTGTCTGGCCAGGCGCACTCGTGGCCACTGTCCTGTGGTTGATCGCCACCGCCGGCTTCGGCTGGTATGTGCGCCGTCTCGCCAATTACAGCCTCTTTTACGGTAGCGTGGGAACCGTCGTCGTGCTCTTGATCTGGTTGTACCTCATTGCCTGCATCTCTTTGATTGGCTGCGAGTTCAACGCGGAGCGCGAACGCATTGACCAGCTGGCCATCCCCGACTGATCTGGTATTTCTATACTGAGTTCGTGCCCTTCAAACTAGGAATCGACTATCAGCCGCGCGGCGATCAAGCTCTCGCTATAGAACAGTTGACCCGCGGACTGTTTGAAGCCGAACAGCATCAGACCCTGCTGGGCGTCACCGGCTCCGGCAAAACTTTTACCGTCGCCAAGATTATCGAAGCCTGCGCCCGGCCCTCGTTGGTGCTAGCCCACAACAAAACCTTAGCCGCGCAGTTATATCACGAATTCAAAACATTCTTCCCCGGCAATGCGGTTGAGTATTTTGTCAGCTACTACGATTACTATCAGCCCGAGGCCTACATTCCTTCGGGCGACATCTACATCGAAAAAGAAGCCACCATCAACGATGAGTTGGATAAGCTGCGGCTCTCGGCTACCCGCTCGCTCTTTGAGCGCCGCGATTGCGTCATCGTCGCCAGCGTGAGCTGCATCTACGGCCTCGGCTCACCGGATGCCTATTATGGTATGTTACTGATGCTCGAAAAGGGCCAGAAGATCAGCCGCAAAGAGATACTCCAAAGGTTGGTCGAGATTCTCTATGAACGCAACGACCATGATTTCAAACGTGGTACCTTCCGCGTGCGTGGCGACGTCATCGAGTTGTTCCCCACTTACGACGACAACGCCTTTCGCATCGAACTTTGGGGCGATGAAATCGAGTCCTTGAGCCAGATCGACCCTGTTCTTGGCCAAGTGAAGCAAACCTACCTGCGTCTGCCCATTTATCCTAAAACTCATTATGTGATGGATGCGCCCACCCGCGAACAGGCCATGCGCAGCATTGAGAACGAACTGCAATGGTGGCATAAGGAACTGGAAACCAAAGGCAAGTTGATTGAAGCCCAGCGCCTTTATCAGCGCACCATGTTCGACTTGGAGATGATCAAGCAGATTGGTTATTGTCACGGCATCGAAAACTATTCCCGGCATTTTTCCGGCCGTTTGCCGGGCGAAGCGCCGCCCACGCTACTGGATTATCTTCCCAATGACGCCTTGATCTTCATTGACGAAAGCCATCAAACCGTTCCGCAGTTGCAAGGCATGTACCACGGCGACCGCTCCAGAAAAGATGTCCTGGTCGATTACGGTTTTCGTTTGCCCAGCGCGCGCGACAATCGGCCCCTCACGTTCGAAGAGTTTGAGAACCGCGTGTCGCAGGTTATCTACGTTTCGGCCACGCCTGGACCGTACGAGCTAACGAAATCCGCCGGCGTGATCGTCGAGCAAATCATCCGTCCCACGGGCTTGATCGATCCTGAAATAGAAGTTCGTCCCATCAAAGGGCAGGTTGACGACCTCTTAAATGAGATCCGTCTGCGTGCGGAAGTCAATGAGCGAGTCTTGGTCACTACTCTAACCAAGCGGATGTCCGAAGATCTGGCCGAATATTACGCGGAGGTTGGCGTCAAATGCGCTTACTTACACTCGGAAGTAAGTACTCTGGACAGAATCAAGATCCTACGCGACCTGCGCAAAGGAATCTATGATGTGTTGATTGGCGTCAACTTACTTCGCGAAGGCCTCGACTTACCCGAGGTTTCCCTCGTGGCGATTTTGGATGCCGACAAAGAAGGCTTTCTGCGCTCGGCCGGCTCGCTGATACAGACCATCGGCCGTGCCGCCCGCAATCTGCAAGGGCGTGCGATTCTGTATGCCGACGTCATTACCAAAAGCATGGATCACGCCATGAAGGAAACGCAACGCCGTCGTGCCATCCAGACAGCCTACAACGAAGCTAATAACATTACGCCGCAATCCATTATCAAGCCGATTGATATGTGTCTGGTGGCCATAGCCGAGGCCGACTATGTAACCGTTCCGTTAGAGGACGAGCAGGAAACAGGCGAGGAGTTGACGACGGAACAGCGCACCGCCTTAATCGCCGAACTTGAAACCAAGATGAAGCAAGCGGCGAAAGCATTTGAGTTTGAAAAGGCGGCGCAATACCGGGACCGCATGAAGGCATTGAAAGCGAGCGTCGTCGATGAAGAAGCAACTGCAAGTCGGCCTGGTGGTGGAGGGTAATGCCACCGCGTCCCCGGTATTGCGTTTGAGTTGTTTGGTGGATGAATTAGGGCCTATTAAATCTGGCGGTTTGCAAGTCGCCCGCCGAGTGTCCAACTTTCTACGAGCTGGCTACGCGGTAACGGATTACCAGGATTTGGAATCCGCCGCGCTGATCCTGCTCCGGCTGCCCGATTCTGAAGTGCCGCGCATCGTGGCCGAGTTGTGCGAGACCGGCTTGCCCTTCGCGCAAATTGCCTTCGTCCTTTGTGAAAGCTGGCTCACCACCGATGTGCTCATTCCGCTAAAACGGAACGGCGCACAAATCGCCAGCCTGCTCAGTGTCGGGCCACTCTCCCGGAAATGCTTTGTTGTGGAAGGCGACCGCGCGGCGTCCAGAAAGGCGAAGCGCTTCGTAGAACGCGGCGGAGCCCGGGCGATTGAACTGCGCCCCGGCACGAAATCTTTCTATTTCGCGGCCAACCTATTATCGACCGCTGTCCCGATCCCCATACTTCAACTTGCCCAACAGGCTTTGCGTGCCAGTGGTGTGGAAGGCAACGATTTGACGGTATTGATGAGCGAGTGGTCGGATCTTTTGGATCACCGTGTTCAGAAAGGCGGCCGTGCCACCTGGGGCGGCCCGCTGGCGGAATGTAGCGCGGACGTGGCCAATCAACACTTCAAGCACCTGACGCTGGACGATCCGCATTTAGCGGCCACTTTGCAGCATTGGTTGGATTTAGCGCAGCATCAAATCGCCAAACGCGCCAAAAGCCAAACCGCGTAACCATCGGCCACCCATTCGGCAAACCGCCCAGCCGTGAGTGGGGTGGACCTCCCGGTCTGCGGCTGACCTCCTGGTCAGCCTCTACGCGACCTCCCGGCCCTCGTTCACAACCTGCCGGCCCAGAATCAATTGCGCCACACTCCACAACTGCGCCGGACAACCGCCCGGATGTTGCGGCGCTTCCGCGTCATAGACCTCGCTGATCGATCCGAGGCAACAGGCGTCAAGCTGCTGCTCAACCGTCTTCAGAATCCCGTCGCAATACCCCAGGCTATTCGCGCTGCGTCCAAAAGCGTACAAATAGGCGCCCACAAAAGGTCCAATGAGCCAAGGCCAAACGGTGCCTTGATGGTAAGCCGAATCGCGCGCTGCCATAGCGCCGTCAAAACGCGGCCGGTAAGCGGCATCTTCAGGCGCAAGCGTTCTCAATCCTACGGGCGTAAGTAACTTGTCATGCACAACCGTCACAACTGATTTTGCTCGCCCGCGCTCAAGCAACGCGAACGGCAGAGAAATGCTAAACAGCTGATTCGGGCGGATGCTGGCGTCTTTGTGAGTGCTCGTCAGCACGTCATACAGGCAGCCGGCTTCCTCATTCCAGAATCTCTGATTGAATGAATCGTAAACCGCTTGCGCGTACTTTGCGAAGCGCGCCGCCTCACCCGCTTCGCCAAGCTCAGTTGCCCATTCCGCGGTAATGCGTAGTGCGTTGTACCAGAGCGCATTGATCTCTACAGGCTTGCCGCTCCGCGGCGTGACTACAATATCGCCTATCTTCGCGTCCATCCAGGTCAGTTGAACGCCAGGAACACCGGCGTGCAGCAGGTTGTCCGTTGGATCGCTCTGGATGTCGTAAAACGTGCCGCGAAAATGCCAGTCAATGATCTCAAGCGCCGCAGGATACAGCGTTTCCCTCAGAAACGCGCCATCGCCGGATTGCTGAATGTAATCGTACGCCGCTACAAAGAACCAAAGGGTGGCATCCACCGTGTTGTATTCGACGGTTCCATGTTGATCGGTAAACCGGTTGGGCAGCAACCCCTGCGACCGCTGTTCCAAAAGCATTTCGAGAATGGCCTTCGTTTCCGAAATCGCGAAGCCCGCTCGCGAAAGAGCTGGCAAACTGATGAGCGTGTCGCGGCTCCAATCCGTGAACCATGGATAACCGGCGACGAGCGAAGGCTTCTTGTTTTCGCGGAAAATCCTAAATTGATCGAGCGCCCGCCCAAGCGGCTGGCGAAAGGTTCGGCGTTGCGCTTCAGCGGAAAAGATAGCCTCGATTTCGGCGTCATCCAGCCCGCGGTCATACTCATCATCCTCAATAGAGGCAAGCATCCAGACACGTTTGTCGGCCACAAGTTCAAAGACAAGCGAGCCGGGCGAATAAAGATCTTCGCGGAAATCGAGACCGCGTTCCAGTTCCCGCAGATATTCGTTGTTCAGATACCATTGGCCCTCGGGCTGGAACGCGCGCGCGGAATGAAGGATCGTCAGCGCTGGGAAGGCCTCGTACGGGCTGAACGAACAGCGCCCCTCGCCCAGCCGCGCCGCTGGCGAAAGCGAGGAATTCTGATGCGCCAACGAATGGTAATCGCGGCAAGAGAGCATCAACCGGACACGCAAGCGGCAAGCCTGTGAGGCTTCGTAACAAACCAAAACCGACTGCCGCCTCTCGAGCAGACACACCGTCTTTTTGAGAATCACGCCGTTCAGGTCATAACGCCAAATCGGAAACGGCTCCAGCCCGAAGGAGTCCAACAATTCAAAACCGTGCGGCTGCACTGTACCGGGATATTGGGCGGCCGCGAGTTCGAATTGTTTGTCCGCGAATGACGCCGTTTCTTCCACCCGCGCCAGAACGGAAATTCGTTCCGCCGGTGGATGTTTCGTGGCGATAAGCAGCGCATGATAGCGCCGCGTGTTGACGCCGGAAACGGTCCCCATCGCAAAGGCACCCGTATGATTCGTATCGAGCCATTCGAGATGCGACAATCGCGAAAAGTCCCGGCACGCTTCTTTCCCAATGGAAAGCGCAAAGGGCGCGGCTGCACGCCGCCAAACAGCATAGGAACTCGCTGCCACTTCGGGCGGAGCGGTTGACACCGTGCCCGTCTTGCGCGAGTTGCTTGAAAGCACAAGGTCGCAGGAAGAGTCTGCCACACTCATAGTCTAGGGAATGCAAAAACGATATCAGTGGAAGTTGAAACAGCGGGAGATCAATCTGGGCGAACGTACGCTCCTGATGGGCGTGTTGAACGTGACGCCGGATTCCTTCTCCGACGGCGGCAAATATGCCGATCCCGACCGCGCCTTTGCCCGCGCGATCGAGTTGGAAGAACTGGGAGCGGATATCCTCGATATCGGCGCGGAATCCACCAAACCAAGCTCGCAACGAATTACCGAAGCCGAAGAATTGCGTCGTTTGATACCCGTGCTAAAACGCCTCAAGGGCAAACTGAGCATTCCTATTTCGGTGGATACCTACAAATCGGGCGTGGCCGCCAAAGCGTTGGAGCACGGAGCCGAGATCATCAACGATCCCAGCGGCATTCTGCTCGATTTGCAATTGCCGAAAGTTGTCAACAAATATGATGCCGGCCTGATCATCAATCACATGCGCGGCACGCCCGAAACTTGGGTCAAGCTGCCGCCTTTGAAAGACCTCATGCACACGATTTCCATCGATATGGACGCGGCGCTGAATCGCGCGCGCTTGGCGGGAGTCACCCGGCAGCAAATCGTGATTGATCCAGGCTTAGGCTTTGGAAAGCGGCGCGAACAGAATTCGGAGATCATCGCCCGGCTGGGGCAGTTGCGCGTCTTCGATCTGCCTATTGCGGTTGGGCCTTCGCGCAAATCGTTTCTCAGAAAGGAAGGTGATCTCGATACCGAATTTGCCACCGCGGCGGCTGTGACGGCGTCAATCCTAAGCGGCGCCCATATGGTGCGCGTTCACGATGTAAAGGCCATGAAAGTGGTGCTGGAAATCACCGATGTCATCCAGCAAGCGCGTGAGCGCGACGAAGAAGAGCAGCGTGAAAGCGCTCAGCCTCCACGGCCGGCCATCCGGCGATTAGATCGCCCCGACGGCGAAGAGCCGATCAAGCGACTGCGGCCCAGATTGAGAGACGCGCCGCCCGTTCAGGGACGCTGACAGTGCGGGCAGTAATGCGTCCCGCGTTGGCCTAAAACGATTCTCCGAATACTTGTGCCGCAGCGCGGGCACGCCTCACCCTTTCTGCCATAAACATTGTGCTGCTGCTGATAATGTCCGCCGGCGCCATCCGCGTCCACATAGTTCGAAATGCTCGATCCGCGGTGTTGAATCGCCAGTTCAAGAATCGCCACAATCTGCCGGTGCAGTTCTTCCGCGCGTGCTTTGGACAGCCGGCGGGCGCGGGTGCGCGGGTGAATGCGCGCGGCAAACAGCGATTCATCCGCGTAAATGTTGCCCACTCCTCCAATAAAAGCTTGATTGAGAAGCAGCGGCTTGATAGGCCCCGTGTGGCGTTTCAGCCTCTCCAGAAATTCAGCCGCGTCCACCGTGAGCGCATCGGGTCCGCTACGCGCCAGAAAATCGGGCATCTCCGGAAAATATTCGACCCGGCCGAACTGCCGGATATCGTCGAAGATGAGCGTCCCATTGTCCAATTCGAAAATGGCCCGCGCATACTTTGTGCGCGCGCCGTTCCACAGCAGCTTGCCCGTCATGCCCAGATGCATATAGAGGATGCCCCGATTCAGATCCATGAAAGTCTGTTTTCCCGCGCGGCGCACCCGTTGAATCGTCTTGCCGGTTAATCCTTTGATGGTGGGGGCGAACGGGCCGCGTGTGACGCGATGCGAAAAGACCTCGGCATGTTGAATCACGTGCCCCGTGACGTATGGCGAAATGGAGCGGACAACCGTCTCAACTTCAGGGAGTTCGGGCACGGCGCTAGGGCAATTCGACGAAGATGCTGCCGTCGCGAACCAGCACCGGGTAACTCTTCAATTGAATCTCGGGATCGAAATCGTTGACGCCAGTGAGACAATCGAAGGCCCACCCATGCCACGGGCAAACGATGTTGGGCCCGTCAAGATTGCCGTCACCCAGCGGACCACCGGCGTGCGGGCAGATCCCATCAAAGCAGCGTAGCGTGCCCTCGTGATTGCAGAGCGCATAATCGGCGCCATTGCGATGGACCTGCAAGAGTGAGCCAGGAGGCAGGTCGGCAAGAAGTTTGATCGCAAGTAAAGGCACTGAAAATAGCATAGCGATTGACGATTGAGGTTGTTAGAATAGAAAACGTAGCAACGCGAAGCCACCCTAGCGCAGTTGGTAGAGCGGCCGATTCGCAACTAAATAAACAGCAGAGACTTATAGGCGTCGCAATTTGAAGAGTGCCGGGGTAGCTCAGATGGTAGAGCACCTGATTCGTAATTAGGGGGTCGCGAGTTCAATTCTCGCTCCCGGCTCATCCCCAATGCCCAAAACGGCATCCATCAATAATGAAATCCACAGCCTGGCTCTCGGAGCCGGAAGCGTCAGCGGCCTAATTTGGCGCCCCGATTTTTCAACGGAGCCATCAACCGCATATCACTGCTAGTATCACAGTGTCGACGGCATTGATGTTGATGGCGGTGACCTTCGCCAGGAACCGCTTCACCACGCCGCGACCGCCTTTGGACAATTCTCGGGACAATTCTCCGCCTTGACACTGCTTCGCAAGTTCTACTATCATGACTTTCGAAGTATGGGTTGGCACGAAGTCCAGCAGGGCGAACACGTCACCAGCATCGCCGACCAGTACGGCTTCTCCGACCATCAGGAGATCTGGAATCACGCCGCCAATGCCGAGCTGAAAGCCAAGCGTCAGAATCCGAACGTGCTGATGCCGGGCGATCGGCTCTTTATTCCGGACATTCAAATCGCCGAATACCGGCGGCCGACCGCTGCCCGCCACAAGTTCAAACTAACTGTCTCCACTGTTAAATTGCGAGTCAAGCTGTTGCGGGCCTTCGCTCCTCCCATCGCATCCAACCCCTGTCCGACGCGCGTGGACTTCGATGCCTACGATGACACAGCCACCAATGAACAGGGCCTGGTCGAGCACGAAATTAAGAAGAGCGCCGCGCAGGGAACTCTGACCATCAAGAATTTTGTCCAGGGAATCAGGGGCGAAAGCCAAGCGGATCGCGTTATTAAGGTCCGAGTCGGCTGGCTGGATCCGGTGGATACGATTTCAGGCCAGCAAGCCCGCTTGCTGAATCTGGGCTACTATCGGGGGACTCTAGAGGAACGGAACCCCGCTGAAATGCGCTCCGCCATCGAAGAATTTCAATGCGACCAAGCCCTCGCAGTGGATGGGGATTGCGGCCCTATCACGCAGGGCAGATTGAAAAAAGTACACGGCTGCTAAGCATTATGGCGGAACCCGATCCCGGCGTGTCGCGAGCGATCCTTGGTGGCGGAATCGCCGCCACCCATTTAGGCGGCGCCCCTGATGAGTATGCTGTCGCCCCCTCGCTTTCCACCGATCAGCTCAACACCCTCCGCTTCAGTCCCAATCCGATCGCATGTTGGTCGCTTTTTGACAACCGGTTTGAGTTCGACTCGTCCTTCGTCAAGCCGGCTGCAAAATTGGAGTTCAGCCACCTGACTAAATTAAAGGCGAAGCATCGGGGCGCCCCGCTCTCGGTTTTCGGTCACGCCGATACAACTGGGCCGGACGATTACAACAAGCACCTCAGCGGACGCCGCGCGAAAGCAGTTTACGGCGCGCTCATCCGGGATATCGATGGCTGGCAAGAACTTTATAACGCTCCCTTTGGAGGAGACGCCTGGGGTACAAAGTCCGACCAGCAGATGCTCTTGGCTTTGGGTTACTACCAGGGTGCATTGGGCGGCGCTCATGACGATGCCACCGCTCAGGCCATTCAAGCCTTTCGCGGCGATGGGGGAACCACTCTGGATCGAGCCTCGCGCGCCAAACTTTTCCGCGCCTACATGGACTACCTTTGCGGCCCAGACCTGGCTCTGAAGCCGAACGATTTTCTCGCGCGAGGACTCGACACCGCTTCCAAGCATGCGCCGAAGGGCGACGTCCAGGGATGCGCCGATTTCAACCCTATCCTGATTTTCTCGCAGGACGACAGCAAACGATTCCAATTGAAGGAGAACAAGGCGGAGCGCGACGAGAAGAACACTCCCAATCGCCGCGTTCTGATCTTTCTTTATCCGCCCGGAAGCTTTGTCGATTACACCCAGTGGCCGTGTCCGCACGCAACGACCAATGCCGCCCTGTGCCGAAAACGCTTCTGGTCCGATTACCACGAACGGTTGAAAAATCAGCCGCGGCAGCGGACCCAACAAATCGATGGCGACACCTTTGCCTGCCGCTTCTACGATCGCATTTCGAACCATTCGGTTTGCGAGAGAATCGTAAAATTGACGACGCTTCGCCTGCGTCTGATCGACGATCGGGACAAGCCGTTTGCATCTTGTTCGTATTCTCTCGAGGTAATGGGGCTGGCCTACGACGGCGTTACCGACGGCGATGGCGTTCTCGAAGAGGATATACCGGAAGACGCCGACGCCGGAACGTTGAACCTTTTCGCGCCTCCGGATAAACAGCCGGCCGGCTCCAATCCGCCGCCTGATGCGGGCGAGCTAAAGCCGAAAGTGCTGTGGAGCCTGCCGTTGACCATCGCCAACATGGCGCCCGCGGCGGACATCGCCGGTGCACAAAAGCGCTTGAATAATCTGGGCTTCTTTGCAGGTGTCGAGGCCACGGGAGAATTAGATCCGCAGACCAAGCGCGCCTTGCTCCGCTTCCAGACGCTCTACAAACTCAACCAGTACAACCCCAGCGGAATTTTGGACGCCGACACGATCAAGAAACTCCAGGACATCTATGGCAGCTGAGAGAATCGCCCCGCCCCGAGCGCAAGACCCGCCTGACGCCCTGGTGAACCGCACCGCTACCGTAGCGCCCAGGGTCATGAACACGATCCGCGTGCCCACCGACCGCTTCGAGGACGCCAAAGCCGCGTGGTTTCTAAGTGGCGGAAAAATGCCCGACGTGATCGAAGGCAATCGCGTCAAGTTCATGATCGATGCGGCTGCCAGCAAGTTCAGAAGCACTTGCACAAACGCGTTCCATGAAATGGTGATGGCCATCCGAACGGCCACCCGGCCCGGCCATTTCCTTTATATCGCCAGCTGGTTTTGCGATGTCAGTTTCGAAATCGAAAGCGGCGTAACCCTCGCCAAACTTGTAAGGGAAGCCTCCCGCAATGGCGTGATGATCCGCGCCATGCTTTGGAAAACTCCTTCCATTACCACGGTTAATCAGGACGCCGTTTGGTTTTTCAATAGCGTGCGCCCGACAGCCCAAGGTCTTGAGCCCGTGGAAGCAAAAGACAAACTCGAAAACGCCGCGGCAATATGGGACGACCGTGGCAACGAAGACATGTCGCACTCCATTCCCTTTGGCGGGCTCATTCCCCGGCACGTCGGAACGCAGCACCAGAAAATCCTCTGCGTGTATGGAGAGCAAGGCCTGCTTTCATTTTGCGGAGGCATTGAATTTAACAAAGATCGCATCAATTTTCCGCCCCCATACCCGACCGGATGGTGGCACTCGGCGCGACCTACCGCCGATGGCGGCCCGCTGCATGATCTCCATTGCCGCATCGAAGGCCCTGCCAGCTTCGATGTCGCGAATGTTTTCATCCAACGGTGGAACGGATCATCCCCAGCGGCATGCCCTGGAAAAGCCAAAAGGCGACAAGCTTCCTTTGATTGTTCCGCCTAAGCCAGCGCCCGCAGGCGACCAGATCGTGCAGGTTGGCCGGACCTTCGGCAGGAGTAACTATGCTTTTGCTCCCAGCGGTGAAACTACCGCCGGCGACATGATCGAGCACGCGATTCGCAATGCCAAGCGCTATATCTACACAGAGGATCAGTATTTCGTCGGCCCCCAGCGTTTGCCAGGACGCTCTGCTCGCCGCCATTCCGCGCATCGAACACTTTACTGCGCTGATTACTTTCTGGAGCATGACCGATATGCCGTACGTGAATTTCCATCGCAGGCGTTTCATCGACAAATTAAAAGCGGCGGGGCCCGACAAGGTGCGGATCTTCGCCATCCAGCCTTATCCCCGTTCCGATAAAACCAAGTCGCGAGACTTCTACGCCGGCTTTGAGCCCCATACCTACGTGCACACCAAGTCCTGGATTATCGACGATGAATTCGCCACCATTGGCAGCATCAACAGCAATCGCCGCGGCTCGTAGCATGACTGTGAGGTGGCGGCCGGCATTTACGAACGCTCCACCGACCAGCTCCTGCATTACCGTTTCGCGCATTGGCTCAGGATCGAGCTCTGGAAGGAGCATCTCGGGATGCTGCAGCCGGCTCAGGAAGCGGAACTCTCCGATGGAGTCGCGAGCGCGGTGCACTGGCTAAAGAACCCGACACCGCTCGCGTCCGTCCCCTACGATCTGGCTGAAACCGACTCCTTTGGAGACAACGACCTCAAGGCCCCGATCATCGGCGATTTACCCTTCATCCATTTCCACAAAGACAACGAGACCATCTGGAACACCTTCGTTGATCCCGAATAGCGGGACCGGAGAGAAACCACTGCACGCTGTCACCTTTCGCAACTAATCCCCGAAAACTCGCCGCACAACGGCAGCGCATTCTGGGCATGATACTGAGGCGTGTATTGGCGTCGACAGCAGCCCGCACACCGTCGAGCCTCACGAGGTGCCAAGTAGGTCGCGGTTCGTCCGTTGCGCTCAGGCGCTTAAGCCGGATCAGTTTCTACCGGCTCGATCCACCACACTCTGGTCCACGGGCCCCACCTTGATCGCTGAACGCTTGCCGACTACCGCGGGCAATATTTCGTAACTCGTTATTTTAAACCCGTTGGGTGTTCTGGTGGCTTTGGCCGCCTTAGTCCGAGTGCCATCCGGAAACGATCGGCACGCTCGCGTTCGCACCAATCAGGGATTCCTGCAGCCAATCCGGCCAGTTTCGTTTACAGGCTGCCTTCATTACCCAAATCGACCGCTCTCCTCTTGATCTCCGGATTGTTATTCAAAGTTTCATCCTCAGGGGTGTGGGTGCGCCGCGCCCTCATCGATGATTCCTTTTCAAAACAGACTTACCTGAGTGATGTTTTATAAGCTAAAGTCGATTGGAGGTTTACTGACTTTTCGCCATGCTACCCGATACTCAGCGACGGGCGCTCGAAGTCTACAGCAAGACCTACGATCTGCAAGAGCCGGAGCGCCTCGCGGCGGTTGCGGCAGCTTGCCGGGATGACGAGGAACTAGAAGCTGAAGTGATTCGCCTTTTGCGCGCGGATCAGCGTCTTGGGGCGGCCGAGAAGTTTTAGACCTGCCGGCGATGGAGGAAGCAGCGAACGCCCTGGCCAAGTCCTTCTCGCGCGATTTGCCACAGCCCGGCCGCAATATGCAGCGCTATCGGCTCGGTTCACAGATTGGAGTCGGCGGGATGGGGGTCGTTTTCGAGGCGACGGACGAGCGACTGCAACGCAAAGCGGCGGTTAAGATTCTGACGATTTCGTCGGTATTAGCTAAGAACGATGCAGATTAGCCGCTTTGAGCGTGAAGCACGCGCTGCGTCGGCTTAAATCACCCGAACATCATCTCAATTTACGATTTCGACCCGGATGGCGGTCACCGTTTCGTTGCCATGGAGTACGTTGAAGGCTAAGCCTGCGCGCGATGCTGGACGCGCAAAAGCGGATAAACCCGAAGGAGATGCTAGATATGCTGAGCCAGGCCGCTCGGCGCTGTCGGCGGCGAACCAGTCAGACGTTCATCGGGATATTAAACCGGAGAACATGGTGCAGCCGGACGGGTTGATGAAAGTACTCGAGTTCGGATTGGCGACGATGCGTGATCGCGTGGATACCGCAAAGCGTGAGTTTCATACCCGGATCGGCCAGATCGCAGGCACGCTGCAGTACCTGTCGCCCGAACAGGTGATGGGAAATCCTGCTACGCCCCGCAGCGATCTATTCAGTTTAGGCGTTGTGGCATACGAACTGGCAACGGGTCAGCGCCCCTTCGATGGAGCCAGCGAAGGAGCGATCATCAACTCGATTCTTCACGAGGAGCCTAAATCACCGGCTTGGTTGCGGTTGGATTTAGGCAACGAGTTCAGTGCGTTGCTGATGACCGCGCTTGAAAAAGACCCGGAACTGCGTTGCCAGACGGCGAACGATCTGCGGAGTGCCTGCAAGCGCATCATGCGAAGTTCGAGTTCAGGCTCAAACACCGTTACGGGCGACACTGGCACTCCACCCGTGGCAAAGCGTTCAGTGACGGGGCTGTCGAGCGGCCGCCCGCCGAACGCTCGTCCGCCGAGTTTGGGAAGGTGGAAATGGATAGCGCTCTCCGCCGGGCTTTTGCTGTTTCTTACCGCCGTCATGCTTATGTGGTGGAAGCGGTCTGAAAACCCTCAAACGAGCGCACCGTTAACCGTCACCCAAATCACATCGGGTATGCCTGTGCGCTTCTTTGTCAACGACAACGCGCGGGTATACTACGCGGCCGGATCGAGAGACTCGAACATTCACATGTACGCGGCGAGCTAGCAGGTGACGATGAAGTCGAAATGCCGCGACTTAAGGGCATGTTCCCGTTCAATGTCTCGCGAGATGGTTCGGAATTGTTGCTCGGCCACTTCAGTGCGGGAACAGCGTGGGGACCCTACGCACTGTGGGTATCGTCGGTGCTGGGAAGCGGCTTACGCCGATTAGGAAATCTAGAAGCAGACACTGCATGCTGGTCACCCGATGGGAAGGCGATTGGCTACAACTCGGGCAATGGAATATTCGTGGCCAATGCAGACGGAACCGGCAGCCACAAGATCGCCGATGTGCCGTATCGCCCGAACCATTTGTCTTGGTCGCCGGATCGCAGCGATTCAGGGTCACTGTCTACGGCAGAGCAAACCCGGTGATTTTGGAAATCTCACGCAATAGTGGGCAGGTTCAGCCTTTGTTGCCGGACTTGGCGAAGACTTGGCACGAGAGCGGTACATGGACGGCGGATGGCAAATTCTTCCTGTATTCCGTGCATGTGCAGCGGACGAATATGGGCTCTACGTGATGGCTATCAATTTTGGGGTGGCTGGCGCCCGAGGCGCATTCGCCTCACTTCGGGCGGGATCAATGCAAATAATCCGCATGCCAGCGCGAACGGGTCGCGAATCGTGTTTCTCGGTATTCCTGGGCTGGGCGAACTAGTCCGTTACGAACCGCAAACCGGCGGATGGCAACCCTATCTAGGCGGAATTCCCGCAGTTGAAGTTGACTTCTCACCAGATCGCCACTCAATCACCTACATACACTCGGGGGATGCCTCGCTCTGGCGCAGTGGGGCTGATGGCAAGAACCCGGTCCATCTCACGACCGGATCTTTACGCGTCTCATGGCCCCCGCTGGTCGCCGAACGGAAAGACGATTCTCTTCTATGGCTCCATCCCTTCCGGTGTGGACTCGTTGTATGTTTTAGACGCCGATGGCGGCGCTCCGGTTCAGCTCACCTTCGGTACCGCCAAGGAGCGGCAAGCCGACCCCGTTTGGTCCCCAGACGGTGCGCGAATTGCATTCTCAACGGACGGCGGCTCTGGCCGGCAAAAACTACAAATGATGGACATGACGAGCAAACAACCGCAAGATCTAGTATCAGGCGATGGGCTGTGGTCGCCGCGCTGGTCGCCCGACGGACGCTACATCGCGGCTTTAGACCGTACCGCTAAACTCTGGCTGTACGACATGCACACTCATGCGCGCCGACAGTTGACCAGCTTCAGCGTGGGGTTCCCCAGTTGGTCGGCGGATGGGCGCGCCCTATACTTCGAAAGCGGCGGAATGTCGCAGTGGTTTCGCCTAACCTTAAATGGCAGGAAGCTCGAGCGGCTCGCCGACTGGAGCGGGATTCAAATGGATCCTACCGGCTTTGGTTGGCTGGGTTTGACGCCTGATAGAGATTTGATTTCAACGCGGCGGGTGACTGCGAACCTATACAGCCTAGACTGGGACGGAAATTGAGGTTGTGTTTGGGAGGCTCGTCTCACGGCCGAGAGAGCGGTTAACTCCTAACTGCGGAAAGTGGATTTAGTGCGTACTCTGCGCCTTATTCGCTCTTGAGACGATCGAAAAGCCAGGTGCGGGCGGTGCGCCAATCGCGCGTGACAGTCTCTTCGGAAATGCTGAGAATTTCGGCGACCTCGGCATTCTCCAGACCGCCGAAGTAGCGGAGTTCCACGACGCGGGCTTTTCTTCATCGATCTCGGCGAGTTCGGCCAGCGCTTTGTCCAGGTCGACAAAGCGGTAAAAATCGGACTCGGGAGCCACATCGTGAACGGCACCGGTGATGAAAGTGGTAGCGCGCTGGCCGCGCTTGCGGGCGCCTTGGGAACGGGCGAAATCGACCAAGATATGCCGCATCAGACGCGAGGCAAAGCTGAAGAAATGAACACGGTCGCGCCATTCACCCTGCGAGCCGCTCATGAGACGGATGAAAGCTTCATTAACCAGTGCCGTGGGTTGCAGCACATGGCCCGAGTTCTCGCCGATCATGCGAACCCGAGCGAGACGGTAGGTTCTTCGTAGATCATGGGAGCGAGTTCTTCTAAAGCGGAATGGTCACCTGATCTCCAAGCCTTCAACATGGCGGTGAGCTGGACGGCGATCGAACTCTGCCATTCCATAACAATAATTGAGAGCTAGCCAAGAAATCAAATCCGCTGCGAATCGGTGTCGGTCCCGGTTTGTTCCAATGACGGCCGGCACCGGGGTTATCAGGAGCGAAGAGAGCCGTCTGCGGCAGACTTTAACGTTTGCTAACCAGTCTACGGGGCGAATTCAACGATCTCCGGCCTTCAGTTCCAGCCGCTTATAGCGAGAGCACGCTTATGATGTCATCCACAATCTCTAGTGCTTCTAGCGCCTCTTCCGCTGTCGCTTCGGCGGCGGCTGCTGCCGCCTCAGCGGCTTGCGCTGCTTCCTCGGCGGCTTCGATCGATTCCTCGCTGGCTTCCCCTGCTTCCTGTAAGGCTTGCAGATCTTCCTCGGCATTTTGGGCCGCATCTTCCTCTGGTTGCGCGCAGGTGGTCACGTCCTCGGCCTTGAACTTGTAAAGGGTCGTTGGAGAGCCTGTGACCACCAGAGGACATACCTTTTCCAGTTGTGCTTCCGCCTGTCTGAGATCTGCGACCTGTTCAATGATTCTGTTCTGCTGTATGTACTTAGCGGTGGTATAAAGCGCCTGGCGTGCGGAAGCCACCGCTTGCGCAGTTGCCGCTTCCGCAACGGCATTTGGAGTGTAATTGCCCCCGAGTATTCCCAAAAGGCCCTTACCCTCTTCATATGGAACAGCGCCCGGATTGCTGACCACCGACACGGTTACAGCGATTTGGCCGGGCCGGTATGTGAACACAAAAGGAATAGCTGTCACCATGGGAGTGTTCGCACTGCTCACGCCCACAAATAGAGTTGCACTCAATGCCAGTACGGCGCCTCTTCTTTCCCACGACTCGATGTTGGCAGGGGGCAATAGGCGAGAGAAGTAACGAAGGACTTGCAGTTTGTCACGAATCATAAACGGTAAGCCGCCTTGCAATGCGCTAGGCATTTTAGGCGATCAACCTCCTAATTACCAGAAGCGTAAATCGCCGCCAAGAAACCGCATTGACTGGCCAGCAAAGTGAAGATTTTTAGCGTGTCGGCGCTCGGGGCGAAAGATAAATAGACTTTTTGACTCAGCTTGCGGTTCGGAACGGCTATTTTCCGCTTCGGAAGGTGAAGGGCAGAAGGTGCATTTCATGAAACGCGTGGCAAAACGGTTTTTTTCACAATGCGCGGGCGAGGCATTGGCGATTTCAGGCTGTTGTAGTTCCAGAACGTCTCGAGGCAAGTGGAGGCGAGTAGCCATGCGTGGCGCGCTCCTGGCTGTCCTTCCCTTCATTTTCGCGGGGCAAGCGTGGACGCAACTTCCGCAGGTACGGCCTGGGCCTCTAACAGGTCTCTTTTGGAAGGGCCGGCTGCAGGCTCAGACATGGTGCTGTTAGAGTATAACGTTCTGTGCTTGTTCGGAACGATCCCTCAGTTTGCCACCGTCACAACAGACTGCGACTGGATCGAAGTTTTATCGACAAATGCCGGCACCAATACGATGA
>CAVXRP010000026.1:0-392942 GCA_963764105.1 Bryobacterales bacterium
GGACCATCCTGCAGTTGCGGCGGCCGCGGCTGCGTCGAAGCAATCGTCTCCGCTCCCGCGTTGGCGAAACGCTATGGCGCGGCATCTCTGCGTGATGTCATCACCGCAGCCGAAGGTAGAAACGCAAGCGCCATCGAAAGATTACGGGAAGCTGGCCACGCTCTCGGCATCGCCGCAGCGTCGTTGGCCCACATCTTCTTCCCCGATCGAATTGCGATTGCCGGTGGGTTGTCGGCCGCCGGCAACCTGATCATGGAACCCCTCGAAAGGACGTTCCTACAGTTTGCCAGCCATCACGCCCGAGCCCAGACAATAATCTCGCCAGCCTCTCTTGGCTCCCATGCAACCCTGATAGGCGCCGCTTGGCCGTTCTGGCAAAATCAAAAAGCGATGCCCAGCAAGACGTCGCCCTGATCCAAGTTCGTTCGCAAACCGGCGGCCTGGAATGATTCATTGGCCCAGCGGGTGTAACGCACTTCGGGACTCAACTCGAAAGGACCTTTCTTGAAAGTGATGCCGATGCCGGCCACACCGCCAAAGGAGTTTCGATTGCGGAGTGCGCCCGAATTGTCGTCAATGATCCCAGAGAGCGCATCTGGCAGAAACGAGTCCGTTCTGATTGTCGAAATGTGCCGCCAGGAAGCGCCAAAATCGATAAACGGCCTAACATGTCCCAGCGTAATATTCGTTTTGAATAAACCCGGTACTTCCCAGACATTCATACTCGTGCGGTAATACCCCGCGTCTCCAACCAGATCGTACACGCTTGATGTGGCAAAGCCCGCACGTTTGTAGAGGCCATCAATTTCGAAGCGCAAATGCGCTGGCAACTTGAATTGGCCGCTCACACCGAAAATGTAGCGCGGCACTGCAGCGTTATAACTCGACCCAGGAAGCGAGTCGTTGAACTCGGATGTATTGTTGGCCGAGAACATATCCGTCACCGGCACTCCGACTTTAAAACCCAGCGTAAGAGGCCGATCGGCCTCGGTACCTTGTGCCAGCAGCGCGCTTGCTGCCAGTGAAAATAGAGCGAGAGTTCTCAACATCATGCTTTGGAGATCGCCGGAAAGACATCGTCGTTTCCTGCGTAATTCAACGTGTTTCGGCGAGGCTGTGAGTTCTCCCTAAGCTAATTCCATATTGCGAAATGATACAGGATATAAACGACAGGCAAGGCAAACAAGCTGCTATCCACGCGGTCGAGCATGCCGCCGTGGCCGGGCAACAGATTGCCGCTATCCTTGACGCCAGCGCCGCGCTTCATAGCCGATTCGGCAAGATCGCCTAATTGGCCGGCCGCGCTTGCCACCGTGGCAATCAAGGCGACTTGCCACCAAACGATTTGTGGAACGAAGCGTCCTAAATAGAAAACACCGAACAGCACTGCGCCGACCACAGAGGCAATGGCGCCTTCCCAGCTCTTGCCCGGACTGACCACGGGCGCCAGCTTGTGCTTGCCGAATCGCCGTCCCACGTAGTAGGCCGCGCTATCGCCCACCCAATTCAGCGCCAGCGCAAAGAAAAGCAAGTGCACGCTGGTGCTGCGCAAATCGATGGCAAAACGCCAGGGAGCAAATGTATAGAAAGCACCCAGAAACGCCGACGCCACCTGTGGCAAGACATCGCGCAAGTTGTCGTGGCGCAAAGATGTGATAAAAGCGCAGACAACCAAAATACTTACGCCCGGCAACGTGAATTGGGGCAGGAAGAGAATGACCAATCCAGCTAGAAATCCAAAGATACCGGGACGCGGGATGTCGTGTTTGGCCACCAGCCCTGAGTACTCCCAGTAGCAGAGCAGGCTCATGAGCAGAGAAGCCGCCATGAAAAGCAGCGGCGGCGCCCAACCGATTAAATAGGCTGCCACAAGGACGAGCGCCAACGCCGTGACAAGGCGCTTCATAAGGCCAGTAGGAGTAAGACTTTCGACAAGATGAGTTCGCTTTTAGCCCAAATGAGCTAAAGGCAATTCTAATGCTTCGTCTTCTAGGAGTAGTTCGGCGGATTCAATCACAGGAGAAGCGGGCCGTGTTAGGCCGCCAAAACGACGTTCGCGGCTTTGATACTCGCTGATGGCTTCCAGTAAGTCACGCCGGGAGAAATCGGGCCATAACGTGTCCGTAACATACAACTCTGAATAAGCGATTTGCCAAAGCAGAAAATTGCTGATGCGCATTTCACCCGAAGTGCGAATGAGCAGATCGGGGTCTTTCTGGCCGGCGGTATACAAGTGATCCGCAATCGATTCTTCCGTCACTTCAAGCGCGTTCAGATTGCCCTCGTCGCGGGCATTCTCAATCATCGCGTTTACGGCATCCACCAGTTCCGTGCGGCCGCCGTAGTTGATGGCTAGGTTGAGCCGCATGCCTCGATTACTGGACGTTTTATCGATGGCATCCTGCAATTCCGCCTGCACGGCATCCGGCAAGGATTCGATCCGCCCGATCGCCATCAGTTGAATATCGTTGCGCAGCAGGTTCGAAACCTCTTTGCGCAAAAAGAAGCGCAGCAGCCGCCACAAACCTTCCACTTCATTGCGCGGCCGCTTCCAGTTTTCCACGGAAAAAGCGTAGAGTGTCAGTGCCTCCAGACCTAACTGGGCGCAGGCCTCAACCACATTTCTGACAGTGTTAATGCCGGCACGATGCCCCAGTAGGCGCGGATAATTTCTTTGCTTTGCCCAACGACCATTTCCGTCCATGATGATGGCCACATGCGCAGGCAACCGGAGCGGATCGATTTGGTTCGCGATACGCCAATCGGCATCTCCAGGGGAGAGCGACTTGAGCAGTTCCTTCATATCGTAAAGTTCTATAGTACACCAAGGAGAACGCCCTCCGCCACAAAAGTTGAAGCCAGTTTTTCAGCTAAAACTTCATCAGCACAGGGACTATAGCAGCTGCTCCACAATAGAAGCTGCCCAGGGGGAGTGGGTATTCTCGCGCCTTCTTCTTGGTGAGGAAAATGTATATTCCGCCCAAGACTACGGCGGCCAGACTACCTAAGAGTAGTGTTTGAATACCCGCTTCTAACCCAAGGAATAGGCCGATGCAGGGCACGAGTTTAACGTCCCCCATGCCGAGCACTTCACGCTTGGTAACTCGCCCCCAGATAAATCCAATCGCCGCGAGGGGAACCGTGAGCACGAGCGCACCGGCCAGTGCTTCAAAAAGAGATTGGCCGCGCGTTCCCCACGAGGGCAGTAATAGAACTCCCAGATCACCCGGTACCTTCGTGAAGAAGGCGAACAGCAAGCCCAGCGCGCTGCCGCCCAGCGTGAATTCGTCCGGCAAGATGCGCTCCTCCAAATCAACCCAGAAGAGCACCGTCATGATCGCTTCGAAGAGACACCACTTTAAGCCGTTGAGGGTCCAGCCAAAATGCGCCACCGTGGCGGCGAAGAGCGCGGCGGTGGTCAACTCCACTAAAAGGTAGCGAAGACCAATCGCTTTGCCACAATTCCGGCAGCGGCCTTTCAGTAGCAAGAAACTGACAACGGGAATGTTGTCATACCACGCAACAGGCTTGCCGCACTCCGGGCAGAAGGAACGGGGCCGCACAACAGAGAGATCACGGGGTACGCGATAGATGCAGACATTCAGGAAACTGCCGATGAGCAAGCCAGCGAGAGCCGCCGCTATCGTATAAAGGGCCGATTCAACAGGCAAGCGCCCTCCGGTATGATTCGATGGTTCGTTCGACCATTCTCCCCGCCGTAAACTGTTCTGCCACTCTGCTTTTGCCCCGTTCAATGAAAGTCCGCGCCAAGGTGGAATCCTCTCTCAGGCGGCGCATGGCTGCCGCGATTTCCTGCGGAGCGTTCTCGGTGAGCAATCCCGCTTCGCCGAAATCCAATGCTTCGCTCAAGCCACCGACGTTGCTGCCTATCACGGGAATGCCTCTGGCCATCGCCAGCAAAGCGGCGGACCCAAAACCTTCGGCCCGCGTGATGTAAACAAACATGGACGCGCGTTCCAGGTCGCGGTTTAAGTCGTTAGAGAAGTGAACGGGCATGCCAGCCAAGCGCGCCGCTTCCTCTACTAGATCGCGACCTTTGCCAGGATCGGCGGAATCCAGCGCCACCACCGGATCATCGGGGCGCCATTCACCTGAAATATCGCCTGCATCGACACCGTCGTAGACGACGTCAATCTTGTTTTTGGCAATACCGGCGTCCTCCAATTGCGCCGCCACAAACCAGGAGACGGCCAAGAAGCGTGACGCTTGGCGATATTTCCATCTGGAGACACTAGATCGTTTCAGTGGGAAGGCCACGCGCCTGGAAACCACGAACGGCGCGCGGGAGGTTAAGGCAGCGTAGGTGTGTGAACGCGCATCGTGGGCATGCAGAAGCGCAGCTCGTTTTGAATGGCTCCAGAGGTTCTTGAGGGTTGCGGAATAGACAACGAAGCCCGCTTCCGAAGCACTCTTGAACAGCGGCGCCCCGGCGCGCGCTAATAACACGCACTCCTCACCTACATTCCGCAATCCGTTCAACAGTAGTAAGACCTGGCGCTGCCCGCCGCGCATGTCGCGCCCTGTATCCACGTGCAGAATGCGCAAGGTTAAGCCTTTCGGCCTGGACTCATCGAGCGGGCTTTGGCGTACTTCACAAAGTTATAGAGACCCGCCATGTAGGCAATGGTTAGGCCTTCGATGCCGTCGAGAAAACCAAGTTTCAATACGTATGTGCGAAAGATGGTCCAGGGTGGATCGAGCAGCAGGCGCGCGAAGCCAAGCGACTGGCCGCGCGTGACCATCTCCTGCGCGGCGAGCGTCGTGTAGCGATCCATGGTGCGCAAATGCTCCGATAACGAACTGCAGGTGAAGTGCAGAAGGTTCGATTCCAAGTGCCCCACGGGACCGTCCACTCTGACCGATTCATGGACAAACTCGCCCACCCAGCGGGCTTTGCGCCGGTCAAACAAGCGTACTTTGCGATCGGGGTACCAACCGCTGTGCAGAATCCAGCGGCCCAGATATTGGGCCATGCGCGGCATCGTGTAGCCTTGGTATTTCGCTCCCGCCTTCTTGATGTGCCAGATTTCGGCTTCTAATGCTTCACTCAAACTTTCATCGGCATCCAGGGCGAGGATCCAATCATGCGTGGCGAGTTCGGCGGCTATATTCTTCTGCGCCGCATAGCCGTGCCACGACGCTTCCTCCACGCGCGCGCCCAGCTTACCGGCGATCTCGACAGTGCGATCGTTCGAACCACTATCGAGCACCAGAATCTCCTCGCAGCAGCGCAGGCTTTCAATCACGCGCGCGATATTACGTTCTTCGTTGAACGTGATGATGGTGGCGGAAATTTTCATCATGCTAGATGCGCGTGGGTACGAACGACACCGATACAACGAAGATACACAGGGCGGCCGCTGCCCGCCAACGCCGGGCCGTGCCAGGCGGATGGTCGTCGAAAACCAGCGGATGCCGGCGCCCGAGGAAAAACATGGCGACGGCCCAAAACCACCAGGGCCAATAAAATTTCCCCATCACCACGAGAAGCGCCACCATAAGGGTGGAGATGATGCGATGCCCGCGCTCGCCGAATACGGCATAAACGATGTGCCCGCCGTCAAGCTGGCCCAACGGAAGCAGATTGAGCGCAGTCATCAGCAGGCCTGCCAGCGCCGCAGTCGCCATCGGGTGCAGCAGAATATGGTTCGAACCGGCGCCGCCGAAATATAACCATTCGAGCGCCCGTAATGCCAGTGGCGTGCCAATCAGAATCGCTCCTTCGTCACCTCCGCGCGCCAGTGGGTGTGATGCCCAAACCCCAGCCGCTAGAAAGGGCAGCAGCATGAGCACGCCCGCAAAAGGACCGGCACTGCCGATGTCGAACAGATCGCGCCGGGTATAGATTGGTGTTTTGATGCGGATGAAAGCGCCCAGCGTACCAAACAGGGTGGGCGAGGGCAGAAAATACGGAAGAGTGGCATCTACCCGGCACCGCAAGCACGCTATATAGTGCCCCATTTCATGCGCCATGAGAATCAGCAGCAGGGGTCCGGAAAACATCAACCCGCGCACAAGACTCTTATCACCGTGAAAAGATTGGATGAAGCTGTCGATCAAATCTTGCTGATTAAAAGGACGCCCCAGCGCAAAGCTGGTAACGAGGGCAGACCCAAATACCGTTGTGGTGAGTGCGGTAAGAAGGAACAGCAGCACACTCAGCCACCAGAGGCGTGGCAAAAGCCGGGTACCCGCCTGCCGAGATTCCTCCCGCCAGGTTAGCGGTTGTTCAGGCGGCACGCTATCGAGCGGGCCAAGCAGTCCCGGCTGTGACACAAGAAGCTTACTGGAGCGCCTGCAATTCCTTACCGGGTTTGAAGCGCACAGCCTTTCCCGGGGGAATGGCCACTTCCGCGCCGGTGCGCGGATTGCGCCCAATCCCCGTCTTCCGCGGGCGCACGTTGAAGATTCCAAATCCCCGAAGTTCGATCCGGTCGCCTTCGCTCAGAGCCTTTTTCATCGTATCGAATACCGTTTCGACGGCCATCTCCGCTTTGGTTTTGGTAATTCCGGTCCGATTTACAACTTCATTAATGATGTCTAACTTGATCAAACAGCCTCCCGGCTTTTGCGGAGCCTCAATGCCTTCCGAGAAAGGCCTACAAGACGCTTCTTTACCGCAATTTATATGCTATGAAGGAGTGTAACGCACTGTCAATCGGCCCAGCGGTTCATGACCGCAGCCAACCCTATTCAAATTAGACGATTACGGGATTTTTTTCAGCCTGCTAGGCGTTCTTACCGGGCCAGCGCTCTGCGATCGCCGCTAAGTTGTTGAGGAGACGGCGGTCTCGAACCTCCCTATATTGGTTGTCGACGTGCTTTTAGCGGGGCAGAGATTCGCCGTTTCCATGTACCCTCAGCGTTTTCGCATTCTGCTCATTGATGACAATCCGGGCGATGTTTGGCTGCTAAAAGAAGCTTTCCGGCTGGCGCAGACTCCGGTGCAAATGACTGTCTCGCGCGACGGCATTGAAGCGATTGAGTACTTGCACAAAGTGGAGACAAACCTGGTGGATTGCCCGGATTTCATTGTGCTCGATCTAAACTTGCCGCGCAAGAACGGCCACGAGGTGCTGGCCGAGATCAAAGCGTCCGCCGCCTTGCGGCACATCCCGGTGGTGGTGCTGAGCAGTTCGAGCGCCGCGGAAGACAGGCGGAATGCGTATGAGCTGAGCGCGTGCTGTTTCGTAACAAAGCCGAATGGGCTGCCGGCATATGTGGAGATGGTGCGCGGCATGGACCGGTTCTGGCTGAGCGGTTTGGAACTGCGCCAGCCAGCGTAAGGGACTGCTGCGCGAAACGTCGGGAATTTCGGTCGCGCATCAACCAGGGCTTAGCTTCTCCTGGCAAGGGCGACGGCGCAGGAGGCGAGAGCTTTCTGCAAGGTTTGCTCGACGACCTTGATCGGCGCGGCCTCTCTCTATAGCGGACTCCCCGCGCTCGTCACGACCTCTTCTACCGCTCCTTTAGTCGCAAACGGGCTGAAATTGGTGCCGTAATCGAAATAATCCACGCCCTCGGTCCGTTTCAAAAACGCGACAATCTTATACGTCACAGGTGTCATCAGCGTCTCCCAAGCCACCTTGAACAAATATCCGGAGAGGATCAAGTTGAAAATCGTAGCGAGCGGCTGATCGTAGAAGATAAAAAATATGACGACCGTCGTATCCACCGCCTGCCCAACCACGGTTGAGCCGATGGTGCGGGTCCACAAATACCTACCTTTGGTAAAGATCTTCAACATGGCGAGCGTGAAGGAATTAGAGAATTCGCCGCACCAATACGCGATCATGCTGCCGGCCGCAACACGCCACACTTGATGGAAAATGGTGTAGAACGCGGGTTGATCCTTGTATCCCGGCGCGGGCGGAATGATCACGGCCAAGTAGCTGAGGATGGCAAAAAGCGAGAGCGCGAAGAAGCCGTACCAAATGGCCCGGCGCGAGGCCGAATAGCCATAGACCTCGGTGAAAATGTCTCCAAAGACGTAGGTAATCGGAAAGAGCAACTGGGCGACGCTCACGTTCAGAGTCAAGCCAAAGAGCGGCACCACGAAGAATTTCGGCGCAATCACGTTTGTGATGACGAGCACTACCACGAAGAGCGTAATAAATGTATCCAGATATTTGTAACGGTGATCGCTTCTAAATAATGCCAGGAAGCTTTGGTGATCGGAAAAGGGGGCCATAGTTGATTAGACCTTATGATGCGAGCACCGCAAGACGCGCTGGATATAATCAGATCGTGTCCCGCCTGCTGCCATCTTGCTTGCTTTGCGTCCTGGCTCTCGCCGGGTGTAGTAACGACTTGAAAACGAAGGAGAAAGTGCAGGCCGCCGTATTGGATCGTTTACAAAACCACTCCGGGCTCGACCTCAAGAGCATGGACGTCACCACCACCAACGTCTCCTTTAAAGACAACATGGCCTACGCCACTGTCTCGTTTCATCCTAAAGATGATCCGACGGTCAATGGCGGGATGTCGATGAAGTACACGTTGGAGGCGCGCGATGGGAAGTGGGTTGTCACAAAAGTCGGCGATTCGGCTGGGCATGCGCTGACCAGTCCGACGCCAGGCGCCGCTAGCAGCAGTCTTCCGCCTGGACATCCATCGGTGGCACAAGGCCAATGAAGACTGTTGCGGTTCTCGGAGGAGGCCCCGCGGGTGCTACCGCCGCTGAACGTCTAGCGCGCTCCGGTCTCAGAACCATTGTTCTGGATGAGAAGCTCGCCTGGGAAAAGCCGTGCGGCGGCGGCATAACCTACAAAGCGTATTCGCAATATCCCTATTTGCTCGAAAACGACACGCCGAAAAAAATCGTTACCGACACCTTGCTGGCGGCGCCTAAATCGGGCGCCTACAAGATGCATTTGACGCGCCCGCTGCTGATCTATTCGCGCATTGACCTGAACCGTATGCTGCTCGACCGTGCCCAAGCCGCCGGTGCAGAGATTGAAAAGGAACGGGTGCTGGCGTTAGATCGGGGCTCGAACAACTGGCGCATCCGGACGCGTTCCGGGACCATCGATGCCGATTATTGCGTGGTCGCCACCGGCGCCCGTAATCCATTGCGGGATGTCGGCACGCAATACACGGCGGAAGACACGATGTACGCGCTGGGTTATTGGGTGCCATCCGACCAGGCGCACATCGATATTCAATTCCTGCCCAACTTGGAAGGCTATATTTGGGTGTTTCCGCGAGCTGGCCACTTGTCCGTGGGCATTTGCGGGAAAGGCGAGTCGGCCCAATGTCTGCGCGCCCGATTGGAACGCTACATGGATGAAAAGGGCCATTCGCGGCGCGATGCCAAGTTCTATGGCCACATGCTGCCGGCGCTGGAATGCCGGGGCTGGCGCAACAACCGGCTTTCGGGCGATGGCTGGATTGCGGTGGGCGATGCCGGCGGGTTGGTCGACCCCATCACCGGCGAGGGCCTTTACTATGCGATCCGCTCGGGCGACTTGGCCAGCCAGGTTTTGCTCAACGATTATGAGCCGGGCAAGAATGCGGAAGCTTATCGCCAGATCATCACCCGCGACTTCGGTCTGGATCTGACTTATGGCGCGGGGCTGGCCAAACGGCTCTTTTGCGGGGCCATCTGTTTCAGTGCAGTGCCCAGCCGCATGATTGACTTCATGCGACGCAGCCCCAAGTTCTGCGAAATCATGCAGGATCTGTTTGCGGGCACCCAGCCTTACCTTGAACTGAAGAGCCGGCTGTTGCGCAACGTCAACACGACTCTGCATGAAATCTTCATGAGCTTTCTCTTCCGCAAGCTCATTCTCGGTGAAACGCGAGTCTAAAGCGCTATGAAGGTTGCGCAGTCCGAAGCCTTATTTGCCAGGGCGAAAGGCATCATACCGGGCGGCGTTAACTCGCCTGTGCGCGCGTTTCGCAGCGTTGGCGGCACTCCGCGCTTCATCTTGCGGGGCGAGGGTTCGCACTTCTTCGACGTTGACGGCAACGAGTATATCGATTACATCGGCTCCTGGGGTCCGCTGCTTTTCGGCCATCGGCCCAAGGCTGTGATCGACGCGCTGACAGACGTGCTGGAACTCGGCACCAGTTTTGGCGCGCCGACCGGCCGTGAAGTCGAACTCGCTCAACTCATCATCGATGCGGTTCCTTCGATCGAAATGGTTCGCTTGGTCAATTCCGGAACCGAAGCCTGCATGAGCGCTTTGCGGGTGGCGCGTGGTTTCACCGGCCGCGACCTTACCATAAAATTCGACGGCTGTTATCACGGTCACGTAGATTCGCTTTTGGTTAAAGCGGGTTCCGGAGTGGCGACGCTCAGCCTGCCCGATAGTGTGGGCGTGCCCAAAGCTTTTTCGGATACGACAATCGCACTGCCCTTGAATGATCTTGCTGTGGTCGAAGCAGTCTTTAAGAAACAAGGCGACCGCATCGCTTGCATCATCATCGAGCCGGTGGTTGGCAATATGGGTCTCATTCCGCCGGTACCCGGCTTTCTGGAAGGCTTGCGGCGGATTAGCCAGCAGTATGGCGCGTTGCTGATTTTTGATGAAGTCATGACCGGCTTTCGGCTGGCGCGCGGCGGCGCACAGCAGCTTTACAACATAACGCCCGATCTCACGACGCTGGGCAAGATTATCGGTGGCGGTTTGCCGATTGCGGCCTATGGCGGGCGCGCCGACATCATGAATAAGGTCGCGCCGGCTGGTCCGGTTTATCAAGCGGGCACGCTTTCAGGCAATCCGCTAGCGGTTAGCGCGGGCATTGCCATGCTGCGGCAGATTGAAGAGCATCCCGAAATCTACGATATTCTCGAACAGCGCAGCGCGGCACTGACGGCTGACCCGCCTGCAGGCGCGGTGGTGAACCGAGTCGGGTCGATGGCCACCTTCTTTTTCCAAGCCGGGCCGGTGCGGAATGCCGACGATGCGCGGCGCTCCGATAGCGCGCTCTTCGGCAAATTCTTTCATCACTTATTAGAGCGCGGCGTCTATCTACCGCCCTCGCAGTATGAAGCGCTCTTCGTCTCGGCGGTTCACTCGGCGGGCGATATCGAACACACCGTCCAGGCTATCCGTGAGTTCTCAGTCCAGTAAGCCGCGCGTGCTCGTTACCGGCTCAGCCAAGCGTATTGGTCGGACGATTGCCATCGAACTTTCGCGCCGTGGCTTCCAGGTGGCGATTCACTACCAACACTCCCGTAGCGAAGCCGAAGAGGTTTCGCGTGCCTGCGGGGGCGCACCCATATTTCAAGCCGATCTTTCGCAGGTCTCCGAAATCCACCGTCTTTTTTCGCAGGTGCGAGAGTCGTTCGGGCCGCTCGACTGTCTAGTGAACAACGCCGCCCGCTTTACGCGCTTTGACCCTCTCGATATAACGGAGGCGGACTGGGATTTTATCCACAACGTAAATCTCAAAGCCACCTTTTTCTGCTGCCAGGAGGCTGCCCGCCAAATGCTGCCGCGCGGAGAAGGGCGCATCGTCAATATCAGTTCACTCGGCGGCATACGGCCCTGGGCCGAGCACGCTCATTACTGCGCTTCGAAAGCCGGGGTCATCATGCTAACAAAAGCGCTTTCTAAAGCATTCGCGCCCCAAATCACGGTGAACTCGGTGGCGCCGGGCGTCATCTCGTTTAATGATGTCGATGCGCGGACACAAGCCATGATCGACGCCACTCCGATGCAGCGGGCCGGGACGCCTGAGGAAATTGCCGATGCAGTGTATTTCTTCCTTACCGCGCCGACGTTCATCACCGGGCAGGTGCTCGCAGTCGATGGCGGACTCAACGACCGCTGATTGGTCTGTAAGATAGTTCACGCTCGATAAAAAAGGTCTTTCAAAAATTCCTCCGTAGGTGTAGCATTACCGGGTATGTAGCGGAACGCGACTGAACCGATGATAGATTTGGGGCCATGTCAGTCACAAAAGAGTCGGAAGGACTTGGCGCTAAAATTTTGGGCCCTCATTCTTTTCGCCATCGCTTCTCCAAAGGCTTGGGCCGATAGCTTAGCCACCCTCACCACGGCGCGTCAGGCTCACAGTCTGACTCTGGCGGAATCCGTGCGCGCTTATCCGGTGCATTTGCGCGCAGTCGTCACTTATTACGACGCCGACATTGATCCCAGGCATGTAGCCGTTTTTGTGCATGATTCGAGCGGCGCGGTCTTCGTTCAGTTAGCTGGCCGGCCGCCTGCGCCGTTTCGCGCAGGGATGCTGCTCGACATAACAGGAGTGAGTGGGCCGGGCGATTTCGCGCCGGTCGTCGATCACGCTGCGGCCACCATCATTGGTGAAAGCCCTCTTCCTACCTATGCGCCGCTTATGAGTCTCGCGCGGCTGCTAACCGGTGGGGAGGATGGCCAATGGGTGGAGATCGAGGGTATCGTGCGGTCAGTCCGGGCAACGCGAGAGCACGTCGTTTTGGAGACGGCGCTGAGCGATGGCGATATTTCGCTGATTACTATGAAAGCGCCCGGCGTCAATTACGACGCGCTGGTCGACGCGAAAGTCAGGATTCGCGGTAACGATGCACCAGTGTACAATCGCGTGCGCCAAATGACTGGAACTCACATTTTCTTTCCTGGCATGGATAGCGTGCAGATCGAGGAACTCGCGCCGGCGGACCCGTTCAGCTTGCCGGTGGAAAAAGCCGCCGATCTTCTGAGGTTTATACCAGACATCACCTTTCGGCATCGTGCGCATATACGCGGACGAGTCACCATGCATTGGCCTGGAAGGATGATTTGCCTGCAGGATCTAACGCAGGGTATATGCGCGCAAACGACACAAACGACAGCCTTACGGTTAGGCGAAATGGTGGATGTGCTGGGCTTTCCCATCGAGGGCGCCTTCACTCCTACTATGCGAGACGCGACGTTTATGCGCAGCGGGCAGTGGGAGGCGGAACGCGCTCCGCTTATTACAGCGGAGCAGGCTTTGCGGGGTGATCACGACGCCCAACTCGTGCAGGTAGAAGGGAAATTGATTGGCCAGGATCGAGCGGCCGCCGACCCCACTTTGCTGTTATCCGCAGGGAAGTTCGTCTTTCCCGCGATCCTGCCAGGCCAAGCTAGCGGCGGCGCAGCGAGCAAATGGACTGTGGGCAGTACGCTCCGTCTTACCGGGATTTGTTCTGTCTTGATGGATATGAAGCAAACGGCCTCCGGAGAAGGCCGCGCGATCCCAGCCTCGTTTAGATTGCTGCTGCGCGCGCCGCGAGACGTGGTGGTATTGGAACATCCCTCCTGGTGGAATGCGCGCCACACCTTGCTTGTTTTAGCCGGGGTGCTGGCCGTTACTTTGTTCATAGTCGGCTGGGTTGTAGCCTTAAGGCGGCGAGTGAACGAGCAGACCAAAGTGATTCGTGCGCAACTACAGGAGGCCTCGCGGCTGAGAGAGATTGCGGAGGTTGCCAATCGCGCAAAGAGCCAATTTCTAGCCCACATGAGCCATGAGATTCGCACACCCATGAATGGCGTGCTGGGTTTGACTGAGCTGGCGCTCGAAACCGAGCTGACGATGGACCAACGCGAACTGCTGGAAGGCGCCAAAGTTTCCGCCGACGTGCTGCTGACCGTGGTGAACGACATTCTCGACATCTCGAAAATCGAAGCGGGCAAGCTCGACTTAAACGTAGCCTCGTTCGCCCTGCGGGAATGCCTCGCCAAAGTGACCAAGCCACTTGCCTTACGAGCCGATCAGAAAGGCTTGGAGTTGACCTTGGACGTGCATTCCGACGTGCCCAACGAGATTTGCGCCGATCCGCTCCGGCTCTCGCAAGTTTTAGAAAACCTGATTGTCAACGCGATCAAGTTCACGGCCGACGGTGAAATAGAAGTAACCGCTATGCTCGATTCGCTGGCGGCCGGGCAAGCGTTATTGCATTTCATGGTCCGGGATACCGGGGTCGGAATTGCCGTCGACAGACAGCAGGCGATCTTTGAAGCATTCGCCCAGGCCGATGGTTCAACCACCCGAAAATTTGGCGGCACGGGATTGGGGCTCACCATTTGCGTCCGTTTGGCGGAGATGATGGGAGGGCGGATTTGGGTG
Source organism: Bryobacterales bacterium (assembly GCA_963764105.1). Lineage (GTDB taxonomy): Bacteria > Acidobacteriota > Terriglobia > Bryobacterales > Bryobacteraceae > Bog-105. The sequence continues at coordinate 14,059 of CAVXRP010000026.1, forward strand.
GAAAGCCAGCTCAATAGAGGTAGTTGTTTTCATTTCACGATGAAGGCGGAGGTTATTGCCGCTGGCCTTACTGGCCGCCAGTCAGAAGCGGAGGCGCTGGCCGGGCTGCCGGTTCTGATCGTGGATGACAGTGCCACTAGCCGGCGGGTTTTAGCCTCCATCGCGACGCGCCAGGGTATGAAGCCCACCGCCACGTCCGATGAGCGGGACGCGCTTCGTCAGCTGCACGATCAATCCTTCCGGCTGGTTCTCATCGATTGCCAGATGCCCGGAGTCGATGGCTTTCAGCTGGCCAGGCAGATCAAGGAACACGCAGGACTGGCGAGCCTTCCCATACTGATGCTGGCCTCTCCGGGTAAACAGCAAGATGCCGCCCAATGCCGCGAGTTGGATCTGGCACTGCTCACCAAGCCGGTTACCGACTCTCGCTTTGCTGAGGCTGCCCAACTGGCGCTGCGAACCTGGGCCGAGCCGACCAATGCCGCTCTGTCCGGCGCGGGTGGGGTGCTTTCGCAGAACGTGCCGCCGCTCAGCATTCTTTTGGTGGAAGATAACCTGGTCAGCCAGCAAGTGGCGGCTCGCATCTTGGGAAAACAAGGATACTCCGTCACCAGTGTCGCCAATGGGTTGGAAGCTTTAGTTGCCTGGGAAACACAAAAATTCGATCTGATTTTAATGGATTTGCAGATGCCTGAAATGGATGGAATCGAAACCACTCTCTTCATCCGGCGGATGGAGCGCTTGAGCGGCGCTCACATTCCCATCATCGCGCTAACCGCCCATGCGATGGCGGGCGATCGGCAAAGCTGTTTCGCGGCCGGCATGGATGGCTTCGTCACGAAGCCGGTTCGCAGCAGCGATTTGTTAGCTGAGATTCAGCGGCTTGCTCTCGGTGCGGGTGGTTGCGTGTCCATGCGCCCGAGAATCCACTCGGCGGGCGGCACAGCTTAGCCATTTCCTGTAAAGACCTGCCTATCTTTAACCGATGACAAAAGCAGGGCTTATGCGGCCCTGCATCAGTGTCAGCTTACCGAAAATTGCGAATACCTCTAATGCCCGGTCGCCTTACGGGTATTCGTGCGTTAGTCGTCTTATTTGCCAGTTGCTACGCAGCGGCTGGCTGGGCACAAAACTCGCCGGGAGCGCTCCGAAGCATTACCACTGCCCATGAAGCGCACACCCTTAGCCTAGCGGAATCGGCGCGGGGCTATCCCGTGCATCTGCGTGCGGTGGTGACCTATTACGATGCGCTTATCGACCCTAGGCGGCCCTCATTTTTTGTTCACGACGATAGCGGTGGCATCTTTGTAGCGCTCTCTGTGCTGCCCACCTTCGCGGTTCATGCCGGCATGCTGGTCGAGGTAATCGGAGTAAGTGGAGCAGGCGATTTTGCCCCTATCGTCGACCGGGCGCACATAGAAGCGATTGGCGAATCGCAACTTCCAGCGCACGCGCCACTCGTAACGCTTCCTCGCCTGCTCAGCGGAGCTGAGGATGGCCAGTGGGTAGAAATCGAAGGCGTGTTGCGGTCTGTGCATGAGTCCAAATGGAACCGCATTTTGAATATCGCAATGAACGAGGGCATCATCAGCGCGATCACGCCCAAGTTAGCAGGTGGCTCTTACGAAGAACTGATCGATGCCAAAATTCGGCTGCGCGGCGATGCGGCGCCCATAACAAATCGCATGCGGCAGATGACCGGCGCCCACATCTTATTCCCCGGAAAAGAGACGATTCAGGTGGAAGAAGCTGCGCCGCCGGACCCATTCGGTTCAGCCGTCCTGAACGTCGACCAACTTCTGCGTTTTGATCCAAACGCCGCGTTTCGCCGACGCGCGCACGTCGAGGGGCGAGTGACGATGTTCTGGCCGGGGCGGGTGATTTGTATCCAGGATGCCACGCAAGGCGTTTGCGCTCAGACCGCGCAACGAACGAAGGTGAGCCCCGGCGAAGTGGTGGACGTACTCGGTTTTCCGGTGGCTGGCGACTTCAAACCGACGCTGACGGATTCCGCCTTCCGCTCCACAGGGCGCTGGCAACCGGAACGGGCTTCTTTCATTACGGCTGAGCAGGCTTTGCGCGGCGATCATGACGGTCAATTGGTTCAGATTGACGGCAAGCTGATCGGTAAGGATCAGGCGGCCGAAGACCCCACGTTGTTGCTGTCCAGTGGCAAATTTGCCTTTTCAGCGCTGCTGCCCGGCGTTGCCAGGGACCTGCTGCCCAGTCTGAAAGAAGGCAGCGTGCTGCGTCTCACCGGCATTTGCTCAGTCACGGCAGACCATGACGACTCAGTCACCGGAGCCGGATTTTCCGTTGCCTCTTCCTTTCGGCTTTTGCTGCGTTCCCCGCAAGATGCTGCGGTGATTGACACACCTACCTGGTGGACGGGCGGTCACACGCTGCTGGTTCTGGCCGCTGTGGCAGCCATCGCGCTGGGCGCATTCTACTGGGGTGTCATGTTACGGCGGCGTGTCAGGCAGCAGACTGAAGTGATCTCGCGTCAATTGTCGGAGGCATCGCGGCTGAAGGAAGCCGCCGAGGCGGCAAACCGCGCCAAAAGCGATTTTGTAGCCAACATGAGCCACGAAATCCGTACACCCATGAACGGCGTCTTAGGCATGACCGAGATGGCGCTGGAAACCGAGCTCACCAGCGAGCAGCGAGAATTGCTCGAAACCGCCAAGGCTTCGGCGGATAGTCTTCTCACCGTCGTCAACGACGTCTTGGACTTTTCAAAAATTGAGGCCGGCAAGCTTGATCTTGACATCGTGCCGTTGCATCTGCGCGAACGGATGGCGCGCATCCTGAAGCCGCTTGCGCTCCGCGCCGATCAGAAGGGCCTCGAATTAGTTTGCGATATCGATCCGGATGTGCCCGATGAGATAGCGGCCGACCCGGTGCGGCTCGGCCAGATTCTGGTGAACCTGCTGGGCAACGCTATAAAATTCACCAGCTATGGCGAAATCGAGGTCGCGGTGGCGCTGGAGAGCCGCAAGCACGACCGGGCCTGCTTGCATTTCGTGGTGCGCGATAGCGGCATTGGCATTGCCCTCGACCGGCAAAAGGCGGTCTTCGAGGCGTTTTCACAAGCCGACACTTCGACCACCCGCAAGTTCGGCGGCACTGGATTGGGGCTCACCATTTGCGTCCGCTTGGTGGAGATGATGGGCGGCCGCATTTGGGTTGAAAGCCAACCGGGCCAAGGTAGTGCGTTCCACTTTACGGTGGAGGTGCCGGTGACATCCCCGGTGGCCGCACTGGACCGCGCCATTCGTTCGGTTGAACCTGCCACAATGCGCGACCTGCCGGTTCTCATTGTTGACGACAACATCGCCAGCCGCCGCGTGCTGGCGGCCATGGCACTGCGCGAAGGGTTGCAAACCGAGCTAGCGGCCAGCGCCGATGAAGCGTTGGACCAACTGTCCCGCCGGCGGTTCAGCGTGGCTCTGATTGACTGCCATATGCCGGAGGTGGATGGCTTCAGTCTGGTGAAACAGATGAGCGAACGCGACGCCGGCCGCGCGCTGCCGATCATCATGCTCACTTCGCCGGGCAGACCTCAGCACACCACTCGTTGCCGCGAACTCAATCTGGCGTTTCTCAGTAAGCCAGTAGATCAGTCTCGATTGGCAGGCGCTATCAAGGCAGCGCTGGGCGGCGGCCCGAAACCGGCAAACGCGGATGCGCCTCTTGCGCGCGAGCTTGCCTCCGAAGCGCAACAGCCACTGCGCATTCTGCTGGCCGAGGACAACCTGGTCAATCAAAAGGTCGCGGGGCGCCTTTTGCAGAAGCACGGGCACACCGTCACCATAGCCAACAACGGGCGCGAAGCCCTCGCCGGCTGGGAACGGCAGGAGTTCGATTTAATCTTGATGGACGTCCAGATGCCGGAATTGGATGGATTAGAGACTACGGCCGCGATTCGGCTGCGCGAACGAAGCAGCGGCGCTCATGTGCCGATCATCGCCCTCACCGCTCATGCCATGTCCGGTGACCGCGAAACTTGTCTGGCCGCCGGTATGGATGGCTTTGTAACGAAACCGATTCGCAAAGACGATCTGTTCCGCGAAATCCGCCGAATCCAGGAATCTTTGGGAAGCTTGCGCCCGGCGCAGCCTGTCGGATAGCAGCCTGCGCACGGTTGTGACATGGTAGATTTTTACTCTCATGTCACAAACGGCCCAGCTCCGGGAAGACGCGCTCGCGATCTTTCATGCGGCCCTTGCAGCGGCGAACGCTAATCACGCTGTGCGGCGTCATCTCGAACGCACCGAAGGGCAACTGCGTGCCGGCTACGCGCGCTTTGCGCTCACCGGTCTCCATCTACAACGCATCGTTCTAATCGCGGTGGGTAAAGCGGCGCCGCATATGGCAGAGGCGGTAGAGCACATCGTGGGCAGCCGGTTCACGCGTGGCCTGGTGATCACTAAGCATGGTCATGCCGCTTCGTATACCGGACGTTGCGAAGTGATCGAATCGGGCCATCCGGTGCCGGATCTCGAAGGCATCAAGGCCGGCCAAGCTGTCGTTACACTGCTCGATGAGCTGACTGCGAGGGATCTGCTCATGGTGGCGATTTCCGGCGGCGCATCGGCTCTTTTGTGCGCTCCCCCTGAAGGCATCACCCTGGCCGCAAAGCAGCAAACCACCGACCTTTTGTTGCGCGCCGGCGCCGACATCCATGAACTCAATTGCGTGCGTAAGCATCTTTCCCTGCTGAAAGGCGGCCAACTGGCGGCGCGCGCTTATCCGGCCAGGGTCTTGAGCCTACTGCTTTCGGACGTGGTGGGCGACTCGCTGGATGTCATTGGCTCCGGGCTGACCGCGCCTGATCCATCCACTTTTTCACAAGCGATTCGGGTTATTGAAACTCGCGGCGTGTGGCCACAAATCCCGCAGGAGGTTCGACAGCATTTAGAAAAGGGCGTCCGCGGCGAAATCGCCGAGACACCCAAGCCGAGTGACGGCCTCTTTCAAAACGTCTCGAACGTAATTGTCGGCAACAGTCGTGAAGCGCTGGAAGCGGCGGCGGAAGAAGCCAAGCGGCGCGGTTACCGGCCGCTGATCCTTTCGAGCCGCATTCAAGGCGAAGCGCGCGCAGCAGCGCGCCTCCACGCCGATATTCTTTGGGAAGCCATCACTTCGGGCCATCCGATTCGACGCCCCGCCTGCATCTTGTCGGGCGGAGAAACCACAGTCACGGTGCGCGGGGCAGGGAAGGGCGGTCGCAATCAGGAGTTCGCTTTAGCGGCGGCGCTCGCTCTCGAAGGTGCGGCCGACGTGCTATTGCTCTCCGCCGGCACCGACGGTACCGACGGCCCCACCGACGCTGCCGGCGCCCTGTCCGCTGGTGATACGGTGGCCCGCGCCACCGAAAGCGGTTTGGACGCCGCCGCTTATCTGGCGCGCAACGATTCCTATTCTTTCTTCGATGCTTTAGGCGATCTGGTGAAGACCGGCCCCACCGGCACCAACGTCATGGACGTGAATATCATGCTGGCCGGCTAGATTCGTAAGTTCTGACTCAGGGCCAACCGCCTTCTTATAAGATGGAAACTCCGGGTACAGATCGCAGTGACTTACACAGGCAGGCTTATCAATGAGGATGCGCAAGTTTCGATCGAAGGCGGCCCGATTTTGGCGGTCCGCGGCAGCCCGAATCCAATCGCTTCGGCTGCCGGCCAATATGCTGCCTGGGGCCAGACTCAGCCGGTGACCGTGACGGGCTCGCCCGGGACTGTGGATAATATTCCAGTGCTCTTCGTAACAAGCATTCAGTGGGCTTCGCAAGCACCAATCGCCGCTGCCGCCGACAACGTTTCGCAAGGCGGCGTCGCCAGCATCGACCAGGCAACCGCGACCGCACCGGCCAAAGCTGCTAAGCGCTCAGCCCCGCGGAAGGCGCCCAGGAAGCGTCCGCAAACGTGATCGAATCGCTACGCTTCTCCACAGTCCTATTCCTCGTTGCCAGCTTGGCTTTTTGCCAGAGTGGCCCGGTCGTCGAGCCGCCCGCTCAAGCGCAAAAACTACTGACCTATGCAACCCAGTTAGATACCTCTGCCAAGCGGGCCGTCGCTGCCGGTAAATTGCACGTTGTACCGGACACCCGCGGTGCGCGGCCCAGCACTGCTAGCGCGGCCGACGAACAGCTCATCAGTCAGCGTTCCTCCACCAGCAACGGCATCTATGTGGATCAGCCGAAGGTCTATGACGATTCGCTGCTGGAGCAAATGCTGGGGGCGGCGCAAAGCCAATTGGCTGGGTTGCAAGGCTTCGATCAAAGCGGCTTAACCAAAGCTATCGGTAACATCACGGGCGCCACGCAACAGATCTCCAGCTTCGGTGTTTCGGGCGGCGTTGAACCTCCCACCGTCTCCACAGCCACCACAACGACGACGCCGGCTTTCACGGTTCCTTCGTTCGCAGCTCCCGCGCCCACCACCACACTGCCTTCCACGCAAGCGCCTTCCGCTTCCGATGTGCTGAACGAGCAGTTGCAGATTACCTCCGAAATAGCCAACCTGCGATTGCTGCTGGAGGGCTCGCTATCCGACCAGATCATGGTGGCGCCGCACGAAACGTTTGCCAAACCGCGCGTGACACTCGGCTTCCCGGTTGTGATCACGCCGGCCAAACGGTACAAGAACGCCGTCGCCGTGGTGGAAGTATTTGCCGACACCAGCAAAACGAATGATGCCAGTCTTAATGGCGAGCCGCCTTCGATCACAGCCTTGCTGCCACGCGAAAAGACTTACAACGTAGCTTCTATTTCCGATAAAAGCGCCTCACTTGGTACGGGAATCGCGACTGGCATGGCCGGAGTGTCGGCCAGTTTTCTCTTTGGCCACAAGCAATACTTCATTGTGAAAGATCAAGACACCTTGGGCGTACAATTCGAACCATCCCCGGCGGAACTGGGGGCGTTGGCGGTTAAGGGCGTCGACACGCAACGTCTGCGGGCCTTCTCCTGGCAATTCCGCCCTGTCTTGGGCCGCCAGTTTGTGCAGGCAGGCTCCCGGCAAGTCTTCGTACAACTGGCATTTCCCGGACGCGATAGCGCCAGCGTCAAATCATTCGGCAACCTGCGCGTCCGAACGTATTGGCGGCGCATCGATCCCAAAACTGGCGTACTCAAGGATGTGATCCCCGGATCGCTCGCAGAGAATGGCGTCAGCCCGATTCCTAATTACGATTTACGCCAGCAGTATGGCGCGGTGGCTGCCTTCAATTCATCCTGGATGGAAGATCTGGGTTCGGGAAAGATGCTGATTAAGTTGGAAGGACGCCTGTTACCCGGCACTTCTTTCCGCGTGGGAGCGAGCATGATTCAGCCCGGCTCTAATGGCGCGCCTTCCGAACTCAAAACCACGCGCTTCGTGGCCAGCATTGACGATTTGGCAACTTTGCAAACGTTTATCGTTTCGCGCGATGGCACGGAGTACCCGCTCAAAATTCAACGCGTTCCAGGCACAAACAACTTCTACGTTGATAAGGCCAATGTAAAAGTCAGCGCCATGGACGATGGCACTTCGCTCTTGCAGGTTCCAATCAACAACTTTGTGGCCAACCGAGACATTCCGCCTATATTACTGATTGGCGGAAGAGTGTTCGGTTATTCCGATGCGCCCCTGGACCGCCAGTGCGTTTCAGGCACGAATTACTGCATGCTTTCGGTTACCGTACCGTCAGCGTTATTAGCGGCAGACCCGGTCGTCCACGTCAAGGCGCTGATGTTGGATGAAGATGGCCTGCCGGCGGCCCTCAATCGTACTTTCAATCTCTTTCCCGAGAGCATAGAGCGCGCAAGACTGGTGTATCTCACCCAGGACAAGGACAGCGCGACCTATTTGCTTTTTGGCCGCGATCTCGACCAGGTTGAGCTCGTCTGGCCGTCTCTCAGCGGCGCACTTCAGCTGCTGCCTGGGTCTGCCGGCACGAATTCTCCCAGGCTTCTTAAGCTCCCTGTTGCGATTGCCGGTAGCGCCAGCAACATCATCCTGCGGCGTCCTCTTGCACTGAACCATCCCTTCCTGGTGGCGCTGACGGCTCCCCCCAAGCTCGACGCCAGTTCCGCTGCCGCCCTTCCCACCCCGGCCCCCAAGTTTCAGGACAGTATTATGGTGGGTGCCGACGAAGCTTCGATCGTCGGCCAGAAGCTCGATTCGATTGCGAATGTGCTGTTCGGCGCTGAAAAACTCAAAATCGTGCAACAGACACCCACTTTGATTAAGCTGCAGGGTCTGGCGGCCGCCAAAGTCTCCGCCGTTCCCAAAACTCAGGAAATCACTTTGGTGCCCAAATCGGGGTCCAGTACTCAAATACCGCTCGAAGTGGTCACCGGCAAAATCGAGGTGATCCAGAAGTAGCGGCGCATGCTAACATCGAAAGAGTGTCTGGAACTTGCGGCAAATAAAGGCTGATGTCTGACAGTTGTCGCGGTTAACGGGTCGTGATTCGTTTTTAACACCTCGTGCTGCAAATTCTTCCATCCATATTCGCTGCCGATTTCACGCGTCTGGGTGAAGACGTCCGCCGCGTGGAAGCAGCCGGTATCCAAATGCTGCATGTGGATGTCATGGATGGACATTTTGTGCCGAATTTTACGGTAGGCACGCCGATTACTGAATCTCTCAGGCGCTTTACCAACGTCAAACTGGATCATCATCTCATGATCGAGGATCCCGACACCTTTGCGCCCATCTTCATCAAGGCCGGGGCCGATTGCGTGAGCGTGCATTACGAAGCTTGCCGCAATCTGGACCGCACCTTGCATATGATTCAGGATCATGGCGCGAAAGCGGGCGTGGTCGTCAATCCGGCTACGGTGGTCGGGCTGCTTGAAAATGTGCTGGACCTCGCCGATTACGTGCTGGTCATGAGCGTGAACCCGGGCTATGGCGGGCAAAAATTTATTCCGAATGCATTAAATAAGGTTCGAGCTCTGACGCGGATGCGGGCCGAGCGGAATTTGGGGTTTGCCATCGAAATCGATGGCGGGGTAGGGCCGGAGAATATTGCCGAGGTGGCGCGCGCGGGGGTGGATTGGGCGGTCGTGGGAACTCACGTTTTCCGCGCGGCCGATCCGGCGCAAGCCATTCGCGATATGCTCAAAACCGCCGACGAGGCGCTGTCAGTTAAGGTTTAGCTTCCTATGCTTTCATCTTTCTCCATGCCGAAACGCGCGTTGTGCGCGATCTTCTCCCTGACGCTGCTATCTTCTTGCATTCACAAGAAGTATGAAACGCCGATCGCGAAACAAACCCAGCAGCCGGACAAGATTCTCTTCGATTCGGCCATGCACGATATCGAACGCGGCCGCTATGAGATCGCGCGTATCTCGCTGCAGACTCTCATGAACACCTACGAGTCAAGCGAATACCTGGCCAAAGCCAAGCTGGCGATCGCCGATAGCTGGTTCCGCGAAGGCGGCGGCAATGGATTGGCACAGGCGGAAGCCGAGTACAAAGACTTCCAACTCTTCTATCCGCAGATGGAAGAATCGGCGCAGGCGCAGAAACGTATTTGCGATATCCACTATAAGCAAATGGACAAAAGCGATCGCGACGTTATCCAAACCCTGCGCGCCGAAACCGAGTGCAAAGACTTAATTACCCAGTATCCGAACAGCAAGTTCGTGCCGGAAGCGACGCAAGAGTTGCGGGAAGTGCAGGAATCGCTGGCCGCCCACGAGTTTGCGGCTGGCGATTATTATCACTCCCGGCAAATGAATCCTGCTGCGGCCAATCGCCTGAACGCGCTGGCCGATCAGTACCCGTTGTATAGCGGCGCTCCCATGGCTCTGTATGAAGCGGGCGATTCGTACTCCAAAATGGGTCCGCGCTTCCGCAAGAATGCCGGCGAAATGTTCGCGCGTGTAGTCCGCGATTATCCGACCAGCCCGGAGGTGAAGCTCGCCACCAAGCGTCTGCAAGAGATGGAATTGCCGGTTCCCCCGCCGAGTCAGGGGGCGCTCGAACGCGCCAAGTGGGAAAAGGAAAACGCCAAGAAGGTGAGTATGGTCGGCAAGACGATGAACATCGTTAAAGGGGGTCCCGATCTCAGCCATGCGGCGCGCTCAGGTCCGCCCACCATGACCGATCCGAAAAAGACGATACCTTATAGCATTCCGGTTGTGAATACAGCCGCCGGCGATGCCGCCGCAGCGGCCAACGCGCCGCCTACGCCCACCAAAACGGATGTCACGGTGGAACCGACGACGGGTTTAGCGCAAGCCGCCAAAACGGGCGACACGGCGGCCGCGCCCCCGCAGCCGCTGCCTACCAATCGCGATAAGGAGATCGCCGCTTTCAAGGCGAGGCAGGAGAAATTGCAAAAGAAGGCCGCCAAGAAAAAGAAGAAACCGCAGGATCAGGCACCGGCGGCCATCACCCCGACGACAACTCCCGCGCCCGGCTCGACCACCCCCACGCCGACGCCGGCTGCCAACACGCCCTCTCCGCAATGAGCCGCATTCTGCTGGCGGATGATAGCCCGCAAGCTTTGCGTTTAGGAGAGCAGATTCTCTCCGGTCAGGGGATAGAAGTGGTCAGCGTGACCGATGGCGCGGTGGCGATGCGTCGCCTGAGCGACGTGAATCCCGATCTCTTCATTACCGACCTCTATCTGCCGACCAAGAACGCTTTTGAGCTGGCGCGTTTTATGAAGGCGGAGCCGGCGTTCCGCGATATTCCAATCCTCTTCGCGGCCGCCCCCGCTGATACCTTCGATGAACAAGACGCGCGTAACGCCGGCGCCGATGTCATTTTGCGCAAGCCGTTCGAAGCGTCTGCTTTGTTGGACGCGGTGCAAACACTTCTCGAGAAGCGCGCACAAGCGCGCCGGAGTTCACCAGCTACGTCGAACAACGCCTTGGATCGCGCCAGCATTCGCGCCGCCGTAACGCTGGCATTGGACGCGGCGATGCCGGCGCTGATCGAGGAGTTGACTGAGCGAGTGGTGCTGGCTTTGTCTTACCGGTGATGACGTCAAGCACCGAATGTGTATAACTGACACTACTAATGGATGTCATTAAGGCCGTGATCGTCGAGCTTGCCAAGATTTTATGCAGCTAGGACGATCCAACATCCGGCTTTAAGAAAAGAGACCGAAGTATGCACTTGATGAACAACTATTGCGTCTCGCGCGGCGGAGTTTCAGTTGATTTCAAGAACGCGGCGATCTGGGCAAGCTGGGCACGTGAGTAAAACCGGGCGAAGCCAGCATGCACCGGCAGATTGGGGCAGTCTCCGCTTTGGACGATTTCTCCCATGCTGAAAGTGCGAAGAACTGGCGGTCCGGTAGAAGTTAGATCGTAAATCTGAAGCTTTTTCGAATCCTCTCGCACTTTGATACCACAGATGGTTTCGCCTGAAGAGGTACGAACTTGGAACGCGGGCTTGCCAGCACTGGCAAGCTTGAGGACGAGATAGGACCGAATCTCCGACTCCGGCTTTTTCGCCAATGTATCCAAGGCCGGACCGATACTTCCACCAGTGTCTTTCAGGCGATGACAGACGCCGCAGTTGCGATCATTGTCCGGATCGAAGAACAGTTCTCTTCCGACTTGGTTTACGGGCAAGGCTAAGTCACTAGCCGGCTGTGGGAGGGTTGTGGTCTCAGACTGATTCGGCGAGAGGCTCAGAATGTAACTGACGACTGCGGAGATTTGCGTTTGAGAGAGCTTTTCTTTCCAAGCCGGCATGGACGTGCCGGGGATGCCATTTTCGATGGTTTTATATAAGTAGCCTTTATCCCATTGCCTGTCCTTGAGCCGAGGTCCACGTCCCGCGCTTCCTCCCACGCCGTGGCAGTAACCAATGGAGCAACTGAGCGCGAACTGATGCTCGCCGGCCTTGATTTGGCTGCTGTTTTGCCCCATTAATGGAATGGCGGCAGCCAAGAGGGCACTCAACCTTGCGTGGGGCCGGCTCATAGCGTCGCATCCGGAAGAGCAAAAACGAAAAGAGTCGAACCGCCGGGGAAATCCTCGGTTTCGGGCCAGAGCTGCGGAAGAACGCCAGCCACGACAGAACCCCAACCTGAAGGCACGGCCACATATTGCTTACCAGCAACAGCAAAAGTGATGGGAGAGCCGCGGTTGCCAGAGCCTGTCTGGAAGCTCCAGAGCTTGGCGCCAGTTTGGGCATCAAGCGCAAAGAAATTCCCTTCCGGGTCTCCAGAGAAAATTAGATCTCCGGCGGTAGCTAACGTAGAAGCCAGCAGCGGGTACTTAGAATGATAGGACCATTGGAGCTTTCCGGTAAGCGGGTCATAGGCGGAAAGATGTGAGCCTAACTCGCCCTTAATGGGCGGTTTGAATAAGAATGTCCCTCCGAAATAGGGCGCGCCGGGACTGGCGTCTTCCTTTCGGACGGTGAGAGTCTGGCACCATTCAACACCCGCCGTATAGAAGAAGCCGGTTCTGGGCTATAGGCGCCATGGTTCCAGCTTCGACCTCCACTGACACTGGGGCAGATCAGTTCAGGCTTGTCAGGAAGCGGCTCTTTTCGTCCCAGGAGGGTACCTGTGGAATCGATACCGGTGATCCAGTTGGCATTGTCGACAAAAGGCCATGCCGAGACAAATTTTCCGTTGGTACGGTCGAGAACCCACGCGTAGCCCCCTTTGTTGGGATGAATCATGAGCTTGCGCGGCTGGCCATCGACAACGTGGTCGATGAGAACGCACTCGTAGGCGCTGTCCCAGTCCCAGACGTCGTGTGGGATTTCCTGGTAATACCATTGCAACTCGCCGGTGTCGGCGTTCAGCGCGACAACACAATCGGTGAAGAGATTGGATCCGTCTCGATTGCCTCCATAGAAATCGGCGGCGGGGTTGCCGATACCCCAATAGATAAGGTTCAGATCGGGGTCGTAAGAACCGGTCAGCCAAGTCGCGCCGCCGCCCTTTTTCCAACTGGAACCCGTCCAACTTTCGTGGCCTTTTTCGCCGGGGCCGGGAATCGTCCAGAAGCGCCAAGCGCGATGACCATTGTTGAGAAAGAAAGCATTGATGTAACCGCGGTGCGCCGAATCGCCTCCAGTGACGCCGATGAGTACCTTGTCTTTTACAACCAAAGGCGCACCGGTGATGTTACAGCCGCACTGCCGCATATCCTCGATATCGACGTTCCACACTTCCTGGCCGGTTTTCTGGTTGAGGGCGACGAGGTGATTGTCGAGCGTGCCCATGAAAATCAGGCCGCCGCCGAGCGCCACGCCGCGATTAACAGGCCCGTAAATTAAGCCGAGTGTTTTCGGAAGTTGGTAATAATAATGCCAGAGTTCTTTGCCCGTGACGGCATTGATGGCGAAGACGTGATTGCCCGGGGTGGAAATGAAGATGGCACCGCCGGCAACGATGGGCGTGCACGAGAAGCCACCATCGACCACGCCGGTTTGGAAAGCCCAAACAGGGACAAGACTGTTTACGTTGGCTCGATTGATTTGCGCGAGGTTGCTATAGCGCCAGGCAGCGTAGTTGCCACCGTAGGTCAGCCAGTTCTCAGAGCGTGCATTGGCGTTCGTCGGTTGCTCTTGTGGCGAAGTGACGAGGGCCAGTAGGCTGAAGACGCCAAAAGTGCGCAATACGAATGTGGAACGCATATTCATAACGATAAACCAACTAAGCCGATAGAGATCCAGGAGACGCGACCAAAATGTTCTATAATTCTTTTGAAAGACACTCAACAAATGGCATCCACTACTCTGCCGGCTAGCGTCAAAATCGCCAAGACACCGAATCCGCCTACTTTCCAGACAATTGCGGAAGAGCGTTTGCACCGGAAGCAGCGTTTGGCATCCGCTTTCCGGCTATTTGCGAAATTTGGGTTTAGCGAGGGCGTGGCGGGGCATATTACGGCGCGCGACCCGGAATGGAAGGATCACTTTTGGGTGAATCCGTTCGGCATGCATTTCGCGCATATTCGGGTGTCGGATCTGGTTTTGGTGAATGAGCAGGGCGAGGTTGCAGAAGGCGATAGGCCGATTAACGAGGCGGCATTCGCTATTCATTCCAGAGTACATATGGCGCGGCCTGACGTGGTGGCGGCAGCTCATGCGCACTCGTTATACGGCAAAACGTGGTCTTCCTTGGGGCGCCTTTTAGATCCACTTACCCAGGATGCTTGCGCATTCTATGAGGATCACGGTTTATTTTCCGATTACACGGGCGTGGTGTACGACACCTCCGAAGGGGACCGGATTGCAGAAGCTTTAGGAAATCGAAAGGCTGTGATCCTGCAGAGTCACGGATTATTAACCGTGGGTAGCACCGTGGATGAGGCGGCGTGGTTCTTCATCTCGATGGACCGCTCTTGCCAATCGCAACTACTAGCTGAAGCGGCAGGAAAGCCACTGAAGATTTCGCACGAGAGTGCGCTTATTGCGCAGAAGCAGGTGGGGAACGCGCGGGTTGGTTGGTTTCAATACCAGCCGCTTTGGGACTTGATCACACGGGAGCAGCCCGATCTGCTTGACTAGCTCGGAGCCTTTTCCCATTGAGCGCTAATCAGATAAACAACCGCGTTCAAATTAGGATGAACGACCCGTGCGGAGCTTTTGGTGAAGGGCGGAGTGTTGGACGGCGGTTTCGATCACTCCGCCTGACGTTACTTAGATAGCTGAGCCACCAGAGACGTAGATGGTTTCACCGGTGATCCAGCGAGCATCATCGGAGGCGAGGAACGCGACGGGAGGGGCGATGTCTTCCGGCTGTCCAGCGCGGCCGAGCGGCGTGCGGGCGATGGCGTCCCTTTCAAAGTCACTATCAACGAGGCCTGCCGAGTGAGTGCCTTCGGTGATAACCAGGCCGGGATTGATGGCGTTAACGCGGATCTTGCGGGGTGCGAGCTCCTTGGCCAACGATTTCGTGATGGTATCTACCGCACCCTTGGTGGATGCATAGACAGAACCTCCAGCGGGCGCCAGTGTGCTGACGACGGAGCTGATGTTGATGACGCTTCCGCCACTCTCTGGAAAATGCGGAAGAGCGGCCTTGGTGGTCAACAACAGACCGAGGACATTGGTATCGTACTGGCGTTTATATTCGTCCGCAGTGACTTGATCTAAAGTGGCGAATCCGTAGACGCCGGCGTTGTTGACGAGAACATCGACCTTGCCGTAAGCTTTGCTAGTTTCGGCGAAGAGCGTCGCAATATCGGATTCTTTCGACACACTTGCGCCTACCGCGATGGCCTTACCGCCAGCTTCGGTAATTTCCGCAACGACTTTGTCCGCGCCTTCGCGGCTGGTGGCATAATTCACTACAACGCTGGCACCATCGGCGGCGAGTTGTTTCGCGATCGCTGCGCCAATGCCTTTCGAAGCACCCGTTACCACGGCCACTTTACCCTGTAATTTACTCATTTGTTTCAATCTTTCCGGCGAAGCTTGGCGCTTCGTCATTTCTACTTCTGTCGAATTGATGAGACACGATCCTGAAACGATGCAAAGCGCGAATGGAATCTCTCAAACTAAAAAGGCTTGGGCCGCCTGAGGTAGGCTTCCATATCTTCCGCCGCAAGCACGCATGACGAGCTTGACGATAGCGGCGAATTCTCCCGACCCAGGACCTTCCCCTCATTCAACGGTCGGAACTCCCGTGGCCTGTTGTTGGCGAAGCCGCGATTCGCACGCCGAGTTCAAAACCTGTTCTTCGTCCGTCACGGACGGGCGCAGGAAGCGGGATGAATCTATGAGACCATTCCGCAGTTTGTCTACGCGGATGATTTTGCCGTATCCGTAGAGTTCATTGAGCAAGTTCAGTTCTTGCGGTAGCGTAACCACAAGAATCGGGAGCCGGCGCGAGCGAATGTAATCGGCAACATCAATTCGGATGGGGATTCCATATTGTTTTAGATGAGGATCTTTTAGATCCGGATGAAGGGAGACGCTTCCAGAAAGCCAGTCTCCGTTGACTGCTTTATCAATATGCAGGCTGCCCAACTCGCCACCCGATTCGTAGTTTGCCGAGACGACAATGTAAGCCGGGTCAGTGCGAAAGATCCTGACGAGGCTCAGCGAGGTAAGCGGCGGTAAAGTTGCAGGCGGACCCGATAGCTCCAGCGGAACCTCGTGCGCAAGCTGGTTAAAGTGAGCCCCGACTGATACTGAACTCTGAGCGATTGCAACGGTTCTGCTGTAAAAGCACGTTTTGTTTGCATATATGGTTCCAAAGGTTCCCTTCAGGATTTCGTCCTGTTTCACGGTCCTGCCCAGCTTTTGATCTTGATCGCCCTCAAGGTACAAAAAGCGCGTGCGTTGCGCCGCTCCGGATTTCCTGCCGAAGTGGTCCACGAGAGTCAACCCTGAGCCGGTATGCATGATGAAATAGTAAGAGGCTTGAGTTGGCTCGACGGAGAGACGGGGACCCATGGGAAGCAAGCGGAAGTTACTGTCAATGTAGAGATTCTCAAAATAATAGTTGGTCGGCCTGCAAGAGTGACAGGTAAAGGACAGGGCCAGAACAAGGGTAGTCAGGGCGGCTTTTCTCATAGTTAGACCTCTGTCTAGAAGAGCACATCGGCGTCTGAGGTTCCGGCCGCATTCCGCTTACGTAATTGATGACACGTTGCCGCAGGCGAACTGGCCGGAAGGACACGCCGAAAAATCACCTGTCTTGATAGAGGAGTTAGCGGCGAACAGAGATTTTGAGATGCTTCCGCTGGTGTGGGCGAGCGGCTTGGTGATAGGGTGCGCAGACGCTAATAGGTGGCCAGAGTGACGTGGACGAGTTGCGGCGCGGAGCTGAAATTCAGTCCCCAATCCGTTTGATCTCCGTTCCAGATCCGAATGGGTAAAAATTTGCCACTCTGGTAGGAGCCTTCTTCTACGCGAATGAACTGGCGATGCTTGTGGGATTGGGGATCGCCGACGGCGAAATCGACCCGGCAGAAAAAGCCCCCTACCAGGAACTCGTCCGGCCCCAGTTGAGCGACGAAGGCGCGCCCCGTCGGCTCTGGGTTGCCGGGCGGGTGATCTCCCGGACCGAAGGCACGGAGTCCGTAGGAGACGGTTGCGGTCCAAGGTCCGAATGTTAAGTTTTGGGAGGGTTGATTTGCCTCTTCGGCAACGGCTTGCAGCTTGCCTTCGAAATTCAAACGTGCGATCTCGCGATCTGCCAGACTCAGCAACTCATAGTTGATGGCGAAAGGACCCAGCGCTTCCGCATCTAAACGGAGAGCGCCCAAGGGTGCATTGCTGTAGCCGGTGTAATCGACTCCGAAAGGGCACCAGCCAATGGCACCGTGTCCGAGAGCGGCGAAGAAATAGCGCGCGTATGCCGCGCTATTGGCTGTTTCGGGAATGAAAAGAGGATTGTCGGGGCGAGCGTATAGGTCGAGTACCTTGAAGTATTTGTTCGATTCCGGCATGTAGATGTCGGGACCGATGAGATCGATAGCGGGGGCGGTGGCCTTCCAAATATCGAGGACGTTGTCGGTGGGCGCACCGCTTTCGTAGGAGCCAGGCGGGGCGTGGAATGGATCGCGAAGAGCGGCGTTCACAGATAATGGGAGGTCATAGACAGTTTTGCCGGCGGCGGCAACCTGATTTACGTACTTGGCGATGGCCCAGGCATAAAAGCATTCGTCGGCGTCAGATGCGAAGACTTCTTTCCATGTTCCCGTTCTCTCGTTGTGAAGAGCTGAGAGCAAGCCGGCTGGGACAGGTGATTCAAAAACCTTCTGAGCGGCGGGAGAGTAATCGCGAAGGCTGCCCCAGGTGCCGGTTTCGTTCTCGACTTGCACCAGAATGAGAGTGTGCTGGAGGTCCGCCTGGCGCAAGTGATGCATGAGTGCGGTGAACGCGCGTATCTCGGCTGCGAGACTGGCTTCGGCAAACGGAGAAGGTGAATCGACCGCATCGCCGAGGGTGTTGATCACGTGGGAGTAGCGCGCAGGATCGCGTTTCATCCACTCGGGCATGTAGTGCTGGCTGCCGTTTTTCCAGGTTCCGAACCAGAGCAGAATGAGATGAACATGATGCGCACGCGACTGAGCGAGAAGAGTGTCGACAACGGAGAAATCAAAGTGGCCTTGAATGGGTTCGAACTGTTCCCAATAGACGGGCATTTCCACCGTGTTGGCATGTATGGCGGCAATGGCCGGCCAAACTTTCGGCAATGTGGCGGGCCAAGCGCTTGAATTGTTTACTTGAGCGCCAAGGATGAGGTAAGGCTTGCCGTCCACGAGCAGAGCATGGCGGCCATTCTGGTGGACGATCTTCGGTAGAGGCGATGATGACTGGGGGGCGAGGCGAACGGTCGAACCCAAGAGCAAAAAGGCGAGGAGCACTCGCGTAGACGAAGTCATTCGAACAACAACATTATCACGGCGAGTGCTGTTGGAAGGTTTCTTAGGATGGGTTAGTGATGGAACTGGCCACCATGCTGCCAACCGCCTTCGTGATAAGCATAGTGATTTCCGCGGTGTTCCCAGCGCGGTGCGATCCACTGGTCTTCAGGATGGGGACGCCTCCTCCACTCGCCGTGACGCCATGCCCAACTACCGCCAAAATAATCGTAATAACCGGGCGTCCAAATGTAGTCAGGACCGGGAGCGATGCCATAGGGTGCGTCGACGAGCGGGGCGGGCGGCCCGTAATTTACGCCTGCGTAATAATACCCTCCGCCACACCCAAGCAGCAGCCCTAACCCACCTAGGCTGGCCAACAAGCCAAGCTTTTGAAATGTTTTCAAGTGAACTTCCTCCCCGGAGTATGAAGCCAACGGGAACTGGGTCGTTACCGGGTAAAATTGCCTGCCCTGTACTATGGATAATAGTACAGAAGTGATACCTTTCAAGCTCACATTCCGACCAGGCGTCTCACTTTACGAACAAGTGGTATATGCCGCCAAAAGAGCGATCATTTCGGGCGCTCTGCGGCCGGGCGATGCGTTTCCGTCGGTGCGAGCGTTGAGCAAAGAACTCAAGATCAATCCCAACACGGCTCATAAGGTGATTGGTCAATTAGTGGATGAAGGCATGCTCGAAGTGCGTGTTGGCATTGGAACGGTGGTGGCGGCCATGAGCATCTCAAGCGCGGGCGAGCGTTCGAGGCTGCTGAAGACCGAACTAGAAGAACTGGTGGTGGAGGCCAAGAAATTTGGTTTGGAACTCGATGATGTAGTGCGTGCCGTCACGCAGCACTGGCGACGACTGGATTGGACACACAGCATCAAAGGAGGCGGTGAATGATCTCAGCTATACGCTGCGAAAGTGTGACGAAAAGGTTCGGGAGAGTGGCCGCGGTGGACAATTTGCAGTTGGAGGTTCCTGAGGGATGTATTTATGCGTTGATTGGACCGAATGGGGCGGGAAAGACCACGCTGATCAAAATGCTGGTGAATATTCTGCGGCCGAGCGAGGGCCATTGCGTGGTGCTGGATACGGATGCACGGCGGCTTTCGGCGCGTGAATTTGAGCAGATTGGGTATGTCTCGGAAAACCAGGAACTGCCCGAATGGATGACGGTGGATTATTTTTTGGCTTATCTTAAACCGTTCTACCGGGCGTGGGATGACAGACTGGCAACGGAATTGATTTCCGAATTCCAATTGCCCGGCAACCGGCGCTTGGGCCAGCTTTCGCGCGGCATGAAGATGAAGGCGGCACTCGCGTCCTCGCTCGCTTACCATCCGCGTTTGATTCTGCTGGATGAGCCGTTTAGCGGGCTTGATCCACTAGTGCGGGACGAACTGATTGCGGGGCTATTGGAGCGGGCGGGCGATACAACGATTTTCGTTTCTTCGCACGACTTAGGCGAAGTGGAGAGCTTTGCCAGCCATGTGGGTTTTATGGATGCAGGGCGTCTGCAGTGTTCGGAGGAAACGAGTAAGTTGTACGAGAGGTTTAGGGAGATTGAGATAACTGTTGGAAGCCTAGGTACATTCCCAAGTGACTGGCCGGAGAGTTGGACTAAGCCACAGAAGTCGAATGCATTGACACGGTTTGTGGAGAGTCGATTCGACGCAACAAGGACACCGGCGGCGATAGCGGAGCGCTTTCCCGGAGCGTCCGATGTTTCCGTTAGGCCGATGTCATTGCGGGATATTTTCGTCTCGATGGCGAAGGCAGGGCGGGAGCTGAAGGGGGAAAGGTGAAACAAGTTCTTCACATTTTCCGCAAAGATGTCCGCCATTTGTGGCCCAGCATCTTGATTGTGATGGTGCTGGTGGGATTGCATGCGGCATTTGACGTGCTGAGTTGGCCGGTCTATTTCCCGGAGACCAATCGCACGAATGCCATCGCCAGCTTGCTCGGCATTCTTTTGCCTTTAGGCTTATGGTTTCTGATTGCACAATCGATTTTTGAGGAAGCGCTTCCGGGCGACCGGCAATTTTGGCTGACACGGCCCTATCGGTGGGGTAATTTGCTTACGGCCAAGATACTCTTCGTCTTACTCTTTGGCAGTGTTCCGTTATTTCTCTCCGACTGCTACATTCTGGGAGTGCAGCGGCTAGGGGTGTTCGACGATATGCCCACGCTTTTGCTGCACCAGGTTTTGTTGGCGGCGTTATTTCTCTTACCGGCGTTTGCGCTTGCAACACTTACAAGCGGGCTGCTGCAATTTGTGTTGGCTTGGTTTGTTTTGCTGCTGGCGATGGTAATGGAAACGGTGTTGATGTCCCATGGCTCAAGCTTTGTGGTTTCGAGCGGTGTACCTTATCTCTTTGCCTTTACCGCGACTTTCATCGGAGTGGCTCTTTGGCAATACGCTCAGAGACGGACGACGATTGCCCGCGCGGTTTTGTTAGCTGTGACCTGTTCGGTCGTGCCGGTCATAACGGCGCTATGGCAATTGCCTTTTTTCTATAAGGCTCCGCCGATGCTGCCGGCATCGCCGAAGGGATTCGACATTCGAGTTCGTTATGACCTTGATCGACCGAGTCCCGTTTCAAGGAGTTGGCAGAGCCCGGGCGAGGGATTTGTGCTGGCTCGTATCCCTTTGGCTGTGGAGGGGTTGCCGCCCGGGACCCTGTTGCGTGGCAATGCTCCCACTACTATTAGGATTAGCGGAAGAGTCTGGCCTGTGCCTAAGCAAATGTGGGTCAGTTCGATAGAGCGCGACGGGGGTGAGTATTGGCAGACACTTGCGCTGCAAAAGGCGAGTTTGAAAGAACTTGGTCAACAGAGCGTCAGCCTCCATGCTTCGTTTGATTTCGAGGTTGTGAACGATCGGGTTGAGACGACCATCTCACTCGCGACGCCATCGTTCCATGCCCCCAATCTTGGATATTGCCGGGTTTTCTCGTTTGGAAGTCAGACCAACCTTTCGTGCAAGACGGGCTTGGCGCCAGCGGTTGAGACCACGCTTAGCTATGGCTCGTCGGAGCCTACGGCGGGACAAACGATAGCATCGACGCCAGGAAATGCCATACCCTGGGGATTGAGCCCGACCACGAACAATGTGACAGTCGGCTTCAATAGCGATCAAGCGCCGACAGAGCTGAGTCTCATCCCGCGTCGTAAGGTGACCAAATTTCATCGCATGCTGGATGCGTTTAGTATCGAATTGAGCAGGTATCTTGTAAATCCAGACAGGAGATCTTTGCGATAATCCCAGGCTTTGGATTACGGCGCGGTAATCTCGGCTTCTTTGGCGAGTTGATCGTTGATTTCCTGATTTTGTTTCTGAATCTTTTGATATTGCTGCATGGCGTCGTTCGCAAGTTGTGTCTGACCGGCGGCTCGGTAGGCGCGGGCCAGGCTGTAATGCAGGCTGCCATCGGCATCGAGCGGCAGAGCTTTTTTGAGATACGAAATAGCTTCGGAGTTTTTGTTCAATGCGACGAGAGTCAATCCTAGTGCGGCTTCGGCCGGCAGATTGGTTGAATGGCCTTGCACTGATAGTTCCAAATAGGGCAGTGCTCTTTCGGGTTGCTCCGTCCTCCAGAGGCTGGCGCCTAAGAGATAGTTAACATCGGGCGATTTGGGCTCCAGTGCGAGTTGCTCCTCAAGCAAGGGGATGGCGGATTGATAATCGTTGGCGTCGAAAAGGGCAGAGGCTAACTGGAGTTTGACGGTGGCGTCTTCGGGAACGAGCTTCAAGGCGGCGCGCCACTCATTAGCGGCTTCTAGGTTCTGCTTGTGATCGTGCAGGATTTGCGCCTTCAAAGCGTGAATCTGGACTGACTCCGGCAGCTCACTGAGTCGATCAAAGGCTTGGACGGCGAGTTGATTGTAGGCTTTGGTGGCCCAAAAAAGGTCGGAGGGGGAGTGGGTCGAAGCCGATGCGGCAGCCTCGAGGAAATGCTCAGAAAGAAACGCGCATTCGGAGGTTTGAGTTTTGCAATCGGGGGTGGGGAGGGTTTGCTCGAGTTTTTGTTCAGAGGCGGCCCAATCGTCGTGCCCGGTGTTGCGATAGACGAGAGCAAGACCGGCATGGAGGCCGGGAAGATCAGGAAGTTTGCTTTGGGCTTCGCGGTAGAAGAAAAAAGCGCTGCGATATTGACGACGCTGCAGGCGTGTGTCGGCTAATAGAGTCGCGATGTACGGGGATTGGGGGGCGGTTTTGTTTAAGCGGTCGAAGGTGCGGGTTGCCAGTGACTCGTAGGCTTTACCAAGACCATACCAGGCGCGGGAATCTGTGGCGTCGGCAGAAGTGAGTTTGCGGTAATGGCTGGCCGCGTCTTCAAAGAGATTCTGATTTAGTTCCGCGCCGGCGAGCATGCCAAGAGCGTTGAGATCGGTGGGATCAAGCGCGATGAGCTTGCGGAGGGGAGCAAGAGCTTCGCGCGACTGATTGAGTTCGAGGCGCGCCATGGAGAGTGAGACGAGGGCGGGGATATTATCGGGCTGAGATTTGAGAACGGCTTCAAAGTTAGGGATGGAACGGGCGTGCTGACCGGCCATTTCTTCGGCCAGGGCAAGGTTTAAGAGCAGACCCGGATTGCCGGGAACGGCTTTGACCAGATGCTCGTAGATGGGAATGGCTTCCGCGAAATGGCGATCGGCCATGAGTTCTTTAGCGCGATGGGATTCGGCGGCGAGATCTTCATTTTGCGGGAGGGCGACGGAAGGAACAATTGCAAGAAAAAAAGCGGCTTGCAGAGCAAGCCGCTTTTCGGGAACTACAAACATCAGACTAGGTCGCTTACGCTTCCGCCTCTGCCTAGAACGTGACGCGGGCGCCGAAACGGATGTTTCGTTCGCCGTACGAATTGGTGATTTGCATGAAATTAGAATCGTTCACATTTGTGTCGGGATTGGAGAAATGTGAAGTGTTCGGGAGATTGTAGAACTCCGTCCGGAACTGAAATTTCACGTTTTCCTTGATAGCGAAATCGCGAACGATGCTCATGTTGGTGTTCCATGTGCCCGGACCGACAAGCGTGTTGCGGCCTACATTGCCGTAAGAAACAGTAGTAACTGCGGCAAAAGCGGCCGGATTGAAGTAGTTAGCACCCGGTCCGATATGGCCAAGCACGGGGACGTTCATCAGTACCTGATTGGCGGTCTGTTCCTCGTCGGGTGCGTTCAACGAAGTGCCGTTGGCGGTGACAGTCAGAGGGGTGCCTGTGTAGCAGGATTCGATACCGCTGAACTGCCATCCTCCGATGACTTTCGAAACGATGCCGCCGCTGTTCAAGTAAGCCTTGCCTTTACCAAAGGGCAGTTCGTAAACCCAACCTAACTGGAAGACCTGGGCGCGGTTGAAACCCGCAGTGGCGCGATTCCGCTGAAACTGGTTGCCGAACCAACCAGGTTGAGCCCAACCATCGTCATCGGTATAGTCGATGGCGTGCGACCAGGTGTAAGCGCCTTTCAAAAGTAGGCCTTTGGAGAATTGCCGGTTGAAGGCGACCTGTAAGGAGTTGTATTCGGAACTCAGATAACCGGATGAATTCATGACGGAGCTGTTGTCGCCGTACGCTTGGTACAGCGGCAGGCCGGCAAGACCCGATCCGGGATAGCCAGCGTTGAGATCGTAGTCGGCGAGCAAATGGGCGGAATGCTGCCCGACGTAGCCGACGGAGGTGACCACGTCACCCGGCAGCCTGCGTTCGACCGTAAAGTTCCAGGATTGAACGGAGCCGCGTTTGAGCTCTCCCGCAAGGGGGGCGCGCTCGAAAGCGTTTGGATCAAGCGGCACGATGCCGGTGGAAAGATTGGGTCCAATGACGGGAGGGATGCCAGCGGCCAAGGTGCCCGTAACGCCGCCCGGCAGAACCGGCGACACATACGAATTCAAGCCAACATAGCTGTCGTTAATGGTGAGCGGATAGAAGCCGCGCCACGGGCGAGAGAAGGGAAGTGGATCGTAATTGAAGCCGTAGCCCGTGCGGATCACGGTCTTTTCGTTTAAGCGATAAGCGATACCGGCGCGCGGCGCGAATAGCTTGTGGCTGACAGTGACATAGGCATCCAAGGGCACATTGCCACGACCACCCATGTAGACGTCATTATTGCTCGGATCGTAGCTTTCAATCCCTTTTCCGTCACTGCGGGTCATGAGGGGAAAGAGCTCGTAGCGCAAGCCGAGCGTGACGGTCAGTTTTGGGGAAACCTGCCAGCGATCCTGGACGAAGGCGCCGATCTGCCATTCGCGACCGGTCATCTCAATGTATTGCTCGCCCTTCTGGGTGTTGTCGGGAAGACCGAGCAGGAATTGAGCGTAGGCATTGTATTGGGTGGTGGCGGGGGCATTCGGTTCGTTATCGGCGGTGAGGCCGCCGCCAAAATTGAAGAAGCCACGCGGGCCGCCGTTGCTTAATTCAGGTTGCCAGTGATTGAGATGGTGGCGCACTAAGTCGAAGCCAAACTTGAGCTCATGCGCACCTTTGGTGTAAGTGAGCTTGTGACTGGTGGTGTAGGTTTCGTCGGTACGGAAGAGCGGCATCCAGTTGGGCACACCGAAGCCGGTATATGCGCCGAGACTAACGTCGGGAAATCCGCTGTCGCGAATATCGGAGCCATTCAGCCCGGGAATTCCCAGAGTTCCGCCGTAATTTGTGCCGTAGTCCGTGCCCTTGACGTTCTGGTTGAGCCGTTCATAACCCAGGGTTCCATCCAAAACGAGATTGGGCGAGAAGGTGTAGGTATGGCCAATGGCCGCTACTTGAATGGTGGTCTTGCCCAAGCCCGGATCGCCACTCGGTGTGGGGCCGCCGGCCACGCCGAAGATACCATTGCCGCCAGACTTAGCGGTCATGAAATCGTACTTGACGAATATGACATGCTTTTCAGTGCGGTTGTAATTAACCTTGGCGTCGTATTGGGAGCGGTCAAGAATTGGTCCCTCAGTCGCGGCGTAGTTATTGACGGTTCCGGCAAGATTGGGCAGAGGATAGTAATTCTGGAGATTTAATGCTTGCTGACTGATGCGGTTGGTGGGAATTATGCCGCCTGGGAACAAGGTGCGCCCCGAGCCATCCGCATTGCCGGTGTTTGGATCGTAAAGTGACACGCCGTACGCGCTGAAGTTGCCATTTCGCTGGTCAAGCGTGGGAACGGTAAACAAGCCGTTGCCGCTCTCTTTCTGAGCGGTGCCATCAAAGCTAAAGAAGTAGAACAGTTTGTCTTTCTTGATAGGGCCGCCGATGGTTCCACCGTAGTTATTGTAGATACCGACGGGAATGGAGGTGCCCGGCTGTAGGAAGTAATTGCGCGCGTTCAAGTGCTGATCGTTATGAAATTCGAAGGCGCTGCCGTGTATTTCATTTGTGCCCGACTTAGTCACGACGGTGATGGAGGAAGAGCCGCCGGTACCCTGGTCGGCATCGGCGGCGCTGGTGACGATATTCACCGCGTCTACCGTTTCCGCAGGTACGACATAACCGCTATACTGCGGCAGCCAAACGTTGACACTGGTGGCGCCATCGATCTGGGTGACGTTGGTCTGGCCATTGCCACCGTTAATGTGGGTATTGAGGGGAATGCCGGGAACGTCGGTTTGGGAGTTGTAGAACGTGGAAGGCATGGCGCCGGGGGTGAGATCGATTAACTGCTGATAGTTGCGATAGCCAGAGCCGGAAATGGGCAGATCCACCACTGCTTTAGAATTGATCTCGGTGTGCGTGTCCGCTTTGTCGGTTTGCAGTTGCACGGCATCGGCCGAGACGGTCACTTCTTCGCTCTGTTGTCCGACTACTAGATGGACATCTATGCGGCTAATGGTGTTGGGCGTGATAACGACGTTCGTCTTTTCTTCTTTGCGAAAACCGGGCGCGGTAATAGCAACGCTGTAAGTGCCGGGGTTGAGGTTGACAATGTTGTAGCGACCGCTTTGATCGGTCTTGTCCTCGCGAATTTGTCCGGTTCCCACGTTGGTCACGGTGACGCCGGCACTAGGCACCACGGCGCTGCTCGGGTCGGTAACTGTGCCGACCAGAGAACCGTAAAGACCCTGGCCCAACATGGATGATTGCGAGGCAATCAAGAAAACGAAAGCGGCGCTGAGGCTGAATCGTTTCAAAGCTGGAATACTTGGAATGTGCATTTTCCCCTCTTTTTTTGTGCGCTCGCTACGGAGGAGCGAAAAGATGAACTAACGAATAAAAGCTGAAGACAAAGAGCAACCCTGAAAGCTACCTTGGAGAGTACAGCAAATTCATTACTTTTGCGACTGGTAGTTTTACGAAGAGATGTGATTCTGCTCACGCACTGCCGCTAACGTCTGTGGCTCCGAATTTGAAACGCCGCCTTCGGGATGTTTGAGAGAGCGTTTCCGCAACAGGTCGGTCCGGTGGTGACATAGCCGGAAAGCCGCAGGTGGAAGTGCCAGGCGGAAGCGTCTGCGCCACCACGAGTGTAAGTTAGGTTGCAGAGCAGGTGGCACCGATAGTGCATTTCGTGTTAGTGATCTTTGCCGGAAAGACGGTCGCGCGCATCAATCGTAACTAGGGCTTGTTTGGCATCTTGCGACGCGGGATCGATGCGCAACACGGTCTCAAACTCGCTTTTGGCTTCTGGAAAGCGTTTTAGTTGCGCCAGGACAGTGCCTAAGTGGGCGTGTAACTCCGCGTCGTCGGGGCGGACGACGAGCGAAGCGCGATAGTCTTCCACAGCTTGTTCGAGCTTGCCGGACTTAGCCAAGTCATCGGCCCACAAAAACAGCACCTCTCCAAGGTGTTGACGGGCATTCTGATGATGCGGATTGCTCTCCAGCACCTTTTTGAAATCGGCGGCAGCGGCAGGCCAATCCTCGGCGTTTGCTTCCACGCTGGCGAGATTATAACGGGCGTCAGTGTATTTGGGATCCAGCTGCAAAGCGCGCCTAAACTGCTCTTCGGCGGCGGGAACGTCGCCGCTAGCAAAGAGCGCGGCGCCGAATTCGCCGGCGGCGATGGCGCTCATCGGGTCGGCTTGCACGGCGAGATGAAAATACGGAACAGCGGCGGCCGGGTTGTTCTGACTCATCATCAGGTCGCCGAGATTGAAATTGGCGGAAAAGTCACCCGGATATTTTTCCAGGCGATGTTGCATGAGAGCCTCTTGCAGAACGGCGCGCTGATCCGTGTCTCCCACCGGCAGCACTTGCAGCCAGAAGTGACTCATCTCATCAATCGCTTGGTTGCCCCCTTTGACTGTCTTGGGAGGATGACTCGGATTGAGTGGATTGGCGGCGGAGTTATCGTAGTGATAACTTATGGAGACGACGGTCCCTTTAGGGAGGGTGAGTGGGTTCTTGAGACGGTATACGCCTTGCCAATTCAGATCCCAGTGAGGGATGCGGACGAGCCATTTGCGGGAGCCATCGGGAAGAGTGGCATAGGCCTCCATGAGAGTGGCGAGATAGTGGGCGTGAGGGTAGACGGCGAGCACTTGCAGATCGAGCGGACAGCGAAATTGGTCGGAGACGACAAAATCCTTATCGCCGGGAGGAATGTCGATCACGCCATCGTGCTCCAATTGAACGAGCATTGGGAATTTGGTCTGCGGTTTATCGGTGAAGTAGAGAGCGATGGTGGGATCGATAGTTTCCTCCTTGCCGGAGCGGCGCAAATGAACGTTCAGTACCAGATCCATGCCGGGCTCAGCGCGCCAAGCCATGCCGTCCGGTTCCACAACCGGAGGACTCCCCGGTTTCCACGAGAGGAAGTGGCCATCGGGATCGAAGGTATCTTCCTCGACGGTGAGATCCATGCCTGCAAATCCGGCGCCAGGTTTGGATTCCTTGCGAAGCGCGGAACCCGAACGATCAATGATGACGTTGGCATGGTGGAAGACTTTGGAATTGCCGGGTCGCACCTCCATAGCTCGGACCCAACGCGTGGCGTTGACTGGAACGGGAATGACAAAATTCCAGAAGATTTCGGGGCCGTCGGGGCCGAGTTGGTAGGGTTGGGCGACGTGGAGAACCATATCGGGTTTGCCGAGGGTCCACTCAGAGTTGAATTTCGGTGAGGGTGGGCCGTCGGCGGCCCGGCCAGCGGGCGCGCCCTGCTTGACCCAGGCTTGAATGAGTTGAATTTGTGCAGT
Organism: Bryobacterales bacterium; assembly: GCA_963764105.1. Taxonomy (GTDB): domain Bacteria; phylum Acidobacteriota; class Terriglobia; order Bryobacterales; family Bryobacteraceae; genus Bog-105. The sequence continues at coordinate 42,482 of CAVXRP010000026.1, forward strand.
CGTCAAACGGCGCTCTTCTTCAAACTCGCCATGGCCGGCTTCCGGCAGCCAAGGCGGCATGAAGCGCTGCCTGGTGACGGTGGCTATTTGCGAGGCATGGCGTTTCACATCGTCGTAGTTGAGCAAAGAGAACGGGCCCGATTCGCCGGGACGATGGCACATGGAACAATTTTGATAAATGATGGGCGCGATATTGCGGTAAAAGGTGGGTACGGACGCAGGCGTGGGCACGGCCCTTGCGTTCAGCGCGGCGGCTAGAAAAACTATGAAAACGGCATAATATTGCATGCGAAGACTTCATGCTAGCGCATTTTAGATCGCTTGTTGGCCGCTCGTTTATGGGCGCGGTTGCACTATTGGTGGCGGGACTAGCGGCGGGATTCTCGGGAGGGGACGCGCCGCCGATACGGTTTGTGGAGCAAGCTGCCAAGGGTAACCTCAACTTCGTTTTGGAAAATACTCCCACTGAGACGAAGCACTTGATTGAAACCATGGCGGGCGGCTTGGCGGTTTTCGATTACGATGGCGACGGTCGACCGGACATCTTCTTTACGAATGGCGCGGAGGTGCCGTCGCTGAAAAAGTCGTCGCCCAAATATTGGAACCGGCTTTATCGCAACGAGGGCGGGATGAAGTTTCGCGACGTTACCGAGGAAGCCGGCGTGGCGGGCAGCGGTTACGATATGGGCGCGGCCGTGGGCGATTATGACAACGACGGGAAGCCTGATCTGTTCGTGGCGGGCGTGAATGGCAGCACCCTCTATCACAATTTGGGAAATGGGAGATTTGAAGACGTAACGGCCAAGGCCGGGATAAAGAACAAGGGCTGGGCGGTAGCCGCCGGATGGGTGGATTTCGACCGGGACGGGAAGCTGGACCTTTGGGTAGTGCATTACACAAAGTGGCAACTGCCTGACGATCGTTACTGCGGCGACGCGGGCCGGGGCATACGAGTTTACTGTCATCCGAAATATTTTCAGGGGTTGCCCAGCACTTTATATAGAAATCGTGGAGACGGCACCTTTGAAGATGTGACTGAGCGAGCTGGGCTGGCGCGGTTTCCTGGCCGGGGCATGAGCGTGGCCTTTGCCGATTACGATCACGATGGCTATCCCGATGCCTTTGTGACGAATGACAACATGCCGAATTTTCTGTTTCATAACAAGCGCGACGGCACGTTTGAAGAAGTGGGGCTGCAAACGGGGACCGCGTTGCGCGAGACAGGCCAGCCCGTGGCCAGCATGGGTGTGGAGTTTAAAGACTATAACAATGATGGCTGGGCGGATTTGATTATCACGGCGCTGGCGGGAGAAACGTTTCCAGTTTTCAAGAACGATGGCAAGGGAGGTTTTCTGGACGCGACCTATACCTCGCGACTCGGCGCAGCGGCCGTGAAACATAGCGGCTGGGGATTGGGGTTGTTCGATTTCAATAATGACGGCTGGAAAGATCTGTTTACGGCGAATTCGCACGTTAACGACCGGGTGGAGGCGTTTGAGTCACATACCTACCGGGAGAAAAATAGCGTGTTTGTCAACATTGGAGGGACGTTTCGGGAGGTGTCGGTAGAGGCGGGGCTGAATCTGACGAAGGCACATCGCGGGGCGGCTTTTGCCGACTTTGATGGCGATGGTCGGGTGGATGCCGTGGTGACCGCGCTGGGTGAGCCAGTAGAGCTGTGGCGCAACGTGAGCCTCACGCCGAAACATTGGATTGTTTTGCGGTTGCAGGGTGTGAAATCGAACCGGGATGGGATTGGGGCGGTGGTTCGCATCGGCGATCAATATGCCGAAATGACCTCGACGGTCGGGTATGCTTCATCGGCCGATTGCGGACTGCATTTCGGGCTCGGTGATACGACGCTGCTAGAGAAGATAGAGATCCTGTGGCCGAGTGGGAGGAAGCAGACGCTGCGGAATGTGAAGGCCGATCAAGTGCTCGATGTGAAAGAGGAATGAGGTGGACGCCACTCAATTCCCGGAGGATCTGCGATAGAGGAAAAGCCCGACTAAGAGGCTGCCCAGAAGGGTGAAGGTTAGGCTAGTTGGTTCCGGTGCCGCTGCGGCAAACGAAACAAAATCGGCGCCGTGCGGACTGACACCCGTGAAAATAGGTGTTACGATTCCCGTACTAGTGTTGAGGATCCCAAATACACTTCCAACATCGATGTAGATCGAGCCGCTCGCGAGGCCGGTTGCCGTGACACGATAAACTTTGTTGGCTCCTGTGTCGGCGAAATAGAAATATCCCCCGCTGGCATCCGGGTAGATCGTATCGTCTGGAAAACCGCTGATCGTCTTGCCGTTCGTCCCCAGCAGATTAATGAATTTTTCGTATTGATTGCTTAGGCCGGGGTTGTAGACAAAGGCGATCTCCTGGTCGGCTTCCCCGGTCAAGGCTAGCGCGCCGTCAGGGGTGAGTTTTAATGAATCGGAGTCTGTGATGGTCGTCGATCCGGTAATGCCAGTCGCTAGGTTTGTGGCTGCAAAAGTGGAGTTGAGAATGGGAGTGAGCTGCAGCGGCGAGGACAAGCCCGACGTAACCTTCATAATCACGGGATCGCTCCCGGATACGGGATTGGTTTCACTCAGGTAAACGTTGCCATGTGAGAAAACGACATCGTCGAAGCCGCGGTTCGGTCGGTTAGTATAAGCGCTGCCGTAGGTGTAGCCAGTGGTGGCATTCGTCGTTGGATTGATTATGGTCAGGAGGGAATTTCCATCGTTATTCTGGAGAGCCCAAACCAAACCCGAGCTCGGGTCCACCTTCAATCCATCGACATTACCGGCAATCGTCCAAGTGTGGAGAACTGCCCCGGAAGGCGAATAGCGGACGACCGTACTTGATCCGCTTGCACCGGTCGAATCCGCCCCATTCTGATAAGCGATCCAGACCGAGCCATCTCCGTAGCTCACCGAGTCAGGTGAAGTACCGCCGACGGTTCCGCCAAGCGCGAAGAGCTGAATACTGTATGCTGGACTGGCTTGAGCGGTATTCAGCGCCCAAAGACCAAAACAAAAGAAGCCAACCGCCGAGCGAACGCTTACCATCTAGTCTCCATTCCTTAGTAGCGTAACCGGGGCGAGTTTCACTTCGATGACAAAATTGCAGGAGGGAGAGTGACCAGTACTGGCTGCGGGCGACTCTAATCTTTGGGTATGCTGGAGCGGGCTTAAATGGAGAAATTCCTCTGAAGCGCCTTCGTGTAGGTGTCTGCGGGTTAGCGCTGATGGATACCACCTTGATTCTGGGAGGCGCGGTTTTTCGGCCTGATTCCACTGCGGGCGCCCGCGGTCTGCTGAGCCTGATCGGTCCAGCGAGTATTCTTTCCGCCTACTGGATGATCGGCCGAAGTGGGTTTTTGAGAAACGCTTCACATGTGTCTCAAGTTTGCCAATGGGGATGGTTATTTGGGATCGCCGCTGGTATTGTCTTCTGTTTCGAAATTCTGCTCGAATATCTAATTTCGCCGGACACCGCTACAAACATCCGATTGGGTTGGGTGGAATTTGGCACGGTATTCGCTCTTTTCGCAATCTGCGCATTCTGTACGGCGTGGTCGACTGGTTGGATCGCGGCCGGGGTGCGGGCAGCCGCGACATCGGGAATGCTCTCGTCTCTGATATGGCTGACGACCCTGTGGTTAGCGATCTATGTGTTCTGGGGAACGGCGCGGCAGGAGCAGGTATTTCGAGTCGAGGGGGACTACGAAGATTTTGCACGGAGCGGCATGCATGACTTCGGCAATTTCACTCTACACGATCTCTGGGGCGCGACGTTCTTTCATTTACTGCTTGGCCCCTTGGTGGCGATGATTCTCGGCATTGCAGCGGCGGGTCTCGCCAAGGTGCTTCGGCCAAACAAAAGGACCCGATCGGCGGCGGCGCTGGATTAGCGGGACTCAAAGAAGCGATCTCACTGGACTTGACGGCGAAAAGCGCTTCAAATAGTAGAGGCTTACAAAATGGTTGGGGTAGGGGACAATTTTCGGCTAGCCGGGGCGGCGATCTATGCGCATAAGCTGCGCGCGGCGTTGACGATTCTCGGCTTGACCATGGGAGTCGCTACGCTGATGACGGTGATGACGCTGGTGCAAGGGGCGAATCTGTATGTGGAGCGCAAGATCGCCAATCTTGGAACGAACGTTTTCCGAGTCGCTAAGACGCCGTTTGCGGTAGTGGATTTCACGGTAGTCGCGCAGGCGCTGAAAAACAAAAGACATCCACGTCGATGATTACCGCGCGGTGGCTGAGTTATGCAAGGCGTGCGAAGAAGTAGGCGCATCTGCCAGCAGCACGCTCTCGGTGGAATATGGCAACAAGCAGGCGGACGATACTTCGATCATCGGCTACACGCCGAACATGGTGGACATCGATACACGCACGGTCGAATCGGGCCGTTATTTCACGCAGGCGGAAGACAACCACGCGGAGTATGTCTGCCTGATTGGCGCGTCGCTGGTGGATCAATTCTTCCCGAACGTCGATCCGATTGGGCGAAACATTCGCACCGGAAGTTTGGAATTTACGGTGATTGGAACGTTCGAGAAGTTGGGTTCGGTACTGGGGCAGGATCAGGACAATTTCGTGATCATTCCCCTGACCACGTTCCTAAAGGTGCGCGGCACGAGAACGAGCTTGACGTTAGAGATTAAGGCGTCGGGTGGAGAGAAGAACTTCAATGCCGCGCAGGATGAGGTGCGGGTGATTATGCGTTCGCGACGGCATGACCGGCCGGACAAGGACGATAGTTTCTTCATCGGCACAGCGCAAAGCTATATCTCTCTATGGCAAAGCATTAGCGGTTCGTTCTTCGCGGTATTCGTAATGGTGAGTTCCATTTCGGCGGTGGTGGGCGGCATTGTGATTATGAACGTGATGCTGGTAAGCGTGGCCCAGCGGACGCGCGAGATTGGATTGCGGCGCGCGATGGGAGCGACGAAGTCCGATATCCTCCGGCAGTTTCTGGCCGAAAGCTTGTTCCAATGCTTAATTGGCGGCGCGGTCGGCATCATGATCGGGTTCGGGTGCGCGCTGCTGGTGCGAACGGTTACTTCCTTTCCGGCCTCGGTGAAGACATGGGTCGCCGTGCTGGGACTGGTGCTCAGTTCGACGATCGGCTTGTTCTTCGGCATCTACCCAGCGCGGAAAGCGGCGGGGCTCGACCCTGTTACGGCGTTACGAACGGAGACGTGATGACGCGGCATGAGGTGCTCGAAAACATGTCAGTCGCGCTCGATACGTTGCGCACGCGCAAAGTCCGTTCCGGTCTGACGATTTTGGGAGTGGTGATCGGAGTGACAACGGTGATTGCGGTGGCGTCTGTGATTGATGGATTGAACGGCGTGATCAAGGAACGCGTGAGGCGGCTGGGGTCGAATACGTTAATCATCACGCGTTTTCCGCCAGGGCAGAATGCGGCGCAATTGCCGCATAAATACGATATGCGGAGGTATTTGGAAGATGACGATGCGCCGTTTATCGTCGAAGCCAGCCCCGGCGTTTCGTACGCCACCGTTTTTGCGCAGCGAATCAACTTCACAGAACAGGTGGATGAGATGCGCTACGGCCACGCGCATGTGGAGCGGTTTTTTCTGCGCGGCGTGGAGCCGGATTACATCAATGCGTTTCCGCTGTTCGCGGTGGCGGAAGGTCGGTTCATCTCGGCGTTTGACGAAGCACACGCCCGCAGTGTGATCGTGATTGGGCGTGCCCTGGCGGGTTCGCTCTTTCCTTTTATGGACCCGGTGGGCAAGCAAGTGCGGCTCAATGGGCGGCTGTATGAGGTGATCGGCGTATTTGAGCCGGACCAGGGACTATTCTCGGGCTTTGGTGTGGACCAGTTTGCCTGCGTTCCGATGAGCAATTTCCGGAAGACGTTTCCCGAGATTCGCGAACGCTTCATTGCGGTGGCAGCGAAAGATGGGTTTTCACTCAGCACCGTGCAGGGCCAAGTGGAAGAGGCGCTGCGGCGGAAGCGGCACTTGCCCTATCATGCGGAAAACGATTTCGAGATTACCTCACCTGATTTTCTGAGCGCGTTGTGGGACAACCTGACGGGGGCGATGGTGCTGCTGACGGGCATTATTAGCGGTGTGGGGCTGCTGGTGGGCGGGATCGGCGTGATGAACATTATGTTGATCTCGGTTACCGAGCGAACGGGCGAGATTGGGGTGCGCAAGGCGGTGGGCGCACGGAAGTCCGATATCCGCGTGCAGTTTCTGTTGGAGGCGATCACGCTTTCAGGTATCGGCGGGGTGATTGGAATTCTAGTGGGCGTGTTATTCGCCTTTGCGGTGAGAACGGTGTTACCCGCGATTCCGGCATTTGTGTCGCCATTGTGGGTGTTGCTGGGGTTTACGATTTCGGTGGGAGTGGGATTGTTCTTTGGATATTATCCAGCGAACCGGGCGGCGAATTTGGATCCGATTGTGTGCTTGCGTTATGAGTGAGTTTTTCTGCGCGCAGAAAGCGCTTTCATCTTTGGCCTCACATGATATAACGTAGGATGCTTTTGTCCGGACTCGGGCCTGGTTGACTCGGCACATAACAATGCATCCTTTTTTCGCTCTTTTCTTCCAAGCACCAAAACAACTTGTTTCGCTTGGGCCGGTCGATATCATCGTCGTCGCGTTGTATTTCTTGATGGTGCTGGGGATCGGGTATTACCTCAAGAACTTCACCAAGACCGGGGAAGATTTTTTCATGGCCGGGCGCGATATGACGTCCTGGATCGCGGGCCTGAGCTTCGTCGCCGCTAATTTGGGCGCGCTTGAATTGATGGGCTGGGCCGGCTCCGCTTATCAATACGGCATTCTGGCCGCGCATTGGTACTGGATTGGCGCCATTCCCGCCATGCTATTCCTGGCCATCGTCATGATGCCGTTTTATTACATCTCTAAAACGCACTCGGTGCCGGGATATCTCAAACTGCGCTTTGGGGAACCAGCGCGGCTGCTCTCAGCAGTTTCCTTCGGCTTCATGACGGTTCTGATGAGCGGCATCAATATGTTCTCGATGGCGAAAGTCATGCAGATCGTGCTCGGCTGGGATCTGAACTTCAGCATCTGGGTTTCGTCGCTTACGGTGGCGGGTTATGTTTTCTTCGGCGGATTATTGTCCGCCATCTTTAATGAAGTCCTGCAGTTCTTCTTGATTTGGTTGGGAGCGCTGGTGGTCACGATCCTGGGGTTATACGAAACCGGCGGTTGGAGCGGCGTGGTCCATCGCATCCATGAACGATTTCCGGGCCAGGATTACACGCACATGTGGCAGGGGCTCGGCTCGTTCAGCGACAATCCGATGGGTATCCAGTGGACGGGTATCGTGTTTGGCCTCGGCTTTGTCATCTCGTTCGGTTATTGGACTACCGATTTTCTGGTCGTGCAGCGCGTGCTGGCCGCGAAAGACCTACGCAGCGCGAAGATGGCGCCGATCATTGGCGCGGCGTTCAAGATGGCTGTGCCGCTGATTGTGATTTTGCCTGGATTGCTAGGGCTGGCGGTGTTGCCGGATAAGTTGGTGGCGGAGTCGGCACAGGCACTGAATCCTGGGGCGCATACCTACAACGACGTTTTGCCGCTGATGCTGGCGCGTTATTGCGGACCGGGGTTGCTGGGCCTTGGCATCACGGCTTTGATTGCCGGCTTCATGTCCGGTATGGCAGGCAACGTGAGCGCTTTCGCAACGGTTTGGACGTACGACATCTACCGCGCGGTGATCAAGAAAAACGCTGACGATCATCACTATGTCAACGTTGGCAAATTGTGTACTGTGTTGGGCGTGCTGGTCAGTATCGGAACGGCTTATTTCGTGATGCAGTTCTCGAGCATTATGGATTACGTGCAGCAATTATTCAGCTTCTTCATTGCGCCGCTGTTCGGCACGGTGATTCTGGGCATGCTTTGGAAGCGCGCGACACCGGCGGGCGGCTTCTGGGGCTTACTGGCTGGAACGCTGAGTTCGATCGGCATGTGGGCATGGGTGAATCAAGTGCCGTCCGCCTTGAAATATGTTGCGGTTTCGGCACAGGCGAAGCCGATGGCCGAGAATATGTACCGTGCGCTGTGGTCATGGATCATCTGTGTGGTGGTAACAGTTGTGGTGAGTATGCTGACCAAACCGAAGCCAGAGGAAGAACTCGTCGGATTGGTTTATGGGGCTACGGCGATTCCCTCCGAAGGCGATCTGCTGTGGTTTCACAAGCCGATCTTTTGGGCTGCGCTGGTGGCCATCGCGTTAGTTATTGTGAACATCATTTTCTGGTAAATCGAACATGCATGATCACGGACGCATTCCTATTTGGTTTTTCATCGGCGTATTGCTCACTGCCTACGGTGTGCTGATTCTGGGGGCGGGCATTTACGGCTTGTGGCATCCAGCCCCTGTCGTGTTGGACGAGGTGCATATCGGCATTTGGTGGGGCGCTTTGCTGCTTGTCATTGGGCTTGGTTACGTTTGGCGTTTTTATCCAAAGAAATAATATGTCTACCAGTCAATCAACCGCGAAGCTGGGGCTGATCGTCGGCAATCGCGGATTCTTTCCAGGTCATCTTGCCGCCGAAGGGCGCGAAGACATGTTGCGAGTGTTAGCCGAGGCTGGCGTGGAAGTTGTGGCTCTTTCAAGGGAAGATTCCAGATACGGCGCTGTCGAATCGTTTGAAGAGGCGAAGCGCTGCGCGGATTTGTTTAAGCAGCATCGCGACTCGCTGGATGGTGTGATCGTCACGCTGCCGAATTTCGGCGATGAACGCGCCATTGCCGACACGCTGCGGCGCTCGGGCCTGCAGGTTCCGGTACTGATTCAAGCCACGCCCGATTCGGCGGGCAAAATGACCATTGCTAACAGGCGCGATAGCTTCTGCGGCAAGATGTCGGCTTGCAACAATCTGATGCAGTATGGGATTCCCTATTCGCTGACGACGCTGCACACAGAAGCTCCGGATTCGGACGAATTCGCAGTTGACTTGGCGTGGTTCCTAGGCGTTTGCCGGGTGGTGCGCGGACTGCGTAATTTGCGAATTGGGTCCATCGGGGCGCGGCCGCAGGCGTTCAATACCGTTCGCTACTCTGAGAAAATTCTGGAAACGGCGGGCATTTCGATCATTACGCTCGATCTTTCCGAGATCCTGGGCCGCATTGAAAAGATGAAGGACGACGATCCGGCTGGGCAAGCGAAACTCAAAGCCATTCAAGCTTATGTTTCCACCAAAGATGTGCCGGCGGCGTCTTTAATGAAGATGGCGAAGTTAGGAGCGGTGATCGACGGCTGGATGCGCGAAACGGACACGGCGATTTCGGCCGTCCAGTGCTGGACCTCGCTCGAGGAGTATTTCGGCGTAGTTCCTTGCACGGTGATGAGCATGATGAGCAACGAGCTGATGTCGAGCGCCTGTGAAGTGGATATAACGGGTGTGGTCGGTATGCACGCTTTGCGTCTTGCATCGGGCACACCGAGCGCGCTGCTCGATTGGAACAACAACTATGGCGACGATCCGAACAAGGCGGTTTGTTTCCATTGCAGCAATTTACCCAAACACTTCTTTGCCGACATGCGGATGGATTATCAGGAGATTATTGCCGGGACGGTGGGCAAGCTGAACACGTTCGGGACGGTGGTGGGCAAGGTAAAAGCGGCGCCGATGAGTTACTGCCGCATTTCGACTGATGACCGCGCGGGGCGAGTGCGTGGTTATGTCGGCGACGGGCGTTTTACTGAGGACCCGTTGATCACCTTCGGGGGCGCGGGCGTGGTGGAAATACCGCGTCTGCAAGAGCTGCTCCGGTTGATTTGTGAACGCGGTTTTGAACACCACACCGCAGCCAATCTTGCGCCAGTTTCGGCAATGGTGTATGAAGCGACGACGAAGTATCTAAACTGGGATATGTATTGGCATAAAGCATGAGCACTGTGGTTGCCGGCGTTGACTTCGGCACGCTTAGCGTCCGCGTTTCCATCTTTGATAATGAATTGGGCCGCTTGGGTTCAGGCGTGGCGGAATATCCGCTGCACCGCAAGCGCGAAGATCCGGATTACGCCACGCAGAGCCATACCGATCACATGACGGCCTTGGCCGAGGCAACTCACTTGGCTTTAAATTCGGCGGGTGTGTCGGGCAAGGCGGTGAAATCGATTGCGCTCGATACTACCGGTTCTAGCGTAATTCCGGTGGGCGAAGGTTTAGAACCCTTGGACGATTACTACCTCTGGTGTGACCACCGGGCGTGGAAAGAAGCGCAGGAGATCACCGAAAAGGCGCACGAATCAGGTCTGCTGGCTATCAAGTGGTGCGGCGGGGCTTATTCGTCGGAGTGGGGTTTCTCTAAGCTGCTGCACTGGCTGCGGCACAACCCCGATAAGCGCGATCGTTTTGTCACGGCATTTGAGCATTGCGATTACGTGGTGAACGTGCTCTGCGGCATTCATACTATTTCGAACGCACCGCGCAGCATTTGCGCCATGGGCCACAAGTGGATGTGGAACGAAGCGTTGGGTGGGTTGCCACCGGAAGGGTTCCTTATCAAGGTAGACCCGCTGTTGAAGGGGATGCGCACCAAACTCGGCGGACGCTATCGGACGTCCAGCTCGATTGCCGGGACGCTTTCTGACGAGTGGGCGGTGAAGCTCGGCTTGGCGCCAGGAATTCCGATTCCCGTCGGTGCTTTCGATGCGCATTGGGATGCGGTCGGGGCGGGCGTGCGGATTGGCGACGTCGTTAACGTGATCGGCACTTCGACTTGCATTATTGGGCTGAGCGACAAGGTGAGTCTGGTGCCAGGTGTTTGTGGTGTGGTGCCAGGTTCGGTCGACCCGCAGCTCACGGGTATTGAAGCAGGGCTTTCGGCTGTGGGCGACGTCTTTGAAGCGATTGCGCGGCGCGCCGGCACGAATGCCGGCTCTTTGGCGCGAGATTTGGAAGGTTACCACGCTGGCCAGACCGGGCTGCTACGTATGGTTTGGGACAACGGCGATCGCACAGTGCTGGTGAATCCTGAACTGGGCGGCGTGACCTTTGGTTGGAATCTGACGAGCACGCCGCAGGACGAATTGTTTGCGGCGATTGAGGGCACGGCTTTTCACACGCGGGTGATTTTGAGCCGCATGGCGGAGCATGGCACGACCATTGAGCGGATCATCAATGGCGGGGGCATTCCGCAGAAAAACGATCAACTCAATCAGATTTACGCCAATGTGCTAAACAAGACGATCCTAGTTCCGCAGGGCGACGTAACCAGTCTGGGTTCGGCGATCTTTGCTTTCCTAGCGGCGCGCGGATTCGCTTCGATTGAGCAGGCGCAGACGGCGCTGTGTCCGCGCTATCGAGTATTCAAGCCCGATCCCGCGGCTGTGACGATTTACGAAGAGATGTTCCGCATGTATAAACGCCTGTATTTCGCTTTGGGAGCGAAAAAGTCGGAAGCTGTCACGATTGGCGATATTCTGCCGCGCTTACGCCAGATTGCCGCCCAGGTTAGAAACACCCGATGGAGTTAAAGGCGCTGCGCGAGGAAGTTCTCGAAGCTAACCTGCAACTGGTACGGCGCGGACTAGTTATCTTCACGTTTGGCAATGCCAGCGGCTACGATGCCGCTAGCGGGTGCGTCGTCATTAAGCCGAGTGGTGTGCCCTACGATAAGCTCACGCCGGCGGACTTGGTAATGACCGATTTGGAGGGGCATATTCTGGCGGGCAGCGCGCTGCGGCCTTCGTCCGATCTGCCCACGCATCTTGCGTTGTACCGCGCATTTGCGGGTGTGCATGGCGTGGTTCATACACACTCGCGCTACGCAACGTCATGGGCACAGGCGGGTGTTGGGATCCCATGTCTCGGCACGACGCACGCCGATTATTTCCGCGGCCCGATCCCGATTACGCCGCCCATGCAGGCGGAGGAGATCCAAAGCGAATACGAATGGAATACCGGGCAGGTGATTATCCGCCGATTCGCCGGGCTTGATCCGCTGGCTACAACGGCGGTGCTGGTGAATGGGCATGCGCCGTTTTGCTGGGGGCCCACCGTTTCGGCAGCGGCGCACACGGCGGAGATCGTAGAAGAGCTGGCTCACATGGCTTTTCTGACGGTTACCATTCGAGCAGATGTGGCGGGGCTAACGGATGTTTTACGCGATAAACACTTTCTGCGTAAACATGGGCCGTCTGCCTACTATGGGCAGAAACCTCCTGAAAAGGCTTAGAGGGGCGCGCCCGCTCAGGCTGACCCTTCAACAGGTGCCTGCCAGCGAAAGAGGAAAAAGTGGTGGCCGCAGAGCGAACAGCGATACGGCGAAAGAATCCAGTTTAAAGTCTTTTCCAAAACGTTCCTCGCGCCGACGCCTCTAAATTCGATGGATCTGCAGTGGGGACAACGTGGAAGGAGCACACCTAACTGTAGCGCTTCTAAGCGCGACTGGTAGACTTACTTTGACCCTTCCGGTAAACCTCTAACCTTCCAAAACATGAAAGTTCACCTCGTGAACCCCAGCGACACCTCGTTTGGTACCGCGGTAATTACGCCACGTTGGCTTTACGTCCTGGCGGCTGCAACAGGGAACGCGTTCGGCGATCCCGAGATCTGCGATGAGACGCTGGAGCATCTCAACCTGGAGCGCATCCAGAAAGGCGACGTGGTGGGGATCGGCATCCATACCGGCAACGCGCTGCGCGGATATGAATTAGGGCGAGCGGCACGGGAGCGAGGCGCCTGGGTGGTGTTCGGCGGAATTCACCCGACGCTTTATCCCGAAGAGCCCTTCGAGTGCGGCGGCGCCCACGCTGTGGTGAAAGGCGACGGCGATCTGATCTGGAGCCAGGTACTGCGGGACTGCGCGGCCGGAGCTCCGGAGCACATTTATAACGGCGGCAAAGTCGATGCGCAGGACTTTAAACAGGCGCGCTGGGATTTGTTGCCGCTGAACAGCTACATGTGGGCCTCGGTGCAGACGGTGCGCGGCTGCGCGAAGCACTGCTCGTTCTGTTCCGTTTGGCGCACCGATGGGCAAAAGCCCAGACAGCGCGGCAGTGACAGTGTGATCGAAGAGATCGTTGATCTGCGCCGCCGCGGCTTTCGCTTCATCGCTTTAGCCGACGACAATTTCTATCCGGTGACGTTTACCGACATTGCACTGGCGAAGAAGCAGAAGAACGAAGGCCGAGTGAACCAACTCGAGGCTATGCGAGCGGAGCGATTTGAGTTGATGGAGCGGTTGTCGGAGTTGCCGGACGATATGAACTTCTTCACCCAAATCACCATGGAGGCGGCTGAGGACACCAAATTTCTAGACGCTATGAAGAAGGCCCGGATCAAGGGCGCGTTGGTGGGCGTGGAGGCCGTCACTCCAGAAGGATTGAAGGCGGTCTATAAGGATTTCAATCTTTCCGGCGATCGCTTGGTGGAGCAGCTCAGGATTTTCTCCGATCGGGGCGTGCACGTGCTGGGTTCGTTCATCTTTGGTTTGCCGAGCGATCGGGCGGATACATTTGATGCCACGCAGGATCTGGCGCAAAAAGCTGGACTGACTTTCGCGCAATTTGTCATGCTGACGCCGTTTCCGGGAACGGTCGATTTCGAAAAGTGGGAGAAAGAGCAAGATTTGGAAGTGGGCGCGGTGGACGGGATTCCCCTAACCCGTTATTGGCTGATTCCGGCACATAAGCGGCCCAAAATGTTTATGCCTCACCCGACCATGGGCTCTGCCGAGATGCGGGCCCGAACGCAGGGAGTTTGGGATAAGTTTTACAGCTTTGCTTCGGTTTGGAAGCGCTCGAGATGTACGCCCAATCTGCGCGCCCGGCTGGCCTTCGTGTTTGTGTCGAAACTCTACCGGCAGATGTATGCGAGTACGGGAATTGCCACGGATAGCGCGCGGCGGAATCGGGCGAGTGCCTGGGCGAGATGGTTGGCCGTGCCGTGCCGTAAGTTGTTTCAGGCCCAACCAATGCCTGATCTGCGAATACCGGGGCAGCGGGCCCCAGCGGAAGAGTTGTTTCGGTTTGTTGAATAACTTTTTGCTCCAGCTTCCTTATGGGACATGGCGACACAGCGGAATTTTATGGCCGTGCCATACCGCAGCCGACGAAATTTAGGATGAATTAGGCTCTCAAAACAAAACCGGGGATGGCGCTTTTGCACCAGCCCCGGCTTTCTCATATTCCCAGGAGGGAATTAGAAAAGTATTTTCGCCGCTAACTGCACGTTGCGGGGAGCGCCAGGACCGATGCCCGGTGCGCCGAACGAAACGTCGTAGGTCGAGCCGACTTGTCCTAAATTGCTACCTTGAACGTTGTTGCCAGGTCCAGAGTAGTTAATGAAGTTGAAGATGTTAAAGATCTCAGCACGAAGCTGAAGCGTAACGCGCTCCTTGATGGTGAAGTTCTTGAACATCGAGAAGTCGATCTGCTTAGTCGAGGGACCGTAAAACTCATTCCGACCCTCATTCGAATAAGTGCCGGGAGTCGGCACTCCGAAGGCGGTCGGGTTGAAGTAGTAATGGGTGCTAGTGGCCCGATCGGAGGCGGGTACGCCCGAGAATGGATTGCCGATCACCTCTGCCCGGTCGCCGTACTCGCTGGTGAGGCTGGAGTCGACGCCGGAATAGACGGTGAACGGGGAACCGGTGAAGAACGAGAACAGGGTATTCACCTGCCAGCCGCCTAGAAGGAGTTTGTATTTAGTCGGTTGAGGGATGGAGTAATTCAAGAACATTGAAAACGAATTCCGAATGTCGAAGTCCGAATTGGCGTAGTCGCATTGCAAGCAATAGCTATTCTGCGGAATGATGTGTCGAGCGTAGGACAAATCGTCGAGGGAGTGCCCATAGGTGTAGCTGAGCTTGGTGGTGAAGCCGTGGAAATTAGTGGTCCGCACGGAGGCGAGCAGGCCGTTGAAATTGCCGTTGGCGACCGACTGGACTTCATTTATGGCGGCCAGGTTGGGAAACAGGCCGGCGTACGGCCGTGAGCTGTTCACTTCCGGCGCACCCTGCGGGATCTGATTAATATCCAACATGTCCGGCAAATGACGGCTTAAGCTACCCGAATAGCCAACCTCCAGCACCGCGTCTTTGGCCATTTGATACTGCACGTTGAGGTTGCTATTCATGCTGTAACCGGTAACGAAGTGCTGGCTGACGGAGAAGCCGCCGAAGGGACCGGTGGCGGAACTTCCGGCGAAGATAGGAGCGCCCGATACGATGGCGATCGGGTTTTGATTGGTCACGGTGGAAACCGGCGCGGGTCCGCCGATGTTGCCGTTAATGCCCGTACCGGCGCTATTGGACGCGCCGCTGTCGCCAAAGTAGGCAACGTTGGGGACCTGGTAGAACATGCCCCAACCGCCACGGATAACCAGCTTGCCGCCAGCTGTCGGTTGATAGGCAAATCCAAGCCGGGGACCGAAATCGTGGAAATCACGCGGCCAAAGCGTGTTCAGACCGTGTGTGCCGACGTAGGTGATGCCCCCATCAGCGGGGATAAAGGTTGAAATAAGGTTCTTCGGATTGGCGATTGGACTTTGATAGTTCCAGTTCAAACCGTAGTTCAGGGTCAGATTCTTCGTGGCTTTCCAGGTGTCCTGAGCAAAAGCAGAACCTCCGTTGAGGTTGTAAATGCGCTGCTGGTTGCCGGCGGTGACGCGGGCGTTGCCGGCCGCTACGCGGAGAGAGAGAAAATCAGCGAGTGCGTCGAGCGATGAATTGGGAGACTGCACCTGGCTGACGGTGGTTCCCGACGTGGGACAGGCCCCGCCCACATTCCAGGCATCGTTCGGGCACAATGCACCAAACGGCCCTTGTGAGCCATTGAACGTGAAGGTACCGGGCGCATCCGAATCGTAAAACACGTCAAGCCGCGAGTAGCGGTAATCGCCACCGAAACGGATTTGGTGCGAGCCCACGGTGTAAGTGAAGGTCTGATCGATGTGCCCCGTGGTGTCGATGCGTCCAAGCTGTGGCGTTAAGCCGGTTGAATCAAATCCGGAAATGTTGAGATTCGGCGAGCCGTAGTCCGTGGGATTCGTTACGCCGTCGTTAAAGCCGAGCGCGGGCATGTTGAAGCCGTGGTTGGCGTCACCGAAGATCTGCAGGAAGTAGTTCACGCCGAGGGTGGTTTGCGCCACGAAGCGAGGGGTAATCACCGCATTGTAGACTACCGAGAAATTATGCATGCGGCTGGGCGCTTCCTGGAAATAGTAAGGCATGGCCGATCCGACATACTCAGTTTGATTGCCTGTGCCGCCGAAATAGCGGATGGCAATGTTGTTCTTTTCATTAAACTGATGATCGATCTTCATTACAGCGTTGTAACTGTTCGAAAGGTTGATGCCGGCGCCAGCGTAATTGTGGGTAGCGGCAGGGCCGTTCAAGCTGCCCGCCGGCCAAAGGGTGTTGAGCAGCGTGAGCGCCAGCGGGTTCACCTGCACCCCATCTTTGTTCATAATTTGGGTTGCTGCTGAAACCCAAGCGCCCGAGGGAGTGGTTCCTGGGGCGGTGAGAGCCTGCCGATAGTTCTGTTGCTCATAGTTCATGAAGAAGAAGGTGTGGTTCTTAACGATGGGGCCGCCGAGCGAGAAACCCTCCTGGTTGTTGCGGAGTTTTGAATTGGGCGTACCCGGGGGTGTGAACCAGTCATTGGTGGCAAAGGCCTCGTTCCGGTTGAAGTAATAAACGGAGCCGTGAAGGCTGTTGGTTCCGGATTTGACCACGACGTTCAGGACACCGCCGGAGTTGCGGCCTTCTTCGGCATTGCTGCTGCTCTGCAAAGAGAATTCGGCGATGGCGTCGATGGGAAGAACAACGCCGGCGATGCCCGATACGCCGCCTTGATTGACGGAATTGATGTTGTGCCAAAGGTCATTGTTGTCGGCACCGTCGATCTTCCAGTCGATGCCGTTAAAGCGGGACCCATTAAGGGAGCCGTTGGCGTTGGCGCCGGGGTTGAATTTCAGCAACTGCGTGAAATCGCGGCCATTCAAAGGAATGTCGAGGATCTGCTTGGTGTCGATCAAACTTGTTTCCGCAGATGAAGCAGTTTCGATGGCAACAGTCGAGGCCTGAACCTCGACTGTGGTCGCCTGTTTAGCCACCTCGAGTTTTAGCGCGAGATTGAAGATCTTACCGGCGTCGACCGTTATGCCGGATATATGTACCTGCTCAAAACCCGACTGCGTGACGGTAATGTCGTATTTGCCGAGCGGCAGATCCTGAAAGGTGAATTCACCAGACGAGGAAGTGACGCCTTCGCGGGTGAGATTGGTATCCGGACTCACCAGCTTGATGGCTGCACCTGCCACGATTGCTCCGGAGGCATCCGTTACGGTGCCGGCAATCCCCCCGCGGAAAGTTTGCGCCAACAGCGAAATTGGAGCTAACAATGCCAAGAATACTGCAACGGGCATCATCGTTCGAATCAGCCGTGCAGCCGCACGGTTTACTTGTACCATGAGCAACTCCTTTTGTTTGCACTGCGTTCGATGAATAACGAGAAAGTTGTGAAACTGCGTCGAATCAAAATGTCACCTCATTCAGAAAGATTTGAAAATGCAGGCAAGACGCTGCCCCCCCACCTAGCCATACGTAGGCCGTTTAATCCTCTTAGGATACATGCAATATGCACGCGTGTGCAATTTGCATGACAGAAGAAAGGACTAGCGCGGTACGGGGAGGCAGGCGACGGCTCGACAGACAGAAGCGTAGGTGTGACAGTGTTTTAGGCGGCTGCCTGAGTTGTTTCCGGCTGCTCGACGGTAGTTGCCAAGGCTTTTTCGAGCAATTGTTGTCTGCGCAACGGGCTCAGGCTGGCGAGATAAGCGTTGAATCGTTGAGTTGAAAATTCAAAGCCAATCGCGGGATTGTCAAAGGACTGATCCTGATTGCGATGGCGGGCGAGGAGATAGGCACTGGCGGTGCGTTCGAGAGCGGCGGTTTCGTTGGCTTTACGTTCCTGCTGGAGGCGGCGAAGTTCAGCCGTTTCCTTGTCGCGGCGGCGAGCGAGACGCGATTCCTGGAGCTCCAGATTGCGAAATTGCTTTTCGTAGATGAGCATGGCTTGGATATCGAGCACATCAAAACGGTCGGCGGCGAGCGACGGGACGCGGTGGATTAGTTCGAAGCGGGCCTTGTTGAGGAGGGCCATGTGAAGGCCGGGGATGCGGTCGAGACGCCAACGGATATCGGCGATTGATTGGACGAGACCGGATTCTTCGGGGCCGACGGGTTGGAAGAGTTTTTCGTAGGAGAGGATGAGGGACTGGTAGAGAGCGGCGTCGTCGCCCGGTAGGCAGACGGTGCGACCGGTGAGGCCGGTTTTGAGGGCGTTGAGACGGATGTTAGCTTTTCCTTCGTCGGTGGTTGGGCCGGAGGATTTTTGGGCGTTCTCGCGATTGGCGGCGAGTTGGGCTTCGGAGAGAGTGGCACCCTCGGTACATGTAGAGGCGGCTGAGCCGCCTGCGGAGGTTTGGGAGGCCGCTAGGGCGGCTTGTTGCTCGACGGCGCGGCGGTATGACGATTCAGACATTGAGAAACTCCTTTGGGTAATAGAGGCGGGTGAACCGCCTTTGCGAAATAAGAAAGCCCGCCGCGGAGAAACCGGGCGAGCTCGATTGAAATGTAGCAGACGAGGTCGGTTAAACGAACTGTAAGGAAGATTACAGAATTGACAAATGGTTGTAAGGATTGGGGATGGGGGTGAAAAATAAATTTTCTTGGGCTGTGAACGTCTTGCAGAACGCGTTGAAAAGGGGCTTGACAAACGAGTCAAGGGATGTGGAATATGCGTTTTTATTAGTGTTTTTACAGATTTTGCGAATGGGGATCGGTGACTTTCCGCTTTTGAGTTCAACCTATGGCTGGAAGAAGACGGATAGTGATTTGAGCGAAAAGGACTTACTCTCGCAAGCGCGGCTGACTGCGACGCTTTTCGGTGCACCGCTGGACGGGTGGAGCCAGACCGCGCCACGAGTAGTTCTGTCTGCGGGGTGGCTGGCCGAGAGAGCAGGCACACCTCCGGTTGAGGGCGTTTGAGGGAAGCGTGGCTAGAGAGCGAGCGGGAAAGCCTAGGTAGTAAGGCGGAGGAGTTGATCGACGGTGAGTGCCAGCACACCAAACATGAGGTGCGCCATGATTTTGGTGGCGCCTTTGAAATAGATGATGCGGCCTCCAAACTCGTCTTTTAGGCGAGCGTTGAGTTGCTCCACAATGGTGCGTTTTTTGAAGCGTTGTTTTTGTTCATCGCTAAAGGGTGTGGGTCCGGGCTGATTCTGGAGACGGCTCTTGGGCGGCTTGACGAGCGCTTCGTGACCCAGCTTTTCGCTGTGCTGGCGAATGGCTTTGGCGTAGTAAGCGGAAACCATGTTTGCGAAGCAAACTCAAACCGGCAGACCGGAAACCATGTTTGCGAAGCAAACTCAAACCGGCAGACCGGAAACCATGTTTGCGAAGCAAACTCAAACCGGCAGACCGGAAACCATGTTTGCGAAGCAAACTCAAACCGGCAGACCGGAAACCATGACATTGCACTTCCAGCGCACTCGCTCGGCGCTCATCTGCATTAACGGGATGGCGACCTGCGAATCGTGCACACTGGCGCCGGTGAGCAGGCAACTGATCGGGAAGCGGCCCCCCCCGGCTACGTCCCCATGAAGTTTGTAGCCACGCCAGTATTGCTGGTGGCGTTGGCTGCTGGTCTTAACGCCCAAACTGCAGTCCCGCGGCAGATCGGCGATCATCTCCGGCAGTGTCATATGTTGCTGGCGTTGTAGCCGCGGCCCACGCTGGCGGGCGGTGGAGCGTTTGTGAGGTCGTTTCTTGGCGCCCCGTTTGCGGCTGGCTTTGGGTACCTTCGGTGCTTGCTTGCCACGCCGTGCTTTGTCTTTGTCGCCGGGCAGAGTTTGACGCGCTTCCATGGCGGTGGAGTCGCGCGCGAGGTAGTCGATCACGCGGACTTGTTGGTGCGGCGCACCAGCGCGTCATGCACCTGGGCGGGCAAGCCGGCGGCGGCAAACTCCGCGAAAGCGCGTGAGAATGTGGACTCGGTGGGCACTTGGGAGGCTGTGTCCCAGCCGCAGAGCCGGCGCAGTTGCGAGCCGCTTTGTAAGCGTTGGATGAGGGGGCGCGTGGTGGGCAGATTGTAGATGGCTTTGGCGAGGAACGCGGGGGCTAGAGACAGGCGGTTGCACGGGCGACGGCCCGTGTGCGCGCGGCGCTCTTTCACATGGCGGGCTAAAGGCTCCAGGCTGAGAACACTGGCCAGCAGTTGGCTTTGTTTGCTCAGTGGGCCCAGGCTGGATTCCAACAGCGGGAATAACTCGCTTTGGAGGAGATTTTTGAATTGCACCAGGTGCTCGGGCGAGATAATCTGCAAAGGGGCTTCTCCGATGTTTGAAAATTGTTTGGCGACAAAATCTTACATCGATGGAGGCCCTTCCTCCAAACATTTTTATCACTTTATGTTTTGAAGTAGTTTAATCTACTTTGGCGATTTGCAAGTGGTTCTTGTGAACGGAGAAAAGGGCTGACCGGGAGGTCAGCCGCGGACCAGGAGGTCCGCCCCACAAGACTGACTGGCTGGCAAATTGCGTCGAATGTTGCGGAGCTTCCAACAAAGCACACTGATCAGGAACAAAGTTGGGGCAATCCAAAGGGCGCTATGCGCAACGCTATCCACCACGGCGTCGAGCGCGGTGTGGACGTTGAGCAGACGCTCGGCTAGCCATCCAGCGGAGGCGAAGAGTGCAAAGAGCGCGCCACCGATTCTGAAAATGGAGTAAGCGCGTGTGCGGCTGAGCAAAACGAGAGACGGCATGGTGGCGCCCACTACGACGAGTTGCATGGTTTCAATCCCGAGGTTGAATCCGAGAATGCTGCCAACGCGCGCCCACCAGCCGAGGCCTAGATTCTGTAGGGTGGCGGCGAATGCCAAGCCATGCAAAAGACCGAAGAGAGCGGCGACGGCGGCCTCACGTCCCGGGAAAAGGGGGCGGAGAGCATGAGCGGCGGAAACGAGAATCGAGCAAGCGATCAAGACTTCAACAGGACGACTGGGTACGCGCACTAATCCTAGCGCCGCGAGTGCGAGGGTGATGGAGTGGCCTGTAGTGAAAGCCGTGACAACTTTCAAGATCTGGAGCAGGCTATGGCGGACACCGGCAAAGCCGGCCCAACGTGAAGGGCATACTAACAGCGGTGCAGGTAATAACAGCGCCAGCAGGAAGAGAAGATGGTCGGTGCCTTCCGCAATGTGCCGCATACCGAGGCGGAACATGCTGGGCACGCCGCCGGCCTGCAGGTAATCCAACCGATAGAACGACTGATTGCTGTTGCGATTTTGCGCGACGACCTGGATGTTGCGATCTCGCGGTACTAAACAATTCACCAAGTAGGCTGAGATCCGAGGTAGGTGATGATTTTCAAAGACGACCTTCCGATTCGAGTTGCCAGGCGGGAGATCTGCGGCTAACTCGATGTTAATTTCGCCGAGTCCTTCTCGCATGTCATCGATTTTTGGAAAGTCGAAGGAGAGCAAGCGAGGCCGCAAGACGTGCCCATCGGCGCTGAGTGATAGGTCGCTAACAACGCGCTCGGCGTAGGCACGTCCCTCAGCGGCTGAGATGACACCGTCGGCGTTGGTATCAATGGCGCCGATAATCGGTGAAGACACGGCGACACCTGGAACCAAGCGCAGAGATGCCTGCAGCCGATCCTTCTCGACTGAGAGGATAGTGGCCTGCAGGTATTCATCCAGTCGGTGTGCGGAGGCGGGCGCGCGCAACATAAAAAGGATGAAGGCGGTAGCGATCAGCGCTGGTTTCATTGAGCGGCGAACCTGCGGCCATAGTCATTGGTGGGATCGCGGTACATGGTGTGCACGTGCAGGGCGGGATCGCCACCCAGTTCCTGAGGCGCATATTCGATCACCACGTGCGGACCTTGAATGCGGTAATAGGCGGTGATGTTCTTGCCCGGCACGACCGTGGTGGGGCCGCTCCAGGAGAACCAAGTGTCAGCAAGGTCGGCTTGCAGTTCGGCCATGCGGGCTGCTGCCGCACTTTCGTGAATAATGCCTGCCCATTCGGCCATGACGTCGAGAAGCAAGGCGCGTTGCCGCTCGTTCATAGCGGAGGCTTTGAGTCCTTCGGGGACAATCGTTTTGCCGTCCTGCCCGGGACCGAGCACAAGGTCAGCCAGGCGGTAGCTGAGAATCGCTTGCTTCCGTTGGCCTTCGTCCAGAGCTTGCAGCAAAGCAAATCCCTTATCGCTCTCAGGGCCGAGAGGCCGCACGGTTCTTCCGTTGATGGTGTAGAGGGCGGGCTGGGCGCCGGTTAACGTTGGGGTGAGGACGCCGCGCTCGCCAGCGATGGTGATGTTGAGAGCGAGGTGATGACCTCCGAACTGCAACATCCAGGGATCCTTTTCGGAGGGTTTGCCGAGGATGGAGATGTAATAGAGGTCCTTGCCGAACATGGGGCCGTTCCAGCGCGCGCGGTTGCCGCCGCGATCGCCAAATGGCGGCGGACCTCCAGCAGGCGGAGGACCTCCGTTACCGGGGGGTGGTCCACCATTACCGCGCGGAGGACCTCCGCCGCCACGAGGACCGGGTCCGCCACCGGGATTGTTCCCCTCATTGGTCTTGAGGACTTCGTCGCCTTGCATGATTTGCTGCACTTTCTCGAAACCCTTCGGACTGAGTGCGGAGGCGACGAGAGCCATGGCGGCGGAACACTGCGCGCTATCCATTTCCTTCAGATTGATTCCGCCGCGACGAACGAACGAAACCGGCAAATTCGACCAGCGTTTGCGCTGCTCTTCATCGTTGAAGGGGAAGAGGACGGCTTGTTTTTGTTTGTCATCTAACGTTGAGAGAAAGTGATTTGCGGCGCTTACTATGCGAGAAGTGGCGGTTTGCGCCGAGGCGATGGTCAGCGAGATTGATAGTAAAGGCAAGAGGCGGATGACACGCGCGTTTGTGATGGATAAGATGATCATTCTTTTGTACTCTTCCGTTGAAGGACCGCAGCGGGGGAGAAGGTCAGACTAGTCGCTGACGCTCCCGGCTCCGAGTCGATTTTCATTATCGTTGATGGGCGCCAGGTCCATCGGCACTCCGTTGAAAAACCAGGTAATTGGCTGATTCCACGAGGGCGGGAAAGCTGGTTTTTGATATTCATGGGTGGGCCGAAAAGGGCTGACCGGGTCAACCGCGGACCAGGGGGTCCGCCCCACAGGCGCGAGGGATCGTCCGCTGCGCCTTGGGCTTCAACGGAGCGTTCAATATGGAACTTTTCGCTGACTCTTTAACCACTCTTCGAACGGGCGAAACCCTTCCGCAGCCAGCAACCGGTAGCCCGGAATCGTGCGCCCCTCGACCGGCTTATGCAATTCGCTGTAAATGAACGAATCGTCGAATTGCCCGCGCGCCGCATCTTGCTGGTTGCCCGCGAAATAAAATGCCTTTATTCGCGCCCAATAGATCGCGCCCAAGCACATCGGGCAAGGCTCACAACTCGTGTAAATATCGCAGCCATCCAGCCCGAACGCTCCAACCTTTTGGCACGCCGCTCTGATTGCCACAATTTCGGCGTGGGCCGTTGGATCGTTGCTAGTCGTTACGCGATTGCTGCCACTAGCGATCACTTCGCCGTCCTTCACAACCAGCGCGCCGAAAGGCCCTCCCAGTCCTTGCCGCACATTCTCGACCGCCAGATCAATCGCTCTCCGCAAGAATGTTTCATGCTGCATCGCCATAAGCCAAACCCGCCGCAGTATAGCAATTCCGCCAGTGCGACAATACTTCTATTCGCGATCAGAAGCTAGCAATCCGTTCGTCCCGAGTCGTTCTTCCCAGCGGCGTTCAGCCTGCCTGCGTGGTCGTGGAAGATGAGCGCATGGTGGAAATTGCCGCTCATGCAAGCCCGCCTCCAGAAGCCCTGCTGAAGGATTTCGGAGACTATTTCGTCTTGCCGGGTCTGATTGATACTCACATTCACATCAACGAACCAGGCCGCACGGATTGGGAGGGGTTTGAAACGGCGACGCGCGCAGCCGCAGCCGGCGGCTACACTTGCCTGGTTGATATGCCGCTGAATTCCATTCCGGCAACCACCAACGTCAAAGCGCTGGAAGAGAAGCGCGCGGCGGCAAAAGGCAAGGCGCTGGTCGATTATGCTTTCTGGGGCGGCGCGGTGGAAGGCAATGCCGCGGATCTAAAATGCCTCGCCGGCGCCGGCGTTTTGGGGTTTAAAGCATTCCTCGTCCCCTCGGGCGTCGAGGAATTCGCAATGCTCGACGAAGCCGGTTTGCGGGAAGCACTGCCGGTCATCGCCGCCACGGGGTTGCCGCTGCTGGTTCACGCGGAACTACCCCATGCGATTCATCCACTGACGGGCAATCCCAGGCAATATGGCAACTACCTTCATTCGCGTCCGGACGAAGCGGAATTGCAGGCCATTCGGCTGATGATCGAACTCGTTCGCGAATCCCGCTGCCGCGTTCATATCGTCCACTTAGCCACTTCACACGCATTGCTTGCGTTACGTCAAGCGCGCGCTGAAGGGCTGCCCATCACAGTGGAGACGTGTCCTCACTATCTCTACTTCTCGGCGGAATCGATTCCGGACGGCGCTACCCAGTTTAAATGCGCACCTCCCATTCGTGCTGCCTTTCATCGCCACCTTCTTTGGCAAGCGCTGCGCGACGGCGATATCGATATGATCGCCACCGATCACTCGCCCTGCCCGCTCGAGCGGAAGCAACTCCCTAGCGGAAACTTTCAGACGGCGTGGGGCGGCATCGCCTCTGTTTCTCTGGCGCTTTCGGCGATCTGGACAAAAGCGCGTTTGGCCGACATATGCATCGCGGAAATCGTCAAATGGATGTGTGAGAAACCCGCCGTGCTCAGCGGACTATCTGACCGGAAGGGACGCATTGCCGTTGGTATGGATGCCGACATCACGATTTTCGATCCCGACCGCGCATGGCATGTCACTGAAAATCAACTACATTTTCGCAACAAGATTTCCCCCTATCTCGGAGAACGTTTAACCGGCCAAGTGAGAGCGACTTTCGTGCGTGGCGAAATCGTCTATGAAAATGGCCGCTTCCCGGCAACACCGGCCGGCCGCGAGTGTAGAGCGAGACAAGTATGAGTTACGGGATTGTTGGCTCGCCCGTTCTGCGAAAAGAGGTGGGCGGCAAGGTCACCGGTCAGGCCGAATACGTGGATGATCTCGACCTTCCGGGCATGTGGCACGGCATCACGGTGCGCAGTACCATCCCTCGAGGGCGAATTAAGAACATAACCTTCGAGGAGGGCGTTCTCTGGACTGAGTTCACTATTGTGACTGCGGCCGATATTCCGGGCAAGAACATCGTTTCACTGATAGTGGAGGATCAACCGTGTCTTGCCTCCAAGCAGGTAAACCATCTGCATGAGCCCATTCTGCTGCTGGCTCATCCAAACAAAAACCTGCTTGAAAAAGCCCGCTCGCTCATAAAGATCGATTACGAGCCTCTACCCACGGTGTTCGACATCGACCCATCCCTGCGCCGCGATGAGATTATCTGGGGCTCGGACAACGTCTTCAAACACTACTTAATGGAGAAGGGTGAGGTGGATTCAGTGTGGTCGAGTGCCGCTCACATCGTGGAAGGCGAATACAGTACGGGAGCGCAGGAGCAACTCTATATCGAGACGAACGGCATGCTGGCGACGGCGAGTCTGCAAGATGGCGTCACTGTGCGCGGCTCCATGCAATGCCCTTATTACATTCATAAATCGCTCATGACTCTCTTCGGTCTACCCGCCAGCCAGATCCGCGTGATTCAGCAGGAAACTGGCGGCGCCTTTGGGGGTAAGGAAGAGTATCCGTCCATGATTGCCGGACACGCGGCGCTCCTCGCTTGGAAATCCGGTCACCCAGTTAAGTTGATTTACGATCGCGAAGAAGATATGGCCGCCACTACCAAACGCCATCCGTCGCGGACGCGTCACAAGACCGCCGTCGGGTCCGATGGCACGTTGCTGGCAATGGATATCGAGTTCAGCATTGATGGCGGCGCTTACGCTACGCTGTCCGCCGTCGTTCTTTCGCGTGGCACGATTCATGCACCCGGCCCGTATCGCTGTCCGAACGTGCGTGTGCGCAGTACCGCCGTGGCTACGAATTCCCCGCCGCACGGAGCGTTTCGCGGGTTTGGCGCGCCGCAAAGTATCTTCGCGCTGGAACGCCATATGGATAAGATTGCGCGTGCGCTGCATATGGAACCTGGGGAATTTCGCCAACGGAACTTCCTGCACAGCGGCGATACCACAGC
Organism: Bryobacterales bacterium; assembly: GCA_963764105.1. Lineage (GTDB taxonomy): Bacteria > Acidobacteriota > Terriglobia > Bryobacterales > Bryobacteraceae > Bog-105. The sequence goes on from CAVXRP010000026.1 coordinate 68,782, forward strand.
CACGGGCCAAACGATTCGCCAGCCGCTAGACCTGCCGGCGTTACAAAAACGCGCCTTGATCCACGCCGGATATGGCGACAAGAAAGCGAGATTTCGGGCGGAAAATCAAACTGCCCTGATTAAGAAAGGGATCGGCTTTGCGACCTTCTTCCACGGTGCTGGATTTACCGGCTCTGGCGAACGCCACCTTCAGTCCGTCGTTACGTTAAGTGTCGATAGCAAAGGTCAGCTCGAAATACTCAGCTCCATGACCGAGATGGGTCAAGGCACGAATACCGTACTCACTCAAGTGGCGGCCGAGACCTTGCGGATTCCCTATGAGTGGGTCAGTATCCCGCGCCCTGATACTTCGCGCGCGCCGAACAGTGGACCTACCGTCGCCTCTCGTACCAGCATGATCATTGGTAAGTTGATTGAGAACGCTTCCAATGGTCTCAAGGAAAAACTCCATCTTCCGTTGGATTACTCGCCAGCGCAATTCGTCGAAGCGTGCGCCTCCCACGCTCCGCTAGAGATTTCAGCTCAATACCAGGAGCCGGAAGCCATTTTTTGGGACGACCAGAAATATCGCGGCGATGCTTATGGTGCCTACTCGTGGGCGGTTTACGTAGCCGAAGTGTCAGTGGATACACTCACCGGAGAAATCCACGTCGATCGTTTCACCGCTCTGCAAGAGGTCGGTCGCGTTTTGCACCCACTCCTCGCTGCCGGACAAATTGAAGGAGGAGTGTTGCAAGGCATCGGCTTCGCGCTGTATGAAAAAGTGGTGTTCCGCGAGGGCGCCATGGTCAACAACCAAATGACCAACTATATCGTTCCTACCTCCATGGACGTGCCGGTGATTGACGTTCTGTTTGAGGAAATTCCATACGAACACGGCGCGCTGGGAGCCAAAGGAATTGGAGAATTGCCGATGGACGGTCCCGCCCCGGCGATTCTCAACGCGGTGGAAGATGCGCTGGGCATCGGCTTCAACCATGTACCGCTTCTGCCCGAGGATGTGCTGTTTGCGGAGAGGCGTGTTGCGTAGTGGCAGAAACGCCCATCTCGATTACGGTAAACGGCAAGCTCCAAGCCATGAGAGTGCCCGCTATGAAGCGTCTGCTCGACGTGTTGCGGGAAGATTTGCATCTGGTGGGCACAAAAGAAGGCTGCGGAGAAGGCGAATGCGGCGCCTGTTCCGTCATCCTTGACGGCGAATTGGTAAACAGCTGTCTGGTACCTGCCAAGCAGGCAGACGGCAGCCGCATTGAAACCATTGAAGGCTTGGCACAGAGCTCGCGACTTCACTCCATTCAGCGTGCGTTTGCCGAAACGGGCGCGGCGCAATGCGGTATTTGCACGCCCGGCATGATTATGGCAGCTTGCGCCCTGTTGGCTCGCCATGCGCATCCGTCACCTACAGAGATTCGTGAAGGTCTGGCCGGCAACATCTGCCGTTGTACCGGATATCAAAAGATTTTTGATGCGCTCGAACGCGCCAGCCGCCCGAACGCATGAGATCGCACCTGCCTGACTACGATGTTGTGATTGCCACCGATTTGACCCACGCCTTGCAATTGCTTGCCGCGCGCGATGGCTGGCGGCCCATTGCGGGCGGTAGCGATCTCATGGTGCTTCTCAACGCCGGGCGGTTAGCATACCGTAAACTCGTCAGCATCGCAAAACTCAGCGAACTCACATCGATAGCTGCGTCTCCCGAAGCAGTCACAATCGGAGCAGCGGTCACTTACACGGCGATTCAGCGTCACCCACTGTTGCAAGCTGAGTTCCCATTGCTATGTCAGGCGGCCAGTTGGACGGGCGGCATGGCCAATCAAAACCGCGGGACTGTGGGAGGAAATATCGTCAACGCATCGCCCGCCGCCGACACTCCTCCCGCTTTACTCGTCTACGATGCTGAACTCGAACTCACTTCGGGACGCGGACAGCGTCGCATCCTCTATAGTCAGTTCCATACAGGTTACAAGCTGATGGATTTGCACGAGGATGAGCTAGTGGCGAAAATTCATCTCCCGCGTCAGGGCCGCCAGCTCACTCAATACGCTCGCAAGGTAGGTGCTCGTAGGGCGCAGGCTATTTCGAAGGTATGTTTCAGCGCGCTGGCCGAAGTGGATTCATCGGGGATCAAGCACATCCGTATTGCGCTGGGCAGTGTGGCGCCGGTTCCTCTGCGCTGTCAAACTCTGGAAGCGGCGCTAACGGGGCAGCGTGTCACCCCCGGCCTCATCACCCATGCCCGGGAATTGATTCTTCGGGAGATTCGACCTATTGATGATATCCGCTCGACCGCGCGTTATCGTTCGCTCGTTACGCAGAACCTACTGGGTGAGTTCTTAGGCCGTTTGCTATGACATTGGCGGAGCTCGATGAACCAAGTCTTCTTGAATGCTGCGGATCTCGTAACTGGGCGGCCCAGATGCTAGCGGCGCGGCCCTTCCGGGATGTAGTTCAGCTTGAAGTATTGGCGACGGACGTGTGGTGGCGTCTCGCGCCGGCGGATTGGCTTGAGGCTTTCTCAAAACACCCCAAGATCGGTGAAAAAGGCAAGGTGAGTCAGTGGTCGTCTGAGGAGCAGAGCGGCATGAATTCTGCCGCCAGCAACACCGCGAAAAGACTAGCGCTGCTCAATCAAACTTATTTCGAGAAGTTCGGCTGGATTTTCATTGTCTGCGCTACTGGAAAGTCCGCCGAGGAAATGCTCAGCCTGTTGGAGGCGCGTCTGCCCAATAAGCGCGACGACGAACTACGGATAGCAGCGGCCGAGCAAAACAAAATCACCCTCCTGCGCCTGCGAAAACTTCTTTCCTTATGAACCGACTTTCAACTCATGTTCTCAACACATCTTCCGGCAAACCGGCCAGCGGCGTGCGAGTGCAACTCTACCAAGGGGATCGTCAAATGAGCGCCTGCGTGACGGATTCCGACGGCCGCTGCCAAAACCTCCTGGTGCAGGGGCAGACTCTCGTCGCGGGCGTCTACCGCATTATGTTCGATATCACAGCGCTTTTCCCTGACGGACTCTATCCTGAAGTAGCGGTCTCATTTAAAGTGAGTGCGGAGGTTGCCCACTATCACATAGCGCTCCTCATCAGCCCGTTCGGATACACCACTTATCGAGGAAGCTAGCTAAGTAACTAAATATGGCAAAACTGGTTTTTGACACGTACGGCAAGACACGGGTTCGACTGACTTCCGTACAGCGGCTCACAGATTGTCATGAGATCAAAGAGCTGAATGTGGATATATATCTTCAAGGCGAATTTGAAGAGGCGTTCACCAAGGCTGATAACAGCAGGGTGCTGCCCACCGACACGATGAAGAACACGGTCTATATATTGGCTCGCCAGAAGCACATCGCTTCCATAGAAGAGTTTGCGCGAGACCTTGGCCGACATTTCTTGGCTGGTGTGCCCCATGTCAGTCAAGCGCGCATCGAGATTGAGGAGGTGCCTTGGGGTCGAATCGACGATAGCCCAGCGGCGTTCGTCCAAACGGGTCTGGAGCGTCGTATAACGTCTTTAATCGCTACCAGATCTAGCGAAACCCTTCGTTGCGGCATCAGCGATTTGCAGATTTTGAAAACCGCAGATTCCGGTTTTGCCGGCTTTCTTAAAGACCAGTACACGACTCTGGCCGAAACCAATGACCGTTTGCTCGGCACTGTTCTACAAGGCGATTGGCTGTATAACGCGGCGGACGTCGACTTCAACGAGAGTCACGCGGCCATCCGCAGCCTTCTGCTTTCCAGCTTTGCCGCACACAAGAGCTTATCCGTTCAGCAGACTTTGTATGACATGGCTGAAGCCGTGATGGACGGATTTCCATCGTTGGCCGAAATACATCTGGTGATGCCGAATAAGCATTGCCTCCTGGTTGATCTTTCGCGATTCGGCCTGGATAATCCCAATCAGGTCTTTCAGCCGATTGACGAGCCGTCGGGCTATATTGAAGCGCGGCTGCAGCGCTAGCGTTTGGCCTTCTTTTTTGCAGCTGTTTTGGCATTCTTGTCCATACGTAATTTCCAGGCGGTTAGCAAGGCACCGGCCAGTAGATCCTCGTTTGCCTTGGCAAGGCGGATATGCGTTGCGCCCATTCTTCCCCAGCCGCCCGCCACCGGCAAGAAGACATCCGGCTGATTCTCGACAAACTCTGCCTGGACCTCGGGCGTAAGCATCAAGTTGCCGAAGCCCTGTTTCTCCGCTGCCAGCGTGGCGAATATGTGGCCTCCCACTCGGAAGTCGTGTGCTTTCGGCAAGGTTGCGTAAGGTGAAATGTCATGCGGAACCGGCTTGTGCCCGCTCGCTGGCAGGTTTCACCCGGATGAAGAGCTGGTCCCATTTGATGTGATTGCCGGTCGGGGTTGGTTGCCCGCCAGGGAAGATCTGGTCCAGCAGTTCGAGATTAATGATCTCGTCGGTTTTCATGAGGAGCCAGTTGGGAAGAGGACGGCTGCTGGCGCCGGCGATCTGATAGCCGAGCAACTGGACTGAGCCGTTGAGGACACCGTGATCGTGTGGCTCAAGAATGCGTTCTTTACCGTGGTAGATGAGCCGAATCATTCGTGTCTGTTCGATAGCCGTCCAGATCAGTGGAGCAGTTTGCAGCAGTGGCATCCGACCATTTTTGCGCGTTCGGCGGTTTCGGGTAATCTTCTTCGAGCCTATGTCTCCGGGAAAATAGGTAAGGTCAGAATGCGGCGCACTGAGGTCCGACCGATCTGCAGCCGTCGCGCGATTTCAGCTTTGGCGATTCCGGCACGGTAGAGTTTTCGGATCTCTGCGGAGTGTAGCGCTGCGGTTATCGGCCGACCCAGCCGTTTTCCGTTCTGCCGTGCGTGAGCTAATCCGGCTCTGACTCGCTCACGCAGGATCGAGTGTTCGAACTCCGAGAAGACCGCCAGCATGCCCGCCATGGCGCGGCCTGTTGACGTGGTGAGATCAAGCGCTTCGCTGAGCGACACAAAGCCAACGTTGAGATCAATGAGTTCTTGCAGTGTCGTTACCAGGTCCATCAATGAACGGCCCCACCGATCCAACCGCCATACCAGCACGACATCGATCTCCCGTCGCCGCGCCGCATCGATTAACTGCTGGCGCTGCTGGCGCGCTAGGGCGCCAGAGCCAACCTCTTTGACTTGCATGGCAATGACCCAGCCTCGCTTGGCGGCGTACTCGCGCATCGCTCGCATCTGCATAGGAAGCGTCTGCTGTTCGAGCGTGGAAACGCGCGCATACAGGCCGGCGCGCAACATTTTCGCCGGTTTGCGTGCGTGGCCAAAAACCCTGTTGGATTTTGCTTCGTTGGAAGTGCGTTTTACGGGCATTTTCGCGTGGTGTTTTTGGATGGCCGGAACCTATAGTTTCCGGCCATCAAGCCGAACTTTTATATTACGCCGCCGTGGGTGTTGTGAGCCTTGCCAGTGTGTCGCGAAAGTTCCACGGCATCCACTCCTGCGGGTGCGCGGAAAGTTCCGCGCTACGCCTCTGCAGTTCCGTGAGGTAGTCGAAGGGATTGACGCCATTCAGCTCACACGTGTGGATGAGGCTCATGAATAGATCGCCGGTATACGCTCCGTTCAGTGTCTTGTAGAAAAGCGCATTCCGCCGATTCAGGATCGCCTTCTTCAACGCGCGCTCGACGATGTTGTTATCGATGGGTGCCCCTGATTGCGAAAGGAAGAGTGTCAGTTTCGCCCAGTGATTCAGCAAGTAGGACATGGCTTTGCCCAACCCGGAATTCGGCTCCGTCCTATGCTCTTCGAACTGCGCTTTCATCCATTGCTGCAGTTCCTTCATCACCGGCCCACTGTGTTCCTGATGGAAGCGCAGACGTTCTTCCGGCGATAACTCCTGCTCGCGCGCCAGCGCGTCGTTGTGATAAACACAGCCGAGCGCTTCGAGCACATGTCTACATTCTTCAGGAAAGTTGTCTGCGACTTCGACCAGCTGCCGTCTGGCATGAGCGAGACAGTTGGCCAGCAGCACCTTGACGCCGGGCAGTTTCGGCGCATTGCGCGAAAGCGCGTCGCACATCTGAATCGGCGCAGGCAATTCGGCCGCACGCTGTTTGAGCACATCGGCGATGTTCTCGCCCGCATGTTTAGGCCCGGTAAAGAACAGCGCGATTCTCCAGGAGCCCACCAGCGATACGATGCCGCTCGTGAATATGCCCGTGCGCTTGTCGCCCGGCTCACGTGCCAAATACAGAATCCGCATGCTCGTGTCGTCATTGTGCAGCACCCGGCCTTGCGCTGCCTGGCGGATTAATTCCTGCAGCACCGGCCGAAGCAGTTTCGCCGCTGCCGCCATCAAGTCCCACTGCGTTGTTGTCGGCAACGGTATCTGCAGCTGGCCCTCCAACCGTTCCAGCCGCTTAAAGGGCACACCCGTTCCGTACTTCAACAGCGCGATCATCGCCACCGCCGTCGCATCGTACTTATCAGGGCCCGCCATCTCGGGTTCTGCGGCGGTGAAGATCTGTCCGCAGGCGTTGCAGCGGAGGCGCTCCATTTCAAAGATCGTCGCCTTCAGCGGCGCTTGCCCCACAATACGTATCAACGTGGCTGGTTCCTTTTGCCGGTAGACTTTTCCCTCGCCGCATTCCGGACAAGCGTTACCGGACTGAAGTGTGGCATGCGGGATCGTGACTCTGGTTGCGCCCGCAAAGGTAGCGGCTCCGTTTCGTCCATGTCCGGCTGAGTTCTCGCCGTCTGCTGGCGCAGCAGGCTTTGGAGCGGGCGTCGGTAGGACAGCGCTGGTCTTCTCGGTGTTCCTTTTCGGTGTTAACCGATCAGCCATGGCATGCAGTGCCGCTTTGATCTTCTGCCCATCTGACTCACTCAGCGGCGCACGCGTGCCGCGATCGATAATCCGGTCCAGTTCCTCCAGATTCACTTCGATCCGCCGCCGTGCTGTCTTCCTCTTCATAACTGACTCAGTAGTTCGCGGAAGCGCGGCGTCAACGGCAGACCGAACAACTCTTTCACCGGCTGGGTGCGTTTCTTCGTGGGCGCATTATGACCACGGCCCGTGGTGGTTCCGAGCCACTGCCAGTTGGCCGCGCGATAGCACGTGCCTTTGAAACGTGCTGGGTCGATGAAGGTCTCCAGCCAATACACCGGATGCGCATACATCTGTTGCCAATCGCGCGGCACGATCTTCGCCATGCGGCCTAGAATGTGCGAGGCAAGATGTGGCACCGCGACCCACGGCAAAATCAGAAATCGAGTGTTATATGCCAACAAACGCAGATTGCATTTACGAGCCTCCGCGCTCCAACCAATAAAGCGATCGCGACTTGCTAAGTGCCGCGGCGCCGAACACCACGCCAGGCATGCAATCACTTGCCCTTTGGCCGAGACCAAGTATTTTAGGTGTTCGCCAACTGGCTGCTGATACCTCAAGTAGTGGTACTGCTCCAGCAGACTGTTGAACAGTGGCTCTTGCGGTGTGCGCCGCACTTGCCGAAACTCCAGCACGCCTAACTCAGCCAAGGGACCGTGCACGGGTCGATTGTCGGGCACCAGAGGTTCCGGGCGTTTTAGTCCCTCCGGCCTGTTGGGTGAACCGCGGCGTGCCGCAGGCAACTGAATCGCACCCGCACGCTCCAGCATGAGCAGCAGGCCGCGGCACACCATGTCGCGCAACTCACCGTTCTCTTGTTTCCACTGCCATGCCTCGCAGACTCTCTTGGACAAGGCATAGCGGCTGAGTTCAGGGTGTTCGCGGATCAACTCCTGAAGGAAACCAATCTCCGCCTCACGAATCTCACGTCCTCGATAGCGCCATTCTGCCGGCACAGCAGCAGTGTGACAGAAAATCTGTGCGAACGCAAGCCCCTTAATGCACTTTTTTCGACAACAAGATCAGCTCACTCGCCGCCACATCGGAGCGGCTTTGGTGTCCGGATCGCCGGCAGCCAGCAACAACTGTGCCTGATAGGCTTCCACCGATCGCGCTGGTCCATCGCCGCTCGGCCACCACCGAAACCGTCCCTTGGAGAGACGCTTTTGGACCAAGAAAAAGCCTTGGCCGTCGTAGACTAACAAACGGATCGACTTAGCGCTGCGGCTGCGAAAGATGAAGACGCAGCCCGAAAACGGATCGCTGGCCAGTTTCTCCCGGCACAGTTGCGCTAATCCGTCCACCCCTTTTCTTCCATCCACGGCCTCCAGCGCGACCAGAATGCGCATCTGCGGCGTGATCTGCAACATGGCCTACCGGCCTGCGAAGCTATGAATCAGTTGGGCAATCTCGCTAGTGCCAATGCCCTTCAACTCCAAACGTAGCTTACCGCCGCGTTGCGATTCGACTTCAATGATGCAACTAGCGGCAACACGAGACGCAGGCGTTAGCAGTTCCAGGAAAGCGGCAGGCGGCCCAACCGCCGAACCTTTTCTTCTCGTGTACTTCCCCTTAGGTTCGCTGACTCCTTTGCCCATCCACCTCTTCAAGCTATTTGCGTCCAACCGCAACCACCGACAAACCAGATTCTTGCCGCGACGGCCCGCGACCTCTGCGGCAGCCCGCCATAACTCTTCTGGGAATCGCGTCCGCTTCTGGTGCTGGCTCCGAAACTCTTCAAAGCGCTTTCTCAGCTCTTCCACATCGTCGAACCTGCCGTCATGGGTTACTCGCGTCATTGCTCCGGCCTCCCGCCTTCTGTTGACGCTAGCAAGCTTCGATGTCTTCAGTCACGCACCCTTGCCGCAACCTCACGGAAGTCCGCCGCTCCCATATGCGACCCCTCAACTGCTCCTTCCAGACTTAGCGCAATACGGCGAAAATCTGCGGCTTTCATTCATTCGCTCCTCAGTTGCTATCTTGACCTAAGGGTGAATCCACTTTTCCGGTCCTTTCTTTTTAGCGTTTTTGTGTCGGCCTCGGTAGGCGCGCCGCCCTCAACGATCGAACAGCAGCTCAACGAACTCCGCCATAGTCCGCCGGAATTGTATGCGTTCCTCCTGCGTATGCCCAAAGGCGGAGATTTGCACAACCATCTTGCAGGCGCTACTTACGCGGAGAATCTCGTCAGCGCCGCGGCGGAGAGCGGCTTTTGTATCGACAGGCACACGTTTGCCGTGATCCGCGTTTGTCCTTCGGCCGATGCGTTGGAAGCAACGCGCGCGAATGACGACAACGCAGAATTAAATTCTATAATCGATGCCTACTCGATGCGCGATTTTGTGCCGGGCCGGGAATCGGCGCACGATCACTTCTTTAACGCGTTTGGCCTATTTTCTCCAGTTGATTCCCCACACACGGGAGAATTTGTCGCCGACGTGGTTCGCCGCGCGGCGGATCAGAACGAATCGTATGTCGAACTAATGGCGATTGCGGGGAACGGTGCCGTTGCTCAACTTGGCGGAACAACCGGTTTCGATGGCAACTTTGAAGAAACGGCGGCGAAACTGAAATCTGCCGGCTTGCCCGATTTGGTTACCGCACTGAAAGCACGTGTCGATGAAATTGAACGCGTGCGCCGTACCACCTTGCACTGCGATAGCGAACCTGTGTCAGCGCCGTGCAAGGTAGTGGTCCGTTATGTCTACCAAGTGCTGCGCGAATTGCCGAAGGCGCAGGTGTTCGCGCAAGTGCTGGCCGGGTTCCAGTTGGCCGCCAACGATCCACGAGTGGTGGCCATCAACTTCGTGCAACCGGAAGATGGAATCAACTCGATGCGCGATTACCACTTGCACATGCAGATGGTGGAATTCGCCAGGCGGCTCTATCCCAAAGTGCACATCACGCTGCACGCCGGCGAGCTCACGTCGGGGCTGGTGCCGCCGGAAGGATTACGGTTTCATATTCGGGAAGCGGTCGAGATCGGGCATGCGGAGCGGGTGGGCCACGGGGTCGACATTATGTACGAAACCGGCGCCGTGGAATTATTGAAGGAAATGCGGGCCAAGCGCATCGCCGTGGAGATCAATCTAACCAGCAACGACCTTATCTTGGGAGTGAAAGGTAGCGATCACCCATTCCCTATCTACCGGAAGTATGGTGTCCCGGTGGTCATTTCAACAGACGATGAAGGCGTAAACCGCAGCCATCTCACGCAGGAGTATCAGCGGGCCGTCCTCACATATGGCCTTAGCTACGCCGATCTGAAACAGATTGTCCGGAACAGTCTCGAATACTCATTTCTGAGCGGAGACAGCTATTGGAGCGACGCCAGCTACCGCTTGCCCGTAAAGGCTTGCGCTGCCAGCCTTGCCAGCCAGACGTGCGCGGCATTTCTCGCCGGGAGTGAGAAGGCGACGGCGCAGGTGGACCTGGAAAAACGCTTTGTGGCATTCGAAGCCGCTACCATCAAAAAGTGAGTGCGAAAGCGCAAACCGGAATGCAGACTGGCCATCTAGTGAGCGCGGCGGAATTTCGTTCCGCTTGCGGATTGTTCGCCTCCGGCGTTACGGTTGTGACTCGTCGTCTGGCGGATAATGCGCCGTATGGGATGACTGTCAGTTCGTTCGCCTCGGTTTCGCTTGATCCGCCCCTGGTGTTGGTCTGCATTGACCGGAGCGCCCGCTTTCTGAGTGAGCTGTCGCCGATTGAGCCATTCGCCGTAAACATACTGAGCGATCGCCAGCAGCACATTGCGGCGCGCTTTGCCAGCCGGGATGAAGAGGATCGCTTTTCCGGCATCGAATGGACACCCGGCTGGAACGGTGTTCCGTTGATGGCGGGGGTGGTGGCCACTTTTGCCTGCTCGTTGCAGCAAACCTTTCCGGGCGGCGATCACCTGATCCTCGTTGGCGCGGTGCAGCATATTGACCGTCACAAAGGTAGCCCGCTCATCTGGTGCGACCGAGGATATCATTGCCTACCTGCCGTTGGGCGGCTCTAAGCTATTCCGGTTCCAGAAGAGTGCTACGAACCATTACTTTTACAATTTTCCGGGGATGAATTTAGTGCAGTGAAATAGCGCATCGGCCGATGATACAAACAAGTGCGCGTTCGCACTTAGAAGTTGAGCTAACGATGCGAAAAGTTTTGGCGGTAACTCTTTTTATCTCTTCTCAAATTCTATCGGCGCAGACCCAAATCGGCCCGCGCCAGACAAGCCCGTTAAACGAAGAAGCTCAGCGGCGAATCGAGCAAGCGGCCTTTGAGGAGTGGGCAACCCAGCCCGAAGCTCGCCAGCAGGCGGCCGCGCGCCGCCAGACTGAAGAAAAACTGCGTGAATTTTATGCCAAAGCCCAGCGTTTTGTGAGTCTCTGGAAGAAACTTACGGATAGTATGAACGACGAAAAGACGTTTAATGTCAAATTGGCCAGGGATGTCTCCAAGGCATTTCATGACCTGGAGAAGTCCGACGGTTGGCCGGCTGGACGCAGCAAATAGGCCGTACCGTCAACCGCTTACCGTTTCGGACAAGAACCACGTTCGGCGCTCGGTTTCATCGATCCAATTTTCAATCAAACTAGCGGTAGCTACGTCCCGGTGGCGATCACAAACGTCATGGGTCTCCCGCAGAAAACGAGTGAGTTGCAGGTTATCCTGGCGAAGCTCCAACAGCATCTCTCTCGGGCCCACTGTTTCCGCATCGTTGTCCTTCAGACGCTGGTACCGGCTGACTTCGCCGATGGAATGGAGCGTCGAGGCACCGAGCTTGCGCGCCCGTTCCGCGATGTCGTCTGACATGGCAAAAATCTGATCGGCATGCTCGTCCAGCAACAGGTGGTAGTCGCGAAAGTGGGGCCCGCTCATATGCCAATGGAAATTCTTTGTTTTCAAATAGAGCGCGAAGACGTCGGCTAGGAGTGGGCGCAAGCTATTTGCGATTTCTACGACACCGTCGCGGCTCAAATCCGTGGCGATACCGGAACCGTGGTTAGTGGGCTCTTGTTTGGTTTGCGTTGCATGTTTTGTCATTGTTACCTCTCTCAAAAGGCGGTTGATCTGCGAGCAATATTGTCGTGGATTGCCCCAAGATACAGTAAGGGGGATGCCTCTAGCGGGGTGTAAGTCTCACATTTTGCAATTCCCTTTTTCTGGGGCAAAGGGCTGCGCCCCCGTCTTGCGCGTATTGCTTGGAAATGGAATAGTGAAGAGGTTGGTCTTTCACTCATGAGCATAGAAAGTTCAGAACAGCTGTCGGCGCAGGATCGGCTTAAGGAAGCTGCGGCCGACCGGGCGGCAGCAGATCTAAAAGACGGGCTGATCGTCGGATTAGGCTCCGGGAGTACCGCGAGATTTGCGGTTGAGGCGATTGGACGGCGTGTTAAAGACGGGCTGCGGCTCATCGGCATTCCCACTTCAGAGGAGACGGCCCATCTGGCGGCCGGTCTCGGGATACCGTTATCCACGCTGGGAGAACATTCGCAGATTGACGTAACCATCGACGGGGCCGATGAAGTTGAATTGAACACGCTGGACCTCATCAAAGGCGGCGGCGGCAACCACTTGCGCGAGAAGATTGTGGCGACGGCCAGCTCACGGCTGGTGATTATCGTCGATGAATCTAAACTGGTTCAGCGACTCGGTACGCACGCGAAGGTGCCGGTCGAAGTGGCGCAATTCGGCTGGCAGTCCACCGCCAAGATCCTCAGCAAATTGGGTGCAAACCCGAGCCTCAGGCAGCATTCCGGAGCAGATGGCCCGTTCATTACGGACGGGGGGAACTACATTCTCGATTGTGCGTTTGGACCGATTTCAACCGCCAGCGATTTACAACGCGAGTTGGATAGCGTGGTGGGAGTTGTCGAGCACGGATTGTTTATCGGAATGGCAAGCCAGGTTTTGGTTGCGACGCCTAAAGGAGTGAATCGTCTCGATCGAGGGGTTTAAAACTCAAGCGCCGTACACCTAGCAAGACTTCCAGGGCCGCCACCTTGGGGCGAAAATTAGCGTCCATCTATTTGTAAGCATGGCTTTTCTACAAGCTGCTCGGTTGAAGGCACGCCCGGTACACCACTCGCTCATCCCGCATTGGCTGACGCACTTGGGCTCGCTGGGCCTGTTTTCGGTGTCGGTACTAGACTCGTCAGTGATTCCCTTGCCGCTGCCCGGCAGTACCGATTTGCTGTTGCTCTGGCTGGTATCGCATCGTGGAGAACCCTGGCTGCTGGGGGCGAGCGCCATTGCCGGCAGCATCCTCGGCGGCTACACATGCTGGAGCACGGGGTGCAAAGGCGGTGAAGCAGCGCTGCAACGCTATGTGCAAGCGCGTCTGCTGAAGCGAATCTCCCGCTGGATGGAGGAGCACGCGATCCTGTCCGTCTTTCTGCCTTCGCTGCTGCCTCCCCCCTTTCCGCTTTCGCCTTTTCTGCTGGCGGCGGGAGCGCTGGGTGTTTCGCGCAGTCGCTTCCTGGTGGTGTTCAGCATCGCGCGCACTCTCCGTTATGGGGCGATCACCTGGCTTGGCGTGGTTTATGGACGGGGCGTGGTTCGCCTGTGGTCGGCAACGCTTGAAAAATGGTCGGCACCCTTGCTTTGGGTGTTTGTGTCGATGGTGGTGATCGGCGTGGTGTTGGGGATTTGGAAATGGCGCAGCCAACGAAAATCCATTGTCAAGCCTGGCGGATCTCTCCATACCGCGAGTGTTCAGGGCGACTAGCGGCGTTCAGGGCGAGTGCTTGATTAACCCAACGTCAGTCAATCCATTGAGCATGAATTGAATTGCGATGGCGGTAAGCAGGAGGCCCATCATGCGCGTCAAGATGCGAATCCCCGTCTCGCCGAGATAACCTCGGACACGATCGGCCGCCGCAAGAATCCAAAAAGAAGACAGCGCCGTCAGTGCGATGGCAGCAATGATGGGTAGAGCGTACCACCAACGTGGAGATCCGCCCATCAGCACCATAACAGTGGAGATTGAACCGGGTCCGGCGAGCATCGGTATGCCCAATGGAATGATTCCGACGTCCTCTTTATCCGCGCTTTCCTCCGTTTCCGGGGGAGTTTCCTTGGTTGGGGAGCGGCGGGCTTGCAGCATATCCATGCCGATTAAGAGAAGGATTAGACCGCCGGCAATCTTAAAGGCAGCAAGGGTTATGCCGAACACTTTGAAAATCAGCGTTCCGGCGATGGTGAAGCTGGATAACACTACGAAACAGGTCACCGCCGCACGCCAAGCCATGTGCCGTCTTTGTTGAGCGTCCGCGTGCGCGGTAATGCTCAGGAAAGTTGGCACGGCGGCAATCGGGTCTACCAGGAAGAAAATTGAAGTTAAGGCAACGAAAGAGAATTGCAGAAGGTTGATGACAGTTGCCAACATTCAGACTTCCGAAGCCGCGGACATGCTCCATTCTAACCACCTTCCGGTACGACTAGTACTCCGGAGCGGATTGGCGCGGGTGAGGCGATTCGGCCGTTCGGCCGCAAACGTCCCATGACACACTATCCCCTTCCAAACCGGTTGGAAGCGTCCCTACACTGGATACATGAAACACTTGCTTAACGCTTTTTGGAGCGAAGAAAACGGCCAAGAGATGGTGGAGTACACCTTGCTGGTCGCGTTCTTCGCTCTGGCGGGCGTTGGGGTGTTGAGCGGGCTCAGAACTGAGATTGTCAGCATCTGGCAGGCGATCAGCGCGAGTTATGCGACGGCCGCGAGCTAATTGCTCTCAAGCGTGATTGACAACCAGCGTCTTGGTTCGAGAGAACTCATGCAATGCAGCGAAGCCCTTTTCGCGACCGTGGCCACTTTTGCCGATTCCGCCAAACGGCAGTTCGATACCGGCGCCCGCACCGTAACAATTGACGAATACCTGGCCGGCGCGAATTTTCTTCGCCATGCGGATTTGGCGCGCGCCATCACGGGTCCAGACGGCGGCCACTAAGCCGTAGTCGGTGGAATTGGCTAGCGCGACGGCATCGGCCTCATCAGCAAACGGCTGGACGCTGAGAACGGGGCCGAAGACCTCTTCGTGGGCGAGAGTGGCAGTGCGCGGTACGGAACCGAATAGCATCGGCTTCACGTAATAGCCGCCCGGTGCGACATGCGAATCGATCGAACCTTCGGCGAGAAGGGACGCGCCATCACGCTCGGCGCCTTCGGCAAACGAGAGGACGCGCTGTTTTTGCTTCTCGTTGATGATAGGGCCGCAATCGAGATCCATTTCAGGCGCGCCCACGCGAACCTTGGAGAAGGACTCGCGCAACCGCTCAATGAGGCTATCGTAGATGCTGCGTTCGGCAAGAACGCGGCTACCGGCGGAACAGGTCTGGCCGGTGTTCTGAATGATGGCTTTGCGGAGAACGGGCACGGCGGCGTCCAGATCGGCGTCGGCGAAAACAACCTGCGGAGACTTACCGCCCAGTTCGAGAGTGCAAGTGATGAAGTGATCTGCAGCCAGCTTTTGAATGACTTGGCCGACGGCCGGGGAACCGGTGAATGAAAGAAAATCAACGCCAGGATGCGAGGCGAGAGCTGCGCCGGCGGTTGCTCCCTTGCCCGTAACGATGTTGATGGCACCGTTGGGAAAGCCAGCTTCGCACGCCAATTCAGCAATGCGGAGGGAAGACAAACAGGCATCTTCGGCCGGCTTGAGAACCACTGCGTTGCCGATGGCCAAAGACGGCGCGAGGGTGCGTCCGAACATTTGCGCCGGGTAATTCCAAGGAAGAATATGACCGGTGACGCCATGCGGCTCACGCAGGACAGAAACTTGGTAGTCGGCGAGATACGGGATCACTTCGCCATGCAGTTTGTCCGCCGCGCCGCCATAGTACTCAAAGTAACGGGCCAGGGCTGCTATATCGGCATCCGCGGCGCTCTTGGGTTTACCGGTGTCACGCGCTTCGATGGCGGATAATTCGGCAGCGTGCTGAAGGATGAGGGCACCCAGGCGGCTGAGCATGCGGCCGCGATCCACCGCGGTGGTTTTGCCCCAAGGCCCTTCATCGAATGCCTGGCGCGCAGCGCGAACGGCGAGGTCAATATCCGGCGCTGCGCTATCGGCAATGGCGGCGAAAGGCTGGCCGGTGGCGGGTTCGAAGACGGGCATCGTTTGGCCAGCGAGGGCGGGGGTCCAAGTACCGGCAATGAAGTTTTGGGCGGATTCGAGATGCATGAGGTCCTTTGAACATTATTGCGCTGGGAGAAGGCTGACCGGGAGGTCAGCCGCAGATCAGGAAGCAGATCAGGAGGCCCGCCCCAGCATGAGACTAGCGGACCTGGGGTTTTTCAACGACAACTCCAAGGCCATCGAGCAGCGTCCATGTTGCTTGCTGGTAGCTGACGTAGGCC
The DNA here is from genome assembly GCA_963764105.1 of Bryobacterales bacterium. Lineage (GTDB taxonomy): Bacteria > Acidobacteriota > Terriglobia > Bryobacterales > Bryobacteraceae > Bog-105. The sequence goes on from CAVXRP010000026.1 coordinate 84,976, forward strand.
TGTTGATAGGTTACGTAAGCGCCCAGCAGAGCGTTCTCGGTGGTCGCCAATGTTGTTTGAGAATCGAGAAATTCAAAAGCGGTGGTGAGTCCGAGCGAGTATTTCTGTTGCTCCGCTTCGACGTTCTGGCGTGCTAGATCACGCGAGCGGATAGCGGCATCAATGGTGGCCTTGGCCAGTTCAATGGAGGTGATGGCGCGGCGGACGTCGAGGACAATTTGTTCCTGCGTCTGACGGCGCTGATAGACGTCGCGCGTTTTGCTGACCAAAGCGTCGGCCAGACCAGCTTGCGCGGTGCTATTGCGAAAGGGGACGGTCACATTCAAGGTTAGGCCATAACTCGGATAATTAAATCCCAAGACTTGCTTTAGGGTCTGTCCGAGGCCAGGAAAAACGGTGCCGGCAGCGCCGAAATTGGCGGCGGGACCGCTGGAACCTCCATTGAGTGTGAGGTCAAGGCGGGGTACAAAACCTTGGCGGGAGATGCGTGCACTGAGTTCGTCCATGGAAATCCGTTCACCGGCGGCCTGCATCTCCGGTCGAGCTGCTATAGCTTTGCTGAGTGCTTCTTCAAAGGGCAGTATGCCGTTCTGAGCCGGGAGGGCGGCCGGATCGTCTTCGAGGACGATCTCAGTGGCGCGGAGGGTTGGTGTGATGTCGGCGCCGATCAGCCGGCGCAAACCATCGAGCGCGGCGGTGTATTGAAAGCGTGCGGCGATGAGATCGCGGTTGCGCTCGGCCACCTGCGTCTCCGATTGAAAAATATCGAGCCTGCTGATGGCGCCCAAGTCTAAAGCTTTTTTGTCGCGCTCGAACGCTTTCTGCGCCAAGCCCACCGTTTGCTCCTGCACGCGAATGCTATCGCGCGCCAAAACCGCGCTCCAGTATTGACGCGCCGCGTCGGCTACGCCACTGCCAATGGTCGCTTCACTGAGTTGCGAAGTCACGTTTAGTTGGGAGCGCGCCAGCGTGATAGGGCCGCGGTTTTCAATGTTGGTGCGGTTGCGCAGCAGCGGCTGAGTGATAGAAAAGTTGAGAGTGCCGAACAACTCGGGAGAAGAGTAACCATCGCCCGAGATGCGGTCAACCTGGAATGTGGAACCAATGGTTTGGCCGGTTGGCAGCAGCTGGCTGTAGTTGATATTCGATTGTTCGTTGAGGTTGCTGAAAGCGCCCTGGGTGAAGAAGAACGGCGAGGGCGGGTTCAAGGTGCGCAGGGTGGTGAAGCTGGGGTTGAGAAACGGGTCGAAGGGCGCTTCGGCGGCGGTTACGGCGGCAGCGGCGGTGTAGACGTCCATCCGGGTGATCTGAATATCGGCTGAGTTCTTTAGTACGAGTTCCAAGAAATCGTGCAGACGCAAGTGAAGCTTGCCCTCGATGATGTGTTTGTCTAGCCCCTCAACTTCGCGGACTTTGACTTGCCTGCTCTCGGTTTTGCGGCTGAAATAGCTAGTCAATAAATCGTCGGCCACGCAGGGCCGGATAGCGACAGCGACAAGGAGAACGGCAATCATTTTATTCATAACGAAGAGCTTCAATGGGATCGATTCTGGACGCCTTTCGCGCCGGGTAAATTCCGAAAACCAAACCAACGACTGCCGATACGCCGAAAGCAATGATGATGGAGGCGGGCGTGACGATGGTGCTCCAACCGGCGGAAGCCGCAATGAGCCAAGCGAGAAAGTAGCCGAAGCCGATGCCCAAGACGCCGCCGCTAATTGAAATCAAAATCGACTCGAAGAGGAACTGTCGCACGATGTCGGAACGCCTGGCTCCCGTGGCGCGGCGGATGCCGATTTCGCGGGTGCGTTCAAGGACCGTGGCGAGCACGATATTCATAATGCCGATACCGCCGACGAGTAAGGAAATGGCGGCAATGGCGACCATCACGTAGGTAAAGATGGCCTGCGAGCGCTCCTTTTCGGCCAGCAGCTCGGCCGGAATGGTGACGGTAAAATCGGGCGTGTTGTGGTGCGTGGAATTGAGAATGGCCACCACGACCTTGGAGGATTCGACACTATCGGCGCCGGTTTTCAGCCGGACGTCGACGCCATCTAACTCGTCTTTGAGATAGCCGCTCACGTCGAAAAAGCGATACTGCATCGTGCGCAACGGCGTATAGATGACTTGGTTGGGATCTTGCGAGAGGCTGGAGCCGGATGCTGTCTGCTCTTGGAGAGAGCCAACGACGCGCAGCCAGGTGTCGTTGACCTTGACGTATTTATCGAGCACCGAACCATAACCGAATAACGAGACTTTCGCTCCTTCACCGAGGACGCAGACAGCGGCGCCGGCTTCGTTGTCTTGCGGGGTGAAGCTGCGCCCTTCAGCGAGCCGCCAACTATGAATCAGCGCATAAGAGGGTCGGACGCCGAACAATTCCGGCATCTCTTTGGAAGGCTTGGGGAGAACGGCAGCCGGATGCAGGCCCTTACGGGGCGACAAGGTTTCGAGCGAATCGACATTGCCTTCCAGAATGCGCACGTCACGTTCGGTGAGGCCGGGGGAAGAGCGCCGGCGCTGTGAGAGTTCCTGGTCACTGGCAGCAGGACGCGATTCGACCAGGAGATTGCGCACACCCAACTCCTCAATAAAGCGCAGCGATTCGGCACGAGCGCCGGCCCCAATGGCGAGCATGGCGATGACTGCGCCGACGCCGAAGATAATGCCGAGTGCGGTGAGAATGCTGCGGGTTTTTTGCGCTAAGAGGTTCTGGCCGGCTTGTGCGAGGTCGGACCCATAGCGGGAGAGCGCAAGGGTCTGGCTCATTTGGGCACCGATTGCAGCGGATTGGCGGCGGACTCTTTCTTCTTGGCGGTTTCGAGCGGATTGGAGAGAGCGACCTCCTGTCCTTCGCCGACTCCCGTAATAATGGCGCGCGTCTCATTGCGGCGGACCAACTTTACATCCTTGGCGGCGAAACTTTTACCGGCGCGCACGTAGACAAACGTGCGGCCATCGGCTTCGAAGAGCGCTTGCGCCGGAATCCAGAGAACGTTGCGCAGTTCGTCGGTGGTCATAACAATCATGGCGCTCATGCCGGGTCGAAGTTCGGGAACGGGGTCGTCGAGCGCAATCTTGCATTCGAAGTGGCGGTCCCAGAACGATCCCATGGTGCCGCCCAGATTACTCACATGGCCGTGAAATTCGCGACCCGGCAGCGCGATGACTGAAATGGCTACCTTGTCGTTGAGCGCCACATGGCCGCGATCCATTTCGTCCATGCGAGCGGCCACCTCCCATTTTTCGAGATCGGGTATTTCGGCGATGGCCAATCCAGGACGGACGGTATCGCCCACCTGGAAGGGCGGGAGCACCATGCCGGGGCCGATCATATTCGGCTCGGTTGCCTTGATAGAGACATAGCCGGCGTGGTGGGCCTTGAGCGTCATGGATTCAATATGTTCCTGGGCCATTTTGATGGCTTCCAACGCTTTGGTGCGGGCAGCATCTTGAATAGCGATGGCCGCGGCGTTGGTGGTTTGGCGATTGCCGATATTGTGTTCGAGCTGCGCGAGCTTATCACGGGCGGCGGCTAACGCAAGGTCGTTTTGACGCGCCACGATGGCCGACAAGAGGGGATTTTTCTTCACATCCAATTCGGCCAATGTCACGTCTGACTTAGCTTTCGATAACTCATAGGCGCCCTCTTCGGTTTCGGCGTCGCGCTGCGCTTTGGCTTGGATGAGATGTTGATCGGCCTCCGCCAGATCCGACTGAGCTTCTTTCAGCTTGAACTCCTGTTCGCTGGTGTTGAGCTGGACAACGACATCGCCCGGTTTGACGTTGTCACCGGATTTCAGCATAGATGTGATGTGCTGTTCGGTGTCGCCGGTCATGGGAGCGGTCAAGGTTTCGGGATTGCCGCCGCGCAGTTCGGCGCGGGCGGTGAGGGCGAGACTCAAATCGCCGCGGCGCACTTTCACGGTAGGAATCACGACTTGCTTGGCGGCGGTCAAGCGGCGAGATGCCCAGAACGCCAGCCCAACCACAAGGGCGATGGCTAGGAGCCAAAGCAATGCGCGCAGAATAGCCTTGCGGGTTGGGATTACGGCTAACGGTTGGGCGGCGGCACTCATTTTTTGGCGAGCTCCGGATCGATGAGAGCGACCATGCTGCCGGCGGCCAGCCCGTCGACGGCAATCTCGTCGGTATTGCGGGCGCGCACGCTGACCGGCGTTTTTCGGTAACCGCCGTCGCTTTTCACATACACCACAGGACGGCCCTGGGACGTGAACAAGGCTTTTGCCGGAATGCTGGTGGCGTTGGGCAGTTTGGTCTGAATGATATCGGCCGCTGCGTTCATGCTGGGCCGCAAGCGCGGATCGGGCGGATCGATGTGAGCGAAGGCGCGAAAGGTGGAGACGGGCGGCCATTCATCGAAACTCTGTTCAGTCAGTGGGGAAATGGAAAGGAGTGTGGCACTGAAAACCTTTTCGGGAAAGGCATCGACGTGCACCAAGACGGAGTCGCCTTCAGCGATACGGCCACGATCGGTTTCTTCCACTTTGCTCTCCATCTCAAGGGTGGAGAGATCGGGAATCTCGGCGATGGCGGCACCAGAGGCGACGTGATCTCCCGCTTTGAAAGGCTGGGCGTTCATCCACCCCTGAGAGCGGTTGTTTAAGTAATTCACCACGCCGTTGAGAGGGGATTTGAGTTCCATGAGAGTCAGCCGCTGTTCGGCGCGGGCGAGTTCCATCCGTGCTTCATCGCGCAGCCGGCGCGAGGAGGCGTTTTTGGCTTCGTTCGATTTCTGATGAAGATCGGAGGCTGAAACTTGAAGAGTAACTTTCTCTTCGGCGAGGCGAAGATCGATGGCGCTTTTCTGGCCTTCCGAGGCGCTGACGATGGCTTGTTTTGACGCTTCCAGGCGGGCCCTTTCCATTTGATAACGGGCGGAAGCGAGATCGACCTTGTCTTGTTCGGCCTGCATGTGAGCCTGGGCTTCGCCTTGATCGAGCGTGGCTTGCGCCTGGCGAAGGGCGACGCGCTTTTCGACAGCTTCCTGCTGCAGTTTGCTTTGATCAAAACGAATGACGGGCTGGCCTTCCTTCACTTCGCTGCCGGTGGGCGCGAGCCAGACGATTTGCAGATCCTGCAGGCCTACGGGAGCCGTCAATTGGACGGAGCGCCGGGCGCTGAGTGCGCCGCGGCAATGGATCATCACCGCGAATTCGCCGCGACGCGCCGGAGCGGTGGGTACGTCGACGCTGTCGTGTTGCCGATGGCTGTATTGTTTCCAGGCGAAAGCTGTTCCGGCAATGGCCAAAGCTACGATTGCGAGGCGAATCCAGAGGGTGCGGCGCTTGGACAGGAGTTCGAGCATTATGGGTTGACTCCGTGGAGGCTGACCAAGAGGTCAGCCGCAGACCAGGAGGTCCGCCCCACAAAAAACCGGCTGGAGGGCATTAGGGGTTCACCTCGATATCGACTGCAGCGGACAGATCGGGCAACAAATGAGCGTCGGATTGATCCAAAACAAAACGTGCCGTGAACGTTTTGACAGAACTGGCGAAACCGGAGGTGGCAACCGGACTGGCGGAATCGAAATGGGCGGTGAAGTTGAGATCGGGAAAAGCGTCGAGATGAACGATGGCCTTAGCTCCGGGTTTCAGAATAGCGCCGTCGGGCTCGCCGACGGAAACCAATACCACCATGGAGGAGGGATCGAAAACGCGGAGGAGCGCTTCGCCCGAATAGAGGCGATCGCCTTCCTGGGCATGACCCATTGAGTTGCCGCGCCAGGTGTTTTCGAGAGCGACCATGCCGGCAATGGTGGAGCGAAGGGTGAGGCGTGCGGCATTGTCTTTTTGGCGTTCGACGGTGAGTTTTTGGCGGTCGCGCTGCAGTTCGAGGATACGGAGTTCGGCGGCTTCGGCTTGATCGTGGAAATGGTTGGAGCGCTGCAGACTGGCGACATGGGCGCGGGCGTCTTCCAGCTTGACAGTGTTTTTCTGCTGTTCAAGATCGGCTAGGACGGGCCCCTTCTGAATATCAATCTCGGCCTTTTTCAGATCGGATTCGGCCTGAATCAGATCGGAATTGCGCTTCTCGGCGTTGTTCTTTTGCTCGGCGCGCTTTTGATCGACTTGATGAGAGAGGTCGTCAAATTTAGCGAGGGCATCGCGGGCTTGTTTGAGTTGGTCAGTGGCATCGAACTCGGCGAGGAGATCGCCAGAATTGACTCGTGAGCCGTTTTGCACAATGCTGAGCAAAGTGAGTTGGCCACCTGAGCCAAATTGCCGAGGCACTTGCAAGAGGAACGAGTTGAGGGCAATGGTGCGGCCCGTGCAGCGGACCGAATGGCCGGCGGATGCAGTTTGGGGCAGGGAAGGCCGTGAAGCCATGAGCGAGACACTTAAGAGGAGTAGGGTAAGACGATTCAAACAAGAGCCTCCGGGACCTTTAGAGCGCAAACAATCGAGACGTTCCAATCGCGGATACTGTTGAAGTTTGACATGCAGTCCCCAATGCACTCTCTGGATTGTGCCATGGTTAGACGGACGCGAGGCTGAAATGGGTTGCGGGTGTAGCGCGTGTTAAGAGGTTTGGGTCTGATGCTACGATCGCAGTGAGCGGCTACGGAAGTGCGTTTGTTGTTTCGAATCAGCTGGTTACGGGTTGCGGAGAGGAAACGAAAATGGCGAATCAGTTTGGTACGGATATTTTGATTCAAGCGGAAGATCCGAAGGCGGCAGCGACTTTTTATGTCGAGCAGCTTGGGTTTGACACGACGGAAGAGACGCCGAACATGATTAGCCTGCATGGAAAACATATCAATTTATTCATCGAGCGCGGGCCAGCGCTAGGACCGGTATTAGAAGTAACGGTTGGCGACGTTGCGGAAGCGAAGCGACGGCTGGTGGAGAACGGCTGTGAAATCGTCAAGGACGAGCCGGAGTTTCCCAGGTGTTACATCAAAGATCCGTTCGGGTTGATTTACAACTTGACGGCTTGAGGGGTGAAGCCGGGCTTCGGTTTGAGGAGACTCGCCGAACTTCTTGCCAAGATCGCGGAAGAAGCGCTCGATGCTGCCGGTGTAGCCGAGGATGTAGCGAGACATGAAACGGAAGATCACATTATAGACTTCACCGTCCTCGGTGATGCGGAGATCGGAGCCGCCAGCGGCTGCTGCTATTTCGAAGGACCATGTGCCGCCGAAGGGTAAATGCTGGTCGGCGATTTTCACCACGCGCCCGGAGGGCGGCGAATCTTCCAACAGTTCGAAGGTTACTCTTTGGCCATGCGCATCTTCTTCCCACCACTGTTTGCGGCCGTTTTGGTCAGGCAGAGGACCGGATGCTTTAACATCGGACCGCCAATCGGGCGGTCCGGCCAGCACGGCATATAGAGAGCTGGGCGGTTGATGAAAATGCGCGCGACGCGTGGCGCGGTGCCGCACCGGGAGCAACGAGCCAATCACGGCAACACCGAGGGTGAGGACGAGCACGAAGCCCGAGACGGCGAGTATCCATTTCATGAGGCGATTCCTTTCTGGGGCGGCTCAAAATAGTTTAGCTAGATGAGTGCTGGCTCCGGCGGACGGCGTGCTTGCGATTTGGCAGGTTTGCCATCATGACCGCCAGTTTTGTGTTGTCTCAAATATCTCCAATTTCTGAAATGTCGAAAAGAAACGCCGTTGACTGATACGGCTTTTCCGTGCGCTTCACTAATCAGCGAAGCCGCAAAAAGCTGCTATCAAAATAGAAAGGAAGAACCCCAAAATGTCCGACTTAGAAAAGCAAATCGCGAATCGCGTTTCGAACAATGCCGATCTGGAAGGCGCCCAAGAGCTCATCGACGCACACATCGATGCTGTCACGGGCGGCTATTTCCTGTCGTTTATCAGCTTCGAATCCGACGCTCCTCACCCCCCGCACCCCATCTATTACACCGCCAAGTAAAAACTGGTGGCGCAGGCACTGCCGCCTGCGCTTTTCCGAATTCGCGGAAACGATGCGAACAGGCTTCGTTTCCGCTTTTTTGCGTCTGTGCAGGCCGATCCAAAAAATCGCGTGAAACGGGGTTGGCCTGGTTTTCACTAATCACAAGCGAATGCTCATGGATGAAAAGCAATGCAAATACAAAATCTAAATATCGTCTTCAAAATCAGTGAGCGATGTAATCTGAAATGCGACTATTGCTACTTCTTTTTCGCCGGTGACGAGACATGGAAAAAGCACCCTCCGCTGGTGCCACGTCAAGTGGTCGAAGATGTCGGAGCATTCGCAGCGCGCGCGGCGCGCGATCACCAACTTGACCTGATTCAATTCGTCTTTCATGGCGGCGAGCCTTTGCTGATGAGCAAGCCGCGGTTTGCCGAAATGTGCGAAACCCTGCGCAGTTATGAGAGGGGCTTCAAATTTAATTTCTCACTACAGACCAACGCCGTGCTGGTGGATGAGGGCTGGATCGATCTTTTCGAGCGCTATAACATCTCAGTGGGAGTCTCGCTCGACGGCCCACCCGCGGTGAACGATTTGCACCGGCTCGATCTGAAGGGGAACGGTTCCTATGATCGAACCGTTGCCGGCCTTCGTCTGCTGCAAAACGCGGCCAAGCAGGGAAGGATGGCCGCGCCGGGGTTGCTCTGCGTCATCAATCCCTTCGCCGATGGCGCTAAAGTATATCGGCATTTCGTACAGGACCTGGGTATAACTCATATGAGCTTTCTAACTCCCGATTACACCTGGGATTCGGTGGTGGGCAAATCGGTGGTTCGCGGCGTCGAGCGATTTCTTTTGGCCTCTCTACGCGCTTGGCTGGCCGGCAAGAATCCTAAGATCAGGATTCGTGTGTTCTCGGAATTGCTCTCCGCCATGGTCGATCCGGGCGCCATGGAACTCGTCCAAACCTATCGCGACGATTACCGCAACATCATCTCCGTTTCCTCGAATGGCGACCTCGGGCCAGAGGACACACTACGCACCGCAGATCCGCGTCTCGCTTCCACCGGACTAAATGTTGCCCAGAACGATTTGCGCGACTTACTGGAATCGAGCGCTTGGCAGGAACAGGCGGATGCCGTCACCATCAAGCCGGAGAAATGCGCGAGCTGTGACTGGTGGAAAATCTGCAAGGCGGGGCGGCCCATCAATCGCTTCTCCAAAGCGCGCGGATTTTCGAACCACAATCTCTATTGCTCAGGATTGCAAGACATGTACGCAGAGCTGGGAGCGTTTCTAGTACGGAATGGAACACCTCTTTCAGACCTTGCTCTCCGGCTAGCTAGTTGAGGAGATACTCATGCAGCCCAGCGAGAAAAAAAGCGGTTGGCTTACCAGCTACGAAGTGTTCCGCCCTGAGGCGGTGGAAGCCTATACCACGCGTCAAGCCGGCGAGCCTTGGGATGCGAAACATCGGTTTGAGGGATCCATCAAGGTTGTTTTGACAGTCTTGGCTGTGGCAGCTCTCAGCCTCATTTTCCTGGGAGGCCGCTGACACAATGGCTGCCGCCGTCAGTCTCCCCATCGCCCGGACGCGGCGCGTCCCTGTCATTCTCCAAGGTGAGAGTAGCGAATGCGCGCTCGCCAGCCTCGCTATGATCGCTGCCGCCTGGGGGTTGAAAGCGGATCTCGCCGCTTTCCGGGCACGCGTGGCCGTTACGCCCCGTGGTGTCAACTTGCGGACGCTGATGAGTCTCGCAGCCAGCATTGGGCTTGCGCCGCGTCCGGTTCGCATCGGTCTCCAGCGCACCGGAGACTTAAAACTGCCCGCCATTTTGCATTGGAACCTGGATCATTTCGTGGTCCTCGAAAAAGTAAAAGGTAATGTTGCCACGATCGTCGACCCGGCGCGCGGCCGAGTTAATGTGACTCTCGACTCGATGTCGCCGCACTTTACGGGCATCGCCATAGAGTTCACGCCCACCGATGCTTTTCAACCCGGCGTTATGCGGCTTTCGAGGAGTTTCCGCAAAGCCTGGCTCGACGACCGGCGGTTGCGATCTGCCGCGCTTTCCATGCTGTGGTTGACGCTGTTGCTGCAACTCACCATCATCGCTATGCCCTTCGCGTATCGCAACATCATCGATCACGCCGGTGGGTCACTGGCAGATCCGCATTTCATCTGGATCGCCTGTGGGATTGCCCTCATGATGACGGTGCAAGCCGGTTCGGCCTGGACCAGGGGACTGGTCATCACGCGCTTAGGCGGCATTTTTGTGCATCGCATCTCCACCCACATTGTGGCGCGCCTCTTCTCACTACCCGTTGCTTTTTTCCAGCGTCAAATGCTGGGAGATTTGGTCTCCCGCGTTCGCTCAGTGGATACCATCCGGCGCTTTGTCACCGATCAAGCCGCACCCATGCTCATAGACCTGCTGGTGGGTTCAATCACGGCCGTATTGATGATCGTCTTCAGCCCGCACTTAGCCTTCATTGTGATCGGCGGTTTGACAATGGAGATGAGCGTCCGTCTCTTTGGATTACGCAGGCAGCGGGAATTGTCGGAGGATCTGCTCGAAGCCGAGGGGAAGGAAATGTCGCGCCTGCTTGAATCCATGCGCGCCATTCAAGCCATCAAACTCGCGGGCAGGGAAGCACAACGCTTCGCTGTTTGGGAAAACGAACTCGTTCGTGTACTCAATGCCAACATGCGCTTGACCCGCCAGCGCAACACCATTGCCGTCATTACCTCCGCCTCTGGAGCTCTCGAATGGGCCGCGGTTCTGTGCGTTGGTATTCTGGGAGTCGGCTTCGCACCAGTCACCACTGGCGTCCTTTTTGGCTTTCTTGCGTACCGCGGCGTGTTTCGTGAAAGAGTCTCGAGCGTCATGGAAAGTATCTGGTCCATGCAGCTTGCGGGTGTGCATGTCCGCCGGCTAGACGATCTGATGTTGACGGAACCCGAACCGCAAGGCGGCGGTCTCACCCGCGTGGACGGCCCTGGTCGCCTCAAGCTTGAAAACGTGAGCTTCCGTTATGGACCTACCGAGCCGCTGGTGCTGGATGACGTATCACTCGAATTTCCTGCCGGAGCCTGTGTGGCTATAGTTGGCCCCTCCGGAAGTGGTAAATCCACCTTGGTCAAACTCATCCTCGGCATTGAGAAGCCTCAGCAAGGAAGCATCAAATTGGATGGCGTACCCATTGAGGATGTGAACCGCCAAGTGTGGCGCGAGCGCTTTGGAACAGTCATGCAGGATGACACTTTACTCGCCGGTTCGATCAACGACAATATAGCCTTCTTCGATCCGCGATTCGATGTTCAAAAGGTTCGTCGAGCGGCCAGAGATGCCGCCATTCACGATGAAATCCTAGCCATGCCCATGGACTATGGAACACGCGTGGGAGATATGGGCGTGCAAATTTCCGGCGGGCAACGCCAGCGTCTCCTCATCGCCCGCGCCCTCTATCGCGAGCCGGGGATCATTGTCTTCGACGAAGGAACCGCCAATCTCGACGCCGCCTCTGAGGAAAAGATTTCAGAGGTACTCGCAAACCTCGCGCCCACACGTATTATCGTCGCTCACCGGTCGCACCTACTAACAGTCGCGGACATTCTCTATGAAGTACGCGATGGCCGCGTATCGCGCATCCGCTGAGTTTGCGAAAGAGACAACTATGCAAACCATCTTTCAGAATCTTCGCTACTCCTTGCGCCAGTTGTGCCACTCGCCGGAAGTAACGATCCTCGCGGTTGTCACTTTGGCGCTGGGTATAGGCGCCAACACAGCTATGTTCACAGTCGTCGAGAGCGTCCTTTTACAGCCGCTTCCCTACGACAATCCTGACCGGCTTGTGAACGTTGCAAGCGTCAGCGGCGCTGTTTCCTGGCTCGATTACTCTGACATTCGCAATCAGTCTCATGTTTTGGTCTCTGTCGCGGGATATTCGACTGACGTCGCCGTAGTGCAGAGTAAAGATAGTCTGTTGAGTGTCGTTACCTCTGGAGTGACTCCCAATCTCTTCGAGATGCTGGGCGCGCAGCCGCTGAAAGGGCGTACCTTTACTGAGCAGGAAGCGCAATCGAATGGACCACAAGCAGTACTCATTTCGGAGGGACTGTGGCGGCAAGTGCTCGATGCCGACCCCGCGGCGGTGGGCCGTACCCTCCGCGTAAACGGACACGAACGGACCGTTGTGGGAGTGATGCCGCAGAGTTTTCGGTTTCCTGAATCGGCAGGCAAGGACATCGAAAAAGGGCTCTGGCTCCCATTGCAGCCGACCCCTGAGATGCTGCGGGAGCGCGGCTATGACTGCTTCACCATTCTCGCCCAAAGCGCGCCGGGTGTAAACCGCGCGCAGCTACAAGCTGAGTTGGATCTGATCGCAAAACGCATTCGCGAGAATGACCCGCGCGCGGATCGGAAGCTGGAGTTCCACGCCCAGTCCTATCGCGAAACGGTAACGGGTCCGGTGCGCGAGGTGTTCCTCGGGTTAGTCGCAGCGCTCGGGCTGGTGCTGCTGATTGTGTGCGCGAACGTGGCGAATCTCTTGATCGCACGCTGCTTGGGTCGTCAGCATGAATTTGCCGTGCGTGCGGCGCTCGGCTGCGGACAAGGGCGTCTCGTGGGTCAGATGATTGTAGAAGCCGGTCTCCTAAGTTTGCTCGGTTGCGCCCTGGGCCTGCTGTTGGCCTACTGGCTTACCGCCGCAGTTCATAGCTTACCGGCGGGCACAATTCCGCGTGCTGAATCGATTGAAATGCGCTGGAGCGTCTTGCTGGTCCTCGCGCTAATCGCAACGGTGACCACCGTCTTGTCTGCCCTGCTGCCGGCCTTGTTTATCGCCCGAACCGACGGACAAACTACCCTGCGTGCAGGTTCGCGCAGTCTGGGCAATCAGTCATTCAAAACGCACGTCGGCGGCTGGCTGGTGGGCGCTGAAGTTGCTTTGTCGGCTCTATTGCTCATTGCGGCGGGCCTCTTATTCCGGACGCTTTGGGGCCTGGAACACACGCGACTTGGTTTTGTGACCAGCCATGTTTCGTCATTTGTCGCAATGTTGGCGGACGACTCCACTGGTGGGTCGTCCGCGTCTCTGGCAACCACCGTTTACCAGCCATTGCTGGACGGGCTCCGTCACACCCCTGGCTTTCAAGATGCAGCGCTGGTTTCGGCACCGCCGTTTTCAGGATTAGATTTCGAAACCAGTTTCGGCGTGATCGGTTGGCCGCGCGACCGTCAACAGGAATTCCAAGCAAGGCTCACGGCTCTCAGCGGGAGGTACGAAGAGGTGATGGGAACGCCGGTTGTCCGGGGGCGAAGTATCACCGAACAAGACACCTCCAATGCGCCCTTTGTTGTTGCAATTAATGAGACGTTAGCACGCAAGTATTTCGCCGGCAAAGAGGCCTTAGGTCAGCGGTTAGACCTCGGCGGCGCAAGCACAGGCATGCTGAAACCCTACACCATCGTCGGGATTATCGGCGATCAGACCGATAACAGCACGTCGCAACCTCCGCAGCCGCTGCTTATGCTCCCGTATCAACAAGTTCCGCCGGCTTCGCTATTCTATCCGGCGTTGCTCAAAGCCTCTGTGCATTTTGTCGTCAAAACAAGAGCGAATATCGCCGTTGCGCCGGCCGCTCACGCGACTTTCCGCCGGATCGCGCCCGATCTGGCGTTGGATGACTTTCAAACTATGCAACAGGCCGTCGATCGGAGCAATTTCAGTGCGCGACTCGGTTTTTATTTGATTGGTGCATTTGCCGGGTTGGCGGTGCTGATGGTGATGGCCGGGTTATACGGCGTTTTGTCGCAAGTTGTCAATCAGCGCCGCAGAGAGTTTGGACTGCGCATGGCTTTGGGCGCCACGCGCCAAGGCATAGTGCGCATGGTGTTGTTGCGCGGGTCGGCCATCGTGGCGGTCGGACTGGCCGGCGGCATTCTTCTCGCGCTCTTGCTGGGCCGGATCATCAAGGTTTTCTTATATGGAGTGAAGCCTCTTGATGCGGGCAGCTATGCGTTCGCTGTGGTTGCGCTCTTCCTCGTAGGTGCCGGCGCAGCGCTGCTTCCGGCTTGGCGCGCTGCTTCCTTCGAGCCGCTGAAAGCCCTACGGGACGAATGAGAGCACAGCTCGATCCTGAGCCATGCTTAGTTCGACCTTTGCTTGATCGCCATCGTCTTCTCGAGCAGATCGGCAAGTTCGCTGGCGCCCATCTCCCGTGCGCTTTGGGCCGCCGTCTTTCCCTGCTTGTCACGCGCAAACACATCGGCGCCTAGATCGATGAGGGCTCGCGCGTAATCCGTATCGAAGCACGCGCTCAATGGAGTGCGGCCGAACTCGTCCCGGGCATTCACATCGGCGCCGGCCTGCACAAGTATCCGTAACATATCGATCGAATTGGGCGCGTCGGAGGCTTTGAACACGGTCGTTTGTCCCTACAGGCCGTCGCGCGCGTTGACATGGCCACCCGCGCCGATGAGAGCTTTCAGAATCGATGCGGGGAGTTGATGGGCGGAAAACCGTTTTCGAGATACAGCCTGAGAAGACTAGCGCTAGTGGCGTAAGTCGGCAAATCTCTGTCGAATGGCGCGATATCTTTGAGCGAAAAGTAATCGGCTTCCCGAAAAGCCGACACCAAGCCTACAACCGCGGCATGGGAGATGCGGTCTCGGTGGTGTCCGCTAATGAAGACGATCCCGCCCGCGCCCTCATAAAAAACGCTTCCGTCGCCATGCACTTCCAGCGAGTAAATGGGGCAAGGTCCATAACACCCTAATCGCTCAAGTTTGATGCGCAGGCTTTTCCAATCCTTGATTTTGGGGAAAGCAATGTCGGGAATAACCCGCTCTTTGCGATCGTCTGGCTGCCCGCGAGCGGATCCGAGGAAAAGGATGAGGAACGAACTGGCTGTCGCAACGGCGTGACAAACAGCTTTCCAACTCATGAAAACGATTTTATTCCACCTTGGTCGCCCTGCGTCGGCCGCTGAGCGCTAGCCAGTTGAATAGCGTGCTATGACCACCAGCGGTCGCCAGCTGGGTCATTTGGCGCTCGAATTCCAAACAGGCGACGCTAAGTCGTTGACTTAGCTCCCCAGGCTGAATGGCAGCCGTAGTGCTGCAACAGCAGGCATATTCTATGCTTCGCTCAACCAATAAGCCCTCAGGTGGAGGGATACTTGTCAAATTCCTTCTACTGATTCCGCTCGTAATGTCCGTCACACCCCAGATCTACGCACTACCCTCTTTCGCGCGGCAGACCGGGCAGCGTTGTGCCGCTTGCCATATAGGCGGAAATTGGCCGCAGCTTACTCCGTGGGGACGGTTCTTTAAGCTTGCTGGATATACCGCAGGCAGGTCGTTTGCCGATAAAGAAGGGTTCAACTACGTACCTCTAGGAATTCTAGGGCAGGTGGGCGTGAACTGGGCAGCCCAGCCCAACGACTCGCAAGGAAACCCCGTCGTGACGCAGAACGGTGCGCCGGAGGCCTATGGGTTCACTGGCGAGGTGGGCACGAAAATAACCGATTTCGCCGGGATTTTTTATGAATACGGAATCGGCAATACCTTCCCGGGTTGGAAAGGCGCTGCCGGCCCGGTCGACATTCGCGCCGTCCATTTTTTTCATCCAGGCAACAGCGAGCTGCTGGTTGGAATTGACAGTAACAATGATCCCAGCGTCCAGGACGTATGGAATACCACTCCCGCCTGGGGATTTCCTTTCTATACGGCGCCGCAAGCACCCGGTGGACCAGGCGGTCCAATGATTTCCGGTCTTGGCCAGCAAGTCGGCAGTGTGGGCGTCTACGCTCTGTTTGATCGCGAATTTTATGTCGAACTGTCCGAGTATCGAGTGGGAACCGGCTTTTACCGCTGGATGACGGCGGGCACGAACTTCCAAAACGGCGCTGAGTATCTGAAGGGTTTTAACCCATATTGGCGCGCCTATTGGACCAAAGAACACGGGCCGAACGTGTGGATGGCCGGTGCCTTCGGTATGCATTCGAAGATCTATCCCGATAGTTCGTCGCCCAGCGGTCCCACCGACATATTCGCCGATACGGGCTTCGACACGCAATATCAGCATCTGGGCGATACCCGCAAGCTGACGTTGCGCGGTTCATACATCTATGAGCAAGAATCTTGGGACGCCAGCTATCCGCTTGGCAACGTTTCGAATCCAAAGGACAATTTCAAAACCTTGAATCTGAACGGCGCTTATTCAATCGGCGACGGCTGGACGTTTAGCGGCGGTTATTTCTTCGGCAACGGAAGCAGCGAATCCGCTCTTTACGCGGTCAACGATCAGAATGGAAATCAGCTTTCGGCCAAACCCAATACCTCCGGCTATGTGCTGGAAGTGGACCGGACGCTGACACAAAATTTGCTCGCCACCGTTCAGTACACCGGCTTCACCAAGTTCAACGGGCTCACGAGTAATATCGATGGCATCGGCCGTAAGCCCAGCGACAATAACACGCTTTGGATTACCCTTTTCTTTGCATTTTGATAAGGATCGCACATATGAATAAGTTCCTGATAGTAGCGACGCTATTGACTTTTGTTGCGACCGCCTGGGGCCGGAAGGACTGGGATGCTCCCGGCGTTGTGACCACCTACTGCGCCGGATGCCATGGAGTGGATGGCAACACGCAGTTGCCGTACTTTCCGAAGTTGGCGGGGTTGGACGCGGCCTACGCTGAGAAAAAGCTGACGGCCTTTAAGGAGCCTTCGTCGCCGCCGGTGGACGAGATGTTCTGGTGGGTGCTGAAGATCTCCGGCTCGAAGAAGGGGCCGAACGCAACCCGTGAGGAGCGCATGAACATGGAAGGCGTCGCTCACGCGGCCAAACCGGACGTGATCAAGGCAGCGGTTGAGTGGTATGCCAAACAGCCTCCGTCGGCGGGACATGCCGCCAACAAGGATCTGGTTGTGCAGGGTAAAGATCTGTTCACAAACGGCATTCCCTCCCAAAAGGTTCTTGCCTGCGTGACCTGCCATGGGCCGGACGCACAAGGCAAGGGTATGGCTCCGCGGCTCGCCGGTCAGAACGCCGAATACACTGAGGACCAATTGGCGAAGTTCCGCAAAGGCGATCGCCGTCACTCGCCCGAAATGACTATGGTGACCCGCGACTTGGATGCCGATCAAGCCAAAGCGGCAGCGGCGTACCTGCAGTCAAAATAGCTGCTTGCCGGCGCGCGCGGCTCGGAACTACGACCCCGACGGAGTGCCATGGACCTCGCGCTTGTGAGGCGGACCTCCCGGTCTGCGGCGGACCTCCTGGTCAGCCTCCGCGCGCCCGCACCTTCCCGGCATCAATCAGTTTACTCGTTTTTTCAACGAAGTGGTTGCACTGACTCAACGCACAACGTCTTTGAAACGCCGGAGCAGACGGAACACCAGTTGCGATGCTTCGCCCGTCTCTTCTTCTTCATCTTGAAAGGCCGGTTCGAGGAAGGGGCTGTAGCCGTTCTCCGCCATGTGGCTCTTGCTCATGTTGCGGAAGGCCATTTGCCATTCCGCAAACTGTCGTTCTTGAACGCCTCTTCGCGACATGAGGATGACACCATGGTGCCGGGTGTCGCGCTTGATCTTGTCGATGAGTTCATCCACTGCCGACGAGGGTCCTTCTAAGACCTGCAGGAAGTTACCGTCACGATAAAGCAGCATGCCGGTAATGTTGTGCCGCTCATTGTTGAGCCTCGCCACTCGCAAGAGCTCAAGCAATTCCAGGTCGTCCAGCTGTTTGTAGGCCGAACTCACGTAAACCGCGCAGACCAACTGTTCAACAGGAGCAATAACCGAACTCATGTATGTGATATCGGTTCGGTCGGCAAAACACTGAAGCCAGGCGGGCCTTACTCCGTAACATGGATCGCTGCCCAGAGGTTTTAGTACGCGCCTTCCGCCTCGCTATCCGTCATCGCTCGCTGCAAACGCGGACTCAGCTGCTTCTTGCCCCCAAACCAGCGCTGCAGCTTATCCAGATATAGGTAAACGACAGGAGTAGTGTAGAGCGTCAGCACCTGGCTTAAAACCAATCCCCCCACAATGGTGATGCCCAAGGGACGGCGTAGTTCAGAACCAGTTCCCGTGCCTAACGCCAGCGGTAAACCTCCCAGAAGGGCCGCCATGGTGGTCATGATGATAGGACGAAAACGCAACAAACAAGCCTGGTAAATGGCGTTTTTCGGGGAAATGTCGTGTTTGCGCTCGGTTTCGAGAGCGAAATCGATCATCAGAATTGCGTTCTTCTTCACAATTCCAATGAGCAGGATAATGCCAATGATGGCGATGACGGTAAGGTCCACCCTAAAGATCAACAGCGCCAGCAAGGCCCCTACGCCGGCGGAGGGCAGGGTAGACAAGATGGTGATGGGGTGAATGTAGCTTTCATAGAGAATTCCCAAAACAACGTAGACCGCTAGCAGGGCGGTCAAGATCAGCACCGGTTGATTCTTCAGCGAAGCTTGAAACACCTGAGCGGTGCCGGCAAATTGGCCTCTGACGCTGGCCGGCATACCGATTTCCTGCTCCGCTTGCTCCACTGCATCCACTGCTTGGCTCAGCGCGATGCCCGGCGCCAAGGCGAAAGAGAGCGTGATGGAAGGGAAGGGGCCTTGGTGATTCACCGATAGCGAATTGAGAACGGTCTTGTAGTGGGTAAAGGCCGACAGCGGTACCGGCGTTCCGGTCGATGAGGGCACGTAGAGCGAGTTCAGCGCCTCAGGGCTCTGCTGGTATTCGGGTTTGAGTTCCATCACCACGTGATATTGGTTAATTCCCGTATACATGGTGGACACCTGCTCCTGCCCGAACGCGGCGTAGAGAGTGTTATCGATCGCTTGGGGACTAACCCCTAGGCGTGAAGCGGTTTCGCGGTCAATGACTAACTCGGATTCCAGACCATGGATTTGTTGATCGCTATTAGCGTCAAGAATGATCGGAACGGTTTTCAGTTTTGCCAGCAGCTTCGGTGCCCATTCATTCAAATCCTTTAAGCTATCGGCCTGCAGTGTGAATTGATATTGCGAATTCGATCCGCGGCCGCCCACGCGCAGGTCTTGCCCCGCCACCAGATAGAGCGTCGCGCCTGGAATGCGCGCCAGTTTGCCGCGCAGCCGGTTAATCACGCCGTCCGCCGAGATCTTGCGCACGGACAATGGCTTGAGCTGCATCCACATGCTGGCGGTGTTGAGCGTGCCACCGCCAGTAAAGCCAGACACGTCGTCCACTGCCGGATCAGCTTCGACAATGCGCAGGAAGGCATGCAGTTTCTCGCGCATGGCGGTAAACGAAATATCTTGGTCGGCCAGAATGGCGCCGCCAATTTGCCCGGTATCCTGCTGCGGAAAGAATCCTTTGGGCACGACGATGTAGAGATAAACGCTGACGCCGATGGTCACCAGAGTAATCACCAGCGTCAACTGCGGATGCGTTAACACCACTCTAAGACTGGACGCATAGCTCTTATGGATCAGTTCGAAGGCGCGCTCACTGATGCGGTAAAGACGGTTGTGCCTTTTGTCATGCTGCGATTTGAGCAACTTCGAACACATCATAGGTGTAGTGGTGAGCGAGACCACCAGAGAAATCATGATAGCGGCGGTTAAGGTGACGGCGAATTCGCGAAAGAGACGGCCGACGATGCCGCCCATCAGCAAAATAGGAATGAAAACCGCCACCAGCGACGTGCTCATGGAAAGAACCGTAAAGCCGATTTCCCGCGCGCCCTGTAGCGCGGCCCGCATGGGATTCCAGCCCATTTCCAGGTAGCGCGTAACGTTCTCAATGACAACAATGGCGTCATCCACCACAAAACCTGTGGAGACCGTAAGCGCCATCAACGACAGATTGTTCAGCGAATAGCCCAGCAAATACATGACGCCGAACGTTCCCAGCAGCGAAAGCGGCACTGCGATGCCCGGTATGAATGTGGCCCAAACATTGCGCAAGAACACAAACACCACTAAAACCACCAGGAACACGGAAATGAGCAGCGTGCGCTCAACATCATGCACCGAAGCGCGGATGGTTGTGGTGCGATCTTGCGAAACGGCGAGTTTCATGGCAGGCGGTACGGACGCCTGTAATTGCGGCAGAACTGCCCGAATCCGATCGACCGTATCGATAATGTTGGCGTCCGGTTGCTTCGTCACCATGATCACGACGGATGGTTTACCGTTATCCAGGCCGTCATTGCGGGTGTCTTCGACCGAGTCCAAAACATCCGCCACGTCCGCCAGCCGCACGGGTGCATTGTTGCGGTATTTGACGATCAGCGGCGCGTACTGGCGAGCTTTGAAGAGTTCATCGGTGGCGGCGACCTGCCAAAAATCACGCTCGTTGCCAATCGCGCCTTTGGCCTGATGAGCATTGGCATTCTGCAACGCTGTCGCGACATCGGTGATGTTCAAGCCCATGGCGTTCAGCAAATGGGGATTCAATTCGACGCGCACCGCCGGGCGCGAACTGCCCCAGACATGCACCTGCCCGACACCTTCAATTTGCGAAAGCTTTTGGGCCAGAATTGAGTCGGCGATGTCGTACATCTTTCCGTTGTTGAAGACATCCGACGTCATCGAAAGCATCATGATGGGCGCGTTGGCCGGATTCATCTTCCAGTAGCCGGGATTTTGCGGCATATTGGCAGGTAACTGGCTGCGTGCCGCATTAATCGCCGCTTCCACATCGCGCGCCGCCGCGTCCGGGTTCCGATCAAGCTCGAACTGCAAGGTGATTTGCGTGCCACCTAGTTGACTGGAGGAAGTCATCTCCGTGATGCCGGCGATGCGGCCAAACTGCCGTTCGAGCGGCGTGGCTACAGAGGAGGCCATCGTTTCCGGACTGGCTCCCGGCAGATTCGCGTGCACCTGAACCGTGGGCAGTTCCACCGCGGGTAACGGGGCTACCGGCAGGAAGCGAAATGCCAGAATGCCCGAAAGCGCGAGCGCCGCCGTGAGCAGCGTGGTGGCCGCTGGCCGCTTGATAAAGGGAGCGGATAAGTTCATCTGGCGGAACCCACTTCCATGCCCGCTTCGATTTGCGTGTCCTCCGGTTCCGCAAAGTGACGCCCGAACAAACGCTTCGCCATGCGGTCATGAAACAGATACACAACCGGAGTTGTGTAGAGCGTCAAGAACTGGCTGAGAATCAATCCGCCGACGATAGTGATGCCCAGCGGCCGGCGCAG
The DNA here is from genome assembly GCA_963764105.1 of Bryobacterales bacterium. Lineage (GTDB taxonomy): Bacteria > Acidobacteriota > Terriglobia > Bryobacterales > Bryobacteraceae > Bog-105. The sequence goes on from CAVXRP010000026.1 coordinate 106,065, forward strand.
CTCACTTCCCACGCCCGTTCCCAAAGCCAGCGGTAGACCGCCGAAGAGCGCAGCCATGGTGGTCATCATGATGGGCCGGAAACGTAGCAGACAGGCCTGATATATGGCTTCTACCGCCGGTTTGCCATCCTTCCGTTCCGCCTCCAAAGCAAAATCGATCATCATGATGGCGTTCTTTTTCACAATTCCTATGAGCAGGATAATGCCAATCAACGTGACGACATTGAAATCGTCGTGGCAAATGAAAATCGCCAGAATTGCGCCGACGCCCGCCGACGGCAAAGTAGAAAGAATGGTAATGGGGTGAATATAGCTTTCATACAAAACGCCCAGGACGATGTAGACGACGACCAAAGCGGCAATGATGAGATACACCTCATTGGCCAGCGAGTTTTGAAAGGCCGCCGCGGTTCCTTGAAAGTCTGTCTCGATACTCTTGGGCAAACCGATATCTTGTTCAGCGCGCTGAATGTCTTTCACGGCGCTGCCCAGCGATTCTCCAGCCGGTAGGTTGAACGATACCGTTACCACCGGGAATTGGCCCTGGTGATTGATGGTTAGCGGGGAGGTGGTTTCCTCAAAGCGCGTGAACGAACCGAGCGGCACTTCGGTTCCATTAGCCGAGCGTACAAAAACATCTTCCAGATCGCTCGGATTATTGCGGAAATTCCGCGCCACTTCCAGCACCACGTGATACTGATTCGATTGAGTAAACATGGTGGATACCAGCCGCTGGCCGAAGGCGTCGTACAACGTGTCGTCAATTTGCTGCATGCCGATGCCTAAGCGCGAGGCGGTGTCGCGATCAATGACCAAGGTGGTTTGCAAGCCGCCGTTCTGCTCGTCGGTTGCGACGTCGCGCAACGAACCTAGAGTATTTAGTTTGTCCACCAGCCGGGTGGTCCAGACGCTCAGCTCTTTGGCGTCGGCATCTTCCAGCGTGTATTGATACTGCGTGCGGCTGACGCGGTCTTCCACACTCAGATCCTGCACCGGCTGCAAATACAAAGTGATGCCTTCCACGCTGCGCAACTTTTCCTGTAGGCGGCGGATGATGGCGCTCACCCCTTCTCTTTGGGCCAGCGGCTTCAAGTTGATCTGGATACGGCCACTATTCATGACCGTGTTGACGCCATCCACTCCGATAAACGAGGAAAGACTCTCCACCGCCGGATCTTGCTGAATGACGGCGGCGACCTTCTGCTGCAAGCTGGACATTTCAGCAAAAGAAACGCTCGGCGGCGCTTCCGAGACGCCTAAAATTTCGCCGGTATCCTGCACCGGGAAGAAACCTTTGGGCACAATAACAAACAGAAAGATGGTCACCACTAAGGTAGCTGCCGTCACCAGCAGCGTAGCGGTTTGGCGGCGCAACACCCATTGCAGGGTGTTGGCATACTTCAGAATCACCCAATTAAAAGCGTGTTCCGATTTCCGGTAGAACCATCCTTGCTCTCTTTCCGGTTTGTGCTTCAAAAGCTTGGCGCACATCATCGGTGTCAGCGTTAGCGAAACGAACGCAGAAACCAAGATCGTCACGGCGAGCGTGATGGCGAACTCCCGGAACAGCCGGCCCACAATATCGCCCATGAACAGCAGCGGAATTAACACGGCGATGAGCGAAACCGTTAACGAAACGATGGTGAAACCGATTTGCTCGGAGCCGCGCAAGGCGGCGCGCAATGGCGTCTCACCCTCCTCCAGATATCTGGCGATGTTTTCGATCATCACGATGGCATCGTCCACCACAAAACCGGTGGAAATCGTAAGCGCCATCAAAGTCAGATTGTTCAAGCTATAGCCGAGCAAGTACATGACGCCGAACGTGCCCACAATCGACAGAGGAACGGCCACGCTCGGAATCACCGTGGCCGCCAGGTTGCGCAGGAACAGGAAGATGACCATCACAACCAGCGCGACGGTTAGCACTAATGAGAACTTGACGTCGTCCACCGAAGCGCGAATAGTGTTGGTGCGGTCAGTCAGTACGGTGAGTTGAATGGCTTTGGGTATGGAAGCTTCCAAAACACCGAGTAGTGCATGGATACGGTCAACCACCGCGATAACGTTCGCACCCGGTTGGCGTTGGATGTTCAGAATCACGGCAGGAGTGGAATTCATCCACGCGGCTTGACGCAAATTCTCGGCGCCATCCACGATGGTGGCAACGTCTTCGAGCCGTACGGGCGCGCCGTTCTTATATGCAACGATGACCGGTTTATAGCCGTTACTAGTCAGAATCTGATCGTTCGCGCCGATAATGTAAGCCTGTTTAAGGCCGTCGAAATTACCCTTGGCCTGATTGATGTTGGTTTGGTTCAGCGCAGTCCGCAGATCTTCCATCCCCAACCCATAAGCGGCCAGCGCGGTGGGGTTAACACGGATACGCACGGCGGGCTTTTGACCGCCGCTGATGCTGACTAAACCGACTCCGGGCAATTGCGCGATTTTCTGCGACAGTGTTGTGTCGGCGAGATCCTCCACTTTGGTTAACGGCAAAGTTTTCGAGGTAAGCGCCAGCGTGAGAATGGGCGCGTCGGCCGGATTCACTTTGCTGTAGATGGGCGGATTCGGCAGATCGGGCGGCAGATAGGTTCCGGCCGCGTTGATGGACGCCTGCACCTGCTGCTCCGCCACATCAATGTTGAGGTTTAAATCGAATTGCAGAGTGATGATGGAGCTTCCGAAGGAACTCGTCGACGTCATCTGCTTCAACCCCGGCACTTGGCCAAAAGTGCGTTCGAGCGGCGCCGTGACGGAAGAGGCCATCACCTCAGGGCTGGCGCCGGGGTAAAAGGTGGTGCATTGAATGGTGGGATAATCTACTTCCGGCAGGGCCGCTACAGGAAGTTGTTGATAGGCGATGGCGCCCGCGATCAGGATGCCCGCCAACAGCAAAGACGTGGCAACCGGCCGCAGAATAAACGGCCGAGAAGGACTCATCCTTTAGGACTCCGCGGGCTGTTTTGACGCACGGTCACGGACATGCCGTCGGCTAATTTCTCCGCGCCATCCACCACCACGACATCGCCGGGTTTTAAGCCATCGTCAATGGTCACTTCATTGCCCTCGGTCAGCCCCATTTTCACGCCGCGCATCGTCACCTTGCTATCGGCGCCGACCAGATAAACGAAGGTGCCGGTGGGCCCGCGTTGAATGGCCACCAGCGGCACGATAACCGCGTCGCGCTTGGTATCGAGCCACAATTTGATATTCACAAACTGATTGGGAAACAAGGCGTGATCGGTATTAGGAAATACTGCCTTAAGTTTCGAAGTGCCGGTGGTTGGGTCGATGGTGTTATCGACGGTGAGCAGATTACCTTCGCTAAGTTTCTGTCTCTCATCGCGGTCATAGGCATCCGCGCGCAGCTTGGCGCCTTGCCGCAGTTTCGCCAGCACCGGCGGCAACTGATCTTCCGGAATCGTGAATAGCACCGCAATCGGCTGCAACTGCGCAATGACCGCCAGTCCGGCAGCGTCGGTGGAATGAATAATGTTGCCCGAATCTACTTGCCGCAGGCCAATGCGCCCGCTAATGGGCGCGGTGATGCGTGTGTAGATCAAATTCAATTTCGCGCTATTGATCATGGCCTGCGCCGCCTCAATCGCGGCATTATCGGCTTCAATCGATCCGCGCACCTGATCGGCGGTGGCCAGTTGGGTATCCAACTGTTGCTTGGCGATGATCTGCTCTTTGAACAATTCCTGATCGCGCACATAGTTCACTTGGGCGTCGCGCAAGGCGGCTTCGTCCTTAGCCAGCGTGCCCTTCGCCTGCGCCAAATTGCCGTTCGCCTGGTCGAGCACTACTTGAAAGGGCCGCGGATCGAGCTCGGCGAGCAGATCCCCTTGATGCACCTCCTGGCCTTCGCGGAAGTTCACGCTAATCAGTTGGCCATCCACGCGCGGCTTGACGGTGACGGTGTTGAACGCGCTGACGGTGCCCAATCCCTGCAGATAAACGGGCATGTCGCCGCTGCGCGCGGTGGCCGCGACAATGGGCAGGCTGCGCGGACCTTTCATGCCTTTCTGGGCTGACATGTCCGCCTTCTTGGCGTTTTCGCTTTGGTAAAGCGCGTAACAGCCGTAGCCGATCAATCCAAAGACCATTAACCAAAGCCACCAGTAGTTCTTGGTGGGACCTGTTCGGTCGAGATCAAGCTCCGGATACAATCCTGGTTCGGTTTTATCTGCGAGCGCTTCGGCGGAGCGCTCCTCATGCGGTGGTTCCAGCGCGCTGGACGGCTTCATCGTGTATCTAACTTCCTGTCTTTTGACGGCGGTAACGGAAAAGACGCTCTAGTCTTTTATGATGTTACCTCCTAGCCGGGTTAGCCTGCCGCAGCCTAATCAATTCGTCAAATGGGCTGGCCATGATTTGCCGGCGCTAGTTTTTTTCACTACTCCGACTCCGAGCTGAGAGCGTCAGCGACCGCATGGGCGGCCGCAAGGCGAGGTTCCCCTGGATAAAGACGGTTAGGGGCAAAAGGATACAGACCATGTTGTTTCAGCGAGTTAGCGGACGGGCCGGATATACTTGTGGCGCAACAATGAGTTCGCCACCGTTGATTTGCCATAGCTCTCGTTACAGCAGCCTAAAGTTCACCTCAATATGAGCCGCGACCGCCACAGGTTGACCGTTCTCGCTTGCTGGCTTAAATCTCCATTGGCGCACCGCTTCGACTGCCTTCTGATCCAACCCTAATCCCAGCCCACGCATGACCCTGATGTTGTGGGCGATCCCATCGGCTCCAACCTCGACCGAAAGCAGCACCAATCCTTCATACTTTGCGATGCGCGCCTCTTCCGAGTATTCCGGTTCCACTTTCGACGCCAAGACCGGCGGGTTCACATCACCGCCAATCCGGCGTACGTCTGGACCGGGCGGCTGGCTCCTCTCCATCTCCGCCATGAGCGCTTGTCGAATGTCGAAAGCTTGCCCCAGCATTTTCTTCGCATCATCCTCGCGGCCTTGCGCTCTGAGCAGCTTGCCGTAAAGCTCCATAATTGTGGCGGCCGCCGCTACATGCGGATCTTCGGCGGCCAACGCGCCCTGATAAAGTCCGTCTGCGGCGTCGAGATTATTTTGCCGCTCTTGCGTGATCGCCATCCACATCCTCGCCTCGCCCGTTTTTCCGGAATCCGCCGTTTGTGCCTTTTCGAAATCGTCCGTCGCCGCCGCGTAATCCTTCATCGACAATTCGATCTCGCCGCGATCAATCATCGCCGTGGCCGCTTCCGGCCCGCTACTCGCCGCCTTGGTTGCTCTTTCATAAAACTCCTTAGCCGCATCGAACTTTCGTTGTCCGCGCGCCCTATTACCTTCTTTAATCAAGCCGCCCGCGACGGAATCGCCACTCGTCTGACCAACTGCCGCCGCTTCACCTTTTGCGTGCAACGCGGCTACCGGAAAAATGATCGCGATTGCCGCTGCCAGCGCAATAGCGCTCGCTCGTCTCGGCGTCTGGCGATCTCGCCCCGAATCCAGAATCGCCAGCAGACGGTCTTCCAACTGTGAACGCCGCGCCATTGTCATCGCTGCCCATCCATAAGCCGCCGGCATTTGCATCGAGCGCGCAATTTCCAGCAGCTGGCTCGCATAGCCCGCCGCCTCCGCTCCCGCGCCCAGCACTAGATCGTCAGCCGCTCGCTCCCGTTCCTGCAAAAACTCGCGCCACGCAAACCAGACAATCGGATTCCACCAATAAAGCGCCAGCGCGGCTCGCGCCAGCAGATGCGTGGCGGCATCCTTGCGGCGCACGTGCGCCAATTCGTGGAGCAGCACAACTCTCTGCCGTTCTTCATCCCAGCCCCTCGCATCGCCGGGAACAAAGATGGTGGGCCGGAAAAAGCCGTACGTGCTCGGCATGCTGCCCCGCGCCGTTTCGAGCAGATTGACTTCGCCGCCAATCCCCAGCAAATGTTTCAAAAATTGAAATTGCCGCAGCTCGCACGGCTTCGCGCTTCGCCGCAGCCGCTCGATGGCAGTCCAGCCCATCAGCATCTGCCCAAAGCTAGCCGCCGCGCCCAGAGCCCAAATCGCCATCAGCATCTCGCTTAAATCAGCCCATGGTGCAAATTTCCCCGGAAGGCTCGTTCCGTGCCGCGCGGCCGTCCCCGCCGGCTCTAGCGAGGAGCCTAAAACGTTCGTTCGAAAAACCAGTCCGGGCCTCACGAGCGAACTCGCCACCGGCACGCGCCACGCTGGCAGCGCCGTCGAGAGCAGCGGCAGAAGCAACAGCCCGGTGAATGCCACACTCCACACTTGATGCCGAACCGCTGCGGACCGCGCCCGCCATAACCGCGCCGCCAACCAAGCCATTCCAATGAGCGCCGTACTCTTGAGCGTCATCTCCATCAAGAACGAATACTGTATCGAGCTGGACATTTATTTCCCTTCCTTCCTGGCTTTCTCAATCATCGCGGCCATACGGTCCAATTCCTCGCGAGTCAGGCGCTTTGCCGACACATCCAAAAGGGCGGCGACCACTTGTTCCGGAGAGTCGTGGAAAAACGTGTCTACCAGATTCTTCACCGCCGACCGTTTTGCTTTGTCCCGTTTCACCACCGGCCCATAGACATACTTCAACCCTTCGTTTTCATGCTCTACGTGCCCTTTCTCCTCGAGCACCCTCAGCAGCGCCCGCACGGCCGAGTAGGTCGGCGCGTCCGGCATCGCTTCCCTGATATCGGCCGCCGAAGCCTTGCCTCGCTGATAAATAATTTCCATAATCTGCCGCTCGCGCCGGCTCAGCCCCATCGCCGCCATCTAAGCCCCAACCTTCTGCTGGAAAAACAGCATATGCTAGAAAATTAGCACAAGGCGTTGCATGTGTCAACGGAAATTACTTACCTTGAAGCTTGGGCGGCGATTCTGACGCATACAACACCGGCATGCTAATTCCCAAGTCGCCTATAGATCCTGCGGCACGACGCTGGCGCATTGGTGCAGCGTTGCAGCCGAGCCTGCTCACCATCTTCCCGAATATCCCGCATGTCCCGATGACAAATTTGGGAAATCACGGGCTAACGGCAGTTTTGGATCAACGGCCCAGCATCATCACAATCGGCGTACAAAGCGCCAAATCCGCCAGCGGACTCACCAACCGTATCGCGATCGTCTCGCGCTTCCTCCGCATCACCCAAAGCCCCGCTGCACTCATCGCGCCCGCCGCTGCAAACGCGCTCGGCTCCAGCAACGCCAACCCCGCAATCAGCCCCGCCACCACACCCACATGGCCCGCCGCCCACCGCGCCACTCTGTCGGGCGCATCCCACTCCCCGCCTCCGCCCGCCTCCCATTCCCAGGTTTCAATGAGCGAACAATTCGTCCAGCACAGCAACAGAAAAATCGCCGCCGGTACCGCGAGCGGCGCAAAGTGCCTTCCGTTCCCCAGCCACACCGCCCCAAAGGTGCCCAATGTGAAAAGCAGCGCCACTACCACCTCTCTCGGCCACCGTATTCTCCAGCGCGCCGGAGTCAAATGCGTGAGGCTGAAATACCCAACCACCGCAAACCCCAATTGCACTCCGCCGCGCACGGTCGATGCCCACAATAGCCGTCCGCCACACACCGCCAGCGCCAGCCCAATCGCAATCCCCACGGCAGCACCCGCTCTCCAATGCTCGCGGAAAAACGTCTTTCGCGGCGGTTCCCATGCGCCGCTCGCCGGCCGCAAGGTGTCTATCAAATGATCGGCGATATAAATGAGCCAAACCGTCAGCCCCAACACCCACGGCTCGTAAGCATTCAGCCGCACCCCTGCGCTCCGGGCCAGCAGCAACTGCCAGACCACCGCCACCAGCGGCGCCTCCAGATTCAGCACGTTCGGCCACAGCCACACCTCCCCTGCGGCGTGCGCTTCACGCGCAATGGTACGGCTTGTCAAAGCAACGGCCAATACCTTTATTGTAAAAACCCGCCCCAGCGATACGCAGCCCGCTAAACTGACAGTGGATTAGCCCCGTGTTATTATCTGCTCCACAACTCGGAAGGGTCATGTGCAAATAACTCGCCGCATCTATGTCAGTCTGCCGGCCGACCCCTGGCTCACTCCCAACATCAACGAACTCAAGTGGGGCATCGTCGAAGAAATCGAGAAGCTCGGCTACACTCCCGAAATTTTCACCAACCCACGAGGTAAGCCCGGCCTCGCCTCTCCCAAAGCGTGGAACCCGCGGGATGCCGATGAAATCGCCCGCCGCTGTGTAGGCGCCGCCATTCTCGGCATGCCCCGTTGGAACTTCCAGGACGTCGACGGTCACACCGCTCTCCTGCCAACTGAGTTCAACCACTATGAAGGCGCCCTCGCGCACACCTTGGGCTTGCCCACTCTCGTTCTCGTGCAGAAAAATGTACGGCGCCGTGTCGTCTTCGATTGGAGTTTCGGCGGCTACGTTGGCGAATTCAGCCCCGACGCTCAACTGAGTTGGCTTCACACCGACGAGTTTCGCGTGCCCTTCCGCTATTGGCAAAACCTTCTCGCTGAACGTCGCGATGTTTTCCTCGGCTATTGCGGCAGTTCCGCCGCCACCGCTGCCGCCATCAAACGCTATCTCCAAAGCCTTGGAGCGAAAGTGCTCGATTGGCAAACCGATTTCATTCCGGGCCGCACCATTCTCGATCAAATCGAGCAAGCCGCCGCCCACTCCGTCGGAGGGATTTTTCTATTCACCAAAGATGACGACGTCGTAAACCCCAGCCAGCAACAGCTCGCCGTACCGCGCGATAACGTTGTCTTCGAAGCGGGCTATTTCATCGGCCTCAAGGGAAAACGCAATGTCCTCATTGTCCGCGAAGCCGGCTCGAAAATGCCTGCCGACTTAGGCGGCGACATCTACGCCTCCCTAATGGACAAAACCGACATCACCCCCATCGAAAGAACTCTCGAAGCCTTCATGGGTGCGATTTAACGTTCTACGTACAATTTGACTTGCCAGTAAAACCACTCGCCGGAATCCGCATCCTCGATTTTTCACATGCCCTCGCCGGCCCCTATTGCACCATGCTGCTGGCCGATTTCGGCGCTGACATTTTCAAGCTCGAAAGCCCCGGCTCCGGCGATATGGCGCGCGGCTGGGGACCTCCCTTTGCCGGCGAATACGCCTCGTTCTTCCTGGGCCTGAATCGCGGCAAGCGCGGCATCTCCATCAATCTCAAACATCCAGCCGGCCTCGCTCTCTGCCTCCGCTTAATCGAACGCATGGACGTTCTGATCGAAAACTTTCGCCCCGGTGCCATGCAGCGCCTCGGCCTCGATTATGCCTCGCTTCACGCCAAGTATCCTCGTCTCGTCTATGGTTCAATCTCCGGCTACGGCCAGCAAGGCCCTTCGCGCGACGAAGCCGCCATGGATCTCATCGTAGAATGCTCGTCCGGCTTCTTGAGCATCACCGGCACTGAGTCGGGTGAACAGGTGCGCAGCGGATACGCCGTCGCCGATGTCAATGCCGGCATGCATTCCGCCATCGGCATTCTCCTCGCCTTGCGTGCGCGCGATCAAACCGGTGTAGGCCAGTATGTCGACGTTGCCATGCAGGATTCCATGATTTCGGCCATGAGTTCCAACTATATGTCGTATCTCGGCTCGAACATTGTGCCCACACCTATGGGATCCTCCTTCGGCACCGTCGTCCCTTACACCGTGTTCTCCGCGCAGGACCGCGCCTTCTCCATCGCAGTCGGGAGTGAGAAGCTATGGTTTTCCTTTTGTGAGGCCATTGCCCATCCCGAACTCATAGACCATCCCCACTTCGCTACCAATCCTCTGCGCGTCACCAACCGTCGAGCCTTAGAGAAAGTGCTGGCGGCCGTCTTTCGCCAGCGGCCCATGACGGAATGGATCACCCGCTTGCGCGCTGCCGGTATTCCCTGTTCGCCCGTTCTGAATTTTGCGGAAGTCGCCGCCTCTCCTCAAACAAAACTGCGCGAAATGTTTCCTGTCATCGACCATCCCACCGCCGGTCCGCAAAGAATCACCGGCACGCCCATCAAGCTCTCTGAAACGCCGGGCGCTCCCGGTGGCGCCGCGCCGCTCCTCGGTGAACACACTGCCGCGGTGCTGAAGGAGATGCTGGATCTCGACGACCAGGCGATCGCCGAACTCGAACAAACCGGCGTAATTCCCTGTTAGACTTCATCCTCCTGTTCCTACCGCCGACACCGTGCTCGACATCGATACCCCTCTCAATCCACGGTGCCGCCGGAGAGCACCACCGGCAAAACCTAATCGTACGGACTGGCAGCAGCGTAGCGAAATGAACCGCGGCAAATGAGCCCTGACCGTGGCGCCGGAGAAAGTAGTTGACGCCGGACAACGAAGCTTCTCGATGCCAATAGGACCTTTTCGGGGGTGGAGCGCTAACCATTGCTACTATGATCAGTGACCATCTGCTCGGTGGTGAGCTCAGCACTGCCAGCTGCCACCAAAGCCAGCATTAGTTAACTGCCCAAATCGTAAGACGAACCGTGATCAAACCATGCTCTCAAAGCTCAAACAACTGTTCAGGGGACTTCAGCCTTGGTCCCGTCCAGATCCCCTAATCGCCGACGATTTGAGCTGGCTTGACCCGCCGACAGACCCACTCGATACTCGCGCTTGGGACCGGTATTGGCTGGAGCACGTCGAAAACGGGCTAGGGCCGCCGCTCTTTGACATGTTTCTTGATGATCGCGATCTGATCAGAGTGATGAATAAGGAAGGGATGCGGACCGTGCTCTGCGCGGGCAACGGCATCTCTCAAGAACCTCGAGTCCTGGCTGAGGCCGGATTCGACGTTATCGCTCTAGACTTTTCACCTGGGGCAATCGAGATCGCAGGATCATTCGACTTTCCCCGCGAAGGCTTCGAGTGTTTCTGTGACCCGGAATATCGTCGGGCTGGCGGGAACCTGCAATTCGCGGTGGGTGATATCCTCGACGCCACCGCGTTCCCGGGACCGTACGACGTGATCGTTGAGCGGCGCACTGCTCAGATCTACTCCACCTCTGACATGGGCGCTGTGCTGGGTGCTCTCGCAAAGCGTCTGAACCAGAATGGTATTTTGGTGAGCCATTGCCACGACGGAGCATGGAAACCCCCGGCCAAGCCCCGTCACCACACTTCACTTTGGTTTCAGGAGAGTGGTTGGGCGACTTGGAATGGATCTCCTGATCCGAAACCGCCGGGGCAAGTTGCCTGGCTCTCGACCACCACGGGGTAGGCACAGTGAGCGGCTCTTGATCAGTGAGCAACCGAAAGCTGCTTGAGGAGCAATATGAAAAGAACGCCCTTCGTCTTTGTGCTGGTCAGCCGATCGAAAGAAGTTTGCAGACGCGTCGAGCTGAACCTGGATAATCGAGCCAAATGGCGTTCGGTGCACTACAACCGGTAGAGGCGCGATCCGGAAAATTCCTTTAAAACGTCAAGCGCTTCAGGCCTTTCATTCCTTCGGCGCAAAAGAATGTAGTTCGAGCCTCAGATGCAAGACAGCGATTTTCTTGAATGATGCGCCTGAGCAAAGCCTTTGCCGCCGGAGTACAATCATATGCACAAATGACATATGTCCGTGCTCTAAAAAGATTGCTGCTTGTTGCTCTCATTCTTGGACCGGCGCTCGGCGCGCACGATGCCAAGGCCGAAGATATTTCGTTGACCGTCGATGCTACGCGTGCGCCGCAGCGAATACTGCACGCCAAGCTTGTCATTCCGGTGAAGCCGGGACCGATGACACTTTACTATCCCAAGTGGATTCCCGGCGAACACGGGCCAGATGGGCCTATTTCGGCCCTGACCGGAATTACGTTTGAAGCTGGAGGCAAGACGATTCCGTGGCAGAGAGATCTGCTGGATGTTTACACGTTCCATGTGAAGATCCCCGCGGGCGCGACGCATCTGAACGCCTCGTACGACTACATTGAGCCGGACGGTTACTCGGCCACCGACAAGCTGCTGGTTCTGGAGTGGAACGAGGTGTTGCTTTATCCAGCAGGTACGCCGTCAAGAGACATCGTCTTCGACGCCAAGCTGATGCTGCCGGACGGCTGGAAATGGGGAACTTCGCTTCCGCAGGCGGGGCCGCCGGCGAGTGCAATCACATTTCAGCCGATAGCGCTCGATTTGCTCGTCGATTCGCCCGTGATCGCGGGCCAGTACTATAGCTCAATTGATCTGACGCCCGCCGGGGAACCGATCCACCACGAGATTGATTTGGCGGCGGATAGCCAGGCAGCGCTGAACATGAGCCCCGAGCTGCGGCAGCAACTGACGAACCTGGTGGCGGAATCGGGCAAGTTGTTCGGGGCGAGGCATTACCGCGATTACCATTTCCTGCTGGCGCTAAGTGATCATGTGGCGCATTTTGGGCTGGAACATCACGAGTCGAATGACAGCCGGCTAGGAGAGCGGACGCTGTTGGAGGCGAATGCGGGCATGGTAGTGGGTGCGCTGCTGCCGCATGAGTTTGCCCATTCCTGGAACGGAAAATTTCGACGACCGGCGGATATCGCAACACCCGATTTTGAAAAACCAATGGAAGATGAGCTGCTATGGGGGTACGAGGGGCTTACTGAGTATCTTGGTCCGCTGCTGGCGGCGCGCAGCGGCCTGTTCACGCCCGAGCAGTATCGTGAATTCTTGGCAAGCGCGGCGGGAATGCTGGGACCGGGAAGACCGGGCCGGGCGTGGCGACCCCTAGTGGATACAGCAGTGACGCAGGCGGGCGGTGGGCCGGGCGGCGGTGGTAGTGGATGGACTAGCTGGCGGCGAGGCGCCGACTACTACGAAGAAGGCGATCTGCTGTGGCTCGAAGCAGCGACTGTGATTGCGCACGAGACAAAGGGACAGAAATCGATTGACGACTTCTGCCATTTGTTTCATGGCGGGGCGAACGGTGGGCCGGAGGTGAAGACCTACACTTTCGAATCGCTGGTTCAAACCTTGAATGAAGTTGCGCCCTACGACTGGGCGGGATTTTTTCGCCAGCGTGTGGAAGCGGTTGTGCCCGGAATGCCCTCCGGCGGACTCGAGAACGCGGGCTGGAAAGTGGAGTTCAACAATCAACCGGCGCACCTGCCAGGCCGACATAACCCGCCAAGCGCGCTTTATTCATTGGGATTGCAATTGCGAGATGACGGCACCGTGAGCGATGCAATTGTAGGAAGTCCGGCCTTTGACGCCGGCATCTCATCGGGAATGAAAGTAGTGGGCGTGAACGGACACGTCTACACCCGGGATGTGTTGGAAGACGCGGTTAAGGCGTCAAAGAGCAGTACGGCGCCGATCGCGATTCTGGTGATTAACTACGATTACTACCGCACCTGCAACGTCAACTACCACGGCGAAGAACGCTTTCCTCATCTGGTGCGCGATGAATCAAAGCGCGATTATTTGACTGAGCTAGCGAAGCCGAGAGCGGCGAAATAACTGCTGTACGCCTCATCCACGCTCAAGAGCCCAAGCTGCCGGTTAGCGGATAATTCAAGACGTAGCAGGAAGCTTCACGGCCTTCCGGCCCGTCAATTAACCATATTGGGGCGTTGTCCGGGTTGCGCGTTTATCCGGCCAATCGTGATGCCCGCTGATATCTAAGGTCAATGAAATCTACCACGTGCACAGATTGGACCTGATAACGCAAATAAAGCGGCCAAAATATTTGATTCTAAATCACTTACGCTGTAATTCAAGGTCGAACACTTTGGCCGCTTTATTTTAGTGATACGGTCGGGGAGGTTGAGCCACAGGTCGGAACGAGTTCCCTAGCGTTCTGCTGCGGCGCGGATTATCATCAGGAATCCGACTTCATTGGTCGCGGCCATTTGCCACCGTTTTCACCGGATTTGCGCCCTTCGTCTTTTCGCTAGACTGTGGGTCAAATAACGCACTTTCAGACACAAAGCAAACTTACGTCTTTTATGCGGGATCGCTGAACGCGCTTCGTTTTCACATCGCATTGCTGCGCCGCCAAGGCTCATATCCGCAAATCCCGAAGATGACCACCCGTTCTGCTCATGGGCCCCGCTCGTGCGGTCATAGTGCTCTCTGGATCCCTAAATCAATTCGAACCCGGTCGCGTTTCCGTCGACATGGCTATAAGATTGCACTCTGCAAGATGCTAACAGTTTAGCTGTACGTCGCGAAGCCATCGGGAGATGCCAACCGAAGTGGTTGATTTGGGTCGGGGCAAACTCCAGAAAGCTTGTGGAGGTTCTTCATGGAACACATCGGCATTTCGACATCGATTCTTTTAGCCTGTTTTGCTTTGAACGCGTGGCCGCAAGGAGAGCCACAATGGTCATACAAAATCATCATTTTCGACGCCCCAGGCGCGGGCACGAAGGGCGGTCAGGGCACTATCCCCAATGGAATCAATTCAGAGGGCCTGATCACTGGATGGTATGTAGACGGAAACAATGTCAGTCACGGCTTCGTGCGAGATACCTGGGGCGATATCGCCACCTTCGACGTTCCAGGCACAGGCACCAGCTCGGGGCAGGGCACGCAGGCCATTGGCATGAACACACAGGGGGTGATCACAGGATGGTACGTCGACGGAGATAATATACATCATGGCTTTTTGCGAGATCGCTGGGGCAGCATCATCGTATTCGACGATCCATCCGCGGACATAAGCGCCGGACAGGGTACCTACCCAGCCAACATCAACCCCGAGGGAACTATCAGCGGCGGCTACGACGCGAACGGTGCGAGCCACGTCTTCCTCCGCGCCCCTGACGGCAAGTTCACTACCTTCGACGTTCCCACTGCGGGGACGAGTGCGAGCCAGGGTACTCTCACCGCAGAGTTTTATGGCCTGACCCCGGCAGGCGTAATCACAGGATGGTACGTTGACTCAAACAATGTGACTCACAGCTACGTGCGTGAGCCTAATGGTAGGTTCACGACCTTCGACGCTCCCGGTGCAGGCAGTAGCCCTTACCAGGGCACCTACGCCTTCGGCCTAAACCCGGAAGGTGAGGTCACCGGAACATATTGGGACGCAAGCTTCATGCCTCACGGCTTTCTGCGCGCTCCCAACGGTAAGGTCACAAGCTTTGACGCTCCCGGCGCCGCGGAAGGCACCTTTATAATAAACAGTAATTCTGAAGGGGCGATCACGGGATTTTACTACGACGCGACAGGTTTAGCTCATAGTTTCACGCGCACCCCCGACGGCGAGGTTATGAAATTCGATGTGCCGGGTGCAAGCCAAGGCACTTACGCCGCAGGCAATAACCTAGCGGGGGCCATTGCCGGATACTATGTGGACGGAAACGGTTCGTGCCACGGCTTTCTGCGGATGCCGCAAGACAATCGAAGGTAAAGCCGCACTGCCTCCGGAAGTTCTGGTCTGCCCACCGGCAATAATGTGGGCCGCCGAGACGGGCAGTTCAGTAGATCCCGGCACAGCTTGAAAACGGCCTGCGACGAACCACCCCGGCGATTGAACGAGTTTTCGATGCTCCGGGTGGATTGTCCGCCACTCGTCCAAAGTTAGCGCCCGCCTAAGATTTCGGCTCGATTCCAATTTTATCGTTCACGGCAGCCGCAATGCGCTGGATACAGCCGAGGTAGCGCTCGGTGGTTTGCACCGAGACATGGCCGAGAAGGAACTGAATCTGCTCAAGTTCACCTCCGGCTGCCCGACATAAGCGAGCGCATGTGCGGCGCAGGTCTTGAGGCGCAAGCTTATCATTACCTGTTCGCTTGGCGAATTCCTTTACGACGTGCCAAACCAGTTTCTCTGTCACTCCCCGCCCCAGGGTTTGTCGGCGGTGCTCACCTTTCGGAACAGCCTTCCAGTTTTGATGGCCGCCGCTTGCATCCAGGCGTTCGCTGCGCTGTAAACCCAGTCTGGAACTGGGATGGTCCGAATGTGACCGCCCTTGCCGGCCAAGTCAACGATCGCCCAATGTCCTTCCCGCTGTTGCAGGTGATCGACGGTTAATTCGGCGGCTTCATGCCGCCGAAGGCCGCATGCCACAAGGATTGATAGTAAGGCGCGGTCTCGTTTGCCTTTTAGACGCTCCACATCCATTGCCTGCCAAAGTGACTTGGCTTGCTCGGGCGTTAACCAGTTTCCCAACCTGCCCCAAGCTTCTTAACGCCTTTGACGCGGCGGATTCCCGCTGCCAAATCGGCGCTGAGAAGACCGCAGTCCGCCGCCTCGTTATGCAAGGCGGCGTACGGCGCCAAGGCGCAGGTTGATTGTTCCTGGCGCAAGATGCCGCGATTCCAAGTGCATTCGGTATCGGATCACAACGGTCTTGCTGAACGATAATCGCGGCTCGGAGCAGTACCATTCCACAAATTCATCGACGGCGTGGCGATAGCCACGTTGGGCATCGCGGCACGAAAGACTGTTAATGACGGCGTTCTTCGCAACTTCCAGGTCCGGTAGTCGTAGAATCGACTTCGCAGCATGGGTGCTCTTTCTCTTAGGCTGGATTTTCTTTTTCATAACCGTGGCCTCTCACGCCACAGGTCAATCATCTAGCCGGTTCGGTCCGAATCGCGCGTCATCCGATCGAAGTTCGCGCCCTACTATGCTCCAGAAGTCAGCAGCGCAAACCGGCTGGCTTCTCGGTATCGATGCCGGGCGCGTTCATCAGATGAGCCGGGCGTCCCGCAGCTATAATACAGATTGCTTGGTGAATGCCCAGGAAGATTCGGGAGTTGATTGCGGAGTTGGAAAATCACGGCTTTGTTAATCGAGGCGGCAAAGGGAGCCATCGCAATTTCACCCATGCACGTGTGGCACGACCGATTACGATCTCGGGCAAGGCCGGCGATGACGCCAAGAATTATCAGGAGAAAGCCGTCAAAGCTGCTATAGCAGAGGCTACCAAATGAAAGACAGCGCGCGCTACATCAAAATTGTCGAGTGGTCCGAAGAAGACCAATGTTTCGTCGGCAGTTGTCCGGGACTCCTTTATGGCGGTTGTCACGGCGACGACGAGTTAGCCGTTTTCGCGGAGCTATGCGCCGCCGTCGACGAAGTAATTGATCTGTACAAGCAAGATGGCAAGCCGCTACCCTCGCCGACCAGCGGCCGGGATTACGCCAGTAAGATGCTAAACGTGGCATAAGATTCGCCGTTTGTCGGATTGTCGGGGACCCGTACGGAGTCTGTCGTGATTGGCGCGGCAGGCAAATCTTTCTCCGAGTGGCGCGTGACCCGCTCGTCCTCCCGGAAGATTTTCGCTTGCGCGCTCCGAGCGCCGGAACTCACTCAATGTTGGCTACTAAACGCTTCTGCACTCTCATGCCATATCGAAGGATTACCAAACCTAGCCGAAGTTCGTCACGGATAACGCCGCAAAGCAGTTAAGTCGTTCAGAATCAGTTCAGGCAATGGCCGAGTCTACACTACATTTGCGATTGAGTTCGAAGCGCTCGGGGAGGTTGAGGCCGAGCCGATGGAGAAGTGATTTCTGCTCGGCGTTGAGTTCGGTGATGCGGCGCAGACGGATTTCACGACCATCGGTGGTGGGCAAAACGATGTCGGCGCTTTGTAGGGTGGACAGCAAAGCGAGCGCCTTCATCGCCGACCAAGGATGCGCATTGTTGACGCCACTAACGGAGGGTTGCGGGACAATCGCGGGCCGGCGTTTCAACAGATGCTTGAGCGTGACCCAAAGCGCGTAGCCGAGGAAAGCCACCATCACATGGGCCTTGACTCGGCGCTCCAGTTGATGAAACAGAGGCCGGATAGACAATTCGCTTTTCAGCGCCCGGAACGATGCCTCGGCCTCCGTTAACTGCATATAACGAGCCCAGAGTTCTTCAGCGGTGCCAGCCTGCAGATTGGTGCGCAGCATGTAGGCACCTTCCCGCAGGCCGCGCCAAACCTGCCGATCTTTCTTAACCTCCCATTGAAGACGAACGCCCTCGGGTGTGTCCCGCAAAGCAATTTCGTAAAGATCGTTGACCTGAGAATGTTGCGCCTGGATGCGCCCCAAACGCCGCTCCATTTTGTGGCGATCTTTCAAGCGGCCCGTCTCAATAGTCTTCGCCAAGCGCTTCAGTGCGTCTTCCATGCGACTGGAAAATCGATTCCGAATGGCCTTCTCCTTTTCCTTCCGTCCGCTGGTGCGACAGAGAATGAACGTCTCCTCGCCTTTGGGAACCGCTACTTTCTTTACCTCAACTTCGGGTCGCACCTGCAGCCAATCGTCCTTTAATAGCTCTTCTTCGAACTGCTTCATCTGGCTGCGCGGTGTGCCTACCAGATATTGGCCGCCACGTTTGCGAACCGCCTGCAGATTCTCCTCACTCACAATGCCGCGATCGAACACCCAGATGCGCCGCGCCCGGCCATACTTGCGTTCCACCATGCGCAGAATCGTTTCCATCGTCGAAACGTCGGCGCGGTTGCCGTCGAACGTCTCATAGCTAAATGGAAAGCCTTCACTGTTGACGATCAGTGCGATCACCAACTGCTCGCAATCGGGGCGATGATCGCGCGAGTAACCTCGCCGCATCATGGGATTCTTCTCCGCCGCGCCCTCTACATAGCTGCTCGTCAGATCGTAGAGCAGCACGTCGAACTCAGCTCCAAACAGCTCTCCGTAACGTTGCTTCAGATGCCGCTCCAACTTCGTCTTGTGTGGCAGAATCTTGTCCAGGCAGCGATACAACCGCGTATCGTTGATCTTGTCTTCCTCAATCCCCAACAGATCGTCGAGCGCTGTGGCTGGATACCAGCGCTGTTCGATAGCCAACTCACTGCCGGGTGCGCACAGCCGATTGATGGCTAGTACCGCCGCCACGCGCGACCACTCGACGTCGGCCTCTTCCTCGTCCACCGCCTCTTGGAAAAACTGATCCAGTGCCAGACGCCGCCAAAGCTCCAGACCCAGCCAGCAGGCTCCGAATTGCCGCGTGCGCTCCAGGCGCACCTTGTTCAGCAGCACGCGCGCCACTTGTGGATCATCCGCCGGCGGCTCCACCTCCGACGGAAACAGTTTCAACTGCTGTGACTCACCTTGCTCGTTGAAGACTTCGATCGTTTTCAGCCAACGCGCCTGCGCCGAACTGTTCAGCTCACCCAGATAGCACAGCGTCTTCTGCCGTGGCCCGTCGGGCGTGCGCACCGTCTCCACCAGCGACCAGTAGTTGTGGTCCTTGCCATCCTTGAGCCGCCGATTTGGACGCAGAAACATTCTGGCCCGATCTTGTCATGAGTTTCGCTTCTCTTCAAGAGGGTAGGTCTACACTACATCGGCTTTCCGACCGCCGCCATTGAGGCCAAAAGGCTTGCCTCACTCGTAAGCTCAAAAATCCTTCGAAACGACCCAACCGTGACGAACTTCGGCTAGTGTAATAGCGAACAACGGTTTTGACGTGAAAAATGCCGGAGTGGGTTCTGGCCCAAGAGTTCCGCATCAAATGTGGCCCAAAGATCCATCCGTGGAATGGAGGTGGGAAACAGTCCCAGCACAGGACTTGCATCGGAACCTTTGATCGATCCAACACCTTCTTTATCAGCGCAAGGTTGCCCTTCAAGGTTTCGAGAAATTGCGGGTCAAGCGCCTCTTGAGCTATCAAATCGTTAACTAAGTGATCGGGTAGCCTTTTCAAGAACACATGGCTTATAGAGGGCGGAGGCAGCCCGCTGCTCTCTCTTTCCTCGAATGTTCTTGTGATAAACGACTGAGCAAAATCGGCCGTTCCAACGGAACCCATAAGGATATCCGGGGCGGTTGCCATGCGAATGGCATCTTCAAGGACCGAAGCACATTTCGCAGTAAAGAGCTCCTTGCCCTGTGCCGATTTAGCGAAGAGGTTAGATCCACAAAGGCTATCAATGCCTCGTAGTAGGTCCGGTATCATCGTTTCCTGTTCCGGGTTTCCGACGTTTATTGAAGCGCACCAGTCAGGAACCCCACAAGGCTCCAAAATAAACGGGACTATAAATCCTCGCCCAGGTGGCCTTAGAGCAGCTCTGTCTAGCGCAAATCGAATCTCCTTTTGCCTGTAACCGTCGGAGTTGTATTCCTTGCTCAAACAGGCGACAAAGACGGCTGACTCCTTGACGGCTCGTTTGATCTCGTCGTCCCATAGGCACCCGGAACCAAGTTCCATCGGTCCAACCAAACGATCGCACCGGCATGTTTCAGCTCCTCGGCCAAATTTAGAACCCGACCGATCTCGCTCTTCGCGTAGCTAAGGAAAACACGGGGATTCTCGCACGGTGGCATATCTCGGATGTTACGCCTACGATTATCGTCAAATCAAAAGCTCGAAACAAGACGCGACGAAACGCCGTTGTCCGTATTGTCCGCCACTCGGAAGCTGCACCGGACTCTTCCGGCAATTCCCCTAATTCAAGACAAAAGCGAACAAGCAGATGCCTCACCCCTAGACGCTTGGCTTGCACCTCTAAATATTGACAATCAAGCCGCCCGCCTTACACAAGAACCAAGTTCAGAAGATCGGTCCACCGCATTTCAGAAACGCTTCCGCCTTCCCTGATCCCAAAGGAGCTGAGCAAGCAAGATATCCTCCGCCGAAATCACGCTCACTTCGAACGGTTCGCCTCCAAAGAGCGCCGTCGTTTCTAGTTGGCGGCGTGCCATCTGATCCGAACCAAGCCACTGCCGCGAAGCCACGCAGAAGTCGATCTTGAGGCCGGATTTGAAGCGAATGGCGTTAAATGAATTTCCTTGCCTAACAGCTCCAAGCAGGCACCCTTTGCAAGATATAAATGGTGGCAAGCGCTTGGTAAGAGTTTTTGATTTGATCGCCGTGCCGATCGATCACGACATCGCTATCCGGGTCGCGCGCGACGCCTCGTAAGGAACTGGCCAAGCTGCCTTCCCCGGCGTAAATAATGCCAAGCCGGTCCAGCGTCTGGCACAACGTGACCGCGGCCTCGCACAAGTTACTCATGCATCGCAGGATCCCAGCCACAGGCGCGGATCATCAACTCACGCCGCACTCTGTTGGCCACCGCGCGCAGGAATACCTGGCGCCGCCTTGACCGTTTCAAACAAACCTTCGCTTAGGTCGAAAAAGTCCACCGGCTTTTGCCCAACAGTCACTTCCGCTGAATTTCATAAAAAACCGCCAGAGCCTCCGCAGAGATGTCGCGGACAACTCGCAATCATCCAGTGACGCCCCATCGCTTGACGCGATCACAACAACTTTTCCGAAAAAATATCTCCCGTCGTTTCAATTCCTTACCGCATTTTTTTTCGCAAACCCCGTTCGCCCCAAATCAATCCTGGCCTCAGCAACGCGTTTTCCACGCACACAAGAAAACGCCAAATTTCTAAAACAAATTCTCCGCACAAAGGAATCGCATCTAGGCAAACGAATCTTCCTGAAACCGCGCCGCCGGCGCACCTAAGGGCCGGGGCCGTCCCGCCTATATCTCCAACGAAACCCATCGCGAACAGGTCAAAGCCGTGGCCGGTTATGGCATCCCGCAAGAGCACACAAATCGCGTAGGTTAGCTACGCTCTAAATAGAGGCTGGCTGGGATTGGAAAGGCTAATTTTTACAAATCTAAACTGCGGCTGAGAGGTGGTCTTAATGAATCGAGCTACGGATCGTCATCAAAAAGAAGATTGTGTTCACTATACGCCCAAGCTGTCGGGGAGCAGGGGCCGGAGAATAGCACTCTCTGGCCCCACGTGGCTATCGTATAACGAAGCGCCAACAATGGACAAGTCTGAAAACGCCCACGCCCTGGCCGCCATGCGCAAAGCCCCCCGCCTGCGGACAACCATCTTGACCGCTTCCACAAGACCCACAAACAGTACGCCCCCCGCGAGCCCGAGGTCCTTCGAAGAGTTCGGCGCGTCCACCTTGTGCAGCAGTCAGCCGGTCCCCGATCCCACCCCCGCCGACGCTCTGGCCATCACGCAGAGCCTTCGTGTAGAAGGGAATTTGAAGGCGCGCCGTTTAGCGGAAGAAATGAGCAGGTGTGCCGTGCCTTTGTCTAAGATTCAGGTCGACATCTCCCGTCTTTCTCCGGCCGGAATCGCGGCCATTGGCCAACCAGTGTAGAAATTGCGGCCGCCATGTTCGAGCCCTACCAAAAAAAGCCGGGTCCGTACCGCGCCGCGGCAAATCAAGTGTCTTGATGAAAATTTTCCTCTACTTTATTGGTAAACCGCGCGATGCGCACGCAAACGCCATCGCCACCGAATTCATCAAGCGCTCCGCCCGCTACACGCCTTGCGAAATGCGCGAAATTTCGGCCGCCCGCTTTGATCTCTTCGCGCGCCATCCAACCGCCCGCAAAATTTTTCTCGATCCCGCCGGTCGGCCGCTGGATTCTCCCGCCTTCATTCAGATCGTCGAGCAAGCCGAACGGCACGCCCAGGACTTGGTCTTCCTACTAGGCGGTCACGACGGTTTACCGGCCAGCTGGAAACCGCGCGCGGATCTGCTGCTTTCGCTCTCGGCCATGACATTCCCTCACGAACTAGCGCGCGCCATGCTTGCCGAGCAAATCTATCGCGCGTTTACCACGTTACGAAGCCATCCCTATCCCCGCTAAATTCGCTCGCCATCCTTATTTGTGAGATTGGAGTCGCTTGAGACTCTTCTGCGCTTCGCCGTTGCCGAGTTTCGCCGACTTCTCGTATAGCTCTTGCGCCTTTAGCAGACTCTTCGCCACGCCGTGGCCCCTTTCGTACATTCCTGCCAAGTTGTAAAGGGCGGCCGGATTGTC
Organism: Bryobacterales bacterium; assembly: GCA_963764105.1. Taxonomy (GTDB): domain Bacteria; phylum Acidobacteriota; class Terriglobia; order Bryobacterales; family Bryobacteraceae; genus Bog-105. The sequence goes on from CAVXRP010000026.1 coordinate 128,729, forward strand.
CCGATCGGCGGCTTTTGTAAACCAACGGGCAGCTTCTACATAGTCGGGATCGCTTCCCGCGACTCCGAGCAGATACATGCCTCCCAACGAGACCATGCCGGCCGTGTTGCCCGCTTCCGCCGCTCGTTTAAACCACTCCAAGGCTTTGTTCTCGTCTTGTGGCACGCCGTCGCCCGAGCTATAACATTCGCCGAGATCGACCATCGCAGTGGTATTGCCGAGTTGCGCAGCTTGATCGAAGAGAGACGCCGCATCTTCCAAATGCCCCTCCTGGTGTTTGGCTCGCCCTTCATCGAACAATTGCTGGGCCTTCACAGAGCGCGGCACCGAGTCAGGATCGGGCTCAACCTCCACGGACGCGCTGCGATGCGCCTTGCCTGTCGCGCCCGCCGCCGTGAGTGAATAGGTTGTTGAGACGGCCGGTACCACCGCGAACATCCCTTTCGCCTTTTGCTTGCCCACTCCGTGATCGATGGTGACGCTATCCACCCCGGTGACCTCCCAGATCAGCGTCGCGGGAGTGCCATTCTTAATGGATGTTGGATCGGTGCGGAATTCCTTGATCACCGGCGGACCCGTTACCACGATGGGAACTGGCGGTGTGGTGACTTTAGGCGCCGGCGGCAAGGCGGTAGCAGTTTCCTGCCGTGGCGGAACAGTTTGCGTCACCGCCGGTTGCACTTTGGCCGGGGCGGGTTCCGTGGTGGAACGAAAGTTGTTATACAAAAAGAACGCCAGCGCTGCTACTGCGAAAACAACGCCCACAACCACAAAAACATTTAACCCCCCAGAGGCACGCTCTTCTTCCAACGGAGTCTTAACGGCAGTCGGCTTTTGAGCTGCCATTGTTTCGTCAAAAGCCGCCAGTTCTGTGTCGAAAACCTTCTGCAGCGTATCTGCGAATTCCGAGCAACTCCCAAATCGCTCCTCCGGCAGTCTGGCCAATCCACGTTGAAAAACTGCATCGAATCCCACCGGCAGCGCTGGATTCAACGTCCTTGGCGATGGCCGCAAGCCGTATACAATAAGGTGCGCCACGGCCGGAAGCGAATCGGCGCGGAACGGTCTCTCGCCCGCTAACAATTCATAAGCGAGCACAGCCAGTGAGAACTGATCCGATCGCCCATCCACTTTTCGTCCTTCAATCTGCTCCGGCGACATGTAGCTCGGCGTCCCCATCACCACACTCGTCACCGTGGTGCGATGCCCGGAGATGATCTTCGCAATGCCGAAGTCGGCCACCTTTACCGCTCCGTCCTTGCGTAGCATGATGTTGCCCGGCTTGATATCGCGGTGAACAATGCCGTTCCGGTGCGCATAATCGAGCGCGGCCGCCGTTTGCTGCAAAATGCGCAGTGCCTCTTTGGTTGACAAACGCTGCCCCGACTCCAGAATGTGTTGCAGAGAAGGCCCGTCCACCCGTTCCATCGCGATGAAAGCCGATTCGTCTTCCATGCCGACATCGAAGATGATGACGATGCCCGGATGAAAAAGTTGGCCGCACGAACGCGCCTCCTGAAACAGCCGCTCACGCATAATTTCGGCCTGTCCCGGCTCGGTCACGTTTCTCAGATTGATCACTTTCACCGCGACGCTCCGCCCTATGACCGGGTCCACCGCGTCGTAAACGATACCCATGCCGCCGCGCCCCAATTCGGCGAGCACCCGGTAACGTCCGATTTGCCGCGCCGGCTGAGCTGCCGTATTCATAAACGATTCAGCGGCGCTACGGGCGACCAGCAGACGCTCCACCGCTTGCAATAGCTCCGCATCTCCGGCGCACTCGTTTCTTACAAACCGGGTCCTCTCGGCGTCCGGGCGTTCAAGAGCCTGGTCGAAGAGTTCACGCACGCGTTGATCGAATTCCGCTGCCATTCAAGAGCTGTTTCCGTAAACCATGTTTTAGGTACGCCCCTTTTAGCATGCGCCCCATTAAGCAGATGATGGCACGGACTTGCTCTTGCCGCCATGCATACGATCAAACAGCCAGGCTCGCGCAAACTCCCAATCCCGCCGAACCGTGGCGTGCGAGACTCCCAAAGTCTCCATCACTTCCTGATCGCTGTAGCCGCCGAAAAAGCGCAGTTCCACCACTTTTGCCGCGCGGGCATCTACCCGCTGCAATTCCTGCAGCGATTCATCAAGCAATAATAAGTCGATCCCGCGCGGTGGCAAACCGATTTGCGTTCCATCCAGTTCAATGTGCGCCGCACCCGATCCGCGCCGCTGGGCGTTCCGCGCCCTGGCATGATCCACCAGAATGCGCCGCATTTGATTGCTGGCGATGGCGAAAAAATGCCCGCGGCTCTGAATTTCTAACGAACGCTGGCCCACCAGGCGCGCGTACGCCTCATGAATCAAAGCGGTGGTTTGCAGAAGGTGATCGGGACGCTCTCCTCTCAGCTCCCGGGCGGCGATGCGGTGCAACTCGCCATAAACCAAGCCGACTGCCTTTTCGCCGGCCCGCTCGTCTCCAGCCTGCATCCGTTGCAACAACCCCGTAAGGTTACCAGTTCCGGTATTCTCGGAATCTGGCGGTTTATTCGCCATTTTTGGATAGTTTACATCAGATATTGAGCTTTTCGGCTCGCGCCCCTAACTTTTTTCGACTGTTTAGAGCATTTTGGGAGATGTTTTGCGCAATAGCTAGTAGGGACGGGAAATCAGATGGCAGCCGGCTCCTCAGGCGTCTGGACGGAGCGCCGGCAAACTTTACTGAATTGAATGTGAGAAATACATGATGTATATTAATCTGAATCTCGCTCTTGGGTGAAACGCTTTGGGCAAAATCTCAACTATGACAAGGATGGAGGCTTTTATGAGAACGATTAATATTTCAGGTGCCATGATCGGGCTTGTCATGGCCGTGGCGCTGCCCGCTTGGGCGGACGATCTGGCAGCAATCAAACAGGCATTGGAATCGAAGTATGCCTTAACTACCACGACGGCCGATAAATCGGACATCGTTACCGCAGGTGCGGTGCTCGTGCTGAAGAAGAGCGGTCTGACCACCGTGGAAGTAAGCAGCAAAAACCTGTACCAAAACATTTACCAAAACGGCAGGATCAGTCAAAAAAATTCGATCATCAAGGCCAAAAGAGTGTGGGAGAAACTTCCGGGCGCCACACCGGTGGGAGGCGGCGCAGAGCGGGATTTTGTGAGTGGCGAGAAGATTTGGGTTACCGGAATCGACGTTAAAGAAAGCGGTGTAATCTTCAATCTCTATACCGACGCTTACAAGGACACTCGGTACGCCGCGACCCTGAGGTTTCCCTTCGAGAGGGATTCCACCCCCACGGTCAACGGCGTGACTGCCCAAGTTGCCGAGGTTTTCGACATCCAACCAGCTGACAACAGCGGAGGACAGCAACAGACGCAACAACAACCGCAAGGTCAACCGGCTCCCCAGCAGCCGCAGGCACAACCTGCCGCAACGCCCCAGCCAACTCAGGCCGAAGCACCGCCCCCGCCCATCGCGCCTCCTCCGCCTCCGCCCGCTGATCCCAAGGAGATCAAGTTAGGCCAAACACCCGATCAGGTGGTCGGCAATTTTGGGCAGCCGGATAAGATTATCAAGCTGGCTGCTAAGCAGATTTACGTGTACAAGGATATGAAGGTGACTTTCGTAGGCGGCAAAGTCACAGATGTTCAATAGTTGTCACTTTAATAGAGAGGGAACAAGGTTCAGGAGGGTTTTATGAATTCACTTATACAGCGCAAGGGAGTTTCTCCCAGCTTCGTGTTGATGTTCTTGTTGGCACTTGTCCTGGCTGGGTCCAAGGCAGAGGCGCAGAAAAAGACCTCGGCACCCGCAGCGGCGCCCAAGGCAGCGGCGCCCAAGGCGGCTCCAGCGAGTAAAGGCGCTGGCGGCGCAGCAGGCCATTCGACGACGAATACCGGTCACACCACAACAACTGCCGGTCACGCGACCACTACAACGAACACCGGTCACGTAACCACAACCAATACTGGCCACACCGCGACAACCCACAACAACATTCCCAACAACAGCCATTCAGGTGCGACGCACAACGAACCTGCCGGGTCGAAGGTAGTGCATACCGCAAATGGCGGGGAAATCCACACCAGGCCAAATGGCGCGCCTCGAGACGTGCACACTGCAAACGGCGTGAACGTTCATCACTCCTTAGATGGCCATCAACGCGTCGAAGTCCAACGAGGCGACGCTCACATCGTCGCCGAGCGCGGAGGACGCGGCGGTTACATCGAGCATCCGTACCACTATGGCAACCACGAATTTGCCCATCGCACTTACTATTCCCACGGCCGCGCCTACGATCACTATTACGGACATTATTATTACCACGGCGCTTACGTAAACTACTACACGCCCGCCTACTACTATCACCCAGCATTTTACGGCTGGGCGTACAATCCCTGGGTCGCGCCGGTTCCCTATGCATGGGGCTGGGGAGGCAATCCTTGGTACGGTTACTACGGTTACTACTTCACGCCGTATCCAGTCTACGCAAGCGCGTCACTTTGGTTGACCGATTATATGATCTCAGCGAGCCTGGCAGCGGCCTATGAAAACGCCGCGGCAGCGGCGGCCGCGCAGTCCGGGCCACCCCCCGACGCCGCGCCTCTCACGCCTGAAGTGAAGGAGATGATTTCGGCGGAGGTGCAGCGTCAGATTGCCCTCGAAAATCAGGAAGCGCAGACGGCCCAAACGGCCGTCCCGGACGCCTCCTCCAGCAGTATTCAGCGGATGCTCACAGACAACATGAAGCATGTTTTCCTGGTCGGACATGAGCTTGATGTAGTGAATTCGGCCGGTAACGAGTGCGCGGTAAGCCAGGGCGATGCCTTGCAGCTTGTGGGGCCTCCGCCTCCCGATTCACAAACTGCCAGCTTGCTCGTGCTTTCGAGCAAAGGTGGCATTGAATGCCGTCGCAACGACACAGTCTCCGTGCAGATTACCGACTTGCAGGAGATGCAGAACCACATGCGCGAAACCATCGACGCCGGCATGGGCGACTTAAAAGCCAAGCAAGGTACTGGCGGCCTCCCGGCTATGCCCGCCTCCGCCAAAGGCGAGCCTGTCAAGGCCAGCTTCATGACGGATGCTCCGCCGCCTGATGCAAATGTGTCGACGGAACTGAGCCAGCAATATAACGCGGGCATGTCAGCCGAGCAGCAGACTTTGGCCGGCAGTGGTACTGCGGCGCCGCCTCCCGTCCCGGCCCCAGCTGCGCCACCCGCCGAGCCAACGCAAATCGCCATGGGCCAGAGCATCGATGAAGTCGTAGCCGCCATGGGACAGCCCGTCAGAATCGTCGATCTGACTAGCAAGAAAATCTATGTCTACAAGGACATGAAGATCACCTTTAAAGCCGGCAAAGTGTCCGACGTTCAGTAGCTGGTGGTGAGTCTAGCCGGGGGCCTGTCGGATTTCCGACCGGCCCCGGCTAGTGCAGATAGAACAAACTCAATCTAGGTACCCTCGCCCGCTCCAACACCGCCGTATCCAAATAACGCCGCTCCAACATTGCCAATTGCTCCGCCGTCATTTTCCCTCGATAAGGGCTCAACTCTCTATCCAGCGACTCCCGCATTGCGTACAAATCTTCCTCTGTTTGCCCGGCGCGCAGGATTGCCACAATCTTGTCTTCGAGCGTTGTCAATCGCCTCTCCAGATCCTCAAGCTGCTGCATTCGTTCCCCGGCATTTGCCGCCATCGTCTCAAGTGTCGCGCTAACCTCTCGTAGCGCAGCGTCGCCGTTGACTCGCAACGCCGCTGCGGCCTTCGTCAAATGCCCGCGCAAATCGTCAGCACTAAATGGCGCTTCACCTTGTCCGTGCTTCGTTTTGCCCGGCGCCCGTTGCGCTGCTTCCATCACAGCTTGCGCGCAATACGCCAGCGAATTCACACTCCGCCGCTTATTCTTCCGGCTCCGCCATTTCTCAAAGGCGTCGTCAATGCCTTTCAGCACCGCCTCCAGCGGCACGCCCGCGTTCTTCCAGCTTTCAATCAGCGCCCAATCCAGCGGCGACAACAGAAACAATCCGGTACCGCGCGCTCGTTGGAAATGTTCCTCAATCTCCGTGAAGTAGTTGAAGTAGTTGCTCGGCCAATCAATCTCGGGCGATTCGCTCTCGCTCATTTGTCTGCATTCGCCGGCCGCACTCCGCCGGCAGCCAGCCGCTGTGTTTGCCCATCGTCGAAGCGTATCAGCAAAAAGCCGTTCTCATCCAAGCCGCTGGTTGTGCCCTGCGCGCCGCTGTCTTCCACAATCACTCGCCTATTCCGCGCGTAACTCGAAGCTGCCGAAAACGCCCGCAAAATCTCGGCAACCCCTTCTCGGTCCAACTTCCCGCAAAGCATATCGACCGATTCCAATAACTCTACAATCATTTGCTCGCGCGATTGCGGCCGCCCATTTGATTCCATCCGCAGCGAAGTCGCGGGCGTCCGCAAATCGTTGGGAAATGCCAGTTGATTCACATTGATTCCAATGCCCGCAATGACGCACTCGCCAATCAAATGTGTCAGAATGCCCGCCACTTTGCGCTCTCGAATCAAAACATCGTTCGGCCAGCGCAAATCGCACAGCAAATCCGTTGTTTTCTGAATCGCATCCGCCGCCGCCAAACCAACCAGCAAGCTGGCAACCGGCACGCTGCCCGGTGGCAGCTTCAAGCGCAACACAATCGAACAGTAGATCCCCGCCCCCGCCGGCGAATGCCAGGTGCGGCCTAAGCGCCCCACCCCCGCCGTCTGCTCTTCTGCCAAAACAACCGTTCCATGCGCCGCGCCCCCATCCGCTAGATTGGCCGCCTCTGTCATGGTCGACCCAACGCTCTCAAAAAAATGAATGTGATTCGCTGCGCGTTGCGCCCTGATCCGATCGATATCCAAACCCACTGCTAGCCTAGGCCCTCCAGCAGTTTCTTGTTCTTCGCCAGTTGCTCTTCATAGTCGGCCATTTTCGCTCGCAACGCCGTCACCACTTTTTCCGGCGCCCTGCTTAGAAATGTCTCATCGCTCAACTGCCGGTGCGAATTTTCAATCAGCCGTTCATAAGACTCAATCTCTTTTATGATCCGCGCGCGCGCATCGCCGCTCGCTGAACCATTTTGCGCGGCCGGCGGAGGGGTGGCGTGTAATTGCAAATCGAACTCCGCTGTCGATCGAATCAATCCTTGATGCTCGCCAACTTTTCCGCTGCGCTGTTCTAGCGTCAGCTTCGTTAGCGTTCGAATCACCGTTAAATCCGTTTCCGCAAACTGAGTCGAATGCAAATACAGCGTGGCTTCAATCGACGTTTTCGGATCAAGCTTGTTGTCGGCCCGTAGCTCGCGCGCCGCCGTCACCACTTCTTGCAACAATGCAAATGACTGCACGCGAGCGCCTCCTTGCGCTTTCCTCCCGCTAACCGGATACGCCGCCAGCGAAATCGATTTCGCCTGCCCAACGTTTGCTCCCGCCCCGTGAATCAGCCGCTGCCACAACTCTTCCGTCAAAAAAGGCATCAGCGGATGCAGCAGCCGCAATGCTGCCTCGTACACCGTCAACGCTGCCTGCCAGTGCGCATCCACTCCCGAATTTTCCCGAAAACGCAGCTTCTTCACTTCCAAATACCAATCGCAAAACTCGCGCCACCAGAAATCCCAAAGCGTTTGCGCCGCCTCGTGATACCTATGCACTTCCAGTGCCCGGTTCACACTCTCGGTTGCATAATCGAGCCGCTCAAAAATCCACGCGTCTTCAATTGCATCCGAATCAACGGCCCCGCCCGGCGTCCACCCCGTCACGCCCGACCGTTCCATATTCATAAACAGCAGCCGCGATGCATTCCATAACTTATTGGCAAACCCGCGCCCGGAATCCATACGGTCTTCTTTCAGCGCAATATCGTTTCCTGCCGCCGCCGAAAGCAGCAGCGCAATACGCACCGCATCCGTGCCGTACTTGTCCATGATCACCAGCGGGTCAATCACATTGCCCTTGGTTTTCGACATCTTCTGCTTATCTGCGTCGCGGACCAGGCCGTGAATATGCACCTCACGAAACGGTACTTCACCCGTCAGCTCAAGGCCCAGCATAATCATGCGCGACACCCAGAAGAACAAAATGTCGAAGCCCGTGATCATCAACGATGTCGGGTAAAAAGCCTTCAAATCTTCCGTCTGCTCCGGCCAGCCCAGCGTCGAAAACGGCCACAAGCCTGAACTGAACCAGGTATCCAGCACATCGGGATCTTGCTCTACTTCCGTTGAACCACACTTGGGACAAGTGGCCGGCTCTTCTAACGCCACCGTCATCTCGCCGCAAGGTTTGCAATACCATGCCGGAATGCGATGCCCCCACCATAATTGCCGCGAAATACACCAATCGCGAATATTCTCCATCCACTGGAAGAACAAAACTTCGCGGTCGTCCGGCACAAAGCGAATGCGCCCGCTTCTCACCGCTTCCATAGCCTTCTCTGCCAGCGGCTTCATATGTACAAACCACTGGGTGGATACCAGCGGCTCAATCACCGTCTTCGAACGTTCGCACTTGCTCAGATTGACCGTATACTTTTCGGTCTTCACCAGTTCGCCCGATTCTTCCAGCGCCATCACAATGCGCTTGCGTGCTTCATCGCGATTCAGCCCCGCATACGGCCCGGCCGCCGCCGTCATGCGCGCATCTTCGCCAATCACTTTAATTGCCGGCAGCTTCAAGCGCTTCGCCGCTTCAAAATCGTTCGGATCGTGCGCCGGTGTCACTTTAACTACGCCGGTCCCGAATTTCGGATCGACCATCTTGTCCGCCAAAATGGGTATCTCGCGCTGCATGATCGGCAAGATCGCTGTTTTGCCTAAGAGATGTTGATAACGCGGATCGTCAGGATGCACCACCAACGCTGTATCGCCCAACATCGTCTCCGGCCGCGTCGTCGCAACCGTTAGCGTCTCTTCGCTGCCTGCCACGCGATAACGGATGTGCCAAAGACTTCCCTCTACCGCTTCGTGGATGGTCTCCAAGTCGGAGATCGCGGTCTGGCAACTTGGGCACCAGTTGACCATGTACTCGCCGCGGTACATCAGCCCTTTGTTCCACAAATGAACGAAGTTTTCCCGCACCGCGCGCGACAATCCGGCATCGAGCGTAAACCGCTCGCGCGACCAATCCACGCTCGCGCCTTCCCGTCGAATTTGCGCTTTAATCAGCCCGCCATACTGCTCTTTCCACTCCCAGACGCGCCGCTCAAACGCTTCGCGCCCCATGCCGCGCCGCGTCAATCCTTCTACTTTGAGTTGCCGTTCCACCACCATCTGCGTGGAAATGCCGGCATGGTCCGTACCCGGCAGCCACAGCGTTTCTTCGCCGCGCATCCTGTGCCAGCGCACCGCCACATCCATCATGGTGTGCTCAAACATGTGCCCAATATGCAGCGAGCCGGTCACATTCGGCGGCGGAATCACAATCGAAAACATGCGCCCCGCGAGCGCTTTTTTCGCATCCGCATGGTAGATGCCGGACTCAATCCACCATTCAGCCCAATGCGGCTCAAACCGCTGCGGCTCGTATACTTTCTCTAATTGCATGGGAAGTTTCAGCGTATCACCCAAACGCACTGCCGGACTTACGGCTTACCTCGGATTGGATTGCTTGCTTTGTACGAACATCTGCCGTACACTTGTCAGGACGAGGGATTTCCCGTCAACAGTAATACGCTTCGGCTGTTAAGGAGAGTCATAAAATGCCGAATACCCAAGACGCCAAGCGCGCAGGCCGTCTAGAAGTACGCGTCAGCCACGAAGTAAAATCCCTCTGCCAAAAGGCCGCGAAGTTACAAGGGCGAACGCTCACCGATTTTGTCGTCCATACCGTGGTCGAGGCCGCAAAACGCACCGTTCAGGAAAGTGAATTCGTCGAACTGAGCCGGCGTGACAGAGTGGCGTTCGTGGAAACCCTGCTAAATCCGCCCGCCCCTAACGTGGACCTGCGTGCGGCCATGAAGCGGCACGCGCAAGTAGTGGTGGGCTAAGGTCATTTCCGCTCAACGATTTCGCAGCGAAATTCTTGGGCCGCAGCACGCCAGCCTACGAGCCGCTTTCTCATGCGGCGTCGAGTCACTCGACCGCTACCTGCAGCAGCAGGCGGGACAAGATGTGCGTAAACGAGTGGCCGCGCCTTATGTGCTGCTATCGGAGAACGGCCAAATCGCCGGATTTTATACCCTTTCCGCCGATAACATCCGAAGCGATGACCTTCCGCCTGATTTGGTCAGGAAACTCAAGCTCTCTCGTTACAACGCCTTTCCTGCAACGCTCATAGGGCGATTGGCACGTGACCAGTCACTCAAGGCGCAAGGCGTGGGAGCGATATTGCTCGCGGATGCGCTCCAAGTCGCGCTGGAAACAAGCAAGACGATTGCTTCCGTAGCCGTACTGGTGGAAGCCAAAGATGAAAAGGCGCGACGGTTCTACAAGGGCTTCGGATTCGTTTCTTTTCCGGAAGCGGTCAACCGTCTCTTCATACCCATGAAGACAGCGGCAGAAGCGCGGCCGTCGTCCACATCGGCCTACCCTCGCTAATCTTTTCGAAGCTCGAAATCCACCGACCTCCGCTTGCCTACTAGTAAAGACGCACCCCCGTGGTCCGGGATCGTCAGTCATGTGAACCGCATCGATGAAGCGCACTTCATTGGGCGCGAGTGTCATCACGATAGAGTGCGTTCGATACCCTTCGCCGAAAAAGCGTACTCCTTCTAGCAGTGAGCCGTCCGTCACCCCGCAGGCGGCGAAGACGATCTGGTTGCCAGGCGCTAAATCGTCAGCCGAATAGATCCGATCCAGATCCCGAATGCCCATCGCTTCGGCGCGTGCGCGCAATTCAGGAGTGTTGACAACCAGGCGTGCGACCATTTCCCCGTGTAAGCAGCGGATCGCGGCGGCGGCCAAGACCCCCTCTGGCGCACCACCCGTTCCAATTACGGCGTGAACGCCCGTGCCCCGAACAGCGGCCGTGATGCCCGCCGATAGGTCGCCATCTCCGATAAGGCGAATGCGCGCGCCGGCTGCTCGAATATCCTGAATCAGCTTCTCATGGCGCGGGCGATCCAGCACCACCACCACCAAATCATGCACATGCCGGTCCAGACACCGCGCGATCGCGCGCAGGTTCTCCCCCACCGGCCTATCAATGTCGAGTGCCTTTCGGCAAGCCGGACCCGCCACGATTTTTTCCATATAGCAATCAGGCGCATGCAGCAGCCCGCCCCGCGGCGCCGCGGCTAACACGGCGATCGCATTCGGCGCTCCGGTGGCGCAAAGATTCGTTCCCTCCAGCGGATCAACCGCTATGTCGACGTCCGGCTGGCGACAGCCCCGCTGTGCGCCTACCATCTCGCCGATATAAAGCATGGGCGCTTCGTCGCGTTCGCCTTCGCCGATCACAACTTCGCCTGAGATGGGCAAGTCGTCGAAGGCTTTTCGCATTGCCTCTACGGCGGCTTGATCGGCTGTCTCGCGTTCGCCAATCCCCATGGTGTGAGCTGCCGCCAGTGCCGCCAGTTCCACCACCCGGACGAATGCCATCGAGAGCCGCTCGTCCATCTTGACTGAGGAAGTCGCCGCTGCCATTTCACTCAATGCGGCATTTGACATAGATTTTGACTCCTCCTGCGTGGCGCTTTTTGGTTTTCCGGCTGCGCCAAACAAAGCACTGCTTGCACGCCGCATGCCGAACTGTTGGCTATTGCCACCCTTGGGTCAAATCGCCTCTGTCCATCGCCCGTGCGCCCGGTCACAGCCGTTGATGATTTATTTCTGAGTCACTAACCGAATGAAACAAATAGGCTTGCCTCTTTGGACTGCGACCATCCTGATCTGAGGCCGAACCTCGCCTCGCGCTAAAGTCAAACCAGTTTAAGGCGGTTGTCTCAGGCGTCTTCCAAGCAAATCTGGATCGCGCCACCCTCCGCCAAGCCGGGAACCTTCCGGCTTCGATCCTTGAAAACCGAATAATAGATCAGCGTCGAGAACGCCACGACGAACCAACCTGACTCAAGGCCGTTGGGTTCGTTTTTTCAAACATCCCTTCGGCCCAGATTTGGGTTCGTATCGCAAAATTCAATGTCGATGTCTTGAATCCGGCGACATCCTCCCGAAAGCACGTGTTCCCACCCCGTTGGGTTCGTTTTTTCATAGGGCTCGCCGCCCCAATTTGGGTTCGTATCGCAAAATTCAATGTTGACGTCTCGAAATCCGGCGACATCCTCCCGAAAGCATGTGTTCCCACCCCGTTGGGTTCGTTTTTTCATAGGGCTCGCCGCCCCAATTTGGGTTCGTATCGCAAAATTCACTGTCGACGTCTCGAAATCCAGCGACATCCACCCGAAAGCACGTGTTCCCACCCCGTTGGGTTCGTTTTTTCATAGGGCTCGTCGCCCAATTTGGGTTCGTATCGCAAAATTCACTGTCGACGTCTCGAAATCCGGCGACATCCTCCCGAAAGCACGTGTTCCCACCCCGTTGGGTTCGTTTTTTCATGGGGCTCTCCGCCCGGATTGGGTTCGTATCGCAAAATTCAAGGTCGTATCGAAATCCGTCGGCCCTCAAGCACACCGTTTGGCGGCACTCGCCATGCCGCCAGCCCGCTCTCGCGCGCCGTTCTGCCGAGTGGCCACATTCGGCACGGGCGCGCTAATCTTGGTCTGAATCGTTTTTCCTCCGCGACCTATGAAACGGCACGTGCTCATCCTCGGGCTACTCGGTGGCATCCTGATTACCCTCCTGAAATGGACTGAGTATCGGTTCCTGGTCATCGAGCATTCGATCGAAATCTATGGTGGACTGACGGCGGCCACCTTCGCCGTCCTTGGCATTTGGCTCGGCCTCAAGTTCAGCGGACCACGCCAGAAGCTCGTCGTGAAGGAACTCCCCCTCCCGTCCGGTGAACCATTCGCCCCCAACCAGAAAAAACGCGAAGACCTAAGTATCACGCGGCGCGAACTCGAGATCCTCGAACTGATCGCCCAAGGCATGAGCAACCGCGAGATCGCCACGAAGCTTTATGTCAGCGAAAATACAGTCAAAACCCATGCCAGCCATGTTTTCGACAAATTAGGGGCCAAGCGGCGGACCCAAGCCGTCCAGCTCGGCAAGGAATTCGGCTTACTGCCCTGAACCACTCACGCAAACGCATGATTTTTATGGCCCGCAGCCAAAATCACCCGAAAGAATGACGACACGAACACGGTTTCACGCGCTATCGTGTCTCCATATGAAAAAAACTATACTCAAGTTCGGCCTCATTTCCGGCGCTCTTTCCTCGCTCATGATGTTGGTCACCGTACCGTTCGCCGACAAGATCGGCTTTGACAGGGCTGAAGTCGTCGGCTACACCACCATTGTGCTCTCGTTCTTGCTGGTGTTCTTTGGCGTCCGCTCGTACCGCGACCAAGTCGCGAACGGCCAGATTACCTTCGTCAAAGCGTTTACGGTCGGTATCGCCATTTCCCTGATCAGCTGCCTTTGCTATGTCGTGACCTGGGAAATCCTCTACTTCACCGTTCTGCACGATTTCATTCTCCACGATTTCATGGCCAAGTACGGCGCCCACCAAGTCGAGAAACTGAGAGCCTCGGGCGCGAGTGCCGCCGCCATTCAGGCGCTCCGCCAGCAAGTAGCAAGGTCTACCGAGTTATACGAAAACCCGTTCTATAACGCGGCGATCACTTTCATGGAACCGTTCCCTGTTGCGCTCATCATCACGCTCTTCTCCGCAGCCGTACTGCGCAAAAAGCCGCAATCGCAGCCGGCGCCATCACCCTTGCCGGCCGTCTGAAAGAAGCGGACGGGGTCCGTCATGCGGCCAAAAGATCTCGGCGCTCGTAGGGCGGCCATTCCTGGCAGCGAGGGCGGCTTTCGAGCCGCCTCCGAGTGACTCCTGGCCACGTCAAACATTCCTAGACGTAAACGTCCCCTATCAAGACGGCTTGTCGTATTACCCTACCTTGCTCCAGCTCTAGCACAACTCGAAGATTGCGGATAGAGGCACTGATTTGCCGTTCCATTGCAAAACAGACTGTAAACGCAAGCTAGCGCTGATGAGAGGCTCGCCGCGGCGATGTACTTTCACTTCCTGTTTCTTAGGCTCGACTACCCAAGTCTCGATCCCATGCCTCAAGTAGATGGCCACCTTCTCACGCAATGGAGTTGGCCGGTTACTGGGGGAGATCACTTCCACTGCGAGTAGCACTTTTGAGCCATCTGGATAAACTTCTTCGGTGCGAACCCGTTGCCATTCCGCCCGCTCGATGACGAAGACATCAGGGCTCGGCATACTGTCAACGTCTGGGAAGCGCAGGTTCATCCGTTGAGCCACTTTGTGGAGTTTCTTATTGCAAACCGCCTTCAATAGTTCAAAGACATTCTCAGCAACGTCAAAGTGAAGCGCTTTTGGCTCCGGAGACACGATGATCCTTCCGTTTATCAGTTCGTCGCGGTAACCGTCAGGCGACTCGAAAGCGAGGTACTGCTCAATCGTGATCGGAGGCGCAGAAAGTGCGGATGCCATCGCAATCCAATTATAGAGCGGTTCAAACGTAAACCGAGCGATCAACGCCAGTCCCGCGCACCATGGTGTATGGGCAGGATTTCGACGGCTTCGACGAGCTACACCGCGTACACGACAACGTCAAGGAAGCGGCGTTAGCCGCAATTCCCTTGTGCCGCTACGCTGGCCGGGTCCGCCTCTGCGGGGTGTGGTTTTAAGAGAGCGGATACGCTCGTGCGGCAACGCTGCCCGCTTACGCCAGTTGCTTGTCGAACGCCGCCACCCCATCAAGTATGGTCGTCACCGCTGCCTCCTCCCCAATCGTCGAATTCACCATCAGATGGAAGAAGTGCCGCGCTGGCCACTCTACTCCGAAGTACTGCTTGATAAACGCCGCGCGATCGCGGTCCACCGTCTCCGCAAGCTGGATCGCTTCCTCTTCGCTCTTGCCCGCTTTCCGCAAGCGCTCCACCTTCTCTTCGAAGCGCGCGTAAACGAACACATGAAAGGCATCCGGCCGGTCGCGCAGGTAATACGCTGAACCGCGCCCTACAATCACCGAGTGCCCTTGTTTCGCCGCATGCGTGACCACTCGCTCGGCCACCTCCCGGATGCAGTCCGCATCCACCAGCTTCATGCGCGGCGCGTTCAGACTCCCTTCGTAGCTACCTCGCATAAACGCTTTGAACAGCCGGTAGTACAACGAATCTCGTCGCTCCTCATGCTCGGCCACGGCCACTCGTTCACAATCCATTTGCCGGGCAATCTCGTCGGTCAACAACTGGTCCCACAACTTCCAACCCAGCCGCTCCGCCACTTTCCTGGCGATGTCCGCGCCTCCACTGCCGTATTCCCGCTCAACCGTCAGTACCCTGATCATCGATGTCCCCCTTGTATCTCTGCGCGCAAGCTATTCCATCACTACCGGTCCGCTCGCGTGCGGGTCGTTCTTGCGGATAATAAACGCGAGCAGAAACATGATGCCCGCGCCAATGGCCAGCACCATATACGTATCAATATAGGCAAGCGTCTGCGCCTGCGCCTGCATCGATTGGTAAATCAGACCGTACGCATGCGTTTGCGCGTCGGCCGAACTGATGCCCGAATCGAACCAGTTGTTGGCTCAGCCCCGTCACCTGGTCCCGCAAAGCGGGATCGAAGCTGGTCGTATGCGCCGAAAGCACCGATTGATGAAATTGCGCCCGCCGCGCCAGCAGAGTTGTCACCATCGACGTGCCTACGCTGCTGCCCATGTTGCGCATGAAATTCACCAACCCGGAAACGCTGTTACTCTTGTCCGCTGGAACCCCAATGTAACTGGCCAGCGTGATGGGCACAAACAAGAATCCCAGCCCGAAGGCTTGCGCCACGCGTAGCAACGCTGCCGATCGAAAGCTCATCAGCAGGTCCACCCGTACTGTCGAATAATACATGCCGCAGGCCAGCGCCAGCCAGCCGAAACTAATAATGTACTTGGCCGGCAGTTTGGTAGTCAGCTGCCCTACAATCGGCATCTCAAACAGCAGCACCACCCCGCTCGCGGAAAGCACCAGCCCCGCCGATTCTGCGGTATAGCCCAGCAGCGTCTGCAGAAACTGCGGCATCATCACCAAGCTGCTGAACAGCAGGATGCCCAGCGTAAACATCATGAGATTAGCTGTGGCGAAGTTAAAGTTCTTGAACATCCGCACGTCGATCACGGGGTCCTTATGATGCCACTCCCAAAAGACCAGCGAAACCAGGCAAATCGACGATACTGTGATCAGCGTGACGATGAAATGCGACCCGAACCAATCGTCTTCCTGACCCTTATCGAGCAAAACTTGCAGCGCGCCCACGCCCAGCGCCAGCAGCGCGATCCCAATGTAATCAACCCGAATGCCGGCGCCCCTTAACCGTTTCAGAAACGGCGGGTCTTCCACCATCCGGTACACCAGGAACAGGGTCAGAATTCCCACGGGAAGGTTGATGTAAAAGATCCATCGCCAGGAGTAATTGTCGGTGATCCACCCTCCCAGCGTTGGCCCAATCGTGGGCGCCATGATGGCCGTGATCCCGTAAAGCGCGAAGGCCAAGCCGCGCTGTTGCGGCGGAAAGGTGTCCGCCAGAATCGCTTGCGCCATCGGCTGCAGCCCTCCTCCGCCCAACCCTTGCACAACTCGAAAGATGATCAGAATCCCGAGGCTGGGCGCAGCGCCGCAAAACAAAGAGCTGATCGTGAACAGCAGAATGCACGTCAGGAAAAACTTCTTCCTTCCCACCAGGCTGGCCAGCCATCCGCTGAGGGGCAGAATAATGGCGTTCGATACCAGGTAGGACGTCAGCACCCAGGTGCTTTCATCGTTGCTGGCGCCCAGATTGCCCGCCATGTGCGGCAGCGCGACATTGGCAATGCTGGTGTCGAGCACCTCCAT
The DNA here is from genome assembly GCA_963764105.1 of Bryobacterales bacterium. GTDB lineage: Bacteria > Acidobacteriota > Terriglobia > Bryobacterales > Bryobacteraceae > Bog-105. The sequence goes on from CAVXRP010000026.1 coordinate 145,658, forward strand.
GAACGCCGCCAACGCCACCACTACGGCGATCAGCCACGGATTGAATTTAGGTTTCCAGGGCCCTTCGGCGGTTGCCGGGGCGGCAAGCTCGGTTGCTTCTGCCATATGTGTTCCGGCGACTATTCGACGTAGACTTTGGGATCAACCGACATCCCGGGTCGCAGGCGGTGGTCGTTATTTTGGCCCGGGTCGAGATTAATGCGGACCGGGATGCGCTGCACGACCTTCACGTAATTTCCCGTCGCATTCTCGGGCGGCAGCAGGCTGAACCGGGAACCGCTGGCGCCGCCCACACCCTCCACCTTCCCTCTATATTCGCGATGGTAAGCGTCCACGCCGAACTTCACCACTTGCCCCGGCTTGATGCGGCGAAGCTGTGTTTCTTTGAAATCGGCCGTCACCCATATGTCGTCGAGCGGCACCACCGCCATCAATTGCTCGCCAGGGGAGATATTCTGGCCCGTTTCCACAGTCTTCTTCCCAACGATCCCGCTCACCGGAGCGACGATCGTGCAATAGCTTAGGTTGAGCTTCGCCTGATCGAGCAGCGCTTTCTTTTGAGCGACCTGCGCCTGCGCCGACTGAGCGCGACTCCGGGTAACGGCTACTTGCTGCGGTGCGGTTAGGGCAGCCTGCACCGTGGCTTCGGCCTGAGTAATGCGTGCATTTGCCTGCTCCACCGCGCTCTGCGCCACGCTGATATTCTGCTCCGCTTCTATCACCGCGGCCTTGCGCGCATCTAACGTTGCTTTGGCGGCCTCGGCTGCCGCTACGCTCGTGTCGTACTGTTGCCGCGAAATCTCGTCCTTGCCCACCAACTGTTTGTAGCGCGCTACATCGTCGCTCGCGTTTTTGTAATTCGCCTCGGCCTCGCGCACCTGGGCTTGAGCCGTCTCCAGTCGCGCTCGCGAAGCGTTCAATTGTCGTTGTGCACCGCTCAACGAGGCATTGGCATCCGCGCGCCCCGAATGCGCTGTCTTCAACTGGCTGGCGGTATTGATAGAGGTGATCGGGATATCGCTGCGGGAGCCTTGTAGTGCCGCTTCGGCGTCGGACAAATCGGCTTCCGCTTTCTCCACTGCCACTTCATAATCCTTCGGGTCGATCCGCACCAGCACATCGCCCGCGTTCACCCATTTCTCGTCATCCGTCAGCACGTCCAGCACGTGGCCGCTGATGCGCGCACTAATCGAGTTGATATGCCCGTCGATCTGCGCGTCATCCGTCGATTCATAGGTATTCAGATGCTGCCAGATGAAATATCCCGCCACCAGCAGAATCAGGATCACCAGCGGAACGATGATGCGCACGACCCGGCGTTGCGGTTTACCAGGCAAGGGGCGTTTAGACGATGCGGAGAATTCTGTCTTTTTCTCTTCGGCGGTATCCATAAATATAAGATAAGGCCAAACCGCCGCCTCGTCTCAGGGTGAAAATCCCCCTGTTACCACGCACACCGCCAACCGGCCGCGACTGCCAAGGAGTGGTAAGGAATTCGGATGCTCCGACCAGCTTTTCAAGGGGGCGGTCAGCGACTCAAACCGCTATTCATCCCGTAACGCGATCAGCGGATCAATCTTCATCGCTCTTCTAGCCGGTACATAGCAAGCCACCATGCCAATCAGGCAAAGAGTAAGAACGACGCAGAGAAAAGTGGCCGGGTCCGTCGGTTTCACGCCGAAGAGCATGCTGGCCATGAGTCGAGTCAGCCCCAGCGCTGCACCAACGCCGATACCAATCCCAAGCAAAGTCATCCACGCTCCGTCTGTCAGGATCATGCGTAACACATCTCGCCGTGACGCGCCTAAGGCTATGCGAATCCCGATCTCGCGCGTACGCTGCCCCACTAAATACGACAGAACGCCATAAATCCCAATACTCGCTAGCAGGAGAGCTAGTCCGGCAAAAACGGCCAGCAGCGTCATACTGAAGCGCTGACTGGCGATGGAGTTCAGCGCTAGCTGCTCCATGGGCTGGCCTCCATATGCAACGAGTTCGTGGTTCAGAGATTGCAGCCGCTGCCGAAGCAAGACGAAATCCGGTGTCGCTGAACCATCCCCACGCACAAAGGCGGCCACCTCTTGCGCCATGTCGCTGACATCGTGATCCGGCATCTGAGCGAGCGAAAGATAAATTTGCGCGTGCAAAGGACGCGCCGTGTCGTCCAGTCCCCACTGGTTGACATGGCCCACGATGCCTACGATTCGCGCTGCCGGACGTCGGTTCGGCTGTCCCGGATCATTGTCCAAATCAAGATACTGGCCGATCGGATTGCGCCCCGGAAAATATGCTTGTGCCAGACTTTCATCAATCACCACAACGGCGGGCGTATGCTCGTTGTCGCTACTCGTCAGAAACCGGCCTTGCCTCAGGGCGATGCGGAAAGTCTTCCGGTAATCCGGTTCCACAACGTACACGAGCGACATCGGCAGTGCCGTTTCATGCGCAGGTTTGGGGCGACCGGCAAACCAAATATGCCAGTCGTAGTCGTCCTCCATCGGTGTGGAGGCAGAACTGAGTGACACCGCTTTAACGCCGGGAGTTGACGCAAGTGTGTCGTGAACCTGCCGTAGGAAGGCGCGAATGGCCGCGGGACTTTCCTTCACCAGAGACGGTTGCGGAGCAATGGAGAAAGCCATCACACCGCGCGGGTCGAAACCGGGATCAAGCTGCCACAACGCGAAAAGGGTGCGAATCATCAGCCCGGCACCCACGAGCAGAACCAGCGCCAGAGCCATTTCGGCAATGACAAACCCCTGCTGCGTGCGGCTGCGCGAACCGGTAATCGATCGCCCCACTTCCTTCAGGGAGCCGGCCAGATCGACAGTTCGCAATTTCAGTGCCGGCGCCAGCCCAAAAGCAGCACCGGCCAGAACGGATGCCAGGGTAGTAAAGAGCAGTACCCGAAAATCCAGTCCAATCTCCTCGCCGCGCGGGATCGCATGCGGCACGGCGGCCAGCGCCGCCGCCGTTCCAAACTGAGCCAGCAGCAGCCCCAGCGTCCCGCCCACCAGCGCCAGCACAATGCTCTCGGTTAGGAGCTGCCGAATGATTCGCCATTGCCCCCCACCGACCGCGATACGAATAGCAAACTCGCGCTCCCGCGCTGTCGAGCGCGCCAGCAGTAAATTTGAGACGTTGACACAAGCAATCAGCAGCACGAAGAAGACTGCCACCAAAAGCACCAGCAGCGGCTGGCGCATGGAACCTACCATCGCCTCTTTCAGCGGGACAAGGTTTGCTTTCACATTGCTGTCGGAATTTGGATAGGCAGCCGTCAGCTCTCGTGAAATGCGGTCCATATCCTGGCGTGCGACCTCAAACGCCACGCCGCGCTTCAGCCGTCCGATTGCCTTGAGGCCCCAGCCGGCAGCCCGATCCGCATAGAACCCTGGATCATTGTATTCGCCAACTGGGGTGTAAACGTCATTGGGCAGCCCGTCTTGAAAGTTCTCAAGCCGCAGATGAAAACTAGCCGGGACCACGCCAACCACGGTGCGCCCCACCCCATCTAGCACCAGCCGCCTGCCAATGATGTTTCGCACGGAGCCGAACTCACGCCGCCAAAGCCCTTCCGATATCATGGCGACCGGTGCTGCGCCGCGCCGGTCGTCGTCTGGATTGAAGGTTCGCCCAACGACTGGCTTTACCCCGAGAATCTCAAAAAATCCAGCCGAAATCATTTCTCCATGAAGATGTTCCGGGTCGGCTTCGCCCGACAAATTAAATCCGCTTGGTCGATACGCCGCCAACACAGTAAAGCTCTCATTCATCCGCTGCCAGTCGAGAAAGTTGGGATAGGAGATCGATCCGTCTTTGAAGTTCGGAAGATCCGCGTACAAAACCACTACGCGATTAGCATCGCGATAAGGCAGGGGATTGATGAGAACCGCATTTACCACTGAGAAAATGGCGGTGTTTGCGCCGATTCCCAGCGCAATCGTTAAGATCGCAACAATGGTGAAGGCTGGCGACTTAATCAGCTGGCGAAAGGCGTATTGCAGGTCGTTTAACATCGGCTCAAACTCTGCCAATATCCAAAGCACTTCCGCTGCCACCAGTCAACTTGCTGAAAAACCAGTCTCTTCGAAAGCCGCCGCACGAAGTGCTCTCCATATATAGAGATCAACCGTCCGCAATCGGACACTATGCTAATCCGGTAGCGCGAACGACGTGATGGTTTGACCCGAGGCAATCGTTACATATTGTCGACCGTCGAACTGGTAAGTCATCGGTGAGGCGTGCCAGTTCTGGTTGGCGCGAAAATTCCAAAGGGGCTTGCCGCTATCAGCGTTTGCTGCCATAAAGAGACCGCTGTCTTCGCAAAAGAAAATCAATCCGCTGGCCGTGGCCAAAGCCCCACCCCAACTCTCGGCAGCGCCAACCTGCGGATACTCCCAAACCATCTTTCCTGTTTGAATATCCAAAGCGCGCAGAATTTTCCTGGGAAGTTCACCAGGGGCCGTTTCTTGTGAACCTCCCAGATAGCCTTTGCCAGCCTCCCATGCCACCGGCCCGTCGTCTGTGTACACATCGCATTTTTCGAGTGTCTGAAAGTAGAACAGGCCCGTTGCCGGCGAGAATGCCGACGAATACCAGTTGGTGGCGCCGTCCTGCGATGGGCATACCTTCACTCCCTTGCCAACCTTTGGCAACTCTGCCAGAACAGGCCGCCCGTCGGCGCCAATCTCTTTCGCCCAATTCAGTTTCTGAACGAAGGGCTTGGCCAGAAGCAGCTGGCCTTCCAGGCGATCAAACACATAAAAGAAGCCGTTTCGATTGCCCGTGAGTAAAAGCTTGCGGGGTTGGCCGCGCCAGTCCGTGTCTACCAGCAGCAGCGGTTCCGCAGCGTCCCAATCGTGCGTATCATGCGGCGTGAACTGGTAATGCCATTTCAACTTTCCGCTCTTGCGATCAAGCGCGAGTACGCAATCGGAATAAAGATTGTCACCTTCGCGCTCTTTGCCATCGTAATCGGGTCCCGGGTTACCTGTCTGCCAGAAGACGATGTCGGCGGCCGGATCGTAAGAACCAGTAAACCAGGTCACCGCGCCGCCGTGAGCGATCGCCTTGCCTTTCCATGTTTCTGAGCCAGGCTCGCCAGGACCGGGCACTGTCCAGAATCTCCACACTTCTCGGCCGGTCGCCATTTCGAAAGCGGCCAGGAAACCACGCGCCCCACCCTCGCCCCCCGCCGTACCGGATATGACGAGATCGCCTGCAATGAGAGGGGCTGACGTCGTATCGTAATTCTGACGCCAATCCGCTAAAATCGACTCCCATTCCACCTTTCCGGTGAAGCGATCGAGTGACAGCAAGTGAGCGTTGTCGGTCACCATAAAAATATGGCTCCCCGCCCACGCGACGCCGCGATTGATGCCACTGCCTCCGCCGCCACCCACATCCTTCGTCCGATCGCGGTGAAAATGCCAAAGCTCGCGCCCGCTGCCCGCATCCAGGGCATAGCACTGATTCGCGCTTGTCACATACATAATGCCTTCGACCACGACCGGTGTGCCCTCCAGATAAGGAGCGTCCGAGATGGTAAACATCCAGCGCGGAACCAGCCGCGCCACGTTAGATTTCTGAATCTGGTCGAGCATTGAATAGCGATTGCCAGTTGATGCGCCGTTGTAGGAGGTCCAATCCACCTGCGAAGTGACTTCGCGGTACTTGTCACCGGCCGGCCGCAAGAGATGTATCCTTTCGTCAGCCGTTCGCAATGCGAGATCCTGCATGCTTTCACTCAGTACTGCGCCGTCTAGCATTGTGCCGCTGGTTGTTTGCACTTTGCGTTGCTGGTATGTGATGGGTCGATCCGATTTGAGAGTGCGCAGAAACGCCAATAACTGTTTCAACTTTCCGCCCGACACACTGGGGAAGGCCGGCATTCCACGGCTCGGAATACCGCCGTGAATCAGATCCTCGAGTCGCTTATCGTCCAAGTTGGCTAAGCGCCAGGCAATCGCGGGTCCATGCTCACCCCCGAATCCGTCGCCGCCATGGCAGACTGAGCAGTTGTTGTCATAAAGCTGCCTGCCGGCTTTCTCATCCGCCTCTTGCGCCGACAACAAGCCCATGGATGCGAGTAGACACACTCCGAGTGAAGCGCAAAAATAGGGCAAAGTAATCCTCTCGAGCTTTAAATCTGTACAATAGCGCACCCTAGCCAAACGCTCTTTTAGAGCTGCGGCCGCCAGTGAGGGTTGTGGTTCCAGTACTACTAAGTCTCCCAGAGAGGCCAAGATTAACTAACATTCAAGACTTTATTGTTTCCAGCCTGTAGAATTACCAGAGCACAAGAGAATCGTAGTCCACTGAATGAGCTTTCGTTAATTTGCAGCACGTGACTTAGGTTGGGGCCACAGTGTCTCAGGCGGTAGATCCAGCTTGTGCGGGAAAAAAGGAGAATCAGATGAAAAGACACTTACGATTGATGGCCAGCGCGATGGCGTTGGTACTAGGATTGGGCGGGATAAGCGCATTTGCGCAAGCGACCGCCACCCAAACAGACACTTCCAGCACCAGCACCAAGAAACGCTCGCGCAAGTCGAAGAAGACCGACACTTCGAGCACGAGTACAAACCCGGCTCCGGCAACTGCAGCTGCCCCGGCAACAGACACCTCAAGTACATCGACGAAAGCAAGCCACCGTTCGCGCAAGTCGAAATCAACCGATACCGCCAGTGCGCCTATGGCGACGGCCGCCGCCACGCCGGCAGCTTCCCCGGCAGCCGCCCCCGCTCCGGCGGCGCCTGCTCCGGTAGCAGCTAAGACATCGACAAAGACCGCGCCCGCCCCTATCAGTAACGCCTCCTCGTCCGATATTTCCGCAGCTCAAGCCAGCGGCAAAGTTTGGGTGAACACCGAAACGAAGGTTTATCACAAAGGCGGCCGCTGGTACGGCAAAACGAAGCAAGGGAAGTTCATGACAGAAGCCGAAGCCCAAGCGGCTGGTTATCACGAAGCAAAGGCCGAGATTGGCAGCAAGAAGTAAGAACAAGCGCAAAGGGTTCGGCGGCGCGCCGCCTTGGGCGGAGCGGCTGACACCGAGCCGTCTTGCGGGTGTCCGCAGAAGTAACAGGCCACCAGCGATAAGCTGGTAGCCATGCGTTGTGCCCGACTGCAGGCTGGCGGGCACAACACCACAAAAAAAGGAGATTAAGAAGATGAGCTTATTAGATCTGGCGGAGCAGGCCTTGGGCGGAGCAAACGCGCAAGGCGGAAACACAGCCGCTGTCAGCGCCGTGATGAATTTGGTTAACAGCTATCCGGGGGGTGTGGGTGGCTTAGTGGGCGCTTTCGAAAAAAATGGTTTGGGTGGTGTGGCAAGTTCATGGGTTTCGACCGGACCGAACCAGCAAGTTTCTCCGCAGCAGGTGCAAAGCGGCCTTGGCAACCAAGCCGTGCAAGACGTCGCGTCCAAACTCGGCGTGTCGCCTGATGTGGCCAGCGGTGTTGTTGCCCAGCTCTTGCCCCACGTCATCAATCACCTTACGCCCGACGGTCAGGTGCCCGGCGCCAACGCGAACATTCTGGAAAGCTGCGAAGGCCTCTTAAAAGGCTTTCTGAAATAACAACAATTAAAAGGAGCGCAATTCATGAAACTGACTCGATCTCTACTTTTGCTGGTCGCCCTGGCATTTTCGGTGGCCATCCCACACTCTTCAGCCATCGCCGCGCAGGCCGCTTCCGCCAAAAAGGCGCCAGCTGCCGCTGATTTGGTGGATTTGAATTCAGCTTCGGCTGACGACCTTCAAAAGCTGCCCGGCATTGGCTCTGCTTATGCCGACAAAATCATCAAAGGGCGTCCCTACAAAGGGAAGAATGAGCTGGTGACCAAGAAGATTGTGCCGGCAGCGACGTATAACAAGATCAAGAATCTGGTGATCGCCAAGCAGTAAACCGCCAAACGCATTCTGTTGCGCCGGATCGCCATTCGATAGCGAGGGGATCCGGCGCCATGGCGTTTGTGGGGTGAATTCAGCGCCGGATATTACCTTGGCGTGGTTCTAGCTGTACAGCGCCATCCGCCAGTAAAACACTTTCACCGCGCGCGAAGTCCCGCTTGATCGTCCGATTGCTGAAACCATCGAGCGAAAGGTCGAGGGTATGTGGTCCCGCCGGTACGCGTAACAGGAAGAGGCCATCTGCGGATGCCACGCCCATATCTTCACCATCGAGTCTGATGCGGGTACGAGGCAGCGCGCCTCTAATTTCAATTTTTGCCAATCCAGCGGTGGCCGTGGTTTCCGCTTCACGTTGCGAGATATTCGAAATCGGAGTGGCCAAAGGTTCCAGCGCAGCATTTAAGTTCAGCGGCGTGGAATCTCCCGGCTTGACGGTAATCACCACCGTTCTGTCTTTATAGCCGGTTTTGCGGAGGTTGATGGTGTATTCACCGGGCTTCAAGATGAATTTGCAGTCGGGTGCGACGCAGGTTTGCCCGTCCAATTCGATGGTGGCGTGGTCCGGTCGAACGCTGATCTGAACCGGTACGCCAGACGGATGAGGTCGCAGTGCATAGAACAGGATCGCCGCGCCGATCACGGCCACCAGGCCTCCGGCAGCGATGCCGATGTTAGAGCGCCGGCTCGGGGCCGGCACAATCTTCGGATCGTTGATCCGTATGAGAGCCGTCTCAAAGCCGCCGAGACGCTCGTCGATCTCTCGGAGCAGCGCTTTGGCGGCGCGTTGAATCTCAATCTCCTCGGTACTCAGCAATCCGCTGTCACGCAACTTAGTCTTGACCGATGCCAGAGCTCTCTGCGAGCGCGCGCCTTCCGTTAGGTTGGTGAGGCGCGCTAGTTGCTCCTGCATCCTGTGCAGATTGAAGCGGCGGGACTCATCAGCTTGCCGGGTTTTGGCCAGCGCGTCGCTCAGGTCGGCCGGCAGCGTTTGCTTGGGCGAGACACGCTTCAAGTGCGATAGGAGCTCTTCACAAGCAGCCAAATCGGTTGGAATATGGGCCCGAATATGTGCAATGAGCAAGGCGGCAATCGCATCGGTTCTTTGCTTATCGCCCGGCTGCAATTCGTGTGCGCGCGCGAGCGCCTGCGCCCCGGCCACCAAACCACCAGCCAAAAGTAATTGCTGGCCCTCAGCGAACTGGGCATCGGAAACTTCTTTCTGCTTTAGGCCCTCCTTGAGCTTCTCTTCCAGTCCTTGGAGTTTTCGGTCGGGCTGCTGTTGTTGGGCCTGACGGATCATGGCGGATGCCGTTTCGTAATCGCTGGTCTGAATCGCCGTCTCGACCTGCCGGAACCACCTGTCCAGCGCATCCTGCTTCTCTTTGCGGCGAGCGATGCCGAGACGCTCGATTTCCGCATCCACGCCTGGGTACCAAGGGTAGGCTTTTCGCAGAACCTCCCATGCCTTAATAGCCTCCCCCCAAAGTTGCTTGCTTTCCAGTTCGTGCGCTTTGTTGATCGCGCCGTCCAGCTCTTGCTGTTTGGCCTGTATGGCGGCCGATTTGTCCGCCAAAGACTGTTCGGCCGGATATTGCGCCAGGGCTTCCCGCAAAATCGCCGCTTGTTTGGAGAAATCGCTCTCTTCGGCAACACGCCGCTGCACGTCCTCTAGATACTTGGCGGCTGTCTCGGCCTTTTGTGCAGTCGCTTCGGTGTAAGCAGCCTGAAAAAGCGGATTGGCAGGAAATCTTTCCAGCGCACGCGCGGAGGCCGCTTCAGCCTGCGCTGAACGGCCGGCTTGCAAGTGTTCTCTGACCTCGGCCAGGCTGGTGAAGAAAGCATCTAAGATGGATGCGCGCCGTTTAACCTCTTCATCGCCCAGGCTGTGGCTCGCAATTTCATAGACCTCCTTCTTGAGGTTTAAGAGTTCCGGCGCGTTCATGTCCGCCGCGCGGTTTTGCAATTGATGAAATTGCTCCAACGCCACAGCGCGCGCTTGCTGTCTGCGTGCCTGATCAATTTCCGCCCATATGCCTTGCCGCTGAGCTTCGACCTGTTTCACGTCGGGGAACTTTACCGAGGAACTCTTCGGCAGTGGTGAGCGCACCCTGCAAATCTCCGGCGTTGTGGAGCGCTTGCATCGCCTGCAGGCATTCAGACGTTTCTTCGGCTTTGCGGACCTCGCTAATTCGGGTGCCCAACTCTGGCGGTATCGGCAGGCCACTATCCAGCGAATGGGCCAGCAAGGTCATCTGTTCGGCCAGTCGAGCGTTCGTCGGTAGGACGATGCCCGCGGCGGCGATTAGATCAGGTGCGGCGGGTAGTAATAAATCCTCGATATCCTGGCTCAACCCCCAAGCCTCATGCAAGGTTTCGTAGCCTTCGGCGAACTCACCGGCAGCCAGTTGCGATTGTCCTTGGGGCAAAAGCCTTTGCACTTTTATCTTGCGTTGTTGGCGGTCGACAATCGCTTCACAATGGCCAATTAAGTCGTCTAAATTTGGATAGGCAGGATGAATGTTGCGTAATTGCCGCCACTGCACCAGTGCTTCCGCCGTCTGTCCGCGTTTTTCAAAATCGCGCGCTTTCGCGGCGAGCGATTCGGTCAGCGCTTTCTCGCGCTGCAGGTGGTGCAACTCCTCCGCGTAGCGCGTTTCGAAGGGATATTCCGCCTGCGCCTTTTCTAGTATTTCCTGACGCTTTTCAAAATCGGGTTCGCTTGCCAGCCAGCGCTCAACCCTTGCCAGGTAATCCTCTCCCAGTTCACGATGGCGCGCATCGGCCCGATTCCTGAGCAGGTGAAATAAATAATGGTTCGGTCGCCGGGCGAGCACCTTATCGCAGATGGCGAAACAATCTTGGATATGGTCGCGTGAAAGCTCTTCCGCCCCTTGCTCGAAAAGCGTCACCTGTTCGCTAATGGCCGCGAGCAATCCGGCAACCTCCGGATCGGCGGCAAAGGGCGCCGCGACACTCTTCGCGCGGGTCTGAATATCCCAGAGCCGAAGGTGATCTTTCACTTCGCCTAATTCACGCTCGAGGAGAGTCAACTCGCCGGCACAAGCGCGCTTCTCTTCTTGCTTTTTTTGTTCCGCCAGTCCCGCGTCGATTTGAAGCAAACGGTCTTGTAACCGCGGATCGTCGGGATATTTGTCGATCAGCGCCGCGATGCGTGCCCGAAAGGCAACGAGATCGCCTTGGCTGCCGGGTTCCGTACCGGGTTCGGCACTGAGCGCTGTCCCCACCGCTTCCTCGCGTTCTTCCTGGTTGATTACTTCATACAGAGCCGGCGGGACGGTACCGAGTTGCGCTGCTTCCTGCAGAATTTGCTTGGCCACATGCCAATTGCGAGCCGTGAGGCGGGAGGCAGTCGCGGTTAAGCCCGCGAAGGTTTGCTCGCGCAACGGCGCCATGTTGCGGCTCAAATTGGCCGCCGTCTGGCAGAGCATCGGAATATCGGTCAGCCGGCCTTCGTGCTCTGCCACTAGCAGGCGTTTCAGCGACGAGTCGACTTCTCGATAAGTTGTTGCCGCAGTTTCAACAAGGCCATTAAGCTGCTGGTAATCGGCGTCGTCTGCAAAATCGGCTTTCACGGCCTTCAACGAACTCGCCGCTTTTTGGTAATCGCCGCGCTCGAGTGCGGCGGCCACCGTTGCGCTTAGAGTGGCTTTGGCCTTTTCGCGAGCGGCCTCCCACAAAGCCCTCACGCGGGCCAACTGCTCGCGCAGCGCTGGATAGGCAGGGTAAATATCGCCCACGCAAAGCCACTCTTCCAATGCGTCGTCAAAGCGGGCGGCGGATTCGTAGCCTTCGCCCGCTCCACTACTTCAGACACTTGCTGTAACCTAGCCTGCACCTGCTGCCGCTGCCGATGAAGATGTTCGTCGTTGGGCCGAGTGCGCACGGCTTGCGTCAGGATATGGATTTGCGCGGTCAAATCCGGTTCGTTCGCAATCCGCCGTTCGACGCTATGGCGGTACTCGTCCTCGCGTTCCTGTCGGCGCGCCATTATATCTTTGCTCAGCGCGTGGACGTCTGGATCATGCGGGACATTGCTCGCGGAGCCGTTCACTCAGTAAATACGCGGCGTCTAAATCGCCATTGCCCAGCAGCTTGCGGGCGTCCACCAGCATGGCCTGCAGGGCTTCATAATCGCCTCTAACGCGCTTGTAAAATTCCTGGTATTCGGTAGCGCGCGCCCCGGCCGCCTTCGAGTGGCGCGACAATTCAGCCAACTGCTCCAAATTTTGCAGCGCGGGGTCGAAGCGGCCTTCGAAGTACGCGCTCTGGGCCGCTTCAAACAGCGCTTCCTGTTCCTGCCTCTGCTTGGGCCAATCGCGTGCTCGCCGCTCAGTCTCTTCGAAGAGCTGGCGCGCTTCGGCGTGGTTAGGCTGCAAGCGGAGAGATTCTTCAATGAGCCGCCGCGCGTCGGCAAACGCGCCATTATCCAGATGCACGGTGGCGCGCGCCAGCGAATCGGCCACGCTTACTTCGTTCATTTTGGCTTCGATATCGTTCTTCAGCGAAACGGCGCCCAGACTGGAAGGATTCGCTTGTAAGATTTCGGAGACCCGGCGGAGCGCCAGAGCATATTCCTCTTTTTCGAAGTAACGGCGCGCGGTGGCTAGATCCACTTCCGATTGCTGCTTGCGAATGGCCTCGTCAAGCTGCGTCCGCAACTGGCGGACCTCGTCGTCATCCAGGCCTTCCCCTTGCAGTTGATCGAGAATTTCGCGGGTAAATTCATAATCGCCGCGGGCGAAACTGCGCTGCGCGCGCGCCACGCGATTTTGTGGATTCGTGAGCAAAGTGGAATGCGGCCGCTCGTTGCGCAAGCCGCGCTGCAACGCGTCCGCAAACGCGGCGGCCGATTCAAAACGCTTGCGCGGGTCTTTCGCCATGGCTTGCGCCACCGCTTGCGCGAGCGGCCGGCTCACCAGCGGATTCAACGCGCAACTGAGCGGCGGCTCATGTGCTAAGACGGCGGCAACGGTTTCACCTTCATTCTTACGCTCGAAGGGGTGCGCGCCGGTGAGAGCCTCATAACAGACCGTTCCCAGCGAGAAAATATCCGAGCGGGCGGTGAGCGGCTTCAGCTGAATCTGTTCGGGCGCCATGTAATGCAGCGTGCCCAGAGCGCCGGCGGAAGCGGCTGTTTGGCTACCCAGCAAGCGCACCACGCCAAAATCGATTAGCTTGACCGCATCGTCGCGCATCACGAAAATGTTCCGTGGCTTTAGATCGCGGTGCAGTAATCCATTTTCGTGGGCCGCCTGCAGACCGCGGCACGCCTGGGAGATGATGTCCGCGCAGCGTTCCGGCGACAGAGGGGTACCGCTTGGATAGATTAAGTCGTACAGTGTCCCTCCGGGCAATAAGGGCATAACAAAGTACGGCCTAGTAGTTCCGTTGTCCTCAAACTCCCCCATGTCGAAGATCTCAACGATGTTGGGATGCACAATGGTGGAGAGCACACCACACTCGCGCTCGAACCAATCTGCGGAGACACTGCTGGCAGAGTCGCGTAGTGTCTTTACGGCGACTTCGCGCCGCATCAGCCGGTCGAAAGCCTTGTAGACGACACCCATCCCACCGCGCCCGAGCACGTCTTTTACTTCGTAGCGATTCTTAATTAGGGTTGGTGCAGCCACCTTACATCCCTCAACGAGCGCCCCTAGGCAGACAGCGCAAGGTCCATTTTAGTCTGTTCGCCCATAATGCGCCATGCGACTAGTTTTGGTACATTAGCTGCATCGCAATTCGGCGCTACGTTTGCGGGGAAGATTCCGCACTCGCCGAAGGTGCGAAATGAGAGCTAAAAGAATAGAAGGATAAAAGGAGAAAAACAGATGGGTGTCATTGCTTGGCTCGTTTTAGGTCTTTTGGCCGGTTTTATTGGCAGCAAGATTGTCAATAAGACGGGGGAAGGCATGCTGATGGACATTTTGATCGGGATTGTCGGCGCTTTGCTGGGTGGTTGGATCGCCGGCTTCTTCGGATTCAATGGTGTAACCGGCTTGAATATTCCAAGCTTGATTGTCGCCGTGGTCGGGTCGATTGTTCTGCTTCTGATCTATCGCGCTATCCGCCGCGCGGTGTAAGGCGCGCCTGTTTGGATTTCGCTTGCGCGTGACGCCGGCGAAATCCAAACACTAGGAAAAAAGCTTAAAAAATGCTAGCAGACAGGCAACGCAAAAAGAGCGACTATAAAAAAGCAATGATCTTTTCTAAGAAGCGAGTGGACGTACCAGGAAGCGAGAGGACCATACCGCCCCGTTGTGATCGGATAGGCGAAGTGGACAGTAGTTCGCTGATAAGTGTGACGGTGGTGTTGCGGCGAATCGGGCCGCCCGTTCCGACATCCGGGTCGATTCCGCGCTTAAGCCGGGCGGAATTTGCCAAGAAAATGGGCGCCGATCCGGGCGGACGTCAAAGCTGTGGAGCATTTCGCGCATGAACACCACCTGAGCGTAGTAGAGGCAAGCTTGGATAAGTGGCGCGTCGTTTTGCGTGGAACGGCCGGGAATGTCAGCAAAGCGTTCGGAGCCCAATTGGCGCAGTACCGTAACCCCGCATTGAATAACACATTTCGCGGCCGATCCGGCATATTAACGATGCCTGCGGAGTTGCAGGATAGTGTGATCGCCGTGCCCGGCCTGGATAACCGGCAACAGGCATTCGCGCATTTCATCAAGAGCAAACAGGCACCAGGCTCGGCCGGTACTTTTACGCTGCCACCCGCGAAACTATCGCCAATCGACGCTTCGTGGCTTCTAATAGCAACTGTTGACATTCGCCCCCAAGTCGGTCATAGTGGCTATCGAAAAAATGGGGCGGATGGCCCAGGACTCCCATCCTGAATCGTCTGCCTTCGAAACGGATGGAAGCCCTATGAACCTAAGGTCGAATCGTTCGCGCGGCGGCGCGCGATATTGCGGTTGTCTCGTACCGATCCTTGTTTGTTGCTTGACGGCACAGCCTCTGGGCTCACAGACAGGGAGCCCTCAAACCGTGGGGGAGGATGTTTTAGCGCCGGGCACGCTTGGCGCTCTAAGCGCGGCGCTCTCGCACGATATAAAAGTTGGAGACGCGGAATTAGGGCACATCCACGCGATGCAACTCCACGCGGCAGTCCACGCGAACACGGTAAAGGATTCGGGCGGGACGGGCATGAGTGTTGCGGATATTCAAACAATATTTTCGAAGCTGGGCCGTGTTGCGCCGTCGCGGCTCGTCGCACTCGATCCGTCAGCAACCGCGCCGCTAGCAGATCGCGCCTCACGGTTGGAGGCGGCGATCCAAGCTTCGGATTTGAGCCAATCCGGCAAGCTGCTTGGGGATTTGCTTCGCGACTTGGGTAGGCTGGTTGAGCAGCAGATGAAGGGCAAGCTGTCCAGCGATTTAGCATCGTCAAGTGACCAGAACTTCAGCGAATACCTCCAGGCGAGCCTCAAACTTCGTGATCTGCTTCTTGCCGGAGATGTTATAGCGGCCGAAGCGCTCGCTCCGGAGGTCCTGCTCCAGGCGCAACGCTTCCGTAACTCCCAAAGTACAAATAGCTTAGATTCTGAAAATGTGTATAACGCCTACGACGCCCTCGGGCGCGGAGCCTTGCAGCGGAATGACCTCGATGCGGCCCAGAAATACCTAGTCCTTGCGGCTACGACAACGGGAAGTTCTCGCCTTGAAAGTCACGGGCCAAATCTCTCTCTGGCTAAGTCGCTGCTGGACCTGGGTTACAAAGAGGCGGTGGTGACCTTTCTAACCTCTTGCAAGGCGTGGTGGCCGAACCCAAAGCTAGATCTCTGGATATCTCAAATCCGGGCAGGGCAGACGCCTGAGCTCTCCCCTTATTCCAGAGTAAAGTTCTGAGGTAGAAAGTTCGCGGGAATCCAATATGCGCGCAATTCTAACGATATGTTCGTACCTTCTGGTTTGCGTTGGCATGTCGCCCCAGGGGCTGTGGGGCGACGAGGACTGTCGGGAGTGCACGGATTGGTGCGATGGGATGTATGCCACCTGCGTACTCACCGCTACCAATAGTTACAACAGCCAACTGGACGTTTGCCATAATGCCTATAACCAAAATATGGCTAAGTGCGAAAAGACCTCGTCGCAAGCCGTTTGTGAGAGCATCTGGGCTCCTGTGTACAATGCCTGCACGAGTGAGGCGTATTCGATCTACCGACTAGATTTGAGTAACTGCGTTGAGGATCAGCAGAACTGCTATGACTTCTGCGACGATGGCCCCTGCCTTGGTGACCCCGTTTCCGAGTACGCCCGCCGGGGGCCCCCCCTCCGATCCGACCAGCGATCCGTCCCGAAAGCCGCTGGCTCTCGCGGGCATTCTTCTTATCTTGCCTGTGCTGGGCGGGTTCCGCAGGTGCGTCCGCAATAAAATATATCCCGCAGCTCCACCAGATAAGTAGCCGGCAGGTGAGCCCATGCATACATCGGGGACGCGCGGCTTAAGGGCTATCAGTCCTAAAATTGCGAGGAAGGCCACATACTCATTCGTGGCGGTCGCGGGTGCTCTGGCCTGGGGGCACTACTTCAATGGCTGGCCATGCCCGATGATTACAGCTGGCAACCTCGAGCATGTCCGGCTCTACTTGAAAGACTACTACGGCTTGGCATCGTCTGACGACCTTAGGATAGAGGCGGTCTCGACCGTGCGCGAGTCGTGCCTGACGCGGCTCAAGGTGAGCGGCCCGTTGCTGCAAAGGCCGGCTACCTGGTTTCTGTCCGACGACCACCGGTATATCATGCCTAGCGTCGCTGACCTGAGCAGGCCGATGGCCTCACGTCCGAAGCTTAGCGAGATTGATATTCAGACCCTCCAGCAACAAGGGTCAGCGCCAAGCATCGGAGCCAAGGATGCCCGCGTTGTCGCCGTGGAGTTTTCTGATTTCGAGTGCTCGTACTGCAAGCGCTTGACCGATGCGCTGCAAAGAAACCTCTCCCAATCCGCGTTGCAACATGTGCGG
This sequence comes from Bryobacterales bacterium, assembly GCA_963764105.1. Lineage (GTDB taxonomy): Bacteria > Acidobacteriota > Terriglobia > Bryobacterales > Bryobacteraceae > Bog-105. The sequence continues at coordinate 162,555 of CAVXRP010000026.1, forward strand.
CTAGTCTTCAGGAACTTCCCTCTCGCCGTCCACGCACACTCCCGCGGGGCCGCGGAGCTGGGCGCGTGTATAGGACGCCAGGACAACAGGGCCTTTTGGAAGTTTCACGACCATATCTTCGAAGACCAGGAACGCCTGGCGAGCCCGACTTTCGTGCAAGATAGCGTATCCTTCATCGGAGCCGAATTTCCCTCACTGGACCTGTCGACGTTGAGGCGCTGTATCGCGTCTCGGGACTCCGGTCCCGACGTGGAGCGAGATATTGAGCTAGGAAGGAGATTTGCCGTCAGCGGGACCCCGACCCTGTTCATCAACGGAACCCGCCTTGTCGGCGCAAGGGACTCGGCGTTTATTCGGCGGGTCATTTCTCTCGAGGAGCAGCGAGAGGCGCGATCAGCGGTGGGCAACAGCGATCCAAAGGAAATCCCTCCCGCTGAGTGAGGATGGTGGCGTTAACTCAGAGTTCGTCTCATCCGCCCCGCTTGCGGCATTGGGACAACGGTCGAATGCACCAAACCGTTTGTCCTGCGGCCAACCAGGTGAGCGCGAAGGCAATTTGCATTTGGGAAGGGCGTGCCATCAAAGCTCCCCGGCCCAGCGCCCCGGAGCGGCTCTCCGGAAAGGGCATCGAAATGCCCTTCGGCTTCCCGCCAGAATCGCGTTCCGATTCGGCCGGGCGATCCGATACTGGTAGTGCGCATCCGACTAGTTTTGGTACGTTAGCTGCGTCGCATTTCGGTGCCATGTTTGCAGGGAAGAGTCCGAAACTGCCGAGGTGCGAAATGAGAGCTAAAAGAATAGAAGGATAAAAGGAGAAAAACAGATGGGTGTCATTGCTTGGCTCGTTTTAGGTCTTTTGGCCGGTTTTATTGGCAGCAAGATTGTCAATAAGACGGGGGAAGGCATGCTGATGGACATTTTGATCGGGATTGTCGGCGCTTTGCTGGGTGGTTGGATCGCCGGCTTCTTCGGATTCAATGGTGTAACCGGCTTGAATATTCCAAGCTTGCTTGTGGCCGTCGTGGGGTCGATTGTTCTGCTGCTGATCTACCGCGCTGTCCGCCGCGCGGTGTAAGGCCCGCCTGTTTGGATTTCGCCCATGCGCGACGCCGGCGAAATCCAAACACTAGGAAAAAAGCTTAAAAAATACTAGCAGACAGGCAATGCAAAAAGAGCGACTATAAAAAAGCGATGATCTTTTCAAAGAAGCGAGTGGACGTACCCGGAAGCGAGAGGACCATACCGCCCCGTTGTGAGCGGATAGGTGAAGTGGACAGCAGTTCATTGGTAAGTGTGACGGTGGTGTTGCGGCGAATAGGGCCGCCCGTTCCGACGTCCGGATCAATTCCGCGCTTAAGCCGCGCAGAATTTGCCAAGAAGATGGGCGCCGATCCGGCGGATGTCAAAGCAGTGGAACATTTCGCGCACGAGCACCACCTGAGCGTGGTCGAGGCGAGCTTGGATAAGCGTCGGGTAGTTTTGCGGGGAACTGTCGGGAATGTGAGCAAAGCATTCGGAACCCAATTGGCTCAGTACAAGGACCCAGCCCTGAATAAGACATTCCGCGGCCGAACGGGCGTGTTAACCATGCCCGCGGAGTTGCAGGATAGTGTAATCGCTGTGCTAGGTCTGGATAGCCGCCAGCAGGCGTTCGCGCACTTCGTAAAGAGCAAGCAGGCGCCAGGCTCGGCCGGTACTTTTACACCGACGGAAGTAGCCGCCTTGTACAACTACCCGCAAGGCTTAGACGGCACGGGCCAGACGATTGGGATTATCGAACTGGGCGGAGGTTATACGGCGGCCGATTTGCAGAGCTTTTTCGCAGGAGTTGGCTTGGCGGTGCCCTCGGTGACTGCTGTATCTGTGGACGGCGGATCCAATTCCCCGGGCAGCGATGCCGATGGCGAAGTAGAACTGGATATTGAAGTGTCGGGTTCCATTGCGCCAGGCGCGAATATTGCTGTCTACTTTGCTCCGAACACCGATCAAGGATTTATAGATGCTGTTACGGATGCGGTTCACGATGCAACGCGCACGCCTTCGGTGGTCTCAATCAGTTGGGGTGGTCCGGAAGATTCATGGACCGCACAGTCGCGAACCGCGCTGGACGCGGCCTTGCAGGACGCCGCAACCTTGGGTGTGACGGTAACGGTGGCTTCGGGTGACAGCGGATCGTCCGATGGCGTGGGTGATGGCATGTTGCATGTCGATTTCCCGGCGTCCAGTTCCTACGCGCTGGCTTGCGGTGGTACCACGTTACAAGCGAGTGGCGGGCAGATTACGTCAGAGGTTGTGTGGAATGAGACGGCCAATAACGAAGGCGCGTCCGGCGGTGGCGTGAGTAATTTCTTTGCTTTACCCAGCTACCAGCAGAACGCGGGCGTGCCTGCACAGCCGGAAACTTCCTTCGTGGGGCGAGGCTCGCCTGACGTCTCGGGCAACGCCGATCCCGAAACGGGTTACGAAGTAGTCGTCGACGGTCAGAATATTGTCGTCGGCGGCACCAGCGCCGTGGCGCCTCTGTGGGCGGGGCTGATCGCCTTGCTCAATCAACAGTTGGGCACGTCGGTAGGCTTGCTTCAGCCGAAGCTTTATAGTTTAGGCGAAACAGATGTCAACGACATTACCGTTGGCAACAACGACGATAGCGGATTGGGCTATTACAGCGCGGCGGTTGGTTGGGATCCATGTACCGGTTTAGGTTCACCGGATGGCACGGCCATCTTGAACGCTCTAACGGCAACCGCCAGTTCGTCGGCAAGAGCGGCAAAGCGCTAGTGAACCCAGGCTAGTGAACCAGGTGGAACAGCGTTTTGCGATTTCTGGCAGCGAAGCCAGCCATAAAGACGGTGGAAACTGGCAGCCTGCGGATCAGGACCAGCAAATCAGCCCCACCATCATTTTTTGCCGATCGCAGGGAGCCGGAGAGATAGCGCAAGACTTGCTCTCCGGCTCTGCGCGCCACATGAGCCGCGAGGAAGCCACGCAATTCTTGCGCGCCAATCCGGCTGATTTGGCGGCAGCACGGGCGTTCGTGCACGCATACGGACTTAAGATCGTTTCTGAAAACGCGGAAGCGCGCACATTACGCGTGGAAGGTTCGCTGGCTCAGGTCGGAAAAGCCTTTGGAGTGGATATCGAACTTCGAACCGACGAGCATGGCAAACAATACTTGAGTTACCAGGGTCCGCTGACCGTGCCGGCGCCTTTGAACGGCATGGTGGAAGCCGTCTTAGGGCTGGACCAACGGCCCATTGCGCGGCGCGGCGCGGGTCAATAAAACGAAGGTTCGCCCGGTGGTCTCGTCTTCCAACGGCGGTGAATCCACAGCCACTGGTCAGGATTTTCGCGAATGGCTTGTTCGAGCACAGCGTGGATGCGTTGCGTATCGGCAGCAGTGTCGCCGGTCATGGGCACCTCAGGCAGGAAATGGATCGCATAGCTCCGCGTTTGTTCATTCCATAAAGCGAAACCGGGAATCACTGGCGCGTGCGAATGAAAAGCCAGTTTGGCAAAAGCCGTGCCGGCGCAGGCTGCTTTGCCGAAGAAGTTTATAAAGACGCCTTCCGAGGGGGTGGTGTTCTGATCAATCAGAATGCCCACGGGCTCGTTGTTTTTCAGTGCTTTGAGCACGGAACGGGCCGCGTCCTTCTTAAAAATAAGGCGGTTGCCACTCAGTGTGCGGCGTTTTTCGACGATTTGATCGACCAGCGGATTGTCGAGCGGGCGCACCATAACATTCATCGGCTCAGTCATAAGAGCGTGCGCGAACGCACTGAGCTCCCAATTTCCCAGGTGCGCCGTGGCGATGAGAACGCCGCGGCCTTGCGCCTTGGCGGCTTGGTAATTTTCTAGGCCTTGATAGGAAATGCGATCGATGGCGGGAAAGCGCGCCAGCGCGACAAGGACGCGGCCGACGCTGCGGAAAACGCCATCGATGATGCGGCTACGCGCGTCTGCGGAGAGTTCGGGGAAGGCCATCGCAAGATTGCGCGCGGCCACCCGCCGGAGCTTAGGCAAGCCCAGATCCAGCAGTTTAGCGAGTGCGTAGCCGGCGCGGTAAGCCATCCGTAACGGCAGGATTCTGAGCAGAGCAACGAGAGCCGCCGCTATGGCGTATTCAACGCGATCCCGCATCAATCCAGCCGCCGCCCAAAACCAAGTCGCCATCGTAAAACACCGCGGCTTGACCGGGCGTGATGGCGCGTTGCGGATCGACAAAGCGGACTTCGATGCGCGACGGATCGCTCGTGGGGAGAAGCGTGGCGGGCGCGGCGCTGTGTTTGTTTCTGATTTTGACTTGCGCCGAGCGCGGTTCGCTGGGCGGCGCGATGGAGAGCCAGTTGACGTCGCGGGCTGTTAGGGAGCTGTTCATGAGTTCTTCGCCGCGTCCGACAAGAACGCGCTGGCTGGCCGGTTCGGTGGCGATGACATATAAAGGTTGTGCGGCCGCCACGCCCAAGCCGCGGCGCTGACCAACAGTGAAGTGATGTGTGCCGGCGTGATGCCCCAGGACTCGGCCGGACGTGTCGACAATTTCTCCCTCCGTTTTCGATGGATCGATTCCTTGCTCGGCGAAATATGCGTCGATGAAGGCGGCGTAATCGCCATTGGGAACGAAACAGATTTCCTGACTATCGTTCTTTTCGGCGACCGGCAGACCCAATTCTTTTGCCAACACGCGCACCTCCGGCTTGATCATTCCCCCCAGCGGAAATAACGTGCGCGCCAGCTGGGGTTGCGTGAGTCCGAAGAGAAAATAAGTCTGATCTTTGCCGGAGTCGATGCTGGTGAGCATTTGATAACGTTCCGTCGCTTCGTCATAACGGAGGCGGGCGTAATGGCCGGTGGCGATTTTTTCGGCGCCCACGCTATCGGCCATTTCGAAAAACTGATCGAATTTGATGAAGTTATTGCACAACGTGCAAGGGATGGGCGTGCGCCCGGCAAGGTAATCGTCCACAAACGGCTTGACGACCTGCTTTTCAAAACGGTCTTCGAAATTCACAACATAGTAAGGAATATTGAGAACGGACGCGACGAAGCGGGCATCGTATACGTCGTCGAGCGAACAGCAGCGGCCCGTCGCGCCACCCTCGGGCACGAGGGCCGGGAGGCGGCGTTGATTCCAAAGCTGCATGGTGAGGCCGACGACAGTGTGCCCTTGGCGCTGCAACAGACCAGCCACTACGGAGCTATCGACACCGCCGGACATGGCGACGGCAATCGGCGGATTAGCCGGCAAGACGCGCCTCCTGCGTGGAGCGCAAGCGCAACTTGCGGACGGATTCGACCACAGCGTCGGCCAGAGCGGAAATTTCAGCCGGCGTATTATAGCGGCCGAATGAGAAACGGATACTGGAGCGAGCGTCGTCGCGGCTGAGGCCCATGGCTAATAAAACGTGCGATGGCTCAAGCGAGCCGCTACTGCACGCTGCGCCGGTCGAAACGGCCATCTGGCGCATGTCAAGAGCAATCACCAGTGCCTCCGCCGAAACTCCGCGAAACAGAATATTGCTGCTATTCGGGAGGCGCGGCTGGTGAGAGGCGTTGATGTGTATGTCAGGCAAGCGGCTCAGAAGATTTGATTCGAATTCATCGCGTAATGAAATTGCGGGTGTTTTTGCCAGCTCGACTGCCCGGGCGAAAGCGACGGCCGCGGGAACATTCTCCGTGCCGGGGCGGCGCTCGCGTTCATGCCGGCCGCCGAATTGAATGCGCTGCAGCGGCGTATTCTTGCGAACGAAAAGTGCGCCGATGCCCTTGGGGCCGAAAATTTTGTGCGCGCTGATGGAATAAAGATCGATGCCGGCCAGATCGACAGGAATTTTTCCGAATGCCTGCACTCCATCCGAATGGCAATAAATCGTTTGCCCAGTGGCGCGGCGGCCTGCGACCAGGCGGGCGATATCGGTTACGGGTTGAATGGATCCAGTTTCGTTGTTGGCGTGCATCACGGAAACAAGCGCAGTGTCATCGCGAATGGCCCCGCCCACCGATTCGGCGTTCATCACATAAGTGACCGCCAAGCCCTCGTTCTCAAGCTGGCGAAACGGTTCTAGTACCGACGGATGTTCAATCGCAAGCGTAACGGCATGGGCAGGCTTCGGCAGATTTCGCAGCAGACCCAATATAGCCAGATTATTCGACTCGGTTCCGCCGCTGGTGAAAACGATTTCGGCAGGTGGGACGTGAAGAGCCTCGGCGAGCGTGCGGCGCGCTTGCTCTAACGCTTGCCGGGCGAGCTGGCCGGCGCGATGGGTGCTGGAGGGATTGCCATAGCAATCGCGGGCAGCTGTGGCGAAAGCGTCGGCAACCTCCGGCGCCAGAGGCGTCGTCGAATTGTGATCAAAATAAAGCAAGGTAATTCTTGTACCAGGATCTCACTCACGACATTTCCGGTCACATCGGTCAAGCGGAAATCGCGTCATCTATCGTGAAGTCTGTTTGAGAAGCCATTGCACGGCTTGTTTTTGCAGTCGGAGGTAAGCGGGAATCCACATGGCGTGGTTGGTGTGCCCGATGGCGGTAAAGACCACGCGGCCTTTACCAAAATCGTAGGCCCAGCCGGCCACGGATTTGGTCCCGAAGTTCTCATACCCCAAGCCGTCAATATTTTCGGATTCGAGCAGGATATATTTGTGATCTTTGTCGTATTCGAGATAGTGTTGTTCATCGTTCACCATGAACGGCTCGACCCCCTGCGTGATGGGGTGCTCCTTATCGACAACATTTACTTTGAAGGGGCGCAACGTGGGATGACCAATGTAGGCGCCTCCCATCACTTCGCGATAGTTCTTACACGATAGCGAGACGTGGCTGTTGTTGTGCAATGAATAAAAACCGTTTCCGCTCATGACGAATTCTTTCACGGCCGCCCCTTGCTCCTCCGTCATCCAGTTTTTCGGCTTGGGTTTAGGAAATTTAGACGTATTTTCCAGACCATGCTCATATGATTCGTAGGCGTCGGGTCCCAGGTAGCCATCAGGCCAAATCATGCCGTCGCGAAGACAGACGAAGAGCTGGTAGTCCTTGAGCAGGTCGCGCGAAAGCTTTTCATAGCTGATGGTGTAATCGACGGGTAGGTTGAGGTCGCCAAAGACGCGGTCGAGGCTGACGCGAATGTAGTCGGGATTGTGATAGCGGTCGCCGATGAGGGCCAACACGCGCGGCGCGCTATCTGCGGCGCGTGATTGTTCGCTGCCAAAGGAATATAAACCGGTGCCGGCAACGGTAGCCGCGCCCTGAAAGAGGCGTCTGCGGGACACGTTGCTTGTTGGATTCGGCATTTGTTTCAATACTTACCAGGAGTCTACGCGTGTGGGATGTCCGAGTCAACGCGCCCAGTTATATTTCCGCGGGGGAGGGCCCTTGAACAAAGCCAATCAGGCCGTCGCGATTAGACGTTGCAAGGCCTCGGCATTGCTGCTTGCTTCTTGGCGGGCTCCTGTTCTGAAGTGTCTCATTTAGAAGACGGCGTGGGCTGAGTTGTCGACGTAAATGTTGAAAATCCAGGTCGGCGCGCGCCGGGTTCGCGCCAGGCGGGGGTAAACTACCGGTTTGGGCGTTATGCCATCGAAGATGAACCAAAACACACGGTGGATTGCGAGATTCCCTATTGACTGTTTTTGAAATCGCGGCTATAGTTTACAAGCGAAGAAGTGTAGGGCCAGCGGCCGCACTGGCACCCGCTTCGTTGACTTAGTGCTGATCAAGAAAGATTAGAACGTGAAACCAGCCACGACCATCACTAAGGTTTGCCGAGTTTTAGATCAGTTTCGCAATTATCCCTCCGTTGGAATTACGGAATTGGCGAAGAATTGCGGCCTGCTTCCGAGCGACGTTCATCGGATTTTGAATTCGCTGCAATCCTGCGGGTATATTGAACAGGATCCGGCTACCAGACGATACCGTCTTGGATTGGCATTGATGCGCTTGGGGCTGACCGTGTTCCAGCGCCACGATCTGCGGGACGCGGCGCGCCCCCTTTTGCGGAATTTATCGCAACGGCTGGAAAGTTCGAGCCATATGGCGGTTTACGACCCCCGCGCAATGGAACTGTTCCTGGTGGAACAGATCAATTTTCCAACCGCGCCGTTTTTTCGGCGGCGCTTTGGGGCGACGGAAGATTGCTACTGCACGGCATTGGGCCGGGTAGTGCTGGCGAATATGGATGCGGTTTCGCTGAGTGAGGTATTGAAGCATTTTTCCGTTGAGAAAAAGACTGCCAAGACCATCACCGACCGGGACCTGCTGGAAAAGGAATTGGCCGCGACACGGCGGCGCGGGTATGGCCTGGATTGCGAGGAATATTTGCCGAACGTTTGCTGCATCGGTGCGCCCATTCACGGCGCAAAGGGCGATGTGATTGCCGCGATTAGTGTTTCGATGGTGAAGCAGCAGTTCGACAGATGGAACGAGAACGCACTGGGCTCGGAGCTCAAAGCCGTGGCGCGCCAACTATCTGCGTTGGCCTCGCAAGATTCGCGGCTTGCGCCGCTTAGGCCGTCCAGCTAGCGCGTCGGAACGCTCCGCTTCGCAAACGCGTCTCAATTTCTTTTTGGAGAGTTATGTCGAGTTGTTTCTCGAGAGCTCCACTGCTCTTGGCCTGCCTGATGATGCAGGGGCAGCAACCGGTCGCGCGTGACTGCGTTCTGGACGGGACTGCGGTCGACTTTAGCACGGCCGAACCTCTGCGAAAGGTGACGATCCGGCTGGTTCGTTCGTCTGACTGGGCACTGGGTTACGTGGCCACAACCGATTCCGCGGGCCATTTCCGGCTGGCGGGAGTGCGTGAGGGCAACTACGATTTGACGGGCGAACGCACTGGTTATTTAAAGAGTGAGTTTGGAGCGCGCCAGCCAGGAGGCAGCGGCACGACTTTGCATTTGAAGGCCGGAGACAAGCTGAACGATCTGACCGTTAGATTGCCGCGTTGTCCTGTGCTGAGCGGCAGAGTATTGGACGAACAAGGCCAGCCGTTGGAGAAGGTGTTGGTCTACGCAGTCTATCCGCAGTGGTTACGCGGCCAGCGGGGCTATGAGCGCTCTGATGGCGTTTGGACGAATGACGAAGGCGAGTTTCGGATTGCCAATTTGCCGCCGGGCCGCTACATTTTATGCGCGCAAGGTTCGTTCAGGAGTTTTGTCGAGAAGCCGGGAGGCAGAGAGAAGCGCGTTCTTTCCACTTGCTATCCGAATGCGCGAAGTCCGGATGACGCCGAACAGCTTGCCGTGAAGGCGGGGGAAGACTTGTCCGGAATGGATATGCGGACGCTCCTAGGCGAGGTTTTCCATATCAGGGGTAAACTGGCGTCCGGTAGTTTGAGCGACAAGCCGGGCCTGGTGCTCGAAGCACACGCTCACAATTTCGGCGATGGAATTTTTGAGCTTGAGAAGGAAGGGGAACAAGGCGGATCGTTCGATTTCTCCGGAGTTGCTCCAGGCAATTACGATATCGAATTGAGCAGCGATGAGCAGAAGCAGGTCATCACACGGCTTTTCATTGCGGTGAAGACCTCCGACGTGAACGGGCTGATTGTTCCGCCGCCGAACAAAGTACTGGTAAAGGGGGTTGTGCGGTCATCGGATCCAAATGACAGCGCGCCGGTAGCGCTCGATCTGATCGCAAGAGACTTGCGTTCGCCGGCAAGTGAGCCTTACGATATCGACATTCAGCCGGATGGCACGTTCAAAATTGAGGTGTGGCCGGGCGAATATGTGTTCTCCCTCCCCCGCTATTCGCCGGGAAGCTATATAAAGAGCATCTGTTCTAACGGTGTTGAGATGCCGAACGGATCGGTGACGTTGACAGGCGGCGCCGCGCAGGTTGAACTTATTGTCAGCGGCGGAGCGGGGGTGGTGGAGGGAACGATTCAGCCGTCCGATTCAGCGAAGAATGTGGGCGGTCTGAACGTGGTTTTAGCGGCGGAATCGGCGCGCCTCGACGACATGGGATTGCTGCGGGCGAAGACTGACCAGGACGGCCATTTCTCGTTCAAGGGAGTGCCTCCCGGCAAATATTATGCTGTTGCAATCCCGGGTGTCGATCCCGAGCTCTTGCAGAATCGGGATTTCATCGGGCAAATTCAACAGGGTGGGACCGAGGTTGAGCTGGTACCGGCTGGCCGCTTGCAAATCCAGCCCCCCATCTTGTCTCCGGGTGAACTACGGCGCGTCTTAAGCATGCTGGGGCTATGAGGCTGTTGCTATCTTGTCTCGTTTTCGTGGCGGCGCTATGGGCGCAGTCGCCATGTTCAATCCGCGGAACAGTGGTGGACGCTCTCACTCTGCGACCGCTCGCCGGGACGGAGGTCTTCGCAAATCCGCAACTGGATTCGGCATTGCCTGTGCGGCAAATAAGCGATTCGAATGGAGAATTTTGCTTGGAAGGCTTGGCGACGGGTGATTATGCCATGGAAGCGACGCGTGCTCGATATTTGAGTACGAAATATGGCGAGAAGCGAGCCGGCGGTGCGGGCTTGGTTCTGCATGTCGAAGGCGAGGTGTCGTTATCTCTGGCCCGATAAAGATGGCTCCGCAAGCGGTGATCAGCGGGCTTGTTCTGGATGGAGATGGGGACCCGGTGCAGGGGGCTTCGGTCGGTGTCCTGAAGAGCCGCTGGTTGAACGGTAAGTTGCAGCCAGACTTGGTTTGTCGCGCTATCACAGACGATCGCGGGAGATACCGATTCGCCAGCTTGCGAGCAGGAAGCTATTTCCTCGTGGCGGAGCCCGTCCGCGAAGGTCCGGGATTCGTCACGAAAACATTTCTGGACGGGGTCGGCCGGCCGCAGCGCCAAATAGAGGTCAACACTTACTATAAGAACTCGCTTTCGTTCACCGAGGCTACGCCCATTCGCCTCAGCGCAGGGCAAGAACTGACAAACTTTTCCATCACATTGGCGAGGACTGGCAGTCGCCACGCGAGTGGTCAGGCGTGTCGTGAGTTGTTAAATATCTCTCCACGGCTTCTGTATCTGACAGGAGAACTCAATGCAGGGCCGAGACTTTCTGCACCGATAACAATAAACGACGACGGCAGTTTCCTTGTCGAAGGCATTCGCCCGGGTCGCTACGTTCTTGAGGGACCTGGAGTCAAGCGGCAGCGAATCGATCTGACCAGTGGGGATGTTGATGGCTTAGTCGTCGAGTGTCCACCGCGGGTGGACCTCTTGATTACGGTACACACAGAAGGAGGGCCTACGAAGCCGAAATGTTCCATTCCTCGCAGTCTCCGGCTGGAGCCGACAGAACGAGATATGGCGGAAACTGCGGACGCCGAGCGGACCACTGAGAACAAATTCGAGGCGATTGTGTGGCCTGGAATGTATCAGATGGCTGCAGATGGGCCTTCCTGTTTTATTAAACGCTTGCTGGTGGATGGCGTAACCCAGTCTGCGCATTCTTTTGAGATCGGAAACGGCGCCGCAGCTTCCATAGATGTCCTCTTAAGCTCGGCGGCGGCGAGTCTGGACGGCCAGGTGAGCGGTGTTCGAGATGGACTAAGCGAAGGAAGTACGCTGCTGCTTGAGAACGAACTTGAACCTGATCGTTTAATTGAACAAGTAGCCGATGCGGATGGCAAGTTCCACTGGAATTCGCTCCAACCGGGGAAGTACCGCCTGTATGCGTTTGAAGATTTTGATCGTGCAGAATGGGGGAATCCGCGCTTAGCTGAGCTTTTAGCTGCAAAATCGTTGGAATTTCAAATCAAGGAAGACGAGCATCGGCGTGTGGTCGTGCCGCTCATTTCGGTTGCGGATCTCCAGCAAGCATGGGAAAAGTTGGAATATTGACAAGAACGCCACATTCCTGTTGCAATATCCGGGTCAGGAGCCGTTCGTGTCCAGCTACGAATTGACGAAAACCATTGAAGTCAAGAAACTGAACAAGCGAAGTGGGCTGCCGCTGCCTGAGCCGCCGGTCCTCATCCCGTTCGGCTCGATGATTGAGAACTTAAAGCGGGAGCGCGGGTGCGTGCAGTTTACGCATCTGTTCGAGCTTTTTGAAGCCAGCGAAACGCTGCTTGACTCGGCGATTCGGGAGGTGGGCGGCAGGCCGCCGGCTGAGCATAACGGTGAAGCGGGCACAGCGGCGGCGGGGCCAGGATTGGATTGGCAGCAGGTATCAGCCGCACCCGTTCGCTTGCTGCGCGCCAAAGTGCCGGGTGGCTGGCTGCTGGCGTCGAATGGCTCGGTGGGATTTTATCCCGATCCGGAACACGCCTGGGACGGGCGGTCGATCGAGTAGTGCGCTTGGCTTGCCGGCAGTTCCATGAGCAGAGCGCGGTGGCTACCGCGACGCTCGTCACGCTGGCCGAGTTTAGTCTGCTGAAGTTTGACCCGGAGAAGCGCGGAGAGGAACTGACGATCCACGGGCTGATTCAGCAAGGGTTGTATCGAGGTGATCGCGGCGACTGTTTACGCGCTGCATGGTTACACATGGTTCGCTTGGGTCTGGCGGTTTCAGCGCGGCAAGACACCTCACGCGGCGTCGCGATCCAAGACCGGCTGCGTGTGTTCGAAGCGCAAGCGGAATACCACCTTGTGCGTGATTTAGGCGTGGAGGCTAGTCCCCGTTTGAACTTGCGCGACGATTTGGCGGATGGGGCGCGACTGATGATGATTCAAGCGCAGATGTGGAATGCGCGATTGGCGGTGCATCCTGTGTTGCTGCGGGCCGACGAGGGACGGCTGTTCCTGATGAACCCTTTTAACGGGCGCGATGATGAGGTGACCCCGCAGTATATTTCGATGCATATCGCATCGTCGGTGCATGCGGGGCCGCGGCAGTTTGCGGGCGGCATTTATCTCGATACGGGTTTGGCGTTGCGGGTGACCTCGGCGTAACTCGGCGTTCACGGATGCAGCGCTAGTTTTTGGATGCGCCAATTGAGGATTTCGGCGACGTATAGTTCGTTTTCCGCAGGGCACGCCATTTCGTGAATCCAACCGAATTCTTTTGGCAAATGGCCGCTGGAGCCAAGCACACCCAGCACCTCACCAGATAAAGACAGCTTGTAGATGCGGCCGGGAAAACCGTCGGCGGCATAGAGAAACTGTTTTGCTCCTGGCGTAATGCAGATGGCCCAGGGCGCGCCGCTTTGCATGCTGAGAGAAGTTTGCGGCGTGGGACGGTCTCCCATCCAAGGCTGGGCGTCGGCGGGAACGGGCACATCGATTTTGATTTCGCGGAGAAATGTACCAGCGGGGTTGAAGATTTGAATGCGGCGATTGCCACGATCAGCCACATAGATGTTGCCTGTGTTATCGACAGCCATGCTGTGCGGCGTATTGAACTCACCGGGCTGGCTGCCGGCGTTGCCCCATTGCTTGAGCCAGTGACCGTTCTTATCGAATTTCGCGATTCGCGAATTGATATAGCCGTCGCTGATAAAGATATTGCCGTCCAGATCCCAGGTCACGTCGGTTGGTTGACGAAATTCGCCATTGATGGCGGGGCGGGGAGGGTTTACGCGGGTCCAAGGACCGGCCTCATCGGAAGCTTCTTTTTTGCGTCCGAAAACCATCGTGACGCGGCCTTGCGGGTTGAACTTGATCACCATATCTGAGCCTTTGTCGATGGCCCAGATGTTGTCGTCTTTATCGATTTTGACGGCGTGGGCGTAGGACCAGGCGTAGAGATGCTTACCGATTTCGCGAAGGAAAGTGCCATCCGGTGCGAACTCAAGCAGCTGGGCGGCGGTGGCGGCGTAAGCGGGCCCAGTGGAGTTGCCGCGCGAAAAAACGAAGACATGCTTTTGCGAATTGACGGCAACGCCGGCTGCTTCGCCCAGATAGAGGTCGGGCGGCAGCTTTAGAAAATCGACATCGGCGTCAAAGGGAATTTGCGGCGGTTGAGTTTGCGCAAAGACAGAGGCAGTGAGCACGGCGACCGCGGCGAGTGAAAAACGAGTCATGACGGATCAGCATATTACACCGCCGTCTCTAGTTGCTCGACAAAATGTGAGGGCACGCCGCTGGGCGTGGGTCGGAAAAACACAAAGCGGGCGGCGATGGCAGCGGCTAATAGCGCGCCGGCGGCCATGTAGAAGGCGATGGGATAGCCGAAACGTTGGGCTACGGCTCCAGCAGTGAAAGAACTGGCGCCGACGAAGAGGTCGTAAAATGCGCTCAAGAAGCTGATGATGGAGCCATGCTGCTGGCTCGGAGAGCGGCGCAGAACAGTGCTGGCGACGCTGGACCATGGGAATGAAAAGCCGAAGCCGAGCAGAATGGCTGCGGTAATCGCAAACGCGGGGCGCGGGCCCGTTCCGAGCCAAATGAGTCCGCATGCCATGAAACCGAGTCCCGTGTAGAAGGTGATGCTGGGGTGAATCAAATCGGGCAGCCTGCCCAGAAAGAAACGAGAGAACAAAATGGTGAGGGCGTAGGCGGAGAAAGCGGCGGGGCCGGAACCGCCATAGTGAGCCAGATGCAGAATCAGGAAGCCGGTGATGACTGGATAGTGAACATTAACAAAGCCGATGGCAAGACCGGGCATGAGAAGGGAAGCAGGCACAAAGGAGCGTTTGGCGTGATGGCCGGAGGGGCGGAAATCCTCGCGGACAAAGAAGGCCAGCGCGCAACCGGCGGTAGCGGCGATCACCTGCAATAGCGCGGCGTGTTGAAACGATCCGACCCAGTGACCGACCGCCGGACCTGCGGAAATGCCACCCCAGATGGCGCTGCTCAAATAACCGAGCGATTGACTGCTGCGCTGAACGCCCGCGACTTCGACGGCCCAGGCGGCAGCGCCTGTATACAAGCAAGCTTCCCCGAAACCTTGCAGTGCTCGCCCGAGGAAAGCGCCGTTTAGGCGCAAGGGCAACAGATAAACCATGCCGGCGAAGGCACAGCTTGTAAGTCCGGTCATGAAGACGAGTTTGCGCCCGCGGCGGTCGGCCAAAGGCCCGGAAAAGAAACGGCTGGCGAGTGCGACAAACGAGAAGATGCCGATGACCCAGCCGACGGTTCGATCTGACGCCCCCAAGTCATAACGGACGTGCGGCGCCATGGCCGGCAGAACGGTTCCCATTCCGAGGAAACCGAGAAATGTGGCGGCAATGAGCAGCCAGAAGCGCGTGGAAAACCCGGACCCCATGGATATTTTCAGTTTAGCGATGACCAGCAATTGGTCGCTAATCGGGGTACGCAGAAAAGCACACGATGTAATTGAAGACGACTACTGCTCCTAAACTTTATAACGCCAAACAGCAAAGCGAGATGAGTGACACGCATTCGCTTTCGTACCAAATAAGTGGTTCCGGTGGGGAGCCTTCTTGCGTAGTACTGGCGTTCCCTCTTTTGACGTCCCACGGGCATGTTTTCCGGCTATAGCGCTGGTCATTACGGCCCATTCACAAAGTAATTGCGAATCGTAATTCGGTATTTCAGAGATATTTCCGTTTGTTGTTGCGAATGGCCGCTGAAAATGGCAGAAATAGGTGGTTTTTCCGGGCATTAAACTCGACGGGACCTTGCTTATTTAGTTTGCCTGGTACACGAAAAACGCAAGAAGTTTTAGTACTGCCGCGCGTTCCATCAAACCCGCTCCGTATGTTAACCAATAGAGAACAGAACATTTGTCTTTGGAAGAAGTTGCAGGATTCCGGCTGGTCCGAATAGCGAGTTAGCCACCGTTCCGATTCCTGCTCCACAGCAGTGTGTCCAATTACTCGTCGTTGTCGGAGAGAAAAACTTGATCAGCTTGGGCGTAGAAATTGCGGTGATGCCATGAGCAGTGCCGCCCTTGGCAGCAGGATTAATGCGCCCATGCCGGTTCAGCAAAACCGGCATGCGGTTTATGCGGCCGTTTTAGCGCTGGGCGACAGCTTAATATGTTCGCTGCTCATCACGCTGAGCGCTCAGCTTGTTCATCATGCGGATGCGGCTCCGCTTGTGATAGGCGATTTTGCTCCTGTGCCGTTCACCATTGCGCTGCTGGCACTCATGGGGTCTTATCGCAGACTCCCGGTGAAGTGGAGCAGCGAATATACCACGCTCGTGACGGGCACAGCGCTAGGCTTTGCGGCGGGCGCGCTGATCGCTGCGTTGCGGGTCGCTAGTGAAGCCATGGCCGCGCAGTTCGTCTTGGCGTGGCTGCTGACGCTCCTGGCGCTCTTGCTGGTGCGCTTATTACGCCGTTCGTTCACGGCGAAGGATATCAAGCAAGAGACATTGCCGGTTGTCATTCTGGGCGCCTCGCCCTGTGCGCGTAGCGTTTACCTGGCGCTGGCGAAACGCGAGCGCGCGAAGGGCAATGCGCAGCCCGGAGTGAGGGTTGCCGCCATCTTTGCCGATGGAGCAGAGGAATGGCCGGAAGTAAAAGGGCAGGACATCGTGGTGGGCGCGCCGCAGTGGGCCAAGAGTTTCGTGGAATGTTGCGCCATTCCATACGGCATTGTGGCGATTCCGGCGGAATGCGATGTGGCGACGGAAGAATTATTTGGCAAATCGGTCGAAATCTTCCGGCATTTATTTGTAGCTCCGCAAATTGCCCGGCGCCCAACGACTCTGGCGACGCGCAGTGCGGATGGACGTGAACTGGGGCTGCTGGTCGGAGCCAATCTCGATGAGCGCGAAACCGGGCAGCTGAAGAGGGCATTCGACCTGCTAGGCGCGATCACTTTAGGTCTGCTGAGCTTGCCTTTCATTGTGGTGACGGCACTGTCGATCTGGCTTGGTTCCCGCGGCCCGATTCTATACCGGCAAGTGAGGATCGGTAAGGGGAACCGGGCGTTTACCACGCTGAAATTCCGCACCATGTATATCGATGCGGGCGAAAGACTGCACGATTATTTGAGGAAAGATCCAAGTCTCAGGGCGGAATGGGCCAGCGTTCACAAGCTGAAAGAGGATCCGCGCGTGACGTTCATCGGGCGATTTCTGCGGCGCTTCAGCTTAGACGAACTTCCCCAGCTATGGAACGTCTTGGTAGGCGATATGAGCCTGGTTGGCCCGCGCCCGATTGTCATTCGAGAAATCGAGAAATACGGAAGTCAATATGCGGCTTACGAGCGCGCGCGGCCGGGGTTAACGGGTTTGTGGCAAGTGTCGGGCCGTAATAACACCACCTATCAGGAGCGGGTAAACTACGATTCTTTCTACGTGCGGAACTGGTCGTTGCGGCTGGATGCGCGGATTATCGCCCGTACGTTGCGCGCAGTTCTTTCCGGTGCGGGAGCGTATTAAATGAGCACAAAGGGCGCGGCTGCGCACCGCCAAACAGCGAACGAACCCTCAGCCATTTCGGGCGGTGCGCTTGACACCGCGCCCGTTTTGCGCGAATTCCCCCAAGGTGCAATCGGACAAGGCGCGCTCATCATTTCGCTCGATTTTGAATTGCACTGGGGCGTGCGTGATCAGCGGACGCTGGATGCGGCGGAGCGCAGACGCTTATTGGCGGCGCGCGCGCTGGTGCCGGAAATCCTGAACGCCTTTCGCGAGCATGCCGTGCGCGCGACGTGGGCGACGGTTGGCTTATTGTTTGCGCGGACGCGCGATGAAGCGGACGCCTGCAGGCCGCAAGTTGTACCGAAGTATGAGCGGCGTGAACTAAATCCCTATGGCGAAAGCCTGGGGAGGGACGAAGAAGACGATCCGTTTCATTTCGCGCCATCTTTGGTTCGATCTATCGCCCAGCAACCCGGCCAGGAAATCGGATCGCACTCATATTCGCATTACTATTCACTCGAAGCGGGACAGAGCGAGCGCGAGTTCAGAGCGGACCTGGCGAGTGCGCAGCGGATTGCCGAAAATTCGGGTTACCGGCTGCGCTCCTATGTATTTCCGCGCAACCAAGTACGCGGCGCATACCTGCCGGCCCTGGCGGCAGCAGGGTTTTGCAGCTATCGAGGCACCGAACAGGCGGCCGCAAAAGCCCCCGCTCCCTTTAGTAAGCAGCGTCGGCTATGGTCGCGGGCATTGCGCCTGAGTGACGCTTATTGGAACGTGAATGGGCCACAAACATGGGGATGGCCATGCGGTCGCGCTCCGATTGCCTCCGTTCCGATCGCGGTGGATGCGAGCCGCTATTTGCGGCCCTTTACGCCGGCCCTACGGGCATTGGAAGGCGTGCGTCTGAAACGAATTGCCCAAGCGATGAAGCAGGCCGCGAGAAAAAAGCAGGTTTTTCACTTGTGGTGGCACCCGGAAGATTTTGCTCCTCACCCAGCGCGGAACTTGGAGTTTCTTCATCGGGTGTTGCACACGTTTGAGGAATGCCGGCGCGAGTGCGGCATGGTGTCACTTTCCATGGGTGACGTGACAAGCGTTGCGCAACAGCGGGTGCCGGCTCTGTGCGGAGTGGCGCAATGAGCGCGATATCGGAATTTCGCGCCGCTAGTCTCCCCACAGTCGGAAAAGCGCCGTGCGCTATAAAGCCGCGCCTGCTTTACCTGGTCACCCGCGCCGAACATGGCGGAGCGCAAGCGCACGTGCTGGATCTGGCTGTGGGGATGCGCGAACAATTCGACGTGGAAGTGGCAACCGGGGAAGAGGGTTTTCTCACGGAGGCTTGCCGCGAACGCGGAATTCCGGTGCATCTTATTTCCCGCTTGCAGCGCGAGATCGAACCATTCAATGACGTGCGCGCGTTGCAGGAATTGGTGCAGCTCATGCGCCGGATTGAGCCGGACCTGGTGCACGCGCACACGTTCAAAGCGGGATTTCTGGGTCGCTTCGCCGCAAACTATTCCAGGATCCCGTGCGTTTATACCGTGCACATGTGGCCTTTTGGCGACGCCGTGCCCTTCAGTTGGCGCATGGTAGCGCCGCTTTGCGAGCGATTGGCGGCGCGTTGGTGCGATCGGATCATCACGGTGTCCGAACTGGGCGCGCGCAACGCGGCGCAGTACCGCATTGGCGGCGCTTCGCAAATCGTGCCCATTCTAAACGGGATCGCGGAGCACCCCGCGCGGGCGCGATTAGATCATGACAGGCCGTTGAGTTGCACGATGGTGGCGCGCTTTACCGATTTCAAAGATCATGGATTGCTACTGCGGGCCTTCGCCAAGGTTGCGGGCCAGGCGCGCTTGAAGCTGGTGGGAGACGGCAAGACTCTATCTGCCGCGAAGGAGCTGGCCGCAGAGTTGGGCATTCGCGAGCGGGTGGAGTTCAAAGGTGCGCGCAACGATGTTCCGGAAATTTTGGCGCAGACCGATGTGTTCGTGCTGGCGTCGAAGACGGAAACCTTGCCCATTAGCATCTTAGAGGCCATGCGCGCAGGTCTGCCGGTGATTGCTTCCGACGTGGGCGGAATTTCGGAAGAAGTGGTGGATGGCGAGACCGGTTTGTTGGTGCCCGCTGGATCGGTGGAGGAATTAAGCAACGCCTTACAGCGTTTGCTTGCCGATAAGCAACTAAGAGTAGCTATGGGCCGCGCTGGCCGGCGGCGCTTCGAAACTTTATTCCTGGCGGACACCATGATCGATCGAACGCAGCAGTTGTACGAGGAAGTGTTGACTGGGAGATTCGCCAAGCCATGAGTCGCCCAGGGCGAGCACTGTTTCAGTGGCTGATTTTTTCAGGTTTGTTAGTGGGATTTGCCGCATTTCTGTGGATCTGGTTTCACACAGAACCAGCAGCTCCGGGAGATTTCTCCAGATAGCGACGAAAGACGATGATGAAGAGCAAGAAAGTCTTACTGTTCCTAGTTACGGTTTTGAGCGTCATCGCTAAAGGTGCGCAAGCGCCGGTCAGTAACAGCGGTCAAGCATTAGAACAAGCGGAAGGAACGCAGGCGTGGAATAGCAATCTCGGTTTCGAACCGGTGGGTCCGGGAGATTTGATTTACATTTCCGTGACCGGTTCGCCTGAGCTGTCGCGCAGCGCGCGAGTAACGCTGGATGGCAAACTGATGCTGCCGCTGCTAAAGGAGGGCGTTCCTGTGGCTGGTTTAACGCCCGCCAAAATTGCCGACGCGGTGACGGCGGAATTGGTGAAGGAAAAGCTTCTGGTTGAGCCGATTGTGTCGGCCGCAGTGCTCGAATATCGCAGCCGGCGAGTCAGTGTAGTGGGCGCGGTGCGTATGCCGGCCAATTTTCAGGCAGTTGGTGAAATGCACTTGCTGGATGCCATCGCGCGCGCGCAAGGATTTACCGCCGACGCGGGGCCGGAAGTGATTGTTTCTTTTCCCAATAGTGATGGCGGCGAAAAGAGCCCGCTTCACATTCCATTGCGGGCCTTGCTCGCGGCCAAAGATTCGTCCATGAACATTGTTTTGCGGGGCGGGGAAGAGATACGAGTGCCGGAGGCGCCGAAATTATTTGTCGTGGGCAACGTGAAAATGCCGGGTTCCTATCCGCTGGCCGATCCGGACGGTTCCACGATTTTGAAAGCACTGGCGTTATCGCAGGGGTCGTTGGCGTTCACCGCGAAGCGGGCGTATATCTACCGGTTAACCGGGGCAAGTGGAAAGCGTGAAGAGATTCCCGTGGAACTGCGGCAGATTTTGCATCGCAAAGCGCCCGACGTTTCGTTGCAAGCTAACGACATCTTGTACATACCCGACAATCCCAAGATGCGGTTGAGCGCGACCGCCCTCGATCGAATGGCGGGCTTTGGTTCATCGGTGGCTTCAGGCTTCGTCGTTTGGCATTAAGGCAACACAGGAAGTGAAAGAAATGTTAGACCGTTCTTCTGAGCAACCGCTGATTGGAGCAGGGCCTTTGCCTGTTAAGGGTGTGCCTGGCGTAACGCCAGCGCCGTATGCGTTTGGGCCCTATGCCTCCGACTTATTACCTGCCGACGCGCCGCGCTTGCTGGGACAACTGGGCAAGATTCTTTACAAACAAAAGTGGAAGCTAATCCATTTCGTCGCGATCGCCATGATACTCGCGTTCGCACTGCAATTCATGTTTCCGCGATTGTATTCGGCCACGGCGGTTTTGCGGCTTGACCGGCATTCCGCCGCGGGCGCGGTGGGTCAGGAAGCTGCGCAAATTTCTTCCATTAACGATATGGACGCAATCATTACCACCGACATGGAACTGGTTCAATCCGATCCGGTGCTGCGTCCGGTTGCCGATAAATACCATCTGCGCGGCAGCGACAAGAAAAGCATTTGGAGTGGTCTGTTCGGAGGAACATCCGATGCCGAAAGTGTGCGTCGCGCTAAAGCAGCACCGGTGGAGCTGAAAGGGCTCAATGTCACACGGCCGGCTAATACATATTTGATCCGCATTACCTACCGCGCCTGGAGAGATCCGCAATTGGCGGCGAATGTGGCAAACGGGGTTGCGCAATCGCTGATCGAACACGTGCAGCAATCGCTCGATCAGTCTTACAGCGACTTATCGAGCGCCATTCACCGCGACATGGAGCAATTGCGCTCGAAGATGGATGTCTCGGGCAAGCGGCTGGAGCAGTATGAAAAAGAGTTGAACATGGTCGATCCCGAGCAGCACTCAACGGTGCTGACTTCGCGTTTGACGCAATTGCTGGCGGAATACACCGCGGCACAGGCAGACCGGCTGCACAAGCAAGCCACCTTTGAAAACATTACCAATTCTCCCACGCTGGCTGCCGCGCAGGCGATGGAAGCGGGCCATCAACGGCAGAGTTTGTTGGATGAAGCGCTGGGCCGGCTAGCAACAGCGCGTCAGCAATTTACCGCCGCCCGCTCTTACTATGGAGAAAACCATCCCGAATACCGCAAAGCGAAACAGCAGCTGGATGAGGCAGAGGCGCAAGTGGAGACCATGCGCCTTGCCACGAATGATGAAGCGGCGGCTGAATACCGACAGGCGCTGGGCCGCGAATTGTTACTGAAACATCAGGTTGAAGAGACAAAGGCGGAAGTGGACGGCCTGAAGGCGCACGCCATGGAGTACGCGCAGTTGAAAACGGAAGCGGATAACGACCGGCGGATGTATATGGATTTGGAGACACGCACCCGCGAGGCGGACGTGAACCGCCAGTTTAACGACACGACCATGCAGTTTGTGTCGCCCGCGCTGCCGCCCGCCAAGGCGATTTTTCCCAGGCTGTTGGTCAATTTGCCTTTAGCGTTTGTGCTGGCGCTGGTGTTGGGTGTGTTGGGCGCGGTGGCCAGCGACGCTTTGGACACCACGTTTTCGGATGCCGATGAAGTGTCCGCGCGTATGCGCTTGGAGGTGCTGGGCACTTTACCCGAGGCGCGCCGCTTAGGAGCGAAAGTGGACAGCCCGGCGGGTCTCGTCCCAAGCGTTTACGGGCGCGGCGCCGAAATGAGCGCGCGCTACGAAGAAGCCATCCGCATGCTGCGAAATTCAATCGGTTTAGCAGCAATCCATCAACCGCTGCGGACCGTGTTGATTACCAGCAGTGGCGCAGGGGAAGGGAAGTCAACTACGGCGGCGCACTTGGGGGCAGCTTGCGCGCAAGCAGGTAAGAAGGTCCTCTTGATCGACGCCGATCTGCGGCGTCCCTCCCTTCATAAGAGATTTGAAATTAACAAAAAGATTGGACTGGCGGATATTCTGGCGCACCGCATCTCACCGGTGGATGTGATTGTGGAAGTCAATGTCCCCGGCCTCTTTCTGATGCCCGCGGGGCCGCCGATGTTGAATGCCGCGGATTTGATCAGCCTGGGATTTGCCGGCGTTTTGAATCAGGTATCGCGAAATTTTGATCTGGTGATTGTGGATGCGCCTCCCATGCTGGGCCTGTCTGAGACTCAGGAAATGGCCACCATGGTGGATGGGGTTTTGTTAATCGCCAAAGCCGATGCCACCTCAGCGAAATCGCTCGGCGACACGCTCTCCGCATTGAGCCGCTGCCGTGCCAAGGTTTTGGGCGTGGTGATGAATCAGGTTAAGTTTTCGCGACTGAAAGGATTCGGTTACTACGATCAAGCGCGTGTCGAAAGCGAGCGGGAAACGCAGGAGAACCAGGCGTAAGCCACGGATACGACGCCATGGATCTGAAGAGCGCAAAGGACGAGGACGCGCCACGCCAAACAGGAGAGCGAACCCCTGGAGCTTTGGGCGTGGCGCATGGCACCGTCGCCGTTTTGCGCGAGTTCCTCCAAGGGCAGTTGAGTCGGCTAAGCCGGGGCGGAGCGCTACTGGCGGTGTTGACGCTCGGCATGGCGGGCCTCTTCAAGATCGCGGCTTTTGCCCGCGAAGCGTTCATTGCCTCACGTTTCGGCCTTTCAAGCTTTACCGACGCTTACTTTGCCTCCCAGCAATTCCCTCTCATTTTGGTTACCTTTATGTTCGGCGCATTCTCGCTGGCATTCACGCCGGCGTATGCGACTGAAAAACGCGAAACGGGACGCGTGGCGTGGCTTCCCGGCTTGTTGTTTTACGGCGGAGTGCTGGGCGGCCTATTGACGCTGCTGATGCTTAGGTTGGCGCCGTGGCTGTTACGTGCGTTGAACAACGCGCCCGCGCCCCAGGGTGTTGCCACGTTGGCCATTTTGAGCGTCTCCTTCGCGCCTGTTATCTGGCTCGGCATTTGGGCCGGTACGATGATTGCAACCGGCCGCAATCTGCTCGCCATGTTCGTTACTGGCTTGCCGTATCTTTCCATGACGGTGCTGCTGATTGGTCTTTATGCGCTCGGTAAGTTAGACGTTTTCAGTCTCCCCATTTCGTTCCTCGCGGGATTTGGAATTGTGGGCTGCTCGGTGCTTATCTGGATTAGCGCTCGCGAATGCCGCGGCGCAAAATTCCAGGCGGTGCTTGAAACCTGGAAAATGCCGGGCTTTCGACATTTTCTCTCACAGTTGCGGTCGTCCTCGATCGAAAACGTCGGCTACGCCGCCAATCAACTATTGCTGGTGTATTTTGTGGCGCGAGCCGGCACGGGAGCGGTTTCGGCCAATACCTGCGCGATGCGCGTGGGCATGCTCGGCTTCACTTTACTGGGACAACCGCTGGCGCAATTAGTGCAAGCGAAGCTGTGCGCCGCGCCGGAAGCAGCGCAGTCTGCGGTGTTCAAAAGGTGGCTGCTGGCGATTTTGAGCATGGTGCTTACCTTCGCGGCCCTACTGTACATGTGGCGCGAGCCGGTAGCTCGCCTTGTCTATCAGCACGGCAAATTTTCATCCGCCGAACTGAGCAGAGTCGTTGAAATCGTGCCTGCTTGGTTGGCCTACTTCGTGGTGGCTTCGCTGAACGCGATTGCCGCGCGCTACCTGTTTATCCGGGCGCGGGGCAGCGCGTATGTGCGCCTTCAGCTTTGCGCGTATGCCGCGGCGAATTTAATCCGCATTGCCTGCTGGGGACGATTGAGCGCGCCCCAAGTGATTTGGTGCTCGGTGCTGACGGAGGGATGCGCCCTGTTGCTGAATCTGCGAAGCTGCCTCCCGCGAACAACCGCAAAAGTGCATGAAAGCCCGCGGATTATCCTGCACACGCCGGAACCCGCTTCTTCTGCCGCTTTATATGTTGAGGCCCTGGCGGTCGCACTTGCGACGACTCAGACGCCTGTTTGCGTGGTCTGTCCAGGAAATCATCAGGCGCGTGCAGCGCTGGAGCGCGATCCCTTGATTGAAGTGCGTATTTGTCGCGACCGTGCTACGCAAGTGAGCGTTTCCGTCTTCACCAAGATCGTTCAAAACCTAAGGTTTGTTGTGTCCTCAGCCAAAACGCTCTGGCGTGCGACACAACCAGGCGACATCGTTCACCTGCAGTACATTCTGCACTTGCCATTTGGCTTGATTTTCTTTTTGTGCGCGTGGGCAAAGCGGGCGCACATTGTTCTCACGGTGCATGATCCGCTACCGCATAAATTTCTGTTCCCAGGACGCTTACGAATGATCGAGCGCAGGTCTCTCGCATGGGCGTATCGCTGGAGCGATGTCCTGATTGTGCACAGCGAGGCCGGCAAGCGCATGCTGCTCGAACAGTTTCAGGTGAGCCCGGACAGAGTTTGCATCATCCCGCACGGCCCTTATGAGTTGAAAAAGAAAGTCCGGCCGTGTAAGGAAGAGCGCCTGTTGGAAGTGCTCTTCTTCGGCTCGCTGCGCGAAAACAAAGGACTTCATTTAGCCATTGAGTCGGTGCAAACATTAGCCAGGGAAGCTGTGCCAGTGAGGCTCACGATTGCCGGCCAGGTTGTCAACAAGAAAGAAAAAGCCTATTGGGAGAGTTGCCGCGCGTTGATCGATGGGGAATCCGCTGCGGTTCGCTTGATCGAATCCTTTGTTCCGGACGACGCCTTGGCGGAACTTTTCTCACATTGCCACTGCTTTGTCTTGCCCTACACGACTTTCTGTTCGGACAGCGGAGTGGCGTACATGGCGCTGGCGAATGCTAAACCGATAGTCGCGACAGATGCGGGCGGGTTGGGATGGTTACTGGAGAATTCGGGAGGCGGCATTCGTATCGCTGAAGCGAGCGTTGCCGGCGTATCGAGAGCTCTGCGGCAAGCGTTGGAGATGGGCGCGGCCAAGCTTGAGCGCAAGGGCCGAATAGGAGCGGACTGGGTTCTAGCCGAATGTGGCTGGCCGAGGGTAGCACGTGAGACACAGGCAGTTTATGCCGAATTGATCCCCGAATTGAGCGCAAGCCGCGTGCGGTCGGAGCATGTACCTGAAGTTTTGGCTTTGCAAGGAGCCGGGCATGAATAGTACACCCGCCATCCACGCAAGCTGGCGGCCCGTTCGCTTCGAAGCCGCGCCCAAATTATCAGCACTGTTCGTCTCCGGCTTAGCGGCCGCGGTCATCCCGCTGGTCCTTTCGTTTTACTGGATTGCCTTTTGGGGGGCGCCCGATTCCGTGGGCTTGCCGCTGCGTGTCTCCACCTTGGCGTGTGCCCTTTTTCTGGCTTTCATCTGGTATCGGGCTCCGCTCAGCCACGCGGAAAAGAATTTGTTCCGGATTTTGCTGTTAGCAGCCATTCTGTGGTTTATCACGACGCTGACGGCAACAAGCCGGACGCACGCCGTTTCCGGCTGGCTAAAAATGCTGCTGCTTTTCGTCTTTTGTGGCTGCGTAGCGCGCGGTTTGCGGCATCCGGCAACAGCTCGTGTCTTTGGACTGTCCTTGCTGGCGGGAGCAGGTATTCTGGGGCTCTTTATTCTGTTCACCTACGTGCAATATGTTGGCTTCACCATACCAACTTTCAAGGCGGCACGTGAATTCAAGGGTACGGTGCTAACGTTGGCTCTACCGCTCAACAGCATCGCATTCGCCGCGGTATTTAGCTATTTGTGCGGGCTCTGTCTCGTGCCGGGGAACCGGCTGCTGATTGCACTTGGCATTCCGCTGTTTGCGGTCTCCACCTTCTTCACGGGGTCGCGGGCCCCCCTTGCCATCTTGGGCGTAAGTATTTTTGTGCTGGTTTGCATCAATGGGCTGCGCAGCAAATCGTCTTCATGGCGGATGACAAGCGGCGCGCTCGCCTTGGGCGGGATGCTGGCTGCCGCGGCCGTGATCATGTTAGCTTCCGGCCCGGGCATATATGCCGCCAGCGAAGGGCGCTCCCATCTTTGGTCAGTGGGTATTCAGAAGTTTACTGAACGTCCTTTGTTCGGCTATGGCTATGAATCCTGGCGCGACGATTTGGTCTCGAGGCTGCCCGGCGAATACGATTTGACCTATGATTTGGCGCAAAAATTCGGTGGTGGATACCACAACCAGTACATCAGCGTGCTCGCCGAAGAGGGATTGATTGGCACTTTGGCAGCGGGTCTGATTATCTGGTTTCTGGTGCGTTCTAGCTGGCTACTGGCTTTTCGGCGCTGGGCCGTTGCCGAAACCCATCAGTGGGCGCTGTTTGCCTGCCTCTTTCTGCTGTTACGCGCAAATATCGAGGTGCCGGGGCTGTTCGGTTACGAGCAGGAACCGGCGGATTATCTCGCATACGTCTTTTTGGCCATCGTGGTAAGCCGCTTTTCGGCGGAAGAGGATTACGCGCGTTTGCTCAAGCTGGGCCGGGGAGCCGCGGCATGATCCAAAGTGAAATTGCACGTCCGGCCGCGCTTCCACCGCAAGCGCGGAGCAGCGGCCGCCGGATCCTCATGGTGTCCACCGCACTCGGGGTCGGCGGTGGCGCAGAGGAGCAGGTCATGCTCCTTAGTCTCGGGCTGCGAAGGCGCGGCTGGCAAGTCAAAATCGTATCCTTGTTACCGCTATTCCCGCTTTCGGCGGAGTTGGAATCCTCAGACATTCCGATTTCTTCTCTCGGCATGAAACGCGGCATGCCCGATCCGCGCGCCATGCTGGGCTTGATTAAGGAATTACGGAGCTTTCAACCGGATATTGTGCATTGCCACATGCCGCAGGCCAACCTGCTGGCGCGTGCGGTTCGTCCGTTCCAACCATTTTCGGTCTTGATCAGTACGCTCCACAATTTGACCATGGAGCGAATGAACGGAAGCTCAGGACGCTTTTTGGAACTTGCACACCGTTGGACGGAACGTTATTGCGACCTGACAACGGTGATCTGCACGCCCGCGGTCGAAAGCTATATCGATTGCGGCGCCGTCAACGCAAAAAAAATTGCAGTGATGTACAACGGCGTGAACACGCAGACCTTCAGTTCCGATACACTCACTCGCCACCAAATGCGGCGCGACCTCGCTCTGGAAGGCAAGTTTGCGTGGCTGGCAATCGGGCGCTTTGAGCGGGCCAAAGCGTATCCGAATCTGATTCGCTCTTTCGCGAATGCTGCGCAGCGGTCGAAGCAGGAGCTAGCTCTGTTGATTTGCGGGCGCGGTTCGCTCGAACACGAAGTGCGCGCGGAAGTACGGGCCTGCGGGGTAGAGAATCGCGTCAAATTCCTGGGTGTGCGCCGGGATATTCCAGCCGTTATGAATGCGGCCGACGGGTTCGTCATGTCTTCCTACCTGGAAGGTTTGCCCATGGTCTTGCTACAAGCGAGTTCGGTTGGTATGCCGATTGTCACGACCAACGTGGGCGGCAATGCCGAGGTGGTGATGGACAGCGTAAATGGATGGGTAGTTCCGCCGGGTGACGATGCGGCCTTAGCGTCGGCCATGACGCGAGTCTTAGATCTGTCAGAGGAAGAACGAGCGCGCATGGCTGAACGGGGCCGACAAATGGTGCGCGATAAATTCGAAATCCAGTGCATTCTCGACCGTTGGGAAGCGCTCTACAGTGACTTATTGACGAAGAAGGCCGGACAACGAATCCGGTCAGAGGAGAAATGAAATTGACAATACAGAACAGCGTTTTACCGGCTCAGGCCGCGCTACTGGTGGATGAGCGAACCGAAGGAGCCCTTTGGGCGCACGAACTGATTGCGCAGCAAGCTGCGGCCGCGCCCGGTGCACTGGCGGTGCGTGCGCAAAATCGCGAGATTAGCTTCCTGGAACTGGACGAGCGAGCAAATTGTTTGGCGCGGCATCTTCAAGACCTCGGCGTGGTTGCTGCAACGCCCGTGGGCCTCTATTTCGAACGGTCGATTGATTTTGTGGTGGCAGCGCTCGCAGTGCTGAAAGCGGGTGGGGCCTATGTGCCGCTCGACGCAGCTTACCCGCCCGCCAGAATTGACGCGATTCTGAAGGACGCCGGAGCTCCCGTGCTGCTATCGCATAAATGGATGGCTGCCGGCTTGGCGGGTGGGCCCTGGAAGACAGTTGATGTCGACATCGACGCAGTCGCGATTGCAAAACATTCGACGGAGCCGCTTCGAACGCAGTTGGATGGCGATTGTCTGGCGTACATCATTTACACCTCGGGCTCCACCGGGCGTCCTAAAGGAGTTGAGGTGACGCACGCGAACCTTCTGCATTTGATTCGCTGGCACCAGCGCGCGTTTGAAGTGCAGACGAGCGATCGCGCCAGCCAGATCGCGGGCCTCGCCTTTGATGCGGCAGTTTGGGAAATCTGGTGCCATCTTACCGCCGGCGCGAGCCTGCATTTGATTGATGAAGCCAGCCGCCGCTCGCCCCAAGAGTTGAAAAATTGGCTGCTGGCTCACAAGATCACCATCGCCTTTGTACCCACGATCATGGCGGAGTATCTCATTACTTTCGACTGGCCGCGCCATACGGCACTCCGCATTCTTTTGACCGGTGCTGATACGCTGCACCGCTATCCGGATGCGGGCCTTCCTTTCACGCTGGTGAACAATTACGGACCCACCGAATGCACAGTCTTGGTCACTTCGGGCGTCGTGTCGAGCGGCGGTGCGGCCGGACACATCCCGTCCATCGGCTTTCCGATTGACGATACGGTGATTTTGATTCTGGATGAACAGCTGAAGCGGGTGACCGACGGCGAAGAAGGGGAGATCTGTGTGGCCGGTCCACAGATTGCGCGCGGCTATCGCAATCTACCCGAACTCACTGCCGGAAAGTTCGTGACGGAGCCGGGCACCGGCGTTCGTCTTTACCGCACCGGCGACAGAGGACGCACGCTTCCAGACGGTCAAATCGCCTTCCTCGGACGAATCGACGATCAAATCAAGATTCGTGGATTTCGGGTGGAACCCGATGACGTGGTAGCACAATTGAACTCGCATCCGCACATTGCAAATAGCGTAGTAGTGGCGCGCGGCGAGAACGCCGATGAGAAAACGCTGGTGGCGTATGTGGTCGCCACAGTTGGGACGGAACCGACGGCTGGCGAACTCAGAGAGTATTTGGAAGCCAGGCTGCCCGGTTATATGGTTCCTAGCTCCTATGTCGGCTTGCCTTCTTTGCCGGTGACCACGACCGGAAAATGCGACAAGCAAGCGCTTCCGGCCCCAGCGGCGAGCAATCTGCTGGCGGAATCCAACCAGCTTGCCGATGCCAATAAAGCTGGCGAGAGCAGCACCGAAACGCGCGTCGGGCAATTGGTGAGCGGTTTAATGGAAGGCCGGCCGATCAGCCGCGATGACAACTTTTTTCTGGTGGGCGGCCACTCTATGTTGGCTGCGCAATTGCTGGCCCGCATTCGTGAGAACCTTGCCGTGAGCTTGAATTTGCGGCAGCTTTTTGAGGCTCCGACCATTGCTTCACTAGCCGCCGCAGTGGATCGAAAATTGGCGGCAAAGTGAAATCATAAAGCGCTGCCATCAAGAATGTCTCAATTAGCGGTTGATCAATCCCTCGGTTTGGATCAAGGGAAGCTCGCCATTTCGCTTCGAAAATACGCGCTACTCTTGATTCTCATCGTGGCGTTTGCGGCGCGCGGGCTATTGCTGGCGGCTAGCTGGCGAAGCCAGAACGCGATTGTCGGCGATAGTCATAGCTACCTCATACCCGCCGCGAGTTTAGCAGCTGAGAAAACGTTTAGCTCGCTAGGTCTGCCTGAGATCTTTCGAACCCCGGGTTATCCGCTTTTCCTGGTTTTCTGCTGGCTCAGCGGCCCACTCGGCTTCGGTGTTGCCCAGATCGTTCAGGTCTTGTTGAGCGTTGCCACCGTGTATCTCACTTATAGTTTAGGAAGACAATTGGTCTCGCGGACAGCGGCCTTATTTGCCGCCGGTCTCGCAGCTGTCAGTGTGGTGTCAATCGCCATTTGTCCGCTTATCGTTACCGAGTGTCTCTATACATTTCTATTCGTTGCTGCTTTCTACCTCCTGGTGAGACACCTTCGGGATGGAGGCAAACTCGGGTATTTGGCCGGTTCGGCGTTGCTGGCGGCAATCGGGACGTATGTCAAACCCGTTGGCATGATTTGGATTCCGATTGTCGTTTTCGTGCTGCTCGCCCGTCCAAGGAGGCTCCGGAATAGCGGGGTCTTTGTTATGGTGTTCTGCCTTTCAATTGCGCCGTGGTACCTGCGGAACGCCAGCGAAACCGGCTATCGCGGTTTCTCGACTGTGGGTGACTTCAATTGGCTCTTTTACGAAGCGGCCGGGGTTTGGGCAAACACTCACGGCATTTCAATTGTCGACGCGCAAAGCGATCTCAACATTCGCTATCGCCGGGAGGTCGCGGCTCGACAATTGAAGTCATCCCTTCTGCCTGCAAAACGCGAGCCTTTCGACGTTAATGCCGAAAGGGACCCCGCGGCGATTGCGCTCGAAAGGGAAATGGCGAATGGAATTATACTGACGCACCTGCCGCTTTTTGTAAAAGTGCATCTGTTAACCTCGCTGGGTTCGCTCCTGCCGGCGAGTAACTTGCTTCTGGAAACGCTCGGAATGACGTCTCGATCCACCGGTACCCTTAATGTTTTACAACAGCGTGGGCTGCTGGCCGCAGGGAATTGGTACTTCCGGGCAAATGGACGCGCGGTGTTTCTGGTGTTACCTGAACTCGCCGTGATGACCATTCAATACGGCGGACTGCTGCTGTTTGTATGGGCGGGGTTTCGCAAGCGGACTCACCCGTCCGCGGCAAGCGCCCTCTTTGTTCTGACATTCGCAGCGTTCATTTTCGTAGGCGGTCCCGCCTCAACAGCGCGCATGCGTATGCCTGTGGAGCCATTGCTGAATATCGCCGCAGGTGGCGGGATGATTTGGCTGCTGGAACAAAAGAGACATGCTTCGTTCCGCTAAGGCCGCACATCTAAAATCCT
Organism: Bryobacterales bacterium; assembly: GCA_963764105.1. Classification (GTDB taxonomy): domain Bacteria; phylum Acidobacteriota; class Terriglobia; order Bryobacterales; family Bryobacteraceae; genus Bog-105. The sequence goes on from CAVXRP010000026.1 coordinate 193,961, forward strand.
CGACCAAGTAGATTAGTATGTGAAGCAACCCAACGATGTCTCACATAGCGGCTGACCCGTCCCTCAGTTTGTATCAACTGTTGGATCCGGAAGTATTGGCGAACCCTTACCCCCTGTTCAAGAAACTTCGCGAAACCGATCCCGTGCATTGGGACTCGTTTCTGCATGCCTGGGTGGTGACGCGTTACGAAGATGTAATCAATGTCATGCTGCGCTGTTCGGCCGATCGGACCCCCACGCCGCAACAATTGGAAGCGATGGGCATGGCTGCGGAATTGCAGCCCATTGCGCAAGTGATGGTGAAGCAGATGCTGTTCATGGACGCGCCCGCGCACACCCGCCTGCGCGCCCTTTGCGCTAGCGCGTTCACTCCGGCCCGCGTGGCTGCTCTCAAGCAACGTATTCAGGATATTGCCGATCAATTGCTGGACCGGGTGATTCATTTGGGACACATGGACGTGATTGCCGATTTCGCCAATCCGCTGCCCGCCATTGTTACCGCCGAATTGTTCGGTGTGCCGGTGGAAGATCACCAGGACCTAAAGGATTGGTCGACCGATTTCGCCGAAATGCTCGGCAACTTTCAGCACAATCCGGATCGGGCGCGCAGGGTCTTGAGCAGTACTGAAAAGCTGCTCGCGTATTTTCAACGCGCGATCCGCGAGCAAGAGAAGAATCCACGGCCCGGCTTGGTGCATTCGCTCATGCACGCGGAAGTGGACGGCGCGCGTTTGACGGAAGAAGAAGTGGTGGCGAACCTGATTGTCACGATGGTGGGCGGGCAGGAGACAACGACTAATCTGATTGGCAATGGGCTAGTTTCTCTGCTGAAGAATCCCGATCAACTCGAGCGGTTGAAAAACGATTCGTCTATCCTGCCCTCGGCAATTGAGGAACTCTTGCGTTATGAAAGTCCCAGCCAGCACACCGCGCGTTTGGCCCCGGAGGATATGTGGCTGGGCGGGAAACAGATTCAGAAACGGCAAGCGGTGATTGCGGTTTTTGCCGCCGCCAACCGCGATCCGGCACGTTTCCCGGAGCCAGACAAGCTCGATCTGGTACGCGAGGACAACCGCCATGTGGCGTTCGCCTGGGGCGCTCACTACTGCTTTGGCGCTCCGCTTGCCCGCATGGAGGGACAGATTGCTTTTGAAACTATGTTGCGCCGCTTGCCGGGCGTTCGACTTGAGCCGCAGGAACTGATGTGGCGCGAGAATCTCGGCCTGCGCGGATTGAAATCGCTCTTCATTACTTTCGACCGCACGAATTAAAGCGATGTCTGCTGCTTTAAGTCATGGGGTAGAACTGCGCGACGCGCGGTTTCAGGATTACCAGGCGATTGCTGCGCTCGAAGCTTCGCAAGGATTGACCAGCAAACCGTTCGACGAATGGCGCCGCATGTGGGCGGGCAATCCGTGCTACGAGGAAATAGGGCCGCGCTGGCCCGTCGGTTGGGTACTGGAAACAGCCGACCGCATCGTGGGTTGCTTGAGCAATATACCCTTGGCGTATACCTTTCGCGGACGGAAACTGCTAGTGGCGGCCGGCCGCGGCTGGGCTGTGGAAGAGGAATACCGCAGCTATGCGTTGCTGCTGATGGATGAATATTTCAATCAGCAAAATGTCGACTTGTTCTTAAACACCACCGTCAACGGTCAGGCCGCCGATGCTTTCAGTACCTTTGGATCGTTACGCGTTCCGGTAGGCGACTGGGAGACAGCGGCGTTTGCGATCACCGAGCATCGCGGGTTCGCCGAAAGCGCTTTACGAATTAAGGGGATTCCTCTGGCTCGTCTGCTGAGTTATCCGGCCGGACTCGCTTTGGCACTCAAAGATCGAATTACCGGCAAGCCGCTGCCTCAAATCGATATCGAGGTTCGCTTGGCGCGCGATTTTGACGCGCGCTTTGGCGCTTTCTGGGAAATCCTCAGCGAGCGCAGCGATAACTTGCTAGCTGTGCGCTCGCGCGAAACATTGAAATGGCACTTTGGCGCCGCGCTAGACAAGGGCAACCTGTGGGTGGTGACCGCCGCTCGCAATGGCAACATCGACGCGTACGCCGTTTTTCAACGCCGCGATGAACCTGAATACGGATTGAAGCGCATGCGCATGGTGGATTTTCAAGCGTGCGAATGGCACGACCATTATTGCGCCGCGCTGGTGCAGCGAGCTTACGATGAATGCCGCACGCAGGGTATTCACGTGCTGGAAAACGTAGGCTGCGCGCTGGAGAGAACACGAATGTTCGACGAATTCGCTCTCTACCGGCGCAAACTTCCAGGTTGGTCTTTTTTCTACCTGACACGCGATGAGGCACTGGCGGCTTGTTTAGCGGATCCGCAGGCGTGGGCTCCATCCTCATATGACGGAGATGCGAGTCTCTAGAGCAGATTTTACCGGCTATAAGACGCAAATAAGACGCAAATAAACGGAATCGTTCAGGCGAAGAATAGGCGAACACTGTTTGGGGAGATTGTCGGGGCGAAAGAAGCACTCTTTCTGAAGAAACAAGCATGATCATCAGAATCGGAGTTTTGGTAGCTCTCGCAAGCTCTTTCTCGGCATTTGCTCAAGAGCCGGACAGTGAGCCAACCCTGGGACAGAATCCGAGTTTGAACCTGTTCAAGCGACCGATCGTGCCTGGCGGAGAGCTTGCGGATCCTTCCTGCGATCCGTCCGATCTGTTGGCCGGCGCTTGCGGGGGCGCCGGCTCGGCAACCAGTGGCGCAGGTAAATCAGGCGCGATGCGGGTCAATCAACTCTCGCGCGGCGCCAGTCCATCTTCGCGCGCGGGCGGTCTTGAAGACTTGCAATTTCAGAAAGTGGTGGAACCACCGACGGAGTTTCAGACATTCGTCGAGAATGCAGTAGGGCAGAAACTGGCGATCTATGGTGCGTCGCTCTTCGATCAAGTGCCTTCCACCTATGCGCCGGTTGATAGGATACCGGTGGCGCCGGACTATACGATCGGACCCGGAGATGAATTGGATGTGCGTATCTGGGGACAGATCACTGCGGAGCAACGGCTGGTGGTGGATCGAACGGGGGATATCTTTATTCCGCAGGTGGGTCGGATCAGCGTGGCCGGCCTTCACTTCAGCGAGTTACCGGGCGCGCTCAAGATGAGCATTGGCCGGGTGTTTCGGAATTTTGAACTCAGCGTCAATATGAGCCAGCTACGCTCCATTCAAGTGTTCGTGATGGGCCACGCGCGGCGGCCAGGTACGTATACGGTGAGTTCGCTGAGCACTTTGGTGAACGCTTTGTTTGTATCGGGTGGGCCTTCGGCGCAGGGTTCGATGCGCAATATCCAGTTGAAGCGCAGTGGACAGATAGTGACGCGCTTCGATATGTACGACCTGTTGTTGCGGGGCGACAAGACCAAAGATGCGGCGCTGAAACCCGGCGACGTTATTTTCATACCGCCGGCGGGCGCGCAGGTGGCTCTATCCGGCAGCATCGAGAATCCGGCGATTTATGAGATTGAACAGCCGTGTTCGCTGCGCGAGATTTTGGACGATGCGGGTGGGCTTTCGCCGGTGGCCGCTGGGCAACACGCCGTTCTCGAGCGGATTGACAATCGTTCCACGCTCGTTTCGGAAAACATTCGACTGGCAGGGGCGGGGCTTGAGACTCCGCTACAGGATGGCGACATCATTAGTTTGCTCAACGTGGTTCCGCGATTCACCAAGACTGTCTCTTTGAAAGGGAATGTGGCGGACCCGGTTCGTCTGCCTTGGCACCAGGGTATGCGGGTGAGCGATCTGATTCCCGAGAAACAGGCCCTGCTGACGAGAAATTACTGGGCTGAACACAATCAATTGACGGCGGGATCGGCGGACTTTACGCAAGGGGTGTACAACATAAGTACCGATACGTCGCTAGCGGCAGCGATCTCCGGAGATAAGGGCGCGACCAAGCAGCGGACCTTCAATAGGAAGAACGATTTGCAACCAGCTGCGCCGGACATCAATTGGAGTTACGCGGCGATCGAGCGCCTGGACCCGCAGACATTACGCACGCACTTGATCCCCTTCAATCTGGGCAAAGCGGTGCTAGAGCGTGACGAAGCGGCCGATCTTCCGTTACAGCCCGGCGACATCGTCAATGTGTTTTCGATGGCCGACTTCACTGCTCCGGTGGCGGAGCAGACCCGCATTGTGCGATTGGAAGGCGAAATAAAGGTGGCGGGGATTTATGCGGTTCGGCCGGGCGAGACGCTGCGCGAATTGGTGGCGCGTGCCGGTGGGTTGACGGACAAGGCTTATCTATATGCGGCCGAGTTCAGTCGCGAATCGACCAGGCGAGAACAAGAGAAACGGATGAACGATTATATTGACAAGACGGAGAAGGAGTTGGAGCAGAATTCGGCAACCTTGGCCGCGCGGACGATCACGGCAGCGCAAGAGGGGGAAGCTCGATCGGGTTTGGAGGGTCAGCGTGCCGTGCTGGAGCGACTGCGAAGTGCGCCCGCAACCGGCCGGATTGTCTTAGATCTGAAGCCGGACAGCCGCGGCGTGGAGGCATTGCCGGAGATGCCCTTGGAAAACGGCGACCGGCTGGTGGTTCCGGCGATGCCGGAGACGGTTAGTGTGATGGGGCTTGTCTACAACGAATCCACTTTTATGTACAAACCGGATGCGAGTATTCGCGACTATCTGAAGCTGTCGGGAGGGCCGACGAAGTACGCGGATGCCTCCCATATGTTTGTGATTCGGGCGGATGGTGCGACCGTTTCGAGGGCCAACGACGGGAGGTTTGAATCGATCCGCGTGCAACCTGGCGATGCGGTGATTGTGCCGACTAATTTGACGAAGATATCGAAAGTTCGAAGCTTGCTGGACTGGTCGCAGGTTGTAAGTGGGTTTGGGCTTGGTGTGGCAGCGGTAAATGTGTTGAGGTAGGAGCCGCGCCCCTCAGGTTGGACAGTCGGAGAGGCTGTCTGAATACAAAGCCCTATATCTGGCAGCGATGTTGCCGATGCCGAAGCGTTCCAAAATGCGGTTGCGCGCGGATTCGCCGAGGGCCCGCCTCTCGTCGGCGCTTTGCGCGAGCAACTGGCGCCAACCGGCAGCCAAAGCAGACGGATTTCCGGCGGGAACGACGATTCCACAATTCCCCACGATGGCGGCACAATCTCCTACCTCCGTGACTACACAGGGTACGGCGCAAGCCATTGTTTCGCCGATTATATTAGGAAAAGCTTCCCCGGCGGAAGACGAAGTCAGTAGGTCGACGGCCGCGCATAGGCGAGGCATGTCATGGCGGAGTCCGAGCAGGTGCGCACGTTCCTCCAGGCCTGCCTCTTGAAGCCAGCGAAAAAGTTCGCTATTGGCGCGCGTGATCCCATTTCCGGCTAGAACGAAATGTATATTCGAATCGTGAACGAGAGAGGCCGCCCGGCAGAACGTCCGATGGTCCTTGAGTATGTCGAAACGGGCAAAGAACCCGATCAGCATGGCGTTTTGCGGGAGGTCCAATTCCTTGCGGAGGGATAAGCGTGCTTCCGGATCAGGTTGGAAAAGCTCGGTATCGAAACCGTTGGGGATAACAACTGAACGCGGCTTGGCATAACCCAGGTTCCAATGTAATTCCGCCGAGACGTGCGAACAAAAAACGGTTCTATCGGGAATCAACCTGGAAATACGGGCACAGACGCGCGCTATGAGCAGCGTGCTGCGTTTATTGAGAGATGGCGAGAGGTTCGCGTGATGAATGCCCCAAAAGACTCGCGGGACGCGTGCCATCCGTGCGGCAATGCCGCCCACAAAATTTGCATGGTACATCCAGGTTTGGACAACATCGGGCCGTTCGCTGGACAACAGTTGATGCAACTTCCGACAGCCGGAAAAAGAGAGGCTGCCTCTCGACATTCCCAAACCATAGCAGTGAATCCCAAAGTCTTCAAATTGAGCGGCCAGCGGCCCGAGATCCATCAATGAGACCACCGTATTGCGAACGCCCTGCCAATGACCATTGGCGAGAAGGCGAAACAGCATCATTTCCGCTCCACCGCCGGAGTTGAGTCCGGTAATGATGTGCAGTACTCGCATGGATGGATTAACTGTCAGGCGGTGATTTCGCCCCAAATCCGGTGTGTCCAGCCCAGTCTGCCGGCAAGACTAGCAGCCGACCTTGCTCACGAAGGCGTCCCGTTCAGGCTTCATTTCTGACGAGAGCTTTTGCTTCTGCCGAGACGAAATAAAATGCCGCTCGACGGCCAAAAAGAAGAGCAAGGCAACCAATACGGCGACCACGATCTGTGAGGCGAAGGTTATCAGGTAGGAGCTCCCAACAAAGCCAAGGCGACGAAGAGGAAGGTCGACGAAGGGCAGGGCAACTGGATGAATTAAGTACAAGCTGTACGAAAAGGACCCGAGCCAAAGTAGCGGACGGAGAAGAACGCTGTGAGTGAGGCGTTGGTCGATGCGGCGCAACGCCCAGAAAACACCTATGACGATGAGAACCATTACCGCTTGCTGCCTACTCGACGGATGGTCGATTTCTTGTCCACCGGTTCTGCGGACGGCCGCGAACAACCCGGTAAGCGCTAAGACTAAGGTCATCTCCCCTGCTGCCATAGATCGCGGGAGCTTACTGAACCCGAGCGACTCGAACTGCGGCGCACTCGCAAGAAAAAAGATTGCTCCAGAGCCAAACTGATACCAGCGGTCAAGGGGAAAAGGGCAACTCGTCGGCGATGAGATCAGCCATATCAGCGAGCCCGCCGTTAACGCACCCGTGCTGAAGAGGAGGGTGAAGACGCCAGATTCCGCTCCCCGTCTCTTAGCAATCTTCCCGGCTATTCCGAGAGCCGCTCCGACAAGTAAATAGAAAGAAATCTCATAACAAAGGCTCCAGGAAACCACGTTTAACAGATCTTGGTGCATTTCGTTTTGGAGCAGGAGCGCGTTGGCGATCCAAAACAAGGCGTCGTGGGGTACTTTCGGGCTAATTACATGTGGGATGAAATGGTGATCTTGAGCGATGAGAAGAATTTTCCTTAACAATATCAAAACGCAGCAACTCACGAGGTACGGCGGATAGATACGGCGGATTCGCTCATATCCCCAACGCTTGAGGTCCTTACCCGACGAAAGGGCAGCGTAGGCGGCAGCCATGATGCAATACCCCGAGATCGAAAAGAAGAGCACTACACCGAGTTGGCCCTTTATGCTAAAGGCGTAGATGGGCCACTGTGAGAAAGCGCGAATTACCGCCTAACAGGAAGTTGGCGCTGGAATGGACCGTCACGACCCAGAGCGCTGCAAATCCACGCAGGGCATCCAGGCTCCTGAACGGCGGGATTGTGCTGCGTATTAGATTGTCGTCGGTCATGTGAGATCGTCACTCTGAACTTCTGAGTCCTCCGGCTAGGTGGGGAGAATCACCGATGGCGTGAGCGGCTGCGGAGAAGGTATCTCCCAATGCGAGGGAGAAACTCACCGCGCCAGTCGGCCTCCCTTTGCGGAGCTCTGCCGGTTCGCATGCCGCCACTTGCACAGTGCATGATTGGCCCGTCTGTTGTATGCGGCCAGTCCAACACGTGAGGTTCCGTACGCCAAAAGCATCGGTTTGTTTTGTGAGATGAGCGCAAAACGCAGACAGGCCGGTATGGGCGAACAGCCATAATTGTGAGCGGAGGTTCATCGCGTTGGGAAGCAACGATAGGTAAGAAGCGGCGGGTTTGGAACAACGGCACGGCGGGAGAGCGACTAAGGCTGAAAGCCGTGCACGACAGGCTCTGAGGCGCGGGGGTCCCATTGAACGATTCCTGCTTTGTCCTTTCGGATCGATGGCAGCGTTTCTTGCAAGGGTGTTCGTTAGCCCGTGTATGAAAACATTACGTTCAACACGCGTTGGTCAAGCCCACTTAGGTCGGACCTACTACGGAATCCACAAGAAAATAGCAAAGTGCAGATGTCGTTGCAAGTGTGTCCAGCCATTTTCGCTAATGTAGGATGCAGCTCGCAGAGGATGGTTCGTATTCGGCCAGCCTTCAGATGCGATTCTGCACCCCTTAGAACTTTCAGTTCGTGCCCTTCAACATCAAGTTTCAAAAGGGCTACGCTGTGGACATTCCGGCGCTCCAACTCGGTATCCAGCCGCTCAATGCGCATCTGCACCTTTGACATACCGGGGCAGTATTCGACAGTACTTGGGTCGTGGTTGCCAAACTCCGCCGGAGGTATGTAAAGGTCCAAGAATCCTGGATGGTCGCTGAGCCCAGCATTTACGCACGTGACCTGGCGCATTTGGTTGCGATCAACCATGTCGGTGAGATGAGTGTAGACTTGGGCACTCGGCTCGAACGCGAGAACCCGTCCGCCTTGCCCCACAGCTCGAGCGCCGAGGGCAGTGTAATAGCCGAAGTTGGCTCCCACATCAACGAAGACGTCACCCGCTCTGAGCGCGGCTTTCACTTCCTTCGTCTCGGCAACCTCAAAACTGCCGAAGTAAGCGCTCCGTTGAATTAGATCGCTGAGATCGAAAGTCACTTCATATCCGTGAAGACGACCTCGGCGTGTGCCATTTCTTGGTACGATTAGGTCGAGCACTCGTTGGCGACCTCGGAAATACGGAAAAGGGCGTAGTAATTCTGCAATCATGGCAATTCGTTTTCGGATGTTCGACGCGCCGTAAATTCGTCGGGCTGAAGGGCGTTGGCCGTCTGTTAGGGGCGAGAGAACCTATAGCTAGCAGGGTTGTGGGTCCCGGCTCTACTCGACGTTTTGTTTTGCGCTACCTACCAGGATGTCAACATAACGATCAATGTCGTGTTTGGCAAGCAGCGCGGATCCATTTATCCTAACTGCTGCCAGGCGGCTATCTATAGTCTTGAGCATCTCGCCCATAGCGTGGGCCAGGCTTTCGGCATTTCCAGATTCAAAAATGAGGCCGAGCGAGTGTTTAGTGGAATCTTTGGCCATCGCTGTCCCGGAGGGAACGATCACCACCTTGCCGGCAGCGATGGCTTCCAGGAATACGGAAGACTGAATATAGCGATAGAACTCAGCGCGGTAGGGTAGTACGACGCAGTCGCTCGCCTGGATCATGCGGGCATAATCGCCGCTACTGACGGAACCTTCGACAAACTTTACTTGGGGGTATTGAGAGAGGCGATCGACAGCCTGACAATATGAAGCTCCAGCAAAAGTCGCTAGCTCCTGCCTGTCGATTTGAATCAAGAAAGCGAGATTCGAAGCGCAGGTGGACGGAGGCCGGCTCATGAAGATTTCAAGCGCCCCCAACATCACGTCGGTGCCCTTTGCCCTTTTCGTCAGCCCGACGCAAGAGATGATAATTTCCGATCTGGTGGGCGCATTCTGGGGAGCTGATGACCCTAGCATCGAATGCACCTGAGGCAGAGGGAGATGCACGGCGTTCGGGATCGGGCTTAGGCTACTGCGCAAGGAGAGGAGCGATTCAGGTTGGAAGCCGAGCACAAGCTTTTGCCGCAGGAGGAGCTTAGCGGCGAGCCATGAAACGAAGTAGAACCATTTTCCGGGTCTATCGTGCAGTACGGCTATGATAGTGGCGCGACGGCGAAGTATGCCCATCAAACCCCAAAAGCAACAGTCTCCGAGGAAGGTGGAAGGCGACATGTCGGTAATGAGCGCGGTGCTTTCTTCGGGCACTAAGGGCCTCAAGCGGATTAGCAGTTCCAGAAAGCGACGGACGTTGCAGAAGGGGAGCTTCCAGAAAAGTGTGAGTGGCCGATAACGGCGGAACAGCGAAGATAGCGGAAATTCGGTGGGAGAGGATAGAAAGGGCAGTGTGCCAGCACCACAATCTTGGGCAATATTTTCAGCGGCCAAAACGCGACAAGGGACGCCACGGCGAATGCACGCGGCGAGTACCTCGCCGTTGTATATTGCGTTATGGCCCGCGTTGCCCTGGAAATACGCATCAATAATGAAAACCGTATTCGGCATGGTGTAGCTTGTTGCTGGAACTGCACGAAGTGAACGATTGCGCCCGGAAGTGCTTGCTCGCTCGCGCGGCTCAGCAGCAGATGATGTCCAGAGACCCATTTGCTGAGTCGTCTCTGGGCGAGGCGAAGCCCTGGGAGTTCACCGGATAGAGTTGCTGTCGTTACCGCTCCGTCACAGCCGCGGTTCAGTATCAGATGTTGAGAGATGGGCGAGCGTTTATAACGTTGGGTTTTATTGAAACCAGGGTTCATGTCTCAGCAGGTAGCGCGGATCGCCGGTTCTGAGCCCGATCGATCTAGCAGGAACTCCTGCCACAATCGCCGCCGGAGGCACATTTTTTGTGACGACAGCCCCGGCGGCGATAACACAGGCGCGACCTAAACGGACGCCGGGTAGCACGATGGCACGGGCTCCGATAAAAACATAATCCTCGATAGCAATTTCGCCAAAACGGGTGACGAAATCGGGAGACAGGAGATCATGATCCGCAGTCAGCAAGACGGTTCCGAGCGATATCGACACATTGTCTCCAATAGTGATTTGTGAGCGATTGTCGAGTAAACAATCGCCATTCACGATGGAATGATCTCCCATGTGGAAGCGCCCTTTGCCGCTAAATCGCACATCCATAAGAATGGATGAGCCTGATCCGATTTCGAAGCCATAGATCCGGCGGTACAGCCAGCGACGGATGGCGTGCGAAGGAAGCCGCGCGACGATTCGGTTGCAGACGTATATTGACAGGCCGGATAATGGAGCACTCATGGACGCTTCAGAATCTAGCGAGAAGCCGGTTGGCGAACATTTGGGGATCAAAATCGGACCTTGCCAGCTGAACGGCCGCGTCCCTGTATGGATCGGGATTCTCGATCAGTCGCGCAAATCCATCAGCCAAGTCTTGCGGTGACTGACTGTCAACGATCTCCCCCGCTTTGAACCGAGTGAACATCTCGCCAACGGTTGACTCGGCCGGACCGTGATACAGGCATGGTAGGCAGGCGCCCAGGTACGTGACGAGCTTGGTGGGAAGAGAAGTCTTAGCAAACTCCCGTCCGTGAACACTGGCCAGAGGATCCGGAGCATAGCCCAGGTCCATGGTATGAAGTAGCGCGTTAAATGCTCCCTCAGGCATGCGGGGGTGGAAGATTACGAATTCACTCTCATAGCGGCGCAAGGCGGGATCGAACGCGTGAAGGCGAACGGCGCGGCCCAATCGCTGCCGAAGTGTCGCTAATGACTCGATAAGGTTCTCAGGCCATGGCTTGGGACAATCACCCCAGCCGCCCATGATAATTTCGACCGCGGGACCCAGCAAGAGTTTTCTCCGCCGTGCCTTGAGTTGTTCAGCTGGATCGATTCCCCTGGCCAACATGAAGGCATTCACATCGTAGCGATCGCGGTAATACCGGGCCATTCCATGGGATATGCAATCTCGCGACCTAGCCTTAGTGTAGAGATACTCAAATCGCCTGGCCCATTCCGCCGGCAGTCTTGAGCCGGAAAGCAGCCACGTCGTGGCAGGGTCGTCTTGAACGCTTACGTGCCAGGGCAGTTGCAATGAGGAGACGATTTCGTATACGGCCCAAAGCGTTTGATGGTCTAGGAGAGCCCAGATGCAGTCCGGCGCCCAGGTGCGTTTGATCCTCTGAGCAAGCCGCACCGCTTCCGAAGCCTCCCAGCGGTAGAGCGCCAACTCCCAAACCTTTTGAATGGGCTTAAATCGACGGCCGGGCAGCCGACGCGTTACGCCAGAACGCGGCACGTCAGGTCGCCATTGCCATGATATGGAGACGTCCGCCTGCAAAGCGAGCCAGAAGAGACGGTCACCCGGAAACGATGTCAGCGCACTACGCAAGTTAACCCCACCGCCACCGCCTCCTTCCGGGGGAAAGCCGGCCAGCACTAGAACTTTCGGAACGGGAGCTACGATGCAAGGGGTCACAAGGGCGTTGGTACTGCCGTGTTCCGGCGGGTCGCGTACACGGATTGTAAACGGTTAACTACCGACGCCGGTGCAAACAGCAGGGTGGCAAACAGCATTCCGGACAAGGAGATGAAGGCAGATAAAGTCCAGGAACAATTTCCACGAAAGTAATAAGCCACGGCCATAGCGCCCACCATGCTTAGGCCGGCGATTTGCATTTTAGTCCAGAGGCGCGTCGAAAGAGCTTTTCGACGAGTCACGAGGTAGCCGCACAAGAGAAAACTGACGGTATTGCCGACGAAATAGCCCCATGACATGGCGCCGGCGCCCACGCGGCCGACCAGAGCCCAGGTACACAAACCGATGGACAATCCGTTAAGAAGGTTGCCTGCGATGCCGATTCGAAACCAGCCGCGCGCTTGAATGACAGTACCGATCGAATTACCCACATAGCCGAGAGCCGTGGCCCCGATCATGATCTGATGAACGACGACGCCGCTCATGAAATCGTGCCCGTTGAGTGCGAGAATGCGGCGCGCGGCGAAAAGGAGGAACAGCGCTATGGGCCAAAGAAGAATCTGGTTGAACCAGTTGCTGACTTGAAAACTGTGAGAGGTGGGGTCTTCATGCCAGGGTTTGCTGGCGAAAACGGCGAGTGCGACCTTCGCTAGGTTGACGGGAAGAAACGTTAGGACGCCCCGCCACTGCACGATGGCGCTTACTAATCCGAGCTCGCGCATGCCGAGATGGCGTGCTATTACACCGTTTGCCGAAAATACGAATGGCAGAACCACGATCCCCGAAAGCACCGCTGGGATGCTATACCGCCAAATCAGGTTTAACTCCGACGGTATACCCCGGTAGTCCCGGCGAATACCGCTTGTGTGGAGAAGCTTGCGAACCTGAATCCGGAAGAATACGGCTGCCACTATTACGGAAGCTATAAGCCCCCAAACCGCGCCCAAAGGGCCCCAGAAACGTAGACCGATCCAGGTACCAGCAATGAGAACCACGCCACGCAGCAATTGGCCCACAGCGATTGCCAGGAACGCTTCGAACCCAGCCAAAATGGCCATGGCGATTTCATTCACGACAAGGCCGGCGAGCCATATCACCCCGAGCTTAAGATAGGGCGAAAGCAGCGGATCGCGAAAGAAAGCAGACGACAACCATCGGGAACCAGCGATCAAGAACGTCGCTCCGAAAGTGCATGTCAGCGCCGTTATGCAGTCGAGCATGGCAATGATTCGACCGGTGCGAGCCCGGTCGGAAGCACGATGCTCGGCGACAAATTTTGTTGCGGTGAGACCCATACCCAGCACGCCAAAGAGGGCACATAATCCAATAGTGCTGACAAGCGCGCTCAAACGCCCAAAACCCTCCAGTCCAAGCTGCCGCGAACACATGATCGATGTGAGTAGCGACGCCACGCTCGAAAGACCAGTGCCCGCGAATGTCCAGATACTGCCCGATGCGATTCGTCGAATGGTGGATTCGGCTGGCAGTGAACGGAAGAGTGGCATGCGATTGTCTGAGATGGCAAACGTCGCGGTGTACGAGACTGCTCAATTGGAAGGCGTTTTAGCCAGCGCGCCGTAGCCGGTTAATCTGTTGAATAGCTAACGACTGACTGGGTCGCTTAGGCTTCCGGCTCCGTCTCGGACGGATCTGGCGAGGTGGAAAGGCTTCGGTTGGACCACATTAGATGCGACGAGAGGTGCTGGTTCGCGACGAGGCGACTCGCGCACAGACGCTTAAAGAGATGGTGAAGAGAATCCACATCTTGATCATGGTGGCGAAATCAATTCGCCAGAAATTGATCAGCATGGGTGTCATGGCAGCGTAATATATCGCTCGTCTGTTTTGGGAGTCGTCGAAGACCCCCTCGATTATTGCGAGTGCTAAAGGGAACACAATGAAGACCAATGGGTAGCCGAACGGTCCGAAATTGACCCGCGATTCGGCGATCGGTGAGTAACCGATACCCTCAGTGAGTTGGCCTCCGTAATAAGCGATGGATGCCACCTGTGCAGCGGTGAGCGGCCGGTCGGGCCAGAGCTGGCGCGGTACAAGATTGGTGATTGTGTCGAATAGGTACGAGTGGCCGAGCAGCAATTCGTCGCCAGCGAGGGAATCGACTTTTTCATAGACAGAAAAGACGGTACCCAGTTCGCCGTGCAGAGGATCGAAGGCCGAGGATTTAACTTCCACTCCTTGCAGTTGATCGAATCCGAAATTCCTAATCACCCCGACCATATACAACCCAACATAGGCGAAAGCGGCCGCGAGACAAGCGGTAACTATCTTCAAGACACGGCCGCGCAAGTACATCACCAATAAGGGTAGGAGTTGAATGACGACCATGTTCCGATTTCCACGAAGGGTGAAGAAAACCGATAAAATGAACGCCGGCAAAAGGAGGAGAAGCATTTTGAACCGGCTCAGCGAGCTTTGGCTTAGGAACCGGAATGCAGCCCAATTGGCGGCAACCGCAAACACCGTCACGGCAGTGTCGAACATGGTCGTTTCATCGTAAGCCTTAGCTCCGACGCCATAAGCGGCGAAGAGTTGATCCAGCTGGAAATTCGCTTCCGACAGCCACTTAAATAGATAGACGAAGAGAGCAGACCAAGCTAGCAGGGCGGCCACTGTTGCGCTGCCTTGTGTTGACGCACGCTCGACCGGCGCTCGCCGGTATTGGCCCACTGCCGCTGCCAGCAGGGCACCGACCGTCATCGATATCGCCACCACGACGATCTGTTGCAGGTAGCCAAGATCGCCCGGCGTCTCTTGGCTGTGAACGACCAGGCGCGAGATAGGCATGGCCAATCCATAGCCGGCAAAAGCGGCGTAGAAGATTAAAGATGGCGAGAGTTCTAGGCAAGGTCCATAGCCCCGGTCAATTCTCACCGCTAGGAAGATGACCACGACGAGGCACAGAGTCAGACTGGCCATTAGCAGTATGACCATCTAATTGACTCCTCGCGGCGCAAGTTGCGGGCAATTTCTGGCAAGAAAAGAGAGGAGGCTACGCGAACGGCCGGTCCAATTGAAACGTTGCGAAACGAATTCTCGCAAGGCCAAAGAATCGACATGCTGTGTGGCGCAGTCCCTGGCCAGGAGCGCGGTCACGCCGTTTGCCATGTCGGCAATATCTCTGCTCACTATGATCCCAGGTAGGACCGTACCTAGGCCGCTCGCCCCGTCCGCGGTGGTAACAATCGCCACGCCGCACGCCGCAGCTTCTAAGATCTTGTTCTTGATTCCGGCTTTGCCTGTCATGGGCGCGAGAAATACATCAGCGGAACGGTACAACGCGACAATATCCGCCACATCGGGCAGCAAGCGGACACGGTCAGGGGAGCGCCGGCAGCAGTCGCGGATTCGTTGCACCGGGTTCGCTCCGGCGACCCAGAGTTGGACGTTGGGCGGCAGCTTCGGCAAAATAACGTGAACCATCGCGATCACCGCCTCGATGTTAGGAGGGTGATCGAGCCGGCCGGTGAATAGACAGACTGGGCGACCGCTGGGTTTTTCGGTTGGCTGCGGGCCTGGGCTGAAGCGCGCCGCATTCACTCCGTTCTCCAGACCTACGATGGAAGGCGATTCGCGCTCGCCAAGCAGAATTTGTGCGTGCGCGGCGTCGGCCTTTGAGCAGTATACGATTCCCCGATAACCGCTTTTCAAAATCTTGCGTTCTTGCGATGCAGCCCAGAAAGCGCGAATGGTGCGCCAAATGCTGCTTTGTGATGTCTTGGAGGTTTCGGAGAGCGACAATGAGTCATTGGGGTGGAAAACGGCAGGCGCGGAGCTGAAGCGCGGGAGCCAGTAAGAAACTGAGTCCCAGAAGTAACCGAACCAGACGACCACATCCGCCTGCGCACTTTCGCGCTGCACCAGTGACAGGAACCTGGCGCAATCGGGCGCGACCGGCCGGTTAAACAGACTGCGGAAGCGTTCGCGCCGCGGATGGAAGACCCGAGTTTCGCAGATGACCGCAGAATTTAGGTTCAACTCCGGGCCAGAAGGGGCGGTCACACAGGGATGCCGGTCGTTGGCGAGTAGCAGGCCCAGTTTCACTTCGACGCCGGGGAAGTAGGACAATTCGCGAATCGTATTGCCGACCACCAGACCCATTCCGTGCGCCAGATCATTCGGATCGTGAGCGGTGAGCAGCAGAATTCTGAACACGGGTGTCAGTAAATGACTAAGGCTTCGCGGACGAACGGATGGAAGCCAAGCTTTTTGCGTGGCGAGGATCCGCGAGCAGCGCTTGCAGCCGATCGAACGCGCAGACAGATACGCAGCTCAGCACAAAACCGAGAAGAGCAAATTCGAGCGTGATAGGAATTCGAGCGGGTCCCGACCTTCTGTCCGGTACGCTAGCGCGATCTATTACTTGAATCAACGGCGCCTGTTTCGACTCATCGATCCGGGCTGCCTCGTATTGTTTGGCCAGCAGTTCATAGAGCGTTTCGTAGTATTTGAGGTCGCGCACCTTGCGGATATATTCCAGGGTGGCGTCGGGAAGCTTGCCGGCCGAAATTTCGAAGTTAGATTCCGCGTTGCCTCTAGTCTCCAGGCTGTTTAGCTGGGCCCGCATGGCCGCCAACTCCCGTTGCAACGTCTGAACTTGCGGATTGTCGTTTGTGGCGTAAAGCTGCGTTGCGTGGAGTGTCACTTCACGGCTCGATATTTCGGCGCGCAAGCGCGCCGTTGAGCCGATCAACATCCCTTCTTGTCCGGCTGGTAAGAGCAAGCCGGTTGAACGCTGCACGTTTGAGAGGGCAACTTCCGCGTCGCTCAGATTATCTTTATCTCTTCTCAACTCCTGTTCGAAGAACAGGCGGCGTTGCGAGGCGTCCGTGAGAGCGAGACGCGAGGTTAGTTGATATAGCCCATCGACAAAGGCGTTTGCTAAGGCGGCCGCACGGTGCGGATCGTAATCCTCGACTGAAATGACGATGAGGGAATCTTTCCCCGTAATGAAAGAAGAATGTTTGATCAAGGCAGTCCGGGCGTCGGACTCGAACTTCCTTTGGTAGACGTCCCGGAGGTGAAACCGGACGACGATCTCATCCGATACCGAATGGCTCTTCAGCATCCCAACATAGAGGTCGCCCGGCGTCTTTACAGCAGCCGTCAAACCGGCCAGGGCTCCTGACGCCAGTACTGCTAGTGAGGATTGTTGTTGTTGGGGCGGCAGGATCACGGCCTGCGCTTTGAAGGAGTCCCGCATGAAATGAACTCTGGTCGCCGCCGTGGCAGTCACTATAAAAGTGAAGACGAGGATAAACCACTTATGTTTGGCGAGAACGACGAGTATGTCGAGGATCGACATGCTGGACGGTTGGACCGCAGGAGGGCTTTGGCGAACGGCGTCGAGAAGGTTGTGCAGGTCTGCGCTCTGTGTTTCCATTTCGGGAATGTGGGAATCTGACAATCAGTGCGAGCTTCGGTTAGGCGAGTTGGAGATTAGAAGAGGCCAGCACGAACTCGGACCCCCGGCCGGTTCCCTCGCGCACATGACGATGGATAGGGTGGGTTTCCTGCTGCGGCTTAACCTGACGAGCCTACCGGCGGTCGTGATCATCGTTTTCGTCTTTCGCGATTTTTGGGAAGGCTCCGCCCCCTTGAGTCACATCGGAGCTACTATCTCCTTTTGAATCAATACCGAGCGCGGTCTCCGGGAAGATCTCGCCAACGATATTTAGTGGCATGGCGGCCAAAGTATTCTCTCCTTATCGGCCCCGAGTAAGTTCATGGGACAAGAATTCTAAAGGAAGAATCCGTGAGATCCGATAGAGCAGAGCAGGACAACAGTTATCGAGAAAGAATGCAAGCCTAGATCGGAGCCATGAAAGTATTTCACGTTGTCACAACGCCGGAGAGCCTTAGTTTTCTCAAACAACAAGCTAGCTTTATGCAGGCCCATGGGTTTGAACTTCACGCCGTATCAAGTCCGGGTTCCGAACTTCAGCATTTCGGTGAAGCGGAGCGCGTTATGACGCACGCGGTGCCGATGACACGCAAAATCACACCGTTGCTCGATTTGATCTCGGTGTTTCAGCTGTACCGGCTGTTTCGGCGTGAACGGCCGAATATCGTGCACACGCACACGCCCAAGGCCAGCCTGGTAGCAAACCTTGCCGCTTTCCTGGCGGGTGTGCCATGCCGGATCTTCCACATTCATGGGCTTCCCCACTCCACTGCGACGGGTACGTCTCGAATGATTCTGAAGTGGTCCACAAGAGTTTCTGCTGCGCTTGCCACCGAGTTGCTGGCCGTGAGTCAATCGGTGGCCGAGGCGATCGCAAAAGAGGGCTTGTGTCCGGCCCATCGAGTCAAGACCCTGGCGCGGGGAAGCTCGAATGGTGTGGACGCCAGTCGCTTCTGCCCTAAGGCGGAGCAGAGGGCACCGATTAGACGAGCGTTGCTGGGACTCTCGGAAAGCGATCTGGTCATCGGATTCGCGGGTCGATTAGTAAAAGATAAGGGGTTAACAGAACTCCTTAGGGCCTGGGAGCAGATACGTTGCGAGATCTCGAATGCATATTTGGTGATTGCGGGACGACCCGAACAGCGCGATGCCCTACCGCCATTTGTCCTTCAAGGATTTGAAGCCGATTCGCGCGTTAGAATGCTTGGGCAGTATCGGGATATGCCGGGGTTTTACGCATGCCTTGACGTATTCGTGTTGCCGACCTACCGGGAGGGCTTGCCGACGGTCATTTTGGAATCTGCGGCCATGGGGGTGCCGGCGGTAGCTTCCCGCTGCGTGGGCTGCGTGGATGCGGTTGAGGATGGAGTCACTGGTACGCTTGTGCCGCCGGGCGATTCCGTCGCTTTGGCCGCCGCGATCCGGAGCTACCTCAATGACCCGGAGCTACGGCGTGAGCACGGTGGTAGCGCACGCGCCCGGGTGCTGCGTGATTTTCGGCCGGAATCGGTATGGCAGGCCACGCTCAACGAGTACCAGACGGCTACGCATTTTGGACGCGGGTCTTGGTGTTCGCGATTCGCCCGCAGCAGCAAACGCGCCATGGATGTCGGCGTTTCCTCCTTCGGGCTGGTGCTGCTGTTTCCCTTGCTGGCCCTTCTGGCGCTGCTGGTGCGCTTCTTGATCGGTAAGCCGGCGCTCTTTCGCCAAACCCGCCCGGGACTGGAGGGGCGTCCTTTCGAGCTGATTAAGTTCCGCACCATGCGCGAGGCATTTGATGAGGAAGGGAGGCTCTTGCCCGATGGTGAGCGGCTGACGCCATTCGGCCGGTTTATCAGAAAAAGCAGTTTGGATGAGCTGCCTGAACTTTGGAATGTTTTTAGAGGCGATATGAGCCTGGTCGGACCGCGGCCTTTGCTGACCCAATATTTGGAGCGCTATGACGATGTGCAAAGCCGCCGGCATGAAGTGAAGCCTGGTCTGACGGGTTGGGCTCAGATCGGCGGGCGCAACGGGCTGAGTTGGGAAGAAAGGTTTCGACGCGATGTCTGGTATGTAGATCATCAATCTTTTCTCCTGGACCTGAAGATTCTCTGGCGGACGTTGGCGGTGGTAGTCCAGGGAGAAGGTATTGCGCAGCCGGGGCACGCCACTATGCCTGAATTTGATGGCCAAGGGAAGGCTTAGGCTCACGGCCCTGGAGTGTCGATTATCTCGTTTATTGACTAGAGATAAGACTTGGCCGAATCCAACTAGTTGAAGACACGATGGAGAATGTCAACGTGCTGATCTCGTCCGGCGGCCGGCGAGTGAGCTTAATGCGCTGTTTTCGGGAAGCACTAACCTCAATCCACTGTGTTGGGAAAATTCTGACAGTCGATTGTTCCAGAACGGCTCCCGCCTTCCATTTGGCCGACAATGCTTGGGTTGTGCCGCCTTGCCACGATAGCTCCTTTCTCGATGCGGTGCTCGAGATCGCCAAACGAGAAAAGGTTCGGCTGATCGTGCCGACGATCGATCCGGAACTGCCTGCCTTCGCAAAAAGCCGGGAGCGATTCTTGAGTCATGGCATTGCCGTGTCGGTGGCCGACGAGCAGTCGATTGCTATTGCTTTGGACAAGCTCAAGACCTACCGGTGGCTGGTGGATTCCGGATTCCCCACGGTTAGAACGGAGATGGCAGAAGAGGTGGTCGAAAACCCAACGGGTTGGTTTCTGCCGGTCATCGCCAAGCCCCTAGGTGGCAGCGCATCGGAAGGCGTTCGACTCATAGCCAATTGGGGTCAGCTTGCGAGCGCCGCGCAGGACAGAGCTGATTTGATCGTTCAGGAACTGGCAAGCGGCTCTGAGTTCACGATCAATACCTACGTTAATGCGCAAGGAAAGTGCGTGACTGCCGTGCCCCATAAGCGAATCCAGACGCGTGGGGGGGGAAGTTTCTAAAGGAATCACGATGAAGATCCCTCTCCTTATGGAATTGGCGCGGTCCGTTTCGGAAAGGCTGCCGGGCATGCGCGGGGCCATGAACTTGCAGTGTTTTCTTTCAGAGACGGGACAGGCGCGGATCATCGAAATTAACCCACGTTTTGGAGGTGGTTACCCGCTGGCGCACCGCGCGGGGGCACCCTTCGCGCAGTGGCTACTTGAGGAAACGCTGGGCGGCGCCGTGGCGCCTGCTTTCGACTCTTGGAAAGACCAACTGATGATGCTCCGCTATGACCAGGAGCACTTCGTCGATTTGCAGGAGGCTAGGCAATCTTGAATGCCCATGCGGTCTGCGCCGTGTTCGATATGGACGATACACTCTACCTCGAGCGGGATTATGTGCGGAGTGGGTTTCAAGCTGTGGGACGCCTGGCGCGCGAGCGACTAAGAATTGACGACTTCGGCGAACTGGCTTGGAGTCGCTTCGAACAGGGACAGCGGACGAAAATCTTCGACGCGGTTTTGCAAGAGTGCTCGCGACCAGCCGACGACTCGATCATTGCGGAGTTCGTGGCTCTCTACCGGTCCCATCAGCCCGAGATCCGGTTGGCTGAGGACGTGCCGGGGGTATTGGCGGCGCTGCGGATTCATGCCAACCTGGCCTTGATCACCGACGGTTTCCCGGAAACTCAACGCAGAAAGATGGACGCTCTGGGTTTGCATGAGTGGTTCGACGTGCTGATTGTCACGGATGAGCTCGGGGTGGAACACCGCAAACCTCATCCGCGCGCTTTCGATGAAGTTGCAAGCCTGTATCCGAGGGCAAACTCGTTCGTCTATGTCGGCGACAATCCGGCCAAGGATTTTCAGGCCCCCTATGCCAAAGGTTGGAAGTCAATTCGTATTCGGCGACCGCTTGGACTGCATGCCTCGGTGGAGAATCCCGTGCCACCGGTTGATGCGCAAATCAAAGACTTCAGTGAACTCAGCAGTGCGATTTTTTCCCCGGAACGGCTTGCATGAAGGCAAGCACAGCGAGCCGTATACTGCTCTCTGTACCGCACATGAGCGGGTTAGAGAAGCAGTATGTCGATGAGGCGTTTACGTCAAATTGGCTTTCGACTGTCGGCCCGCACATCGACGCTTTCGAGAAAGAGTTTGGCGAGAAATTCGGCATGGCGGCGCTGGCTGTGGGTAGCGGGACCGCCGCGATTCATCTCGGTTTGCGGGCGCTGGGCGTGGGTCCGGGGGATGTGGTATTTTGCTCGGATTTTACCTTCGTCGCTAGCGCCAATCCAATCCTTTACCAAGCGGCCATTCCAGTGTTTATCGACAGCGACGAGGCTAGCTGGAATATGGACCCTGCTTTGCTGGAGGAAGCGCTGGCGGATGCGAATCGGGCGAATCGCCTGCCCAAAGCGGTGGTGGTGGTGCATCTGTTTGGCCAATGCGCGGATATGGATCGAATTCTGAATTGTTGCGCGCGGTATGGCGTTCCAGTATTAGAGGACGCGGCGGAAGCCATCGGCGCCACTTATCGGGGAAAGCCCGCTGGGACATTGGGTCGGCTGGGGGCTTTCTCGTTTAACGGAAACAAGATGATCACCACCACAGGCGGCGGAATGCTGGTTGCCCAGGAAAGCGCCTTCATCGATAAGGCGCGTTTTTGGGCGACGCAAGCGCGCGAGCCGGGAGCGGCCTATGAACACGCCGAGTTCGGTTATAACTATCGTCTCAGCAATGTACTGGCCGGTATTGGACGCGGACAACTGCGCGTGCTGGAGGAACGCGTCGAGCGCCGTCGCGAGATCGCTTTGACTTATCAGAAAGCGCTGAACTTCGTGCCGGGTATAACGCCCATGCCGGAAGCTGCGTATGGACGCCATGCGCGCTGGCTCAGTTGTTTTCTCATCGACGAGGCGCTGTTTGGTTGTTCGCGCGACCAGTTGATGGCAAAGCTCGATAAACAGAATGTGGAAACGCGCCCCCTTTGGAAGCCGATGCACATGCAGCCCCTCTATCGGTCCGCCCAATGTTACGGAGGCGGGATTGGCGAGAAGTTTTTTCGGCATGGCTTATGCCTGCCGAGTTCCAGCAGTCTTACCGCCGCCGATCAGCGCTATGTCATAGAGCGGATCGCCGAACACTCAGTCGAACAGCCACTACACCGTTTCACCCCAGATGTCGATTTACGTAATATGGCAGCCGCACATCTCGATCCGTCGATCCCCGTTAGGCGCTGACGGCTTTCAAATGACACGCGTTCTACGACATCTTTGTTCGTCTGCGTTGCCTCTGCTCAGGAGGCGTGGGGATCTGCTGGCTTTCTTAGTGGGTCTGCATATTTTGATGGCCGGCCTGGCGGGACTGGGCGCGTTCCTGCTTCGTTTCGACTTCAACGTTCCGCCAGACCAGGCGGTTTGCCTGGCGTGGGGTTTGGGCGTATGGAGTATTAGTAAGCCATTTGCTTTCTATTGCCTCAATACACTGGCGGCTTGGCGCCATTTTTCGATAACGGATCTGGCCCGGCTGGTAGGCGCGAACGCCTTCGGATCGGCCCTTGCTCTGGGCGTATTGACAGCGTTGTGCCCCGTGCCGTTTCCCCGTTCGATCGTGGTGCTGGACCTCGCGCTCTGCATCTTGCTCACAGCCGGCACGCGGGTGATGGCTAAACTGGCGATCGAGTATGCGGCTTATGCGCAGCGCACCAACCCGATACGCGCGTTGATTTATGGAGCCGGGGAAGCGGGCATCCTGTTGTTACAAGAATCGCGCCGCAATGCCAAGTTTGGCTACCAGATTTGTGGATTCATCGATGACATGAAGCATCGACACCAACTCATCCAAGGCGTGCGAACTTTAGGACGGGGCGAGGATTTAAAACGGCTGGTGTTAGAGCAGAACATCCAAAGAGTGCTGATTGCCATTCCGTCTGCCGATAGCTCGCAGATGCTCCGCATTACGGGCCTTTGCCAGGAGGCTGGGGTCGCGTTCCGCACGATGCCGTCGCTCGCGGAGATTCTGGGCGGCCATTCACAAAGTAAAGAACTTCGTGAAGTGGCGGTGGAGGATTTGCTCGGGCGATGCACGGTGCGTTTGGACGACGCCGGGATACTGGCCAAGATCGCTGGCCAGGTGGTATTGGTCACGGGTGCGGCCGGCTCCATTGGATCGGAACTCTGCCGCCAGGCGGCGCGTTATGGTCCTGCCAAGTTGGTGGCTTTCGAATTATCGGAGACCGCGCTTTTCTTTTTGGAAAGTGAGATGAATGAGGCGTTTCCGGGACTCACTTTTTGTCCGGAAGTGGGTAACGTACAGAATCTAGCGCGCGTGCGGGATGTCTTTGTGCACCACGCCCCCAGCCTGGTTTTCCATGCGGCCGCTTATAAGCATGTGCCGCTCATGGAGAAGCATATCTTTGAAGCAGTCGAAAACAACGTTTTTGGGACTTACAACGCGGCGATTGCCGCTTCCGAGTATGGCGTCGAGGATTTTGTCATGATTTCCACCGATAAAGCGGTGAATCCAACGAACATGATGGGCACGACAAAACGCGTCGCCGAATTGGTGGTGCGCTCGCAGCAGAACAGCCGGACGCGCTTCGTGTCGGTCCGCTTCGGGAATGTACTCGGCAGCAACGGCAGTGTGTTGCCGATTTTCAAGAAGCAGATTGCCGCGGGCGGACCGGTGACGGTGACGCACCCCGAGATGGAACGATTTTTCATGACCATACCGGAGGCCTCGCAACTGGTTCTGCAGGCTTGCACGATGGGACGCGGGGGCGAGATTTTCGTGCTGGAAATGGGTGAACCCGTAAAGATCGTAGACCTTGCGCGGCAACTGATTCGTTTGTCGGGATTGAGGCCGGATGTCGACATAAAGATTGAATTCAGCGGAATTCGACCGGGAGAAAAGTTGCGGGAAGAAATCAATATGGCCGACGAAACTGTCTTGAGCACGCCGCACGAGAAGATCAAGATCTTCGCCGGGTCCGGCCTCCCGGCGGAGGGATTGTCGATCCATTTGCGCCGGCTACGCAAGTGTTGCGAGGAGCGCAATGCCCGTGCGCTGGTGGCGGAGCTCCAACTGCTGGTACCCGAATATGCGGTCAGCAAGGATGTGTACGAGCGAACTGTGACCGATAGTCTGGTGAGGCTGGGGCTGGCGCTGCGGTCGGCCGGTGAAGAGGAGTTGGCGCTGGGCGGTGGGGGCTCACAGCATCTGCGCAGTGAGGGGCGGAGGGTCTGAACATGCAGGCACCGCGCGAGCAAGGGCCGGCTATCGGTGAATCGCTGCGCATTCTTAGCATCGTGACGAGCTTTGGCGTAAGGCTGACCGGGAGGTCAGCCGCAGACCAGGAGGTTCGCGCCACAGATTTCATAGGGTTGCTCCGACTGGTTCGCTTGGTTGGATTACGGGGAAAGCTGCGGATCCCGCTCGTTGCTAAAGTTTTGCCTCGCTATTTGAGTGTTTTGAGATCGTGGTGCTTTGGCAGCCTAGCGCGCCGGCGGTCGGGCGAAATGGCAAGGGAATCCGAGATCAACGATCCGCCCTCTGTGCGAGCTGTTCCGGTAGCGTTGCCGCTGGAGGAATTTCAAGAGCTCGCGCCGCCTCCGAATGAGCGCAAAGAACTGGTCGTCGCGTGGGTGGGCCGATTCGTTGCCGCAAAAAATGTTCCGTTGCTCATTGCGATCGTGGAGCAGGCCTTGGAGGCGATACCGGAAATTCGCTTTCTGATCGCGGGCGATGGCCCGGAGCGCGCGGCGGTCGAAAGCCTGGTGAACCGCTCGGCGAAACGCGTGGAACGTTTCGACTGGCAGCGCGATGCGCCGTGCGTGATTGGGCGCGCCGACATCCTGCTGCAAACCTCATTGAATGAAGGCACTCCCACCGCCCTCATTCAGGGGATGGCAGCAGCGCGGCCGTTTGTCTCAACGGCGGTCGGCGGAGTGCCGGATATCGTGACCGGCGAGGAGCGTGTCGAAGAGAAGGCCGCTTGGTTTACCAATGGGGTACTGGTCGCGCCCGAGGCCGAAGCCTTTGTGGCGGTGTTGCGGGCGTTTGCGCTAGACCGCTCGTTGCTGGCGAAGTTGGGCAGCACGGGCCGGCAGTGGGCGCTCGCGAACTATGCAGAGCCGAAAAGGCCCGATGCAACGCATCAACTCTACAGCGAATATCTTGCGGGAGAGGGTCGCGATCAATCTCCTCCGTTGCCGCCAAGGATGGCTCGTGAGTTCGCCATGACCCAGCAATTGACGCGTTTGGCGGAAAGGGCCGACTTCATTTCAAGTCCGCCGCCCCATCCAGACTGCGCCACAGATACCAGCTCGCCACCGTACAGTACGGATGCCACGGCCGGGCAATTTGCTGCAATTCCGCCGGCAGCGGCATTGCCTGCAGGCCATACGCCTGGCGCACCGCGTTGCGAATCCCAAAATCGCCGAGCGGGAGGACATTCGGACGCTCGAGCGCGAACATCAAAAAAATCTGCGCGGTCCAAACGCCCACGCCGCGCACCTGGGTGAGCGCCTCGAGCACCGCGTCGTTGTCAAGGTCGGGCAGCTTTTTAAAGTTGAGGCGGCGGCGCACCACGTGCTCGGCGAGGTCGGTCAGGGATGCCAGCTTCTGGCGCGATAAGCCGCATTCCCGCAACGTGTCGGGCTCGACTTTCAAGAAAGCGGTGGCGCTGAAGTTCCGGCCCACCGCCTGTTGCAGGCGCGCGAAGATCGTAGCGGCCGCTTTCCCGTGAAGCTGCTGGAACGTAATCGATCGTGCAAGCGTCTCGAAATTTGGCTGTAGCGCGGCCAGTTTGCAAGGGCCGACCCGCTCGATGATTTTGGCCATCACAGGATCGGCGCGGCGCAAGTGAGCAACGGCAGCTTTCATTTGAAAGATAATCATATCGAGATGCGCAGATTTTTTTCAACCTCCTTGGCCGCCCTCGGCGCGCTAGCCATGCTAGCTCCGGCGCAGCAACCGGCCGCCGCCCCAACACAAGAACCGCAAGAGCCCGTCATTAAAGTAGATGTTGATTTGGTGAACATCCTCTTCAGCGTGAAGACCAAGAAGGGTGAGCTCATTCCTAATCTGGAAAAGAACAACTTCACACTGCGAGAGGATGGCAAGGAACAGACCATCTCGCGCTTTTCACGTGAAACGGATCTGCCCCTGACGCTTGGGCTCCTCATCGACATTAGCGCCAGCCAGGAACGGCTTATCGATATTGAACGCGAAGCCGCGTCGCAGTTCTTTTCGAGCGTGATCCGGCCTAAGGATCAGGCGTTCCTCATCTCTTTCGGCAAGGATACGGAACTGCTGGAAGACTTTACCAATTCTCCGAAGCAATTGATTGCGGGTTTGCGAGACTTGCGGGGTGACGGTCAGTCTCCGCGCATCGGCCGCAGTCCCATCCCGGTTAATACCGGCCCGGTTCCTACCTACGGTACGCCTAAAGGGACGCTCCTCTACGACGCCGTCTATCTGGCATCTACCGACAAGCTCAAGAACGAGGTGGGCCGCAAGGCGTTGATCCTGATTACGGATGGTGAAGACGAGGGCAGCACTTACACCATCAAGAACGCCATTGAGGTTGCCCAGAAATCGGATGCTATCGTGTTTAGCATATTTTATGTCGACCGCGCGTTCTATAGCCGCGGCGGGTTTTCATTGGGTGGCGGAGGAGATGAAGGAGCTTTAAAGAAAATCTCGGATGAGACCGGTGGCCACGTTTTCACCGTTAGCAACAAACATCCTTTGAATGAAGTGTTCAAAGAGATTCAGGAAGAATTGCGCAATCAGTATTCGATCGGCTACACGCCCAGCAACGCCACACGCGATGGCAGCTTTCGCCGTATCGAAATCAAAACCGACAATCCTGATTACCACGTGCAAGCGCGGGCCGGCTACTACGCTACGAAGAACGATGGGCAATAGCGTGCTCGCGCGCCTCGAGATAATCGCGCACAGCGTCGCGGAATTTTGGCATGGGTGCGATCCCGGCCGCTTCCAATTTGCCGTTTGACAGTGCGGAAAACTTCGGCCGGCGTGCGGCGGTGCGGTATTCCCGCTCATCCGTTGCCTGGAGCGCGGGCGAAATTCCGGCTAGCTCAAAAATCAGCTTGGCGTAGTCATACCAGGAAATAGCCTCTCCACCGCCTAAATGGTAAACGCCCTGCATGTTACGTTCAACCATATCTACGGTGCGTGACGCCATAGCCGGTGCGTAGGTGGGTGACGCCACGTGATCGTGCACCACGCGGATGGGGTGGTTCGCTTTGGCCATGCGCAGCATGACTTCCACGAAATTTCCACGCGGCGTGAACATGCCGCCGGGTCCAAAGACACCGGAAGTGCGGATGATCAGCGGCCCGGCAAGGTAGGCTTGGGCATACAGTTCTCCAGCCAATTTGGAAACGGCGTAGGCACCGAGCGGGTGAGTGTGATCGGTTTCCAGATAGGGCGAGCCCTTCGTGCCATCGAAGACGTAATCAGTTGAGTAATGCACCAATCGCGCGTCTGTTTGGCGGCACGCCATGGCGAGGTTTCGAACGGCCAGCGCATTGGTCTGATACGCTGTGAGCGGTTCTTTTTCGGCGATGTCGACCTGATTATAAGCGGCGGCGTTCACCACTACCTTAGGGTCGGTATTCGCCACGGCCTCTTCCACTTTCTGGGGGTTGGTAATGTCCAACGCTTGGCGGTCGAACCGAACAACGATCCAATGACGCCGCTCAAACTCGCGGCACAACTCAACGCCCAACTGCCCACCGCCCCCAAAAACGATTACCTTACTGTTCATTCCTTTGCAGCATAACCGATCGGCTAGCGGCGGAACGCAGGCGAAACGGCCCGGCCTACCTAAGGCTGGGCATAATAGCCCGTGCGGGTGCGTGCCACCACTCCGGGCCGGTCGACTCTTAGATCGAGTGCATGGTAGTCATCCGGTCCGTCGCCAGGGAGGCCATCAAACGAAAGAACGTAAAAGGCATTTGCATCGGCGACGCATTTCGCGATCTCCTCCGCGATGTCGTTACTCGAATTGAGAACAAGGCCGCCGCTTTGAGTGGCAAGAACCTGCAACCCCAAGTTTCCGAATTGCACTTGGCTTGGCTTACGGACACCTTTTAGGAATGCTTTGTAATAAGACGTTCGTAATCCGCCCGCATCCGCCAAGCCCAGCGGATCGATGCTGTCAAGAGTGATACGAGCCCGCCGCAACTGGTCGGAGAGCGTTACAATCGAGCGGAAGATCTGGTCTTGATTCTTTGCACTGAGGTTTATGTTTGGTCCAGAAAAAAGCGCCCACCCCGGACTGATCCAAATGACGAGTTTTCTTCCGGGCCGCGGCGCTTCGTGTTCGGCGAGTTGCGTAACGGCGCGGAGAGATAAATCCAGACGATCCGCTGCGCCATAGAATCCTTGCGATCGGCCGCTGGTGCGCAGCGCGTTCTTATTCTGATCAAGTTCGGCGCTCAGACTTTTGCCATCTTGCGAAGGTTCCGTGCCGACGATTCCGCCTTTATCGGAAAAGAAAGAAATCGATACGGGACGCGGAAGCTCGGCGCCGTTTCGTTGAAGAAAATTTTGTATTTGCTGCCGTTCGACCGCCACCGTTCGGAATGAAGCGTTGACCTCATCAACCAGCAAGATGACTTCGACAGGCGGATCGTCTTTCGCGCCTTCGACCGCATGGAAAGAAACGATCTTCTGGGGTTGTTTGTTATCGAGGAGGGTGAAGTCCTGCTGTTGCAATCCCAGTATAGGCTTTCCGGATTTGTCGGTGACGGCGACATCGAGCGTGATGGTGCGACGGGCCGGAGTTTCCGATTGCTGAGCGAGAAGCGAAAGGGCAGCGAGCCAAAGGCAAAAGCATGGGACTGCGGGTCGAGCGTTCATGGCAGTTTAACCCTTTGGTTATTATTTTGACACCGAGGAGTCGAAACGGCGGAAGAAGCTGGTGGGGAGCCAACGCGGAGGTTGGTCGGCGTTGGCGACGCGTACGGCCAGAGTTTTCAGAATGTTATTGAACTGGGCGGCGGCGGCGGCATCCACCGGCTGTTCGACATCGTCTGTGACGCCGTGATAGCGATTGGTGTACCAATCTTTGAAGATCTTTTCTTCTGGATCGCCAGGAATGTAACCGAATTTGAAAGCGAGCGAGGGCACGCCTTTCTTGATGAAGCTGTATTGATCGCTGCGAATGAAGCGGTTGCGGTTCGGTTCCTTATCGGCTTGCACTTTTACGCCGGCCGCTTTGGCCACTTCCGTAATATCGAAGCCAAGAGTGGATTCGTTCAGCCCTTGCACTTCCAGCCATTTCAGCGGGAAGAGGGGCAGATACATGTCCATGTTGAGGTCGGCGACGATGCGCCCTTCACGGGCGGGATGCGCGGCGAAATACGCAGAGCCCAATTCGCCCTTCTCTTCACCGGTGACTGAGACAAAGACGATGGAGCGCTTCGTGGAAACTTTGCCTTCGTGCAGCGCTTTGGCGATCTCAATAAGCGAGGCGTCACCGGAGGCATCATCCATAGCGCCGTTGTAGATGCTGTCGCCATTCACGGGCTTGCCTTCGCCCAAATGATCGAGATGCGCGGAGATAATTACATACTCATTCTTGAGTGAAGGATCGTCTCCCAGACGGAGTCCAACGACATTCTCGGATTGGATGGGTCTGTTTGAAACTCTCACGGTTGCGCGGATCTTTCCCGGAATAGCGAAGTGCGGCAAAGGCTCTTGTTTGTTGGCGGCCTCCAACACCTCTTCTATACTGTGGCCTGATCCGGCGAAAAGATCGTTCGCCTTGGCAGGATCCCATGACGCGCTGAATTGCAGGCCTTGCGTGAAATTAAGGGCAGGATCGGAGAGTTCCATGTGCGCCATACCAAAGGAGAGTGACTGTCGCGCCCAAGGAATCTCCATGGTCTTGGGATTTTGAATGGAGACGATACCCACCGCGCCCGCGGCACGCAAAGCTTTCCAACGCTCCTCAAGAGAGGAATAATGCGAGCGTAGATTACCGTCGATTTTGTCGGGCCCACCCATTAAATAGGCAACGATGGCGCCTCTCACGGGCAATCCTTCGAGGTCATTGTATTTGGCCTCGGGAATCAGCAAGCCATAGCCTGCGAAGACGACGGGCGCTTCCATTTCTTCTGGTGAGTGTGCGCTGAAGCCGGTATGCGCTTCCTCCGGGAATGGAAATTTTAACGCTGCGGTCTCCGTGCACGAGTTCGATGCTACTCGAAACCAGCGCCGTCTCTACGAAGCCCACGCGCTGGAAATAGCCATCGCCGCCCGCCGGTTGAAGGCCGGCTTTTTCGAATTGTTTGGCCATGTAATCGGCGGCGAGTTCGTAGCCGGGCGTGCCAACATTGCGGCCTTTGAGCTTGTCGCCGGCTAAATAGGTGACATGTTTCCACCAAGCTTTGCCGGCGGCGTCCCAATCGGTTGCTTTATCGGCGGCGTCACGGCGAGCGCAGAAAGGATATCGCGGCGAGGATGATAACTTTCTTCATCAATCCCCGGTGGAAGCGAGTGCGGCGTCGGCCATCTTTTCGACAGCGCCGGCGGTTTCGATATTCCAGCGCTTGGCCCAAAGATGGAGCGTCAACAATCCCCAAATGTGATAACCCAAATTGGCTTTGACGCGACATGTGCCGCTCTAGTATGGATTGAATGGCGGCTGGTGAAAAGAGGCCGGTTTGCTTGACGGAATCAGGGCCGAGGGTTTCCATAACGAGCGGGCGTAACGGGCCGCGCAGCCATTCGTGGGCCGGAATGTCGAGTCCCTTCTTTGGGGCGGTTCAAGATTTCGGCGGGGAGCTTTTTACTCACGAGTTCGCGCAAGATGCGCTTGGTGGTTTTGCCTTTGATTTTGAGTTGCGCCGGAAGACGCGCGGCGAAATCAACAATTCGGTGATCCAAGAACGGCGGACGGACTTCGAGCGAGTGGGCCATGCTCATGCGGTCGCACTTATATAGGATGTCGTCGGGGAGATAGTAATGCTGATCGACAAATAGGTAGCGATTAAGGATTTCGCGTTGCGACGGCAGGCCGGGAAGAGCGGCGCACAAGCCGGCAAGGGATTCGGTTGCGGATTTGAGACCAAGCGCGCGCTGTTCGCTTTGCGAGAAGGCGCCGTTCCAATAAAAATGCGCTTCGTCGGCGGGCAGGAGGGATCCTGCGAGGAAGCGCTTGATCTTGTATTCCAGGCCGATCTTTTCGTCCGATACAGGCAGTTTTGCGGCGGCGTGGAGAGCAAGCCGACGGAGCAGGGCGGGCGTGTAGCGTGCGGCTTGCGCGTAACGATCGGCCAGATAGGTTTGATAACCGCCGAAAATTTCGTCGGCGCCTTCGCCGCTCAGCGCCACGGTCACGTGCTTGGCGGTCATGTGGGAAAGAAACCAAACCGGCAGCGCGCCGGCGTCGGCGCTGGGTTCGTCGGAGTAATACGCCATTTCGTGAATGGCGGCGGTGAGGTCGGCTTCGGCGGTCAGATCGAATTCGCGATGAACTGTATTGTAGCGGCTAGCGAGGAGGCGGAAATATTGGCTCTCATCAAAACGGCGGCCAGCGAAGGAGATCGAAAATGTTTCGAGCTTGCGTGAGGAAACCTCGGCGGCGTAATGCAGGATGGTGGAGGAATCGAGTCCGCCGCTGGCCCAAATGCCGAGGGGCACATCTGAGACGAGATGTTCGGCGATTGATTCTTTGAGCAATTCGTCCAGTTGCGAGCAGGCTTCTTCTAAGCCGATCTCTTGCGGCTCGAACTTATTACGCCAGTAAGTGCCGGTGCGAATCTGGCCGGAGCGGCATTCCATCCATGAAGCGGCCGGCAGCTTTTCAATCCCTTCCACGAGTGTGTAAGGGCTTGGGACATAGTTGAGCGAAAGATAGTAGCTCAGCGCTTTGTTTGAGATGCGGCGCGGAATCGCCGGGTGTTCGAAAATCGCCTTTAGTTCAGAAGCGAAATGGAGATTGCCCTGGTGAACGGTGTAATAGAGCGGTTTGATGCCGAGCCGATCGCGGACGAGTACTAAACGGTCTTCGTGTTCGCGCCAGAAGGCGGCGGCGAACATACCGCGGAAACGATCGAAGCAGGCAGTGTCCCATTGGGCAAAGGCGCGCAGTGCTACTTCGGTATCACAGTGGGATTCGAAGCGGTGGCCGAGGGCTTCCAATTCTTTGCGGATTTGAGCGTGGTTGTAAATTTCGCCGTTGAAGGCAATGACGGTATCGCCGTTTTCGGTACGCATAGGCTGATCGCCGCCAGCGAGATCGATGATCTTGAGCCGTACCGCGCCCAGGGAGGCGTTGGCCGCTTCATGCATGCCTTGCTGATCGGGACCGCGATGATAGAGACTTTGCACCGCGCGGCGTAATACGGAGGCAGGCGGTTTGCGGCGGAAATGCGTGAAACCTGCTATGCCACACATACGACGCCAACGAGAATAAAGGATTGAAACACGAGAAACAAAATTACCGGTATCCCCTTCCTATTGATCCCCTGATTCCCGAAATCCTCAATTCCTTAGAGGGTAACACTCTTACATTGTTACAGGCTGAACCTGGGGCAGGGAAGACGACGCGCGTTCCGGCGGCGGCGTTGGCGGCGGGGTTTGGTCCGGTATACGTGTTGGAACCAAGGCGGTTAGCGGCGCGTATGGCGGCGCGGCGGGTGGCAGAAGAAATGGGCGAGGCGGTGGGCGAAACGGTGGGCTACCGGGTGCGGTTCGAAGAGGTGAGCGGGCCGAAGACGAAGCTCTGGTATTTGACGGAAGGGGTGTTGACGCGGCGGTTGCTGGCGGATGTGGGAGTGCGGGAGGCGCGGCTGGTGGTTCTGGATGAGTTTCATGAGCGGCATCTGGAAACCGATCTGGCACTGGCACTGTTGCGCGACTTGCAGAAGAGGCGGCGCGATTTGCGGCTGCTGATTATGTCGGCGACGTTGAGCGGCGGGGATTGGGCGGGCGCACTGGGCGATCCGCCGCTGATTAAAGCGCCGGGGAAGTTGTTTCCGGTGACGGTTCGCTACACGCCGCACTCGGCTGCGCCTTTAGAGGAGCAGGTGGCGGCGGCAGTGGCGAAGGCTTTGACTGAAACCAAGAAGCATGTACTGGTGTTCCTGCCCGGGGCGGCGGAAATCAGGAGGGCGATGATCGCTTGCGAAGGGATGGCAAGGCAGAGTGCGGCGAAACTGTTGCCCTTGCATGGCGATCTGACGGCGGAAGAGCAAGACTTAGCGGTGGCTCCCGGTGGTGGGCGAAAGATCATCTGTTCGACGAATGTGGCGGAAAGCTCGGTCACGATTGAAGGCGTGGAAGCAGTGGTGGATAGCGGGCTGGCG
The DNA here is from genome assembly GCA_963764105.1 of Bryobacterales bacterium. GTDB lineage: Bacteria > Acidobacteriota > Terriglobia > Bryobacterales > Bryobacteraceae > Bog-105. Next base: position 227,533 of record CAVXRP010000026.1, read on the forward strand.
CGCGTGTTGACGTATTCGCCCTGGAGCGGGTTGGCGCGGCTGAATGTGGAAAAGATCAGCCAGGCGTCGGCGATTCAGCGAACGGGAAGAGCGGGGAGGACGAGCGCGGGTATGGCGATCCGGCTGTATCCGGAAGCGGATTTCGTGAGGCGGCCCGCGCACCTTTCGCCGGAGATTTTGCGGGCGGATTTGAGTGGGACGTTGTTGATGCTGGCGGCGCATGGGATGGCGTGTGAGCGGTTGATGTGGCTTGATCAGCCGAGGGCGGAGATGCTGGAGCATGCGCGCGAACTGCTGGTGAGGCTGACGGCTTTGGATGAGCAGGGTCGGGCGACGGAGAATGGCCGGCGGATGGCCGATTTGCCGCTGCATCCACGTTTGGCGCGTTTTGTGTTGGCAGCGGCGGAGATGGGCGCGAAACGGGAGGCGTGTGATCTGGCGGCGCGGATTGCGGAGGGTCGGCCGAGGTTCAATCAAAGTTCGCAGGGCTCTGACATTGATGCTTTGTTGGCTGCGGATTTGCCATACAACGCGCGACGGCTGCGCCAGCAATTGCTTGAGCAGGTGAGGGAGCAGCGGGGCAAGACTGATACCTATGCGTTAGAAAAGGGCCTATTGCTGGCTTTTCCGGATCGCGTGGCACGGCAGCGCGGCGAACGTTTGCTGCTGGCGAACGGGACGGCAGCGCAGCTGGCGCGCGAAAGTTTTGTGCATAGCGAGTATCTGACGGCGATTGAGGTGGACGAACGTGGCGGCCAAGTGCCGCTGGTGCGCATCGCGAGCGCGGTTGAAGCGGATTGGCTGCTCGACTTTTTTCCGGATTCGATTGAGACGCGTGAAGAGTTGGCGTGGAATCGCGAGGCGGAGCGGGTGGAGCAGAGGAATCAGTTGCGGTATGAGCAGTTGGTGATTGATGAATCGAGCGGACCGCCGAATGACTTGCCGGCGGCGGCTGAGTTTCTGGCAGAGAAGGCCATTGAAGCTGGGGCGGAGCGGTTTGCGGATGCGGAAGAGTTGGGCAAACTGATGAGGCGAGTGCAGTTTGCGGCAGCGTATTTGAAGGAGGCGGTTCCCGAGGATGCGTTGGTTTTGGCGTTGCGCGAATTGGCGAAGGGATGCACGAGTTTTGCGGAGATGAGGGCGGGCGGATTGCTGGATGTGTTGCAGGCCATGCTGCCCATGCGGCAGATTGATGAAGTGGCTCCGACACATGTACAGTTGCCGAGCGGTCGGAGGGCGCGGATTGAGTATCATGATGGCCGAGCGCCTTCAGTGGCTTCGCGATTGCAGGATTTCTTTGGGATGAAGCAGACACCGACGGTGGCGCGCGGAGCGGTGCCACTGGTGGTGCAGTTGTTGGCGCCGAATCAACGTCCGGTGCAGGTGACTACGGATTTGGTGAGTTTTTGGAAGAATCTTTATCCGCAGGTGCGCAAGGAGTTGAGCCGAAGGTACCCACGGCACTCGTGGCCGGAGGAGCCGGAGTGAAGGCTTAGGCCGGAAATACGGGCGAACCGCTTGCGCCAGCTTGCGGCTGCCGTCCTGCCCCACCTACATCAGGCGGCTTGACGGGCCTTCCACTGGGCTACATAGGAGTCGAAGTTGGGTTGTTCGCGGCTGATGTGATTTTGCAATTCCCTTATTGAAAAAACGAAGCCAAAGTAGGCAGGGTCGAAGGGGATGCCTTGCGATTGGGCGGCTTTATAGAGTTTTTCGGCGCGCTTGAGGTCTTGGGCGTGTTTTTCGAGGCGATCCGTTTGCATGGTTTTGAGTTGCGCGATATCGGCGGCGCGCTGGTTACGAAGGCGGCGTTCCTGGAGGGCGAGGTTGCTGAAGTCTTTGCGATAGGTCATGAAGATTTCGGCTTGGAGAAGGGCATCGCGGTTGGCAGGATTTTGTTCGTTCTTCCAGCTGGCCGGCGAGCTTGCGCAAGCCGACGGCGTAGATGCCTGCTTCCAGGGGTGCGATGCGAAGGAGGACGCCATTCGGTGTCGGCGATGGCTTGGACGAGAGTGTGCTCGGCATCGTTGGCGGGCGCGTAGCTTTTGAAGTGGCGGTCGAGATGCTGCTGATAGGCGAGAGCGTCGTCGATCGGGAGGAGGACGGTATGACCGGTGAGGCCGGTTTTGACGGCGTTGAGCGAGGATTTGGCCTTACCTTCGGCGCTGGTGGGGCCGGTCGAGTGCTGGGCGTTGGCGCGGTTCGCCTCTGCGCGTGCGGGGGAGGGATTCATGCTGATTCCTTTTTGTGAAGAGAAATGTATTCCACAGAAATGGAAAAGGCCCACGTCGAGAGTGAACACCTCGACGGGGCCTACTGAGAATGTAACAGATTGAGTGAGGAAAGCAAGTACTTTTTGGGGTGGCTAGTCGTTAGTGTGGGGGGTGGGCTGGCGAGTGCTTGCCAAGCTATGCGCTTACTGCTTGGACCAGAGTCTGCGTGAGAGGATCCGCTCTACGAATCAAGCCGGGCCACTACAGGACGGTCGCGTTTCCATTCCGCCCTGCATTTTCCCCACGCTGTCGATGAGGGCGTTCAGCTTTTCGTCGAACTCGGTCATTTTTTGGGTGTGCAGACGCATCGCGGCCTGTTGGCCTTCCATGAATTCGGAATGGGAGCGTAAGCGGGCTTCTTGTTCGGCGATAAATTCAGCGTGCTCTTTAATGCGCGCGGCGGCCTTCGTCTCCAAGTGCGCCATCACAATAAACGAGTCTTCGAGCTCGCGGCGCGCCGCTCCTAATTTCGCCAAGCGCAGCTCATGATCGTCGATTCGATTGGCGCCGTTTGGTTCAGCCATGCTTTCAGGCTAGCGCAAGCAGATGGCCGGCAAGCGGAATCTTCGGGTTCGGCGCGGAGTCAGCCTCTGGTACCCTAAACTCGGAATGAGCAAGCACAGAATCGTCCTGATTGAGGACAACGAAGCGGATGTCTGGCTGCTGGCAAAGTGTTTGGATTCGGTGGCCATGAACCACGAGATTTTGGTATTGGAAGATGGCGAAGCGGCACTCCAATTTATAGAGCGAGAACGGGAAGGCAGCGAGCCGCGGCCCTGCGTGATTGTCCTTGATTTGAATCTGCCTAAATACGACGGCCTGGAACTTCTGGCGGCCATTCGGCGTACGCCCGCGCTGAAGCATGTTAGCGCGCTGATGGTGAGCACAACGCCATCCCCTGGGATGCAGCGACAGATCAGAGAACTGAGTGTAGCCTACGCTGAGAAGCCGCAAACGGCGTCTGGCTATGATGAGCTCGCCACGCGCATCTGGCAGTTGTGTGAGTCAACGTTTGGGGCGGCGGTTTAGTTGATTTTTCGGGGTCACCACAAGCGGCTGCGGCGAGTCGATTCACTCCTTTGACAGCGCCGGCAGCAAACGCGCCGAGTTGAGAATGAACGCAAGCTCCGAACAGACGTGGATCGACGCGGCCGCAATTGGGTTAAGCAGTCCGCACATGGCGAGAGTGATGCCGGCCAAGTCAACGGCGATGGTACCCGCGAAGTTGGTCATAATAATTCTGCGGCAACGCTTAGCAATGCCGACAACTTCGCTGAACTTGGCCAAATCATTGCCGATTAGAATGATATTCCCCGTTTCACGAGCGAAATCCGTGCCGGACCCCATGGCCACGCCGACGTGCGCTTCTGTCAAAGCCGGCGCGTCGTTGATGCCGTCGCCGACCATCGCGACTTTATGACCAGCCGCCTGCATTTGTCGGACCCGCTGTAACTTGCCTTCCGGGAGCAGACCGGCGGCAAAGTCATCCACCCCCAACTCGCTCGCAATCGCTTGCGCAATGGGAAGACTATCCCCAGTCAGGAGCGTAACGCGCAATTTTAATTGCTGCAGAGCGCGGACGGCGGGGGCGGCTGAGCGGCGCAAGGAATCTGAAATTTGGATCTTGCCTAAGAGACGGCTCCCTTGCGCGACAAAGACTTCCGCGGCTGAAGCGCTTTGGCCGGCGGGAATATCGAATCCGAGTCTTGCCATGAACTCGCGAGAGCCGACAAGGGTGGGCACATGCGCTACCCAGCAGTGGATGCCTCTGCCGGGCAAGTAATGAAAGTCTTCCGATTCGAGCACCGGCACGAGGCGTTTGGCAGCCTCGTTGACGATGGCTCTCGCGAGCGGATGCTCGGAAAATCGCTCCGCCGACGCGGCCACCGACAACAACTCTTGCTGGCTGACGCCCGGTTCCGGCAGAAGCGCGACAACTTCGGTCTCGCCGTGTGTCAGCGTGCCTGTCTTGTCGAGCACGACGGTATCGATCGAACTGAGGCGCTCAAGATACAGTCCGCCTTTTACAATTACGCCGCGCCGGGCGGCTTGGCCGATGGCGCCTAGAATGGCAAGGGGCGTGCCAGCCGCAACGCCGCAGGCACCCGCAACGATAATCACCGAGATGGTCGACCGTGCATCGCGAGTGAGCAACAGCGTGACGCACGCCGAGCTAAGTGCAAAGTAGACTAAGTAGGCAGCGAGCCTGTCGGCCAGCCGCTGAGCCGGGGCACGGCTCCGCTCGGCGCGTTCCACCGCCTCGATGATTCTTCCAAAAGCGGTGTCCAAGCCCACTCTGGTGACGCGAACTTCCAGTAAGCCCGCCTGATTCAGGGTTCCGGCGTAAACGCTATCTCCCGATAGCTTTTCGACCGGCAGCGACTCGCCCGTGATCGCCGACTGATTGACGGACGAATTGCCTTTCACGACTTCGCCATCCACTGGAATGTGGCCGCCTGGACGAATTACGATGACATCCCCAGCCGCAAGCTCTGCCAGATTCTTATGGTGTGTCTCAGACTCGGCCCGTACCTCAACGACCTTTGGCAGTTGATTGGTTAAGGCATAAATCGCCTGGCGGCCGCGGCCGACGGTTTTGTTCTCCAGAACCTCGGCAATTAAAACGAACAGTAGAATCACCAAAGCCGTGAATACCTCACCGACTATTAATGCCGCCGTGAGGGCGATTGACATAGAGAGTTCCATGGTCATGCGTTTCGACCAGACGTCCTCCCATGCCTCCGAAAAGATGGGATAGCCGCCGGCCACGGCGCAGAGAAGGCCCACTAAATCGAAGTGAGGATAAGGTTGCCAAAGCTTGAACCAGGAGACGAGACTGGCCAGTGCAACAAAGGCGATGCGGGCGTATGCAATGCGTTCAGAGGAGGCGGTCGTATTTTCGGTTGCGCAGCAGTTTTCCGCCGGTGGCGGCGTCAATCGCCCGAGAATGGTTTCAATCGCCCCGCGGCTGGATACATTTTGGCTGTGAGCTTCCATGAAGAGAATGCAACCCCTTTTGAATTGCTTGAGTTTAATACGAAGGGCGGGCGGAGTCACGGATAATCGGATGGGCGGGCTGATCCTGGAAATGAGCGGCCCATAAGAGAAGCTTTTCGGAAGGCACGACTGGGTTTAAGGAAGGGACGGGTAGATCTACAGGGAGTTGCGGTGTGGTTCCGCTCACGATGAGAAGCGCCCGTCTACCGGAAATGGCAGTCCGCCTGTCGGATATTTCTAACCAATTTACGTTGGGCGACCCAAACTATGGGTATGCTCAAGACGTTATGGGCGGCGCTGGCCGCAGGTTGTTTGCTATTGATTGCTGCCGGTGGGCCGGCCTTCGCTCAGTCCACAGGCGGGAGTAATTCCGGCGCGGTTCGGGGCTCGATTTTAGATCCTTCGGGAGCAGCCATTCCAGGCGCGACGATCGAAATACAAAACCCGGTTTCTGGTTATGACAAGACCGTCCGATCCAACGCTCTGGGGACCTTCGAGATCGATAACATTCCGTTTAACAACTATCACCTGAGCGCGTCCGCTCCAGGGTTTCAAGGGAGCGAGCAAGATGTCAGCGTGCGTTCGCCCTTGCCGATTGAACTGAAGATCGCCGTGAAACTGGGTACAGCCAACCAAACGGTCACGGTGACTGAAGCGGGGGATCTGGTGGAAACGGATCCGACGACGCATACTGATGTAGACCGGGGATTGTTCGATAAGCTGCCGCTGGAGAGTGCCTCCTCGTCACTCAGTTCGTTGGTGACTCTGGCGACGCCCGGAATCTCAGCGGACTCGAACGGTCTGTTTCACGGCCTGGGCGATCATGCCTCCAATTCGTTCTCGCTGGACGGTGAGCCGATTACGGATCAGCAAAGCAAGGTGTTCTCGAACCAGATTCCGGTGGATGCTGTCCAGTCAATGGAGGTAATTGAAGGCGCGCCGCCGGCGGAGTTTGGCGGGAAAACCAGCGTGGTGATTGTGGTGACGACGCGATCGGGTTTGGGCGCGAGCACTCCGCATGGCGACGTTACGACATCTTACGGCACTTTCGGAACTTCAAGCGTGGGCGCCAACCTTGCCTACGGTGGGCAGACTTGGGGGAACTTCATCTCGGTGAGTGGTCTGAACACAGGCCGTTTCCTGGATGGTCCGGAGTTCCAGGTATTCCACGATCATGGCAATGAAGAGAATATTTTTGGCCGGCTGGATTTCAAGTTATCCGATGCATCGACGGTGAACCTGAATCTGGGGTTCACCCGTTCCTGGTTCCAAACGCCCAATTCCTATGACGCGCAGAATGCGACGGCGTGGACGGGACTTGTGGTGAACAACGGCGGACTTGGACCCAACGGCTTGCCGGTAGGTTCGGAGGACCAACGCTCGCAAATTAAGACGTTTAACGTTGCGCCCGTTTGGACGCGCATTCTGAATCCCCATACCGTGTTCACGTTTGGCGGTTTCTTCCGGCAGGATCAATATAACTATTATCCGAGCGATAATCCTTTCGCGGATTTCACGCCGGATCTCCAGTCGGCGACGGTGGGTCAGAACCGGCGGTTGACGAATGCCGGCGCGCGCACAAACCTCTCCTATGTAAATGGCGTTCACAACTTGAAGATTGGGGCGACTTATGAGCATACGTTTATCACGGAAAGAGACGCTTTCGGTTTAGTCGATCCAACCGCTAATGCGCCATGTTTAAATGCCGACGGCAGCGCCAACACGAATCCTTTGGTGACGAATCCGGCCGGATGCACGGGAGCGCTGCAGCCAAATGTGGGGCAAGGATCGGCGCCAGCGTTTATTCCGCTGCTTGCCTGCTATGACCTGACGAGAACTGCGCCGCTACCCGCTTCCGATGGGTGCCCAAACACCACGAGCGGACTCTACGGATTTTTTGGCCATGCCGATATTAAGGAATTCGCCTTCTATGTTCAGGACGCGATCACGATGCATAATTGGACTTTCAACCTGGGCGTGCGTTTCGACAAATACAATGGCATCGCCAGTGCAGCGCAAGGGGAGCCGCGCTTAGGTATTGCGTACAACTTGAAAGCAACCAATACAGTGTTTCGCGTGTCGTATGCGCGGACGATGGAGAGTCCTTTCAACGAGAATCTGGTATTGGCCAGCTTAGGCTGCAACTACGCGCCGATTGTGGCGTTCCAGACACTGGTTCCGGGCGGGGCTTGCGTGACGACAACGCCGCTGAGTCCCGGCCACCGCAATGAGTTTCACGTTGGTTTGGAGCAGGCGTTTGGGAAGTATTTGGTGGTGGATGCGGAATACATTTGGAAGTATACGCACAAGGCGTTTGATTTTAGCGTGCTTGGCAACACACCCATCACCTATCCGATAGAGTGGACGGCGTCGAAAATTCCTGGATATGCGATTCGCGCCACCGTGCCGAATTATCACGGGCTGACGGCATTCGTGGTGATGTCGAGCGTGGCTGCGCGATTTTTCGGTCCGCAGATTTCGGGTGTGGGCGCTACCCCCGGAGCGCTGAGCGTGTTCCGCATCGATCATGACGAGCTCTTTAATGAGACGACGCACTTGCAATACCAGCCTTGGAAACGGGGGCCGTGGATCGGATTTAATTGGCGATACGATAGCGGTTTGGTGGCGGGTCCGGTACCCTGCGCGGGAGGCAACTGCGCGAACGGTCCGAATGGGACCGACAGCATCGTGGATGTCTCCGGGCTGACGCCCGATCAGCAATTCGCAGGAGGGCTGGCTTGCAACGGTGTAAAGGCTACGCCGACTACGCCGATCAGTGCGAACGGCCTGTGCCCGGCCGCCGAGTATACATCGTCGTTGGTCAGCATTCCGGCGGCAGGTACGGAGAATGACGATCACAATCCGCCGCGCATTGCATCACGCAACCTGTTTGATATTGCGGTGGGGCATGACAACCTTTTTAATGGCGATAAGTACAAGTTCAGCGCGCGGCTCACGGTGGTGAATCTGATGGACAAAGAGGCGCTATACAATTTTCTTTCCACGTTTAGCGGAACGCATTATGTGACGCCACGGGCGATTACGGCGACGGTGGGGTTTCATTTCTGAGGCTGACCGGGAGGTCAGCTGCGGACCAGGAGGTCCACTCCACAAGACGCTTGCAGTATATGGTGGAGGTATGTTGAGCGAATCGAGCTGGCGCGATCCGGTGCTGATCAATACGATTGGGCACACGGCGGGGCTGCTGCTTTTCGGTTTCATCATTACGCTGTTGCTGCGCGACCGGGGTCAGAACAGGCTGTCTATCATTGCAGCCGGGCTGGCTCTTGGCTGGAACATTGGCTCGCTGGTGGCGCTGGGAGTTGGTGACTCCAGCTCGCTGTTCATGGCGATTGTGATGGCGGCGGCCTTCTCGGTTTTGAGTCTTTTGCCGGCGGTTCTGCTACATATCTCTCTGCAGGGGCGACTGCCGGGGATTACTCGAGCCGGCTACGCGATAAGCGCGGTGGCTATCTTGCTGCACGTCAGTGAATTGTTCGTTCACGGCCCCGCACCCCATCAGGCGGCGCTTCTTTTGGTGGCTTTGGGATTCGTGATTCTTACGGCGGTTGCCTTCCTGATGAAACGGCGTACGGAATGGTTTTCGCTGGTTTGCCTGCTGCTCTTTACGAGTTCCTTCCTACACTTTGGGTATCAGCATTTGCGTTCACCGTGGGCGGCTGAAATTGCCTGGCACCATATTGGTATCCCGGTGGCCATCATTGTTCTTCTGCAGGATTACCGCTTTCTGTTGCTCGATACGTTTGTTCGTTTTCTGATGAACTCGGGGTTGGCGGCGGCGTATGTAGCGGCACTGCTGTTGCTGAATCAAAGATTCCACCTATGGCCGCTGGTTTCTGCGAGCGCGTTTATGGGGGGATTGGCGCTGGTGGCGCTCTGCCTCTCGCTCATTCTTTTCGCGCATATCCGCAACCTGCTGCAACGCTGGGTTGGGCACGCTATTTTCCGGCGGCAGAACCTGGAGGACCGGCTGCGCGGCATTTCGCAACTGCCGGGCAAGGCGCAGAGCGAAGACGAATTGCTCAGCATGGCGGCGGGCGAGATGGCTGCCCACTTGCGCACCGATCATTTCGCGCTTGTTTCCGACTGGGGCGGCAACAAACCAAGCGACCAGCCGGCGATGCTCTTCGATGGCCTGGCAAATCCGCACCTGCCGGCGAAACTTTGTTGGGCGGAAGCACAGATTCCGCTGCGCTTCTCAAGCGGCGAAATGAAATTTCTTCTCACCGGACCGCGCCGCGGACGCCAGCGGTACTTGAGCGAGGATTTGGAAGATATGCGGCGGCTTGGGTCGGCGATTGTGGAACAGGTAGAGCGCTTCCGGTCGGAAGAACTGAAACGTCTGGCCACGCAAGCGGAACTGCGCGCGCTACAGGCACAGATCAATCCGCACTTCCTGTTTAATGCGCTGAATACGCTTTACGGAAGCATAGACCGGGGATCTTTCGAAGCGCGCCGGCTGGTGCTCAACCTGAGTGAGATCTTTCGCTACTTTCTGCAAGGCGACCGTTCCTGCATTTCCCTTGCGGAGGAACTGCGCATTGTTAGAGCTTATCTTGAAATAGAAGAGCTTCGTTTGGGAGATAGGCTCGAGACGGAGCTGGATGTGGATGAAGCGGCGCTGGCCGTGATGATTCCCGTTCTCTCGATTCAGCCCTTGGTTGAGAATGCCGTGAAGCACGGGGTGGCGGCGAAGGCGGGTCGCGGACGCGTGGTTGTGCGAGCGCATGCTGAGGAGGGTGTTCTGCGTGTCACGGTTGAGGACACGGGCGGAGGTTTCGCCGGGCGGGGTAAATTCTCGCATGACGGGGCGGGTGTGGGGCTCGCCAATGTGCGACGCCGGCTCAATCTCTCGTATGGACTGGAGTGGACCTTGGATGTTTCGTCCAGTGAAGAGGGTTCGGCGGTAACGTTCGCGATTCCGTCTAGCATGCTTGCCAAGAGGGTTGAGCGGGAAGTGCCGGTCCATGGGTAGCTGGAGTAGAAGAACGCCGGCGGAAGCGCCTACGCCACCATGCGGTTCGTTGCCTTTGCTGCGCGCGCTGATTGTGGATGATGAACCGATCGCGCGTAAGGTATTACGGCAGGAACTCGATTTTCTCGAAGAAGTTGAGGTAGTGGGCGAAGCGGACAACGGCGAAACGGCGCTGCTGCGAATTTCGGAGTTAGAACCGGATTTGGTGTTTTTGGATATACAGATGCCGCTCATGGGAGGCTTCGAACTCCTCAGCCAGCTTAACGGCGGCGGGCGAATGCTAGCGATTATTATGGTGACGGCGTTTGACCAGCACGCGATTCGTGCGTTTGAGGCAGGCGCTGTCGATTATTTGCTCAAGCCTGTCAGTCAAGGGCGTTTACAGCAGAGTGTAGAACGGGCGGTGCGGCTGCACCACAACCCGCAAGCGCTGGCGGAGAATTTCGCGCGATTACAGCAAATCGCGAGCGGTTCCTTTGGCGCGCCACACATTCGGAAGATTGTGGGGAAAGCGGGCGAAGAGTACTTCCTGCTGGACCCGGACGAGGTGCTGGCGTTCCAGGCCAGTGGCGATCTGGTATGGATTGTCACCAGCAAACAACGTTATCTGGCGACGCAAAACTTGAAGACACTGGAGGAACGGCTGAGTAGCGGCTCGTTCCGCAGGGTGCACCGCAATGCGCTGGTGAACATTAATCAAATTCGAAAGATGAGTATGATGACGAGCCAGCGCTGGTTGATCACGCTGAACAATGGACAGGAGTTTGTGGTGAGTAAGCGTCAGGCGCGTAACGTGCGGGGGGTGCTGCATTGGTAGGCTTTCCAGATCGCTGGTGCGGCGGCCATTCGAGCGCCCTGGAAGAGCTCTGAGCAGGCCGATGGGATCCGCAGAATCGGCTGCTTGATTTTATGGGCCGGACTGCTTTATGGTGAACACATAGAAGTGTAGGATTTACCCTTGAATTTGAAGGTGCATTCTATGACTGTGACGCTAAACCTACCTCCTGATGTCGAGCAGGCCTTCATCGGCGAGGCGGCATCAAAGGGGCTGACGCCCGACCAGTTGGCAAGTGAGGTCCTGTTGAAGCGTGCCGCCTGGCAGGATGGTGGGGTTTCAACCGGCGCTGAGTCCTCGTCGGCACTCCTGCAGTTGAAAGACGGTGTTCCGGAGCTGCATACAGGTCGGCCCATGGCGTTACATGTCACCGGTGAAACCCTTGAGCTGGTTCGCTTAGAGCGGGACCTGAACAGTTTCGGAACGTTCTAGTTGGCCCGACTTCTCAATTCGGCTGTTATGAGGTGTTCACCGGGAATATCCGTCATTAACAGATGCCCGGGCCTGAGGTCTTAGCCTCTTAACGCAGTTATGCGGGGTCACTCTTGGTCTTCCTGAATTTTGCGCAGCGTAATTTCGCAGGCAGAACACAGGCCGGGAAGAGCGGTCGCCACGATATCGAACAGACGGTCTGGCTCGATGACGTCGTATTCATGCCGAATGATGTTTCCGAGGGCCCTGATTTTATGCCACGGCTGATTGGGCATCAAATGGAGGGCCATATCGCCAAGCTTGGCTGACGCCTCGCAGATTCGTTCCAGACAACGTTCCACCGCATCATAGACCATTCGGTTTTCTCGAAAGGCCGTGACATCCATGCCCTCTGTGTAGCGGAAAACCGCTTCGGCGTTGTCGATGATGTCCTGTAAGCGACGAGGAACACGGCTAGAAGGCAAGAGCGCGGTCCCTGTCTATCTCATGCTGAAAACGCTCTTTTCGCAAGGGTTCCGGTACCAAATCAACCTTGCAGCCAATCAGGCGAGACAAACGCTGCTGGAGCTGTTCAAGCTGATAATAATAATCGAACCCGCCACTGGAAAATCGCTCGGCGAGCCGCACCGCGATATCAACGTCGGCGGGATCGGCCTCATCCCGCGCCGTGGACCCAAACAGAGACAAGCTAACCACTCCGGCAGATCTTAACTCCGGTTCGTGTTGGCGTAGCGTGGCTATGACCTGATCGCGGGTCATTCGGGAAGCTCCTTGTGTCCTGTTACCAGCGTAACGAACCGTACGGCAAATTGCCATCGACGGCAAAAAAGACCGATCGGCGGTAGGGCGGGGAGCCGGCCAGATTTACTACAACATAAAGGACATTGTCACAAGTTCAGCGGACGGTCCTGAAGACAGCAGAAGCTACGGCGGGGGATGGTATCAAGTGAACTGATGACTATGCAGAGGCGGCGGAATTGCCGAGAACCGCGTCGACCCTCTTGCGCTATTCCAGCGCCTTCAACAGCTCTTTTCTCACCGGCCAAGTCCCAAAAACGTGGTTATTGCCTGATTGAAATGTCCCGGCCGTGAGCAAACCTGTGAGATCGGCGGGATTGGGCTGCTGGTTTTCGCGGGCTAATTCGAGCTTGAGCATGTGGGTTTGAATCTGCAACTGTTTGCATGAAGTGTCGGCGCTCGGGGCATTGGGGAAAACCGCTTGCAATTGCACCGTAAAGGCTTCATTGCTGTGTTCTGCATGGCCGGCGGAGAGCAGCACGGATTGGGCGCCCTGCAGGGAGATGGCAAAAATCTGCAGCGGCTTGGGCAGAGTGGTGGGATCTTTGAGCAGCGTTGGGGACACGCTGATCCAGACGGGATCGCCTGGGGACGAATCCTGCAGACGCCGGCCCGGTGGGCGCATGAGATCTGCCGCCGTGCTGTTTTGGCTGATAGCGACGGCCACGGTATCGGGCTGAATGCGTATGAAGTTGACCCAGCGGTGCGGTTGGGTGCCGGGTGCGCGGCAAGCGTCGTCGTCGCACGTGCCGTCGTGGGCGATGGCGAATTGGCGAAGTTTGTCCCAATCGAAGCGGCCGCGTATCAGGAAGAAGATTTGGTCGCCATTGAAGCCGCCCGCCAAGGCGTCGATGTCGCGAGCGTAATCGAAATGGGTACTCGCCATGAAATCGCGATAGTCTTTTTCAGAAGCGGGCGTGATACCGGTGAATAAGTGCAAGAGACCGCCGCGGCGCAAAGCGGCAAAGTCGATAAAAAAGGTGGTCAGGTCGCCAGGAGGCAGGAGCGTGATTAGATCGGCGTCGGTGCGAACAAAACGGTAACGATAACGGTCTACGCCCAACCAAACGGCGGCCGCCAGTGCGCCTAGTGCAATGAGCAGCGCCGTGAATTTCAGAACAAAGCGCAAGCGAATGGCTCTTTGGCTTTAGGCGTGAGCCAGCTCGCCGACGCGGGATTTTTTCCACAACGCGATGTAAGGTTGGAGGTCGACCATCATAGCGGCAAATTGATCGAACGTCAGTGACTGAGCGCCATCACTGATGGCCTTTTCCGGTTGGGGATGGACTTCCACGATGAGGGCGTCCGCGCCAATGGCGATGCCGGCGCGGCAGAGGGAAGGCACGAGGCTGCGTTTGCCGGTGGCATGGCTGGGGTCGAGGACTACGGGCAAGTGCGAGAGTTCGTCCAGCACTGAAACGGCGGTAATGTCGCAAGTGTTGCGGGTGGCCGTTTCAAAGGTGCGAATGCCGCGTTCGCAGAGAATCACGTCGGGGTTGCCGTGGGCGACGATGTATTCGGCGGACATGAGCAGCTCTTTTATGGTGGAACTGAGGCCGCGTTTCAGCATGACGGGCTTGCCGGCCTTGCCCAGCGTTTTGAGCAGCGAGAAGTTCTGCATGTTGCGTGCGCCGATTTGCAGAATATCGGCGTATTCAGCGACCATCTCGACATCACGGTCGCTCATCACTTCGGTGATAATGCCAAGGCCGGTTTCCTCGCGGGCTTTGCGCAGCAGCTTGAGACCCTCGAGTTCCATGCCCTGGAAGTCATAGGGCGAAGTACGCGGCTTGAAGGCTCCGCCGCGCAGAAACTTGGCGCCGTTCTTAGCCACGAAATGAGCGGTTTCGAGGATCTGCTTTTCGCTTTCGACGGAGCAGGGGCCGGCCATCATGATGAACTCATCGCCGCCGATCTCGATACCGTTGGCTTTGATCTGCGATTTAGCGCGCTTGAATTCGCGGCTGACGAATTTGTAAGGAGCGGAAATGCGGACGGCCGTTTCCACCTGGGGCATCGCTTCCAGCGATTCCAGGCAGGCTGTGACGTCGCCTACTCCGACCGCGCCGATGACGCAGCGTTCTTCCCCCGCGATGGAATGCACTTTGTAGCCGAATTCTTTAATCCGGTCGCAAACCGCGTCGATTTCCTGCTTCGTGGCATGAAGTTTCATTGAGATGATCATTTGACCCTCTACGAGTGTTCCTTAAAAAAGTGCTGCAAAAAACAAAGGCCCACTCGTTTCCGAGTGGGCCCCTTTCCAAAACTTTTCCGCTGCGTTAGGTTTTCGCGGAAGCCCCCCGGCGCGAATTTGGCGCGTACCAAAATCGAAACCAGTAGAAGCTGTGAGCGAAAACAGTCATTAAACCAAAAGCATAACACAACTCTGTTATTGTCATTTTGCGGTAACGCGCAGAGAAATACGCCGGTTCAACTGGCGTCCTTCTTCGGTGTTGTTATCGGCCACCGGATGTTCGTCGCCGTAGCCTTGGGCTTCCAGGCGCGAAGGATCGACACCCAGCTTTACCAATTCGGCCATGACGTTCTTGGCGCGCTGGTCGGATAGCTGGAGATTGGCCGCAGCGTCGCCCGTGTTGTCGGTATAGCCTCCCAGTTTGATCTTCACTTTCGGGTAGGCCTTCAGTATGGCGGCTACGTTCGACAACTGCTCTTGCGAAGCCGGTTCGAGGGTGGCCGAGCCGGTGGCGAAGAGGAGGCGGTCGAAATCGAACCAAGTTGTCGTATCTACTGGTTTTGACGATTCAATCCAATCGATGAGTTTGTTCTCGACGCCCAAACGGGGAATGTTGAGTACGGTTCCATCGGGCAGCTTGCGGTTGAAGAGGTCGCCGAGTTTGGCCCAGGCGGCTTTGGTGGCGTCGGAAATCGAGGCGGTTGCGCCGGCGGCGGCATCTTTGGTAGCGGAAACGGCGGTTTCCACCGGCTTTGTGACATCGGTGGTGGTGCGGTTAAAATACCAGACCAAGCCGCCGATGAGAAGCGCGCCCAGCAGGAGAACCGGCCAAAGCCAACCACCGGCGGCCTTTTCGGAGGCGGCCGCGCGCGCGGTGGGGGTGCCAGCAGAGCCGGGAAATTGAATGCCGGGTAAACCGGCCGGAAGCAAGCTGCGCAAACTTGGAAGTTCGCCGGCAAGGGCGGTGCTTAATCCAGTGGCGCCGGCGTTCACTTTGGTGGCGAGCGTGCTCAATACCAGGGGCGCGGCGGCAGACATAATGGTGGCGCCTGAAACAGAGCTTAAACCGGCGGCTTGCGAAATTTTAGTTTCGACGGCGGCTTTGTTGGCGCCGAAGAGGAGATTGAGAAAACTCGAACTTGCTTCCGAAGCGGCAGCGGTGGCGGCGCTGCCTGCGCCCGCGGCAGCGCCGAGTGTCTGCGTGCCATAGCTGTTGACGAGTGAAATGATTTGATTCAAGAATGCGCTATCTTGCGCTTTGGCGGCTAACGAAGCAAGAATTGTAGCGGCCGCCGTCTCAATCCCTTTCTTGACACCCTCTGACGATTCGCCGGCCGTTGCGGCAATTGACCTTACCATGTCCGGTGAAACCGAATCTTTAATCGAGTCCAGTAAGGAACCCATTTCCTTTATCCTCCAAAACAGTATATTTGTTAACTCTCGAACCGCTCGCGTCCCTCCGCAAAAACGGCGGAGAGTCATTGCTCGATTGAGTATACATGGGTCGCGAAACCGGGGTCGCGGACGCTCCGGGCTCCGTTAAGGCTGGCTGTTTTTGCGGCGGGAGGTTTGGGAGCGAGATAATCCAAGGCCTTTTCGAGGACCTCATCTTTGCCGGTGCGGATGCCCGTCAGAGTAGGGGCTACGCTTACATTCGGCTGCAGTCCCATGCGCTGCAGCTTGCCGCCATTGGCGTGCCGGATATCTTCACCCGAGAAGGAGATGGTGATGGCTCCGGGGATTGTGAAATTCGTGGAAACGCTGTTGGCGCCGGCGCTGGGCGTACCGATGAACTCGGTTTTGTTGGCCGCCTCGAGAGAAAGCGCCGCCTGTTCGCCGGCTCCGATGGTGCGCTCATCTACCAGCATTACTGTTTTGCCACGGAATTTCCATTTGTCGGAATTGCCGATGGTCTGGAGAAAAAAATAGCTGGAGGATGGGCTCGCGACCAAGCCCTGTGGGAGATCGGGCGCGGCGACGATGGGTCCCGTGACGATGGCGGCGGGAACATCGGCTTCGGCCGTGAGACGAGGCGCGATGGCGGTAATGGCATCGTCCGCTGGCAAGCCGCGCATATCAAATATGATGGCGGGCGCGGTGCGGAATTTCTCAAACATGGCTTCCACCTCCGGACTTTTGAGGCCGCGTAAGTCGGCATAACCGATGCCCCCGCGCAAGAGGTTGACTGGTTCGCTGGAAGATTCGATGCGCAGCATGGCGGCAAAATCTTTGCTGCGTTTGAGAGTCACTTCTTTGCGGTTGCCGGTATGATCTTCCAGGGTGAGGGCAGCGTTCGAACCGTCCGGGCCGTTCAAAATGCGATTGGCGACGTCGGCTGCCAGGCGCTGCGGCGTGGATGCGGATACATATTGGGCCTCCCGCTTGAACCGGTCGACCAGTGTCTCACCATCGACTTTCTTTACAACGTCGCCAACTTTTACGCCTGCTTTGATGGCTGCGGGATCGAGAACCTCCGTTATGACTACATGCTTCTCGATTACACGCAGGCGCAAACCGGGCGGCGCTTCGCCGAAATAGCGGGTCAATGTGTCGCTATCGACGACGGCGAGCGAGTCGGCCACATGCGCCAGCCACTCGGCGATGGCGAGGTTGTATTCGAGCGCGTCCTTTGCCGCGATAAAACGCGGCAGAAACTGGGGTAGGAGAGCGTCCCAGTCTTCATCCATCAAATCGCGGTAGGCGAAAAAATAACGGATTACGCCCGAAATTTTGAATGCGGCGAGGATGCGGAGTTCGGTTGAGGGATACGGCTCGGTGTAGCTGTGGGCAGCCGGCGGGGAAGGAACGGCGGGGCCGATGGCTGGCTCAGACAAGGGCACATTGATGTTGAAACCACCCATGGGCACACTCACTTCTTCACGCGGGCCGGCGGGCCTATAGAGGAACGCAGAGTAGAAATGATTCGACGGCTCGCCGGTTTCGGGCGGCAAGCCATGATGAAGCCAGATTCGCAAGCCGGCTGCTGAGCTCGCGCTCGAATTCGAGCGGCTTCCGGGAGCTTGCAACTTTTGCATCATGGAGTCGATAGCGGTTTTATACGCGGCTGGGGTTTGGGCCGATCTTATTTTTGGCAGGGCATCCACTAAGGCTTGATCCCAATCAAGGTTGCCAGCGGCCAAAGCGGGGTTGAAGTACTTGACGGTGATCCACAACCTGGCTGTCGAAACCAAGCGCTCGGTCTCGCTGGGCAGAGCTTGCGCATGGGCGACGGCGAGCGTCGCGAGTAGCAGAGCGCTAGTGAACCGGTGAAACAACAAACTGCTAGGCCGGTGGGCCGACGGCTAATTCGTTATCGACGGATTTGACGCCCTTAACTTTCTTGGCAAGCTTGGTAGCTTTACTCTTTCCTTTTTCCGTATCGACGCGGCCTTTGATGACGACTTCGCCATCTTTCACGCTCACTTCCAGCGCACCGCCTTTGACGTCGGCGTCACCGGCGAGACGCATGCGAACTTGGTCGATGATGCGATCGTCTTCGGTTGATGCGGGCTGCTTCTGGCCGGAGAAAGCCGGCTGCACCACTGTCCCGGCGAATAGCACGAGACCCACAAGTAAACGTTTCATAACAGAAAGTGGAAGTTCATTCCTTCAGGCTCTTATCTTCTGAGCCTACCATCGAACGCCAGTCGACTGCATCCAGGAAAGACGGATCTTCCCGCCAGTTAGGTTTCACCTTGACAAAAAGAGAGAGAAAAACTTTGCGTTGAAGCAGGCGCTCCAACTCCAGACGGGCGGCGGTGCCGATTTTCTTAAGCATCTGCCCTTTGGTGCCGATCAAAATTGCCTTCTGGCCGGAACGTTCGACATATATCGTGGCGGCGATTTTCACCAGTTTGGGAGTTTCGCCCCAAGTGTCAACCAGGATGGCGGTGGCGTGCGGCACCTCTTCGCGGAGATTTTCGAGAATGGCTTCGCGCACAATTTCCGCAGCCATGAAACGGGCGGGCTGGTCGGTCAGATGATCGGCTGGGAAAAAGGCGGGACCCTCGGGTAAATGTTCGATGATCGCTTGTTTGAGAATTTCGAGCCCTTCGCCCGTGCGCGCGGCCAATGGAAACGCCTCAGTGAAAGTAAAAAGGGCGTTATATCTTTCGATAAGGGGAAGGAGCAGGCGTTTGTCGGACACTCTGTCGATCTTGTTCAGCGCCAGAAGCGCGGGGCTGGTTTTGCTAAGCGCACTGATGGCATGTTCGTCTTCCTGCGTCACTGCTTTCGTTGCGTCGGCAACATAAATGACCAGGTCGCGATCCTGCAAGGCGCCGCGCACGGTGTCCATCATGCGCTTATTGAACAGCGTGTCGGATTTGTGGATGCCTGGGGTGTCGATGAAAACGATTTGCGCTTGCGGCATCGTGAGAACACCTTGAATCGAGGTACGGGTGGTTTGCGCCTGGTGGGCGGTAATGGCGACTTTTTCGCCGATCAGCGCATTTAACAGCGTGGATTTGCCGGCGTTGGGCCGGCCGGCGATGGAAACAAAGCCCGCGCGATGCGACTCCGCGCTCACAGCCCAGCACCAACCGGCAGCGGTTCGACACGCGAAATGCGCACTTCTTCCACGCGCCTTTCGTTGCCGGCGAGAACTTCAATGCGAATGCCGCCGTGTTCCGCGGTTTCACCTACTTGTGGGACGTGACCGAGCCATTCGGCCACCAAGCCGCCGACTGTGGTGGATTCGGTGTCACCATCGGGACGGAAATTGAAGAGATCTTTCAAGCGGTCCAGATCGAGGCTACCGGGAGCGATGAACACATGATCGCCTTCTTGGCGGACATCGCGCTCGGGCTCATGCTCATCGCGGATTTCGCCGAGGATTTCTTCAACCAGATCTTCCATGGTGGCCAGGCCTGCGGTGTTTCCATATTCATCTACCACCACGACCATGTGCGAGCCGTCGCGCTGCATCTCGCGAAGCACGTCAGCGCCGGGTTTCGTTTCAGGCACGTGGGGTATGGGCCGCATGAGCTCTTCGAGAGGCTTGGTCTGACGCTCTTCCGGATCGAGCTCGAAGATATCGCGAACGTGGATGAAACCGATGATGTTATCGATGCTTTCGAGGTAGACCGGCACGCGCGAGAACTGTTCATGAATGACGAGCTGGCGCAAGTCTTCGACTGACTTGCCAGCGGATATGGCCACGATGTTGGGACGGGGTGTCATCACCTCGCGGATGCTCTTGTCGCCGAAGGCCACCACGGATTGAATCAGTTTGCTATCTTCTTCGGCGAGGATGCCTTCCTCTTCGCCGGCGGTGATGAGCGCGTCAATGTTTTCAGCCGCGTCCGGAGTGTGCGTTTCGCCATTGCCACCGTTGTTCAATTCCAGCAGCAACGACTGAAACATGTTGACCAAGCCGGCCAGAGGGGAAACGAAGAGGGCGAGGAGCTTTATCACTCTGAGCCAACGCCTCAGCCATTGGCCCTTGGTTCTGCGGTAAAGCAGAAAGGGCACGAAATATGTGGCGAAAAGCATAGCGAGCAAAGAGGTGCCGGCGGCTTCTAGAACGCTCTGCCAGTGGGGCGCTTCGTCTCGCACGAATCCACAGAAGAAGAATAGGCCGATCAGGAACAGCGAAATGTGTTTAATGAGCGAGAAGGCGAGGGAACCGCGTTCCTGTTCCAGACCTATTTCGTTCGACAGGGACTCACGGAAGAACTCGAGGGCCGGCGTTTCGCGGCGCAACAGACGAAGAGATTCGAGATAGAGCAGCTGCACATAAGAGACGAAGCACAGCAGCGCGCTGAGGCCTAGCGCGAAAAGCAAGCAGAACGCCGCCATCAAGCCGCTCCCTTTTTAAGCTTCGACGCGCGACTGCTTTGCCGATGGGCTCGCGCAATCAAAGTTTCCGGCAAGCTGAATTCGGTGCGCCAGCGTTTTTCTGCGCGCGCCATTTGGCCGTCGCCGGTTTCATGATCGAGCCCGCTTAAATGCAAGACGCCGTGCAGCATGAGAATGCGGATTTCATCGAGGCAAGAATGGCCGAATTCAGAGGCCTGAACGGCGGCGCGCTCGATGGAAATGGCGATTTCACCCAATTGGGTGGGACAATCGGCGGACGGAAATGAGAGCACGTCGGTGGGATAGTCGTTACCGAGGAAGCTCAGGTTGAGCTGCCTGAGATGAACATCATCGGCCAGCAGACAGACAAACGTGCGCAGATCTCCGACTCGGCGGCTGAGCACATTTGCGAATTGACCCAGCGCGCGTTTTTCAACCGTCGAAAGCTTTAAGTGAGCGGGGATGGCTCCGAAGAGCACGGTACTACCGGAAGAAGTCATGGCGTCAGGCGAGGGGGAATTCGGGAATCTCCACGCTGATGGCCTTGGGCGGTTCGGCCACGGCTGGATCGGCGTTAGATGCTTCGTTGTTCAGTTTGAGCGCCAATTGACGGCCAGCGCCAATCAATTCGTTATAGCGGTCATACGCCTTGACAATGCGCTGAACGAGCGCGTGGCGTACAACGTCTTTTTCATCAAAGCTCACAAAGGCGATCCCTTCGACGCCCTTAAGCACTTCGAGCGAGTGAATCAGTCCACTCTTTTTGCCGCCGGGCAAATCGATTTGCGTTTGATCGCCGGTGACAACCATTTTGGAGTTGAAGCCCTGGCGGGTGAGAATCATCTTCATTTGCTCACTAGTGGTGTTTTGCGCTTCGTCGAGGATGATGAAGCAATCGTTGAGGGTCCGGCCACGCATGAAGGCGAGAGGGGCAATCTCAATGACGTTGCGCTCGAGCAGTTTCTCGACTTTCTCTGAGTCAATCATGTCGAAGAGCGCGTCATAGAGCGGACGAAGATAAGGATCGATTTTCTGTTGCAGCGTGCCCGGCAGGAAACCTAAATGCTCGCCGGCTTCCACTGCCGGGCGGGTGAGCACAATACGGCCGACGCGTTTGTTGAGGAGATCGGCCACTGCCATGGCGACCGCCAAATATGTTTTGCCGGTGCCGGCTGGGCCCACGCCGAAGATCAAATCGTGGTGCTCAATGGCATCGATGTAACGGCGCTGGTTGACGGTTTTGGGCGCCAACACTTTCTTGCCGAAGGATCGCGATTTGCCGCTTTCGACGAGACGGCGGAGCGAAACGCCGGGATCGGCAGTGCAGACGCGCATGTAGCTATTGAGGTCGCCGTTGTTGAAGGCGTGACCTTCGCGAACCAAATCGGAGTAATCCGCCAGAATTTGCTCGGCGCGTTTGACCTGGGCCTCTTCGCCTTCGATTTCGAGCGAATCGCCATCCAGCAAGCGGGTGCGCAGCTTCAGTTCTGTTTCCAGCAGCCGAATGTTTTCATCGCGTGTGCCAAACAGCGACTCAATACCGCGGGATATCTGTATGCAGGACTTCATCAAAAGGGATTGCTGAATAATAGGAAAGGCGTCGGGATTAGCGAGTAATGGTGATTCGGAGTGGCCGCACTATGACAGGGGACGGGACGTCGCCTTACGTTAATCCTTTGAACCCACGGGTTCGTGGGCCGGAAGCTCATCCCCTTCAATGTAGCACTTTTTGGGGAAGGTTAGCGCGAGGTTACTGATTGATTTCGCGAGTTGGGGAGCTGGTTTTTCATCTTCATGGGCCGACCGGGAGGTCAGCCGCAGACCTGCAGGTCCGCCCCACAAACGCGACTAAGCTTGGCTTTTCGTTTTGGCGGGATACGCTACAGCGGCCAATTGCAGTAATTTTTTCATCTGTTGCAAACGGCTCTGCGGCAAAAGGCGATCGACCGGATGGCTTTCGGGCGGTTCCACGCTCACGCTAGTGAGCAGAAACATTGAAGAGCGGGCGGCGGCCCGATAGGCTTCTCCGCTATAGACCGTCACTTTCACTTCTGCAGGTTCGGTGACAGGGTTCACGATGGCGCGGCGGCGAGAAACAGCGGTAACGGGGTAATGGGCGAATCCGATTGTTGTGGCTTCCACGTAGAAGCAGTGGGAAATGCGCGGCAGATTTAGCAAAGAAAAAAAGAGCAAGCTTGACGATTTCGGCAGTTGTTCGCCAAAAAGCACAGAGCCGCTTCGTCAAGCCTGCTTAAACGAGCCAGGGCGATCAAAAAATAAACTTAAGCCCTAGTTGCAGAATGCGCGGGTTGTGGGCGCCGCTTGGGTGAAGGAACGTCTGGGTGGCAACACAGCTTGGATCGCCCGCTGAGTTGTCGGCGCCGGCATAGCAAGCGGGGCTGCCGTTTATGCCGTTCCACTGCGTGTGGTTGAACACGTTGAAACCTTCGGCGCGGAATTCGAAAGCGCGCGCTTCGCCGCCAACCGGAAAACGCTTGAAGAGACCCATGTCCCAGTTGGTCCGCGATGGATTATTGAGAATGTTGCGGCCGGCGTCGCCCAGCGTGAGACCGGTGGGCTCTGCGAAAGCGGCGGGGTTGAAGAGCAGCGGACCTTGGATGCCCGAAACCTGAGTCACGGCCGGGATGGCGAAAGGATTGCCAACAACGTCAACAAAAGATCCGGTTCCCACGCCATTGCCGACGCCGGCATTATCGCCATATGTGCCACCATTCGTAACGCTGAAGGGAGTTCCTGTCTGGAAGGTGACGAGGCCCGATGCCTGCCAACCACCCAGCATGCTATGCAGCAGGCCGCGTTTCACGAAAAACGGCAGATCGTAAACATAGCTTACATTGAGTAACTGGCGCTGGTCGAAATTCGAACTGGCGCGAGTGGCTTCGAGATCGTAGGAATTAACAAAGCTGCCGTCATAGCGATCGGAAGAATCGTCAATGGAATGGCTCCAGGTGTATGCGAGACTCATGGTCAAACGGCCCACAGTGCGCCGCGCAGAAATCTGGAAGGAGTTATAGATGGAATTCGCCATGTCTTCCAGGTTAGTGATGGTGCCGAAACCCTGATAAGGCCGGTAGATGTTAGGCGAGACGTTGCCGCAGGCCACGTTCAGATTCTGCAAGACCGCGCCTGAAACGGCATTGCCATTTACGGTAAGGTTGTTACAATCGTTCGCAGTAATCACTTGACCGGGCGCGTAAGGATTCTGCGATGCGGTGAGTGGGGTGAGCTGATTAATATTGGTTTGATCGGTAAGATGAGTACCCTTGCTGCCCGCGTAAGCAAGAGTCACCAGCGTATTGGTAGGCAATTCGCGCTGCAGGCTGAAATTCCATTGCTGCACGTAGGGCCAGATGGCTTTACTGGGTATGGCGGTCACGTTGAGAGGTCCAGAAACGCCGGCACTGGAGGGGATGCTGGTATAGCTGGGAATGTTGTAAACGGTAATATCTTGCACTAAGGGCGCGCTGCCTTCGAGCGACTCAGTATTGCCTTCGTTGCCATTGGTGTGTTCGAAGAAGATGCCGTAGCCGGCGCGGACGGACGTTTTGCCGTCGGGAGAGTAGGCAAATCCAATGCGCGGCGCGGGGTTGAAGAGATGTCCGTTGAGACAGCCGGCGGGTGCTCCACCCACACCACACTGAACAATTCCATCGAATGGATTACCACTGATGAGACCGTTAGAGCCATAAATGGGCGCATCAGCGGGATTGTAAGCACTGGGCTCCCAATTGTAGGCTTGATGATATTTCTCGCGATAGGTGCCGAATAAGCTGAGCCGCAGACCCAAGTTGAGAGTGAGTTTCTTATTAACGTGCCAATCGTCCTGAATGTAAGGTTCAACTATTTTGTAACGGTTATAGTATTTAGCGACTTCAGTGGTTTGATCGAAGGCGGCAATGCTGCCGACGAGAAAATCGGCGAATCCATTGCCTGTAGTGTAAGTGCTGGGAGGCCCGAATGTCAGGCTGCCCTGAGCGTCGCCGCTGCTATCCTCGTTTTTCTGGGCAGCTACATAATAGGCGCCGATGAAGAGATTGTGGCTACCGATGATCTTTGTAATGTTGTCTTTAAAGGTGAAGGTAGGATTCGCGTTGTTCCAAGGAAAGTAACCGGTACCGGCGGAGAAGCCGCCGCCATATTCAGCCGTGTCTTGAATGCTGACGTTGGGCAGAAGCCCGCGGAAGCCATTGTCAAAGATACCCGGCATATCGAAGCTGGAGGGTCGCGCCACATTGCCCACCGCTGTTAGGAAGATGTGGTCGGTTGTATAGCTGAACATAAACTCGTTGACCAAGGAGGGGGAGACGGTAGAAGTGAGGTTGGCAACTAAGCTTACGCCCGGTCCGACGAAGTTCGTTCCCACTGTGGGAAAACTGCCGGTACCCCACAGAGGAGTGGCGGTGACGGTGCTCCAGGAATCGTGCATGTAGCGAAAGAAGAAACGCTGTTTGTCGGTGATGTTTTCGTCAACGCGAGCGAGTTCCTCACGCCAATTCGTTTGCTGCGCCGGAGAGGCGTTGAAGAAACCGGAGCTTGTGTTGGCGTTCGGTATGAGAGGGAGGAGAGTCTGCGCCTGCGAAGTTACCGGAACCTGGTTGCCCGGATAATAACTCAGCGTGCCGCCGTTCGGGTTGGGCATGGTGGGGCAATTGGGAAAATTTGCTACGTTCGCCGTGGTTGGGGTGCTGCCGGCGCCGGGGCAATCCTGAGAAAAATTGCCGGCGCGTTCGGCCGCCGAAGGCACCTGTAAGTTGAAAACTTGGCCGGGAACGAGTTCCTTGCGCCAATCCTCCGAAAAGAAGAAGAACGTCTTCTGCCGGCTGGTGTTGTAGAGGCGGGGAATCATGACCGGACCCCCTATGGTGAAGCCGTAGTCGTTCTTGCGATAGATGGGCCGGGAATCAGCAAAAAAGTTTCGAGCGTTGAAGTCTTCGTTGCGGACAAATTCGAAAAGATCGCCATGAAAATCATGGCTGCCGGATTTAGTGATGGTCTCGACGGTAGCCGAGCCGTTCCGGCCATACTGGGCACCGTAGTTGGAGGTAAGAACCTTCACTTCCGCGATGGCATCCACATTTGGATAAGTGTTCAGAGTGCCATTGCTGCCGTTATCCATGTTGTCGCCGCCATCAATTTCCCAATTGTTGTATTCAGTGCGACCGCCGTTCACACTGAACGCGACGCTGCCGTATACACCTACCGTGCCTTCATCTTGACCGGTCTGATTGCTGACGCCGGGGATTAACGTGATCAATTGGGTGAAATTGCGACCGTTCAAAACGAGCTGATCGATTTGTTTTGTGGTCACAATGCCGGAGAGTTCCGCTGTTTCGGTTTGTACCTGAGAGACGATTGAACCGGCAACCGAGACTTCGGTATTGATCTGGCCGACGGTGAGTGTGGCATCGGCGCGCGATTTTTCGGCAACACGCAAGATGAGGCCCTTGATCTCAAAACGTTCAAAGCCGGTAGCTTCGACTTCAATGTTGTAGCTCCCGGCCGGCAAACCTGGTACGAGGTAATCGCCACTGGAGTTGGTTTGCGCGGTGCGCACCCATCCCTGATCGACACTTGACACCCGAACAGTGGCGTTGGGAATGACGGCGCCCGAGGAATCGTGGACTGACCCAGTGATGGAGCCTTCCTGGGCAAAAGAAACGATAGCGATTGCGAAAATGGCGGACAAAAGAATAAGAACGCGCTGGAAAAGCCTCATAGCAAATACCCTCCCTTGGGTGAGTCGATCCTGAAACCGAATATTGGTTATGATGGTAAACCCATTGACATGCCTTTGACAATACAAAAGCACTACTTTTTCAGGGCGGATTGGTAGACTGCTAGGCAATGCGGGTTTGCGTTTTGCTTTTGCTGTTTTGGTTTACCCAGCGCCGAAGCACGGAAACACAGGTGCAAGACGCATACCAGGCGGGCGAAATGGCTCTGCAACAAGGCGATTTGGCGGGCGCGAAGAAATCGTTTTTGAGAGTACTGGAACTGGTACCAAACGACGTGGGAGCCCGCGTAAACCTGGGTGTGGTTCTGATGCGCGAGCGGAATTGGCCGCAGGCTCTTGCTTACTTGAGCCAGGCAGAAAAACTGGCACCGCAGGTGAGTGGGATTCGCTTGAACGTCGGCTTGGTGCATTATAAGCAGGGTGAGTACGGGGCGGCGATCCCGGAGTTTGAGTCAGTGCTGAAAGAGGACGCCAAGTCAGTGCAAGCGCGGCGCTTATTGGGCCTTTGTTATTTGTTTGAGGAACGATATAAGGACTCGGCCGATACGCTTGAGTCGCTATGGCCGACGTCAGGTGACGACTTGAGTTATCTCTATAGTTTAGCGGTGGCGGCGGGGCAAGGAGGACGCCCGGAGCTGGAGGAGCGAGCGCTGGCCCAACTGATGGCTGTAGGGAAAGATTCGCCAATTCTCCACTTGCTGTTGGGAAAGGCGTACATGGCGCACGGAGATTACGAACATGCGTTAACGGAGCTACAGACAGCGGCGAAGGGAGACACAAAGCTGCCGCTGCTGCACTACCATTTGGGATTGGTTTACCGCCACAACGGAGAGTTGGAAAGGGCGCGGGGGGAGTTTCAAGCGGATGCGGCAATGGAACCGGATGTGGCGTTTAACTATGATCAACTCGGATTGCTTGCCAGTTTGGATGGGAAAGATCGCGACGCGGAGATTTATTTTAAGGATGCGGTAAAGCGCGACCGGCGGTTAGGAACATCCTGGTTTGAACTCGCCAAGATTTACCGGCAAGAAAAGCGTTATGCGGCGGCGTTGAAGGCATTGGATGAAGCTGGGGCGATTGATGCAAGGAGCGCAAGCGTTCATTATCTACGCGCACAGGTTTTGCTGGCGATGGGGCGAAAGAGTGAGTCG
This sequence comes from Bryobacterales bacterium, assembly GCA_963764105.1. Taxonomy (GTDB): domain Bacteria; phylum Acidobacteriota; class Terriglobia; order Bryobacterales; family Bryobacteraceae; genus Bog-105. The sequence goes on from CAVXRP010000026.1 coordinate 254,763, forward strand.
CAACTTGAAATGGCGACGGTGCAGCGGCTGAAGAAAGAGACGGTTGACAAACTCGAACAGGAGATCAGCGGCGCTACCTATCGGGATAGGGAGGTAGACCGCTGACCGGAACTGAGTGGTTTATGCAGCCGCGCGACGGCGGAACCAAGCTACTCCGATAAATGCTCCCAGCCCCAACAAACCCAGCGATGCGGGTTCAGGAGTTGCGGTGCCAACAAAGCCGATCGTGTCACTGTTAGCGTCCATATAGAAGCCAACAATCTGCCCGACGTCGTTCAATCCGTTAATGGTTGTGCTGGTAGAGCCGGTCGGGTCGAAGCTCTCGAACAGGCCATTCACGTCGGTGTAGCCATGTTGCACGCCGCCGGCGTCTGTATAAAAGCCAACGATCTCCCCTTCGTTGTTGATTCCGAGCGCTTGCGTGAAAGTGGAACCAAATGGATCAATCGTGGTGATCTTTCCACCTGCATCCTCAAAGCCAAGGGAAGTGGTTGAGGTGGGCATATAGAAACCGACAATGTCGCCGGCGTTATTGATGCCGACGGCTTGACTGTTCTGATTGGACGGCAGCAAATGGTTGATATCGGTGAAAACTCCGCCACTTTGGCTGTAGGCTTTCTGGCCGACCATACCCTGCGGATCTATGGCAGAAGAGTAACCGACGGTTTCGTTCGAATCGTTTATGCCGAGGCCCTGGTTGAACACGGTGCCGGGTTGGTCGACGGTCTTGAAGGTGGTGGAGATATCCGTGAAGCCGTGAGTGGCGCCGCCCGCATCGATATAAATGCCGACGGTGCTACCGGCGCTGTTGATACCGGTGACCATGGTTTGTGTCGCGGCCGGAAAGTTTTCCGCGGTGAAGGTATTCGGCAGGGTCAGCGTGAATCCAGAAGCGGTGGTAGCTCCGTGGAAGCCCGCGATTTCGCCGGAGTTATTGATGCCCAGCAGCTGAGTAAAGGTTGGATCAGTTGGGTACTGGACAGTTTGAACGCTGAAACTGGCTGCTTGCATTACAGCAGCACTTAAAGACAGTGACAAAACCAATAATGAGCCGAATTTCACTTACGTCCCTCACGCTTTGATTTAGACAACACCTGAATCTATACGATTACGAACTTCCACGCAAGAGGTAGAATTTCGTGTGCCGAAGTTATTGCGCCATCCGCGCCAGGACGAGGGTGAGGGGACTATCCGCCGGCGGTGCGGCTTTGCATTCTTTTTTGCGAATCTGCCAGAGTTGTGCGACCAGATCTAAGTTTGCTTCGGCAGCTTCATTCTCGCGGGCACGGCTGACCTTGGCATTTAGCGCGGCTGATACTTTGTCGATTAAGCCTTGCACCTCAGGGGCTTGATTGGCGGTGCATTTATTCACTTCCGCTAAAGTAAGATCCAGCAATTTGACGCTGCGCTGGTAGCGTTCGGCGGAATCAAGGCCACGGAGCGTGGGATCGAGTTGCAATAATTCGTTGCAAAGATCCAAGCGCTGCTGGGTGATTTCGTCATTTGGCGCGAGACGAAGAGCTGTTTGAAAATCGTGTTGGGCTGCGCGATAATTGCCGCGCGCAAAATCAGCTTCGCCCATGCCTTCGTGGGCGGCGGCGTTCGAAGGGTCGTCGTGGAGAACATCGTGAAACTCATCCGAAGCGCGCGCGGGAGATCCGGCGGTCAGAAATAAGCGGCCGAGTCTGATGCGAGTCTTCAAGTCTTTGGGAGCGTAGTCCTGAACCGGCAGCAATTCCGCTAACAGTTCCTCTTTTGAATTGTGTTTCGCCAAAAAGTCGATCAGCTCAAAACGAGCACGTTGTCTGTTTTCCGTCTCATGATCGTTCCAATGGCCATAAATCGCGCGATGAAAATAGGAGACAGCTTGGCTGAAGCGACCCTCTTCGCCCGCAATGCGAGCCATCAGCAAACTGGCGGCCGCGTCTGTCGAATCGCTGGCTAAGAGATCGGCTAAAGTCGACTGGGCGTCGGCCAATTTTCCGGCGGCAAACTCGGCTTCGGCGAGGGATTGGAGATAACCGCGATTGTCGCGTTCGATGGCAATCGCGTCCTCCATCCGTTCGATTGCTTGTTTATTGTCTCCCTGCTGCATCAAAGCGCGACCTTGCTGATAAAGACGCGCCGCTTGCGTCCGACTGTCGGCCTCCTCTACGCGGGCCAGAAAAGTGTCGGCGATCCAGAGCCCGGCAATCGCGAGCAAAACCAGCGCGAAGGTTGCCAGAAACGACCTTCCTCCTACGGTGGTTGCCACTATCTGGCGACCTCCAACGGAGTGAGTCGCTTTCCTACGCCATAGGTATTCAAAATGTCATCGAGCACGACGATGCCCAGTAGTTGGTGGAAATTGGCACGACTCACAACGGGCAGGACATTGAGTCCGCTCGCTCCCATGCGCTCGAGCGCGAGGGCCAGACTGTGATCGATATGGACGTGTGTTAGATCATCGGCGGGGTCAATTCCTGCAGAGGCTGGCGGCAGAATGTCAGAGACCGTTTTGTTTGAATCCCCCTTGGCGGCTGCACTTTCTATTTCGCTGCTCCTTAGCATTCCTATCAGCCCGTCCTTGCCGACAACCGGCCAGGCATTTAAGGGACTGCTCTTGAGCTGGGATAGAATAGCGCCGATCTGAGTTTCGGGCGACAATACCGTTGACGTGGAACGCATCGCTTGCTGCACTTGGATTCTGCCGGTCTGCGAACGGGAGTGCGCGCTTGGCAAGTGTATGCCGTCCTGGTGTGAGAGTGCATCATAGATCGGCTCTTCCTGAAGCTTTTGGGAAATAAAAAAGGCAATCAGATTCGATATCATCAACGGAACGATGATGGTGTAATCCCGGGTAATCTCGAAAATCATGATCACTGAGGTGAGAGGTGTCCGCACGATTCCCGCAAAGGCGGTACCCATGCCCACGAGCGCATAGGCGCCCGGGCCGGCAGTATAGGCGGGAAACAATGCGTGAGCCACGCCTCCCACGGCGGCTCCCATCATGGCGCCAATGAACAGACTGGGACCGAAGATGCCGCCCGCGTTGCCGGATGCATAACAAACAGCGGTCGCGATAATTTTGAGAACGGCAAACAGGACTACCATTTTTACGACAATGTTGCCGTTCAATACCTTTTCAACATAGTTATAACCGACTCCCAACACTTCCGGAACAAAGTAACCGAGTAAGCCAACGGTGAGGCCGCCGGCGACCGGCTGGAACCACACGGTTTTCTTTGGGAGGCGCATAAACCAGTTGCGCAATCTTAAGAGCAGCTTTACAAAACACACCGAACCCAGTCCGCCGACCACGCCGAGCACCGCATACACGGCAAACTCCACCGGGTTCACTAAGTGGTAGCCGGACACATGAAAAAGAGGCTCGTCACCCAGGACTAAGTGCAAAACCATCCAGGATGTGGCAGCGCTGAGGACCACGGAACCGAGTACGGTGGCGTGCAGATCTCCTAAGATCTCTTCCAGTGAGAACAGCACGGCGGCGATGGGCGTATTAAACGCCGCGGCGAGTGCGGCCGCGCAGCCGGCGGGTACGAGAGCCTTCACGAGTTTTGGGCTCAGCCCCAGGTTACGGCCGATGACCGAGGCCAATCCCGCTCCGACATGAACGGCCGGACCTTCGCGACCTAAAGCGATTCCGCTGGCGAGAGACGCCGAACAACAGAAGAACTTGCCCAGAACAGTACGAAACGCAATATGCCCGTCATTGATTACGATGGCGGCTTTTGTCTGTGGAATGCCGCTGCCGCGCGCAAAGGGGAAATAGCGCCACAAGAAATAACCCATGCTCAGAGATCCGAGAACGGGCACTAAAACGCGGCGCCAGCCTGCTCCCCCCGCCGGGTACATCTGCGCCGCGAGCCGGCCGGTTAGCAAAATAAAGGCCACCGTCACCAAGCCAACGAGTGCGCCGATAAGCAGGCTTAGAACCAGCGCCAGTTGATCGTCGTTCTGACGGAGTCTTTCCAGGCTCCGATTAAAGCGCTGGAAGAGCGACGCCCTTGCGCGGCCCCCGTTTGTTGACACCGGCGAGTCTTTCGCTGCTGCGCTTGTTTCGAGCTTGTCGGGCAGTGTATGATCCCCTTCGATCAATGTATGATCCCCTTCCTGACGGCATAAAGAATCAACTCCGGCACGTTGTGCAGGTTCAACTTTTGCAAGATATGCGAACGATGCGTTTCCACGGTATGAAAACTCAGATTCAGAAGATTGGCTATCTCCTTGTTACTTCTGCCTTCGGCGGCCAGTTGCAAAATCTCTCGCTCGCGCGCGGTCAACAATTCAAAGCTATCGGTTTTCTGTTTGTCAGCCAGTTGCCGGAAGTAGTCTTCCCGCAGGAGCAGGTTGATTTTCGGACTGAAGTACGAATGTCCCTGGCTTACAGCGTTTATGGCGGCAAGCAAATCGGCCTTAAGGGAATCCTTCAATAAGTAGCCGCGTGCGCCGGCGTTCAGCGCTCGGACTATGTAACTCTCGTCGTCGTGCATGCTTAGTATGATTACCGCTGCGGGCGCGCATGTTTCGCTGATGCGTTTCGTGGCGTCGATACCATTGAGAGCGGGCATGGCGATATCCATCACCACCACGTCGGGACGATGCTCGCCGGCCAACCGCACCGCTTCGCGCCCATCGCTCGCCTCCGCCACTATCTCGAACCCTTCCTGCCTCTCCAGCAACAAGCGCAACCCTTCGCGCAGTAAGTTATGATCGTCGGCCAACAGTATCCGCACTGGTTTCATGTATCGCTTCGCTGGCTAGATCCGCTATTGGGAGGTTAATCCGTAAAAGCGTTCCGCGACCCGGATGGGAATCGATGATGAAGATTCCGCCGAGGTGCCGCACGCGCTCCTCCATCCCCAATAGACCGAGGCCTCGTACTCTTTCAGCATCGAAACCAGTGCCGTCATCCTGTACGGTTAGATCGATGCCGCTCTCAGACCGTTGCACGCGCACTTGGGCGGCGCTCGCCTGGGCGTGCCTAGCCACGTTATTTAGCGCTTCTTGTACTATTCGGTAAATACAGGTTTTGTGCTCTTCGGGTAACTCGCCGAGTTCCATGGCCGACACCTGCACCCGTAATCCTGTCCGCTTGGCCGTTTCCCGAGCCTGCCAGTTTAAGGCAGGCAGCAGTCCAAAGTCATCCAGCATTGACGGCCGCAACAACAATGCCATATTTCGGGCACCCGCCAAGCCACGCTGCGCCAAGTTGCGGATGGAGTCTAGGCGCGGGCGGGCCTCGGCGCCGCGTTCCAAATCGAGTAGATTTTCTGTCTCCAGCAAAATGGCGGAGAAGGATTGTCCCGCCTCGTCGTGCAACTCGCGCGATAGCGCGCGGCGCTCGTCTTCCTGCGCCCGCACCAGCTTGGCCGAGAGTTCGCGCAAACTCGTTTTCGCTTCAATGTTTTCTTCCAGCCGAGCGCGCACTTCATTCTGCAGCCGCAGGATGACGATGCTGGTGTAGACAGCCAGAGCCAATCCTCCAATGAGCGTGAGCACGATCATGCCGATTAACCCGAGCCGGAGCCGTTCGAAGAAGCCGGCAAGCTGAAGGTCGCCCTGTTGCAAGCCGCGTTCGTTCAACTGCCCTACGCGATCCGCAATCTGCAACATGGCCGTACGCCGCGGAATCAACTCGCTGTAGAAAAATTGATAACGGTACTTTGCACGCTCTTCTTCCGTCCAGGCGAAGGTGCGGCTCAGGACCTCCCAATAGCCTTCTATCTCGGAGCGTAATCTGCCGAAGGCGGGCTCTTCCTGCGGTTCGAGAGATTTCTGGTATTTGTCCAGAGCGGCATCGCTTTGCTTGTGGAGGCCATTCACTTCTGCCAGTTGCGACGAAGCGCCTCCGACGGGCGCCAGCAACGAATCGCGCGCCACGGTGCCGGAAAGATAAATGGAGGAGCGTATCTGCTCGAGCACGCGGCTGCGCTCGAGGAAGCGCTGTTCCACTCTGGCGTCGCTGGTGCGCAGGCTGCTAATCATCGCCAGCGCCCCTAACTCGGCGGCGGCCATAATGACAAGCAGCCCGCCGAATCCGCACGCCAATGCTAGCCATGGATGCCGCCACATAGTCTAACTCCCTAGCGTTGCATAAAAGACTTTGCGTCGGTATCCCCTTGAGGTTGTATTTCAACCGGCAAAAAATACATTGTCGACCCGATAGCGTTTTGGGGCGTTCGCTCCTAGAGTTTAGAAAGGGAGCACCTATCGATGAAATTGAACGCCATTAGAAGTTTTGCGCTGGTCAGTGTACTGGCACTGCTGGCCAGCTGCCACAAGCAAGTAGCGGCAGTCCATCCACCGCCGGCGCCACAGCCTGTAACCGCGAAAGCGGCGCCACCGGCAACACCTCAACCGACCATCCAACCTGTGGCGCAAACGCAACGCCCGACCATGCCCAGCGAAGCCACCAAGGCGACCATTCAAAGTTTGATTGACCGCATTCAGGATATCTACTTCGGTTACGACAAGCACAATTTAACGCCCGAGGCGGAAAGCACTCTCGAAAGCGACGCCAAAACCCTTCGCGAAATATTGAAGGACTACCCGAACTATAAACTCACCATTGAAGGCTTTTGCGATGAGCGCGGATCGGATGAGTACAACATCGCTTTGGGTGATGAACGCGCAAAGAACGCCGAGGATTTTCTAGAACGGCTTGGGCTACCTGCTTCGCAGCTCAGAACGGTCAGCTATGGCAAAGAGAGGCCGGTTTGCACTGAGCACACTGAAGCTTGCTGGCAGAGGAACCGCCGGGCGCACATCACGCAAGAACAACCAAGTTAGGAGAAGCTATGCGTACGGTTAAGTTAGCGCTCGGCCTGCTGCTAGCAGCAGCTCTCCCCAGTTCCTTTGTTTTTGCCGGCCAGACGCCGAACCTCTCGGGCACCTGGCTAGCGGATTCCAATGGGTCTTTGAAATTGATCTTCGACCAGAAAGACGGCAATATACATGTGCAAGAGGTGGAAGGCGACAAGGTTAAGGCCGATTTCACGTGTACCTTAAACGGTCAGGAGTGCAGCGTGAAAGAGGATGGCCATGCCGAAAAAGTGATGCTGTATTTCAACGGTACTAAATTGGTGGAAATACGCGAACGCGGCACCGACACGATCAAGGAACGGTTCACCGTTAGCAACGATGGTAAAACGCTTACGGAAGAAACCGTTCCTCTTAGTTCGACTCAGAAAGCCGAGACGCTATCGTTTCGACGGCAAGCCGCTTAACTAACTTGAAAGGAGCTAATTACAAATGCTAAAGAAAATAATTCTTCCTACGCTCTGCGCGATAACGATTTCCTGCCTGCCCGCTTATTCGCGAGGGCGCACAGCGCCACCCAACGATTCCGCTTTTTTGGCCATGGCCGCCGAAGCGGACATGACGATTGCGCATATCGGGCAAATGGCGGAGAATCGCGCCGCTACCGAAAAGGTTAAGGATTTCGCGAAGACTGTTGTTCAAGACCACACGAACGACTATTGGGAAGTGACCGAGTTAGCCGCGAAAACGGGTGACAAAATTCCCAAAGCTATCAACGGCCAGAACGAACGCATCATAGCCGGCCTTGACCGCAGCAAAGGCAAAGCTTTCGATCGCGAATTCCTAAATCGGCAATCGGCTGAACACGAAAGGCTGATCGGTGCTTTCAAACAGGAAGCCGAGCATGGGTCGAATCCCGCGATTAAGGATTATGCCCGCAAGACGCTGCCGACAATCGAGCGTCACTTACATGACGCGCAAGACTTACTGAAGCAACGAAGCTAGTAACTACAGCTGTATGTAGTGGGAGCCTCTGCGCCGGTGACCTCTGCGCGATGGCGCCGGGCTCCCCCACCTTGTCCGATTACCCCCGTGTTCCGTTCCCACCAGATGCTTACCCACCGCCCGCAATATCTCCCGCAGTATCTCTGATCAGTGCGAAAACATAGAAACGAGTCAGTTCTCACTCAGTCCAACAAGAGGAGAGATTGCAGAGAAGGAGATCTAATCATGATTAAGTCAACTATGATTGCACTCTTGTGCGTGGGCTCATTCGGCCTGATGATACCGAAGCAAGCGAGCGCGGATGAGTGGAACCAGAAAACAGTGTTTACCTTTAGCGGACCGGTGGAGATACCGGGCCAAGTGTTACCGGCGGGAACATATGTCTTTAAGCTGCTCGATTCCCAAGCCGACCGGGATGTGGTTCAAGTGTTCAACAAGGACGAAGATCACTTATACGGCACTTTCCTGGCGATACCCGATTACCACTTGAAACCGGCCGGCAAAACTATTTTGACGTTCGAGGAACGGGCAGCGGGCGCTCCTGAAGCAGTGCGGGCGTGGTTCTATCCGGGCGAGAACTTCGGCCACGAGTTTGTTTACCCGAAGGCTAAAGCGATGGAGATAGCGAAGGCGAACAATCAGCCAGTGGCCTCAATGCCCAATGAGATGGCGGCGAATACCACGCAACCCGCTAACAGTACGCAACAGCCTCAGACGAATGCACTCAAACAAACTCCGCTGAAAGCGCAGAAGCCGACGGGAGAAGAGTATGAGATCACCCAAGTGTTTACTCCTCCGCCAGCCAAGCAAACGGCTGCGGCGCAGCCACCAGCAGAACTGCCCAAAACCGCCAGCAATTTGCCGTTGATTGCGTTAGTAGGATTGCTGTCGCTCGGGACGGCGGGTCTGCTGCGATTTGCCGGCGCCAGGTGGAATTAGAAACAAAAGAAAGCCTATGCTGAGAGGCGCTATAGCGGGTGGCACTGGAGTAGCGGGGTGCCTCCCGCTCTTTTTTCTTTTTGCCGGGGAACGGCTTTTGGGCCAGACGACCTCTTCGCCGGGCGCTTCGACGATCTCTGTCGAGGTCGACCTGGTTGTCTTGCACGCAACAGTTCGCGATAAGAGGGGCCGCTTTGTTTCCGGTCTCACCAAAGACGATTTCCGCGTGCTCGACGATGGTGCGGAGCAGACGATTAAAGTATTTCAGCATGAGGACGTGCCGGTAGCGGTTGGGCTGATCGTAGACAACAGCGGGAGCATGCGTCGCAAGAAACAAGCCGTGACTGAGGCGGCGCTGGCGTTTGTGAGGTCCAGCAACGAGCGCGATCAGATGTTCGTCGTGAATTTCAACGAAAGGGTTTCGTTTGGTTTACCACGTACAGAGCCGTTTTCGGATAGCACGGTGGAGCTTGAGGAAGCGCTGAACGGTGTTCCGGCGAATGGCAAAACAGCGCTTTACGATGGGATCGAAGCCGGCCTAACCCAATTGACGAGGGCGAGCCGCGATAAGAAGGTACTCATCGTGATCAGCGATGGAGGGGACAACGCCAGTCGCCACACGCTTGGCCAGGTCTTGGAGAGCGCTGAACGTTCGAATGCCATCATCTACACCATTGGTTTATTCGACCAATATGACGAGGACAGTAATCCGGGCGTTCTGCGAAAAATCGCGCGCGCCACGGGAGGCGAAGCGTTCCTGCCGGAGGAACCGGGCGAGGTAGTGGCGATCTGCCAGCGAATCGCAAAAGACATCCGCAACCAATACACGATCGGCTACACCCCCTCCGATGAAAAGCTGCATCAATCCTATCGAACCATCAATGTGACAGCCAAAGGGCCGCATGGAGAGAAACTCTTAGTAAGGACCAGGACTGGCTACATTGCCTCGCCCGATACAATGGGCGACTCCGCGCATCTCCGCTGACAGCGAGTTAGACTTGCTGTAGAGAATGTCACCCTCCAGCGCGGCAGCGAATAAAACAGCAGTACCGCTGGCAGCCATCTTGACAACCTTTTTAGGCGTCCTGGCAGTCCTTGGCGCGCTCTTCTATTTGAGTCGGCCTGTTCAGAAAGAAGGCGAAGGCGCCGCGACCCAAGAAGCCAAGGCCTACCTAGCGAACTTGGCGCTTAGCGACGTGACCATGCAGGCATCTGAGAACCTCATGAACCAGAAGGTGGTGGAGGTTCTGGGCAGCATTTCAAATAACGGTCCGCGAGCATTGAAATCGATTGACGTTTATTGCCTTTTCTATAGCGTGGATGGTCATTTGCTGCACCGGGAGCGCTTACGGATTATTGGTGGCCCGGACACACGCGGACCGCTGAAGCCCGGCGCCACGAAATCTTTTCGCATGCCCTTCGATAGCTTGCCAGAGGGTTGGAACCAAGCGCTGCCCAAGATGGTGATTGCGCAAATCACTTTTGTGAACTGACGCATGAGAATCCTAATCGCCGACGACGACAAAGATCAACTTGAGTTGCGGAGTCTGCTGTTGTCTAGAGGCGGCCACCAAACGATCGCGGTGAGTACCTCGGCGGCGGCGATCAAGGAGGCCAAGGCGCAACGTCCCGAATGTGCGCTGGTCGATTTGAAGCTGCCCACGGAGGCGATGGGATTAAGCCTGATCCGCGCCTTGAAAGCGATGGATGCAGCCATGCGAGTGTTCGTTCTCACCGGCGGCGATCCACAACGCATTAACGCCCTGCCCGAGAAGAAGCTGGTGGAAGAAGTGTTTGTAAAAGGGGCGTCAATGGCTTACTTGATGAAGAAGCTGGGTGAACTGGCGGGCAGCGCGGAACCGAAGCTCTGCCTGCTGCGCGAAACGCTGGCCAAGGACAATGTGGTGGTGTTCGATGTGAAAGCGCTGCCGCGAGCCGCGCGTAGCGAGGTGGTGGGCGTGACGACGGATGGCGCCATGAAAGTGCGCGTGGCCGCCGCGCCGGAGAAAGGCCGCGCGAACGAAGAATTGCGCGCGGTGCTGGCGGAGTGGTTCAAAGTGCCGAAGAGCAATGTGGAAGTGCTGCTCGGCGAAAGCTCACAACGCAAGCGAGTACGCGTGCATAGATAGCTAAGACTTGAAAGCTTAGCCGGCGGGCTGTGGAGCCAACTTCTGAACCGCTGGATCGTCGCCGCCCAACCAGTCGGGATGGTGGGCCGTACCGTCAAAATGGGCCGACACCTTGAATAATTCGTATTGCCCGGTGGACGCGACTTCTTGCGTCTTTCCCAAGAGCGCCGCGAATTCCGGATCGCTTAGCCGCTTGAATGTTTTCGCGGCTTGGAACGCCTGGTCGAGAATCTCCGGCTTGTCGATGCCGGTGATGACGACATTGGCCGGCAGGTTCAACGCGTAATGCAGACAGTCGATAGGATTTCGAATTGCGCCGCTCTTCAGGATAATGCCATCACCTCCGCAAAACGGCTTCATGGTTTGAATACCCACCTGCTGTTCAACCAGCTTCGGCATGACCAGTTGGGCAAAGCTGCGGAAGTGAGCATCCATCAGGTTCGAAGGCATGAGTACCGCATCGAACTGGAAACCATGTTTGGCGGCCACTTCGAGCATGTACAGGTGAACATGCGGATCCTTGTGCCCAGTGAAGCCAATGAAGCGCAGCTTGCCGGCTTTCTTGGCTTCCAGCAATCCTTCCAAGGCGCCGCCTTGGCGGAAAATTCGGTCGGGATCGTCGAAACGCAAGATCTCGTGAAACTGGACCAAGTCGATGTGATCCGTTTTAAGACGCGTGAGGGAATCGTTCAATTGATCCTTGACATTGTCTTTATTGCGGCCATCCAGCTTTGTCATCAGGAAGACCTTTTTGCGATAGCCGCTTTGCGCCAGGGCGTCGCCCATCCAGCGTTCGCTGCGGCCTTCGTTGTAGTCCCAGCAGTTATCCATATAGGTAATGCCGCGGTCGATAGCTTGATGGATGAGGCGAATGGCTTCGCTCTGCGTGAGCGAGGGCTTTCCTATGTGGGAGCCACCGAGGCCGATGGCGGAGACAGTCTCGCCGGTTCTGCCGAATTTTCGATACAGCATCTCGCCCCGTAGTTCACCTGGATCGGTCACGCGCGGAATCTGCGAGGCGGCCGTATTGTTGTCGTGAGCCACTGCGGGGGTGGCAGACTGTTGTCCTGAGACGACCGAAACCGCGGCGCCCGCGGTCGCCAAGCTCCGCAAGAATCTTCTTCTCTCCATACATCCTTTTCCTTTCCGATGTATGGAGGACACAAGCCATCCTTTCGTTGTTTCAAGAAGCTTTGGGTGCCCGGCAATATTGACAGCGGTTGGCCGGACGTGCTTCCTAGCCGGTCGGGGGCACCAGTCCAACAGCTACGGCATGTTGCCTCTGCCTTAAGATAGCTATGCCTTGTCCGCGTTCTTCACAAAATCCAAAATGTCAAAACGCCGCACCTCGCGGTTGGGAAAAAAGCTGTCCACTGCCGCTTTCTCGTCGTCGAAGATGCGAAATACGGTAGCGAGCTTGGTGAGAATCAACAGCTCAGCGCTGCGTTTTGAAAGGTTCATCAACGCCATTCCACCGCCGGCTTTGCCGAGCGTAGAATGAGCCGCTACCAAGGTTCCCAAGCCTGAACTGTCGATGTAATCGACGGCTTGCATATTGAGAACCATGTTGCGGCTATCAGTTTTGGCGGCTTGATTGCCGCGCTCGCGCAAAGCGCCCGCAGCCTCGCCCGCCACCAGCCGTCCTTGCAAATCGAGAATCAGAATTCCTTCCACTTCGCGTTCGTGAATGACAAGTGCCATGAAGCCCCTCCGGTTTGAACTTCTTGCTGTGCAGGATCTTGCTGTATTGTAGTGCAACTGTCAACTGCTCTCGCTTTGGGAAGGGTAAAGTAGATAGTTGGATTTTATTATGAGCGGTAGAGCTATGCGGGTATTTACTGCGGCGCTGGCGGTGACATGGCAAGCGGCGGCGTCGCAGCCGGAGCATCACATTACCAACATTTTTAGACCGCTCGCCACCCCGGCCCAATCGGAATATGACATTGCCATGCTGGTGTTTGCGATTACCGGCGTTATTTTCGTGGGCGTGGCCAGCCTTCTTGCCTATACCATTTGGCGCTTTCGCCGACGCGCCGACAGCGAACACCAGGAACCTCCGCAAGTCTACGGCAGCAATCAGATAGAAGCGGCGTGGACGGTGCTGCCTATCCTGATCGTCTTTGTACTCATCGGTGTTTCAGCTCGAGTGATCGCAGCCGTGGAAAACGCCAGCCCGCCGCAAGCCGCTTTGAAGCTGACGGTGATTGGGCACCAATGGTGGTGGGAAGTGCTTTATCCCGATTACAACATTGTCACGGCCAACGAAGTGCATATGCCGGCTTCGAGCGATGGCAAGAACGCTACTTATTTACAGCTACAGAGCGCCGACGTTATCCATAGTTTTTGGGTGCCTCAATTGTCGGGCAAAACCGATTTAATTCCCAATCGCACCAATTTTATGTGGATGGACCCCCGCCAGACTGGTATCTACGACGGCAATTGCGCAGAATACTGCGGTACGCAACATGCCAACATGCTGCTGCGGGTGGTGGCAGAAGACCCTGCCGCCTTCAAGCAATGGACCCTGGGCCAGCAGAAGCGGGCTGTGGAAGACCCGAACGCAGGCGAAGGGCGCGCCGTGTTCGAATCGCTCGCCTGCGTCAACTGCCACAACATTTCGGGCTTGGGTCAGGCCAGCGCCGGTGCCAAGTTTGGCCCTGATTTAACTCATCTGATGAGCCGCCAAACTCTAGGATCGGGTGTTTTGAAAAACACGCCGGAGAACCTACGCGCGTGGGTGAACGACCCACAGGTGGATAAGCCTGGTTGTCTCATGCCGAGCATGAAGCTTACGCCTGACCAACTGACGAAGGTCGTGAACTATTTGGAGACACTCAAATAAAATATGGCGACGATTCATTACCCCGCGGAACATCCCAAGGTCGAAGAAGCCAGGTTCTCCTTCTCGAGCCACTTGTACGAATGGGTTTCCACGGTAGATCACAAAAAATTGGGTTTGATGTACATTGTGTCGGCGCTGTTTTTCTTTGTCGTCGCCGGACTCATGGCCACCGTGATCCGGTTGCAGTTGGCATTTCCGAATGGACACGTCGTCGATCCGGACACATTTAACCGGCTCTTCACCATGCATGGCACGACGATGGTGTTTCTGGTGGGCATGCCGTTTGTGGCGGGGCTTTCCAATTATCTTGTGCCGCTCATGATCGGCGCGCGCGACATGGCGTTTCCGCGGCTGAATGCTTTCGGGTTTTGGATCTTTTTGTTCGGCGGTTTTCTGCTGTACTTCAGCTACATTGGCGGCAGCGGATTATCGGGCGCCGGTTCGGCCCCGGATGTGGGCTGGTTTGCTTATGCGCCGCTGACTTCAAAGGCGTTTTCACGAGGCGCCAGCACAGATTACTGGATCTTAGGAATTCTGATTGCCGGCGTCGGCAGTATTGCTAGCGCCCTCAACGTGATAGTCACTACCATTACTATGCGCTGCCCCGGCATGACGCTCGGGCGCATGCCCATGTTCGTTTGGGTGATGCTGATCGATTCGTGGCTCATTATTATTGCGCTGCCGCCGCTGTCGGCTGCGCAGATCATGCTGCTGATCGATCGGTTTCTGGGTGGCAACTTCTTCAATACACAATCCGGCGGTTCGGCGGTTTTGTGGCAGCATTTCTTCTGGATCTTCGGACACCCCGAGGTATACATTCTGATCTTCCCGGCGTTCGCGATTCTCTCCGAAGTGATTCCGATTTTCTCGCGGAAACCGATTTTCGGCAGGCCGGCCATGGTAGGGGCTGTCTGCGCCATCGGGTTTATTAGTCTTGGCGTGTGGGCGCATCATATGTTCGCGGTGGGTATGACTTCGTGGTCCAATACCTTCTTCACGGCGTCCACCATGCTGGTGGGCATTCCCACCGGTATTAAGATTTTTAACTGGACGGCCACCATGTACGGCGGCAAGCTGCGTTTGGATACGCCGATGCTCTTCTGTTGCGGGTTTCTGTTCCAATTTTTGATTGCCGGACTCACCGGCATCATGCTGGGAACTGGTCCCTTTGACTGGCAGCTGCACGATTCGTATTTTGTCGTTGGCCATTTCCACTTCACGCTAGTAGCAGGACTGGTGTTCGGGCTGTTTGCCGGCATGTATTATTGGTTTCCGAAAGTTAGTGGGCGAATGTATAACGAAACGTTGGGTAAGTGGCATTTTTGGCTCTTCCTGATCGGCGTGGAGTTGACGTTTGTGCCCATGCACTTTCTGGGATTCTTGGGAATGCCGCGGCGTGTTTATACATACGCGCCGGGCCGCGGCTGGGAGTTTTGGAATCTGCTGGCCAGCGCCGGCTTGTTGTTTCAGCTTCCCGCGACTCTGATTTTTGTTTGGAATGTGGTGTACTCCGCGATCAAGGGCAAGATTGCCGGCGACGATCCATGGGACGCGTGGACACTGGAATGGTCCACTTCCTCACCACCTCCGGAGTACAACTTTGAAATAACCCCTGAAGTGCACAGCAGCCGGCCGTTGTGGGACTTGAAAAACCCCAACGACCCCGATTGGAGGTTCGAGTAATGGCCACGGCTTTAGCCGGACCCACACCGCCTGCTATCGGTGAATGGAAACTGCCTGACCGCGGCACGATGGGAGTGATTTTCCTTATTGTTACCGAATCGGCCTTGTTCACGATCTTCGTGGTCGCTTATCTTGTCTACATCGGTAAGAGCCTTACGGGTCCGTATCCGAAAGACGTTCTCGACTTGCCGATTCTGGCGAGCATCTGCCTGCTGTCGAGCAGTGTGACGATTGTCTTTGCGGAGCGTGCACTCAAGCGCGAGCGCATCGGGTTATTTAAGCTGTGGTGGTTTGCCACGATTCTACTCGGCCTGGAGTTTCTGGTTTCGACCGGGCTGGAGTGGCGTAAACTGATTTACCAAGATCATCTCACCGTGAGTACAAATCTCTTCGGCACTACCTTCTATTCGCTGGTAGGCCTGCATGCCAGTCACGTGATTGTCGGCATGATGTTCCTACTGCTGGTGATGCTGGTTAGTCTGTTCGGCTTCCCCATCCATACACAGGAGAGGCGAGTGAAGTTTCTTTCCTGGTATTGGCATTTTGTGGACGGCATTTGGATTGTGGTGTTCACGGTTGTTTACGTGATTGGGAGATGAGCGGCATGGCAGAGCACACCAAGCAAAATGAGACCCACATTGTTTTGCCGGCGCCTACGTTCTGGCCGATGGTGTTTGCTTTTGGCATCACCTTATTATTGGCCGGCCTGGTGACTCACTGGGCCGTGAGCGTTGTTGGCTTCGTGATTGCACTCAAGGCAGCCACCGGTTGGTGGAGCACGGTTATTCCCCACGAGCTGCATGAAGAGGTCGCCATTGAAGCGGGCAAACGTCCAATTGCGATTAAGGTAGGCGAGCGCTCCGTGGTGCGGTTGAAACTGGGCCAGGGCGGCCATCGCGTGCGGGTGCCGGAGGAGATTCATCCTTATTCGGCGGGCCTGTGGGGCGGTCTGGCCGGAGGTGCCGTGATGGCAGGTTTAGCGTGCTTATACGGCTTGGTGGCCCAGCACAGTATCTGGTATCCCATTAATCTGCTCTCCGGTGTGGTGATTCCCGACTTAGGCAGCGAGTCGATAGAGACACTCCGGAAATTTAATGGTTGGGCTTTTGCCGCTGCCTTCGTGGGGCATGGAGTGATTTCCATCCTGGTGGGTGTTCTCTATGCGGTTATGCTGCCGATGTTTCCCAAATATGCGCCGTTCTGGGCAGGCATACTGATGCCCCTCATTTGGAGCGGGCTGGTGGCCACCAGCTTGAATTTCATAAACCCGGCATTGAACTCGCGCATTAGTTGGCCATGGTTCGTTGTTTGTCAGCTCGGGTTCAGTTTGGTGGGTGGATACCTGATCGCGCGCAGTACACAAATCAGAACAATGCAAACGTGGACCTTGGCCGAGCGCGCTTTTCTGGAATCGCCGCAACATGAGGACGAAGAGTGATGCGGCTGGCATACCACGGATTCGTGGGCGTTTTGATTCTATTGGGCCTCACGGCCTGCGAACCGCCAGGCAAGCCGAAGAAAGAAGAACTGGCAGCAGCGGACGTAACCGACTTTAAAATTCTTTACGGCCAGAACTGTTCCGGATGTCATGGTGATGACGGAAAGAAAGGTCCCGGACGAATTTTGAACGATGCGGTGTATTTGGCGGTGATTCCACGCGACGCTCTGAAAGATGTGATTGTCAATGGTCGCGCTGGCACTGCTATGCCCGCGTGGGCGGAGAGTGAGGGCGGGCCGCTTACAGCCAAGCAGGTAGATGCGCTGGTGGATGGCATTGAGGGCTGGAAGAAACCGGTGAGTGCCCCGCCGGGGGCTGAACTGCCATCGTATGCCGAGACCAAGCCGGGCGATCCGGTGAATGGCAAGCGCTTGTTTGTGCGCGGTTGTTATGCCTGTCACGGTCCTGGGGCTTTTGTGGGGTCGGTGACCAATCCCTCGTATCTGACACTTTCAAGCAATCAAAATTTGCGCACTTCAATTATTGTGGGGCGCTTGGATTTGGGCATGCCGAACTATCGGGCGTTAAATGCCGGCCATCCGTTAAACGATCAGGACGTGAGCGACTTAGTGGCATATCTGGTATCGCTGCGTCCCGCGGAGCCGGTGACTGGGAATACACAATGAGTGAATCAAAAGAAGCAGATAAACCAGCAGCGGAGCACGGAAATTCGTCCCGCCGCGAGTGGCTTTTGAAAATCGGTGTGGCGCTGAATGTAATTGCGGGCGCAGCCCTGGCCATACCTTTAGTCGGTTTTGTCTTTTCGAGTTTCGCCGAAAAGAAAGACCCGCGCGACTGGATCTCCCTTGGACCGCTCGAACATTTTCCTGAGAAGACCACGCGGATTGCCACATACCGCAATCCGTATACCCGACCGTGGGATGGCGAGACGGCCGAGATTCCCTGTTGGGTGCGGCACATCAGCGGCGGTCAGTTTCAAGTGTTTGCCATCAACTGCACTCACTTAGGTTGCCCGGTGCGTTGGTTTCAAGAATCGGGTTTGTTCTTGTGCCCTTGTCACGGCGGCGCGTATCTGGAAGATGGATCGCGTGCCGCTGGTCCGCCGCCGCGCGGACTGTTTGAATACGCCTATAAAGTGGAAAAGAACATCCTATGGGTGAAGGGCGGACAAATGCCCACTCTTTCCAATCCGGTCTAAATTGCGATGCTGAATATATTGCGAAATGTGGCGGTTTGGCTGGATGACCGCCTGCACATAACCGCCATCTATGCGTCCACCGCCGGCCACGAAGTTCCCAAAAGCGCCGGCAGCTGGTTCTACGTTTTTGGTAGCGCCACTTTGCTTTGCTTTGTTATTCAGGTGATCACCGGCGCGTGCCTGGCGTTCGTCTATATTCCGTCAACTAACGAAGCTTGGACCAGCTTGCAATACCTCAACCATGTTCAATTCTGGGGCTGGTATTTGCGCGCCGTGCACAATTGGGGATCGAATTTCATGGTGGCGATCATGACGCTGCACATGATTCAGGTCTTCCTGTTTGGCGCTTACAAATATCCGCGCGAATTGACCTGGGTGAGCGGCATATTTCTGCTGCTATTCACGCTGGCCATGGCATTCACTGGCCAAGTGATGCGCTTCGACCAGGACGCCTATTGGGGGCTCACGATTGGCGCTTCTATCACGGGGCGAGTGCCTATCATAGGCGCACAGCTTGTGCATCTGCTGCTGGCCGGACCTATCATCGCGGGTGAAACTCTTTCGCGCTTCTTCACGCTGCATGTGTTTATGATTCCGGGGCTGATTATCGCGCTCATCAGCATGCATTTGCGGCTCGTATTGACGAAGGGCATCAACGAATATCCAACGCCTGGGAAGCCGGTTCGCAAAGCTACCTATGATGCTGAGTATGCCGATATTCTCCGCAAAGAGGGCGTGCCTTTCGTGCCGCGCGCTATCGACAAAGATCTGATTTTCGCCGCATTGGTGATCATCGGTATCCTGGGCGCGGCGTTCATTTTTGGGCCCGAAGGTCCCGGCGGCCGGCCCGATCCAACCATCGTTAACACCAATCCGCGTCCTGACTTCTATTTCCTTTCGATTTTTGCCGCCCTTGCGCTGCTGCCCGATTGGATGGAAGTGCTCA
This sequence comes from Bryobacterales bacterium, assembly GCA_963764105.1. Taxonomy (GTDB): domain Bacteria; phylum Acidobacteriota; class Terriglobia; order Bryobacterales; family Bryobacteraceae; genus Bog-105. The sequence continues at coordinate 273,726 of CAVXRP010000026.1, forward strand.
TCCTTTTTGTAGCGCCCACGGTTTGCATTGCGCTTCTTTTGGCGCTGCCGTTTATCTCGCCGACTGGCGAAAAGAGTTACATCCGCCGGCCGGTCGCGGTGCTTTCTGTCATCTTCGTCATGCTGATCGTTGGAGTGTTAACTTACATGGGGCAGACTTCGCCATGGTCGCCGAAAATGGATGCCTGGAGCGGAGACGCGATTCCGGAAAAGTTTGTTAAGGGCCGCACGCCGCTGGAGCTGCGCGGCGCATTGGTGTTCCAAAACAAGCAGTGCCGCAACTGCCACATGCTCGGCGGCCAAGGCGGCGAACGTGGCCCAGCGCTCGATGAAGTAGCCACGCGCCTTACCAAAGATGAGCTGGTGCGGCAAGTCATTCAAGGTGGCGGCAACATGCCGGCGTATGGCAAGAAATTGAGCCCCGCCGAGGTGGACGCGCTGGTTTCGTTCATGGCAACGTTACATACCACCGCTCCGGTGCGGCCCTCCAGCAAGCCGGAAAATAATCTGCCGCGTGACGTAGCGGCTGCGCGCCCGCCTGCTGTTCATGGGCGTTAACGTGGAATCGGCCGCCTCAGCCGCATTTCAGTCTTGGGCGATCGATGGGCGCCTCGTTACCCTCCTGTTGGTCAGTGGCGTTGTTTACATCCGTGGTTGGCTGCGCGGCCGCCGCTTGCTGCGCGATCAACATGATCCGTTACGATTGGTTGCTTTTCTGGCCAGTCTGCTGGTGCTGTTTCTTGCCAACGATTCGCCGCTGGACGCCTTCGACAGTCTCTTCCTGGCAGCGCACATGACGCAGCATCTGCTGCTCATGATGATTGCGCCGCCGCTGTTGTTGCTTTCGAATCCGCTGCTACCTATGCTGCGCGGCTTGCCCAAAGCTTTTGTAAAGGAAGGTCTCGGGCCTTTTTTGGCATGGAAGCCGTTGAAACAGTTCTTTGCCTGGCTGACGTCACCTTTGCCGGCGTGGATTATCTTCGCGGCGAGCACGGTGCTCTGGCACATCCCCAAGCTGTATGAACTGGCGCTTTCGTCACCAGCCTGGCATAGCGTGCAACATGCCTGCTTCTTCTGGTCGGGGGTGTTGTTCTGGTGGCCTGTTATTCAGCCCGGACCCGGCAAACCGCGCTGGCCAAGGTGGGTGGCCATCCCTTATCTGCTTTTCGCCGACATTTTAAATACGCTTCTCTCCGTCGTCTTTGTCTTTTCCGGACATTTGCTCTATCCAAGCTATGGCGTGGTGCGCGCTGGAGCAATGGGAGCTTTGGAAGATCAGAGTCTCGCCGGCCTCATTATGTGGGTGCCCGGGTCCATTGTTTATTTAGTGCCAGCCTTCGTCTTAGTGATGGGCTTGTTCACCACGGCGCGGATGCAAACGGCGAGCGCGCCGCAACGCGTGCGTTCTTTGGGCTTACGAAAGACTTCCGTGTGGTGGAAACGCGCCCCTGCTTTGCGCAGAGTGGCGCAAAGCGCCATGCTGCTGGTGGCGATCGGCGTGATCGCTGACGGCTTTGGCGGGACGCAGGTAGCCGCCCTCAATCTGGCGGGCGTCTTGCCTTGGATACACTGGCGAGCCTTATCGATGCTGGCGCTTTTGTTGGTGGGCAATTTGTTTTGCTCGGCCTGTCCGTTTATGTTGGTGCGCGATGGGGCGCGGGGGGTGATAGCTCCCTTGCGTCAGCGGATCGGTTGGTTCCGTTGGCCGCGGGCCTTGCGCAACAAATGGCTCGGGGCTAGTCTCATCGCATTGTATTTCTGGGCTTACGAAGCGTTCTCTCTGTGGGAAAGCCCTTGGTTGACGGCTTGGCTGATCACCGCGTACTTCGCGACCGCTGTGTTGGTGGATTCGCTGTTTCGCGGCGCGAGTTTCTGCAAGTACGTTTGTCCGATCGGCCAATACCATTTCGTGGTCTCTCTCGTTTCGCCGCGCGAGATCGCCGTGAGAGATAAAGGCACTTGCCAAAGTTGTCAAACGTACGATTGCATTCGCGGCAACGAAAAAGCGCGCGGCTGCGAACTCTACCTCTTTCAACCCAAGAAAGCGAGCAACTTGGATTGCACGTTTTGCCTTGATTGCGTCAAAGCGTGCCCGCACGATAATGTAGGCTTGGTTTCGGTGATACCGGGCAAGACGCTTTTGTCGGATGCCTATCGCTCTTCTATAGGGCGTTTGTCAAAACGCGCGGATCTGGTAGCGCTGGTTCTGCTCCTCGTTTTTGGCGCATTTGTCAACGCGGCGGGGATGGTTGCGCCCGTGATGACGTTCGAGCACCGTTGGCATGCGCGGCTAGGCGTTCATGCCATGCCGTTTATTGTAGGTGCGTTTGTTCTTTCGGGCGCGGTGCTTCTGCCGGTTGCCGCGTTCTGGGCCTGCTCCGTGGTGAATGGATCGGCTAGCGAAGCTCGGCATCTCGCCTTCTCGCTAGTACCGCTCGGTGTGGCGATGTGGGCGGCTCACCTCTTGTTTCACGCAGCCTCCGTTTGGACCACAGCCTCAGTCGCCTGGTTGCAGATAATGTTCCTGGAAGCGGGCTTGCTCTTTACGCTCTATCTAGCCTGGCGCAGCGCACAAAGCCATTTGAAACTCTTCGCCCCATGGGCGAGTGTGGCCTGCGTGCTCTTTGCCGCCGGCGTTTGGGTTTTCTTTCAACCCATGCAAATGCGGGGGATGATGCATTGAGTTTGCGAATCGTGGCGCTGCTGGTGTTAGCCGCCGCTGGTGGTTTCGGCGACGGCGGCAAAGTCCAGTTCCAACGCAAAGCAGGAGCGTTCAATATCACACTCTTCAGTTCGCCTTCGCCTGTGCGGGTGGGCCGCACGGATTTCAGCGTCATGGTGCAAAACGTCGCGACCCCGGCGCCGATTTTAAATGCCGATGTTCTGCTTCGTTTCGTGCAACGAGGCGCAAATTCAATCGCTGAAGTGAGTGCGCCCGCACGGCACGAAAAGGCAACTAACAAGCTTCTCTATGCCGCACAGGTGGATTTGAATAGCACAGGAAACTGGCGGGTGGAAGTGTCTGTCCAAACCGCGCGCGACAGTGCATTGGTCACCGGCGATTTGGACGTCTTGCCGCCCGAGCCGCCTTTGTTGGCGCATTGGCCCTACTTTGTAGCTCTGCCGGTGGTGGCTTTCCTGTTTGTGATCAATCAGCGGCTGAAACGGCGGCGTGCCGTGAATCGGCCATAACGGCCATGGCCGCGTTGCGCCCATTGATGGCAATCACGCTGCCGCCGGGGTGCGTCGCCGCGCCGCATAAATAGAATCCGGGCATAGGCGTGCGGCAACTGAGGCGATTGCTCCACATGTAATCCGGCAAGCACTCACCTTGAAAGATATGGCCGCCCGTGAGGCCAACCCGCTCTTCGATATCGGCAGGTCCCAGCGCTTCGCAATCAATCACGGCGGCGGGCATGTTACTACAGTAACGGGCCAGCGCATCGAGCGCGAGCCGGTTGGCGGCCTCGCGATGCTGGTTCCAATCGCCGTCCACGAATTGATAGGGCACGTACTGTGCGAACACGCTCATGGTATGCGTGCCGGCGGGCACGATGGTAGGGTCGTGCACACTCTGGAAATAAAGTTCGGTCCACAGGCGCCCTGGTAACGTTCCCTTGCGCGCCGCCGCATAGCCATCTTTCCATTCCTGCTTGCTAAGGGGCGTGTTGATCTGCCCAAAATGATGCGGTTCGAGGGTGCCAGGACGAGCGCGAAAATTCGGTAATTCTTTGAGCCAAACATTGACCTTCAATGTGCAGCCGCGCATCGGCACGCCCGCGACCTTGCCCCGCCAAGCTGGATCGGCGTTATCTCCCAAAAGCCGCAGCGCGGTGCGCGGATCGGCATTGCTGATCACCACTGGCGCATAAATGGCTTCGCCGCTCTCCAGTTGCACGCCCTCGCCCGGCATGATGCGCCCGACGGGCACGCCGCTGGCAATCAGCGCTCCGGCTTTCGCGGCGGCGTCGGCGAGATAGAAGGACACCATGCCCATGCCGCCCTTGACATAACCCCACATACCCGGCATGCCGCCGAGCCGTCCTGACGAATGATGGAAGCGAATGGAAGCGGTTCCACGATCAAACGGGCTGGCATTGGTGCCAATCACGCCTTGTCCCAGATAGCCGGCTTGCAGGCGTTCGTCGCTGAGATAGTGTTCCACCATCTCAGCCATGGACCATTCAAACAAGAGCCGTTTCGCCTCTTCGTCCTTGCCCAAACGCGTTTCAATCTGCTCGCGCGTGGGCGGTTCACCAATCCATGTATCCTGTTCGTTTGGCGGCCGCAGCTTGTCGCGCGTGCGGCGGATCAAGCCACACATGGCATCCCAGCCGGCGACGTCGGCCGGGCACAGGCGGCGGATTTCCGCTTGACACTGCTCGTCGTTTTCGTAAAGCTGCACGCTGCTGCCGTCTTCGAAGGGGATGAAGAGCCCATTGACGGCGGGCGTCCAGCTAAAACCCAGGGCAGGGAGGTCCAGTTCCTCCACAACCAGCGGATGCAGCAGGCCCGCCAAATAAGCGCATGGCGACATGCGAACGCCCGGCCATGGTTCTTCAATCGTGCAGGCGCCGCCAATGCGTTCGCGGCTTTCGAGAACCAGCACGCGCTTGCCGCCCCGCGCCAGATACGCCGCGCAGGTGAGCCCGTTGTGACCAGCGCCGACGATGATGGCGTCCCAGCGCTGCGCGGCCAATTCTTTTATTGGCGCGGGGAGGCCAACGCGGCCCATTGTTTGAACGGCAGAGATAAACATCGTTTACATAAGATATCGCGGTTGCGCATTATGCGGGTCGTGGCGCGCGGGCGCAATCGGAGAGAGGGTCATGAAAGGTATAGCAGGTCCGGGGCCCGTTTTCTGGGGTGGGCGCCGACCGATTTTGCGGAAAGGCGGCTTCGAAGGCGGGTTCTTTCGGCGGCTTGTTGGCGTTTTTGCGATTCGAAGCCAATTTGGCCCGGCGAGCCGATTTGAAAAAACGAACCCAACGGCGGGGGCATGTGCTTTCGTGTTGTCGGGTTTGAGAGTGGCGCGCAATTTACGGTACGAAGCCAAATCGGGCCAGCGAGCCGGTTTGAAAAAACGAACCCAACGGCGGGGGGCGTGCTTTGGGTTGTCGCTGGGTTTCGAGGCTGGCACGCCATTTACGATACGAGGCCAAATCGGGCCAGCGAGCCGATTTGAAAAAACGAACCCAACGGCGGGGGCGTGCTTTGGGTTGTCGCTGGGTTTCGAGGCTGGCACGCCATTTACGATACGAAGCCAAATCGGGCCAGCGAGCCGATTTGAAAAAACGAACCCAACGGCGGGGGGCGTGTGCTTCGGGTTGTCGCTGGGTTTCGAGGCTGGCACGCCATTTACGATACGAAGCCAAATCGGGCCCGCGAGCCGATTTGAAAAAACGAACCCAACGGCGGGGGGCGTGTGCTTCGGGTTATCGCTGGGTTTCGAGGCTGGCAGGCAATTTACGATACGAAGCCAAATCGGGCCAGCGAGCCGATTTGAAAAAACGAACCCAACGGCGGGATGGCCGCCACGCCGTTGGGAAACAAGTTAGGCTCGTTCTGTCTGCGTTCTCGACGCCGATCTATATTCGGTTTTCAAGGATCAAAGCCGGGGGATTCTCGGCTTGGCGGAGGAGGCGTGATCCGGCATTTACATGGAAGACGCGTGACGACAACCGCCTTAAACTGGTTTGAATTTAGCGCGGGGCGAGGTTCGCCAGGCTCATGAAAGCCGGAGTCAAACGAGACAAGCGAGCTATTTTCATAGGGTTAGCGCTTGAAAATAAATCGTGAATCGTTGTGACCGTGGCCCAGACTGCCCTTCAGGGCGCCGCCAAAGCAGCCGTGGCCACCGGACCCGGTGCCTAAGCCACCACCGAAGAAGAAGCCGAAGGCGAGTTGAATTGAGATGACGACGACCGTTGACACCAGCGGATCGGCATTGGAATAAGTTCTATGCCGAACCCGTTCGTTTCTGACAGATCTACTCGCAATCGCGCATTGAGATGGACGGCAGACCATTCTAATCGGCTTGGTACATATGGCCTATCTCCTTCGCTCCTGCTGCGCTCCTGGGCACGCGGCGTGCCGGACAAAGCCAAAAACAAGGCAGAAATGGACACGATTCCGGTAAAGAGTTTGTCTTGCACGATCGGGCAATCTGATCAACGGTGAAGCTGTAACGGATGAACTTTTTCCGGCTAGCAAAGCTAATCGGCGTTTCGCTCCCGCCAGCGCTCCACCAAATCGCGACAGGCGCCACGCCAGTTGGGAAAGTGAAATGCAAACCCAGCGTTCAGCAGGCGGTCGGGCACAACCCGCCGGCTCTTGAGAACAAGCTCAGTTTCGCTGCGCAGCAGGAATGCGCCGACTTCGAGCAAGGGCCGGGGCGCTGGAATGCCGATGTAGCTGGTGCACCAAGCGCGCCGCAGGTTGCACATGAATTCCTCGTTTGTCACGGGATGGGGCGAGCAAATGTTGACGGGCCCAGCCATATCTTCGCGAGCGATGAGGAATTCAATGGAACGTATGAAATCGACCTCGTGTATCCAGGAAACAAACTGACGCCCTGAACCGGCACGCCCACCCATTCCATAGCGGACCAGGCGGAGAAAGGCATCGAAGGCGCCGCCGGACTCGGGACTCATGACCATCGCGGCACGCAAAGCTACTTTGCGAGTATGCGGCGTATCAGCGGAGAAGAATGTTTGCTCCCAACGGGTTGCTACCTCGACACTAAATCGCCAGGCGGACGGTAGGTTCGGCTCGCTGCCGCCGATTTCGCCTGTACTTTCATCCATAGGACGATCCTCGCTATGTCGATAAATGGTGGCGGTGCTCGCGTTCAACCACAAGCGAGGGCGGACGGCTACTTTGCGCTATCGCTTTGCCAATGAGCTCCGTAGTAACGATGCGAGAGTTTCGAATTTCACGGCGGTGCGAAGCATTGTAACGACAGTTCACACTGCGACCAGCGAGATTGATCACCACGTCGGCCGACTGCATGCATTCGCTCCATGGGCCAAGCTCATACGGATCCCAATGAACTGTCTGCCACTCCCGCGGTTTCGGGTAACGCGAAATGGTAGTGACGAAGTGATTTTGTTCGTGAAAGTGGCGGGCGAGAATGGATCCCAAATGACCGCTGCCGCCAGGGATGACGATCTGTAAGGAATGGGCGGGAGCCATGCTTGTGGCGATTGTCCCACGCGGCTGTGAGACATGAAGTCTTTGTGTTTTAGCGGCTTTTCTCTTCCATCTTTTCCAGGTAAGCGATCAAACCCAATAGCGCACCCCAATGATAGAAGCGATCGCTACTGCTCACGTCATCGCCCTCCCCCGTAATAGCGTTGTAATTCTCGTGCACATGACCGTTTTTCGTCCACTCTTGCAAGAAGAGGTTCAGTGACTTCTCCGCCAATTGCCGGCGGGCCGCCGGTTCGTTATAGTGACTGAGTCCTAAATAGACGAGGTAGTTCATGGGACCCCATATACGGCCGCGCCAATATTCTTGATCCTTGAAAGCGGGGTCGTTGCGGGCGATGGAGGGTAATACAAATTCGCCGTCGAACTCAGCTGGATTCTCAAGATGCTCCCGCACCATCCGGTCAGCCTGCTGCTGGGTCGCGGCTTGCGCGAGTAAAGGGTAGAAGTTTGTGGGTGAGAGGCGCGTGCTCAGCTGGCCCGTGACTAAATCTTTGTTGAGGAAGATGCCCATTTTTTCGTCCCACAAAGTCGCCAGCTTGGCGCGGTAACGGGCAGCCCGGCCGGTGAGTTCCTGGGATTCGGAGACTTTACCCAGTTCAGTGGCGATCAGCGCGAGCGCGTCGCAATCCGCGACGTATAGGCCCATCAGCCCGACGTCGGCCAGCATCATGTGCCCGCTCTTTTGATCGAAAGGCACGTCATCGTACATGGGAGAGTTATCCAATCCCGATTCGAATCGGGCGCCCTGCAAAGTGCCGCGTGAATTATCGTCAAGATCTTCCGGGCGGCCGTGCGCATCCGTGCCCCAAACCAGGTAACCCTCGACGTCGCGGTGTTCCGCCCACCAACGGTTCCAGGCGAGCAAGTGTGGGAACGTATCGCGCAGCAGCCACTTCTCGTGAAATTTTTGGTACAGCCCGAGCACCGTGATGGCACCCACAGGAGGTTCGGACCGGTCTCCACTCTTCCATTCGCCGGCACGCGCATAATTCGGTACGAAGCCAGCGGGTGTGGACTCATTCAACGTTTCAATCGCGTCCGCGTACGCTAGATCATGGTCACCGATGGCCGCCATGGAGGCGGCGAAAAAAGTGTCCCAGTCAAACAGAACATAGCCGCCCCAATTCACACTCCAGAGGCGGCTTACCGGCGAGATGACGCGTTTGTGCTGTGGGTCGTAGATCGTATCCCAACCGAGTACGGTCTGAATGGCATCGGCGATCTTCGCTGCCTCACCTGCCTTCTGATTGGCTCTTTCGTAAGCGGCGCTTTGCTCGGTAAGGATCGCCTCTACTTGCGAGACACTACGCGGCTGGCCGGAAGAGAGCGCCAGAGGTTTATCGAGATCGGCCGCGAAGTAAGGTCCTGTGACGGGCGCGTTGAAGGCGGTTGTTTGCGGCGCGGCGAGAAAGAACGAAGTTTTCCGGTTGGCGGAGTCGGCTTCGATTCGGTCTACCAACTTCGTTACCGATCCGGGCTGGTTCCAGAGAAAACCAATGGAGAATACGGCTGTCACGGGGAGGGGGCTGCCGGTGGTTGTGCCGGCGACAGGTGTGAGTAGTAAAACAAGCTGTCCCGCTTGCGTCGCTGATCGCAAGCGGAAACTCCTGCCTTTCCAGCTGAGCGTCAGATCGGTATAGCTGCCGTCGAAGGCGTGTGGACCTGGCATGATCTTTTCCGCCTTGGCATCCAGCCGCCCGATTAGCGCGCTGGAAAGAAAACTGTCACCCGTCAGCCGATCTTTTTCCAGAAAACCAACGCGAACTGCCAGCCCTTCCGGCAGCAAAACGTGAGTGGTCACGCTCTGGACATCCCAGGTGTTCCATCCGCGGCCGAGGCGCTGCTGCAGATGTGAGTACTCGGGCGATGCGATGCGCGCCGGTTGCGTTGCTTGGCCCTGTGACCTAGCGGTGGGCGGGATGAAAAAGACGCCGCCAAGTAACAAACAGATCGGCAATCGAAGCATAATGCTATCTAGAATACGCCCGCAGGTTATCGTTATCCTTACTGTTAACCGCGCTTACACTTTCCCTTCCATAAAAAGCGTGTTTTCGCCAGTAAAATAGTCAAAACCCATCACAAAATGGAGGCAAATTCGCCTTGGCCAGCAACACGCAAAGAGTCTGGCATAGGTCGCACGGAAACGTGAATGACGCGGAGAATGCTAACGGCTCTCCGAATAGGAACGAAAAGGAGAATTGATATGAAACGCATCATCACCACTTTCTTGATGGCAGTAGGAATTACTGGACCATTTGTGGCTCACGTCGTAGCGCAAAGCGGAACGGCGGTCGCTGACATCCCGTTCGCTTTCGTGGTGTCTCATCAGACCATGCCGGCGGGCAAATATACCGTGACACGGGTTAGCCCGATCGCACCGGTGTTTGCTCTGCAAAATGGCCGCGGCGCTTCCATCATGGCGAGCTTTTCGGACAACGAAACCGGCAAACCGGCCAATCCCAGCCTCACCTTCTCTTGTTACGGCAAAGAGTGTGTGCTGGCCAAAATCACCCCGCCCGCGAGCGAAACCGCGTATACCTTGAGCCCGGCCGCCGTTGAAAAGAGTCTATCCCACAAGTTAGGCATGGCGGCGCTGGTATCCATCAAGATCCCCGTTCGCTAATCCTGCAAAATTCCGTCCGATCTTAGATTTTCTCGGAGGTAGGCCCGCTGCAATCGGAGGCAGCGGGCCGATTTACGTTTGTTTGCCGGAGTCTAACTCTCGCGGCATGCGACGATGGCTTGCTGCAATCGAACGAATTCCCGATTCAGGTCTGCCCCGCAACCAACAAGGGCTGGTGCGTTTCGCTGCTGGGCGGCCTTTTCTATTTCGCCGGCCAAAGCGCTCAAAGATTCGCCGCTGACGTTGGCCGCTGCGCCCCTAATCTTATGAGCCTGCCGCTCCACTTCTTCCAAGCCACCTTCGTTCAGCACGTTCGCGAGTGCTTGAATCTCCCGTGGCATGTCTTGCAGAAACGCGTTAAGGACGATGCCGGCCAATTGTTTATCGCCCATCAAACGGCGTAGCAGCGCGTCCATGTCGAAGATGGACGAAGGTGGTCCCGACGAAGCGGAGGATATTTTTGCGCGGCCGGCGTTGATCTTTTCATTTTCTTGCCGGCAGGCCGGCAGCCATTTTGCCAACGCTTGTGCCAAGGCTTCCGGCACAATCGGCTTAGATAAAAAGTCGTCCATGCCTGCCCTGAGGCAGTGCTCGCGCTCGCCTTCCATGGCTCCTGCTGTGACGGCGATAATCGGCAGGTGGCGACTTCCATTTGGAGTTTCGCTCGCCGCAGCCGATTCGGCACTCCGAATCCGCCGCGTTGCTTCCAGCCCGTCCATTAAGGGCATGCGCACGTCCATAAGCACGAGCTCATAGGGAATGGTTTTGAGTGCTTCGATTACCTCTGCGCCGTTCGCTACGGCGTCGGCGCGCAGACCAAACATTTTGAGAATACCCAAGGCCACCTGCTGATTGGTACTGACGTCGTCTGCCACCAGGACCAACCCTCCGCGGCTTTGAAGAACATTTCGTAGCCCTGCGCTGCCTTCCGCCCACGCTCGCACATCTACCGGCACGCCAGAGAGCGTGGCGCTTGCGGGCTGCAAACAGACGTTGAACCAGAACGTCGCGCCTTGGCCGAGCTCGCTCGAAACCCCTATGCTGCCACCCATTAACTGGACAAGACGCTTGGCAATGCTTAAGCCGAGCCCGGTGCCCCCAAAGCGCCGGGTGGTGGACGAGTCGGCTTGGCTGAAATTCTGAAACAGGCTCTGCTGCTGTTCCGTCGAAAGTCCAATCCCGGTGTCGCGGACTGAAAAGCGGAGATGAACCATCTTGTCGTCGGCTGCTTCACGGACAACAGAAATGCCGACCGTCCCTTGCTCTGTGAACTTGGTAGCGTTCGATAGCAGATTTAGAAGGATCTGCCGAATACGCCCAGCATCGCCAACTAGATTAATAGGGACCTCTTCGCCAACCTCCAGCAAAATGCGCAGACCTTTCTGCGCGGCCGGCGCCGCCACCAGCTCAATGGATTCATTCAGAACAGCTCGAAGATCGAACTCCACATGTTCCAGCGCAATCTTGCCCGCTTCTATTTTGGATAAGTCCAGGATGTCATTGATGATGGTCAGCAGGAACTGGCCGCAGGAACGGATGGTGTCAAGGTAACTCCGCTGAGTGGCCGTAAGCTGTGTATCCAACATGAGATGTGCCATGCCGATAACCCCGTTCATGGGAGTGCGGATCTCGTGACTCATTACGGCAAGAAACTCGCCTTTGGCGCGTGCGCCGGCCTCCGCCTCTATCTTGGATTGCAACAGCCGTTCCTCAGTCATCCAGCGCCGAATCCCCAACGAGATACTGCCGGCCGTCGATGCCAATGCATCGAGGATCTGCGAATCGAGTGCGTGACGCGCAAACAGCGCCACTACTCCGAGCAATTCTCCCTCGATCAATAGGGGATAACCGGCAAACGCGATCATACCCTCACGCCGCGCCCATGCCGGATCGCCGACGCGCGGGTCATTTTGCACGTCGTTCGTCAAATGGGGTTTACGCTCCTCCGCGATCAAGCCGATCTTGAATTTCCCCACCGGAACCCTGCCATGGGGGCCATCTAAGTGCGTGTAAAGACCGGAGCTGGCCCGCAACAGCAACATGTTTTCGGCTGGATCGTACGTCCAGATCCGCACGAAGGCGGCATCCAGGTGCTCGACCAAAGCGGCCGTGCAGCTTGTTAGCATGTCGGGTAGAGAAACGCTATTGGTGATGGCGCGCCCTATGTTTGCGCCCAGAGCCAATAGCCGAGTTTGCGCCTCCTTTAAATGGGCTGCCCGTCTGCGCTCCGTAATGTCGTGCCCGATTGCTACGAAGTGCGTGCATAGTCCAGTGGCATCGAACACGGGCGCCACATGCGCCTCAACCCAATACGCGGTGCCGTTCTTGTGCCGGCTGACGATCTCAGCGGTGATTGCTGTCCGCTCATTGATGTGCTGGCAAATCTGCCGCATGCAATCAGCCGGCGTATCAGATTCTGCGATAACGGTGCGGCGGGCCGGATGCCCCTGTAATTCGGCAAGTGAGTAGCCGGAAGCGCGTTCAAAGGCGGGATTCGCGTACACAATCCGTTGGGCGGCATCGATGATGACAATGAGGCTGTCTGCTTCACGTACGACCGATGAGAGTAAGCGAACCCGCTCATCCAGGGCATTGCGCGCAGTCAGGTCGTGAAAGACGACCAGCAGGACGCTATGGCCGCCGATTTTGACGGGCGTGATTGTGACTTCGCAAAGAAAGGGAGTTCCATCGAACCGCTGATGCAGCCAGTCGAAGCGATGGTAGCCCTTCTCATGGGCGAGCCGAACCATCTCTATCGACTGCTCGCTGCTGAGTTGGCCGTCCGGCTGGCGTTCGGGTGAGAAACGGGCCGGGTGAATGCCAATCAGTTGCTGCTTGTCGCGTGCGCCAAGCATATTGACGGTGGCCGCGTTGCAATCGATCACACCGACTGTGTCGACCAGCAAATGCGCGTCTGAAGACTGCTCGAACAATATACGAAAGCGTTCTTGCTCGGCACTCATAGCGCTCTGCTCGCCGGCTGTTCCGGTCCGGTAACGCAGAATCCGACGCTGCCGGAGCACGATCCAGATCAGGATAAGAAGCGAAACGAAAAGAATGCCCGATAGCGCTCGCATTTGTTGTCGGGGCGCCGCTCAGCGAAGACCGCAGTCTCGAGTTTGTGCGGCAGCAGACTCCAAGCTCGCAAGGGAATCCCGACGGGATGGTTGCGTAGAAATCATCTATCTCAGTGTTCATCGGCAGACGAGCTTCGCAAATATAGGGTGGCCATTGGCTTGAGGAAAAGATCATCAGGGCAAAAACGGGGTGAATGTCAACTTCCTTCGATGCAGCCGTAATTGGCGCCGGATCGCCAGCGGCGGCGCCGAACTGCACTCTAGCGCGACCAAGCCCGCATCCTTTCGAATAGCGGAAATCCTCAGCGCGCCGCAAATATTCGCTAACGTGGGCGCTCGATCCGCGGTACCTGCCATCCCGTGGGCTCGGTAATCTTACTTATTTCACCAATTCTTCGATTCTGGAAATAGATTTTCTGCCTGAGAGTCTCATCATTGTTGAGGGAAGCTATGGGCGGCTCGAATCCGGCCAAAAGGCTCGCCTTTTCGGAAGCCATGTTGCCATCCTGCCACGTGGTCCACGCCTCCTTCGCCGCGAAGATGAAAACATTTCGCACGCAGTGCGCGACATTTTTAGCGAGGAAGGCATCAAACTAGCCTTGATCGGCGAATGTGTAGGGCATTTCAGTGCGGCGGGCGTGATCGGCGCCAGGACTTGCGTCCTCACCTGCGCGTTTTACAACGTTTACGAAATTGTTGCCCCGAACTTGGTCTACAAAGTTATGCGGCGTGTCGGCGACCGAATCATTGACCGGCTTCCGGGCCGCGCGGGAATCGAGGAACCGGAAGTTCGCAGTTCCGGGCGAAAAGCGCTCATCGGCAAGCGTGGGATGGCCGGGGTTGGGCGCGCCGTGGAAAAAGCCGTACACACATACCCCACCGTTTGGGAACTCATCCCGACCATATTAGGAGACCCGCAGCCGCCATGTTGATCGATACCGCACCAGCTCTGAGTCTGGAACTCCTTACGCGTTTTTCGCAGAGTCGTGAGGAAACCGATAGTCTGTTTTCAATCCTGACTTCCGACGCACTTTACGAGCGTCCTATTCCCGAGCGGCACCGCGTTGTCTTTTATGTCGGTCATCTCGAGGCCTTTGACTGGAATCTCCTCCGCAACCAGCTCGGGCTCGATTCTTTCGACGCGGAGTTAGATCGACTTTTTGCGTTTGGCATAGATCCTGTCGATGGTGGTCTTCCCACCGATCAACCTGGCGACTGGCCGTCGATCGGTGAAGTCGAGCAATACCGCAGTCGCATTCGTCGCGAGCTAGATAGCGCCTTGGCCGATGCGACGGCGAGCAACGAACTCCTGCAATTAATGAACATTGCGATCGAGCACCGGCTCATGCACGCGGAGACTCTCGAATACATGTTCCACCAGCTTCCCTATGAAGCGAAAATTCGCCCGAAACCGGCCCGGTCACTGTCGCCGGCTAAAGTGGCTGGGGATATGATCAAGGTGCCCGCAGGGCCAGCAGCGCTAGGCCTGGAGCGCGGCGCCGGTCAATTTGGCTGGGATAACGAGTTTGAAGCTCACACTGTCGAAGTTCCCGCCTTCTCTATTGACAAATTCAAGGTCACCAACGGGCAGTTTGCCAAGTTCATGGAAGATGGCGGCTACACTCGACAGTCGCTCTGGTCTCCCTCCGATTGGGAATGGAAAAGTAAAACTTCCGTATCGCACCCCGTCTTTTGGGTACCGGCAAACGACAGTTTCCGTTACCGCACGATGTTTGAGGAAATTCCTCTGCCGACCGATAGCCCTGTTTATGTCAGTCATGCTGAGGCCTGCGCCTATGCGCGTTGGGCCGGCAAAGCACTCCCAACGGAAGCTGAGTGGCATCGCGCGGCAGAGGGCGCGCAACCTCCGACAGCCACCCGCACCCTGTGGGATCCACCACCTATCGGTGGTTCGCCGCAGTTAGGCAGTGTTTGGGGAGTGGAAGATCTAATCGGAACCGGCTGGGAGTGGACCGCAAGCGAATTCGCGGCCTTCCCAGGCTTCCAAATTGTCGCCGCCTATCCGGGCTATTCCGCCAATTTCTTCGATGGCAAACACTTTGTCATGAAAGGTGGCAGCACCCGGACGGCGGCTTGCATGCTGCGGATGAGTTTCCGGAATTGGTTCCAGGCCCACTATCAATATGTGTACGCCGGCTTCCGCTGCGTCGTTCGCTGACTCCATCTCAAGGGATTTCAAACCAAATGCTAGTCGAACACTTAGAAGCAACCAATACGTCTGTGGCCGAGTTCGCCGCCGATGTCCGCGCCGGTCTGGAGCGTGCGGGTCAGAAGGAACTCCCTTCCAAATACTTGTACGATTCCATCGGCTCTACGCTGTTCGAAGCCATCAGTCTGCTGCCGGAGTACGGCCTCACCCGCGCCGATGAACGCATTCTGCGCCGTCACGCAAGCGATATTGCCGCGCTCCTGCCCAGCCCTCTGATCGTCTCCGAATTGGGCAGTGGGAGTGGCAAGAAGACACGCTCCATTCTGGAGGCCTTATGTCGAAGGGAGGCGATTTCGTATTACCCCATTGAGATCTCCGCCAGCGCCCTCGCCTCCTGTGAATTGGAATTGGCAGGTATCGATTGCATTAGTATCGTCGGCATCGAGCGTGAATATCTCGATGGCTTGCGCGAAGTGGCAAAACGGCGAGCCCCCGGCGCTCACCTGCTGATTCTCTTTCTAGGCAGCACTATCGGGAACTTCGATTCCGGCGCCGATCGCCGCTTTCTGCAGCGCATTCGCGAAGTTCTGCTTCCTGGCGATTCGCTGCTCCTAGGTGCCGATCTCGTCAAGCCGCTGAGTCAATTGATAGCGGCTTATGACGACCCGATCGGAGTGACGGCTGCCTTCAATTTAAATCTCCTCGCCCGCATCAACCGCGAACTCGATGCCGATTTCAACCTGCGCCAGTTCGACCATGTTGCGCGATTCAATGAAAACACGGGCAGCGTCGAAATGCATCTGAGGTCGAATAAGGCACAGACGGTCACCATCCCTCGCGCCGAGTTTATGGTCCGCTTTTCCGACGGGGAAACAATCTGGACTGAGAGCAGTCACAAATATTCTCTCAGCGAAATTTCAACTTTGGCCGGCGCATGCGGTTTCCATTGTGAAGCTCGCTGGATCGACAACGTTTGGCCCTTTGCTGAGAATCTTTTTATCGCTGCGTAGCCTCGACTCAACTTTAAACCTGTAGTACTTTTTCGCTGGCTTTTTTAGATAGTTCATTAGCAATTCAAGAAAATTGTGTTATCGTTGAAAAAGTCAAAAATCGGAGGCATCATGCTGGCGATTGCGTTCTGATTGAACGCTTGGTCAGCTTAAGAAGATCTCTGCTTGCCTTTGCGAGTACCGATTTGGCGGATGGTATTAGACCGTTTTCATCACACTCTTTGTTGGCTTAGCATGCGAGCCGTCGAAACGCATTCGGACTTAACGAAACGCGACTTAACTCGCAAACGTGGCGGGCGCACGCTGAAAGCTGTCAAATGAGAACACAAGTAGTTGACCACTGGGATCTGAAGCAGTTTGGTGTGAATCCATACTTCAAAGTGCAGCCTCTGCCTTTGCCTATGAACTCGAAGCCCATCGAGCACCTGGATGGCGGGCGGGAAAAGGATGACCAATGAGAAAACAAATGACCGCTTTTGGAAGCGGATTCTCCCTAACGCGAGGGTCCCTCTATACAGTACTCGTGCCGGCTCTGCTCGTGCTGACGGCGGCGGCAAGCGCGCAGACTGCAGGCGGATCGCACACGGCGAAGCCGCTTATCACGCAGCAGATTGATGCCGCCCGTCTAACAACCCTGGCGGGCAATGTGCGCCGAGACTTGACACCTGATCGCGACCTCGGTCCGGTAGAGGACAGCCTGCCGCTACGACTTTACCTGGTTCTGCAGCGCAGCCCTGAACAGCAAACTGAACTGGATAATCTGATCGCACGGCAGCAACAGCCAACTGCGGCGGAATACCACAAGTGGTTAACACCGCAAGCGTTCGGCGAACGCTTTGGCGCTTCGCAGCAGGACATTGCCAAGATTTCGACTTGGCTGGAAGCGCAAGGCATGCATGTGAACGGCGTGCTGAATAATGCGACGTTTATCGACTTCACGGCCACGGCTGGGCAGATTCGGACGACGTTCCACAGCGAGACGCATTACTACAACATTCAGGGCGGCAAGTACCCCGCGAATGCGCAAGATCCGCAGATTCCGGCGGCGCTGGCGTCGGTCGTGGCGGGAATTAAAGGCTTGAACAAGATTCCAGTGCGAAGCCACCGTACTTCGGGCCGTCCCGCTTCCTACGATGCGCAGACCCACACCTGGCATGATACCGAGCCCATGATCGCCGATTGGACCCTGCCGCATTACCTCGACGGCAGCGGGAACTACAATGTGACTCCGCAGGATTTCTACACCATCTACAATGTCAACCCCATCTTCAAGACCGGCAACTTGGGGGCGCGCGCAACCATCGGGCTTCCCGAGCCGACCGACATGGAGTACGGCACAGTGAACGGAACGACCGGCGCGGCCACCGGTGGAGATGTAGCGACGTTTCGCAAGCTGTTCGGCGTTCCTGGAACCCTGAATATGACAGTGCTGCACGGTGCCGGAACCATAACCTGCGCCGACCCCGGGATTGGCTCCGCAGTAGGGGAGGCGGCGCTAGACGCGGAATGGGCGAATGCGGTCGCGCCCTCGGCTCACCTGATTTTTATGTCCTGCGGCGATACCTCGGTGGGTGACGGTTTCACGACGGCGCTCACGGCATTGATCGACAACAACATATCGGATGTGATCAGCAGCAGCTACGGCGTCAGCGAGGCGGTTCTTACGGCGTCCGACTTCGCTACTGATGATGCACTGACAAGCCAGGCCGCAGCCCAAGGGCAGAGCTTCCTTGACGCGGCGGGCGATGCCGGCTCTGCCGATGAGGATCAGAACACCACGACTACCGCAACCCACGGATTCAACGTTGACCAGTATGCGGGACATCCGCTCGTCACGGCGGTGGGAGGCACAGACTTTTCAGACCTATACGATGCCAATCAGGGCGGTAAACCACAGAGCACGTATTGGGGTGCGACGAACTCGCAATATTATGAAGACGCACTCGGCTACATTCCAGAAACGCCTTGGAACAGCAGTTGTGCTTCCAGCCTGCTCGCAGTGAACGCAGGTTACAGCAGTGGTGCTGACTTCTGCGCCGCTGGTCCATCGACTGGCTATGTTAACGGCTCTGTGGTTGGCGGCGGTGGCGGTTTCAGCGCACACTATGCACAGCCAGCCTATCAGCCTGGTACGCTCGGCCTCAGCGCAACGGCAACCAAACGGGCCGTGCCGGATATCGCCTTCTTTGCCGCGAACGGCGCCTGGGGTCACAACCTCATTCAATGCGATTCCAGCAGCGCATCCACCGCATGCACCTCGCCCAGTACCTTTGAAGCCGCGGGCGGAACGTCGTTCACGGCTCCGCAGTTCGCCGGAGTGACGGCCCTCCTCATTACCGTCACGGGCGAGCGGCAGGGAACTTTGAACCCTGCCCTGTATGCGCTGGCCAAGGCGCAGTTCGCCGCCGCTAGCACCGCGACGTCCTGTTACTCGAATGGACAGACGGCCAACACCGGTGTGACGACTGGTCTGCCGAACGCCTCGTGCATCTTTAACGATGTGACAACGAGCAACAATGACGAGCCCTGCAAGGTAGGGAGCGTGGACTGCTACGTTAACCCGGGAGCTACCTACGGCTTGTTATCCACAACGGGTGCGAGTTCCCTTGCCGTCGCCTATCCGTCCGGTATTGGATACGACGAAACGAGTGGCCTGGGTTCGGTCAACATCTATAACCTCATAACCAAATGGAACACAGCGTTCACCAGCAGCACAGAGCTTAAGGCGACACCCACCTCGATTACCTCCAGCCAGTCCACCGACCTCAGCGCGACCGTAACGGGTGGAACGCCGACAGGGTTTACCACTGCGGCTCCCGCGCTCACTGGTTCGGTTAGCTTCGCGGCCGGTTCCACCGCGTTGGGCAGTTGCACGCTGAGCGGCGGCAGTTGTTCGAAAACGGTGGAGGGTTCAGCCTTGCAAGCGGGCGCCAACTCGATCACCGCAACATTTTCGGGCAGCGGGACCTATCCGACGTCTGCTTCCAGCATTGTAACGGTGACCGTCACATCTTCCACCGCTAGCGTTCCCGCACAAATTACCGCAACCCCCTTTGTGTATGATCGGCAGACGAAAACGTTCAACACGACCTACACTATTAAGAACGTAAGCACCGCCGGCTACGCCGGACCCATTGACCTTGTGCTCACGAAACTGAGCGCAGGCGTCACGGTTGCGAATGCCACCGGGACATATAACGGCAGTCCCTATCTGGCTGTGTCGGCAACGGCACTGGCCGCAGGAGCCTCGGTTTCGGTGGCGGTCGAGTTCTCAGATCCAACTTACGTCGCGATTTTACCCACACCGGTAGTCTACTCGGGAGCCCTCTAAAATGAACAAGTCTCAGCAGATTCTCTGTCTGGCCGCCGCTTTGGCCGGTGGAATGTTGCCGTGTGCGGCGTTAGCATCCAGCATTACTTACACCGTTACCGCTGATACCGCCAGCATTTCGGGAGAAAACGGCTATATTGATCTGCAACTCGAGCCAGGACCCGCCGTCGCGAATCGGGCAACCGCAAGCGTGACTAACTTCACGACGAATGGCACGTTGACCGGTTCCGCATCTCTAACGGGCGATGTCACAGGGCAATGGCCTGCGGCGCTTAGCTTCGATAATTTGACGCCTTTTAGCGACTATTTCCAACCCGTTGATTTCGGAACGACCGAAAGCTTCACGGTGACGCTGAATGGCCCGACGCCGCTCGGAGGGAGTCCAAGCGCCTTCAATGTTGGGTTCTATGCCGCTGACGGAGCAACACCGCTGCTCACCGTCTCAGCCGATGGCGAAGCGGGACAGATCGTCGTCAATGCGAACGGAACCACCACGGTTACCACTTTCGCCAGTGGGCCTAATGCGGGCTCGGCTCTCACCATTACAGCGGCGGTGTCCAGTAGCGTGCCGGAGCCAGCGGAGTCAGTGTTGATTTACCTTTCGTTCGCCGTTGGCTTAGCAGTGTCGCCTCAGTGGCGGCGGAAAAGGTTAAATTAGCGCTAGCTAGCGCGCTTCACTGGTTTTTTTATCGATCCGAGTGGGGTCAGTTCCACGACTTGTCCTTTACTGCGGGATACACTGAGACACATGTCCTCCGCATGGCGCGCTTTCGTGGCTGTTCTGCTGCTCTTCGTTTCCACGCAGTCGTCCGCCCAGAGCCAAGCGGAGTTTGATCGACGTCTGCACGACATCATGCGCCGCCCGGCGTTCAACCACGCCCGTTTCGGTGTCGAGCTTTACTCACTCGATGAAGGCAAGGTCGTTTATGGTTGGAACGACGATGAATTGTTCGTGCCGGGATCGACCACGAAGATCCTCACCGTCGGCACTGCGCTCGAATTGCTCGGACCGGATTTTCGCTTTCACACCAAGCTCTATCGGACCGGACCTGTGACCGCAGGCACGCTGCGCGGCGATCTAGTGTTGGTGGCAAGCGGCGACCCGGACTTGTCAAATCGCATTCAGCCGGACGGAACCCTTTCCTTTGAAAATGAAGATCACTCGTACGATGGCTTCGCAGAAGCGCAGCCCGTCCCGGGCGATCCTCTCGCCGTGATTAAGGAGCTCGCCTCGAAGGTCGCAGCCGGCGGCATAAAGCGCGTACAAGGCCGGGTGTTGGTAGACGTCTCCTTGTTCCCCGAAGGAGATCGTGAGTTGGGCACCGATGTTGTGATTTCTCCCATCGTAGTGAACGACAACCTAGTGGATGTTATGGTGACGCCGGCAACTCAAAGCGGGGCGGCTGCTGCTCTATCTATCGCGCCTCAAACCCGCTACGTGAGCATCCAGAACCAAGTGAAGACCGGCGCTCCGGGCAGCAAGCTGGATCTCCATTGGACTGACGATAAAGAGGTGGCCGGCGGCACTCACACGGTGGTCCTGAGCGGCTCCATTGCCGTCGACGCCAAGCCGAAGCTGCATGTCTACAAAGTGCCATCCCCGTCGCACTTCGCCGAGGTTACACTCAGCGAGGCGCTCGAAGCTGACGGCGTGCGCGTGGAGGCCTCTCACACGGAGTCTCGCACCGAGAGGGCCCCCTCCGCAACTTCCTTCAAGGAGGAAAACCTCGTTGCTGAACATGTCTCGCCGCCGCTCAAGGAGGAGGCCAAAGTCACTCTTAAGGTGAGTCAGAATCTGCATGCGAGTATGCTGCCCTCCATTGTCGGCGCTTACCGCGAAAAGGGCGCGAGTGACCCGCTTCAGGCGGGTTTCGACCAGGAACGCGCCTTGCTCGAAAAAGCGGACCTGGATCTGACAGCGGCCGTACAGAGCGATGGCGCGGGCGGCGCGGCTCTATTCACGCCCGATTTCATGGTGCACTTTTTACTGCACCTCAGCCGGCAGCCGTTCGCCGCCGACTTTCGAAAAGCCTTGCCGATTCTTGGCAAAGATGGAACGCTCGTTAAGATCCAGGTTGATTCGCCCGCCGCTGGACATGTGTTCGCCAAGACCGGCACCTACGCCACCGACAACGCCCTTTCGCGCGGCGGCGTGATCACAGGCAAAGGGCTCGCCGGTTTCATTGACACCAAAAAAGGCCAACATTTTATCTTCGCTGCGTATATCAATTTCGTTCCGCTCAAAGAGATGGATGAGAAAAGCACCCAAATGGTCGGCGAAGCTGTTGGTGAAATCGCCGCAGCAGCTTATGAGGAATTTTAGTAAGGAGGGTCACGCCAACGCCTTCGGTACGGCTTCCTCCCAGCGTCCTTGGGCCTTTAAAATCAGCTCCACTACTTCCCGCGCAGCCCCGCGGCCGGCTAGCTGGCGCGTCGTATAGTGGCAGACCGCTTTCAATTCCAGCGCCCCATCCGCCACGGAAACGGCCAGCCCGGCGCGCCGCGCCAAAGGGATGTCCGGCAAGTCGTCACCCAGGTAAGCCACTTCTTCTTCAGTCACTCCGGCCTTCTGCATACATTCTTCAAACGCGCGCGTCTTACTCGCCTGACCTAAATAAACAAAGGTTACTTTGAGTTCCGCAGCGCGCTTGGCCACGGCGGGTGATCGCCGGCCCGTGATGAACCCTGTCTGGATGCCCATAGTATGCGCGAGCGAAAGACCTTGCCCGTCCTTCGCGTTGAACACCTTCATCTCCGAAACAGCGCTTGAACCCGAGCCATCGCCTTCGGTGGTGGAGATCAGGCACACTCCCCCGTCCGTCAAGGTGCCGTCCACATCCATCAGGAAAAGCTTGATTTTGCGGGCTCGCGCCAGCACATCCGCCGAAGCCGGCGACTCATCACTCATGAGTTAATAGTAGCTCCCGCGAGGGCACGTATTATAGGTCGAGGACAAGCGCCGTGACCAAGCGTCAGCCCCAGGTTCACACTCAACTCGGCCGAGCCGCCGTGCAGATCTTTGCCGCCAATGATCGCATGAACCAGCTTCTGATCGAACATCTCGATCCAGCCGCCTGGCGAGCCAAACCAGCAGGTAAGGCTCGCCCGATCGCGGCCATTTTCACCCATATGCACAACGTCCGCGCCAAGTGGGTCAGGCTTACCGCTCCGCACCTGAAGGTTCCACCCCAGCTCAATCACACGCACTGTACGCCGCTGCAGGCTCGTGCCGGATTGGCAGAGAGCGCTGCTTGTTGCGCGGAGATGTTGGCTGAGGCGCTCGGCGGTTCCGGCCGCATCGATAAGTTTCAGAGAGACGGCTGGGCTCAGCCTTGGCCGGTCGGTCCGGAAATGCTCTGCTACATGCTTTCTCACGAAGCCCACCATCGCGGGCAGGTGTGTCTGCTGGCACATCAGCTCGGATACCCGTTATCCAACAAGGTGGCGTCCGGGATCTGGAATTGGGAGAAGTTGTGGAAGGAGTGCGGGTCGTCTGGCGGCCCCGGTCACGGTTCTTAAGCGACCCACGAAGCGGCGGCCCATAGCGTTTTAGCCCCTGGGAGTTCTGCGGGAGGCTAAATACACCACCCAGGTACTCCGCCCGTAAAGATCCTTGTCACAATCATCGGCCCCGACTGGTCAATTTCACAGAGGTTCAAGAGCTGAATGATGAATATAGCAAAAGTAACGAAGTTCGGATTGGTGATGGCAGCCTCCGTCGGATTGAGCGTCGCTGGACAAGACTGGTATCACGATCGTGACGCGCGCTTCCATGATGAAGGATGGCGCGCTCAGGTCTTTGCGGGAGTGCGCGATGATCTCGATCACATTTATAGCGCCGGTGCGGCCAGCGACAAAGAGCGGCGTCGCCTCGACAAAACCAAGGAAGAGTTGACCGCACTTCAGTCGAAGCTAGATCAAGGTGTATTCGATAACGGCACTTTGAACGATGTCATTGATTCGATGCGGAAGTCAGCCAACGACAATCGTCTCGGGCCGCGCGATCGGGAAGTAATTAGCGATGATGTTGCTCGCTTGCACGATTATCAAAGGAATCATAATCACTGGATTCATCGGTAATCCCGGCGAACGGAGCGCTGACCTAAGAGCACGGTCAGCGCTCGCAACGTCGTTGAATGTCGCTGTTTAGAACAGGTGCCTGATCGCTTTGCCCGTGCCCTTGATAATCTGGCCGGTACCTTTCACTGCGCCTACTCCCACATTCTTACCCGTACCAACCGCTCCCTTGCCCAGATCGGTAGCGGCGCTGATGGGGTGAAGCGTCACCAGGTCGGCGGCTGCCTTGCCGGTTCCCTTCGCGGCACTGCTGGCGCCTTTGCCCGCGCCTTTTCCGATATCACCCACACCGCTTCTTACGTCGTGTTTGTTTCCCTTCTTGTGGGCCTTGGATTTTGAATCCGTAGTGTCGGTCATTTGAGCGAATGCACTGGCCGCAATTAAGATTCCGGCGACAAACAAACGAAAGGTCATATTTTTAAAATAGACGAAGCCGGTCTGGCTGGCGTTACGAACCCGTCGAGTGGCGAAGACGAGCCGTAGAAGCGTCGCAAATCCTGCGCAACGTGAGTTTTGCCAGTCCTCATCGATTGTTTCCCATCCGCGAAGATGAAGTCCCCGATGGGAACCGGGGTAATAGGCTGCCCATTGGATGCGGCGAGCTAGACGGCGAAAGCTGCTATCCGCTATGATCGGCAGAAAGGAGAAAGTTCCTACGAAGCTTTTGGGGAGTTTATTAGGTCTGGCACTCGTCACCTATGGGGGTGTTGAGGCTTGGCTTGGCAATATCAGTTACGACAGCCCGTTGAAGCACCGCTATTGTGAGGCATGGCTATGCCCTCAGGAATTTTGGGATAACCGCACCTTCACCATGCTGCAGGAGAGTGCGGGAGGCCGCTCGGCAGTGGTTTTGCCGGAACTGGTTCGTGCGCTGAAACTGGATCCCGCTTCGGCCTACGCGTGGGCGAACGTAGCGGAGGCCGAGCGTGATGCGCAGCACATGGAACTGGCAAAATATTGCTTTCAGCGAGCGGTGGTGGCGGGGCCGGGCAATCCGGCGATCCTCTTCCGCGCCGCCAATTTCGCTTTTCTGACGGGTGATCATGAAGCGGCGTTGAAAGATTTATCGACTATCTTGCGCAATCCCGATTTGACGAGCTACTATGAGCCGGCTTTTCTAACCTACAGCCGCTTGGGTGTTCCCATTTCCGAGTTGTTGGAGAAAGGCATACCGCCGACCACCACAGCGGCGGAGCCGTTCCTGCAGTTTTGGATCCAAGGCAACAACCAGCCCGAAGCCGCAGCCACCTGGCAATGGATGGTCGAGCACTCCTTGACGACAGAGAACTCCTGCGGCAACTACGTTTCGTTCTTGGAACGCAATAACGATATCGAGGCGGCCGCTAAGGAATGGCGCCGCGCGTATGCGGCCCAAGCAGGTAACTACCAGGTCTTGAATTGGATTTTCAATCCTGGTTTTGAGATGGAACCCAAACCGGGCCCATTCGATTGGCATATTGAAACCACGCCGGATGTGGAAGCCACGCGGGTTCAGGACGTATCGCGCGACGGGCAATGGTCGGTAAAGCTGGCGTTTGACGGCAACAGCAACTCTGATTATCACGGCGTCTACCAGGATGCAGCCATCCAGCCGGGGCGCTGGCGCGCGCGCGCGTTCTTCAAGATGGATGCCATTACCACCGATCAAGGGATTGCGCTACGGGTCTACGATGTGAACGACCCTGATCAGTTGGACGCGCGCACCGAATCGCGTACCGGTACGAGCGGGTGGACTGAAGTTGAGAGAGAGTTCGAGGTAGGCCCCAAGACCAAATTGGTGCGCGTTGAGATTATGCGCGGCAGTTCGCGGAAGTTGGACAACAAAATCGCTGGCCGCGCGTGGGTGGATTCGCTCTATCTCACTCCAGTCCACTGACCGACCCCACTCCGGCAATCCAGGCAAGAACCATTGCATTCGCAGGAATGTAAAGGTTGAAATCGACGATGCTATGAAGGGCTATCGCAACAAAGCTGCCCGCGCAAGCCACCAGTAGCAGGCGGCGGGGCTCGTCGGTGATGTGGACTAGGCCTTTGCCTATTGAGATGCCGACGCCGGCAATCGCAGCCAGCAGAATTGAAAAGCCTATGATGCCTAGTTCGGCGAGATACTGCAAGTAATCGTTACTGGCCATTTCAACGCGGTATTCGTTGACAGTGCCCTGATATTTGAGGAAGGTGGATTGGAAGCCACCTAAGCCGCAGCCAAACCAGCGGAACTCGCTAATCAGCGAGAGGGTCTCTTTCCAAAGATAGAGGCGGGTATCTGTTGAGATTTTGCCGGACGCGGACATCTCGGCAAAGCGTGCCAGCAATTGATCGGGAGGGAGGAAAATAAATAGCGCCAATGAACCGACGGCGATGAGTGTGAGCGACACCATACGCACGTTCTGCGAAGGAAGATGCGGCCCGAAACTGAGCGCTGCAATGACGAACAGGCTGCAGATGGCCACAAAGAAGCCCACGCGCGACGACGAATATACGATAGCCACAAACATGAGCACGGCAGAACCCCAAACCAGGCAGATTTGGACTGCGGCGCCCGCAGAGCGCTCGAAGCTTTGGCGGCTGCGCTGGAGAATTGTCCAACCGTACATGACAGCCAGCGGCAAAATCATTTCGAGCATACCGCTAAAGTGATCGCGATTGGTGTAGGTGCCTGTGGCTTCGCCGTTAGGCCAAGCTAAGGAAACTTGGACGAGGCCGAGGATTGCTTCCGCCGCTCCGGCGGCGACCAGAGGCACAAAGGCGGCAAAGGGCCGCTCGGCAAAACGCCAGCCCAATTCGCGCATCAGGAAGAACACCGCGATATAGCACAACAGGCTGAAGCCCCACAGCACGGTCATGGGTGGATTGACACTGATGGGAGCTTTTGTAACGCCCTGCATAACAGGCCCTAGCGCGCTCGCCAGGTGCGCGCGCGCGGGCGAAAGCATCTCGAGCAAACCCAGTGGCAGCGGCAGCAGTTGAAAAGCGCAGTAACAAGGCAACGCCCAAATAACATAGCGGACCCAAGTGGCGAGCTGGGGCGCCAGATTGCGCTTGCGGACAAACATCCAGTAGAGGAATGCGATGCCGCCGCTAAACAAAACTGTGGACACCCAATCGGATGGATAGATTCCGGCGCGCAGAAAGAGAGCCCACGCGAGGGAGAGCCCAAGCGCCACCAGGGTGACGATGGGCCAAGCTGTCACTTCAGTCATTTCCAGAAGTGAAAACGGGACGATTTCTTGGCCGGTTTCGGCGCGGCAACGAAGATCGGTTCGTCCATGACAACGGCCATCGGGTTGTCGGTAAACAGCGCTTCGGCCAACTCGCCTCCCCAATGCTGGGTGACGTGCTGATAGGCCGGTAACAGATTCGTCGACCTGTCGATACAATCATGGGCGTCGCTAGCCACGAAATGAACCATCCCGGAATTCATCAGCGTTTCCGCAGTCCGTTGCGCCGTCTGGCCAAAGCGTCCTGAGAAAGATAGCGCAGTGACTTGCAACAGGCAACCTTCGCGGACCCATGCTTCCAGTTCGCCGAGATTGGCGCACAATGGGCTGTTACGTTCGGGATGCGTGATGATCGGGACGATGCGAACACCCAGTAAGCGGTCCAGCACCGTGCGCATGACGGGCAGCGATGCTAAGTCGGGCAGCTCAACCATCAGGTAGCGACCGCCGTTTACGGTAAACTTGCCGGGATCTTTTAAGGCATTCGATAGATTATCGAAGTTGAGATGAAAATCGCAGCCGCGGTGGATTTTAATAGCGCCGCCGAGCTGCTTCGACAGTTGCCCGATCAGCTTATCGACGGTTTCCTCATCGTACACATAAGATGAGTTGGCATGCGGCGTGGCGACGATATCGCTTGTGCCTGAGGCCGCTGCCGCTTCTAACATCGCGAGGCTCTCCTCCAGGCTTTGTGCGCCATCGTCGATGCCCGGCAGAATGTGGCTGTGGATGTCGACCAATTTAGGAGCTGCTCCTTTACTGAGTGCTGCTAAGCTCGTTCGAGATAACTGCCGTCGGTTGTGCTGACGCGGATACGCTCGCCGGTGCCAATGAAAGGCGGTACTTGCACGACCAAGCCTGTGTCAGTAGTGGCCGGCTTGGTCACGTTTGAGACCGTGGCGCCCTTTAAGCTAGGTTCCGTTTCTTTGATAGTCATTTCCACGCTCGGCGGCAATTCCACGCTGATCGCCTTCCCTTCGTAGAATTCCACATTCACCTTAAGCTGGGGAATTAAATACCACACGCCATCGCCCAGCATCTCTTTTGAGAGATGCATCTGCTCATAATTCTCGGTGTTCATGAAGTAGTACGAATCGCCATCGTCGTACATATACTCCATCTCTTGCTCGTCGAGTGAGATACGCTCCACTTTGTCTTCCGATGAGAAACGGTGCTCAATCATCGAGCCGGAACGGATGTTGCGCATTTTCGCCTGCACAAAGCCCCGCAGGTTTCCCGGCGTGCGGTGGACCATGCTGAAAACGGTGTGAAGCTCGTTGTTGAACTTCACCACCATTCCGGGGCGCAGTTGTGTTGCTGCAATCATGAACGAATTAACTCCCTTAGGGCCTGCGCACGTGACGTACAAGGCATTAAACTTTCAGTTTATCAGTGAAGCGCAAGGCAGGCTCGATCCTCAACGTACGCGCTCGGCCGCCAAATGCCCGCGCTATCCGCCGCGCTCGTGCGCTGCTCTTTTCCTTTGCCGTATGTTACCCTTTGGCCCGGCTGCAGCTTCCAAACTAAAACCGATTCATTGTTGGCGACATGCGGAATGTCAATGCAGCGCGCCGTCATGGGCATGAGCGTGAGGTGGCCAAAGGTGACGGTGTCGCTTTCCCAGTTGGGCGGGCAGTTTTCTTGCTTCACGCCTTGCCGCGAAATCTCGATCCAGCAACTGTCGGCTTGCCAATTCGCACGGGCGAAAAGGCGACCGTACTCGTCGTAAACCCAGGTTTCCATGTTTTGGTAACCGACGCCGGGCAAGTACGGATCGGCCCAAAGCAGTTCATAGGCCACGCCCGGCCCTTCGCGCAGAGTTTGGTTATCTTCAAGCGCCCAGCTTTGCAGAAATTGCGAGGCAGGAAGATTAGGATCGATGGCGACCAATGCCAGAGCCGCGGCATGCTGCATCCAAGGAGGTGAATTGAGTTCGCTCGGTTTGGCGGAAAGCAAGACTTCGGCGGGCAACGAGGAAAAGAAATGCGGATTGGCGTCGCGCAGATCGCTGTGCGTGGCCGCGCGGACGGCGTAGATCAGTTCGCACAGCGCGTAGAGCTCTTCGGGATGGGCGTAGTCGGCCAACATGAATGTGTCTAGCGGAGCGCTCAGAACTGGCAAACTGGGATCATCCCGCCCCGCAGCTACCTGATTGAACCAGGAATCGCGCGCAAGCGCATAGGTAGGTTGACCGTCGATGATGTAGTGAAACACTGCTAATTTCTTTTTTTCTTCGGCAGAGACGAGCGGCGAACACCAATCCAAAACGAGGGCGTGCTGCCGGGGGGAATTGTGAGTAAGCACCCATTGGACTGCCTCGCGACCCTTCGCTTCATCTCCCGTGATGGCGTAATAAAGCGCCAGTTCAAAGCCGCGCTCTGGCGAATCGGGCACGCTGTTGACTCGATTTTCAAAATTCACCCAGCGCACAGTCTTACGCTCCCGGTCGCGTTTCAGGCGCCGCAGGCGTTGCGCGTTCAGCAGAAGCTGCGGCGTATGCCCCGCTTCCTGCGCTAGGGCCGGTACCGCCAATGCAACAAGCATCGGAACGACTGAGAGAACTTTTCGCGCCACGCGATTATTGTTCCATAGGTCCGACGCCGTTCTGCTACCTTAGAGTTCTAACCGGCTGCAAACTACCTGGCGCCGGCCCTTTAAGCAATGGCGGCTCGGGTGAGTGAAAGCTACGTTCTGCGCACCTACCCGTTTCGCGAATCGGACCTGATTGTCAGTTTTTTCACCCGCGATCAAGGCAAGCTACGAGGTGTCGCCCACCGGGCCAGGAGGCCAAAGAACAGCTTCGGATCGGGCCTGGAACGGCTATCACTCGTCAATTTGTCTTACTCGCAAAAAGAGACCCGCGAACTGGCCAACCTAAACTCCTGCGATCTGCTGCAATCGCAGTTTGGCCTTTTGGGAAGTTTCGACGCGTCGCTGGCACTCGACTTTGTGGCGGAAGTGAGCGAGCAGTTGTTGCCGCCCAACGAACCGAACGAGCGCTATTTCCGGCTGATGGCGACAATACTCGATCACATGCACTCGGGCGAATCGGGCGCCATTTGGAGCGCCATTACTTATTTTTCGCTTTGGGCCACGCGCCTTTCGGGCTTTCTGCCGGATTTGGCAACCTACCCAGACCGCGCGTTATCCTCGCCGTCCCGCGAAATGGCGGCTGGTATGTTGTGCAAGCATATTTCCGATCTGCCTGCCCGCAACTGGAACAAGGACACCGCGCTCGATTTGCGCCGCTTCCTCATTCAACGCCTGGAGGAACACGTGGAGCGCCGTTTTCACACCGCCGTGCTCCTGGAGGCGCTCTGAATGCGGCGCTTCGTCAGTTAGAGCTCTTCAAGGCGTAGAGCCGGCACTCATGTCCGCCTTCGTCGCGAAACCCTCTTCGCGCATGCTCGCGGAAGCCGAGCTTTTCTAATAATCGAACGGAGCGCACGTTTTCGGGCCGGACGAACGCCACCAGCCGTTCGAGATCGAGCGTCTGGAACGCATAAGCCAGCACCGGACGGGCAGCTTCCGCGGCAAATCCCTGGCGCCAATACTTGGGTGAAAATTCGTAGCCGAGACTGACGTCGTCGCTCATCCTCGATTCGAAAGGGTCAAAGACGCCACGGAATTTCGAGAGTTCGATCCAACCGATTCTGCTGCGGTCGCATGTTCGCAGTTCGACCATCCATTTCGTCAAATGCCAACGATGGGGAGCCCTCTCAACCTGAAGCTTCGCCCAATTCTTTGCCATCCCTTCAGTCATCGCTCCTGAGTGAATGTAGTGCATCACTTCGGGGTCTGAATCTAGAGCCGCCAGGAACTCTTCGTCGCCGGGCTCAAGGGTTCTGAGCCTCAATCGGGCCGTTTCGAAGGTTGAAGTGCTGAAGCGATGGGTCACGTGGCCTTCTCATTTTTTCATGCCCTCACATTTACAAAGTCACTCCGTAGCGTCCGCACCATTTTAGAAGTATGAAAAGACTCCAGGGCCTTGACCAATATGTTCCACCCTGCAGGAATCGATCCCACACCTGACGCACCGCGCTTGGCGAAAGTCCGATCCCCTCAATCAGCCGATCGGTTCCGAATACTTCCTCAATTTGTCCACGTAGGGAAGTCTTCATCCAGCGATCAAAAGGCAGCGTGAATCCCATTTTCGGCCGATTCCAGACGTATTCTGGAATTGCGCCGCCTAAGGCATCGAGCAACAGACCCTTAGGTCTCGCTGAATTGATCTTCCACGAACCGGGCAAACCCAGGACGTACCGCTCAACCTCTTTGTCGACAAATGGCACACGCACTTCCAATCCCTTGGACATGCTCATAAAATCGGTGTCGCGTAGTAAGAGGTCAGTCATATAACCGTCGAGTTCCATTCGGGAAACTGCGTTGACTGGATCGGCTGTAGTTACCGCCCCTATGTACTCCTCGCTGCCGGCCAATGACCCGAATAGTCTCTCGATTTCCTCGACCCTGAAGTGTCGGTGAGATGCTCGGTAAGTATCTAACGGGCTGCACTCGCTACTGAGAAGATCCCAGAACTTTTGCTGCCGGTCAGAACCTAAGACCCTCCTCCCGCCAGTCGCGATCATCGAACGCACTGATCGCGGCACTACCGCAATGCGAGCCGCCTTCAGGGCTCGCCGAAACGACGGGTACCCGCCGAACAATTCGTCCGCCCCAACACCTGACAAGGCCACCTTTACGCCGGCATTCCGCACTGCCTCGGAAACAAAGTACGAGTTGATACCATCCATAGTCGGCTGGTCAATAGCGGCCAGCGCGGATGGCATTCCTCCCAGCAACTCTGAATCGGTCAGCGGAATCTCCTGGTGTTCGGCTCCATAGATTTTTGCCACTTGGCGCGCAATCAGACCCTCGTCCAACTCTCTGTCTGGAAATACAACGGTGAAAGTCTTCGCTGCCTGCTGTCCAACCTGGCTCATCAAATGGAGCAGCACAGCGGAGTCGATTCCGCCCGATAGAAAGAGCCCTACAGGTACGTCGCTTACTAAATGTGATCGAACCGACTCTTCCAATATGTGATGCAAATGGACCGCAGATTCGCTTCTACTTTCAGCCGAACGCCTTTCCACATGCTGACGCGGCTCGGCGAAGATCGATTTGGTGCACTGAATCTCGCCCCCGCTCACGTCAACTTCCAGCATTTGGCCGGGTAGCAGCATTTCAACTCCGGCAATGAGCGTTCCCGACTTCCCTACCCAGCCATGCGCAAGATAGTGGGCCATCCCTTCAGGGGTAATCTTGGCTGGAACTTGGCCGCTCGCTAAAAGGGCGCGAACTTCGCTCGCGAAGCTCAATCTTCCGTTCTTAAGGTAGTAATAAAGCGGCTTGATGCCCAGCGGGTCCCTCGCCAGCAAAACCTTCTGGTTCTTCCTGTCCAACAACCCCAATGCGAACATTCCGCGCAGTGCATTGAAGGATTGCGCCCCGTTTCGCGCATATCCGCGCAGAATGACCTCTGTGTCTGTGCCTGTTTTAAAAGTAGAGCAGCAACAATCCAGAGTTTTTCGCAGTTCCTGGAAATTGTAGATCTCACCGTTGAAGGTAACGCAACAGTGACCGGACTGATCCGTCATCGGCTGATGCCCAGCCGATGTTAGATCAAGGATCGATAGGCGGGTGTGGCCAAAGGCGACGACGTTGTCGCCAAAACGAAATTGAATGGAACCTCGATCATCCGGGCCGCGGTGATTTAGCGATCGGATCATTGAGCCGAGGGCGCTTTGCTCTTCCCCGTTCTTGAACGCGCCAACGACGCCCGCTATGCCGCACATGGATGAACATTCTCTTTAACGAGGAGTCGGGAACAAGTGAGTAACTGATTCCGAGGACAATGCTCAGCAGTCTGATCGTCCATAGCAGGCACTTCGATAAAACAGTAGATTGCCAAGCTGCGGACGTGAGACGATCCCTTGGTGGGCGCGCCGGAGAAACTCAAGGCTTGCTCACGCGCCACGTTTGGCAGCGCCGCCCCCAAATACACAAAAACTGCCGCAGACTTCAGAAAAGTCGGCAAAAAACAACAACACAGATCACCTCCGAGTGTCTTAGTGAAATACTATCTTTGGAAGGATTATAACTGGGAAACGATCGTGCGTCGTTACCCAAACGGGTAGGTACTATACGATGCAGTACGGGGACTTTGGTCTGTCTCGATGTTTCAGAGTTTCGTCGTCCAGAAATGCGGAGCGGTCCTCGTGGTGTGGCAATTGCTTACACGATGGGACTGGAACAACCGTAAATCCATATTCAAAACGATAGAACGGGGGAGGACGTATGAATAAAAAAGGTGTGAGCGCATTCGCGGCGGTTCTTTTCTAGCCTGCGCGAGTTTGCATTCGCCAGAGACCAAGACAAGTTTGAGCTGACCAGCACGGCATTCGAGGATGGCGCGACCATGCCGATCAGCACGATTTACAACTATATCTACCAGGGGCTGAACATCTGCTCCATCGATGGAAGCCCAGGCGGCGATGAATCGCCGGAGCTAGGGTGGAAGCACACGCCCCGTGGCACGCGAACCTTCGCCTTAGTCGTATTCGATGAAACGGCAGGCGTGGTGCACTGGGGCATGTATAACATTCCGGGCAATACGACGGAGCTTCCGCAGAATGCCGGGGTGACCGGAAGCACCAACGGACAGCAAGTCATCAATACTTACGGTTCAGCCGGCACCAACGCCGATGTGAATTACGGTGGGCCTTGTCCTCCGTCGGCTTATCCACCCAACGTCCACCATTACGTTTTTACGATCTACGCCCTCGACACAGAACTTACCTTAAACGGCACCGCCGATTTTCCTCCAACGGCACTCTCTCTGAGTGAGAAATTGCTCGAGTGCAGAGATCACATTTTGGCGAGCGCCAGTATCACTGGCCTTTACTCAACAACGCCGTCGCAATAGCGTCTAGCAATCAAACCACATCCGCGCCGCGTTCTACGAGCAGCATCCGCAACACCGACCGGTGGCAAACGGCTCTCATCTTCGCAATAGCAGCCGAGCGAGAAGTTTGTTTGATGCGACAGCGCGGCTAACACATCTAAATCCCGGCTGCGATCAGGCTCGCTCATCTCCCGACGGAATTTTCTCGTGAATTCCAACCAGGCTTGCGCGTTTTCCGCTACGCGCGCTTCTTGCACCAATCCGACGCTGGGCGCAAGATTCGGGAACCAGACGTCGTAATAGTCCAGCTTGGCGAAGTCGGATGTCGGAGCCCCACGCGGCGGCGGCCGCACCGTCCCAAGCCGCAAACCTTCGCCGCGTAGAAAGCCGCCCAGACCCAGACGGTTGAAGTCGTTAGAAGGTGATGCGAGCAGTTAGCTGGATGCCGCGGGGACCTGCGCCTTCGGCGGTTTGCAGGGCTGTGAGTTGACCGAATCCGGCGACGCCCACGGTCAGGTTACTAGGAGCCGCGAAATTAGGATGGTTGAAGAGATTGGATACTTGAATGCCGAGGCGAAGGCGAAGCGACTCGGTGAAATCGACCGACTTGATCAGGGACATAGAGACGGCTTGCGTGCCTGGGCCGACGACGTCGCCCGCCGATGCATCGCCAAAACGGCCAATGGCGCTGCCGGGGTCCACAAAGGCAGCCGGATTAATCCACTGGCTGATCGACTGGCCGGTGTAGAAGCTCGCACCGGGGACCACATCAGCGCGCCCGCCGTTTGAGTTAAAGGCGTTGTAGCCGCAGCCGCAGGGATCGCTGAGGGTCGAGACGCTCATGAAGGGACCGGTTTGGAAGAGCAGCACACCGCCTAATTCCCAGCCGTTTACGACATGATTGACGATGGCATTCGCGCCGTTCAGGAGCATTTTGCCTTTGCCAAACGGCAATTCGTAGAGAAACGTTGTTAAGAAACGATTGCGGCGAGTGAATGGGACATTCCCGTAATCGAGTCCTGGATTCGCGAGGCTGGATAGCGTGCCTCCGAATTCACTGGCAAACGAGTTGGCGGGAGAAGTCGCGGCGCCGTTGGCATTAGACAGGTTCCGGGAAAAGATGTAACTGGTTTGGAATTGCAGCCCGTTGGACATGTTCTTCTTGACCGCGAAGGTGGCAGCTTGGTAATTGCCGTAGGCGCCGTTGGTGTTGTAGTAAATGTCCTGCCACAAAGGAAAGGGAAAGCTGGAAGAACCCAAATTGCTAAATCCGGTGGTGTTGGGCGCGGGTTGATTTAGGTTTCCACCGGCGCCGAGATTGGAGGAGTGATTGCCGTCATAGGAGGCGCGCAAGCCGACGCCCTTCCCCAAGTCGCGTTCGAGAGTGAGATCCCATTCCTGAACATAGGGATCTTTGTAATGGATATTGGTGACTTGATAAAAGCTTTGCGACCCAGGCTGAGCGAGATTGGAAGGCCAAGCGTAGGGCAGGGTGTAGGTTGGGAGGCCGTTGCTGCCGATTGAGTTATTGAAGAAGCCGACGTCGCTGGCTTCGACAGCCCAAGCGCTGATGACGGCCGAAGATAACAGCGTTTCAATGAAGCGCCCATAGCCGCCACGGAGGACTGTTTTGTCGTTGCCGAAGACGCGCCAGGCAAATCCCGCGCGCGGAGCAAAGTCGGTTTTCTGGGAGAAGCGGAGACTGCCGGGAATGCCCGCCGATTGAGCCGTGATGATGGGTGTGGGCGCGATGGATTGAGTGAACCCTGGATTGAGAATGTCGAAAGTGCCAGGACCCGGGAGTATGACGGCTCCTTTGACTGACTGCCCGTCGACAGTGCTGCTGTAATTGGGAAGAAAGTTGGCCTCATTGTTGTAGGTATCGCGAAACATCGGATGATACTCATAGCGGAGGCCATAGTTCAGGGTGAGGGTATGGGAGACCTTATAATCGTCCTGGGCAAAAAAGCCATAGTGATGTGCCTGGCCATAGGTGTTGGGTTGTAGAACGGTGGCGGCGCTGCTGTTATCGGGATAGCCCAAAAGGAACGAAGCCAAGGGAGTGCCGGCTCCATTGCCTAAGAGCGAATCCATCACCGAACCATTAAAGCTATACTGACCCAAATAGAGGTTGGCAAACACGTTCGTAAGAAGGGTGTGCAGGCGGCGATAGTCTGCGCCAAACTTCATGGTGTGTTCACCCTTTATCCAAGTTAAGGTGTCCAAACCTTGTTTCGTGCCCTGGTTGCCCGTGGATGACTGCCCGAAGATTGGTACAAAGCCGGCGACAGTAATGCTGGGAACTTCGTCGGTGTTGGCGGGCAGAACCGCTTGGGGCAGAGCGCTAAGCCCCAGGTAATTTTGCACTGCTTGGCCGGTTAGAGCAAACGTCGATGCCGTGCGGCTCTCACTGAAGCCGACCCGCAGTTCGTTGATGACGGTGGGTTTGATGGTGTAGTTCCAAGCGACAGTGAGAGCTTCGTCCACTTCGGGAGCGGCATTGGAACCCAACGCGGGCGAGGTGGCGGGCGAATCGGCACTAAAGCTCGAAACCGGGACTTGGGAGACCCGGCGATTCTTGTAGGTGAATCGCGCATAGACAAGGTGTTTCTGCCCGAGCGTTTGATCGAGGCGGAAATCGGCCTGATTGCTGTTGATGGGAATGGCGAAATTTGCCAGATAATTGTTGGCGATGGCTCCGGGCGGCCCGTAGTTGGGCATGGGGAAAAACAAATTCATGGCC
Source organism: Bryobacterales bacterium (assembly GCA_963764105.1). Classification (GTDB taxonomy): domain Bacteria; phylum Acidobacteriota; class Terriglobia; order Bryobacterales; family Bryobacteraceae; genus Bog-105. The sequence continues at coordinate 310,090 of CAVXRP010000026.1, forward strand.
TTCTGCGAATAGGGCGAGAGCTGGCTGATAGGAATCTGATTTCCGGGGTAGCCGGTGAGTGGGTCCGAATAAGCCGATAGATCGCCAGAACGGGAGGCCACATTGGGAACGCTTTCGACGATGGTCTGACTCTTAGGCAAGCGAAGCGCCTCAAAGCTACCAAAAAAGAAGGTCCTGTCACGGCCGTTATATACCTTGGGAATGATTACGGGACCTCCCATATAGATCCCAAAATTATTCATTTTGAGCTCGGGCGTCTGGTGGCTGAAGAAGTCGCTGGCGTTCAGGTAGCTGTTTTGGAGATTTTCGAAGACGCCGCCGTGAAAGTGGTTGGTGCCGGCTTTCGAAATTGTGGTGATATCGGCGACGCCACCGAATTCGGCGGGATTGATGGTTTCGTTGACACGGATCTCCTCAATCGCGTTGAATGAGGGGAACAGCTCTGAAAGGGCGGCGGCGCCATTATTATTGCCAGGGCCCATAGAACTGATCCCGTCAATACTCATGGAAAGCTGCGTGGGCAAGGTGCCGGCGACGGAGATATTGCCGGTGGCATCGGTCTGCACGCCCGGCTGGGCTGTGAGTGTTGACATCGGGCTAGTGGAGCCAGAAGCACGCGAAGTGATGGCGACGGGCAGATCGACCAGCTCGCGAGAGCCCTTGGTCTCGGAGCCGCTTGAGGTATCGCTTTGCACGACCAACCCTACGGAAGACTCGACGTTCACGGTGGTGGTTTGGGTGGCCAGCTTCATGTCGGCATCGAGGCGTTTGGTTTCGCGGCCCGCTAAATCGAAGGACGGAAATTCTTCCTTTTGAAAGCCGGGAGACTCAATGGTGAGTGAGTAAGTGCCGACTTCGACGTTGGTAAATTGGAACGTTCCCATATCGTTCGTGACAGTGGAACGAACGGCGTTGGTACCTTTATTGAGTAGCTTGACGGCGGCGTTCGGTACGCTGGCACCGGAGGGTTCCTTCACAGTGCCGAGGACAGTGCCAAATGTCGATTGACCGTTCAGCAAATTGCAGCAAGAGATAAATAGACAAACAAGAGCGGCGATCCATCCGTAACTCGATTTTGGGGAAGTCTCGCAAGATGAGCCCATCGACGCCGCGCGAATTGCTGACGTTGTTTCGCGGCACGAACGTGCCCCATGCGGTTTTGCGAACCTTGCGCAAGACGGGCTCCGTGTCAAGCGCGCCGCCCGAAGTGTCAGCGAATTCCATCGCTGTTTGGCGGCGCGCAGCCGCGCCCTATGCGCTTGGGACGAACGAGAAACGAGTGCGAGAACTCCGGTAACTGGCATTTTCTCTCCTTTAGGCAAACCGCTGGCGTAGGCGCGCGGTTCAGCCGGCTCAGTGGCAGTGAGAGAGCACAGAAGATTAGAGGTGCCCTGACGAGACAGGAGGTGGAAAGCACGCAACGAATCGGCGCCGCAGCCAGCTACGTGGATTGATGATCCGTTGGGATTAGAGAAAGTCTAACGTCAAAAGCGGATTGCTGTCAAGAGAAAGAATCGGCGATGATTGCATCGTTTGAGGCCGAGGCGACGTTCGTCAGGCGGCGGCCTTGTGGGGGGCGGTGAGAAGGGCGAGAAAGGTCTGGAATTGTTGAGTTGAAAATTCAAGGCCAAGCGCAGCGAGATCGCTCCGAATCGTCCGAGAATTCCAATCTCTCAGACCCCCAAGCAGCGCTTCGTAAGCGGCGGCTTCTTCGGACGACAGAAGCAACCAAGCGTCACCGCCTTATTTCACATGCGCCCGTCGAGTGGCTCCGCCGCGGCCCACGCGGTTCCGAATGTTCTATTTCGCTCATCCACGCTGTCGCAAATTTCAATTCCGGACAGCCTGCGCCGAGGGAATCGCACCTATGTCAGCCGAAACCGTGATTTTTGTTTGGTTCGAAACTTGCTCCAAGCAGAGCTTCGGTCGAAGGGAAGACACGCTTGCAAAACCTTACACAGAACCTGCACTATAGCCTGCGCATGTTGCGCAAGAATCTGACCCTGACAATCGCGGTCATGACTACATTATCGCTGGGCATTGGCGCAACGACCGCCATTTACACGGTTGTGTATGCCACGCTCTTGGCTCCGCTTCCATTTCCACATAGCAACACAGCGGGGATGGGGCGAACCGGAGGGGCGATTTTTGGGACTGGCGAAATGCGATAAGGCTTTTAGACTGTGGGGGAAGGAAGTATTTTCGACTTATTTTTAAAATCTGTGACCCGCGATTTCGGCGCTCCGCAGCCGACACTTGAGGGGATGAAAACGGAGGGCTTTTTACAATGGAAGTAAGCCGCACAGCGACATAAGCCGTCACCAGTCTGAGCATTCGTTTGTGACCCTGGCAGGGACGTTTATAGGGAGCTGAGATTGCCGCGCTCGTCGCTTTGCAGGCGCTGAATCAGATGGCGGGTGCTGGGCAGATGGAAAACCGCTTTGGCAAAGAAAGCGGTGGCCAGACAGACACGATCACACGGGCGGCGGCCGGTCCAGGCGCGCCGTTTCCTCAACCAGCGCGTCAGCAGTTGCAGGCTTACGATGGCCGCCAGTAATTGGCTTTGCTTGCTGAGTGGACACCCGAGGCGCACTGACACCCTTGGCTAACTGCAACAGCGCCATCGCCCGCAGCACCACCCGAACCTGTTGCACTCCGCCGCGCAAAAGCTTGCGTAACTCTTTTTGATCTTTCGGCGTAACCTTGATTCGCAGGGCTGGACGGGCCATACCTAAGTATGGCTCACAACATTTCACATTTAAACTGTTTTATTAGAACTTCTTCAGGCGGTCACAGTACTAGATAATCGGGCAAGGGCATGGTAGGGGAATATGCGCTAACGACAGACCGCGTACAAAGACAGGCCACTCATGCAAGCAGGCTTGCCGAAAGGACATGCAAAAAGAAGCGCCGCAGAAATTCGGTGGCGGTTAGCGTCATCTCGCGCTGTTTGTTTCCATGGGCATAATCTTTCCAGCGAAAAGTAACGCGTTCTCCATCAAAAGCTAGCAGCTGATGATTCGAGATGGCAACGCGATGGGTGTAGCGGCCCAGATAACGAAACAACTGCTGGGGGCCGCCGAAGGCGGTCTTGGCATAGACCACCCATTTTTTCCTGCGTAAGCGCTCCCGCCCTAGCGGTCGTGGTTCTTTATTTCGCGCCATACTGTCCATATGCGCTTGGCCCTGTTTGTAACCCTCCTGCTCGCCAGCAATGCCGTTGGCGATTTCACGCCGGCATGGAACAAGCCCCTGCCGCCGTTCCGCATTGCCGGAAACCTGTACTATGTCGGGACCAACTATCTTGCGTCTTACCTGGTTACTACGCCGGCGGGCGACATTCTGATCAACCCGGATTACGAAGAATCTGTCCCGATTATCAAACAAAATGTCGAAACGCTGGGCTTCAAATTCACCGATAGCAAGATCATCCTGATCAGCCACGCGCATGACGATCATGCCGCCGGTTGCGCGCGTGCGAAAGAGTTGAGCGGCGCAAAACTGATGGTTATGGATGCGGATGTACCCATCATCGAACATGGCGGCGAAGGTGACTTTCAATACTCAACCCGCTGGAAGCCCGCCAAGGTTGATCGCATACTGCATGATTCGTCGCAAGTTCGACTGGGCGGCACAACTCTGACCGCGCACCTGACGGCCGGCCACACGAAGGGGTGCACGACATGGACCATGACGGTCAGCGATGCGGGCAAGATACTGAACGTGGTGATCGTCGGCAGCGCGAATGTCAACAGCGGCTATCTGCTGATGAATAACTCGAAGTACCCGCAAATCGCCGCCGATTATGCACGCCAGTTCCAGGTCTTACATGCTCTTCCCTGCGATGTCTTTCTGGGCGCTCACGGCGCATATTTCGACATGGACGAAAAACTGGCGCGCCGGAAGGCGGGCGCGCCGAATCCTTTTATAGATCCAGCCGGTTACCGGGCCTTTGTCGACGACCGCGAGCAAGCGTTCCGCAAAGAACTTGCCCGGCAGGAGGCGTTGAAACGATAATCTCTTTGCATGTTGAACGTCCGCTATATTTCGGAACCCAGCGGGCGCCGTGACTCTAAGCCGGCATCGTTGCCGGAGTGCTCTCGATCGCAGACGCCTTTATCGCCCCCACGGCCGTCAGCCGCACAATCAGCAGCGTCTGATCGTCGTGCGGTTTCGATGCGCCGAGAAATCTGGAAATGCCGCCCATCACGGCATCGCAAATCATCCGCGGATGCTGGTCCAAGTGCTGGCGCGCGATTTCGACGATGCGCTCCTCGCCAAAATCCTCCTCGTTGGCGTTCATCGCTTCCGCGATGCCGTCTGAAAACACGATCAGCAGGTCGCCCGCGTCCACGCGAGTTTCCACGCAACGGTATTGCGCGGCGGGCAGCAGGCCCAGCACCGGGCCGCCGCCCTCCAGCCGTTCCGTTTCCTGCGCGCGAATCAGCAATGGCGGCAAATGCCCCGCATTGATGTAACGCAGCAACCCTGTCTCGGGAATGAAGTTTGCCCAAAACAAACTGGCAAAGCGTTCCCGCGCGGTCTTCTCGCACAGCAATTGATTCAGCTTGACGGTCGCTGTCTCCTGGTCGGCGCCCGAGCGCGTCCAGTCCATGGAGCGGATGGCGCCGTGCAAAACGCCCATCAGCAGCGCCGCCGATACTCCTTTGCCCGCCACATCGCCCAGCACCAGCGAGGTGTCGCCGTTCTCGTTCGTGAAGATATCGTAAAAGTCGCCGCCGATGGCCGCTGCCGGAACAAACACCGCGCCGAAATCCACGTGGCCGGAGGAAGAAAGAAGCGTCTGCGGCGAGGGCAAGAGACCCGCTTGCACGGTGCGTGCCAGTTCCACCTGTTGTTCCAGTTGCCGTGCGCGAATAAAACGGGTGAACAGAACGCCAATCAAAACCATCGACGCAAGCAGCGCCAGCGCCGCCAGACAGCCGATGATCAGGTTGCGCCGCAGGTCTCCGAACGGAATGGAAACGCCGTCCTGGTAGATCGCGATTTCGCTGAAGGCGGGCAGCGGCGGGTGTCCCGCAAATCGCTCCGGCGGCACTGGTGGGCCACCAAAGCGGAAGCGCAGCAGCGAAATGATGATCCTTCCCGAACGCGCCATGTGTTCGCGCCGCAGGGGCTGGTGCGCCTCCATCTGATGGCGAAGCTGCGCGGCTGTGGGCGCAGCTTTCAAGGGGCTTCCACTCTGCGCTAACACATGCCCGTCAAAATCCATGATGCGCATCCAGGCCACCTGACGCGGCGCATCGCGCTCGACCGCCTCAAGCAGCGGCCCCAGCCGGTGAACGTCTCGCACGCCGGATTGTGCCGCGAGCCGCAAAAGCGCGGCCTGCTGCCGTTCGGCTTCCTGAAAAGCCTCCTCCCGGATCACCTTGCCGTAAACGAAAACGTAGGTGCTGATGGTTTCGATCAGCAGCGTGAGTCCCAAAAGAATGCCCGCGCCCATGGCTAGCTTGACCCAGAGTTGTGAACGCTTGCCGCGACTGTTCATGAGAGGGGCGCCTCTTTCATGATATCCGCTGCCCCGCGTGTTATAAGGAACGGAGTTATTAAAAACTATGCAACTGCATCCTTCTGTGACTGAAGAAAAAATGCGCCGCTTCGCCGCAGGTATTAAAGTGCTCCTGATGGATGTGGATGGCGTGCTCACCGATGGCCGCCTCTATCTGGTACCGGGTTCGGATGGCAAGCTGGTGGAAACCAAAGGCTTCGATTCGCAGGATGGCATTGCGCTGCGCTGGTTGAGCTGGTTCAATATCCGCACGGGCGTTATTAGCGGTCGAGAGTCGCCGGCCACCACTGAACGCGCCAGCCAGGTGGGCATGAGTTGGGTATTTCAGGGCCACATTGAAAAGGTGCCGTTGTTCGAACAGATCTGCGCGGAAGCGAAAGTCGATGCGAGAGAAATCGCCTATGTCGGCGATGATTTGACGGACGTGGTTATCATGCGCCGCGCTGGTCTGTCGTTCGCCACGGCCAACGCGCGGCCGGAAGTGAAACGCTGCGCCTCGGCCGTGACTTCGGCGGCAGGTGGGGCGGGCGCGGTGCGGGAAGTGATCGAGCTGATTCTCAGAGCGCAAGGTCACTGGGATGGATTGCTTAAGAAATATGAGGTGACTCTTTGAGCGAGCCGGCAGCGGATAAAGTGGGCCTGGTGTTATCCACCGAAGCGGCGCCGGGTGTCTTGCATCAACTCACCGGTGTGATCGCTCGGCATCAGGGCGACATACGGTCGGTTTCGATTATTGAGGACCTTCCTACCGACACGCGCATTTATTTTGAGCTTGATCTGCCTGGCGCCGTGGAATGGTTGGTGAAAGACCTACGAGCTTTGGACGTGGTGCTGAACGTGACCCTGGTGCAATCGCTGCAAAAGATCTACGGCAAGCGCATCATTATTATGGGCGGCGGCGCGCAAGTCGGCCAAGTAGCGCTGGGCGCGATTTCCGAAGCCGATCGCCACAATATTCGCGGGGAACACATCTCCGTGGATACCATTCCGCTGGTCGGCGAACAAGCTCTCGCGGCGGCGGTGCGCGCCTGCCGCAGGTTGCCGCGCGTCCGAGCGCTGGTACTGGCCGGATCGCTGATGGGCGGCGATATCGAAGTAGCCGTCCGCGAAGTCCGTGCCGAAGGGCTGCTGGTCATTAGTTTGAACATGGCCGGCAGTGTGCCGGAAGCTTCCGACCTGGTGGTAACCGATCCTGTGCAAGCCGGTGTGATGGCTGTGATGGCTGTCGCCGATACGGCAAAGTTTACGGTGGACCGATTGAATCGGAGGATCTTCTAATCCAGCAGACCCAACAGCGAAACTCCTAAAACCGGCAGCAGAAACGCGATGAATCCACCGATGGAAAAGCCCGGTCCTTGCATCGGCTCGAGCGCGACCGAGAATTGCTTTTCCAGTCCCTTTGGGTTCGAACTTCCACTTGCATCAAATCGCCTGGCTTGGCACGGCGAACAGTTTTGAGCAGTTGCAGCCAGCCCGTGTAAGGCTGCCCGTTGATGGAGCGGAGGACGCTGCCGCTTTCGAGCCCAAGCTTCTCTAGATGATCTGAGGGCTGACGGATGGTTTCCAAATCGTCCTGGCAATCGAACGGTTGTGAAGCATACCGCGAGCTATGGAAGAACTCTTCGCGCAGTGCCACGGCGCCCATCACGTAGTAGCTCATGCTGAGCGCTATCCATAGGGCCAACAGCAGGTACAAAATTGCATTCGTTTTGCTCTTCATAACGAATGAGCTGGTGGAAGAATTCGCCGTGACACGCGCGCAGGTTCAAGCCGTTCTGACTTTCGCGGCCCACAGCGCGGAAGCACCCGCCCCACGGCCATAATGCTTGTTCTTTTTGACAATGGCACGCCGCGCACTCTTGCCCGTTATCTGATCGACCATCACACCGTTAGGAGTGGGGCGAGGAGCGCATGCTGGCCGCAGTAAAAAGGACCGAGCACGCCACGGCAGGGCAGGTTCTGCGCGAGGTGTTTGAAGCGGCCGATGAATTTACTGGGGAAGCGCCGCAACACGATGACATGACGATCGTAATTGTGCGGGCACTCACAACATAGGATAGGAGTGATGCCTCCACTTCCAGAACAAGTCCGGCTAACGCAGGCCGAAGATCGCACCAAGCATTGGAAACGCTGGGGCCCGTATCTAGCGGAACGCGCCTGGGGAACGGTTCGCGAAGATTACAGCCAGAATGGGACGGCCTGGGAGTATTTGCCGCACGATGACGCCCGGTCGCGCGTTTATCGCTGGAGCGAAGACGGCATCCTGGGCCTTTGCGATAATCACCAATACCTTTGCTTCGCGCTGGCATTTTGGAACGGCAAAGACTCCATTCTGAAAGAGCGGCTGTTTGGCGTAACCGGCAACGAAGGCAACCATGGCGAGGATGTCAAAGAACTTTATTACTATCTGGAAGCGACCCCCACGAACTCCTATCTAAAAGGACTTTACAAGTATCCGCAGGCGGCCTATCCTTATACAGACCTGGTGGCGGAAACACGGCGCCGCACCAGGCAAGATCCCGAATACGAATTGGAAGACACCGGAATCTTTAACGAACGCCGCTATTTCGACATTTTCGCGGAGTACGCCAAGAACGACGTGGATGATATGCTGATCCGTATTCGGATCGTGAACCGGGGGCCCGATAAAGCGGACCTGACCTTCCTGCCGACAGTTTGGTTCCGCAACACCTGGTGTTGGAGCAATCAGTCAAGCGGGGCCAAGCCGCGGCTCTGCAAATGCGGGGACAACCAAATTTTGGCGGAGCACAGCGTTCTGGGCGGGTACTATCTGACTCTTGATGGAACTCCCGAAATGCTGTTCACTGAAAATGAAACCAACACCGAGCGGCTGTGGGGCTGGCGCGGTGATAACACCTTCTATAAAGACGCTTTTCACGAGTATCTGATCCACGGAAAGCACGAGGCCGTGAATCCGAAGCCGCAGGGCACCAAGGCTTGCGCTGTTTACCGGCTTTCTATAGAAGGACAGAACCAGGTCATCCTGCATTTTCGTCTGGCGCGCGACGGTTCGGTCGATTTACCGAGACCGAAATGGGATGCCATCTTCGATGCGCGCATCGCTGAGTGCATGGATTTCTACGGTAGCTTTGACGAAGCCTTAAGCGAAGAAGCGCGCCATGTGCAGCGGCAGGCGTTTGCCGGCATGTTTTGGAGCAAACAGTATTATCACTTCGTTGTGGAGGACTGGTTGAAGGGCGATGCAACCATGCCGAAGCCGCCGGTGGAGCGCTGGACCGGCCGCGACTCCAGTTGGCGCCACTTGTTCAACGAAGACGTCATTTCGATGCCCGACAAATGGGAGTACCCGTGGTATGCGGCATGGGATTCGGCGTTTCACGCGGTCGCGATGGCGCCGGCTGATCCGGATTTTGCCAAAGCGCAACTCTCGCTTTTCTTGCGCGAGTGGTACATGCATCCGAACGGACAAATTCCCGCTTACGAATGGGCCTTTGGCGACGTCAATCCGCCCGTTCATGCCTGGGCGGCGTGGCGTGTATTTAAGATCGATCAGCGGCTCAAGGGCAAGCCCGACATGAGTTTTCTGGAACGCGTGTTCCACAAGCTGCTGATGAACTTCACCTGGTGGGTGAACCGCAAAGATTCCGAAGGCGCGAATATCTTTGAGGGCGGATTTTTGGGGCTGGATAACATCGGCATTTTCGACCGCAGCGCGCCGCTGCCCACCGGCTGGACGCTAGAACAATCTGACGGCTCCGCTTGGATGGGCATGTATTGCCTCAACATGTTGAAGATCGCGCTGCAGCTATCTTTTCTGAATCCGTGTTACGAAGATATTGCCAGCAAGTTCTTCGAGCACTTCCTTTATATCTCCGACGCCATCAATCATCACGAAGGCTCCGGACTGTGGGACGAAGAAGACGGCTTCTATTATGACCGCCTGCGTCTGCCGGACAACGAGCACAAGCTGTTGCGCGTGCGTTCTCTGGTTGGACTTGTGCCTCTCTTCGCCACCGATACCATCGAGCAGCAGAGTATCGATCGCCATCCGGGTTTTAAGAAACGCATGCAGTGGTTCATTGAAAATCGCAAAGATCTGACGGAAGGCCTGGCGTCAATGACGCAGGGTGGTCTGGAGCAGCGTCGTCTGTTGTCGGTGGTAAATCGCGAGCGCGTTGAGCGCATGCTCCGGCGGCTGTTCGATGAAACTGAATTTCTTTCGCCCTACGGGATTCGCTCGGTGTCTCGCTATCATGCGGATCATCCGTACGAACTTCAGCTCGACGGGCACAATTTTCGCATTGCGTATGAACCGGCCGAATCGGAGAGTGGCACGTTCGGCGGCAATTCGAATTGGCGCGGGCCGATTTGGTTTCCCATGAACTATTTGATTATCGAAACGCTGCAGCGCTTGGATCATTATTATGGAGCTTCGTTAACCGTGGAATTTCCGACCGGCTCCGGCAAGCGGATTAGCGTAAACCAAGCGGCGCAATTGCTTTCCGTGCGGTTGGCGCGAATTTTCCTGCGAGATGAAAAGGGGCGACGGCCGGTAGACGGCAATAGCAAGATGTTGCAGGAAGATCCGAATTTCAATAACTACACGCTGTTTTATGAATTTTTCCATGGGGACACCGGCAAGGGATTGGGCGCGAATCATCAAACGGGCTGGACGGGTTTGATAGCGAAACTGCTACAGCAGAATGGGTTTCAGGCGAGGTGAGAGCCGGGAACAAGCCGATTCAAAATGGTCTCAAAGAGCCGCTTGCAGTTTGGAGCAGCTTGCTGGACCTTTGCGGGGTTTATCGAAGCTAATAGTCTCGGTCCGTGGGATGTTTTGTTATAGCTTCCCTTGGAACACTCATTGGTCGCTTTGCGAAGACCGTCTGTTAAATCGGCTTTTAAAATTTCCTCGACCTTCGGATTCTGCTTCAGTGCGTTCTTCCTAAAATCCGCGCCATAAAATGTTTCGAGGGCTTCCTTATCGGCGTGAAACCAGGATTCCATCATTTGCACCATCCAAAAGATCGAGTCTGAGTGAGATTTGTCCCAAGCTTGTTCATCGCAAAGGGAGGCTGACAGTGTTCCGTGGTCGGGGCCTTCGCTGTCTTTGAGAAGAATGTTCCAGGCGTTTTTGTGGGTTTTTAAGGCGGTCTCAAAGTCCTGGCACGCCTCCGGCCCCGATTTACCCGAGATCAGGCTGAATTTGCAGCGGCTTTCCTTGGCCTTGTCTCTGATTTGTGAAAAGAATTGGGCAAAGCCTGGCGTCAGTGCTTTGTCGCCTTCGTAGTAAATCCGAATTTCAGTTGGCCTCTTACCAACGGCCGCCACCGATTTCCCCTTTCCGCCAAAGCTGGCCGAGCGTGTACCGTTCGAGCCATTCCTTGAGGCCTACTTTTGATAGTCGCTTCATCTGCGTGCCGTTGTCGAAGTCGCGCTCACACACGAGAACGCTTTCCGGCTGATCGGTAAGCGCGTCCACCAATGCTTCCGAGTGGGTTGTCACAATGAGTTGTGTCGATGCAGAGGCTTCCACCAGCGCTTCAGCGACAAGCTGCAAGGCATCGGGATGCAAGCCGATTTCGGGTTCTTCAATGCAAATGAGGGGCGGCGGGTTTGGATTAAACAAGGCCGCTAGAAGTGCAAGGAACTTTAGAGTGCCGTCCGACATGCGAATGGCGGAAAGCATCTCCGCAAGTCCGGCCTCCTTAAGGAACGTACGGGCGAGGCCTTCGCCGACATTCACCTTTACGTCGTCGAAACGCTCGCAGAAGCGTTGCAGATAGCTCCTGATTTTCTCATGCACGCCGAGAAAATCCAGCTCATGAAGAACGAGCGCGAGGTTGTCGCCGCCATCGACGAGCGCATCCTTAGATACGGAGGTGGAGACACCGAGGCGGGCTCCGGAAAGCGGACCGGTCCTAAACTCGCGAAAAATGCGGATTCGCGAAAATTGCCTGCCAATTTCGGTAATCGGCGTCGGATCGGCCGGATTTTTGAACTGCGAAAGGATTGACTCAGATGCCGGAACCATCATCCCCGTTGGCAAAGGGTCCATGACCTTGCGCGCCTCGGGTCCGAATTCGACGCCATTATAATCGCGATCGAGATAGATGCCCGCGTCCCCCTCGCTCGGTTCGGCGTTCGCCACTATCTCGCGCCAAATCGCGAAGCCGGTGGGCTGCAGCCCCGAAAACTGTAGCTTGTAATAAGCGGGTCCAATCTGGCCAACTCTTCGCGGAAGTCTTAGCTTGCAGTAGATCGTTGCACTTTCTGGAACTCGATCGCCGAGCCACACCCACTGGCGCACGCCACCTCCTCGAAGAATGGCCGCCGCTAAGCTGCTGGGAGTTGAGTGCAGCAGACCGATCACCTCAATGAGATTACTTTTGCCTACTGCGTTTGGGCCGATCAGCACGTTCAGTGGGGCGAGTTCGACCGTGGCCTCATTGAACGACAGAATTTTCTTGAGGGTCAGGCGCTTAATCAGCATCGTGTCGTACTAAATCTTAGCGAATAGTCCTTGGCGCATATTTGTACACTATTCTGTTAAGAGGTGCGCTGCCAATGATCCGTCTTAAAGTGAACGGGACGCCGAAAGACTACACGGGCGATCCGGATATGCCGCTGCTGTGGTTTTTGCGCGATGCGCTACAACTGACCGGTACGAAGTTCGGTTGCGGTGAAGGCTTGTGCGGCGCTTGCACGGTTCATATTAATGGTGAAGCGCAACGCAGCTGCTCGACCTCGATGAAAAACGTTGAGGGCAAGACCGTCAGCACCATCGAAGGCTTGAGCGCGAACGGCGATCATCCCTTACAGCGCGCCTGGGAAGCGGCCAACGTGCCGCAATGCGGATATTGCCAGAGCGGTCAGATCATGCAGGCGGCCGCGCTGCTCAAAGCGAAGCCGAAACCCACTGACGAAGAAATCGATTCCTTCATGCAAGGCAACATTTGCCGTTGCGGGACGTATCAGCGCATCCGGCAAGCCATTAAAGCCGCCGCGGCGGAGGTGAAAGCATGAAACGACTGGAGCTGGCGTCACGCAGAGATTTTTTAAGCCGTATTTTTTCGGCGGGCGCTTTGGTATTTGCCGTGGGCGCGCTGCCGAAAGAAGCGTCCGCGTACGATGTGACGAAGACCGTCTTCCAGCCGAACATATGGGTGGGGATCGATACTGATGGCACGGTCACGATTGTGGCGCACCGCTCGGAAATGGGCACGGGCATTCGCACATCGTTGCCGATGGTTGTGGCGGATGAACTGGGGGCCGATTGGAGCCGGGTGCGTATTGAGCAGGCGCTCGGCAGCGAGAAATACGGTTCGCAGGATACCGACGGCTCACAATCCATTCGCGATTTTTACGACATCATGCGTCAAACCGGCGCCAGCGCGCGCTTGATGTTAGAACGCGCGGCAGCGGCGCAATGGAATGTTCCGGCGGCGGAGTGCAAAGGTGGCGACCACTTTGTCACACACACTGCCAGCGGCAAAAAGCTTGCCTATGGGGAACTGGCGCCGGCGGCGGCAAAGCAGACCTTGCCGCGCAAGGAAGAGCTGCGCCTCAAGACGCCGGCGGAATTCAAATATATCGGCAAGGGCGTTCCTTCGGTCGACCTAAAGGAGATCGTTACGGGCCGCGCGATCTACGGTTTTGACGCGCATGTGCCGGGCATGGTCTACGCGTCCATCGAAAGACCGCCCGTGCTAGGCGGCAAGCTCAAAGGTTACGACGACGGGGCAGCCAAGAAAGTGGCGGGCGTTCAGCAGACCGTGGTGCTTGACGGCGCACAACCGCCGTACGGCTTCCAGGCCTTGGGCGGCGTGGCGGTGATTGCCGATAATACTTGGGCCGCGTCGCAGGGGCGCAAGAAGCTCAAGATTGAGTGGGAATCCGGACCTCACGCGATTTACGATTCATCCAGCTACAAAAAGACACTGCTTGAAACAGCGAGTCAGCCACAGCAGGTAGTGCGCACGGCCGGCGATGTAGACGCCGCCTTTACAAACGCCAACAGAATCGTGGAAGCGAGTTACTATACGCCGCTGCTGGCGCATACGCCCATGGAACCTCCGGCCGCCATTGCGGAGTTCAAGGACGGCAAAGTGGAAGTTTGGGCGGCGACGCAGAATCCACAAGCGGTGCAAGAGACGGTGGCGAAGGCGTTGGGCCTCAAGCCGGCCGATGTCGTCTGTCACGTAACGTTGCTGGGAGGTGGTTTCGGACGGAAATCGAAGCCTGACTATGTGGCGGAAGCGGCGCTGCTTTCAAAGAAGGTGGGCAAGCCAGTCAAAATCAGCTGGACGCGCGAGGAAGATATCCGCTTCGACTATTTTCATGCCACCTCGGCCATGTATTTCAAGGCGGGGCTGGATAGCGGCGGAAAACCGGTGGCATGGCTGCAACGCACGGTGTTCCCGCCCATCGACTCAACCTTCGATGCGAGCGCCCGATATGGCGGCGGTGAACTGAGTCTAGGCTTTCTGGACATGCCGTTCGATATAGCAAATTTGCGCGCGGAAAACGGCCCGGCTGAGCCACACTTGCGAATCGGCTGGTTGCGCTCCGTTTCGAACATTTATCATGCGTTCGGCATTCAATCGTTTATTGATGAGCTGGCGCACGCGGCGGGCAAAGATCCGGTGGAATACTGGCTCGCTACCTTGGGTGAACCGCGCAAGCTGGATCTAGCGACGCAAAAAGCAAAGTACGAAAACTACGGGAAACCGCTGGCGGATTATCCGCTGGATACCGGCCGGTTGCGGCGCGTGGCGGAAACGGTAGCGGAGCGGTCCGGCTGGGCGAACAAGCGCTCGAGCAAGGGACACGCGTGGGGTTTTGCCGCACATCGCAGCTTCTTGACCTATGTAGCGGCGGTAGTCGAAGTGGAGGTCGATCAAAACGGCAAGCTACGCATTCCCAACGTCCATCTCGCCGTGGATTGCGGCCAGGTCATTCATCCCGACCGCGTGGTGGCGCAGTTTGAAGGCGCCGCGGTCATGGGCGCGACGATTGCGATGATGGGCGAGATCACGGCAGCCGATGGCCGGGTGGTGCAAAGCAATTTCAATAATTATGCGGTGGCGCGCATCAACGAAGCGCCTTACCATACGCATGTGCATTTGATAGGAGAGGGCGATGCGCTGCCGACGGGGGCGGGAGAGCCAGGAGTTCCTCCCATCGCTCCGGCGATTTGCAATGCGATTTTCGCCGCCACCGGCAAACGGATTCGCGAACTGCCGATAAAGAAAACGAAGTTGGTGTAAGTGCGCGCTCAGATGGGGAGATGGTTGGCCGATTGAGGCGGAACCTGTTTTGATTCCGCCGCCGTGCAGGTGGGTAGGGTTCCGGGATTGCCAGACTCATAGTAGTAGCCGGTCCACAGGAGCGTTCCGTTAATCGGAAAGCCTCGCCAGACGGTCAGGTAAATTCCGTTGTACGCTCCGCAAGCGCGAAATGTGTTCTGCGATTTTGTTTGGTCCAGATCCGCTTGGACGCTTACGTTGTCCTGTTGAAAGCTGTTGGAAGCGGACGTACCGGCCACTGCCACCATAGGCGTGAGCTTCGGAATGTTCGAGGATTTGGGCAGAGATATTTCGTAATTCGTCACGCCCGGTGGAATGTCCTCAGTAATGGGGCAAGCGTTTTGGCTTCGCCCGGAAATCTGCGCCTCAACAAAGCTCTGGGGTGAGACCGGCACCACGAGCGTTACGGGACTGGCCGCCGCCAAGGTAGCGTTTCTAATGGCAACGCAAGTTCGCGCTTCGGTGCGGACGGCGACTCCCAGACGGCTTGAGTAATCCACAGGCGCTGAAGGGTTGACGGCAGCCTGTGAATTCTGTGCCGCCGGTGGCTTGGAGCACGAGACTAGCAACGTGGTAATCGCGGCGGAAATGGTGGTTCGGATGAGCAAGGAGCTTCGCACAATCCATAGACGCATAAGTCTCCCAGGTTGTTTTGAACTAAGTGACTCTGCGCTTTTTCATTTGCGATACTTGAAAAATGTCGGCTTAAGCTAGTAAGCCGGGTTGCTAGAGTGCACAGTTGGGGAGAGAAAGTATGCGAAAAATAACGCACGCAGCGCTGCCATGTGTGGCGCTCGCTTTGCTATTCCTGAGTCCGTCACGCGCTGCCGCGCAAGACTACGACGATCCACCGAGTCGCGTGGCGCGGCTTAGTTATACCCAGGGTTACGTATCCTTTCAGCCTGCGGGCACGGGCGATTGGGTTGACGCCATCGTCAACCGGCCATTAACCACGGGCGATCAGCTATGGACGGACCGAGGATCGCGCGCCGCTTTGCACATCGGATCCGCGTCGATCCATCTGTCGGAATATACCGGCTTTTCTTTCCTGAATCTCACCGATAGCACGGCACAGCTACAACTGACCACCGGCACT
Source organism: Bryobacterales bacterium (assembly GCA_963764105.1). GTDB lineage: Bacteria > Acidobacteriota > Terriglobia > Bryobacterales > Bryobacteraceae > Bog-105. The sequence goes on from CAVXRP010000026.1 coordinate 326,006, forward strand.
TTGCGCATCCGCGTGAAGTGGCTGGGCGACAGCGACAATTTTGAAGTCGATACGCCGAATCTGGCCTTCACCATTATGAGTCCGGGAATTTACGAAATCAGCGTGAACCCGGCTGGCGACACGACGGTAATCCAAGACCGGCGGGGGCAAGGAGAGGTTACAGGCGGAGGGTCAGCTTACACGCTTAACCCGGGAGACGTGGGCACATTCTCAGGTACTTATCAATTGAATGCGGATGTGGAAGGTCTCGGCGATGTGGATGACTTCGAACGGTGGAGTGAACAGCGCGACCACCACGAAGATGTCTCCATCTCGACGCGCTACATGTCCGATTACGCCATCGGCTATGACGATTTGGATGACAATGGCGGTTGGCGTCCCGTGCCCGGCTACGGCATGGTGTGGTTCCCACATGTGGCTATGGACGGGTGGGCTCCCTATCATTATGGTCACTGGGCCTACATTGCGCCGTGGGGTTACACCTGGGTGGATGATGCGCCGTGGGGTTTCGCGCCATTCCATTATGGCCGCTGGATCAACGCGGGCGGTGGCTGGGGCTGGGTTCCGTGCCCGCCGCGTCCGGTTGTGGCCGGTCCGGTGTATGTTCGGCCGGTATACGCACCGGCGCTGGTCGCCTGGATTGGCGGACCTCACTTTGGAATCGGTCTAGCGGTGGGTAGCGTGGGGGTCGGTTGGTTTCCACTCGGTCCGCGCGAAGTGTATGTGCCTTCCTATCCGGTGAGCCGAAACTACGTGAACAACGTGAACGTGTCGAATACGACGGTGACCACAACGGTGGTGAACAATTACTACACTAACGTGGTGGTCAACAAGACCGTGAATGTGACGAACGTGACATACGTCAATCAGAGAGTACCGGGAGCGGTAGTAGCCACTTCCCAGCAAGCCTTTAGTTCGGGCCAGCCGGTGGCGCGCAACGTCGTGCGGGTCAACGCCAGCGAAGTCGCCTCAGCGCCGGTCAATGCTATGACACCGCCGGCCGTTCCGCAACGTGCCGCAGTGTTGGGCGGACGCCCGGCAGCCAATGTGAAGCCGCCGGCAGCCGTTCAGGCGCGCGCGGTGGTGGCGAAGACCGCGCCGCCACCGCCTCCTCCCCCGTTTGAGAAAAGGCAGGCGGCCATCCAGTCCAATGGCGGCCGGCCGTTATCTATCGCCCAGGTGCGGCAAATCGCGCCGGTGCGCACGCAAGCTGCGGCGGCGCCGCAGGTGAAGGTTGCACCGCCCGCGAAAGTGGTGGTGCCCCCGCGCCAGGTACAAACACAAACCAACAAAAACGCGCCCCCACCCAACCCAGTGGCTCCGACCCGGCCGGTTTCCGTGCAACCCCCAGCCAACGTCAACAAGCCCGCGGCGCAGCCGGCCGCAACTAACAATCCGCAACGTCCGCCCACCGCCTTCCCGGTGGATCAGCGCTTGGAGCAGCAGCATCTGCAGCAGAGTATCGACCTGCACAAACAGCAAGATCAGCAGCGCCAGCAATTAGAGCAGCAGCAGAAACAACAAGAGCAGCAACTGCAACAGCAGAAGGCCGATCAGGCCAGACAGAAAGAGTTACAGGAGCAGCATCAACAGCAATTGCAGGCTTTGGAAAAAGCGCACGAGCAACAGCAACAACAGTTGCAGCAAAAGCAGGAAGCAGAACATCAACAAGCGCAGAAGCAGCAGGCAGTGAAGCCGGCCCCGAAGCCGACGGAAAAGCCGAAGAAGGAAGAACCGAAATAAAACCGCAAAATGTTTGAGTAAGACGGCTTGGGGATGTTTGATTTTTTCGCAAACGATTCGCCAGTGATTTTATTCCAGACGGTCACTGCTACCTTTAGCGCCCTGAAATTATCTCGCTGCACGTCTTATCCGATGGGCTGACCGCGTGTGTATGGCCTGCTACATGGGTAACACTTTAGTCCGAAATCATAGATAACAGAATCCGGCCAGCAATGAGTGTACGCTAGCTTTTATTGTTCGGCCATTTAGCGGGCGACCACGATTTTTGCCTTGAAGGTAAGAGGAAGAATAGGGTGGGGCGGCTTTCACGCCGCCACCAGTCCGGACTTGCCTCGGCGCTCGGGTTCCATCCCTGGAGAGCCCTATCCTCCGTGCAAGCAACTTGATTGTCCTGCTTGGCTAACGAATTTGCGAGGTAAAATGGGCCAGTCTGGTAGAAAGCGCTAAATCCCAGGAGGTGTGGGGGACAGAGTCCCTCAGTTCGGGATTACTAAACGCTGGCCGACTAGGCTGGAGTTGGGACAGACGCCAGCTGCATCTCGTGGTCAATGCTATGCTCCATTTGCGGGACGGTCCATTGAATCAAGCCGTTTACCCCGATCTTAAGGGAAAGTTCGCAATCATCACCGGGGCAAGCCGGCGCAATGGGATTGGCGCGGCAACTTGCCGCGCGCTAGCCATGCAAGGAGCAAATATCTTATTCACCTCATGGCAGGCCTATGATCGAGAACAGCCGCGCGGAGTAGATGAGAACGGCCCTATCGCCCTGGAACAAGAGCTGCAGTACCCGGGCGTCAAAGCGCGATGCTTGGAAATCGACTTGTCGATTCCAGATAGCGCGGCGCAGGTCTTTGATGCCGCGCAGGAGTGGCTAGGCTTGCCGGACATCCTAGTAAACAACGCTGCCCACTCCGCGCACGATGGGTTTGAACTTCTCGATGCTGCCAAGCTAGATGCGCACTACGCCGTGAACATGCGTTCAACTTTTCTGTTGGCCGTGGAGTTCGCTAGACGTGCTAAAGCCCGGGGCCGTTTCAGTGGTCGTATCATCAGCATGAGTTCCGGGCAGAATTGGGGGCCGATGCCCGGCGAACTGGCCTACGTCGCGACTAAGGGCGCAATTGAAGCCTTTACACTCAGCCTCGCGTCTGAGTTGGCTCCCCTCGGGTTTACGGTCAATGCAGTTGACCCCGGCGCAACCGATACCGGATGGATTAATGAGCAAATGCGACGCGAATGGAGCGTTCGGTCGGGAGTAGCAAAACTCAATCAACCGGAAGATGCCGCTCGTGTGATAGTATTCCTCGCCAGCGATGCGGCCCGGCACTTGACCGGGCAGGTGATCCACGCACGGGGAAGTGCGATTTAGCCGGAGGACTCCCGCTATCGCCTTTTGATGGAAAATTTCAAAAATAGATCCGCCCTTACCGCGAAGGGTAGAGTAACCATCGTATAGTCGCCAGCAAGCCTACTTATGGGTTACGCATTGTCGTTATTGGAAAGCGCCGATCTATTTAACGTTCGAAATGAAATGTAACGATTCATCGATCGGGATCAGTTTCCCGGAGCCCAAGGTTCTGCCCTCTCAAGACCTCAGTTATGAAAATTTCTCTTCCACCAAAAAGAATGGTTCCATTCCTGCGAACTCCTCGAATTATGTAATCCCTGCCATAGGCGACTTTTGGTGGTGTGCGATCCAGGCGTTTCTTTCCTCCGGCGTAAACTGACGCCGGTGTCTTCATTTGCAGAGCCTCGCGGGGACGCTCATAATTGAAAACCCTGACAAAATCATCGAAGCGTTTCGTTGAACTTTCAGGCTTTCTGCAGGTGGAGATGCTGCATCCGCCTTTAGCGTCCAGTGCATTCGTTCGTGTCGCCCGTTCTCTGTTGGTCGTGCCGGCGATATTCGCTCGTGAATGATTCCTAGCTGTGCCCACTTCAGCGATAACCGACTGACCCCAAAACCGCTCATCGAACAAAACGGGGTGCCGTTATCTGAGCGGATTCGCTCTGGAACACCATGTACGCATCTGTTACGGTGAACGTGTCGCAGCGCTCAAGAATTCCGCAGTCGAACGCGCCCTTGAAATCCATACACCAGACCTGATTGGGACGTGTGACATCCGCGAGGGGTTCTGAGAACCGTACGACTCGCTCCCTGGTTCTCTTGACGGTTAATGCAGAATCCTTCAGTATCTTGCTGATTGTGCTTGCAGCGGGCCATTCGGTTTTAGGATTCAACTTCTTGAGTCGCACCCTCAGCTTTCGCGCTCCCCAAGTTGGATGTTTATGCCGGAGATCCAAGATGGCTTCGGCTGTTCGCTGCTGGGTAGTTTTGGGATGGTGGTCAGGCCAACGGCTTCGGTCTTCGAGAGCAGCACTTCCGCCTTGCAAATAGCGCATCAAACCGGGCAAAACTGTTTGCCATGTATTCGGACCATACAGGTGCGCGTACCTCCCGATTCGCGTTTGCTCTAGTGCATTTAATTCGCAAACGCCGCGACCTAGACTTTTCCAGGATGTTTGATATTTTCGGCATCGGTCTGGCGCTGTGCCGAAAAGTTGTCGAGCGTCACGGGAGGCGCATTTGGGTTGAATCTGACGAAGGGCCAGGCGCGACTTTCAAATTCACCATGCCGGGAACCGCGGCGAGTGATGCGGAAGCGCGCTGTTCATCTGATACAGTAAGCCTCTAGAATGAAACGGCTCCTGCTCATCCTCTTTCTCATATCCCATCCATACGTCCAGGCGCAAAGTTCCAAGATGCCCGGCTACCAGCAAAAGCTCGAAAGCCGCTTGCAGCAAGTGGATCAAACCATTCAAAAAGGTCCATTCGCCGCATCGTGGGAATCGCTGGGGCACTATCAAATTCCCGCTTGGTATCTCGACGCCAAATTCGGCATCTTTATTCACTGGGGCGTTTACTCGGTTCCGGCCTTTGAAAGCGAATGGTATCCGCGCTTAATGTATTTGCCTGGGAGCGCTGTCTATAAACACCACATCGAAGTCTACGGGCCGCAAGCGAAGTTTGGCTACAAGGATTTCATTCCGCAGTTCACGGCCAGCAAATTCGACGCGGGGCGATGGGCTCAATTGTTTCATGATTCCGGCGCGAAGTTCGTGGTACCTGTGGGTGAACATCACGACGGTTTTCCGATGTACGATTCGGATCTGACGGAATATAGCGCCGCTAAAATGGGACCGCATCGCGACGTGGTGGGCGAGTTGGAAAAGGCCGTTCGCAACCAGGGCTTGAACTTTGGCGTATCGTCACACCGCGCCGAACATTGGTTCTTCTTCAATGGCGGCATGAAATTTGACTCCGACGTCAAAGATCCGCAATACAGCGATTTTTACGGACCGGCGGAGTCGGACGGCAAGCCGCACAAAGACCCGGATAAGGATCGCGCCGAATTGCCGAATATGCCGACAAAGGCTTATCTGGACGACTGGCTGGCGCGTTCGGCCGAAATCGTAGATAAGTACAATCCGGATTTGGTTTGGTTCGATTGGTGGATCGAAAGGCCTGCGTTTAAGCCCTGTCTGCAGCGCTTTGCGGCGTTTTATTACGACCACAATGCCGCGCGCCAACAAGGCGCAGCGATCAATTACAAATTCAACGCGTTTCCCGCCAATGCCGCCGTGCTGGACATTGAACGCGGACAGGAGGGCAACATTCGGCCTATCTATTGGCAAACGGACACCTCCATTAGCAACAAATCGTGGGGCTATATAGAACACGACACGTTCAAGACCCCGGAATTTATTTTAGGGATGTTGGCCGACATTGTGAGCAAGAATGGGGCGCTGTTGTTGAATATCGGCCCGGACAAAGAAGGCGTGATTCCACAACAGGCGCAAGACATTCTGCTGGCCATGGGGAAATGGCTGGCGGCCAGCGGCGATGCGGTTTACGGCACGCGCCCGTGGAAGATTTACGGCGAAGGTCCTACTAAGACAGCTGCGGGATCGTTCAAAGATACCGACACCAAGCCATATACGCCCGCGGACATTCGTTTCACGACGAAGAATGGAGCGCTCTATGCGATTGCGCTGGCGACTCCGGCAGATGGCGTTGTGCATATCAAGTCGTTGGCGAAGGGCGCGAAGTATGCAGCGGGGACGATCGCCAACGTGAGCCGGCTAGGATCGAGCCAAGCGGCAACTTTTGAGCAAACCGGCAGTGATCTAACGATTCACTCAGCAGCCGGCGAAGCGTCACAGTATCCGGTTGCGTTCCAGATTACGTTCAAAAACTAAGTGTTTGGGTCGGAAGTCCGGTCACTGATTCGGAAGCGCTTGGCGCGCGACTCGCAACGAGGTAACTTCATTCACTGCGGAGCGCCGCTACCGGGTCCATACGGGAGGCATTCCTCGCGGGCACCAATGTCGAAAGGATAACAATTGCCCCAATGCGGAATACGGTGGCCAAATACAAGCGCGGATCGAACGGATTTAACCCAAGAAGCGACGACGCAAACACTTTCCCGAGCCCGATGGAAAGCAGCAGGCCGATTAGGCTGCCGATCGCAGCCAGTCTAACGCTCTCCACCAAAACGCTCCTACGTACATCGCGCGGTAGCGCGCCTAAAGCGATGCGGATGCCGAACTCCCGCCGCCGCTGGTTAACGTACGCGGCCAATACGGCAAAAATGCCAATGGCCGCCAGCAAGCCCGCAAACAACGCGAAGATCGTGAGCGCGGCCGTTCCCATTTCGTCGGAGGCAAAATGCGCGCTAACATTTTCCTCCATTGTCATGAAACCGCCCAGCGCAATATTACGATCAAACGTCACGATTTCGCGCCGCACGTCTGGCACGATCGGCGCTGGATCTCCCTTCGTTCTCAGTATCAAAATAGCGCTCGTGCTGTAATCCTGCGCCATCGGCAAAAGGACGGCCGGGCTCGGTGATTGAGTTGGATCGCGGTACACATAGTTGCGATGAACGCCCACGATGGATCGCCAAACATCGCCAATGCGAACCTGTGCGCCGAGCGGATCGCGACCATGCAAATATTCGCTGACGAATTGCTGGTTGACGATCAGCACGGGGGCTGAGTTCTGCCTATCCGAGCGGGCGAACTCGCGCCCCTGGACCAGCGGAATGCCGAGAGTCTTGAGATAACCCGGGCTGATGGTATCGACCACAATCGAAAGCGGCTTGCCATCGGGCGGCGCATAACCGCGAACGTCGCCAGTCCGTCGATTTCCGCCACCTGAGCCACTCATGGGAAGAAAGGTTGTCCAGGCGGCGGATTGCACCCCTGGTAGTGCTTCCAAATGCTCGAGCGAATCCCGATAGAAGGCACGACCGCGATTCTCATTGAGGCCGGCGGCCCATAGATCGACGGAAGTGGTCAAGACATTCTTGGTTTCGAATCCACGGCCAGCCTGCATCTCGCTTCGTAAATACATGGCGAAGAGCACGGCGCTAAACAAGGCGGTCATGGCGAACGCCACTTGCCCGGCGACCAAAACGCCTCGCCAAAACGAATGGCGCTTTCCCGCGGTCATACTCCGCGACCCGTCCTTCAAGCTGTCCGCCAAATTGACCTTGGCCGTTTCCAAAGCCGGCCACAGCCCAAACAGCAGCGCTGTCAGAAGAGACGCTCCTAAAAGGAAACTCAGCACACGCCAATCGATGCTCAAGTTGAGGTACAACTCCATGCCAGGGGGCGCGAGCATGGCGGGAAGAGAACGCGCGGCAAACACAATCAGCAGACCGGTCGATCCCGCTGCGATGGCGATCAGCAAACTCTCGGTCAGCAACTGACGAATAATGCGGCTGCGGCCGGCTCCGAGCGAAATTCGCACGCTGATCTCGCGCGACCGTTCCGTGGCGCGACCTAGCAGCAGATTGGCGGCGTTTAAGCAGGCCAGCAGCAGCACCAATAAGACCACGGCCCCCAGAATCCGCACCATCTCATAAATTCCCGAATGAAAGCCACGCTGCGCTTGATGGAGGGGAAAGACTTCCGCCCGGTAGCCCGCGTCGTCTTTATGATTCAACAAGCGCATTTGCCTTGAAAGCACGTCTAATTCGGCCTGGATGGAAGACACTGCCACGCCGGTCTTTGGGCGACCCATGATCTGCAGCCAACTTCCGTGCGCCAGCGTGTCCCGGTGCTCGGCATCGAGGGCACGGGCCATGTGCAGAGGAATCCAAAAATCCTGGCGAATGCCGCCGTAGACGCCGATGAACCCAGGTGCCGCCACACCAATCACGGTAAACGGAATTCGATTGAGCTGGATCTGTTTGCCGAGAATGTTTGGATCGGCAGCGAACTGGCTGCGCCACAAGCGCTCTCCGAGAACAATCACCGCGTCGCGATCAAGCAGCTGGTCTTCTTCGGCCCGGAACGCGCGGCCCGCTAACATCTTTACGCCCAAAACGTCAAAGTAATTTCCAGTCACAATGCCGCCCGTGGCCATTTTGGCCGATCTGCCATCGCTTACCGCCAGCATCAGCATTTCGTGCGCAAATAAGTCAGAAAAGAGCCGGCTGTGGGTGCGAATGTACTGATAATCGGCAAATGAGTTGGAATAGCCGTCGCCGGCATTCGGATAGGAGGCGTTGATCGTGACAAGCTGGCGCGCGTCGATCACGGCGGGCAGAGGATTGAGATAAACAGCCTTCAGCCAAGTAAAGATGGTGGTATTCAGGCCAATGCCGATCGCAAGTGAAAGCACTATCACGGCAAAGAAACCGGGGCGCTTGCCGAAAGCGCGTAGCGCAAAGCGCAGGTCTTGCAAGATAGTCTCAAGTTGCGGTATGCCGCGCTGATCGCGATACTCCTCCTTGACTGACTCCAGCCCGCCGAATTTGACAAGAGCGGCGCGCCGCGCCGCTTCGGGAGACAGGCCGGCGCGGATGTTGTCTTCCGTCTGGCAGGCAATGTGATTTTCGATTTCGGATGCCAGTTCGTTCTCGCGCCGCTGGCGCACGATCACCCCCGTTAGGCGATTCCATAACAGCCGCAGGCCCTTCACTTCTCGTCTCCCGCGTAGGCGAAGAAACGAGCGATGATCGCCGCTGTCTGTTCCCAATTGCGGGCTTCTTTGGCGAGTTGCTTGCGGCCAGCCTTCGTCAGACGGTAAAACTTGGCTTTCCGGTTGTTTTCCGAAAGCCCCCATTCGAAGGCGATGGACCCTTCCTGCTCCAGTTTCAGCAGCACGGGATAGAGCGTGCCGTGGTTAACGGAAAGCAGGTCTTCGCTGATCTGCTCGATGCGGCGAGCGATGCCGTAGCCGTGCTGCGCGCCCATTACGTCGAGGGTCTTGAGCACCATTAAGGCAAGCGTCCCTTGCTGGACGTCGGTCTTCTGGTTCATGGCAAACTCCTGTTGGATTCCCATCAAAGTATGCCACAGCTTTTGTGGGAAAGCAATAGGAGAGCTGGTCGGGTAGCACTTGCATAACAGGCCGATTGAGCATAAGGTGAAAGAATGACGGTCGAACTCTCTGAGGAGACGTGTCGCTTACTTCGCGAACAGCTACAGAACGGGCAGTATCAGTCAGTCGATGATCTTCTCACCTCAGCCTTAGCGGAGCTGGCGGCCCGCAATTCCAAGCTTAACCGGCAGCGATTGGCGATCCAGGAGTCAGCGGGCGCGTGGAAAGACGAAGACCATCCTGAGTTGGCCGGTGGTTCAGCTGCCTGGGTGCGTGAGATCCGCGCCGCTTCGCATGACCGAATGGAGCGCATCGAGCGACACCGCCAAGCTGAGTGATGGAGACTTATCTCCCCGATGCCAATTTGATCATTGACGCGGTCAATGGCAGAAATGCTCCTCACGAATTACTTGATCGGCTGGTTGGCAGGGCTCGCGCAGTCAGCTCACCCCACGCTGACCGGAACCTGTTCAAAAATCCCCGTACCCACCAGATCCAACACCGGCAGCCCTGACGCTACAATCTTCCGCGTCATCTCCTGATTCGGCTTTTGCGCTACGATCAGATGATCCGCCCACTCCAGAACCTGTTCGATCTGCGGCTGTAAGAGCCGGCCAATATGCGGGATCTGCTGCAGAATAAAATTGCGGTTGCTACCGTAGATCTCTTCGAGTTGAATGTGGGGGTCGAAAACCCGCAAATCGCGTCCCTTGCCAATCAGTTGCTCCAGCAAAGAGACAACCTTGCTTTCCCGTAAATCGTCGGTATTCTCTTTGAAAGCCAAGCCAACAACACCGAGCCGCTTCGCCGGTAGATCGAGCACATTATGGATGGCACGCGCCAAGTGGCTTTCATTGCTAGGCAGGGCGGATTCAAGCAAAGGCAATTTCAAATCGAGGCGGCTGGCGCGATAAATCAGCGCGCGTAAATCCTTCGGCAAACAGGACCCGCCAAACGCAAAGCCGGGTTTCAAGTAAGCTGCCGATGCGTTGAGCTTCACGTCCTGGCACACGGTATCCATCACTTCGCGCGCGTCAATACCCAGGCTGGCGCTCAGGGCACCGATTTCGTTGGCGAAAGCGATTTTCACCGCATGGAAGGCATTGCAGGCGTATTTAATCATTTCGGCGGTGCGCAGCGAAACCAAGCATGCCTCACACCCAAGCGGCGCGTAGACCGAGGCAACGCGTTCCACCGCAGCGCGATCTTTACCGCCCACCACCACCAGCGACGGCTCCATAAAATCCTTCACCGCCACGCCTTCGCGCAGAAATTCCGGGTTCGACACCACCTGGGCGGCGCCGCGTAACGCCGGAATGACAATCTCCTCACACGTTCCAGGAAACACCGTACTGCGCACCGCGACAATCAGCGGTTTAGCGCGCCCGGGCAAATTTTCGACGATTTCAGCCACCACCCGGCGCAATTGATCGAGCCCCAGATTGCCGCTTTTTTCCGACGGAGTTCCCACGCAAATCAGCGCGATATCGGCCTCCGCAATACCCTTCGCTAGAGATTGCGTAGCGCTCAAGCGGCCGGCCGCTACATTCTCACTCACCAATTCCGGCAGCCCGGGCTCGAAAAAAGGCGCTATACCGGCGAGCACGCTGCTCACCTTATGGTCGTCTCGGTCCACACCTGTCACAGTGTGGCCGAGGCGGCTCAAGCACGCGGCCGTAACGCAGCCGACATAGCCCAGGCCAAGGACTGCAATGTTACTTGGGGCGAAGCTGTTGCTCACGAATGAATTCCTATTTCCTGATCGGCTGAATCCGCCAACCACGTTATGAATGAAGTTTTGTCAACTCATTATCGAATATGCGCGTCGCTTCCACTACGCTAATGGGCGTTCTCCTAAGAGCATCAAGGCACATGGACAGCGCTAGGGGCAGAGTCCCCTTACGCCTAACGATAAACGCGGAGGATGGCGTTTTCGTGCCATAAACGGGCGAACTTTCGGTGGTTACCTCGTCGGCCGGATCTGAAAACGCGAAATGAACCTCGCTGGCGCTCGCCCCTAGATTCCACACCTGCTCAATCGCATATTCGCCCGGCGGCCCCGTCACTTCGTCCAGCACCAGCAGCCTACCTTCGTCTAAGCGCACGCGGCGGCGGTGCTGGAACCCGCGGTATTCGCAGACTGCATCCACCCAGCCGACTTGCCCATCCGCAAGGAAGGTGCGCAGCTCGACATGCGGCTTGACGTTCCAACGAAAGGGCCCTGCCGTGAGTGCTTGATCCATCCGATCGATATTCACCGTATTATGTGCGGGCGTTCCGCGAAAACGATCGCGCTCCACAGGATCGCTCAGATAGGTGAAAGTGCCGGGGTCGGTGAGCACCGGCGCGCCGCGATACCACGCCACCAGACTCAGTGTATCGGCGTGACTGTGGCCTCCGCCGCCCCAGCCGAACGGACCAGCGTCGATCTGGACGTACCATTCGCTCGACTGGAGGAAAACCGCCCCGGCGTCGCTAAAAAGCCTCGAGCCTTTGGGCAGGCTAACAGAATCGCGCGCCCGCGATAAGCAATTTGCCCCCAGCCACCAGACCGCTTGTTCGGCTAGTTCTTCGCGCGCCCCGACCCATTCCTGCCGTCCCAGCAGCAGCCCGCAAGTGGCTAAAGTGGCGCGCCCAAATTCGTCGCGCTTACCTTGCGGATGAAACAGCCGCCCGCCATCGTCGTCGCCAAAATACGCAATTTGCCGAGCCGGACCGAGCAGCCAGTGCAAATATTCGGCCATGCGAGTAAGCACCGCTTCCATGCGCGTGGGCCGTCCCGCGATCAAGTAATGGAAGAGGAAGAAATCGAGCGCGTAGACATGATAGTAGCTGGATTGTTCAAAGTGAGAGCCGTCGGGCTTTACCTGGAACGTAAGCTGTTGTTCGACAACGGCCGCACCTCGCTGCTGCCAGCGGCTTGCGCCCGGAAGGGAAGGGAAGAGTGTACCGAGAGCATGCAAGGCGACGGCTTCGCCCAGCAGATGCGTGTTCGGTGAAAAGTAGACCGATAAGTTTTCGAACAGATGCAGCCCGTGCTGGTAGAGCGCTGTTAAGAAGGGCTCGCGCAGGGACAATGGCATGGCATCGCCGCAAAAATGCCAGAGCCAGATCCAAGAGAGTGCCCGAAATCCCACCTCAAGCGCGCTAGCCCAATTGATGCCGCGCTGGAATGGATTCTGCTCAAGCCACGATTCCAGTTCCGCAAAAATTTCGGCCGGATATTCTTGCTTGCCGTTCAGCAAATACGCCTGCGCGAGCAGCACCAGATGCTGATGGCGGTTCAGTTCCCAGATAAATTTGTGATCGCCCACCGCAGCGAAGTTAAGATAAGGCACGAGCCGGAAATATTTTGCGCCGGAAGTTTTGTGGTGGGCGTAGTCGCATCGCCAATCGATCTGCGGGCCGGTCTCGAGAGTGGTTCCGAGCAGCGGAAAGCGGTGCGCCAGGATCTCTTCAGCAGCCCCGAGCACACTTTTTTCAAAGTGCGACCCACGCAGCGCCGCCGCACACGCGCGCGGGTCTGGCAGCGTAGCCAACACTTGCGGCGCAACGTCCCGAAAGCGCGGTCGAACTGCCAATAAATAGAGGTTGGCCGCTTCTTGCCGCAAACGAAACCGGATCTCCGCTGGACTGCGCATTAGGTTAGTTTTTCCGCAGCACCCAAGTCGTCATCGCTCGCTCATTCTGCACCACGGTGGTTTTCAATGGGTCGATCATGCGTCCACCCAACTTCTGCGCCGCCTGAACCAGCACGCCTTCGTCTACCAGGTAACGTTCCGAGCCATCGGGCAATTCATACCTCCGGCCGGCCAGGCGTCTAATCTGCTGCTCCACCCCTATCGAAGAAGCCAGTCGGCAAAACAGCAGACCACCGGGTTTCAGAACTCGCCACGTGCCGTTCAGCATCTCCTGGAATTGCTTATCGTCTCGCGCAAAGTGAAGCACCGCGCTACTAATCACTACATCGGCAAAGCTATCCGCGAACGACATGGATTCAATTGCTTCCACGCGAAAGTTGTTTGCCGGGAGAGCCGGCGCCAGCTTAGCCGCCAAACCACGCACCTCGGCCACGCTGGCGGCGTCCCGATCCACCCCAAACACTTCGTACCCTTGGCGTAACAAATAAACCAAGTTCCGGCCGAACCCACAGCCCGCATCCAGCACCCGCATTCCCGGCAACACGCGGCCGCGCAAAAGTTGATCAAATAGATAGATGTCGATTTCGCCAAATTGCGTCTGCAGTTCGGTCATGGATCTCCCCTGATCGTACGAAACACGCATCCCGCGAAGGTCGGGAGTTGAGGTGTCTGACACCATAATTAGGCACCGCGCGAAGGCCTAAAAATCGGCTAAGATATGGAAATGCCGTCTCCAAGAGGATCCTTCGCGAGCCTTCTCTTTCTTTCGCTGGTCTCTGCTCCTGCGCTGCTCGCCGCCGCGCCGGACGTCGCAACACCCACCTTCAACCGCGATGTAATGCCTATCATGCAGCAGCACTGCCAGCAGTGCCACCGCTCAGGCGAGATCGCTCCTATGCCGCTCACTACCTACAAAGAGACGAGGCCCTTTGCGGCCGCCATCAACGAAGCAGTCACACTGCGCAAAATGCCTCCCTGGTATGCCGATCCGCACTACGGCCACTTCACCAACGACATTTCGCTTTCCGCGCACGACATCGCCGTGCTATCCGCCTGGGCCAAGAACGGCGCACCCGAAGGCGACCCCAAAGATCTCCCGCCCGCTCGCCAGTTCACCGAAGGCTGGAACATTCGAAAGCCCGACAAAGTTCTCCAAATGCCCGCGCCCTTCCATGTCCCTGCTAGCGGCACCATCGACTATCAATATGTGCTGATTCCCGGCAAGTTCGATAAGGACGTTTGGGTGCAGATGGTGGAAGTGCGTCCCGACAATCGCGCGGTTCTCCACCACGTGATTGCCTTCGTTCGGCCGCCTGATTCGAAATGGCTAGCCGGCATTAAACCTGGTGTGCCTTATGTTCCAACCAAGGAAGAGAGCGATATGAGCGACGCCGAATTTCTGGTTGGCTACGCGCCCGGTATGCCGCCCGATGCTTTTCCGCCGGGCCGCGCCAAACTCATCCGCGCCGGTTCCGACATCATTTTCCAGATGCACTACACAACGAACGGCCACCCCGGAACGGATCAAACCAAAATTGGGCTCGTTTTCGCCAATGCCGCCGACGTCAAGCAGCGCGTTCTTACCCTCGCCGCCACCAACGACAAGTTCGAAATTCCAGCAGGCGAAGCGAACTATCAAGCCGAATCCGAGTTTGAGTTTGGCACAGACTCTCGCATCGTTTCACTGATGCCGCACATGCATCTGCGCGGCAAGGATTTCGAGTATAAGGCTGTCTACCCCACAGGTGAATCGCAAGTGTTGTTGCGCGTGCCGAACTACAGCTTCAGTTGGCAGCTTATCTATTTGCCGCGAGGCGACATAGTGGTCCCAAAGGGAACCAAGATCCACTGCACCGCCCACTTCGACAATTCCGCCAACAATCCCTATAACCCAGACCCGACCAAGCGCATCTCTTGGGGCGACCAAAGCTGGGATGAAATGATGATCGGCTTCTTCGACGTTGCCTTCGACAAGAATATAGATGTCAAGGAACTTTTCCCGCCGGAAAAAACGGAGAAAGCGGATGCCGCGCCGCCGAAGAGAGATGCCCGTCAGTAGCTCACCTCGCTACGGCAGGGCGTGGGTGCCATGCGTGACAGCCGCGCCAGCGCGCAACGCCGCCGCAATCAATACGACCTCAGAGATCTCCTGCTGTGTCGCCTGGGCCTCTCGCGCTTTATTTGCGTGAATTTCGATGCAGTAAGGACATTGCGTCGTGAACGCCACCGCGAGCGCCATCAGCTCTTTGTACTTGACCGGAATCACTCCCGCCGCCATCGCTGCTTTGTCGAAAGCCGTGAAGGCTTTCATCGCTTCCGGTGCGTTCGCCTCCAGAGTTTTTAGCTTACTTAGGTTCCTCATGTCGTACATGATGGGTAACTCCTCCAAGGTGAGTCTAACGGCAATCGGGCCAGGAATCAACAGAGGCGTCTCTGTTCAGGAACTATCCCGTACAGCCTTGGCAACGTCCTCGATAACGACAGGATCATTCAGAATCTCGTGTCCGCGAGCCGGAATCACTATCAAGGAAGCCGAGATCCCTCGTGCAGTGGCGGCCGCGACATAAGCACAAGCGTATTGCGGCAGTGCGATCGAATCGTTTGCACCCGAAATGGCCATCACCGTTGTTTCGGTTCCCATCTGCTGCAAAGTCTGCAAGGGCGAGAGGCTGTCAACCGGTAACAGCCATAACGGGCTACGCTGCAAACGGGCCATATGCCGCCTGAATGCCGGCACATCGCAAGGACAGCCGATCAGAAAGACACGTTGAACTAAGCCCGGATAGAGAGCCGCCACATCGGCTGCAACCGCTGCCCCTCCGGAGTGCCCAACGAGTATGACCGAAGGCTCTTTCCACCGCGACTTCAGCGACTGAATCGCCGCGGCTATATCATCCACCACTTTGCGCGTGTAGTTTTCTCCCAAAGCAAACCCTCGATCGCCATCCGACTTCGCTCCATACGGATCGGCATAACCTGGCCGCAAAAGCGCAACCACACGAGTGCCCGGCGCCGTTTCCGCCAGCTTCGATGCAAAGAAATATTGATAGCTTGGATTTACAAATGGCGCGTCGCCGTGCAACACCACCACAATCGGCGCAGCCACTGCCGGTGTTCCCGTCAGATAAACACGTCCTGCCACGCGCTGACCGGCAGTGCCGAGGACGATGGCTCGGCCTCCCGCTTCGGATGCGGGTCGAGGCGATTTGAAAGTCCCACGCGATGCGATGAGGACGACACCACAGACAAGCAGCGCAATGGCCAGACTGAACAGAAGCAGCTTCCCAGGGACGTTGACTCGTCGCATCTCCCGTGATTTTAGCTTGGCACCGGCCAAACCCGATTAAGTCAAAATAAAACGAACGGAGGTCCGATTGTCGGATCAAATCAGGCTGCTGAAACACCTTTACGATCGCTTCAACGCTCGCGACATGGAGCAGGTTCTCGAGTCGCTGGATGAGAATGTAACTTGGGCAAATGGAATGGAAGGCGGTCACGTGCAGAGTCGCTCCGGAGTCCGCAGCTATTGGACACGCCAATGGGCGGCGGTCGATCCCCACGTTGATCCCATCGCCTTTTCCTTTGGTCCGAACGGTGAAGTGATTGTCGATGTCCATCAGGTTGTGCGCGACCTCAACGGCAAGCTGCTCGCGGACACCAAGGTGGGCCATGTCTTTCGAATCGAAAATGGCTTAGTGAAGCGTTTCGATATACGCCAGGAGGAAAACTAAGTGATATTCAACCGCTCAGTGCCAGTCGATACCGTGCTGCCGCACATTACCTATCAGAATGTTGCCGAGGCCAGTGCTTGGTTGACCAAGGTATTTGGCTTCACAGAGCACTATCGCTACGGAGAGTCTGATGATCAGGTCAGCGGAGCGCAAATGCATCTTGGGAACGCCTGGATCATGCTGCAGCGGGCAAACCAGCGCTGTGCGACTCCTGCGCAATTGGGAGCCGGCACGCAAAGCCTAACGATATTCATCGAGGATGTCGAAAGCCATTTCGAAAGGGCGAAAGCGGCCGGCGCCAAGATCGTTGAGGATCTCAATGAGCCGGTCTACGGCGAATTCCAATATGGAGCCGAGGATCTCGACGGCCATCATTGGCTTTTTTCACGGCACGCACGGAATGTCAGTCCGGCGGATTGGGGAGCCAAGATTTCTCAACCCGCCACGATGGCAACGCAAATTTCTCCCATGTTGGCGGTTGGCGACGGGGATGCGGCCCTTGCGTTTTATCAAGCCGCCTTCGGCGCCACCGTGCAATGGCGGCTGGAAAGCGCTGGCCACGTGGTCGCTGGACTGGTGATTCACGGCGCGCCGTTCTTCCTCGCGCAGGAATCGCCAGAGTTCGGGACGCGCAGTCCAGCCGCTGCCAACTTCACCACAGTGCGGATCGAACTCTTTGTGGACGACCCAGTAACTGTCCATCGCCGCGCTTTGGCCGCTGGAGCCACCGAGCGAAGCCCAGTTGTCGAACATGAGCACGATACAGTGGGGATCCAACCTCTCAAAAGAATGCTCCAGGGTGCCCTGGTTGACCCGTTTGGCCATATGTGGCTGGTGGGAAAAATTCTTGCGTAACTAATAGTTAACAACCGGGCGCTATAGTGTTACTCAGTAAGACGTAAGCATGCCCAACAATCAACTCTCTTCTATCAACAACATTGTTGTTCTTATGTTGGAGAACCGTTCCTTTGACCACATGCTGGGATTGTTATATTCCGCCAGTGGCAATGTCTCCCCCACGGGTCAGCCCTTTGAGGGCTTGACCGGCCAGGAATCGAACCCAGGCACCGATGGCTCACCGGTGCCGGTTTTCACGATCGCGTCCAGCGATCCGAACGCCTACTTCATGCCCGGCGCCGACCCCGGTGAAGGTTATTCGGCCACCAATTCTCAGCTCTTTGGCAGCACGACGGCTCCTACGCCGCCGGTCGCGACGAACAACGGCTTTGTCACCGATTTCAGCTACACTCTCGGCTGGGAGTCAAACGAGGGCTGGTCGATTATTGCCGGTACCACCGCTAACGACATCATGGGAGTCTTCTCTCCGGCAACCCTGCCCGTGCTGTCCGGCTTGGCCGCCGGCTTCGCCGTTTGCGATTACTGGTTTGGGTCAGTGCCTACGGAGACACTGCCCAATCGCGCCTTTGTGAATGCCGGAACATCGCAAGGCCACATGGACGACAAGACCAAAAAGTACACCTCGCCCACTATCTTCGGTCTGCTGTCCCAAAATAACCTGTCCTGGAGCATCTACGGTTACGACGCGCCACCATTGACGCGCATGGACTTCCCGGACACAACCAATGCCGATGACAGCCACTTCGGCGAGTTCACCGATTTCCAAACCGCCGCTGCCAACGGGACGCTGCCGGCCTACACATTTCTCGAGCCCAGTTGGAGCGCCAGCGGAAACAGCCAGCACCCGAACTATGACGTTGCCTTGGGCGAGCAACTGATTCACGACGTATATTACGCCTTACGCAACGGCCCGGCGTGGAATCAAACGCTGCTCATCATCACTTATGACGAGCACGGAGGCTGCTACGATCATGTGCCGCCGCCTTCGGGCGCGGTGCCGCCGGATGATTCGGCCGGCGAGTATGGCTTTGATTTTACGCGCTTCGGTCCGCGTGTGCCGACAGTGCTGGTCTCGCCGCTCATCGCCGCCGGTACGGTGTTTCGTGTGGCCGCTGGAGCCACGCCGCTCGATCACACATCCATATTAAAGACCATCGAGGTGCGTTGGAACCTGCCGGCGCTGACAGCGCGAGACGCCGCGGCGATTGATGTGGGAAATGTATTGACTCTCACGCAACCCCGCACCGACGATCCACTGCAGGGCGTAACCGTACCTGTTTCCGGCGCGCAGAATCCCGATGTGAATCGGCCTTCGCACTTGCAGGAAGTGCAGGCCGAGTTGGTGGCTGAGCTCCCCGTGCCCGATGGGAAAGGTGGAACACACCACAGCATGCCCTTGCTTAGAACCAACGCGGACTACCAAGAATACATCCGAACGCGCACGAAAGCATGGCGCGACTCACGAAACCCAAGAGCTTCCTCCACGCATACCTAGAGCCACCCCTAGGTGGGGCAGACCTCCTGGTCTGCGGCTGACCTCCCGGTCAGCCATGACTTAGGATCTTAGTGGCTGTTCGCTCTTGCTTTCTATAATAAGGCGGAACGTAAGATCCGCCATACGAAACGCGGCTGCCTCGCCGTCTGATGTGAGGCAGTCCCTCAATTCAAAGTCTTTCAACCCAGCCGTCACGACATAGGCGGGCGGCGCATAACCGTATAGCGCTTGGGAGAGGCTCAATAGCTGCTCGGGAGTAACGTGATGCGACAAACCGCCGCTCCCAGCTCTAGGCCGCAGCCGAGTCAACGTCACGCTCTGAAACGGCCGGTCAACGGAAGCGTCCAGAAAAATCGCCAAGCGTGGACTCGCTAACTTCGCTACCAACTCTGGCGTCAATTGCTGGCATAGAACAATCTCGCACGTCCCCGAACCTAAGCGCTCTTCCAGCAGATCCGCCGCCCGCCAGCCGACGCCATCATCCTGCCGCAATGAATTGCCGTAACCAATCACCAGCGGGCCGTTCATTCAAGCCGGGCGCACCATGCGCTCAATACTCTTGCCAGTGTGGTCGAACGTTTCTACAGCAAGCGCCATTTGCCCAAGCGCGTGCGTCGAGCAACTCAGGCAAGGGTCAAACGCGCGAATCACCGCTTCAATGCGGTTCAAAGCTCCGTCATTTAAGCGCCCATCGCGGATCACCGAAACCGCCACTTGTTTTACCCCGCGGTTCATAGCCAAATTGTTGTTGCCGGTGGCAATGATGAGGTTGGCCCAGCGGATCAGGCCATTTTTGTCCACTTTGTAATGGTGAATCAGTGTGCCGCGCGGCGCTTCCGCGATTCCGATTCCTTCTTCCGCATTGGGCTGGGCGAATGCTCGTACATGCGTGTCGAGGATGTCCGGCGCCGCCAATAACTCGGCAATGCGCTCGACAGAATAGAGCATTTCGACCAAGCGGGCATGGTGATAGTAGAACGAACTGCGCAGTATGCGCCCACCCACTTTGCGCAAAGCTTCGAGTTCGCCGTCGGCTTTCGGAGTGCCACAACTGTCAACCAAATTGAGCCGGGGCAAAGGCCCCACTCGATACATGCCGTCGGGGTAGCCGAGCGGCTTGTAATACGCCGATTTCATGTACGAATCGTCTTCCGTCTGTTCACCGATGTATTCGCTATAGCGTTCGGCGGGAATGCCGGCGCACAAAAGTGTGCCTTCGGCGTTGGCCACTGCGAGCGGCCCATCGTAGTGCTCAAGCTTTCCCGCTCCATCCGTCAAGCCGAGAAACAGCGAAGGAAAATTCGCGAAGCTTTCGATTTCGGCTGGGAAGCGCTCAAAGAGGTTGCGGAAGCGATCGAGGGTACGTTCGATGGCGACAATGGCATCGGGCAGCATCGCTGAAATGCTCTCGTGTTTTGCGGCTGTGAGGGGCGCGCTCACTCCGCCAGGCACCGCCCAGGCTGGATGAATTCGTTTACCGGCCAAAATCTCGATAATCTGCTGGCCGATTTGCCGGAGGCGCACGCCATCGCGCGCCACTTCAGGCGCAGTTTCCGCAACGCCAAACAAATTGCGGGAAGCTGGATCGCCATCCATCCCCAGCAGCAAGTCGGGTGAGGAGAGATGAAACACACTGAGCGCGTGGGATTGCAGGATCTGGGCCAAATTAAGAATGCGGCGTAGGCGCGCCGCATTCGGCGGAATCGTCACGGCCAGTATCGCGTCGCACGCTTTGCTGGAAGCGATCAGATGGCTCACCGGACAAATACCGCAGATGCGCGCCATCAGCGAAGGCATCTCGTAATAAGGCCGCTTTTCGCACAATTTCTCGAAGCCCCGGAATTGCGTCACATGGAAGCGCGCATCCGCCACTTGACCGGCCTCGTCAATCTGAATGGTCACCTTCGCGTGGCCTTCAATGCGAGTTACCGGATCAATCACGATTGTTTGGGTAGACATGAATTACCTTTCAGGCGCCAAAGCGCGTGCCGGCTACCAGCGGAGTTCGGCCCGAAAGCAGATCGTCCAACACCTGATAAATGGTGTCTGCCGAAGGCGGGCAGCCGGGCACAAAGATGTCCACGGGCACCACTTCATGAACCGGCCGCGCACACTCGAGAAGAGTGGGAATGATGGTGCTCGGAAACGGCCGGGCCACACTCACGTTATCCACGTAAGCGCGCGTCAAGATGGCTTTTACGCCGAAGGGATTGCGCATAGATGGAACGTTTGAGGTAACGGCGCAATCGCCAAGCGAAACCAGCACTTTCGTATGCGCACGCACTTTGCGAATCTTGCGCAGATCGTCTTCGCTCGAAACCGCCCCTTCTACCAGCGTGACATCCACCATTTCCGGAAAGTCCTTGCGGTCAACGAGCGGGCTGTAAACGAGATCGGCGCGCGCGGCCAGCGCCAGTAAGCGCTCGTCCATATCCAACAGCGACATATGACATCCGGAGCAGCCGTCCAACCAGACAGTAGCGAGAGTGGGCTTCGTATCAGTCACGCGGTTCTCCTCTCATCATTGTCAGATATGGCAAAAATTGTTTCTGTTTAGACATTTCGGCTACGGACTTGCCTTTCAGGCTCAGCGCTCCGGTGGGACAGACGTTGACGCACTTGCCGCAGCTGGTGCAGCTCTGCGATTCGCCCCAGGGTTCCGCCAGATCGGTGATCACCAGTGATGCGATGCCGCGGCCCATCACGTCCCAAGTATGCGCCCCTTCTATTTCATCGCAAACCCGCACACAGCGGGTACACAGCACGCAACGGTTTTGATCGAGCACAAAACGGTCGTGGCTCGCATCGACTGCCGCACCCGGATACAGATAGCTGAAGCGGATATGATCGACGCCAAGATTCTGCGCCAACCACTGCAGCTCGCAGTTGCCGTTCGACACACAAACGCTGCAGATGTGATTGCGCTCGGAAAGCAACATTTCGACAATCATCTTGCGGTATTTCTGCAGACGAGGCGAGGAGGTGACGACTTTCATGCCTTCAGACACGCTGGTTGTGCAGGCGGGCAAAAGCTTGTTGGAGCCTTCCACTTCCACCAGGCACAAGCGGCAACCGCCGTAAATGGAGAGGCCTTCAAGAAAACAAAGCGTCGGAATTTTAACGCCATTTTCGCGCGCCACCTGGAGCAGTTTCTGCTGCGAGGTGGCGCTTACATCGCGCCCGTTGATCTGCAGCGTAACAACATCTTCTGGCATTCTACTGACCTCCCGCAGCTGCTATGGCAGCTTCATATTCCGGCCGGAAATAACGAATGGTGCTGCTGACGGGATTGGGCGCCGATTGGCCCAGCCCGCACAAACTGGTGTTTCGAACCATGTCGCAGAGCTCTTCTAGCTGGGCCAGGTCGGCGGCGTTCGCGCTCTTTTCCACAAACCTTCCGAGCAGCTTGTGGATCTGCACCGTTCCCACGCGGCACGGAACGCACTTGCCGCACGATTCAGTCATGCAGAACTCCATGAAGAAGCGCGCCACATCAATCATAGAGGAATCTTCGTCCATCACGATCATGCCGCCCGATCCCATGATGGAGCCCAACGCAGTGAGGCTTTCGTAATCGACGGGCGAATCCAGATAAGCCTCCGGGATGCAGCCGCCGGAAGGGCCGCCGGTTTGTACGGCTTTGAATTTTTTTTCGCCTGGAATGCCGCCGCCAATGCTAAAAATGATTTCGCGCAGCGTCATGCCCATCGGCACTTCAATCAGCCCGGTGTTTCTTATGGAACCGGCGAGGGCAAACACCTTCGTTCCTTTGCTGCGCTCCGTGCCCGTAGCCGCATACCATTCGCCGCCGTTGCGCAGAATAGGCGCTATGTTAGCGAACGTCTCGACATTGTTGATCAGCGTGGGATCGCCCCACAAACCGGATACCGCTGGATAGGGTGGTCGCGGCCGCGGAGTGCCACGCCGGCCTTCAATAGAGGCGATCAACGCCGTCTCCTCACCACATACAAACGCACCCGCGCCCAGGCGAATGGAGATGCGGAAATTAAACTGCGTGCCGCAAATGCTGTTGCCTAACAAGCCGTGCCGTTCCGCGTGGCGCAACGCGGTTTTCAAGCGCGCGACGGCTAGCGGATATTCGGCCCGCACATAAATGAAGCCTTCCGATGCGCCCACCGCATAGGCGGCAATGGCCATGCCCTCCAGAACGCGGTATGGGTCGCTTTCGAGAACGCTGCGATCCATGAAGGCGCCCGGATCGCCCTCATCGGCATTGCAGATCACGATCTTATCCGCCCCCTGCGCTTTGGCAACGGTCGACCATTTCAGCCCAGTAGGATAGCCTGCGCCACCGCGCCCTCGCAGCCCGCTCTTGGTAACTTCGGCAATCACCGCGGCGGGCGTCATCTCCGTAACAACTTTTCCGAGCGCAGCGTAGCCATTGGCCGCGATGTAATCTTCCAGCCGGTCTGGATCAACGCGGCCGGAATTCTCCAGCACGATGCGGTGCTGCCGTTGGAAAAACGGCAGCTGCGGATCGAGTTTTAAGCGCTCTACCGCCGGTCCGCGAACCGCCTCTACAATTTCTCCAGCGTCATTCGGCGTGACTCGCTGATACAGCAGACCGCTTGGTTCCACACTGACCATTGGGCCCGCGCCGCAAAGACCCAGGCAGCCCACTTGTCTAACTACGCATTTGCCGGAGCTGGGCGGCTGGCGTTTTACCGCTTCTGCCAGGCTCTTGATAATGGCGTCGCTCTGCATAGACTGGCAACTGGCGGCGTTGCACACATTGATGGAAATCAGATCCGCCGTTTGGCGCTCGCGTTCCACCGCCGCGATCTTGGCAATTTCGTCAGGAAGCATGCGCGCAAATTTCTCCCAGCTTGGCATTCAGTTGGCCGGCGGTAACTCGTGTGACCACTTCGCCGTCAATCACCGCAACGGGCGCCAAACCGCACGCTCCGAAGCAGCGGGCGGTTAAGAGACTGAGTTGCCCGTCGCCCGTCGTCTCCCCGGGCTTGAGGTGCTCGCTCGCTTCAATCGTTTTCAGCAGTTCCGTCGCGCCTTTGATATAGCAGGCCGTGCCGGTGCAGACCACGCAGACATGCACGCCCTGCGGCTTCATCATAAAGTGCGAATAGAACGTTGCCGCGCCATAAACTTTGCTCAGTGGAAGGTGCAGCGTGCCGGCCACAAAGCGCAACGCATCTTTATCGAGAAAGCCAAAGACCTGTTGCAAGGAATGTAGCGCCTCAATCAAGGCGTTGTGCTGGTTTCCCAGCTTGCGCATCGTGGCGGCAATTATTTTCCAGCGCTTGTCGTCCGAAGGCGGCTCGCACTTAGCAAGATAAGAAAGCATAATCGCCGAATCTATCGCAACTGAGTGGCCCTATAAAACCCCTGTCTTTGGGAATAAGCTCTACCTTTGCCGCGCATTTTCACCCGTCTTTGCTCGGCCGCAATGGGTTATCTAGCGCAGGGCAAGAAAGGATGGTCAACCTCAAAGGCGCTTACTGCTGGCCCCCGGCGTGCAATAGATCCAGCTGATCGCGTGCGATAGCCCATCATGCGCTCCGTGCGATTAAGGGAAGGTATATAAAGAATTGAAACGCTCCCAAGTCACTCTAGACGGCAACGAAGCAGCTGCCTACATCGCACACAGTGTAAGTGAAGTTATCGCCATTTATCCTATTACCCCGGCGTCGCCTATGGGCGAGTGGTCCGATCAGTGGTCGGCCGAAGGGCACAAGAATATTTGGGGTTCTGTCCCCAGCGTGATTGAAATGCAAAGCGAAGGCGGCGCGGCTGGCGCAGTTCACGGCTCTCTGCAAGGTGGTGCGCTCACCACCACGTTCACTTCGTCGCAGGGCTTGCTGCTGATGATTCCGAACATGTATAAGATTGCCGGCGAGCTTACGTCGGCGGTCATCCACGTAGCGGCGCGCGCGCTGGCGGCGCAAGGGCTGTCGATTTTTGGCGATCATCAGGACGTGATGGCCGTGCGTGCCACCGGTTTCGCCATGCTGGCGTCCCATTCGGTGCAGGCCGTGATGGATCTGGCGCTGATTTCGCACGTGGCCACGCTCGAATCACGGCTGCCGTTTATTCATTTTTTTGACGGCTTCCGCACCTCGCACGAGGTCAACAAAGTGGAGCGGCTGGAAGCGGATGACCTGCGCCAAATGATCAGTGACGATCTGGTGCGTGCCCACCGTTCGCGAGCTCTAACGCCCGACCAGCCGGTGCTGCGTGGCACCGCGCAAAATCCCGACGTCTATTTTCAAGCGCGCGAGTCGTCGAATCCTTTCTACGAAGCTTGCCCGGATATCGTGCAGCGAGCGATGGACCGTTTCGCCGCTATGACCGGACGGCAGTACCGGCTTTTCGATTATTACGGCGCCCCCGATGCGACCCGCGTCGTCGTATTGATGGGATCGAGCGCGTTAGCGGCGGAAGAATGCATCGATGCGTTGCTGGCACGCGGCGAAAAGGTGGGATTGGTCAATGTGCACTTGTTCCGGCCGTTTTCCGCAGCGGCTTTTGTTAAGGCGCTGCCCGCAAGCGTGACCTCCATTGCCGTCCTCGACCGCACGAAGGAGCCCGGCGCCGTGGGTGACCCGCTCTACCTGGACGTCGTTACCGCATTGAACGAAGCTTGGCAAAACGGCAAAGCGCCGCGCGTGGTAGGCGGCCGATATGGACTCGCCAGCAAGGAATTTACCCCGGCGATGGTGCTTTCGGTCTTCGAGGATCTCGCCAAGCCCAAGTTGCACAATCACTTTACCGTTGGCATTCACGACGACGTAACGCATTCGAGTCTCAATGTCGATGCGACGTTCTCAACCGAAGATCCGCAATCGGTTCGCGCGGTGTTCTATGGCTTGGGTGCGGACGGCACGGTAGGCGCGAATAAAAATTCAGTCAAGATTATTGGCGAAGATACCGACCTTTACGCGCAAGGCTATTTCGTTTACGATTCAAAGAAGTCGGGCGCCATGACCGTTTCGCATCTGCGCTTTGGCCCCAATCCGATTCGCTCCAGTTATTTGATTTCGCGCGCGAGTTTTGTGGCCTGCCATCAGTTTTCATTTTTGGAGCGGACCAACGTCTTGAAGCTCGCCGAACCCGGCGCCACATTTCTGCTCAATAGCCCGTATGGGCCCGACGAAGTGTGGGACAAATTGCCGCGAACCATTCAGAAGGAAATTGTAGATAAGCACATCAAGATGTATGTGGCCGATGCCTTCAAGATTGCCAAAGACAATGGCATGGGCGGCCGCATTAACACCGTCATGCAGACCTGTTTCTTCGCGTTGAGCGGCGTCCTGCCGCCGGAGAAGGCGATTGAGGCCATTAAACATTCCATCGCCAAAACCTATGGCAAGCGCGGCGAAGCCGTTGTTCAAAAGAATTATCAGGCGGTGGACGACACACTCGCGCATTTATATCCGGTGACGGCCATTCCGCAAGCAGAGAACAGTTCGTTCGATTTGATGCCGCCGGTGTCGGGCGAAGCGCCCGAATTCGTGCAGCATGTCTTGGGACAGATTATCGGCGGTGACGGCGATGCACTGCCGGTGAGTGCGCTGCCCATCGATGGCACATATCCGACCGGCACCGCGAAGTGGGAGAAACGCAATCTGGCGCAGGATATTCCAGTCTGGGAGCCCGATCTCTGCATTCAGTGCGGCAAATGCGTGCTGGTTTGCCCGCATGCCGTGATTCGCGCGAAGCTGACCGATCCGAACAATCTTAGCAACGCGCCCGCAACGTTCAAGACAGCGCCCGCCCATTGGAAAGACCGCGGCGCAATGAAATATATGCTGCAAGTGGCGCCAGAGGATTGCACCGGCTGCAGCTTGTGCGTGCAGGTTTGCCCGGCGAAGAGTAAGAGTGAGTCGAAAAAGAAAGCGCTAAACTTGGCGCCGCAGATGCCGATTCGCGAGCAGGAAAAGGAAAACTGGGAGTACTTCCTGAAGCTTCCGGAAGTGGACCGCTCGAGCGTGGCGTTCCACATTCTCAAGGATGTGCAATTGCTCGAACCGTTGTTTGAGTTCTCCGGCGCTTGCGCGGGTTGCGGCGAAACGCCCTACATCAAGCTGTTGACGCAGCTGTTTGGCGACCGCGCGGTGATTGCGAATGCCACGGGTTGCTCCTCCATCTACGGCGGCAATCTGCCCACCACACCCTACACGGTGAACAAAGCTGGACGGGGTCCCGCCTGGTCCAACTCGCTTTTTGAAGACAACGCCGAATTCGGCTTGGGCCTGCGCCTTTCCATCGACAAACAAGCGCAATACGCGGGTGAGTTGTTGACTGAGTTTGGCAGCACTTTGGGCGACGGTGAATCGAACGCCATTTTGCAGGCCGATCAATCCACCGAAGCCGGGATCGATCAACAGCGTGGGCGCATCGTGAAGTTGAAACAAAGTCTCGAGCAGAGTGCCGACCCCAAGGCGCGCGATCTGCGGGCAGTAGCCGACGCGCTCACCGATAAGAGCGTCTGGCTGGTGGGCGGTGACGGCTGGGCCTATGACATCGGCTATGGCGGTCTCGACCACGTTTTTTCGTCGGGGCGCAATGTCAACATTTTGGTGCTCGATACCGAGGTTTACTCGAACACGGGCGGACAGATGTCGAAATCCACCCCGCGTGGCGCGGTCGCCAAATTTGCGGCGGCCGGCAAGAAGGGCGCAAAGAAAGACTTGGCGATGCTGGCTATGACGTATGGCACCGTCTATGTGGCGCGCGTCGCCATGGGCGCCAACGATAGCCAGACGCTCAAGACGTTTCTGGAAGCGGAGGCGTATCCCGGTCCGTCGCTCATCATCGCTTATAGCCACTGCATCGCGCACGGCTACGACCTAAAATATGGTCTGGATCAACAAAAGCTCGCCGTGCAAACCGGCTATTGGCCGCTGTTCCGCTACGATCCGCGGCTGGCCGCGCAAGGCAAGAATCCATTCCAACTGGATTCCCGCGCACCCGCCCTCCCGCTGGAAAAATATATTTACAACGAAGGACGTTACAACGTGCTGGTCCACAGTTCTCCGGAAACGGCCGCACTTTTGTTAGGCGAGGCGCAAAGCGACGTCGATCTGCGCTGGAAGCTATATCAGCACTGGGCCAACATGCCCGCTAGCTCGAGTAACGGCACGGCGGCGACCCCTGAAGGAGCACACAAATGATAGATCTGAGTACAGAATATCTGGGCTTGCAATTGCGCAGCCCGATTGTGGCATCGTCCTCGCCCTTATGTAAGAAACTCGATAGCCTAAGCGCCCTCGAGGAAGCGGGCGCAGGCGCCGTCGTACTGCATTCCCTGTTTGAAGAGGAAATCAACGGCGAGAGCGAATTTCTGGAGCGAGCTCTCAATCAGGCGGGTGACGGAACATCGGAAGCCAACACGTTCTTCCCCGATTTCCGCAACGTTGAGATCGGCGCCAAGGGCTATCTGGAGCATATCCGAAAGGCCAAGAAAAGGCTCAAAATTCCCGTGATCGGCAGCCTGAACGGCGTCTCGAATGGCGGCTGGACGCGCTATGCGAAAGAGATTGAAGCCGCCGGTGCGGATGCGCTCGAACTCAACATCTATCTTTTACCGGCAACATTCGAGCGCGAGAGCCAGGACATCGAACAGCAATATTGCGATTTGGTGGCTGCCGTGCGGGCGCAGGTGCGCATTCCGGTAGCCGTGAAACTGGCGCCGTACTTTACCTCGGTTCCGAACATGGCAGCGCGGCTGGATCGACTGGGCGTGCAGGGCTTGGTTCTGTTCAACCGCTTCTATCAGCCCGACATCGATATTGAAGCGTTGAGTGTGCAAAGGACGCTGGAGCTGAGCACATCGCAAGAACTCCGCCTGCGCTTGCACTGGGTGGCGATTCTCTGCAGTAAGATTCGTCCCGATCTGGCGATTACGGGAGGCGTGCATACCTTCGAAGACGTTCTCAAGGGAATCATGGCCGGCGCAAAGATCACCATGATGACTTCCGCGTTGTTGCGGAACGGCATCGGCCACATAACGCAAGTCGAGAACCAGATGGTGGAGTGGATGGAAGAATACGGGTATGAGTCTGTTGGTCAAATGCGTGGATCGATGAATGCCCAATCGGTTGCAGACCCCGCTTCTTACGGTCGCGCCAATTACGTTCATCTGCTTAGTTCATACGCGCCGCGCTTTCGTTTTCATTAGAAAATAGAAAAGGGATTGAGGCGTTGCCACCTCAATCCCAGGTTACGTACCGAGCTAAGTGTTACGAACTCTTCTTTGTGAAAACAATCGTTTCGTCGTCGGCCGTTGGTTGGTAATGACTGATCTTCATAGTCATCGTTTGCTTATCGGGACCTAACTCGAACTTCCACACGGAGGTGACATCATCGGCTGGGCCGTCCTCTTTGCAAGCATTTAATACCGGGCCGTCGTACCATACGGTCAATTTTGACTTGTGATTGCCCTCGGCCATCTCGCAGGCCTTCCCATTGAGCTTGCTGGTGAATTCCGAGACGATTTCCTTGCCATCGCCCTTCTGGGTCTTCATTGTTATCTTGATTCCATCAGCGCTAGTCGCGATAGACAGGGCTACCACCCGCCCATCATTAACGTGACTTTTGGCGCTATCCATTTGCCAATTCCCATCGAATGTCTTTTGTTGCGCCGATAAAATCGCCGCGGCAAAGAACAGCGAAATTGCCAATCCGGTGAACTTCTTTCCTGCTGCTTCCATGTTTGAACTCCTTTCGAGAATGAAACTGCTCTCGATTCGGCCTCATAGAATGCATTTTTCAATCCAAAGGTAAACCAGCCATTCCGCACGAATCGGGCCATGCCACCGGTCGGCCTTGAGTGATTCAACGCAAACACGCTGATTCTTCTGGGTTAGCCTACGCAAGCCGGACGCCGTTTCTTGCGTGAAACGCGCTATTCTCGCAACTCCGAAGTGGCTGATTACGTGCTCGTCCTCGGTGGAAGAGGTGAACCATGGTTACGCCCTCGCCCATGCCGGTCGGCTCATTCAGGACCGAGCGTCCCATGTACCGGAATTTGCTGCCGCCCTGCAATCACGATTGTCCGGCAGGCGAGAACATCCAGCAATGGCTCTACTACGCCGGACTTGGGGAATACCGCAAAGCGTGGCAGGTGATCGTGGAGAACAATCCGCTGCCCGCCATCATGGGGCGCGCCTGCTATCACCCTTGCGAAAAGGTCTGTAACCGCGGTCAGCTTGATCAGGCGGTGAACATTCACGCCGTCGAGCGCTTTCTGGGCGATCTTGCCATTGAGCAGAACTGGCAATTCGAGCCTCCCGCTCACGCCACGGAAGAACGCATTCTGGTGGTCGGTTCCGGACCCTCGGGTCTGTCTGCCGCCTATCATCTCGCTAAATTAGGCCATCATGTCACCATCTGCGAAGCCGAATCCAAAGCAGGCGGCATGATGCGCTTCGCCATTCCGCAGTACCGGCTGCCGCGGAACATCTTAGACGCCGAAATTGCACGCATTCAAAACATGGGCGTCCAGATCGTGCTGAACCGGAAAGTGGACGACTTGTCCAGGCTCATCGACGACGGCGGATTTGACGCCATCTTTCTGGCGGTGGGCGCGCATTTGTCCAAGCGCGCGTATCTTCCGGCCGGCGATGCGGCCAAGGTTCTTAATGCTCTCGACTTGCTGCATGGCGTCGAAACGGGTGAGGAAACCCATCTTGGGAGGCGCGTGGTGATCGTGGGAGGTGGAAACACTGCTCTCGATGCGGCGCGGACGGCGAAGCGTTTGGGCGCTGCCGAAGCGGTGGTGGTGTATCGCCGCACCCGTGAGAAGATGCCGGCTCATGAATCCGAGCTACAGGAAGCGCTTGACGAAGGCATCACGGTTAAGTGGCTTTCCACCGTTACGGCGCAAGGTGAATCGAATGTTCAGATTGAGAAAATGCGGCTCGATGAATCCGGCTTCCCTCAACCGACCGGCGAGTTTGAGACGCTGGCCGCCGATTCCGTTGTCCTCGCGCTTGGTCAGGACGTCGATTTGGCGTTTCTCGAAAAGACGCCCGGGATGAAAGTGGTAGACGGGGTCGTCAGCGTAGATTCGCACATGATGACGAGCATTCCGGGGATTTTCGCCGGCGGCGACATGGTGCCGGCGGAACGCTCGGTGACGACGGCCATTGGTCACGGCAAAAAAGCCGCGCGCTGCGTCGATTCATACCTGAAAGGTACGACGTATGTGCCGCCCTTCCATCGCGATGTCGTGGCGTTTAGTAAGCTGAACAGCTGGTATTACACGCATGCGCCGCAAGTCGTCCAGCCGGTGATTGACAGCGGGCGTCGCGAGTCCACGTTCGCGGAAGTTGTGCAGGGGCTTGATGAAGCGAATGCGCTGGCCGAAGCGGGCCGTTGCCTATCTTGCGGGAATTGCTTTGAGTGCGACAAGTGCTATACGATTTGCCCCGAAAGCGCGATCGATAAGCTCGGAGTCGGCCTGGGTTTCAATATTCAATATGAGAACTGCACCGGGTGCGGATTGTGTGTTGCCGAATGTCCATGTTACGCGATCGAGATGATTCCGGAAGCGGGTTGAGCCCCGGCCCTACCAGGAACAAAAAGAGGAGACACGCCCACCGGCGCGCAAAATGAGGAATGGCAGATTTCCTCTGTGAGTTTCAGTGGGATCCGGCCAAAGGACAAGCGAACTTAAGCAAACACGGATTTAGACTTTAGGCTTGCCGCGACTGTATTCCGTGATCCGCTCGCAGTGACAATCCCGGATAAAGGAACACAGCGAAATGGAAGCCCGGTGGATTACACTCGGAAAAGATGCAAGTGGGCAATATGCCATTGTGATCCATACGTTTGAATGGCTTGACGATGAGCGAGGACGAGTCCGGCTGATTTCAGCAAGAAGGCCAACGAAGCCGGAAATTCGCAACTACGAGGAACAGGCATGAAGGAGCAATATGATTTCAGCAACGGCGAACGGGGCAAGTTTTTCCACCCCAACGCGGAGTTCCATCTGCCGATCTACTTGAATGCAGATGTCGAAGCCTACCTAACCGAACGTGCGGCGGAGAAAGGCGTGCCCCTTCACCAAATGGTGAATGCACTGCTCAAGCAGGAAATTCAAATTATTGAGTCGGTGAAGTAAGCAGTTCTGGTTGACGCTACGTTGGCGCCTGATAGTTCCCGGCAACCTGCCGATTCTTCCGCCTTATCTCCGCCGTCCGAAACCTCGCCCACTCGGTTTAAAGCCGCCGCTGGGGCGGCCGAATCTTTGTCCTTGCGGAGCACTGCCGGGCTGTCTCCCGAAACGCTTTCCGGCGCTTCCCAAATCGGGCTCGGCGTGCGGGTTGCCGAAACTTGATCCGGGACTGCTGCCGCGAGATGCATAGGCCGACCCTTTGAAGCTGCCCGATTGCACATAGCGGCTATCGGCATAATGCGACTGGGTGAACGTTCCATGGCTTCCATATTTCGGTGGGCTGTTGGGAGTTTGTTGGCCGTAGTAACTGGCGCCGTTCCGCGCCGCCATGCGATACGCGCCGTAATCGCCAACGGCGACAGGCCGGTAATCGTGATTCCACAGCAACTCGCGCAATATCAAATACTGTGGAAGAAATGTCCAAAAGCTTTCCCCGCCGTTATGCGTCCAGTAGCCGTATTGGTTCGACCCTTGTTCCGGCGGAGCAATGTACGAATAGCCGGGAGGCTGCGGCGTGTTCACCGCTTCTGAGTCATAATGGCCAGCGTCTTTGTGGGCGATCGCCATGCCCAAATCGTTCTTTACGGAATCGAACGAAGCTTCTGAGACAGTGGTCCAATGCTCATCGCTATGCGTTTCGGTCTTTTTGGCCGCTACATCAATGAAGTGGGTGCGAACGGTTTTAATGCGTTCGCGGTAAAGCCCATCTTGGCCATAGCGCGATTCGTCAAGATCGGTCAGGATCTTGTCCCAGGAGTCGTAGAGTTGATTGCACAGGCCGCGCAGTTCATCCGGTCCGGCCGCCAGGGTCTTCGCTTGTTGCGTCAGCAGATTGTCAGTCTCAATCAGCGTCGCAACTTCCTTGCCCGTGGCCTTGCCGGTAGCTGCATCCTGGCGGGCGGTTGCTGTTGCCGTCCACTCACTCTCGGCAGTCTTAGGAATGGCCCGCAGTGTGGCCAAGCGGCTATCTAAATCCGACGCTTTTGCCGGCCAATCTTTCTCGGTTTGCGCGATCTTACTGGCGACAGGAGATAGATCTAGCGTCCGAATCGTTTGATATTCGCGATTCATGCCATCAAGCGAGTTCTTTAGATCATGCTGAAACGCCAGCCACTTGGCCGCGTTGGCTTGCAGCGTTTTTGAGTCAGCCACCGCCGCTTCGCGTAAGCTGCGCTCTTCCTGTAGCAGACGGCGCGCGCGGCTTTCCACATCTTTGCCGCGGGCGTGAGTCAGATTGGCTAATTCTCTCGCATCGCGTTGCGCGGAGTCGAGCTTTTGTTGAGCGGTGGCGAATCCGGCGGTCCACTCGGCAGGTTCAGCAGCGCCGGCGAATAAGTCGGGGGCCTGCGTGAGATCCTGCTGCACCGTTTGTTGTGAGTGCTGTACTTCCTGCTGCGCTGCTAGTAGCTTGTCGCTTTCATCCCGAATGTCCCTGGCGAGCGACGGCGGCAGACCACCTGCGCACGAGTGAAGCATCGCGGCTACCA
The DNA here is from genome assembly GCA_963764105.1 of Bryobacterales bacterium. Classification (GTDB taxonomy): domain Bacteria; phylum Acidobacteriota; class Terriglobia; order Bryobacterales; family Bryobacteraceae; genus Bog-105. Next base: position 359,513 of record CAVXRP010000026.1, read on the forward strand.
AAAGCGCAACCGCGAAGAGAGACAAATTGCCTTGACGGCGTTTCATTACTCGCTCCGATAAACCGTTACATCGGCCGGTTCAATCTTGGTCCAGATGGCGCCGAAGAACGGCTCGCCTTCATATTTGCGGACGTTCAGAAAGCGCTTGCCGCCTTCTTCCTGAAATTGCCAGGCATAAAACCCGCGGCCTGTGGCATTACCTTGGCTAAAGACGCCCATCTCGCGGCTAAAGCGGTACATCCAAAATTTACCTTCAAAATCGAGGAAGTCCGCCGGATTCTGCCGCGCATCGATTTGCCCCAGATCGTCTTCGCTGAGACCAAGCTCATCGAGCGTGATGCGCCGGCCCTCGAAGTTGCCGAAGACCTCCGGCGTCTCCTCGTCGTGGACTTCGAGATAAACCCGCTTGTCCCGCCAAGTGCCACTCAGTTCGATCCAGCGGCGGCTTCCGGCCTCCAACTGATCGTTGCGGTCTACCGTGAAATCGAGGTCGCTGAAATCAGCAGCTGCGCCTACCACGGAAAGGACGTCTCCCACGCGCGCGCCCGTCACCTTTAGATTGGCGAGATCCTCTTGTGGGCCGCTAGGCTTCGGCTTGTGGTCGAACAACATGCTAATGTCCGCTCGCGGGCGGCAATTCTTTGGGCAGTTCCACTCTTTGCAAGCGTTCGCGCTTTAGCGCTTCCAGATCGGCATCTACCGTGTGACCTTGCAATTTGGCGAATTCCGCTTCCAGATTGGAGTCAGTGCCGGCGCTGGCAAGCTGATCGAAAGCCTTGGCCGTCGCTTCTTCCTTCGCTACTGATTGCTCGAAGTTGGAAAGCTGCGCGAAAGCATTGTCGGCTTTGCCGACGCCTGCCAGTGCTTCCGACACTTTGCGCTGCGCCATGGCGGCGTTCTTGCGCGCCACCAGCGTAGTGGCCGTTCGCTCGCCCTCCTCAATTTTGTGCTTCAGGTCAATCACCTGGTTCTTGAGCGAATCACTGGCTTGACGGGCCGAATCGATGGCCGTCTGCAAAGAGGCTATCTGTTTGTCGGACTCGGCCTTCTTAGCTAGCGCCTTCTTAGCCAGATCTTCATTGCCGGCATCAAGCGCTTGTCCCGCGCGGTCTTTCCATTCCTGCGACTGCCGAACATATTTCTGATATTCGGCATCCAGGCGATTGTAATTACTCATCGCCATGGCGGACGATTGCACCACGTTGTTCAATTGAGTTTTCATGTCCAGCACGGTCTGCCGGACAGTGGCCTCAAACGTAGCGTCTTCTATGGCGCTCATGCCCTGATTCGCCTGGCCGCGCGCCACCCGCCCGGCGCGGTTGAAAAGATCTGAAAATAATGCCATGATTTGTTTTCCTTTGCTTATGCCCAGTCGTCTTATGCGAGGTCTTGGCCAATGAGTTGCTGGGCATGCACAACATCCGCCAGCAGAAAACTTACGCAGGAAAGAATATCGTCCTCATCTTCCGGGCCTAGATCCTGCAGCTTGCAAAAGTTATTCAACGTGACGGACACGTCGCCCTTACCAGTGTCGTATAGCTGAAAGTGCGACGTAGAGATGCCATTATCGGCGGCCAGCATTTTGTGCATCACGGCAGCGGTGATTTTAGCGGCCGGCACGGTCATACAGACCAGCGACAAGAATAGGATGTCTCCTTCCAGAACGGCGCGCAGCGAAATGCCGCTCTCCAGTTCCTCAATTCTGAGAACGCTGTCATTCAAATCTGTAACGGAATATCGCTTACTGGCTAGCAGGGCGTGAACTTGCCCTAGATGAGAACTTGCGGTTTGCGGCATATGTCTTCCTTTGTTTTGTACGTTGCTTCGAAGGGTTTTGTTCGGAAAACCAGTTTATCGAACGCAACTGTTTGATTCGCTGAGCGGTTGCGCTTGCTTGCTGGGATATTTAGCGCTTCCTTACAATATTTGCATTGCCGATTCGTCTACCTAAGTGAATGGAGACGCTCGACACGGTTCCGATGGTTGGCGAGCAAGACAAACGGATTTTGGAAACCGTGCGGCAGCAGTCATCGCGGCTGCGAGGCTTCATTCGCAAACGGGTTCCGGACGGGCGCGACGCCGAAGACATTCTGCAGGAAGTGTTCTACGAACTGGTAGAGGCCTACCGGCTCATGAATCCGATTGAGCATATTGGCGCCTGGTTGTTTCAGGTGGCGCGCAATCGGATTGCCGATTCGTTTCGCAAGAAAAGGCCGGAGGCTTTGAGCGATCCCATTACGGGCGCCCTGGAAGATTTGCTGCCGGCGCCCGATGCCGGGCCGGAAGCGGCTTATGCCAGAAGCGTGTTGCTTGAGGAACTGGAGGACGCTTTAGACGAGCTTCCGGAGGAACAGCGTGAGGTGTTTGTGGCGCATGAATTGGAAGGGCGCAGCTTTAAAGAGCTGGCGGCCGAAAGCGGCTTGAGCGTGAACACTCTGCTTTCGCGCAAGCGCTATGCCGTGCTTCATTTGCGCGAACGGCTGGGCGAGATTTACGACGAGTTCAGGAAGAGATAAGGAGAAAGCAGATGGTAACGAAGCGCATAGGAAAAATCATTAAGATTGCGTTATTGGCGATCATAGGCGTGGCGGTATTCGGCACGCTGGTGATGCAGTTGTGGAATTGGTTGATGCCGGGCTTGTTTGGGTGGCATGCCATCGGTTTCTGGCAAGCGTTGGGGCTGCTGATTCTCAGCCGGATTTTCTTCGGCGGATTCCGCGGTCCCTCAGGCATGGGGCGGCGTCGTCTGATGAATCGCTGGGATAAGATGACGCCCGAAGAGCGCGAGAAATTGCGCGAAGGATTGCGCGGGCGCTGCGGCAAATTCGAAACGCCTACGGCAGAACCACAGACACCCTAGCGTTGTGGCCGGACGGCTCGCAGCGATATCATCAGGGCTTATGAAAATGAAGCTTCAGGTTGTTCTGCTGAGTTGTTGCGCGCTGTTCGGGTCAATTCCCACTGAGCCTTCGGGCACACTTTTTGAGAACGATCAAGTGAAGGTGAGACGCGCGCTTGAAGCTCCGCATGTGAAAGGAAAGTTTCACGAGCACACGCAGAACCGCGTGATGATTTATTTGCAACCGGGGCGGCAGCGTTTCGAATATCAGGACGGGCGGCAGCCGAAAGTGTTCGATTGGAAAGAGGGTGAAGTGCAATGGAGCGCACCGGAAGGGATGCACTCCGCGGAAGTGGTGAGCGATGATCCCTTCAACATTATTGAGATCGAATTGAAAGAGCCCGGCACAGCAAAGGTGGTCACGGGCGATCTCGATCCAGTCAAGCTTGATCCGAAAGATTACAAGATCGAGTTTGAGAACTCTCAGGTTCGCGTTTTGCGCGCGACCATCGCAGCGCACGGAGCGACTCCTATGCATGAACATGCAGTCAATCGCGTGACGGTCTTTTTGACGGACCAGGATTTTCGTGTTACCGATCCGCAAGGCAAAGTGGCGGTTGTCAAACATAAGGCAGGCGACGCGGTGTGGGGCACACCGACCACGCACAGAGAAGAGAATTTGAGCGATAAGCCGTTTGAAGTTATAGCGGTAGAACTGAAGAGTTAAAGTCAATTACGCGACAGACGCACTACTGGTGTGGGGGTTGAAGACACGCTGCTTGATTGCCGGGGTTCTGAAGGCGCGGAGGGGTTTAGGCCGCTGGGCGCTCCTTCCATTGGGCCAAGTAGGCGACGAATTGCTCTTTGCTGAGGTCGGAAGGCTGACCTTGGACGAAAGCGTTGGCTTGTTCGCGATGGATTTGATCTTGCAATTCCTCAACTGAAAAACGAAGCCAAAGAAGGCGGGTTCAAAGGGGACGCCGAGTTTGCGGGTGGATTTGTAAAGGGCGAGGGCGCGCTTGAGATCGGCGGCGTGTTTGTCGCGGCGGTCCTTTTGGATTTGTTCGAGTTGGGCGACGTCGGCGTTGCGCTGGTTGCGCAGGCGGCGCTCCTGAAGAGCGAGGTTGCTGAAATCTTTGCGGAAGGTCATGAAGATTTCGGCGTCGATGAAGGCTTGGCGATTGGTGGGATCTTTTTCTTCAGGGAAAAGATCGGCGAGCTTGCGACGACCCGTAGTTGGGCATGGGGAAAAACAAATTCATGGCCTTCTGCGAATAGGGCGAGAGCTGGCTGATAGGAATCTGATTTCCGGGGTAGCCGGTGAGTGGGTCCGAATAAGCCGATAGATCGCCAGAACGGGAGGCCACATTGGGAACGCTTTCGACGATGGTCTGACTCTTAGGCAAGCGAAGCGCCTCAAAGCTACCAAAAAAGAAGGTCCTGTCACGGCCGTTATATACCTTGGGAATGATTACGGGACCTCCCATATAGATCCCAAAATTATTCATTTTGAGCTCGGGCGTCTGGTGGCTGAAGAAGTCGCTGGCGTTCAGGTAGCTGTTTTGGAGATTTTCGAAGACGCCGCCGTGAAAGTGGTTGGTGCCGGCTTTCGAAATTGTGGTGATATCGGCGACGCCACCGAATTCGGCGGGATTGATGGTTTCGTTGACACGGATCTCCTCAATCGCGTTGAATGAGGGGAACAGCTCTGAAAGGGCGGCGGCGCCATTATTATTGCCAGGGCCCATAGAACTGATCCCGTCAATACTCATGGAAAGCTGCGTGGGCAAGGTGCCGGCGACGGAGATATTGCCGGTGGCATCGGTCTGCACGCCCGGCTGGGCTGTGAGTGTTGACATCGGGCTAGTGGAGCCAGAAGCACGCGAAGTGATGGCGACGGGCAGATCGACCAGCTCGCGAGAGCCCTTGGTCTCGGAGCCGCTTGAGGTATCGCTTTGCACGACCAACCCTACGGAAGACTCGACGTTCACGGTGGTGGTTTGGGTGGCCAGCTTCATGTCGGCATCGAGGCGTTTGGTTTCGCGGCCCGCTAAATCGAAGGACGGAAATTCTTCCTTTTGAAAGCCGGGAGACTCAATGGTGAGTGAGTAAGTGCCGACTTCGACGTTGGTAAATTGGAACGTTCCCATATCGTTCGTGACAGTGGAACGAACGGCGTTGGTACCTTTATTGAGTAGCTTGACGGCGGCGTTCGGTACGCTGGCACCGGAGGGTTCCTTCACAGTGCCGAGGACAGTGCCAAATGTCGATTGACCGTTCAGCAAATTGCAGCAAGAGATAAATAGACAAACAAGAGCGGCGATCCATCCGTAACTCGATTTTGGGGAAGTCTCGCAAGATGAGCCCATCGACGCCGCGCGAATTGCTGACGTTGTTTCGCGGCACGAACGTGCCCCATGCGGTTTTGCGGACCTTGCGCAAGACGGGCTCCGTGTCAAGCGCGCCGCCCGAAGTGTCAGCGAATTCCATCGCTGTTTGGCGGCGCGCAGCCGCGCCCTATGCGCTTGGGATGAACGTCGAGAAGCGAGTGCGAGAACTCCGGTAACTGGCATTTTCTCTCCTTTAAGCAAACCGCCGGCGTAGGCGCGCGGTTCAGCCGGCTCAGTGGCAGTGAGAGAGCACAGAAGATTAGAGGTGCCCTGACGAGACAGGAGGTGGAAAGCACGCAACGAATCGGCGACGCAGCCAGCTACGTGGATTGATGATCCGTTGGGATTAGAGAAAGTCTAACGTCAAAAGCGGATTGCTGTCAAGAGAAAGAATCGGCGATGATTACATCGTTTGAGGCCGAAGCGACGTTCGTCAGGCGGCGGCCTTGTGGGGGCGGTGAGAAGGGCGAGAAAGGTCTGGAATTGTTGAGTTGAAAATCAAGGCCAAGCGCGGCGAGATCGCTCCGAATCGTCCGAGAATTCCAATCTCTCAGACCCCCAAGCAGCGCTTCGTAAGCAGCGGCTTCTTCGGACGACAGAAGCAACCAAGCGTCACCGCCTTATTTCACATGCGCCCGTCGAGTGGCTCCGCCGCGGCCCACGCGGTTCCGAATGTTCTGTTTCGCTCATCCACGCTGTCGCAAATTTCAATTCCGGACAGCCTGCGCCGGGGAAATCGCACCTATGTCAGCCGAAACCGTGATTTTTGTTTGGTTCGAAACTTGCTCCAAGCAGAGCTTCGGTCGAAGGGAAGACACGCTTGCAAAACCTAACACAGAACCTGCACTATAGCCTGCGCATGTTGCGCAAGAATCTGACCCTGACAATCGCGGTCATGACCACATTATCGCTGGGCATTGGCGCAACGACCGCCATTTACACGGTTGTGTATGCCACGCTCTTGGCTCCGCTCCCATTTCCACATCCTGAGCAGTTGGTGATGGTTTGGTCGAAGGTTCAGACTTATAGGAACGTTATGTCAGCCGGCGATTTTCTCGATTGGCGACAGCGCAGCCGATCGTTCCAAAGCCTGTGCGCATGGACCGGTGGAAACTTCAACTTGGGCACAAACGATGCTCCTGAGCAGGTGAACGGTCGGCTTGCGACACCGGGCTTTTTCAACATGATGGGGCAGCGCTTTCAGTCCGGCCGGGACTTCCTTCCGGACGAAGGCATCCCAGGCCGGGACCGGGTCGTGATCCTTACGCACAAACTATGGACTCGGCTGGGCGCGGACCCGAACGTCGTTGGAAAGCAGTTGCGAATCAACGGAGCTCATTACACAGTGGTGGGTGTGCTGGCGCCGGGTGTGCCTGATCGCTACGACGCGCAACTCATGGCGCCGCTGGCATTTCGGCCCGAACAAATCAATCATGATTACCACTGGCTGCTGGCCATGGGGCGGCTCAAGCCGGGAGTTAGCATGCAGCAGGCGCAGGCGGATATGAACGCGGTAACCGCGCAGATCGCAGTCGAGCATCCGACCAGCAACAAGGGATGGGGCGCGACGGTGGAGCCGCTGCAGAACGACTTCATTCCCAAGGAGCGGATTCAGACGCTGTGGATGTTGTTAGGCGCAGTGGCGTTTGTGCTGCTCATTGCTTGTGTGAATGTGGCGAATCTACTGCTCGCTAAGGGAACCGTCCGGCGGAGAGAGATCGCCGTCCGCTGCTCGGTGGGGGCCTCGCGTCAACAAATCTTTGGGCAGTTTCTGATCGAGAGTATTGTGCTGGCGCTGGGGGGCGGCGCGCTCGGAGTTGTCCTCGGCTCGGCACTGCTCCGCACATTGGTTGCTGTTATGCCACAAGGGATGCTTCCTTCGGAGGCAGCCCTCCAATTGGACTCGCACGTTCTTTGGGTTACATTGGCGGCGACGATGATTTCGGGGCTGCTGTTTGGATGCGCGCCGGCTTGGTATGCGTCGCGGGTAGATCCTGGCGATGCGCTCAAGGACGGCGGCCGGTCGGCAACTAGCGCTTCCCGCCAGCGAGTCCGGCAACTTCTCATCGTTGGCGAGTTCGCGCTCGCCTTGAGTTTATTGTCGGGGGGAGGCTTGGCGCTGCACAGCTTTTGGAATTTGACGCGGGTCGATCTCGGCGTGAATACCGATCACGTGTTGGTGTTCGATCTCCAACAGCCGGACCGTCGTTTCAAGGACCCGAGTCAGATCGACGCGTATTACCGCCAGATTCTAGAACGAATCCGTGCCACACCGCGGGTTTCTTCGGCGGCTATTGTGACCGGAACGCCGCTGCTTGGAACTAGCGATGGAATGCCTTTTTCGATCGCCGGCCAACCTGTGAAAGATGCCGCCCAGCACGACAGCGCCCCGTTTCAATCCGTTACACCGGAGTATTTCAAAACATTTGGCATCAAAATCATGAGTGGGCGGGCTTTCACTGGTCAAGACTCCGCGGCCAGTGCGCACGTGGCCATGGTCAACCAGGAGTTTGTCAAGCAGTATTTCAGGAATGAAAACCCGATTGGGCAGCGGCTCGTAATTGAGCAAATCATTCCGGGCTTGCCGAAACTCGGACCGGCGGTCGAATGGGAGATCATCGGTGTTTTTCACAACGTCCGCTCGTTCGGCCCCCGCAATGAGGTACCGGAGATTGATGTGCCGTTTTCACAGTCTTTGTTGCCAAGTGTCACGATCGGTGTACGCACCACGACCAACCCGGAGGCTTTGGCGCGAACGATGGCGTCCACTGTCCATGCAATCGACCCCGAAATCGCACTCGCACAGATGCGTAGTATGGAGGTGCTGAAAGACACCTTGTTTGTCGGCGACCGCTTTGTTCTGCTCTTGTACGGAAGCTTTGCGTTACTCGCACTAATACTCGCGGCTGTAGGTATCTATGGAGTAGTTGCGTTCGGCGTTTCACAGCGTACGCACGAAATTGGATTGAGAATTGCGCTCGGCGCGCGCGGAACGAATGTGATGCGTTTGATCTTGCGTGAAGGTTCGGTGCTGGCGCTCATCGGCCTGGGTGTTGGTGCGGTTGGAGCTTACTTCATCGGCAAGGCGATGCAGAGCACGCTCTACGGTGTGCCGGGGACAGATCTGCTGGTGATGACAGCGGTGGCCATTCTTCTGTTTGTGACAGCCCTCCTTGCCTGTTACTTACCGGCGCGCCGCGCGGCTGCGATCGATCCCATGCAAGCACTACGTGTGGACTAACAGGCAGTTGGTGCTGGGATAGCAGCACAATGCCAGATTGATCGCTCAGCAAGGCACTTTCACGCTGCACGCTACCCAACGGGTATCGCCCGATAGTTGGATAACTGAGAAGGCGCCGACGAGTGATCATTCGCTCATCGCTGCGAAAGGTGCAGTCCGCCATCGCCCCATCTTTGGGGAAACGAGAAGAAATTGGCGACGAAGCCTACTTCAGAGCGAGCAACTGAGACGGTGTGGTTGCCAGGTAGGGTACCGGCGATAAATTTTATGACATCCTTACGCCCAATCGCTTATAGTCTGAAGAAGCGCGTCGGCAATGTCGTCTACCCATTCCAAAGATCGAGCACCGGGAGTTCTTAAAAGATTTCTGCGTCCGGAATTTGCCGGCTCCGTTCTGCGGGTCTGGGTGGCGTTCGCTTTAGTGCCCGCGGTCACGTGGCTGGCGTGGCAATTCCACTTAAATCTTGCGGCAACCAGTCTCCTGCAGTTGCTTGTTGTTTTGGCCGTAGCGGTGCGCGCCGGTTTTCAGCAGGCGACTTTGGTATCGCTGCTGGCGATTTTCTGTCTCAATTACTTCTTTGTTCCGCCGCTGTTCTCCTTTTACATTGCCGATCCGCAAAACTGGATTGCCCTGGCCGTTTTTGAAGTATCGGCCCTAATCGTCACCCGGCTTTCAACGCAGGCCCGATTACAGGCAGCACGCGCGCTCAATCGCGAACGCGAAGTGGAGCGGCTTTACGGATTCTCTCGTGAATTGTTACTGTTGGATCGAACCAGTGCCCAAGGCGCGCAGATACTTTCGCTCATTCAGCGGACGTTTCTGACGGAAGCCGTCGTTCTGTGGGATGCCTTGGGCGCAAGGCTGGACCGGACGGAAGGCGATGTTGTCGAGTTGGAATTCCATACACGGGCAGCGTATCTTAACGATAGGGAACCGCCACCGCTCGACGATCGAACCTGGATCAGGGTGCTGCGATTGGGCGTTCGGCCCAGTGGTGCGATCGGCTTGCGCGGCAGCGATCTGACTCCGCTCACCGTCAATTCGCTGGCTTCCTTGATCGCCATCGGCTTGGAGCGTGGCCGCTCTTTCGACAGAGAGAGTCAAGCGCAGGCGGAACGGAAGAGCGAGCAATTGCGGACCGCCGTACTGGACGCGCTGGCGCATGAATATAAGACGCCGCTTACGTCCCTGCGCGCGGCGGCAACCGGCTTGCTCGAAATTGGCGGCCTCAACTCAATCCAAACTGAACTGGCTTCGCTGCTGGATTCTGAGGTGGGCCGGCTGAATAGCCTCACAACCAGATTGTTGCGAATGTCTCGGCTTGACCGGGAAGACGTGCGGCTACATCTCGAACACCTTGACCCGGATGAGTTGGTTCGATCGGTGGTCGGCGGTATGCAGGACGTGTTAGCGGGCCGCCCTATCCATATCCAAGGTCAGGCCGGCCAAGCGTTTCTCAGAGCGGACCGCGAATTGGCGGGCATGGCGCTGGCCCAATTCCTTGACAACGCTAACAAGTACTCCGATCCCGCCAGTCCGATCTCTGTTTCAATCTCGCCGGCTCCGGCGGAAATTCTGATTAGCGTACGCAATTTCGGGCCGTACATACCCCCTGAAGATCGCGAGCGCATTTTTGAACGCTTCTACCGCGATCCGCTGTCGAGTCATAAGGTTGCCGGCACCGGGATCGGTCTTTCTATTTCGCGGAAAATTGCGGATGCGCACCGCGGTAGAGTATGGGTCACTAGCGACCAGGAGAACGGCAATACATTCACGCTGGCGTTGCCTAAACACGGGCCAACACATAGAAACGAGACCCTATGAACGAACCCAAAGGCGGCGTGCTGCTGGTGGACGATGATGCTGCCATCCGGCAGGTACTCCGGACCACTCTGTCCAGCTTGGGTTTTGCGGTGCAGCAAGCCTCCAACGGTGAAGAAGCACTGGCCGCACTGCGCACAAACCAGTTTGACGTCATATTGCTGGACGTTAACATGCCAGGTATGGGCGGCTTGGATGCTTGCCGCAAAATTCGCAGCTTGCTTCCCACTCTCCCCATCCTAATGCTAACCGTTCGGGACAGCCAGGACGATATCGTGCAAGCCTTGGAAGCCGGTGCGGACGACTATATCACCAAGCCTTTTCACATTCGCGAACTGATAGCCAGATTGAAAGTCGCAATCCGCAGAAATCGTTCAACCGATATTCAGAAGGCCCTGATTTATGGAGAAATTGAACTCGACCCGAACCGCCGCACCGTGCACCAAAGCGGCCGTCGCATTCGCTTAACACCCAAAGAGTTTGACGTGCTCCAATATCTAATGCAGCACGCGGGCTCGCCCATCGCTTACAGCAAGATCTTGCGGGTGATTTGGGGCACGGCGCACAGCGAGGAAATTGAATATCTGCGAACTTATATACGGCAGCTCCGCGTGAAATTGGAGGCAGATCCCTCCCAACCTAAGTATCTAATCACCGAAGCCAATATCGGCTACAAGTTTGCTCTGCCGCCAAAATGACGCGCATTTGTGGGGCAGGCCCCTTGAGCTGCTTCCTGGCCTGCGGCTGACCTCCCGGTCAGCCATTAGAAAAAGTAGATGATATCGCCCGCAAACATGACCTGCGTCTTCTTGGTTCCCGTGCTGTAGGCGGCCATATCGAAGGCGTGCTCGAATCTAATTTCGGGACGGAACACTAATGTACTACCGACCCAATGGTTCCACGAAATACCGTCTTCTACGTAGGGAGTCTTGAAACCGGTGCGCTGCCCCTTCAGGTCGTCAAAATATTCACTACGAAAACTGATGAAATCTTTTTTCCCTATTTGGCGGTTTGTGTAGTTGAGAATGGACCACTCCGGCGCGAAGCAGGTCAGTTCGTCGGGACGGTCGCAATATGCTCCATTCGCGTTGATAATCAGCAACGATTGCGCCGCCGGGTTGAAAATATTCGGTGTATGTTTTTCATATTGATACCAAGCCTCTGTTCCGGTGTGCCACTTGCTATTGAACTTGTGATAGTAAGTGAAGTAATAAGCGGCCAAGTTATTGTAAGAGTAATCGGAATCGTTGAGCGAATTCGCGCAAATATAGACGTCGTCGCCTCCCTGTTGCCACGTGTAAGCGGCGCAAAGGTTCACCGTCGCCTTCGCTTCTTTCGTCCAGGGTGCGGTATCGCAAGAAGCCGAAAGCCCGGCTTGAATCGTCCAATGATCGCTGAGTTTAAAAGTGCCGTTAATGCCGTCTTGCGTATAGCAATCGTAGGTATAAACAAGCGAATGCGTGTAAGTGTAGTTATTCGGCGCTAATTGCGCTTCAATGTCCGGTAGCGAGATATAACGGCCAATCCTTACATCCAGACCTTCCGCGACGTGTGGAAAATAGAGATCGACGTATGCCATGACAGGATCAAAACCGTATTTGTTGCCGATTGACCCGTTCGGATTTGTGTGGAGTAGCTGCTGACTGAGGATTCCGTTGGAGGTGGTGAATCGGTAGTCCATTCCGTAGAGGCCGGTGAGCCGGAAACCCCAATCGAAATGGTCCTGCTGCACGGTATCTGGGTCGCGCTCAAAATACAGAGTGGCTTGATCGAGTTGCACCGAATTGGCAATCTGGTTGTAAGCGGCGGGCGCATTCGCATACGGGCCGTTTTTCGAACTGCTGATGTTCATCCCAACATTAATCCAGCCATAGAGCTGCAGTCCCGTTCTTTTCCAGAAATCGCCGTCCGAGCCCCCTTCTAACGCTGTAAGCAACGGGTACGGAGAGGCGTTCGGCTGGCCAATGTTCACCGTCCCTCCCATCGGCCAAACAGTAAACGGATAAGGCGGGTTGTCCTCAACTGGCGGATAGCCGCGGTATGCCGGCGCCGCAGCATTTTGTGTCGCCGGGGCGGGATGCCAGTCGTCGGCGTAAGCCTGCGCAAAGCGTCGCCAGAAGCCCGGCGGCGGCTTTACCTGGGGTGCGGCTGCGGCCGGGGCGACAAGCTTCATGGGCGGCACCTCCACTGCGGCACTTTGCCCGTTACTCAACTCGATGGTTATCTCAGGGATCGCTTCGAATCCCGCTTTTGTGGCCGCTAGCGTATAGTGGCCCGCCGCCAACCCAGCGATCTCGAATGATCCATCGGCTTCGCTTACTGCGGCCGAATCGCTGTTGTTTCCGGTGTTTCGGACAACCACCCTCACCCCGGGCAAGACACCGCCGTCCGCCGTTTTGGTAACTCCATGAACAGCGGCCAAGGCGTCTTCGCCATAAAGCGTCGAGCCGGTCACGGACAGAGAGAGAATCAGAAAAGTGAAGCAGCTAGGCTTGAGAATCATGTGTTCGCCGAATCGAAAAGGAAGTCCAGCTTGAAAAAGCTTTCGTGGCTTTGGGAGACTCGAGCGAGGTGTCTCTAAGTCAAACTCAACTGATCTTTAAGCGAGTGTAGAGGCTCCGATCTAAAGAAAGCATAAGCAATCGGTTAAAAATACTTAACCGTGATCAGCTCTTTTGCTCGAAGGACAAAGACGGCCGAAGACACTAGAATGCTGCCAAAGTAATAATTTCGTCGCCTTGCAAGAAGCGAGCGCAAGACGCAGCGTCGAAAATGCCTTAACCTCAATGGACAAGAACTTATAAGGATTGGCCAGCTACGCTGCGGTCCCCTAAGTGAATCGTTGTAAGCTATTGACTTAGCACAAGCCTGCGCCCTTATATGTTCTTTATGTCTATAACTAAACACGCGGCTGGTCGGCGGAACCGCTGTCACCATTCAAAAGATCTTGTGGACCGCGAAACCGGTAACCCACGTATGCCTCCGTTATCAGATGCGTTGGTTTGCCGGGATCGTCTTCCAGCTTGATGCGTAACTGGCGAATGAAAGTGCGCAGGTATTCAAGCTCGTTTCCGTGCTCGGCGCCCCACACGCCTTGCAGCAGTCGCGCGTGCGTAATGGGAAGGCCGGCGTTCGCCATCAAATAGTGGAGCAGGTCGAACTCCTTTGGCGTCAGGTGCACGAGTCGATTCGATTTCTTAACCGTCCTCCGTGCCGGATCCAAATCGATCTTGCCGATCGAAATAATTCCTCCGGTGTTGTTGCCCAGCAGCCGGGCGCGCCGCACCGCACTGCGCAGTCTGGCAACTAACTCGCTGATATGGAATGGCTTCGTAATGTAATCGTCAGCGCCTGCCTCGAGCGCCTGCACCTTGTCGTCTTGTGAATCCCGCACACTCAGCACCAATATCGAAAGGCCTGGAGCGATTCGGCGGATCTCCGTGCAAGCCTCAAAACCACCCATGCCGGCCATGTTCAAATCCAGCAGCACGACTTCAAACTTCCTCCGCCGCAACAAGCCCAACGCATCTTCCCCATTGGCAACTTCGTCGGTTGTGAAGCCAAAGGCGGTGAGAGTCGTTTTCAGCACTTGGCGAATCGACGATTCGTCATCAATGATCAGAATGTGTCCGGCCGGATCAGTCAAGTCAAGAAGAGGATAAATCGAACGACATAAAGAAGGCATAAAGGCGACGGACCTCAAAAGGGGCTGTATCCGGGTGTGGGAGCCTGTTTTCTTGAAAACCCCTTATGTGATCCTTGTTTCCTCGCCGCTATCATTCGTTCCTACGGACGCAATGTTTCTCCAATGTTATGAGTTCACTGAGCCATAACAAGAATAAGAAAGTAATAAGGATTAGATGAAGATGGGCCCGTGCTCCGTTGGTGTGGGTTATAGATTTTTAGCACTACTGCTAATTAAAAAAATTGTTAGTCATTCTTCATGAGTTCTATTGCTTTCGCATGATGTGCCAGTCCATACTTGCAAAAAGTAATTGACCGTAAAGTTACTGACATAGAACGCTAGCAGTCACCCAAACCGCGTCCCCTCACCCGCGTCAGGCGTGGGAGCCGGAATTGAGTTGTAAGTGCTCCTCGCGCAGCACGGAAGTCAAAGTCTTATTCCATAGGGAGAGCGGAAAATTATGAAGTGTGTCCAATCGAAGATTCTGGGCTTTTTAACTGTTCCGTTGCTGGGTCTAACTCTGTTGGTTCAGAGTGCTAAAGCCCAGGCCACGGACCAGCCCGTCGATGGCGATGTGAAAAAAGAAATCCAAGATCTGAAGCAGCGGCTCGAACAACTGGAACGCCAGTTGAACCAGCCAAAGCCGGTTGCCGTCGTACCGGTTTCATCGACGACAGGCCCGGTCGCAGCGACGCCGGCCGTCCCTGAGGCAGCAGCGCCGGCTCCGGCGGCGCCGGTTCCGCCGGCGGCAGCACAAACAGCGCCAACCCCGCCGGCGCCACCGGCTCCAACTCCGGTCGATAACGTCACGCCGTTTGCGTTTGGCGACTTCACCTGGATGAATGCCGTGCCCCGCAATCATGATTCGGTATTCGACGGTAAGTACTTTACCGGCGAGTTTCGCTGGGATAGCAACTACATCTACGATTACAATCACCCCATCGATCACAGTTTGGGTGGAACCACAGAGGGAACGCGGACCGGGGAATTCGTTCTCCAGCAGTTGAACTTAGGCGGGGATTTTCATTGGGAGGGTGTGCAGGCGCGCTTTCTATCGCAGTTTGGCGCAGTCGCTACGGCGACTCCACGCAACGACGCGAGTCCCACGGTTGGCCAATGGGATATTGCCGACGCCTATCGCTATCTGACGGAAGGCTATGGTGGATACCACATCAACACCGCGCACGGGCTGAACATCCAAGCGGGTATTTTCATGTCCTACATCGGCTTGTTTAGTTACTACAGTTTCGACAACTGGGCCTACCAGCCTTCTTATGTGTCGTCGAACACGCCTTGGTTTTTCAACGGCATGCGCGTGCAATATTTCCCCACCAACAAGTTGAAGTTTGAGCCATGGCTTATTAACGGTTGGCAATCGTATGGCAAATACAATGGCCGAATGGGGGTTGGCGGGCAGATTCTGTGGCGGCCCACCGAGAATTGGGATTTCGTCTTCAATACTTACACAGCCGGTGAAGATACGCTGTGGACCCACCGGACCCGCTCTCACGAAGACGATAGCTTTGAATGGAAGTATTGGCAGAATCCGAAAATGCTGATGCACCGCATGGCTTTCTCGTTCACCTTCGACATCGGCTGCGAAACGGGCGGTGGACAAGTGGTAGTGGGCGGCACGACGCCCGCACCGAAGGTTGTTTGCACCCACGGCAACGCGAACACGCCGGCGCAAAATTTTGTCGGCGGCATGCTGTATCACCGTTGGTGGTTCGACCGGGATAAATTCGGCGCCACGGTTGGCGGTGGTTGGATGAATAATCCAGGCCGCTATCTGGTTCTCCTGCCGCCGATTGACGGCGCCACTGCCAGCACTGGAACTCCCTATTTCACCCAAAATCCGGGCCAGCAATTCAAGGCATACGACTTCCAGACAACCTTCGACTGGATGCCTACGCAGTTCGTGACGTGGCGCGTTGAATTCACGCAGCGCGGTGCGGATGTGCCTTACTTCACCGGACCGGGCGGCATCACTCCTCCCGGCGGCAACAATGGCAATCCGGGTTCAATCACACCCGGTTGGACCCCAGATCTGCGTAAACAAGAGCGTCGTTGGATTTTTGCTTTGCTCGTTCGCCTTTGATATGAAATTGCAGTCGATTCAAAAAATCCTGCCGCTGGCCTTTCTGTGTCTCATTGCGATTCACTTGGCGGCGGCAGACCCGGCTTGGACCAGCAAGCCGCTTGCCGAGTGGAGCGAGGCGGAGGCCAAGGAATTCCTCGGAGCTTCGCCTTGGGTTAAGTCGATCGTTCCGGCGTTACTCCCTGGGTTGAGTGAATGGCAACGGCGAGACGGCGGAAACATGACCGCCGAAGGAGGGGGCAAGAGTTCCGGGCTTGATCTGAACGATCTCACGGGAATCAAAACCAAGGACCGAGCGCCCGGCAGGACGGATTTGGACGCCAACGGCATTCCTCGGAGGATTATGGTCCGCTGGGGAAGCGCTACCCCGGTTCGGGTCGCAGAAATCAAGGCGAAAGAGGAGGATGCCCCCGATCTCGACGGCGAAGACTATGCGCTCGTCGTCTACGACGTCCCGCTGAAGGGCGCGATGTACAACGTGGATCTGAAAACCCTACCTGCGATGCTGAGACAAAATGCGGCTTTAAAGGAAGACGGCAGGAAAGACATAAAGCCTTCCCGCGTCATTCTTCGCCAGGATGGAAGTTCGGTCGCCACTATCATATTTCTATTTCCTCGATCTGCGCACATCACCGCTGACGATAAGCGGCTGGAATTCGTGGCGTTGATTGGGCGCCTCTACCTTGCTCAATATTTCTACCCGCCGGAAATGTTGTTCCAAGGGAAACTCGAACTTTGATGGCTTCTTTATCTTGTGTGGATGCGGGCCGGAGAAGCAAGTTCAGGAGGCTCTTTCCTGACCGTGGCGCTAATTGGATTGGCGCAAACATCTGAAACAAATTGGCTTGTGAGTCGATTGAGGACTAGTCCTCAAAAAGCATTAGAGTAATCAAAATTTTCGATTTGGCTGGCAGCTCAGCGGCTGTTTACAATTTCATTTAGTAATCCTTTATGTTGGATTAATGCGTCTTCATTCCTTACCTCGTCGGTAAATCGACACCCTGTATAGTGTCCCAACGCGATTTCACGTTTTGCAGTTTAGGACTGACTTTCAGGAGGCACGAGATGGCAGAGAACGAGCAAGCAGAAATGAAACCGACGCTGGGTCTCACGGGCTTGACCATGAATGCGATGGCGCTCATTGCGCCAGGCGCCTTCCTGTGGCTGACTTTTGTGGCACAGGGTACGGCCGGCGCAACGGCGCCCAGTATGTGGCTCGGCATCGTGCTGGCCTTACTGTTGTGCCTCGCGACCGCTGTTTGCTATGCGGAAATGGCGAAGCTTTATCCGGGTACCGGCAGTTCCTATTTCTTCGCGGAACAATCGTTCCTGAATCACGAAAAGGCTTGGCGCTATGCGCGCATCTCGAAGTTCATTGTGGGCTGGGGCTCTCACCTATATTATTGGGTTTACCCGGGCGTGATGGTGGCCGTCATGGGTGAATTGGTCGGCTACTTGACCGGGACGCTATGGCCGAACTTTATGAGCGCTTCGAATCCGGGGCCGGCCTTCATGGCGGTGATTGTAATTATTTTCTCGTTTGCGATCGCCTGGATCGCGCACCGCGGGATCAATGGATCCACCGCCATTAATATCGCCATCAACGTCATCCAGATCTCGGCTCTACTCGTCTTTTCGGTGATGGCCTTGGGCTACCGGATGAATCACCCGGCAGGCAGCGTGGCTTATCAGTTCGATTCCTCCTCCGGGGAAGCCTACACCTATGAGTTCGCGACTAAGACGGATGGAAAGACCGAAACGATTGTTAGAGATGCCAACGGCGTCCCGCAACCCAAGCTCGACGCAGCGGGTAAGCCAGTGCCGTACCACATTAGCTATCCAGAGAAGGACGCCAGTGGCAACTTCCTTACGCATCCATCCGCAGGCTCCGTCGTTGGTGTTCACAATTTGAGTTGGGTGTTCATTCAGGCGACGGTCGCGATTCTAATCCTGGTCGGATTTGAATCGGTGACAGCGATGGGGGCCGAGGCGAAGAACGCCAAGCGCGACGTTCCGATAGCGGTGATCACTTCACTCTTAGTGCAGGGGGCGTTCTGTTATTTGATTGAGTATTTTGCCGCCGAGTATTTCTTGAATAGCGGCTACCCGATGACGTCGGCCACCGGCTCGGCAGCGCCTATCGGCGACATGATGATCATGATCGGCGATGCAATCTTTGGTCAAGGCAATGGCCGTACGTTTATGCTCATCGAAGCGTTTACCGTTTTTCTAGCCATCATCGGCACGACGCTCTCCTGCATGAACACGGGCGCCCGGGTCACCTACGCAATGGGCAAAGACGCCGAGTTGCCCGACCACTTTGGCGCTTTGCATGGCGCGAATCTCACGCCCCATCGCGCCATTTGGACACTGGCTATCATCTCCGCCGTGGTTGGCATTGTTGGCGTGTCCGTGCCTTTTGGCGACGGCGGCGCTATTTCGGACGCAACCATAGCAGCCCTGCCGCACGGGTTCTGGTCGAGCTTCGGCTATATGAGCCATGACAAGATGGCGGCTTTACCGCAAACGATTCTGCTGGTCACGCTTACATCAAATTTTGGCACGTTCCTGCTGTATGCGTTGAGTTGCTTCATCTGTGTGGTGGCGTATCACAAGCACCCGAAGTTCAATGCGTTGAAGCACCTGGTTGTGCCGGTGTTCGGCCTGCTCGCGAATCTGATCTGTATGGCGTTCTATCTGATTGGTCCGTTCATCGGCATCGGCACCAAGATGGAGCCGCTGCTGGCGCTGGGTATTGCGGGCGTGTGGGCGATCTACGGCGGCATTTACTTCCTGCGCAGCAGTAAGGGAACAGGGCGCACCACTCTGCTGCCAGATGAAGCGAAGGCGGCAGGGACTTAATTAAAGGGCAGCAGCGCCCGCATGTTAGAGATTGAGTTCGCGCAATTATCCGATCCGGGACGGGTGCGCGATCACAACGAAGATTTCATCGGCTATGCCGGGGCGGAGGGTTGGCTCTTCGCTTTGGCGGATGGAGTTGGCGGTCACGATCGTGGCGAAGTAGCGTCGCGGTTGGCCGTCGAATCCATACTCGACGGCTTTCGCAAGTCGAACAGCAACGAATCGCTCAACGCGCTTCTGCCGCGTTTAGTGCAGGCGGCTAACGCAAAAGTGTTTGAGACAGCGCTGACGGTGACGCCCGGCGGCAGCAACATGGCCACCACCATCGTGGCGTGCGCGCTTCGCTATGATAGGGCGATTGTGTCTCATGCCGGCGACTCGCGGTGCTATCTGGTACGCCAAGGTTACGCGGCTGCGATCACCAGAGATCACACGTTTTCCAACGAGCAGCTCAAGATGGGCGTAGTGACGGCGGGCGAGGCCAGCCGATCGCAAATCGCGCATGTGCTGAGCCGCTCGCTGGGCAGCCACATGTTTCTGAGTGTCGATACCAGTGAGAATCAGATCTTCGCCGGCGACGTTCTGGTGCTCTGTTCCGACGGTTTGCACAACTCGGTGAACGGCCAAGACATTGGACGTATCGCCGGGCAGGGCGCACCGCTGGATGAGGCCGCGGGCGCGCTGGTGGCACTTGCTAAAGAGCGCGACGGCAGCGATAATATTAGCGTTCAACTCATTCGTGTTCGCGCAGTGGAGCGCGTTGGCATGTACCGCGGAAGGCACTATAAGCTTGATCAAAGCTCATAAGTCACGGCGAACCTCTTGCACCCAGGCGATCAGCTAGATCATTTTCATATCGATTCGCTGGTGGCACGGAGCGGCATGGCCTCCATCTACCGGGCCACGGACACGCGTAGCGGGACGCCGGTTGCGGTCAAGATTCCGCACCCGGAAGTGGAGAGCGAGCCGGTATTCTTCGAGCGCTTTCAGCGGGAGCAGGAAATCGGAACGAAACTCAACCATCCGGCTGTCATGAAAGTGTTGACCGTGCCCGACCGGTCGCAGGTCTACATGGTGATGGAGTGGGTAGAAGGGCGACTGCTGCGCTCCATTCTCAGGGAAGAGAAGAAGCTTACTCCGGAACGAGCCACGCGCATTATGGTTAGTCTGTGCGAAGCGCTCGAATACATACATAGCCAGGGCGTGGTGCACCGGGATCTAAAGCCCGAAAACATTATGGTCGCGCCCGACGACAGCATCAAGCTGATTGATTTTGGTATTGCCGGCCAGCATGGCGCGCGCCGCATCACGTTTGCCAAGCTTTCGAATTTGATGGGCACGCCCGATTACATTTCGCCGGAGCAGGTGAAAGGGAAGCGCGGGGACGGACGCAGCGATATCTATGCCGCGGGCGTGATGCTCTACGAGATGCTGACCGGCGAAGTGCCGTTCAAAGGTCCGAATCCCTTTGCGATCATGAACGACCGCCTATTGAATTATCCAGTTCCGCCGCGCGAACTGAATCCGAGGATTACGCCGCAAATGCAGGAGATCATCTATCGCGCCATTGAGCGCGATCCGTCAAACCGCTATGCGCGGGCGAGGGATTTCGCTTCCGATCTGGAGCATCAGGATCAAGTCGGGGTTTCGGAAGACCGGCTGGAGCTGCACACCTGGCAACATAGACGATCACCGCTTTATAAGAAGGTTCTCTTCTATGTTCTGCTGGCGATGATTCCGGTTGCCGTTTTCGCCTTACTTCTTTATGTGGCAAAACATGCTTAGACATTTTGTTGAAAGACCGCTGGGATTTGGACCAAATCGTTATCGCTCCTTGGCAGTCGCGGCTCGGCTAGGGGTCGGGCGTTGTAGCGGGAGGGTTTTCGTTACTGCGGGTGGGCGGCAGGGCCTATGAGCCGCACTGTTGCTCTACTCATCCTTTTTGCCGCGGCGGTTCTGGAGGCGGGCGGCGACGCCATCGTGCGCGCGGGGCTGCACAATTCGCGTCTCGCCTCGCGTCTTCTGATCTATCTCATAGGTGGGTGCGTGTTGTTTGCCTATGGCTGGGTGGTGAATGCGCCGCCTTGGGATTTCGGCAAACTGCTGGGGATCTATGTAGTATTCTTCTTTGTAGTCGCGCAGTTGATTTCGTTTTTTGCATTCGGTCAAAAGCCCAGTGTCACTTTACTGCTGGGCGGCTCACTCATTGTTGCCGGAGGGTTAGTGATCGGCTTGGCGAGGAGCTAACGGCGCATCAAGTCCTCTCGCTGAATGACGAACTCCGGATAAGCGCCCGCGCCGAGTTCAAAGAGATCCAGGCCTTGGCGCTCACCGCTTGGCGATACGCGGTAGGGGACGAAGCGATTCATCAATAGATTTAAGCCGTAGCTCAGCGGCAGAACGACTCCGATGAGTGTGGCGACACCCAGGAGTTGTGGTAGGAAGGCGGCGTTGCCGAAGATGCTGAGGGCGATGACTCCCCAGATGCCCGCCACGGCGTGTACTGAAATGGCGCCGGTGGGATCGTCTACTTTCATGCGCAACTCGATAATTTCAATGGCGAAGACGATGGCGCCTCCGGCGACGAAGCCGATGAGAATGGCCGCGGCGGGCTTGACATACGGCGCTGCCGCGCTCATTGCCACCAAGCCGGCGACCCAGCCGTTGGCGGTGAGCGAGGCATCGGGTTTTCCAAAGCGCACCCGCGTGCCCACTAGGGCGGCGATGGCTGCGGCGGCCCCTGCCAGAACGGTATTGATGGCAGCGAGAATGGATACGGCGGCGGTGGCGTTGGCGGCAGAGCCAGCGGTCCAGCCGAACCAACCCATGAGTGTAAGGAGGCAACCGAAGAGTACAAACGCAGCACTGTGTCCGGGCATTGCCGTGGGGATGCCATCGGGCGTGAACTTGCCTTGGCGAGGGCCGAGAATCCAGCCGATGCACAGCGCATTCGCTCCTCCCAGGATTTGAATGCTAGCGACGCCGCCTCCGTCGATAAAGCCTAGTTGATTAAGCCACCCGAGCTGCGCCCAGAAAACGAAGAGTGGGTAGATAATGCCGGCTAACAAGGCCGTTGAAGCGCAGACCGCGGCGATACGCCAACGCTCTGCTCCGCCTGCTACTGAGATGAGTGAGGCGAATGCGACGGAGAAGAGTTGAAGCAAGAGGGTGAGTGGCGAGTCAATGCCGAGGGCAAAAAGGCGCGCATTGCCGAGCAGGCTCCAGTCTCTTCCGGCAACATGAAGCGCGTGCCCAGAGCCGCTGGCGAGGCTGAAGCCGATGGCAGTGTAGAACAAAACGGCGACGCAAACTGCGGATAAGGAAGCCAGCAGAATGTGGGCGGTGCTGCGCGAACGCGTTAAGCCGGCATTTAGGATTGTCAGTCCTGCTAGGGCGAGGGGGATGAGGAGGATGAGTGGCAAGCGAGATTCAGGTGTCACTTTTGATCCTCTGTAAGGCTGACCGGGAGGTCTGCCGCAGACCAGGAGGTCTGCCCCACAAACTCTTTTTTCGTCTTCCGCTTGGGGAGATGTTCGCGGGCGACGAAAACGAATCCCACGATCTCAATAGCGAAACCCAGCAGACAGAAGACTGTCTGGGCCGGCACTGTGTGAAGCAATACTACTGCGGAGACTGCGATGAACCATCCGGCCGGCATAAGAAGGAATCCAGCGAGTTTCATTAATCTACCAGGCCATTCTTCATAGCAAAGCGCACCAATTCGCCGGCACTATGCAAGTTTAACTTCTCCATGATTTTGCCGCGATGGGAATCGACGGTATAGACACTCAGGTTTAAGCGCGTGGCGATCTCCTTGTTGGTTTTGCCTTCAGCAATGAGTAACAGCACTTCGCGCTCGCGGGCGGAGAGCAGGCCGACCGGGTCGTTCGAGTCCTTCGCCTTGTCGTTCAAAGCGCCCGAAACGGCCGGGCTGATATAGCCGTCACCGTTGGCAACCGAACGGATGGCGCTCAACAGTTCGGTATCGATCGCGTCTTTGAGAATGTAGCCGCGAGCACCAGCGCGCAGGATCTCGCGGACATAGACGGCTTCTTTGTGCATGCTCAAGACCAGAATGCGGATGCGCGGATGGGCTGCCACCATCTTCCGCGTGGCTTCCATGCCATTGAGTTCGGGCATTTGCACGTCAAGAAGAACAATATCGGGCCGCAGCTTGGCGGCGAGGTCTACAGCTTCGCGGCCGTTTGCGGCTTCGCCGACCACTTCCAGATCGGCATGGGCGGCGAGAATGAGTTTGAGGCCTTGGCGAACGATGGTGTGGTCGTCAGCTAGAAGGATTGTTATGGTTGAGCCGGGCATGTGACCTCGACTTTCGTGCCCTCACCCAGCGCGGACTCGACGCTTAAGCGCCCGCCGCAAGCTTGAGCGCGCGTTTCCATGCCCGCGATGCCTAAACCGCCGCTGTTGAGAGTTTGTTTATGGCCTTTGCGCCGAGCGGTTTCCATCCCTTTGCCATTGTCTCGAATGCTCAAAGTCACTAGGCCGTTTTGGCGAGCTAAATCGACGTTGCACCTCGCTCGCCTGCGCGTGCCGAGCGACGTTGGTGAGCGCTTCCTGGGCGATGCGGAAGAGATTCGTCTCGGCTTGATCGGGCAAGCGCTGATTCGCCAGAGTGCTTTGATAGCGCATGGCGATGCCCGTGCGTTGGGAGAAGCTTTCGGTCAAGGAGCGGAGCGCGGCATCGATACCAAAATCGTCAAGCATGGTGGGGCGGAGCAATTGCGACATCTCGCGCACATCGTTAATGGCTTGATCGACCAGATGCATGCAATCGTCTACGCGCGCGGGGTCATTTTGGGTGCGTAGGGCGGAGAGATTGGCCTTGACCGCGGTTAAAGCCTGGCCGAGCTCGTCATGCAGCTCATGCGAAAAGCGGCGCGCGGTATTCTCCTGTGTTTCGAGAAATTGAAACTGCAAGCGGGTGAGCGCGGAGGCCTGCTGCTCCAAGCGGCGGAACAGGACAGCGGAGGCGTTGACGGCCCAGACGGCGCAGACCAACCAGAGCGCGACGCAGCCAGCGAAGGTCCACATGGTCCAATGCAAGAGGCTGTGGCCTTCCTCATAGACGCTTTCGCGCAGCAGTTCGCCTTGTTCATAGGCGGCTTCGAGCGAGGTGGTCATCTGCTGGCGGCTTTGCGCGAGCTGATCGAGGATTTCTTCGCGGCGCACATAGTCCTTTTTGCGCGCCAACTGGAGCCAGCGCTCGTTCAACTCGTGCTGCTTTTGTTCGATGGCTTCGATGGCCTGTTTAGCGGCGGTTTCGCGTTCGGTGAATTGCGCGGCTCGCAAGTCGATTTGACGGACAGTGCGCCAGGCGACGAAGACAGCGGACAGAAGCAGTATCGCGGAGAACAAAATGCCGGCGACGACGACGCGATGCCACTGGGCTCTTACACGAATTTCTTTGTGCTGCATCATGACGATTCTTTCATTAAGATCTTTAGTCGAGAATCACCGATCGACGCGATGGCGCGGGAACGCGATTGCGGGCAAAGTAGAGATGTGGGCGGGGAGAAAAAACAAAAGCCGCCACAAAGAGGAGAAACGAAAATGAAAAAGTTGATTGCGATTACGATGTTGTCTGCTGTTGCGATGCTGGCGGCTCCGGCTGCTCCGAAGGCTCAGAACACCACTGCGCCGGCGGCTACGGCCACCACCAAAAAGACGACTAAGAAGCATGTGAAGAAAGTTAAACCTGCTGTGAAGCCGGCGGCTGCGCCAACGGCCACCCCCAGCAAGTAACGTCTTCGCAAAACCGTTAACGACCGCGCTCAGAAGGCCCGCGTTCTCCGTCGAGAGAATGCGGGCCGTTGGCTTTTGGAGGGTGAAATGAGTGTTTCTGCGCGTGGAAACTAGCGGCGGTTGCTGGCGAATTTTTGGCTCGCTATAAAAATAAGTGAGTGGGACGCGATAGAAACCCCCAATTCCGGCGAATTTCGGCGAGGTTTTTGACGCGAGGATTGGTGGCGAAATTTTCGAGTGGCGGTGGCAATTTTTTTCCGCGTATTAAAGTAAGGGGCCAGCGACGAAAAAAATTCTTCTGGTCTGCGGAGAGGGCGGGGAAGGTTTTGGGGTGCGCATTGGTTGTCGAAATAGGGTTCATGAATGTCAGGTTCCTTTGGTGAAGGCGCGGAACGCCGTCACGCCCTCAGGTTAGAATTCGGGCGAACGGGAAAATGAATTTGGATGCGGCAAGATGTTGAAAAGAGGGCAAAATAAAGGGCAACAAAGCCCTTGACTAATCAAACCCAAAAAGTACTATTGACTTTGGTGTTGGCGCTGATTTTCACACTTTTTCCAGTAATTGGACGGTCAGTTAACGTCACTAAATCCGCTGATTGGGTTCAGCGTAATTTCGGAAGATGCGAAGCCTGTGCCAATAGCGTAACGGATGGGGGTGTTCTGGTAGTCCGGTACGTGGCCATTCTTAAAGAATGGATTCAATGTATAAACGAATCCAGTGTGGTGGGGATTATCGGCGGCTCCGGGGATGTCATAAGCGACGCATCCGGCGAACACAAGATGGACGTACTTCGCGCCGGAATCAGTGAGGTACAGATCTTTTTCTTCAACCACGGACCAAAAGAAATCGCTCATATCGTCTGGAAGATTTTCGCGGTCTGGAAACAGTGTGATCGCATTTGTGGCGTGCAAGCGGGAAGCGCTTTGGCATGTCCGACGCTCTTCACTAAGAAAAAAACCTTCAGGGCAATTGATCGGTTGATGGATAATCATGGTCTTCATTCGTACGTTTTGAGTAACCGTCCTGCCCACATTTTTGACAACCAACTTGATCCCAACGGTCGCTTGCGGTCGCTTTTCAAAAGGATCATCAACTTGAATAAAGTGCAAGTCAGTAGGAATGGCCTTTACAATTTCTATCCACGGTCGATCAGTAGCGGCAAGTTGCCGCTGCATGATGTCAAGCTGCCCATTCATGGTCGAAAGCTGACGGCCATAAATAATGAGAGCAGCAATCCCGATGAGGCCCAAGCCGATCTGACTCCACATGGTAACCTTCTCAACCCAGTGAATTTCACGGGCAAGTTCCTTTGTGTCTGTACGATCATCGTCGGAATTGCGTGCGGTGCTATCGGCCATTTTCTCTTTTTGTTCGGAGACCGTTTTTACCGATTTAGCTTCCGGCGTTGCACTTTCGTTGGCGCTCTTGGCTGGTGTTTGGCCGCTCTCTTGATCTGGCAAGGATTAACTCCATTCCTGATTTCGTGACATGATATCAGCATGGAAGAACTCCGCGAGTCCGACATTCATCCATTCGAGCGATTCAAGGAGGCTATGCAAAAACTGGCGAAAGTGTCCAAGGCCGATCTGGACGCCGAACTCAAGCGGCACAGAGAAACGAAACCAGAACGGCGCGCGGGAAGAAAAGCAGCAGTAAAAATTAAAACAGATTGAGCGTGGCCCAGCCATATTGTGGTTGGCTATTGCTCAAATTTGATGGCCTCTTCTGAGGGTAGCGTTACTACATCGAGCATTCTAATCGGAAGATCGTCTGCAGATTCAATCGTCCAATGCACTTTAACCCCAACCCCAAGAGGTCGCGGAGACGGTAACATGACCCCGGCTATTTTAGGGTTTGCTGAAGCGCTAAGAGCCGTCTCTTTTACCAACATTGCATGTGTTGGTGACTCCATATAAAAAGCTAGAAACGTATGGCATGGCCGCTCACACGTGGCAACAAACGCCGGGATATCGATGGAATGATCGACCGACAGCGTTATATCGACCCTTTTAGATGAGAGTTTATTTGTTCTTGAGTCCATATCACCTTTGCAGGAGGTGGCCCAACGTTCGTTACGGACGGATTGATTAGCGCGCCACCGCTTACGGCGAATCCCCCGGGCGCATTGTTTAATTGGACAGTGCCCCGGGCCAGCAATTGTCCAGAAAGTGTTCGCAACTGTTCGAGGACTAGATTCAGCAGTCTTGTATCCTGCTTGGTACCGTCGGCAATAGCCTTAAACTCCTTGGCGAAATTGAGATCTATAGCGTTGCAAGTCAGTGAGCCGATCTGGACGTTGCTTTTCAGCGCGTTGACACTGCACTGAGCCTTCGTCTGGGTTGCCGCCATGCTAGGCGTAGAAGTGCGCTGCGCGTTCGTCTGACAGAACGCCATCGGTGCGAATACGCAGACAGCAATAATTTCTCTATGGGTCATTTATTAGGGACAGGAGGAGGGCAACTGATATCACCCACCTTAACGTCACTACCAGATGCGTTCACGCCGCATGGACTTGCGGTCTGTGTGGCCGTCGAAGGCGGTTTAGCTGGAAGGTTGGCGATCTTGCCTTTGGCTTCTTGTAAGCTTTTCGGCAGTACAGCGGGTCCCATAAATAAATAGCACCCGTATTTTTATGGTTAGTCAAGGGCTTTATTGCAAAATAAAGTTTTGCGAAATTCTGTGATCGTGAGTTGTTAAGACTTCTTAATGGCGAAGAGGCGCGGGGCGGATCTCGCTGTGGGCGACTTTCGGCACTGCTCTCTTTGGCGAATTTAAGGGCGCATGATCTCGCCAAATCCAGCAAGTCGTTGCGCGAGGATTGACCACGCGCCTGCAGGCTCGTAGGAGTCTACCTCCACGAAGTAAATTCCGGCCGTCGCTGCCGCTTGCTGTTCCTCGAAAGAATCGCCGATGCTGGCGATCACTTCAAATTTTCGACTGAGCGCCTCGTGAAGCCTCCGCTTGTGCTCCAAACTCTTAATCGACTCCGGGCAATAGTGAACATTCTGGATTCCTGGAAGGTGATACGCTCGAACGAATCTCTCCGTGCCCGCGCGACAAATAGCTGTGCGGGCGGTTACGTAGTGGACGTGCAGTTTGGACTGATCAATTCGCCGCAACACGGCTACCCCGGATTCGACTGGAACATCGAACTGAGTGCACAGCGTCTCATCCAGATCCACAATAATAGCCAGCTGCTTCTGGCGATGGTTTTGAGGGAGGTTTTCTGAAGTCATATTTGTTCTCTCACACTTTGCTCTCCTTCGGGAAGGATTTTTGAGACTGGTGTCGCGAGCGGGCAGCGAGCGCCGCTCCGGCGGCCCGGCGCTGGATTTAGGCTTGGTCGTAAGGCGCTAAATAGAGCACGCCGTCATATCGATCAGGCCGATGCGAATGCGGTCGAGCCAACCGAGGCGCCCAAGCAGGTTCTTATTAATCCGCTCATCGGCGAAAAAATATACTACCGATTCAAAGTTCAGACCGAGCGTCTCAATGGTGGCCAGATGACCAAAGGCCTCGACGTGCCCCGTGCGGTGCGGAATGCCATCGGATCACCACCTTCACGTCGAGGTTCAGCAATTCGGCGTGCCTTCTTTCAAACAGGCAGTGAGAAGCCCCGGTATCCACCTGCGCAAGCAGCTTGATCCTTTCCGCGCCGTCGTTCAGAAATACCGGCAACGAGATTCCGTCGGCCGACGCCAAATATGAGTATGTCTGGCTGAATTCGATAGCAGGCACTACACCCAGAAGGCGGACGACAAGTTCGGCTGATCTGGTATATGAAACATTAGCGCGGTTTGGATGCCTTTCGCGCGCGCCTTATCGCGCACCTTGCGAGCGTCTAAGCCATGGCTGAGGAGTTCCGCGCCATTTAAGGCGACCCACTGGCCGCTGTATTCCTCACCGTGCGCCCTGAGCCACTCCTGTTCCGGGATCTGGCCCGAATTCGCGTCTGGGGCTGAAGCGTCTCTTATTGTCAACAGGACATGCTGCTTGTCTTGCAGTGACAGAGGTTGGAGCGGACGCAAGAGACCGTCTTCGAATATCGCTTCCGCGTGTTGGATCACAAATTTATTCTACCGAGATAAGT
The DNA here is from genome assembly GCA_963764105.1 of Bryobacterales bacterium. Lineage (GTDB taxonomy): Bacteria > Acidobacteriota > Terriglobia > Bryobacterales > Bryobacteraceae > Bog-105. The sequence goes on from CAVXRP010000026.1 coordinate 388,304, forward strand.
TGGGCTCGTCATGGGAAGCGCCGGACCGCGCCCTGGTCGTATCAAGCGAGACTCCTACAAAGCTCCGCTCGATCGGCGCCGATGCGACGCTCTCATTCTAAGGATTACTCTACCCTGACGGCGCAGCCTTGACTAATCGCGTCCAGTGGGTCGGCTGTTTGGAAGTTGATCCCGCCTCGAGGGCTTCGGAAGACGCTTTGAGGCTCCAAGATTATGCCATCTGGTACCTGTAGTGAGCAGCTGAAGTGATCCAACCACAGCGTGCAGATAATCCCGGCCCTATGGCGGATGATGTTGCTGGGCCAGCCAAAGTTCAAATTTCTACGTTTTCAATGACCGTTAGCACAGGTTACTAAGCAGGCGAGAAAGACCGGTCTATTATCGCTTGTCATAGGCCAAAACCAGCGGTGTCCGGTCAGGCACTGGCGGACGTGGCTAGCAGGCGGCGCCACGAAAAGTATGAAATCCCCCAGAGCACGCCGGCGCCTGCGGCCCAGCTCCATGCGGCGGGGCCATCGCCCACCGCGAGATGGGCGATAAGGGCCGAGGCGAGGGTGATGGCGAAGCCGGCGTAGGCCCACTCCTTGAGACGATCGGGGGCAGGGAGGAGGAGCACGAGAATCCCCGTCAGTTTGAGCCACGATAGCTCAATGCGGAAGTAGGCGGGGAAGCCGAGGTGCGTAAAGGCTGCAGCCACCTGGGGTAGGCGCAATTGCGCGTAGGCGGTGAAGCCCATCTGCAAACAGAAAAGGGCGGTGACACCCCAGTAGATGACGAGAATCATGGTATTGCGGTTGGTCTTGGCGGCGACGAGGGCTGGATTTTGCAAGTTCGATTCCATAGTTTTCTCCTTCAATCCTGCGTGGCGTTGGGCGGCCAAGCCGGGGCCTCGACGCCGAACTGCTGAGCGTACTCTTTGTTCAATCGCTGCCAGTCGCCGAACTTTATGGCGTCACCGCCAACGAGGCGGCCGATGGGAGTTCCGCTGAGAAGGTGATCGAGAACGTCGAAACAAATGTGCCAACCGGCCGCACCCATTGAGATGAAGCGGCGATTGATATTGTGCCAAAGCGTCAGACGTGTGCCGCCGCTAATGGCTTCGAGTTCCCAGCGGACATCGGCACCACCCCAGTTGTATTCAAGCAAATTGGGAGGGTCGGCGCGCGTTACGGTAGTTTCGGTAACGTGCGGCTTGGGGGCTCCTACGGTGGTGAGCTTCACGGTGGCTCCCACGGTATCCAGGCTGCTGTCAGCTTCGAAGGGCGCCCACTCGCGCAGATGCGCGGGGTCGGTTAACGCCTGCCAGACTTTTTGCGGCGAGTGGCGCAAGTCTCTGACGAGAACGAGTGTCCATCTTTCTCCATCCTTGCGCACCTCTGCGCCGCTGGCGGGACCGGCTGTGTACTGATCGCGATGGGTCATGTTCCCTTGGTCTTCCTTTTCGGTCTGTTTAATTTGTTTAATCTATCAATGCGTGGAGGCGGGCGTTCGAGAGCAGCTGAACGCCACGCGTCACGCCGGCTTGGGAAGCTGTATCAAATGGGGGTTACCATTGCTATTGAAATGCCGTGCCGATCGGCCGCACTTGTAGGGAACTTGCGCAAGACGGGCACGGTATCGAGCGCGCCGGCCGAATGTCTGCGGGAGTTCCTCTCGATTTGGCAGCGCGCCGCCGCGCCCTTTGCGCTCATTGGGTCCTTTTTTTACTGGCCACTTTTGGCGCGATCGCAAGGCCCTGTGCCTATTTTTAGAGCGAACTCCTATCTTCAATCGATCGCGGTTGAAGTAACCGATAAGCGAGGGGACGGCGTGCGCGGTCTGACTCCCGCGGATTTCACTCTCTTGGAGAACGGCCATCCGCAAAAGATCGCGTTCTTCGGCACGGAAGAGCAGCCGATCAGTTTGACCATTTTGCTCGACTCCAGCGGGAGCATGAAATCGACCCAAAAGTTGAAACGTGCGCAGGAGCTACTGCGGCCCTTGCTCCGCGGCAATGTTCGCTGGGATGAGATTTCGCTCGTACCTTTCACCAATCAGATTGGTCCGTTTGTGCCACTGACGTTGGAGCAGCGTCTCAATCCTCCGCTGGTTCAGCTTTTAAGCGACACGCGCAAGACGAGCTCGGGGTCAGGCGCTCCGCCCGAATTTCCTCGGGAGTTCGTCCCTGCTTGGCGGCGCGCAGCCGAGCCCTTTGCGCTTTCATCAATGCACGGGGGCACCGCGCTGTATGATGCGGTGGCTGCCTCCATCTGCCGTTTGCGCGGTACGAATATCAGGCAGGCGGTGGTGGTGATCACCGATGGCGCCGACCAGAATAGCCGTTTGCGGATCGATCAATTGATCGGCCTCGTACAGTCTTCCCGACCACAGATTTTCATGATCGGATTTGTAGGTCAGGGCGAGGCGGATTATTATCGAAGCAACGGGGAGAAGGTGACGCTGGTCAGCGGACGCGAAGTGGATAATCCACTGCGAGCATTCCAGCGCATCGCGAAGGAGTCAGGCGCCGAGGCGTTCTTTCCCGCTTCCGAGCGAGAGCTAAAACGTGTCTTGGACCGCATTCTCGGGATGCTGCGGGCCCAATATACCTTGGCGTATTATCCGGAAAATATCGAAAAGCTTCGCAGGATTCAAGTGAAGGTACAGCGCAGTGGTGTCACGGTGAGAGCGCCTCGCACGGTATCCGCTCGAGCGCTCGACGATGAATCCGTTCACTTCGCGGGCGGATCGTGTGAAGTGTCACCGGTCGAACATCCCTACGCCTGGGAACCGCATGTTTCCAGCGCGGCGTTCGGCGCGGTTGCCTACCACGACGATTTCTCCGATCCGCAAAGTGGATGGCCGAATCATAGTGGCTCCCATTACGTGCCTGGCGGGTATGAACTGTCTGGCACGGTTACCGGTCTTGCTCAAGTGCTGGGCGATCCGGTCAAACTGGCGGCTTTTGGCCCTTGGTGGTACGATTTCCGCGCTTCCGTGACAGTTGACGCAGAACAGTCAAATGCGGAGGCTGAAGGCATGATTTTTCGTTTGAATGAGAGGGGCTACTACGCAGTGCTCCTGCAAGGCGAGTATTTCAAGCTCGTTAAGCAAAGCTGGTTTAACCGGGAGAACGTCCTTGTTTATTGGACGAGAATTCAGACAGATTTGAAGCCCACAAAGAAGAGAATCATCACCGTTGAGTGCAAAGGCGACGAGATTACGGTTTATCTGGATGGGTTGCGGGCGGCGCAGATCAAGGACGATAACTTTTCGGACGGCATGGTAGGGATGATGAAGGTGGGTCGCGGTCGGGTGGTGTTTCAAGATCTGCAGGAAGCGTTGCTATCGCCAGATTCTTCCCGTTAGCCGCGCTGGTTATCATCGGTTTCTCCGGACCCTCGTTTGACAATTTACTTGTTGCGCGTCCCCGGCACATCTCGTCCGTTTTGGTGTAATACCATCCCCGTCACTTTCCCATCGGCATCGCGGGTGAAACTCACCTGCGCCTCCACAACTTTCAAGAAAAATTCGTCCTTCTTGGATGCGAAGACCTCAAACTCAGGCTGGCCGGTGGCCTGCGTGTACAGATGCCCATCGCGGGCAGTAAATTTAATCGCAAAGGTGGGCGCGAGTTGATAGCTCCCCTCGTACTCGCTTAAGATCTTCGGATCAAGGCGAATCTCGGGTACTCGCTCCAGCATAGGCGCGGCATATTTGGCGTTCATGAGGTGCTTGCCGATATCGTCAATGTCTAAGGCCGTGTTGCATAGCACGACAACGGCTTTCTTTGCGGTAAGGTCCATGCCGGCAAAAGAACGATAACCCGCCGTACCGCCGTTGTGCCAATAAAGATCTGGTGGAAATTCGGAAAAGATATGCCAAGCCATAGCAATCTCCACATGCGGTACTCCTGTCTCTTGCCGGACAGCGCGCATGCGCTCCATCGCCGGCTTGAGGGGCGTATCGGTCAAGCCTACATTGGCGGCCAGAAACTTGAGCATGTCGTTGGCGCTAGAACGAATGGCTCCGGCGCCCGCGAGCGCGTCCAAATCCCAATTCTTCACTGGGTTCAAAGCGGCATCGTGGCCTTGTGCCAGCCATTTCCTGCTCTCTGGAGATAGCGAAATGGTGGAGTGGTCCATGTGCAGCGGCTTAAAGATGCGTTCCCGCACCAACTGCTCATAACTCATATGCGCGCGCTGCGCGAGTGCGAAGCCGAGCAAACCTACTGCCAGATTGGAGTATTCATACTTCTCGCCAGGATCGCGCGTCAGTTTGTAAGAAGCTAAAAACGCCAGCAGTTTCGCCGCATCGTAATCGGCATAGGGGTTGGCCGGATCGGCAGGGTTCATATTATCGGGTAAACGCGGCAGTCCCGAATTCTGCATGGAAATATTCAATAGCGTGATCTGCTTCCCGTTGCGGCTGGGCATTTCCGCATGGCCCGGCAGGTACAGTGAAACGGGATCATCGGCTTTTACTTCGCCGCGTTCAATCATGTCGGCGAGAAGCAACGAAGTAAAGACTTTGGTAATAGATCCGATTTCAAAAAGAGTATCGCCGTTGGGCGTTGCGTTGCCGCCGGCTGACGTCTTACCGGCGGTGTAAAGGTGAACGCCCGCTGCGTCCACCGTGCCAACCACGATACCCACCGCTT